>NZ_CP163443.1:9246914-10462393 GCF_041053055.1 Streptomyces sp. R41
TGCTCGGGCGCCCGTATCCTCACCACTCTGCTGCACCGCATGCGCCGCACGGGAGCCGCGCGCGGCCTGGCCACGATGTGCGTCGGCGTCGGCCAGGGCAGCGCCGTCCTGATCGAGCGCGGCTGAAGTCCCGTACTCCGCCCAGCGAGAGTCCGCCTGCGAGTTTCCATGAGTTCTGGGGCGCCCGCCAAGTGCCCGTGAATACGTGGCCGGGGCTGTCGCCAGACCGTGGGCAGCCCCCAACCGGTTCAGAGCCGCACCAGCAAGGAAACGGAGCATTCCTCCATGGCAACCCTGTCCCTCGCCGCGAACCTCGCCGAGAACGCCCGCCGCCGTCCGGACCGGACGGCGCTCGTCGAGGGCGAGCTGCGTCTCACCTTCGCCGAGGTGTGGCGGCGCGCCCGGGCCCAGGCCGGCGCCCTCGTCGGCCTGGGCGTGCGGCCGGGGGACCGGGTGGCGCTGATGGCGCCGAACACGGCGGAGTTCCCGCACGCCTACTACGCGATCGCGGCGGCGGGCGGTGTGGTCGTCCCCGTCCATCTGCTGCTGTCGCAGGCCGAGGTCGAACACGTAGTCAACTACCCGTCGCTAAGGCGATGGGCTTGCACACCGGGCATCACTGGCGGTGATGTGTCGTTTGCGTCCAGCCCCACTCGGTGGTGTTCGGGATGGGGCAGGGGCCGTTGACGTGACCCCGCGTCGCCACAACTCCCAGGCGCGGGCCCGGATATTGCGGGAGCCATTCCGGTCCGCGTGATCAACGAATCCGCAGTTCCGGCACGCGAACCAGGCCTGCGAGACCCGGTTCGCCCTGTCGAGGTGCCCGCACTCGGCGCAGGTGCGGGATGTGTACGCCGGATCGACGTACACCACCGGCACTCCCGCCCGGCGGGCCTTGTATCCGATGAACGCTCCCAGCTGGGCAAAGGACCAGCTGGAGTGGGTGGCCCGTTGGGGCTTGCGAAGCCGTACCCGCTCGCGGATGCCTGTCAGGTCTTCAAGGGCGATCCCGCGACCGGTGCGTTCTGCCTCGGCCACCACATGCTTCGCGATCTTGTGGTTGATGTCCCTCGCCCGCCGGGCTTCCTTGCCCCGCCGCTTCTTGGCACGGCGTTTGGCGGACGGGGTGTTCTTCTTCTGCAGCTTGGCCCGCAGGCCGCGCTCGCGGACCCGGATGCGGTTCAGCTCGCGCCCGGCCATGATTTCGCCGTCCGAGGTGGTGGCGATGTTCACGATGCCCAGGTCGACCCCGACGAAATCCACCGGAGTCGGGTTCAACTCCGTCTCGGGGACCTCGCACGTGGCGTTCAGGAACCACATGCCGTCCCGTTCCAGCAGGTCGGACTCACCCTTGCGGTACAGGGCCAGCGTGGCCAGCTGCTCCGGTGAGGCGGTAAACGCCACGCCCCTGAGGCGGCCCGCCACGGTCCAGATCGACACCGTCCGGTCCGGGATCTGCCAGGACAGCATGCGGTCGTCGTATGGCTGCGCGCCCTGCGGGCGGAAGGCGATCGGCTTCTCGGTCGCCCGGCGGTAACGGCGGGAGCCAACCTGCCCCAGATTTCCTGCCGTCAGGTTCGCCTTCAGCACGATGTACGCGTCACAGGTCTTCTTGATCGCGTGCTGGGCGGCCTGCGCGCCCAGGTTCCAGCGGGACTTGACCTCGCCGTAAGTGAGCTTGCGCAGGGCGAAGTTCTTAAACTCCCCGCGCACGAAGGCGATCTCGCTCACCCAGGTGGCGGCCTCGTTGCACGCCCGCAGGGTCGCCTCAAGCACCGACGCCTGCACAGGCGTCGGCAGCAGCTTCACCTGCACCACCAACTTCACTCCCCCAGGCTAGCTACAAGAATTGATCTGTGTCACCGAGATGGGAACCAAACCCCCATATACGCAGGGGACGTAGCGTCGTCTATTCTCTGCACGCACACTTGGTCTTCACCCCGAAGTACCGGCGCGGTCCGTTCACCGACGAGATCCTCACGCACTGCGAGGAGATCATGCGGGACGTGTGCGCGGATTTCGGCGCTGAGCTGCACGAGTTCAACGGCGAGAAGGACTATGTGCACCTGCTGGTCCACTACCCGCCCAAGATCGCTCTGTCCCGGCTGGTCGGCTCGCTCAAAGGCGTCTCCGCGCGCCGCCTGCGCCAGGAATTCCCCGACCACATCCGCCGCTACCTGTGGGGCGACCACCTCTGGTGCCCGTCCTACTTCGCCGCCTCCGCAGGTGGCGCACCCCTCACGGTCATCAAGGAGTACATCGACAACCAGAAACGTCCCGGGTGAGCCATCAGCGGCTCCGCCGCCACGACACGGCGGCGCTCCGCACCGCCCCACCAAGGATGCGATTTCACCCAGGCGTAAACGCCCGGGGCTCCTCGCAAGAATCAAGCTGAAGGACAGCGGCGCGAGCCTGCTGCTCTGCCACCCGGCGCAGGCCGACACCGGCGCCGCCGCCGCACGGGCCCTCGGCGTCCAGGTCGTCACGCTGGGCGCCGAGTTCGAGAAGCTCGCGGCCGACGCCGAACCGCTGCCGTCGTACGTCACCCGCGAGGCGGACGACCCCGCGGTCGTCTTCTACACCAGCGGCACGACCGGTGTCCCCAAGGGCGCCGTACTCAGCCACTTCAACCTGGTGATGAACGCGACGGTCAATGCCTTCGACGCCAACGACATCCGCCCCGACGACATCGCGCTGGGCGCGCTGCCGCTGTTCCACGCCTTCGGGCAGACGGTGTCCATGAACTCGACCTGGCGGGCGGGGGCGATGCTCGTGTTGCTGCCGCGCTTCGACGCGGCGCGCGCCATCGAGTTGATGGTCGAAGAGCGTGTGAACACCTTTCACGGGGTGCCGACGATGTTCGTGGGTCTCGCGGCCGCGGCCAGCACGGCGGAGACTTTGCCCGAACTGCGCGTGTGCGTCTCCGGAGGCGCCTCGCTGCCGGTCGCCGTACTGGAACGCTTCGAGGAGGCGTTCGGGGCGAAGATCTACGAAGGGTACGGACTGTCGGAGACCTCGCCGACCGCGTCCGTGAACCAGCCCCTGTTCGGCATGAAGGCGGGCACCATCGGCCACCCGCTCTGGGGCGTGGACGTGGAGATCGCGCGCGCCGAGGTCGAGGGGCGCGTCGAGCTGCTGCCGCCGGGGGAGCTGGGCGAGGTCGTCATCCGCGGCCACAATGTCTTCTCCGGCTATCTGGGCCGGCCCGAGGCGACCGCGGAGGCCGTGGTCGACGGCTGGTTCCGCACCGGTGACCTGGGCACCAAGGACGACGAGGGCTTTCTCAGGATCGTCGACCGCAAGAAGGACGTCATCATTCGCGGCGGCTACAACGTCTACCCGCGAGAGGTCGAGGAGGTTCTGGTGCGTCACCCCGGCATCGCCCAGGTCGCGGTGATCGGCCTGCCGGACGAGCTGCACGGCGTGGAGGTGTGCGCGGTCGTCGTGCGCGCTCCGGGAACCGCGCAGGACGCGGTGGAGATCACCGACTGGTCCAAGAAACACCTGGGCCGCCACAAGTACCCGCGTCGCGTGGAGTTCACCGACGCGCTTCCGCTTGGCCCGAGCATGAAGGTCCTCAAGCGGGAGCTGCGGGCGCGCTACAGGAGCTGACGCGGCGGGTCTCCTTGCGCGACGGTCCTGCTGAAGGGGTCAACTGGCGAGACGCTCCTTACGTCAGGAGATACGTGGGCTTAGCATCGGTCCCCGCATGAACACGATGACGCTCTGGCACATATCCGTAGGGGAGTTCGCCGCTCTCGCCGCCGCGGCTCTGCTCGTCGGCTTCTCGAAGACCGCTGTGAGCGGGGCCAACACGGTCAGCCTGGCGATCTTCGCCGCCGTGCTGCCCGCCCGCGCCTCGACCGGCGTCCTCCTGCCCATCCTGATCGTCGGGGACGTGCTCGCCGTGCTCACCTATCGGCGGCATGCCCACTGGCCGACGCTGTGGCGGCTGTTCCCCGCGGTCGCCGCGGGCGTCGTCTTCGGCACGCTGTTCCTGGTGTGGGCCGACGACGGGGTCGTACGGACCTCGATCGGCGCGATCCTGCTGCTGATGGCGGCGGTCACCGTGTGGCGCCGCCGGGCCGCCGCGCAGGACGACGAACCCGACTCGGTGGCGACGCGCACGGGCCGGATCAAGGCCCGTTCGTACGGGGTGCTCGGCGGCTTCACGACGATGGTCGCCAACGCGGGCGGCCCGGTGATGTCGATGTATCTCCTGTCGGCGGGCTTCAGGAAGCTGGGCTTCCTCGGCACGTCGGCCTTCTTCTTCCTGATCGTCAATGTGTCGAAGGTGCCGTTCAGCGTGGGACTCGGCCTGATCGACGGCCACTCGCTGCTGTTGGACGCGGCGTTGGCGGCTTTCGTCGTGCCGGGGGCGTTCATCGGCAAATGGGCCGTGAACCGAATCAACCAGCTGCTCTTCGAGCGGCTGGTGATCGCGGCGACGGTGGTGGGCGGGGTGCAGCTGCTGCTGCGCTGACCGCTACTGGGGCGTGGCGGAGTTCAGCAGGGCGGGGAGATCCGCGAAGGAGTCCAGGACGTGGTCGGGTTCGCCGCTCGCCGCCTTATGGCTCTCGGGCAGGTACTTGCCGGTCTTGACGAGGACACCCGTGATTCCCGTGCGTTGCGCCGCGAGCACGTCCGACTCGATGTCGTCGCCGACCATCAGCGCCTCACCGGGACCGACCCCGAGACGCGCCAGCGCCGTCTCGAAGAACGCGGGCGCCGGCTTGCCGGTGATCTCCGCCTCGGTGCGGGCCGCCCGCTCCAGGCCGAGCAGGAACGCTCCGCTGTCGAGCTGCAGCCCCTGATCGGTGCGCCAGTACAGGTTGCGGTGCATGGCGATCAGCCGGGCGCCGTGCTGGAGGTGGCCGAAGGTCCGGTTGAGCGCGGCGTAGCCGAACTCGGGTCCGGCGCCGCCCACGACGACGACATCCGGCACGGTGTCCGTGTCGCGGTCGTCGTCGCTCTCGCCGACCAGCGTGACTCCCGCGAGGTCCTCGGCGATGTCACCGCTGTTCAGCAGGGAGCACCGGGCGCCCGGATGGCGGTCGGCGAGATACGCGGCGGTGACGGCGGGGGCGGTGAGGATGTCCTCGGCGTCCACGGGGAAGCCGGCTTCGCCCAGGGTCCCGGCGATCGACGCGCGCGTACGGGACGTCGTGTTGGTGACCAGGGCGACCCCGAGCCCTGACGCACGGATCTGCCGCAACGCCTCGACCGCGCCGGGCAGCGGCTGCCACGAGACCGTGAGCACACCGTCGATGTCGATCAGGACCGCGCGTACCGACTCCATGCCCGGACGATACCGATCAGCACCCGCGCCGCGCATGCGCGCAGGCTTCCTGCGCCGACGGCTCACCCTGCCGGACCCGATGTGCGCGAGAGGTGTCGGTACCCGGGGCGCTGACCAGGTCACGTGGACATGGCCGGAGACCCACGGGATGCGCGGGCGGTGACCCTGCCGACCTGCTGCTTCCCGGGGTGGGACCCGAACCCCACGCCCCTACCCGGCCCCCGTACGCTCGAGGCCATGGCCCCCCACGTCCTGGTCCTCGGCGGCACCACCGAGGCACGCGAACTCGCCGCCGAGCTGGCGACGCGTCCCGGTGTCCGGGTGACGACTTCCCTGGCGGGGCGCGTGTCGCGGCCGGGGGCGCTTGCGGGGGACGTACGGATCGGGGGATTCGGCGGAGCGGAGGGGCTCGCGGAGTGGCTGCGCGAGCACGGCGTGGACGCCGTGGTGGACGCGACGCACCCGTTCGCCTCCGCCATCACGGCGAACGCCGCGCGGGCCGCGGCGGCGACCGGAGTCCCGGCCGTGGTGCTGCGCCGTCCTGGCTGGCGCCCCGGCCCCGGCGACCGGTGGCACTCGGCAGCATCCCTCGCCGAAGCCGCCGCGCTGCTCCCGGCGTTGGGCCGCCGCGTCTTCCTCACCACGGGCCGCCTGGGCCTCGCGGCCTTCACGGACCTCGCCGAACTCCACTTCCTCGTACGCTCGGTGGACGCGCCGGAGCCCCCGCTGCCCCCCGACGCCGAAGTACTCCTGGCACGCGGCCCGTTCACGCTGGACGGCGAGAAAACCCTGCTGCGCGAGCACCACATCGACGTCCTGGTGACCAAGGACAGCGGCGGAGCCGCAACAGCGGCCAAACTCACGGCCGCCCGTGACCTCGGGCTTCCCGTGGTCGTCGTGCGCCGCCCCGACCTCCCCGACGGCGTGACCGCAGTACCGGACGTGACGACGGCCCTGACCCGGCTGGACCTCAGCCTCCGGTGACGGCCGCCCGGATCCCGGTGGGCAGGCCGTTGGTCAGGTCCTCGACCAGGAGGCGCTCGGCGATGATGTCGAGGACGGCGCGGAGGGCCGCGCGGCCGCTGCCCCGTTCCATGCGATCGGCGCGCCGACTGCCCCAGGCGTTGCTGATGATCCGGCGGGCGCCCCGTGCGTGAGGGTCATCGGCGCGGCGTACCGTCGCGGGTCACCTGCCCGTCGCACGGTCGCCGGGGCGTGCGCTACCCGCGCGGATGCCTGCGCAGCAGATACGTGTCCATGATCCATCCCTTGCGCTCCCGGGCCTCGGCCCGCAGACGCTCGATACGGGGAGCCGCCTCGGCTAGGGGACCGGAGGCGAGGATCTCGTCGGGCGTGCCTATGTAGGCGCCCCAGTAGATGTCGATGTCCTCGCCGGCGTACTGCCGGAACGTCTGGTGGGCGTCGAGCATGACGACCACGTCGTCGACACCCTCGGGGAAGCCTTCCGCGAGGCGGCGGCCCGTGGTGATCTGGACGGGCCGCGCGACCCGGTTCAGCCCCGTGCGGTGACGGGCGACGAGCGCGGAGACGCTGCTGATGCCGGGCACGACGTCGTACGTGAACGCCACCGCGCCCCGGTCCAGGATCTCCTCCAGGATGCCGAGCGTGCTGTCGTACAGCGCGGGGTCGCCCCACACCAGGAACGCGCCGCTCTCGTCCTCGCCCAGCTCCTCGGCGATCAGCCGCTCGTAGATGGCCGCGCGGGCACTGCGCCAGTCCCCGACGGCCGGCGAGTACGCCGCGCCCCCCGCGGACCGGTCGCGGTCCGGGTCGCGGGCCTCGACCAGTCGATACGCCCCCTGCGGTATGTGCGCGTCGAGGATGTCACGGCGCAGCTGGACGAGGTCCGACTTCACCTCGCCCTTGTCCAGGATGAAGAACACGTCGGTGCTCCTCAGCGCCTTGACCGCCTGCAGCGTGAGCTGGTCGGGGTCGCCCGCCCCAATCCCGATGACATGAATCTTTCGCACACCGAGAGTCTGCCGTACGCCACTGACAGTGGACGCACCGCACCCGGGATCGGCACCGGCCCGACGCGGCGGTGCCCGGTCAGTCCCCTCGCCCGCGCAACCGTGGTGCCCACGCCTCCGCGCTGATCGCCTTGCCCTCCCGCTCCACGACCCCCGCCAATTCCCGCGCCCAGGCGCTCAGTTCCGCGAGGTCCATTCCGTACGGCCGCCCCCGGCCGGTCTCCGACGCCCACTCCTCGGCCGCGCCGGCGCCGCGCCGCAGCAGCCGGGCGCCGCCCGTCGTGTTCCCCCGGGCCGCATGCGTGAGGCCCACCGCGAGCTGGGCCAGACCACGCCAGAGCGCGCGCTCGTCCTCGGGCCCGGACTTCCAGGCGTCCTCGAAGACCTCGTGCGCGTGAAACGGCTTCCCCGCCTCCAGCAGCGCCTGCGCCTCGGCGACACTCTCCTCGGGGCCGCGTACGACGCCTTCCGGCTGCCGTTCCACACCGTCCGCGCCGTACGGCAGGGGTCGCCCCAGCCCGTCGCGCGGCCGGGCGTTCCGCGCCCGCCCCGCCGTGTCCCGATCACGCCCGCCGCCCTGCCGAGCCTCAGATGTCCCACTCATACGCCGATTGTCGCGCGCCCCGCGCCCCCTTCGGAGCAGCCCACGACGTGGGGTAAAGTTCTGTTCGCACGATCACGCGGGTCACCGCGGGTGAACGCATCGGGACGTGGCGCAGCTTGGTAGCGCACTTGACTGGGGGTCAAGGGGTCGCAGGTTCAAATCCTGTCGTCCCGACGGTGCGAAGGGTCTTCGCAGGCGGGAGCCTGTGGGGGCCCTTTTTCGCGTGGGTCGTTTCCGATCTTCGACGTCGAGCATGCCGCTCATCGGCACCTTTACTCGGAGGCCGGCGAAGATGCCGTTGCTGGACCTGGAGAAGATGACCGCGGGTCTGTCGAAGACCTGGTCGGGGTTCCGCGCCCCGCTCCAGGTGCGTAGGGCAGGGCCGACCACCGGGTCACTATGAGCCCGGTACCAGGCGGGAACCCGGGCGCCGGGGCGGTTGAACCAGGCGCGCGAGGCGGTGATGAGCATCAGGTCCAGTGCCCGGTCCAGCAGATCTGCTGCCCCGGCTCCTCCCGGATGATCTCCTGGAAGGTCGTCCGGCTGACCGGGCAGGCGCCGGCGCTCGCCCCGATGACAGCCACAGGTGGCAGGGCGGCGAGCAGCCGGCCGGGGTGCCACTGCCCACGGTGTACAGACCACTCAGTAGGAGCGTGCCGTCCGCGCTTCGGTGTCCCAGGTGCCGGCATCCGGAGCCCGGCGCAGACCAGTTCCTCGCCCTGTGCGGTCGTGCAGCGGCCGCCGTGGTGGATCACCGCCCAGGACGCGTAGGTCGGGGTGAAACACAGCTCGACCTTGTTCTTCGCCGCCCAGCGGCGGATGCGCAGTTCAAATCGGCGGAGTGGTTGTCGAGGATGACGTGGATCATCGCTCCGTCGGGGCGGGCCGCGCGGATCGACCGCAGGGCCGCCCAGGTGTGGTCGATGCCCTTGCGTCGGCGAACCACATCCCACAGCCGGTCGTCGCCGAGCCGAGTGGCAGCCGTGGAAGTAGGTGATGCCATGAGTGCGGTGGAACGTAGCCGGCAGCCGGTCGGGATGCTTCTGCCTCGCCCAGCGGGAGCCGGTGGTGGGGCGGATGCCCAGCGGGCCGAACTCGGCGAAGGCGAAGGCAGGGTGCGGCTAACGTGTCCAGCACCTGAGGAACTGCGCGCATCGGAGAAGGTGTTGACGGAACGGTCGAACGGATATCGCCCCACACTCGAGGACGTGGCACGCCGGTCAGGGGTGTCGAAGTCCACGGTGTCGCGTGTGATCAACGGCGAGCCGAGGGTGCGAGCGGCGGTCGCCGACCGCATCCGACAGGCTGTGGACGAACTCGGCTACGTACCGAACCAAGCCGCCCGAAGCCTGGTCACCCGCCGCAACAACGCCGTCGCCGTGGTGGTCACCGAACCGCAGAACCGGCTCTTCGTGGACCCTTATTTCGACTGCCATCTGCGTGGCATCCGGCAGGAGCTTGTCCAACAAGGAGCGCAGCCGGTGCTGCTGTTCATCGAGGAGCCGGACGACTATCCGCGCGTCGGTAACTTCCTGGGCGGCGGCCACGTCGATGGCGCGCTGTTGTTCTCCCTGCGCACCGACGACCCGTTGCCTGCCATGGTCGAGCACATGGGCCTGCCCGCCATCTTCGGCGGTCGCCCGGTCGTCGGCTCCGGCCACCGCAGTAACGGCTACACGTACGTCGACGCCGACAACCGCGGCGGAGCCAGGGAAGCCGTTCGGCATCTCGAATCACTGGGACGTCTACGCATCGGGACCATCACCGGGCCGCTCAACCAGGCTTCCGCGATCGACCGCCTCGACGGCTACCGAGACGTGCTCCTGGACACCCCACCCCATCTGATCGCCGAGGGCGACTTCACGCTGCAGGGCGGCGCCGCCGCCATGGCCGAGCTCCTCGAGGGGTGTCCCGATCTGGACGCGGTTTTCGTCGCCTCGGACCTGATGGCATCCGGTGCCTTGCGCGTACTGCGGGAACGCGGGCGCAGCGTACCCGAGGATGTGGCGGTTGTCGGCTTCGACGACTTGGCGCCCATCGCTGAGGCGACGGAGCCACCGTTGACCACTGTGCACCAGGACATCGAGGACATGGGACGCCTGATGGCCCGGCTGCTGTTCAAGCGCACAGCGGACGAGCTCGCGCCGCGAGACGGCAGACATCCGCTGTCCTCTGTGGTCACCCCGACACGTTTGGTCGTGCGGAAGTCCGCTTGAGACATCGAGGGAACTTCGGTGCAGCGGCCATCGGCGAGGCGGGCCCTGTTGCCTGGCCGACAAGGGCCTCGGTGATCTGGCGGGTGGCCTGCGCGGCAACACGGGATCGACGGCGGCGTAGACGGTGTAGGCACTCAGAGTCGTGGCCAGGGCCCAGCCGCGGCCCCGCACCCAGGTGACGTCGTCCACGCCGAGCGCGGCACGGAAGGCACCCCGGCTCCCAGCCGACATCAAGGTGAAGGCGATCGTCAGGTCGCAGGCCGGGTCGCCGACGCCGAGCCCGCCGAAATCGATGACCGCGCTGAGGCGGCCGTCGACAGTCAGCAGGTTGCCGGTGTGGAAGTCGCCGTGGAACCAGACCGGCGGGCGATCCCACCCGGGGGCACTCAACGCCGCGTCCCACAGCTCGGTCATCGCCGAGACGTCGAACACGCCGCCGACCTTCTCGATGGCGGCCCGCGTGGCACGGTCCCGGTCGGCCAGCGACCCGGCGGCGAGGTCGTCGCGGGCACCCTCATCCGAGATGTCCTCGGGCGAGAACCGCTGAAGGGCGATCAGGAACTCTGCCAGTTCGACGGCCGCCCCGGACGAGTCGGCCAGTGCCTCAACGGTCGCCACCTCGCCGTCCAGCCAGCGGGACACCGCCCACGGCCACGGATAGCCGAAGTCGGGTTCTCCCACCCCCACCGGTAGCGGGATGGCCAGGGGAAGGCGCGGGGCGAGCAGCTACGCCTCGTGCCCCCTGGACGGGGTGGACTGGAGCCCGTTCGACATCGTCGGCCTGGACGCCTTCCGGGGCCTGCGCAACGCCGCCACCTACCGCGACGACCTGCGCAAGGAGTTCACCCACGGCAAGCCGGTCGCCATCATGGAAGTCGGCTGCTGCACCTTCCACGGGGCAGGCGACTACGGCGGCTCGGGCTGGTACGTCGCTATGGAGCCCGAAGGTGTCACCCCCAAACCGGACCTGGTGCGCGACGAGAGCGAGCAGGTCCGCTGTCTCGACGACCTCATGTCCATCTTCGAAGACGAAGGCGTCGACTCCGTCTTCTGGTTCAGCTTCGCCGGCTACGGCACCCCTCACCGTCTGTCCGGACCGGACCCCGACCTCGCCTCCTACGGCATCGTCAAGATCCTCGACGAGCACAGCGGCTACCCAGCCGACGCGCGCACCTACCCCGAGAGGCCCTGGGAACCCAAGGAGGCGTTCCACGCGCTCGCCAACCGCTACCAGGCCCTCAAGCAGCAAGGAACGCCCGACCAGCAACGCCGATAACCGATAGCACCTGTAGGGCCACTGAACTTCGCCAGGGGACGCTCCTGCTGCATTGGCTGATCACCAACAGCATCCCTTCTTGAGTCCTGGAGGGTCACCGAAACCGCGATCCTGAACGGCCGTGGGTGATGTGCTCCTCTAAGACCTGTGGTTTCACCAGGTAGCCAGGGCCTGCTGATGAGGATGGTAGGTCCGCTGCAGGCACTGCTCGCCACCGGCGAACCGGTCACGGTCGAGCGGCTCGCCGCCCGGACCGGTCGCCGAGATCCGCGACGCGCTGGCCGCCATGCAACACGGAGTACGACGCCGAGGGCCGCGTCATCGGCTACGGCCTCACCTTCGATCCGACGCCGATCTCGCTCGTGCCTTCACCGTAGGCGTCCGCGCGGTGGGCCTGCCCGCAGTCTTGAGCCGGGTGGTCGAAATCGGCTGGCGGGACTCCGGCGCTCGGTCCGGCGCAGAGGCTATCCGGGGTTGTCTGCCGGCTCCAGCCGGGCTACGTCGAACTCCACACGGACGTCATCGGCCAGCCGCAGTGCGCCGAGGAACGCGGTGTAGGGCTTGATTCCCCAGGTGGATTGCCTGACGATCGCCGAACCGCGCAGAAGCCCGTCGCCGTTGCCCTTCCCCCGCACCGTCACAGGGTGGGTTCGGCCCTTGATGGTGAGGTCCCCGGTGATCTCGAAGGACTGCAGTGTTCCTGCGACCAGGGTGGAGCGGAAGGCGATCGTGGGGTGCTGTGCGATATGCAGCAGGGCCTCGCCTGCCAGGGTCCGTTTGATCTCGGCCCGGTCGGTGTCGCTGAGGGGCTTCAGCCCGCCTGTTCCCTCTCGAACCTGAAGCGAGTCCGTCTCGACCGTCACGCTCACCGACGATCTGCCAGGGTCGCCGACGGCTACCACCGCCTCGCCGGACCATCGGGTGGCCTCGATCGTGAGGTCGTGTCCAGCCCTGCGGCCCAGCCCTGCACGCCCGGTCTTGATCAAGAGGCGGCCGGTCGACGGTCCCAGCCGATACGTTCCGTCTGTCAGCGTCACAGCGCCGAGGGTAGGGCGCGGACGCGGCCGGGCGGTTGAGGCAGCCCGCTTGGCGTGTCCCCCGCGCCGCGATGATGCCTTGGGGGAGCGCGCAGCCTGGGTCGCTGTGACGGTGACTTCTGCTCGGCGTACCGCGGGACCCGCTGGTGAGGCACGGCGCGGCGGGGCCAGCACCTGTGCCTGCCGGTCAGCGCTCTCCGAGGCGAGAGCCCCGGGTGGCCGCACGCCGGCGAGTGACGAAACGCATCGTCGGTATGACGACCGCGTGCCCAGGTCACCGTGGCTTCTCGGCTCCGCGTCCTGAAGCCGTCGGTCTGCCCGACGCCTGTAACAGACGGCTCGGCGCAAGCGGGACGCCGTCTCAGGTGCGCGGCACCTCGGAGAGGTGGTGCCTTGCCAGTAAGGCGGCCGCCGCTTCGCTCCCGCGCCGTTCCGCGCTGACCTCGGCGGCAGCCTGCGCGGCGTTGCGCTGCGCTCTGTCCTCGCCACCGTAAGAGGCGATGGTGAGCAGGCCGTGAAGGGTTTGCTCACCGATGGCCCGCAGCACGTTCTCCAGTGATCCGACGGGTAGCACGCGAGTTCCTTCCGTGGCAGACCGTTCCGGCGATACGCCAGGCCACCGGAGTGGGTGAAGGACCTTCCGGAATCTCCGGTGCCAAAGCTACTCGAGGGGCTGCTGGGTGCCTACGGAAAAGGCGGTAGCGACAGAAGGTGTCGCAAGCCCGCGTGGCTGGGTGACCAGGGGCTGCTCCAGCCGCCCCCAACTACGGGCAGTTCCTTCAGGATGCAACTGTCGGTGCCGGGCTGTCACCGGCGCGTGGTGCAGGTGCCGAGACGGGCGTACCGCGATATGAGTTCCAGGCGCCACTGACGTCACCGAGCGCAGCCGACGTCCAGCACCTCGATCACGTCGCCGCGGATGGTGTACACAAGCCAGCACCAGTCACCGAATGCCGCGGCCAGTCCGGGGACCCGCGCTTTCGGATCCGTGGCCAGAGCGGTGATGAGCGTGATGATCTGCTCGTGCATGTCGTCCGGGACGTCGAACAGCACGTTGGCAGCCGGTTCGATCAGTTCGACTTTCATTTCGCGACTTACAAGCAGAGTCCCCACGACCAGAATAAATCCGCCATTCGTCTCGCGCGGGGCTCACGTGTGCCCAGCTATTGATCGGCGGGGCGCGGCTGTGCGGCCTGCTCCCCGCGACCGGAGTCCATCTGACCAGATGGCCGACGCGGCAGCCGAGCGCAATCAGCCCGCCGCGACTGCAGCCGATCACGACCACCGTCGCCCCGAATTGCGGGCACAGGGCGCCTGCCCGGGCCGGACGAAGCCGACGCCGCGGACCGGTGACAGTTCTGCAACCGCCAGACGCGGCCGCTATCACCTGGGGCTGACGGGTATCTCCTGGGGCTGACGGGGCAACATCATGTTGCTGACAGGTATGGGAAAATGAAATTGAAATGTGGAGTGTTCGCGTGAGCATTCCTGAGACGCGCAACATAGAGATATCTGGGGTGCGATCGGCAAAGGCGGCCGGTTGCCGTCTCGCTTGTGGCCGACGCGGGTCGACCCCGGTCTGAATGGGGCACCGATGCGTATGCATGGCACTGCGCAGGGGGCGGAGGTAGCTGCCGCGGCCGTTGACGCGCATGGTGTCGTCACCGCGTGGAGCCGTGGTGCCCGGCTGCTTCTGGGATACGCACCCGGGGAGGTCGTAGGGCACCCGGCGACGGAACTTCTGGCCGCTGGTCTTCCTGATTCGGCTCGGCGGAGCCTCGCGCGACGGGAGGCGTGGCTCGGAAGGGTTGCACTGCGCCACCAGGCGGGTCGTCCGGTGGAGTCCGATCTGTGGGCCTGCCCGCTGACCAACGCCGAAAAGCAGGTCCAGTGGTTCCTTGAGGCCGCCATTCCGCAAGAGGGCGGTGAGGGCGTGGACCTGGCGCTGCAGCGCACCTTGCTCTCGCATCACCGGCCCGCCCAGCTGGCGGTGGACACGGCGACGCGTTATCTGCCGGCCGATCCTCAGGCCGGTGTCGGCGGCGACTGGTTCGATGTCATTCCTCTCTCGGGTGCCCGTGTGGCTCTGGTTGTCGGCGACGTCGTGGGGCACGGCATCCATGCCTCGGCCGCCATGGGACGTCTGCGCACCGCGGTGCGCACCCTCGCCGATGTCGACATTCCCCCGGACGAGCTGCTGACCCAGCTGGACGATCTCATCCTGGAAGAGATCGAAGAGGGGATCGAGTCGGTCGGGGAGGTCGGTGCAACCTGCCTGTACGTGGTCTACGACCCGGTCTCCCGCCGTTGCACGCTGGCCAGCGCCGGCCATCTGGCCCCGGCAGCCGTCACTCCGGACGGCTCCGTCGGCTTCCTCCCGCTGGCGCCGGGCCCCCCGCTGGGCGTGGGCGGCCTGCCGTTCGAAGCCACCGAGGCCCAGCTGCCCGAAGGCAGCCTGCTCGTTCTGTACACCGACGGACTGGTCGAAGCCCGCGACCGCGACATCGACTCCGCACTGCGGACCCTGCTGCGTGTCCTGGCCGAGCCCGCCCCTTCGCTGGAGACGACCTGCGACAGCATCCTCAACGAGCTCCTGCCCGGGCGGCCCGACGACGTGGCTCTCCTCGTCGCCCGCACGCACGCGCTGGGCCCTGCCCATGTGGCCTCCTGGGACCTGCCTGCCGACCCCGCCGTCGTCGCGGACGCGCGCCAGCATGCCGCCGACCAGCTCACGACATGGGGTCTGCAGGAGGCCGCTCCCACCACAGAGCTGATCGTCAGCGAACTGGTCACCAACGCCATCCGCCACGCCAGGCCCCCGATCCAGCTGCGGCTCATCCACAACTCCGCACTGATCTGCGAGGTCTCCGACTCCAGTAGCACCTCACCGCACCCGCGCCGAGCCCGTGACCTCGACGAGGGCGGCCGCGGCCTGTTCCTCGTCGGCCAGCTCACCGAACGGTGGGGGACCCGCCACACGCTCACCGGGAAGACCATCTGGGCAGAGCAGCTCCGGCCCCTGCATGCCCATGTCCCGCCCTGGCATCTCCCCGTGGCAAGAGAACCGCTGACGAGGGTCGGGTGAGAGACCGGGAATGAGCGCCGCTCGGGCCGCGCGGTGTGGGGCCGACCAGCTCATGCGAGAACGTAACCGCGGAGGCGAACCCGCAGCGGCAGCTCCGCGGCCCCGGGGCCCGCGTCGAACGCGACCCGGTGACCGCGGTTGCGCACCAGCAGGCCGGCGGGTGCGAAGCGCGGCGAGTTCATCGTGCCCACGCCCAGGAGCGTCATGCGCAGGTGCCACGCCACCGCGCTCACCTCCCGCGCGGGACTTGCACCTGCCACCTACCCGTCGGGGGCCCGTCGCGCCAGCGCTGAGAGGATCGGCCGGCCGGGCGGATCCTCCGGAGCCCCTCCGGCCGTTTCGCTCGGCAACAGCCGGGTAACCGGCCTGGCGAGGGCCCCGATGCCGCCCACCGCGACCGAGACAGGGAGCCATCATGGGCATCCCTCCCAAAGACCCCGTACCACCAAGTCCCACACCGGCACCCGGACCGGGTCCCGGTCCGCAACCAGGCCCCGTGTCAGGTCCGGTGCCTTCTCCTGGCGGACCCGATCCCGTGCCCCCGGCGCCGCCCCAGCCCGAACCCGATCTCCAGCCGCCGCCCGCCCCGCGCCCCGATCCGCATCCTCGGCCCGGCCCGACGCCTGGGACGGCACCGGCCCCGGAGCCCGTCACACGCGAGGGCCGGAGCCTGGGACGGCACCGGCCCTGGAGCCCGTCATACGGGAGGGCGGCACGCTGAAGCGCGCTCCGGGAGGAAGACGTGAAGCTGCAGTTCCTCAACCCCCTGTACGAACGCCCCGGCCCGATCGCCTCCGTCTACCTCGACACCTCCCGTGAAATCGACGAACCCGACCGGGCCATCCAGCTGCGCTGGAGGAACCTGCGGGACAGCCTGCTCGCCCACGACAGCGACCACGCCACCCTCGACGCCATCGCCGATGTCGTCGGCACTGACCGCGACGTAGTAGGACGACACGGCCAGGCGATCTTCGCCGCGCACGGGCACCTGCTCCTGGCCGAGGTCCTGCCCGAGCCACCCGCCCACGACACCGCTCGGTACGGCATGCTGCCCGACGCACTGCCGCTCGCTCTCCAGCACGCTCCGGACATCCGCTACGCGGTCGTCGTTACGCACCGTATGCACACCCCGGAGGCCGACGACGGTGAGGACGAGCTCGAGGTCGCCTACGACACCGGCAGCTGGCCGATGAGCCGAGTCGCGCCCTCCCAGGCTCCCCAGCGCCGGATACCGGTGGATGGCTGGCCCAAGGAAGCCGAACAGCTCATCAGCGAACTGGCAGACAGCGTGGACGGGGACGGCACCGAGGTGATCGTCCTGTCCGGTGACCCGTGGGCCACCAACAGCCTCATCCGGCAGGCCCCGAGGAAACTGCAGGACCGCTTTGTCAGGCTCAAGGACAGCGGCCACTGGCGACCGGAGCCTGGCCGGGCACTCCTGGAGACCGGCCTGGGCACCTTGTTCGCCGGCACGCTGCCCGACCACGACCGGCAGCGGCTGGATGCCTTCCTCGCCCAGCGGGCCCGCAGCCGAGACGACGTCGAAGGCCTCGCGGCCACCGTGACCGCCCTGCAGCGTGCCCAGACCCAGGCATTGATACTCAACCCGCCGGTGTCCGCGGCCCCACCTCTGTGGGTGGGCACCGAGCCGACCCATATCGCTCTCTCGGGCGCGGACCTGCACGCCTTCGGAGTGCCGTACTACTGGGAGGAGCCCGCAGGCAGCGCGCTGATCCGAGCCACCGCCAGAACCAGGGGCGAGCTGATCGCCGTGACGCGGGACGCACTGCCTCTGAGGGACGGCCTCGCTGTACTTCTCCGCTACCCCGGCACCTGACCGACGCCGCCAGGTGCTCGAACAGAGTGCCCCTCCTACGTCACGACTTGTGTCGCTGCCACCAGTCGCTGTCAACTTGGGCGACCTGGCTGTCGAGCGCGATCCGCGGTCTGCGCTCGCCGACATCAGCGCAGCGGAGCCGAGCCGCTGACGCGCACCGAGACCGGCGTAGACCCGCTTCAAGTACTTCGGGCCGGTCTTGGCCGATTTCCTTCCACGGCTCTGGGCGGTGGCTTACTCGAGGTCAGTGCGTTCGCCAATGGGCTTGTGGAATACCGGCAATGACGACCTAAAGGGCACCGGCGACCGAGCCGACTGCAACGGTCTCCGCCGGAGCCGCGGCGGCATCGGTCTGTGTCTCGTCCGGTACCTCGGGCTCGTCCGGCGGTGCCTTTGCGTAAAGGTGACGAGGCCTGATCGGGGCGTTTCAGCGTCTATCGAACTTCGTGCCGACGGATATTGGATCGGAGCAGTTTGGGGCACCTGCTCGATATGGCCGCAAACAATCCCGACCTCGATCCCCGGGTGACCCCGGCCGGGAAACCTGGCGGCTCCATGCCCCCGGGCGAAACCCCACCCGCCGAAGCCGGCCCGGCCTCGGACGCAGACCCGCACGAGACCCGTACGCGCGGTTGGTACGGGGGCCCGACGTGGCCTCCGGTACCTCGGTCCTGCCGTCCGAAGCAGCCGCCCGTAACCCCGAGCACAAGTCCCTCGGCTGCCTTTGACACATAGTGCGTCGCGGTGAGCCGGGCCCGAGTTCCGGAAAGGGCCCGGCTATCCGGATGTGCGGGTGGTGACCGTGAAGAGTCCTCCGTCCGGGTCGCGCAGCATCGCCTCGTCGTCGGCGGCGTCGATGGTCCCGTCGGGTGACACGGTGCTGCCGCCGAGCTTGATGGCCTTCTCGACGGCATAGGCGATGTCGGGGACGTAGAAGTGCACGTGCCAGCGCGGCTGGATGTGTGGGTCGGGAGCGGCCTCGATCGCGCCGCCGACGAGCCGTGCGACGGCGATGCCGTGGTGGCGCAGCACAACCTGGTCGTCCTCGTAGGCCACCTGGCAGCAGTCGGGCTGCCCGCATCCCCAGTCGAGGACCTCGGCGTAGAAGATCGCCGCTTCGAACGCATCCCTGGTGCGCAGTTCCAGCCAGGCGGGCGCCTCTGCCCTGCCGACACCCCAGTCGGGGATGACCCTGCCCTGCCAGATGCCGAAGACCGCGCCGTCCCGGTCCGCGGCCAGAGCGGCCCGGCCAGTACCGAGGTTGAGCGGGCCGACAGCGACGGTGGCGGCGCGCTCACGAATGCGCCCCGCGACCGCGTCGGCGTCGTCGACGGCGAAGTACGGGGTCCACGCGACGGCCACGGCCAGGCGCGTTGCGAGTGCACCGAGGCCCGCGACCGGGGCTCCGTCGAGGAAGGCGACGGAGAATTCCTCGCCGAGCCGTGTGGGCCGGAACTCCCAGCCGAATACCCCGCCGTAGAAATCCTCGGCGGCGTGCAGATCGCGGGCCATGAGGCTGACCCAGCACGGAGCGCCGAATACCGCATCACTTGACGTCGACACAAGCTCCAACCCATCCGCTGAGGGGTGACCGGAACCTCTCCACGATACCCCACACTGAAGCCCCGAATGGCGAAAAGTGTCCGGCGGATTACAGGCTGTTACTTACTGAAAGGGAAGCTGCCGACTTTCGGCCGCTATCCGGTGCGGAAAGGGTGATTTACTGCGCGCCGAAAGATTCGCCTTCTGCGAGATAACGGATTCCGGGTCTCGGCCAGGGGAGTGCGTGAAACGTTCTCTCCACAGGGGAGTGACTACTTCGTAAAGTCACCCGACGTACATGTGCAGCCAACCGGAAGGCGCCAGGCGGGCAGCCCGGTCATCGTCCGTCGTCCTCCTGCCCGTCGGCATTCCGGGCCACCTGATTCAACGTGCGTCCGCTGAGCAGCGACTTGGCACGAGCGGGTCGGTCGTGCCGTGGCCTCCCGCCCGCCCCTCAGGCGTGGCCCTTGCGCAGGGCGTCGGCGTAGGGGGCCTCTGACCGGAGCGGTCGACGGTGAGATTGCTGTAGCTTCCCTCGTCCCACACGATCACGGTGCCTCCGCCGTACTCGCCCTCGGCGATGACGCCTTCGAACTCCCGGTACTCCAGCGGGTGGTCCTCGGCGGGCATGGCCAGCCGCTTGTCGTGCGGGTCACCCGAGGGCCCCTTGGGGACGGCCCAGGACTTCAGGACCCCGTCCACCTCCAGCCGGAAGTCGAAGTGCATCGTGCTCGCGTCATGGATCTGCACCACGAAGTGGGGCTGGTCGCCGGCCGTCCCGTCGTTGCCCCGCGGCTCTTCGGTCCTGGAGAAGTCGCGCTTGCGGTGGTAGTCGGACAGCGCACGGCAGCGACCCGAGGACCCTGAAGCCGGCAGATGGGCCTCGTCAGTGCTGGAGGTTCGGTCCGGCCATCGTGTCCGGCCCGGCGACTTCGGTCCGGTGGGAGCGCGGGCGGCTGTGACGTCGGTGAACCGCCCCGCGCATCGCCATGGCCAGACCCAGGCAGAAGATCAGCGCCAGTGCGAGGCCGGAGCAGAAGATGGCCAGGGTGCTCATGGTGGCGATGTCGTGGTCGAGGACCGACACGGTGTACTCGGGTCCGCCGGACAGGTTGTCGGCGATGGCCAGGCCGGTGAACACACCGGTGGTCGCGAGGAGGAGCAGTCCGATGAACAGCATCCGAGTCATCTCCTCAGGGAGCCTGAGAGGCCTCAGGGGGTCATGTCGCCGCTATGGGTACCCGTGACCCGGCGGGGTACACGGCCCGGACGCCGCAGCTGGGCCGGCGGGCCTGGCGCTAGCCCGCCTACGCGCGCCCTTCATTCGTCGCACGCATCGCCACCCTGTCGACCGCCCACAGGCCCACCCCGATCGCGACCAGTACGGCGGCGCGGATCTACACGTCGGACCGCCGCTTCGCGAGCGGGCGTGGTGTCGCCAAGTCCCTTGATCTCACCGGTCGCCTCCAGGCCGACGGTGATGACGGTGACGAAGGCGATGCCGGTCACCGGCGTGCGGCGATTGGGCAGCGAGGTCCCGGTGAGAGACCACGAGCGAGGAGATCAGCGCGACGAGGACATACAGCACGCCGGTCACGGCGACGCCCAGGAAGATGGCGCGGGGGAAGATCCGCGCGGGATTGACTGGCGGTCCTGTCCCGAACGGCCGCCCGGCAGATGCGTTCAGGCCGTGCCGTGGTGCTGAGGCGCCGAGATCACGGCGGGGGCGGCGGCTCAGCGGTCTTCGCGCGCCCCGGCTTCGTACCCACGCGATGTGCGAACAGCGCGACACCGTTAGCCGGCGAAGCGGCCGAGGGATCCTCGGTTGCTGTCCGCCCGGCGTTATCCGGCCTTTCCGAGGACCTGCTCGACCACCTCCTTGTCCAGTGCAGCCCGTACCAACGCGGCGGCGAGCCTGGCGGGTTCGGTGCTTCCTGCGATCTTGACCAGCTGGTCGGGTTCGTCCGGCAGGTCGAGCCGGCGCGCGCCGTCCAGGGCCTTCGAGTCGATGTAGGGTGCCGCCTCCGGCCAGACACTCTGGGCCTCGCGCAGGAAGATGTTCGCTCCCGCGGGCCCGATCCCGGGCACCTCCTGCAGCAGACCACGCAGTTGGGCAACGTCCCCGTCGGCCTCCTCCCGCAGGCGTCGCAGGTCACCGCCGCAGCGTTCCGTCAACAGTTCAGCTCCGTCGCCGAGTTGGGTTGCCGTGCGCTCGTCATAGCGCCGGTAGCCGCCGCGGCCCAGCGCGTCGACCCGCTGTTGCCAGGTCGCCGCGGCCATGCGACGGGGGTCGCGCATGCCCGCGTCGTACAGGGCGCGGGCGGCCGCGAGGGCGGTGGAGGCGCGGATGCGTGCGCTGAGCAGGAGGGCCAGCACCAGGGTGCGGTACAGGGGCTGCGGGGTGTTCTTCAGCCGGATGCCGGCCTCCTCCGCATAGGTGCGGCCGTACGAGGAGACGAGTTCCTTGATGACTCGTTGCTGTTTGTCGCTCATGATTCAAGCCTTCTCACTGAGGCGGTTTGCGCGGATCGTGCCGCAGAGTCATCAGCCGGTGGCGACGGTGCCCGTCATCGGCCTCCGACTCGTTCTCCTCGCCCCGCTGCGAGGAGACGGTGTCCACGACCTTGCACATGACGCGGATGTCGTCGTCGGTCAGATCCGCGCGCCGCTTCTGCAGGATCGCGAGGACATGCTGGCCAGTGGGCGATCCTGCGTGCTCGGGCAGCGGCTCGGTCTGCTCGCCGGCGTCGCGGACCGGAGCCAGGCCGCCAGTTCCTGGAGGTCATGTTCGCCACCAGGGTGTCCTGCAGCGCCTCTCCGGCGCTGAGCGTCCAGGACAGGCACGGGGCGGTCACCGGACAGTGCGTACAGATGCGCTTGGCGGCGGTGAGGTCCTCCAGTGCAGCGCCGCCGTGCCCACGGGGAAGAACAGGTCGGGGTCCTCTCCCACCCAGGCTGCTCTCCGCAACCACTCCATGCCACGGCGGGTGCCCAGGACGAATGGGTGGAAACCAGACAGGATCGGGCGACGTGGGCGCGGTTCACGAAGAGTCCGGTCCCCGTCCGATCGCTCGCGACCGGAGCCCCGGTCACCGCGAGGACGACCGCCGATCGCGCCGCGTGCGGCGTGCCTCCGCCAGCAGGGGCAGCAGGGAGAGTGCGACGACCACTGCGACGAGCGGCAGCAGGTAGTCGTCGATGTGGGGGACAGAGGAACCGAGGGTGTATCCGATCAGGACGAGACTCTGCGACCAGAGCAGGCCGCCGACGACCTGCCAGACGGTGAAGGCTCGCGTGGGCACGCCGAGCGCACCCGCCGCCGGGTGCAGTACCGTCCGCAGCATCGGGATGAAGCGGCCGATCACGAGGGCCTTGCCGTATCCGTAGCGGGCCAGGAGCTTCTCCGCTCGTGCCATGCCCTCCGTCAGGCGCCGGTTCGAGGTGCGGGCCAGCAGAGCGCGCCCGCCGCGCCGCCCGAGCAGAAACCCCACCTGGGCGCCCGCCACGGCGCCGACGGCCGCGCACAGCAGCACCTGCCACAACTCCAGCCGCGGCGCCTGCTGGCCACTCCCCGCGCACAACACCCCGGCCGGGAACAGCAGCGTGTCGCCGGGCAGGAAGAAGCCGACCACCAGCAGGCCCGACTCCGCGAAGATCACCACCAGGACACCCAGGGCACCGAAGGCAGCCAGCAACGAGGCGCTGTCCATCGGGTTGACGGCGATCACCGCCATCGCCTCCTGGCCGGCTTCATCGAGCCGTCGTCATCGAACGTCATCGGGCCCACTCGTCGAGTTCGCCCGTCATCAAGCATCCCGTGGACGCGGCGGAGGTGCCTCGATGCCAAGCGTACGTATCCCTCGTATCCCTTGATCGTGGGCGCCGCCGCCGGGGACGCCGGGGATCGACGTCGACCGCAGCCGACGGCACGATGTGGCCACCCCGAAGGGGTGACGGGCCCGCTCGATGATCTGGGTGCGGGCAGTTCCGGCACCGACGGCTCTGTCACGACCGGTTTCTCGGCGCTGTTCAGTGGACTGCTTGGCGTGATCGCACAGTCACCCTCAGTGTCGGCGCATCCGGACCTGGACCACGACCGGTCGGGAGTCCAACGGCCCTTTTCCCAGGGCGCGCTGGCGCGAGTTGTGCGGCGTCCGACCCGCTTCCCGGAGTCCGGGCTTCCAGGCCCTGCCGTCGTCGCCGGAACCGCCACCGCGGTACCCAACCGTGTGTCACGTCGTCAGGCAGGCCGATGGGCGGAGCAGGACGCTCAGCAGGCGGCGGCATCCGCGCCGCCGTCGGTTCCCGGAGACGACATGAGCATCAGGAGACGACATGGGCATCAAGATGGATCAGCTCAAGCAACTGGGTGACCTGAAGGCCCAAGACGTGCTGACCGAAGAGGAATTCGAGGCGCGGAAGCGCAACATCCTCGGCTGAACAGCTTTTGAGCAGGTCGGAGTCCGTTTCTCAGCTGTGTGAAAACGGCTTCTCCATGGCGCCGTTCAGGACAGGCAGCCGACATACGCCAATGCCTGCTTGAGCAGAACCCCGTGCCCGCCCGGCATCTCGTCGAGGACCAGCGGTGACGAAGCCTCCTCGGGGCTGACCCACACCAGGTCGAGCGCGTTCTGCTGCGGGCGGCAGTCGCCGGTCACCGGGACGATGTAGGCGAGGGAGACGGCGTGCTGGCGGGGGTCGTGGAAGGGCGTGACCCCGAGTGTCGGGAAGTACTCGGCGACGGTGAAGGGCTGCAGGGAGGCGGGGACCCGGGGGAGTGCCACCGGGCCGAGGTCTTTCTCCAGGTGGCGCAGAAGGGCGTCCCGGACCCGCTCGTGGTGCAGCACCCGGCCGGAGACGAGGGTGCGGCTGACCGTCCCGTCCGGACCGATGCGCAGCAGGAGCCCGATGTGGGTGACTTCGCCGTTGTCGTCGACGCGCACCGGTACCGCCTCGACGTACAGGATCGGCATCCGTGCGCGGGCCAGTTCCAGCTCGTCGGGAGTCAGCCAGCCGGGCGTGGTTTCGGTCATGTCAGACATTGGTTGATCATACTTTCAGTGTCGGCTGCTGCGCGCGTGTCGCATCAGGTCGACCGTGCCCCCCGGGGCCGTCGACGGTGATACGTGCGGCCATCGAGGGGTGAGCCATTCGGTGTCGGACCAGACCACCGTAGGGGGGATCCGGTCCGCGTACCGCGGATCCTTCTCCAGCCGCGCCCGGACACTCGCGTGCACCTGCGCGTCCCGCGGAAGCCTCCGGCGCCGGTAGGTGAGCAGGGCCCAGATCCAGCCCATCCGGTGCACCGTCCCCGGCGCGTCCTCGGGTGCGAGGGTCACCTCGCGCGCGTACGACCCGGTCTTGAGCAGGAGGCCCTCGTCGAGGGCGCCGTCCACGATCCACTTGAGGGTGATGGTGGGGAGCCGGGGATCGTCGTCGAAGGTCCCGCCGACGTCGGAGTGCACCCCGGCGAACCACACCTGCTCGACCGAGCCGGTCGCTGGATGCTTCTTGTCGGGCGTGACCAGGTACTCGCGATAGGGCCTGCGCTTCTCGTCGATGGACACGGCGTGGCGGACACGGCTGACGTTCGGGAGCTGACGGGTGTACGGCCACCGCAGGTTCCAGCGCAGCACTCCGGACGCCTTCACGGAGTCCCAGATCCCCAGGTAGGCGACGGAGATGCCGACGCGTCCCTCGACCGCGTTGCTGAAGGCGCCCGCGAAATGGTGGAGTTGGTCCCAGTCCTGCCGGGTCCAGTCCTTGTTCTTGGCGTACACGGACACGGCGTAGGGGACGAGGTTCTCCATGCCGGGGCGCATCAGGCCGACCGCCTTCAGCATGCCCACGAGCGCGCGGGCCGTATACGCGCCGCGACTGAAACCGAACACGTAGATCCGGTCGCCCGGCTGGTAATGCTCCATCAGATACGTGTACGCCTCGGCGAGGTTGGCCTTCATCCCGGAGCCGACGGCGAGACCGAGAAGCTTCGACAGGCGCCGGGCGACGGGTGTCCACGCGCCCGCGGCGGAGAAGGTGCCGACGCCGGGGTCGTAGTAGGCGATCTGCCGGGCGGGATCGGAGAGGTCCAGCATTTCGTAGAGCCGGACGACGTTGGTGTTCCCTTTCGCCTTCAACTGATTGCCCGTGCCGTCCAGGCAGATGACGAGGTTCTTGGGCATGCCGGTCCTCACGTTCGCTGACATACCATGACATATCGGGCTCTTAGAAATATAATAAGGGAAATGCTGCTCGCGGGTGGTCTCCGGTCGCGGGCAGTCTCCGGCGCAGTCGGGTTCCGGAGGATCCATGGCCGGTTCCGTAGTTCACCTCGAAGAGGACACGGGCCTTCCGCGCACCCACGCGCTGGTCATCGGCGTCGGAAAGTACCCGCATCTGGCCGGCGGCGAGGCGCCGGTGGCGGACTCCGACGGGATGCGGCAGCTCAGCTCGCCCCCTGTCTCCGCCCGCGCCCTCGCGACGTGGCTCATCTCCGAGTACAACGATCCGCAGCGACGACTCGGCAGTCTGGCCCTGCTGCTGAGCGAGGAGCAGCCGGCCCCGTTCGTGAACCCACGCACCGGGACCGCCCACGACGTCGACGTCGCCACCATCGACAACATCCTCACCGCGATCAGGGAGTGGTACGACCGCGGTGACAGCCACGTCGACAACCGGCTCATCTTCTACTTCTGCGGACACGGCGTATCGCAGGGCGACGACATGGCGCTCCTCGCCGCCGACATCTTCGCCGACGAACACAACCCCCTCAACAGCGCACTGGACTTCGCGGGGCTGATGAACGGGCTCAAGCGGTGCAAGGCCTCCCAGCAGGTGTTCTTCGTCGACGCCTGCCGGTCCAACTCGGATGTGCTGATCGAGAGTTCGGGCACGCGGTTCGCCGGGCAGACGCCGCTCGGGGCCGGGACGCGTCCGCTCGATCTGCCCCGACGCTTCCACATTCCGTACTACGCCACCCTGGCCGGGGACCGCTCGCACGCCCGGCCCGGGCAGGTGAGCCTGTTCACCGAGGCGCTGCTCAAGAGCCTCGCCGGTGCGGCGAGCGACGATCCCGAGGGCGACTGGCGGGTCAACACCTCCCATCTCCTCGAAGCGATCGACCACTTCATGCACCAGCCGCAGTTCGCGGGAGCGGTCGCGGGCGTCCAGGTCCCCTCGGTCGGTGAACTGCCCGTGTTCGTACTGCATGAGCTGGCCGATCCACCGGTCGTCCCGGTCTACGTGGGCTGTGAGCACGCGGAGGACAACGCCGACGCCGAATTCGTCTGCCGCGAGGGCGGCCAGGAGCGGCTGCGGCGGGCGCCCGGCGAGGTCGACGAGGCGGATCCGCAGAGCGAGTGGGCCATCGAACTCAGCTTTGGCAACTACGACTTCGAAGCGAGACTCGGCGACCACGACGTGCTGACCAAGTCCGTCACCGTACGTCCGGTCTTCCGCCGCGTACAGCTGGTGAAGCGATGAGTGCCTTCCTGAGCGTGCGGGTCGCGCTGGGTCTCAAGGAAACCGACGGCGCCGCCGGGGCGAAGGTCGTCGGCAACATCTACCCGGCCGACGGCGGCGGTGGCGAGTCGCTCCGCAACGTCCTCTTCCCCTGCGGGGCTTCGGCTCCGCCGGCGCGCTTCGAGGTCGCAGCCGGCCGGTACATCGTGTCCGCCACGCTGCCCTCCGGCGTCCTGCTCTCCAAGGACGCCGAGGCGCGGGAAGCCACCGACACGTCCGTGACGCTGTGCACGTCGCCCTCGCCGTACGAGTCGCACTCCTGGCAGTACCTGATGGGCAACATCGAGTCCTACGGTGCCTACCACGACGGCGAGGAGACGCCGGTGCCCCGCTCCCGGGGATCGAGCTCCGGGGTCCGGGAGTGGTCCTCGGTCGTCGAACCCGGCCACGCGGCCTGGGTCGGCGATCCCAAGGCGGCGAGCTGGCAGTTCGCGTCCCTGCTCAAGCTCGCCGAGGAGCCCCCGCAGGGACCGGTCGTGCTGGAGATCGCCCAGTCGGTGCCCCACTCCGTCCCCAGTCTCCATCTGGGCGACGCGGCGGCGCGGCTCTACCGCTTCGGCCCGCACGGCCCGGTCGACGAGCACGGCGAGCCCAGGCTCGGTGGGCCCACACGCGGCGGGCCCACCGGCCCACGGCAGTTCCTGGTCGTCTCACTGGCCGGCAGCGACTACGTCGTCACCCTCCCGGCGCCCTGGGGTTCGGCGCAGATCGAGGTCCTCGTCAACGAGCGTCAGAGCCCGACCGGCAGCGCCGTCTCGGTGACCGTGCGCGACAGCCGGGTGGGCCCCGCCCTGGGCTACATGGTCCGAGGCGCCTTCGACTCGGCCGCGACCCTCGTCAAGGACGCGGAGACCATGCTCTACGGCGAGATGACGAACCCGCTCGCGGCGGTGGCAGGCGCGTACGTTCTGGTCGGCAGCGAGCTGGCCGAACGACCGCGCCGCTGGGACCCGTGGCTCTCCCGGCTGCGGCACGAGTTCGACTGGATGAGCGACGGATCCCTGCTGTGGGCCATGCGCCATCTGCGCAGGGCGCACACCGAAGAGGAGCGGCAGGCGGCGCGCGACGCGCTCGTCGAGGCCTTCGACCGCGGAGTGCCGGTCTTCACCCTGGGCCTGAGCCGCCTCATCCACGGGCTCTCCGAGTTCCCCGACGACCCGGAGTGCAAGGACCGGCTCGACCAGGCCCGCCGCCTGTCGTGGCGCGTCGACACGCGCGAGCCGTTCGTGATCGTCGCCCTGTACCGAACGTCGCCATGACCGCCCGGCACGGACGGCCGTCATGACCGCTCCGCACAGAAGGTGGCCCAAGGTCGCCATGACAGCTCGGCACGGGAGATCGCCATGACCAGTCCGCCTGGGAGGCCGCAATGATCAAGTTCACCATGATGCCCGGCGAGGACGGCGACTGCCTGCTCCTGGAGTACGGCGACGACACCTTCGTACGCCGGATCCTCGTCGACGGCGGCCGCTCGGGCACGTATCCGCTCATCAAGCCGACGCTGGCCGGGCTCGACGGCCTGGTCGACCTCCTCGTCGTCACCCATGTCGATCAGGACCACATCCTCGGCGTACTCGCCCTGATGGACGACCCCGACCGGTCGGTGGAGTTCGGGGACGTCTGGTTCAACGGCTTCGACCAGCTCCTCGACGCCGAGGGGTTCGGCGCGGTGGACGGCGAGAAGCTCACCAGTGCTCTGCTGGCGCAGAAGGTGCCGTGGAACGACGCGTTCGGCGGGCGCAGCGTCGAAGTCGGACGGGACCTCGCGTGGTTCGACGACGGTTCCACGATGGACGTGCTCTCGCCCGACCGCGGGCAACTGGAGCGGCTGGCACCGGTCTGGAGCGCGGAGTGTGCCAAGAACGGCCTGATCCCGGGCCGCGACGCCGACGAACTCCCTCCGGTGGCGGGCTTCGAGCACTTCGGTGCCCCGAATGTGGAGCAGCTCGCCGCGTCACCCTTCAAGCCGGACACCTCGAAGACGAACCTCACCAGCATCGGACTGCTCTTCGAGTTCGAGGACAAGCGCGTGATCCTCACCGGCGACGCGGACGACCGCAGACTCGTGGCGTCGATACGCCCCCGGGCCGAGGAGGAAGGCGGCCGCTTCCACGTCGACGTCCTCAAGGTCGCCCACCACGGCAGCGATCACAACATCTCCAACGAGCTGCTCGAACTGATCGACTGCGACCGCTATCTGATATCCACGAGCGGCGCCCGACACGATCATCCCAACGAGATCGCCGTCGCCCGCATCCTCAAGCACGGGGGCGACGAGAAGGAGATCGTCTTCAACTACCGAGACCGCGCGGCGATGTGGGACGTCGCCACCCTCAAGAACCGCTTCGGCTACAGCGTCACGGCGCCGGAGCGGAACGCCGACGACGGATTCGTCAGCTTCGAACTGTGAGTTCCGACGGCCTCGTGGCCTCGGGCGCATGCCTGGCAGGATGACCGGCGTGACCAGGGGAGCGGCATGACCACGGAATTCACCAAGGACATCACCGGCGCCGTCGTCGACAGCCTCAAGGGCACGGCCGATCCACGGCTGCGCGAACTGCTGAGCGCACTCACCCGTCACCTCCACGACTTCGTACGCGAGACGGGGCCGACGACGGAGGAGTGGGAGCGCGCCATCGGCTTCCTCACCGCGACCGGGCAGACGTGCACCGACACCCGGCAGGAGTTCATCCTGCTGTCGGACGTGCTGGGCGTCTCGATGCTCGTGGAGACCCTGGGCGGCCACCGCGCTCCCGGCGCCACCGAGTCGACCGTCCTCGGCCCCTTCCACATGACCGAGTCGCCGGTACGTGCACTCGGCGCCGACATCGACCTGGTGGGGGCCGGCGAGCCGTGCGCGGTCAGCGGCCGGGTGCTGTCGAGCGACGGCACCCCGCTGCCCGGAGCGGTTCTCGATGTGTGGCAGGCCGACGCCGAGGGCTATTACGACGTCCAGCGGCCGGACATCCAGCCACCCGGCAACGGACGCGGGCTCTTCACGGCGGACGCCGAGGGCCGCTTCTGGTTCCGCACATGCGTGCCCAGCCCGTACCCGATCCCCACGGACGGACCGGTCGGTGACCTCCTGCGGGCCACCGGTCGCCACCCCTACCGCCCCGCCCACATCCACTTCATCGCCTCGGCGGAGGGCCACGCCTCCGTCACCACCCACATCTTCGTGGCGGGCAGCCCCTACCTCGACTCCGACGCGGTGTTCGCGGTGAAGGAAAGCCTGGTCGCCGACTTCGCCGAGACCGACGACCGGTCCCTGGCAGGGGAGTTCGGCATCCCCAACCCCTTCCGGCACGCACGTTTCGACCTCGTACTGGAGCCCCGATGAGCCCCCCTCTCGACTTCTCGTACGAGACCCGGCCCGCGCGAGTCGTGTTCCGCCCCGGCGCCTCGGTGTCCGCGACACCGGGCGAGGCCGCGCGGCTCGGTCTGCGCAGGGTCCTGGTGGTCTGCGGCAGCCGGGGCGAGGCCACCGCGCGGGCGGTCGCGGACGCGCTCGGCGACGCGTGCGCGGGGCTGCACGCCGAGGCCCGTATGCATGTGCCCGTGGAGGTCGCCGACCGGGCCGTCGAGGTGGCGCGCGCGGCGGGCGCCGATGGATGCGTCGCGGTCGGCGGCGGCTCCGCGATCGGCCTCGGCAAGGCGATCGCGCTGCGCACCGGCCTGCCGCTGATCGCCGTACCGTCCACCTACTCCGGCTCCGAGATGACCCCCGTCTGGGGCCTCACCGAGCAGGGCGCCAAACGCACCGGGCGCGACCCCACCGTCCAGCCCCGCAGCGTCGTCTACGACCCTGAGCTCACCCTCGCGCTCCCGGTCCCCCTCTCCGTCACCAGCGGCATCAACGCCCTCGCGCACGCGGCCGAGGCCCTCTACGCGCCCGATGCCTCGCCCCTCGTTTCCCTCATGGCCGAGGAAGGCGTACGGGCGATGGCCGGGGCCCTGCCCCAGGTGGCCGCCGCCCCGCGCGACCTCGACGCCCGCAGCCGCGCCCTGTACGGCGCCTGGCTCTGCGGTGCCTGCCTGGGTGCCACCGCCATGGGGCTGCACCACAAGCTCTGCCACGTACTCGGCGGCACCTTCGGCCTGCCGCACGCGGAGACCCACACGGTGGTCCTCCCGTACGTCCTCGCCTACAACGCGTCCGCCGCGCCCCAGGCGATCACCGCCCTGTCCCGCGCCCTGAACACCGACGACGTGCCCCGCGCCCTCCGTGAAATGGCGGGAAGCCTCGGCGCTCCCCGCACTCTCGCCGAACTGGGCCTGAAGGAACGAGACTTGCCGGTCGCGGCCGCGCGGACCGCCGAGGAGTCGTACCCCAACCCCCGCGAGGTCACGGCGAATGGCGTACTGGGTCTGCTGACAGCCGCGTACGAGGGCTGGGAGCCCCGAACCTGAGGGCGCCCATTTCGAGTGCCGCGGTCAGCCAGGCGATACCGAACGCCCACACTGCCAGCGTTTCGCAGAGGTAGACGGACGTGAACGTCCAGTCGGCGCCCCATTTGGTCAATTGCGCGATTCCGGCGATGGCCGTGAAGGCGACGATGGCCGCTCCGGCCGCCAGATAAAGCCGATTCACATGTCGCTTGTCCGTCGGTGCCGGATCCCAGAAGGACATGATGCAGAACGTCGCCAGCATGAGGAGAAGCAGCGCGGCGCACACGAGATGAATGACACCGACAGCCTCTTGGCGTGCGCTCGGATGGTCGTCCGGTGACGTCGGCAGGAACGCGACGGCCAGGGCGAATACGCCGGCTGCCGAGCTGAAGTAGTCGTCGCGTTTGTTGTAGCGATAGCAGATGAGGAAGACGCCCAGCGCGCACAGGCTGCCGACGAAGACATTCCGTGTGCCGGTGTAGTACGAGCCGCTGATGGACCCGGGCATGATCGCGGTCTTTGATCCCAACGCCTGGAGGATCTCGTTTCCCAATGGCACCGCCGGCGGAAGCGTGATGCCGATGACTCCGACCCCGAGGCGCAGGCGTCCAACGGTCCTGTTGTCCTGATCGCGCTCCGGATCACGCTGCTGCCGTGAGGAGTTCTCCGCGATCCAGTCGAGGACTCGGCTGCCCTGCGCGTCTTCACTCATGCGGCCTCCCGATGCGGCATCAGTTGTGTTGTGCCCCAGGGGAATTGGAGAAAACGAGCCCGGGTACGGCCTCGAACCCGCTCCTAGATCGCCGGCGTGGCGCACATCACCCCCGGAGTGTCGGAAACGTGGAGCAGAACTTCACAGGTTCATGACACCCTCACCCTTGGTTACCGGCTGGTAATCCCTTGCCACCCCCCACCCCCCTCAGGACTGACCTTGCGTATCCGCAAGCGGCCCTTGCGTGCCGTCATGCCCGCGCTCGCCGCATCCGCCCTCTTCCTCGCCGCCGGTTGTGCCGCAGAGCCCGGGGCACACTCCTCCCCCTCCGCCGCACGCGCACAGGACGCCGAAGCCTCCTCCGGCACCACCGCCGCCGGCCAACCGCTCGCCGTCGCCGCCGCTCCCGAGGCGGCAGCCACCTCGACCGCCGTCGCGCGGCCGGGTGCGGCGGGCGGCAAGGCCCGTAAGACCGCGCTGAAGGTGAAGTCGTACGACAGCCGCACCCGACGTGCCGTCATATCCCCAGCAGATAAAGGGACTTCCGGAGGCAAGGGGACCGCGTCACCGTCCCCGACCGCCGGGAACACCGCGAAGCCGCACGGCACCTCCATGGGCGACGTCATTGCCAGTGCCCCCGCGCCCGGTGCCCCGGACGGACTCCTCGCCAAGGTCACCAAGGTGATCGGCGAGAGTCGAGACGGCACCGAGGTGCAGACGGCTCCGGCGACCCTGGACGCGCTGCTCGGTGACGACGACGCGAAGGGCTCCGTTCCCGTCGATCCCGCCTCCTTCGACGTCGAGCGGCTGCTGCCCGAGGTGAAGGTCTCCTGGGCGAAGACGGGGGACATCCACTCCGGACCCGAGGGCACGGAGGTTCCGCTCGGCAGCCTGCGGATCGATGTCGGGGCGAAGGTCGCGGCGGCGGGAGCACCGGCTTCGGCGACGGCATCCGTCTCCGGCTTCGTCCAGGTCGCGCCCGAGGTCGACTTCTCCTACGGCGGCGACTCGGCCGCCTCCGGGCCGGGGGCGGCGTACCTCGGCGTCTCCGGCGACTGGACCTCGCGGTGGGCGGTCAAGGGGCGTGCGGCGGCCTCGGCCCAGCCCGTACGGGTGCCGTTCGCGAAGCTGCACGCCGACCCCGTGCTTCAGGTCGGCCCGATTCCCGTCGTGGTGAACCTCGATCTGACCTGCTACTTCCAGATCAGCGCCGACGGAAGCGTGACCGTCGACATCGAGCAGGACCTCAAGGGCGACTTCAAGGCCGGTGGCACCTTCGGCCCGGCCAAGGGCTGGACGCCGGTGAACGAGTCGCACATGGCGAGCTCGCCGGTGCGCACCTCCGTCACCACGGCCGGAAGCGTGAAGGCGTCCCTCGGCGCGGAGGCCACGGTCGGGCTGTACGGCACCGTCGGCGTCACCGCCGACCTGGCTCCGTATCTCCGCGGTGAGGCGGCGGGCTCGCTCGGCGCCACGTCCGCGACCGGTGCCACGGCGAAGACGAGTGTCGGAGCGTCGGGTGCCTGGGGCGTCTACGGCGGCGTCGACCTGACCGGCACTCTGCGCATCCAGCTGTCCATCTTCGGCACACCCGTCTTCCAACACAGCATCCCGCTGGGCACGTTGCACCGGGAGTGGAAGCTCGCCGACGGCAAGATGTAGCCGCCCGAGCAGGCGGACGCCGTTCAGCCGTCACTCTTCCGGGCCCGGTGGCAAACAGCCCACCGGGGCCCGGGAGTTGGGCGGCGAACGCGTCCTCGGCGCCCAATGGGCCACCCCACTCCGCCAATTGGTTGATCCTTCATCGCTCTGACACCTCCAGACGCTGGCGTTCTCGACAACAGCCCGGAAAGCTGAGCTGGGCATGCCAACACGACGACCGCCTGGTCTGCCCTGCCCCCACGTCGCGGTCGATCAGGAGGACGCAGTGAAGAGAAGCTCGCGGATCCGCAGGGTCTCGCTCATCCTCGGCAGCGCTGTCGCGCTGGTCGTCGCCTTTCCCGGCAGCGCGCTCGCCGACCCGCCGAAGGCCTTGCCCGCGAACGCGGACGGACTGGAGCAGACGTTCCAGCCCGCCTACGACTACGACACGGACGGCTGCTACCCGACTCCCGCCATCGGCCCCGACGGCACCATCAACGGCGGCCTCAAGCCGTCCGGTGCACTCAACGGCCAGTGCCACGACTCCTGGGACCTGGACAACACCAACGGCTACTCGCGCGGGAAGTGCAACAACGGCTGGTGCGCCATCATGTACGGCCTGTACTTCGAGAAGGACCAGGCCGTGGTCGGCAGCGGTCTGGGCGGGCACCGCAACGACTGGGAACACGTCGTGGTGTGGGTGCAGGACAACGAGGCCAAGTACGTGTCCACTTCGGCCCACGGCAACTTCAACATCTACGGTCGTGACCAGATCCGCTGGGACGGCACACACCCCAAGGTCGTCTACCACAAGGACGGCATCAGCACGCACTGCTTCCGCCCGGCCAACTCCAACGACGAACCGCCGGAGAACCACTACCACACCTGGCAGTTCCCCACCCTGGTCGGCTGGAACGGGTACCCCGCGGGTCTGCGCGACAAGCTGAGCGCGTACGACTTCGGCAGCGCCGTCTTCGGTCTCAAGGACGGCAACTTCAACTACCACCTGGAGAAGGCCAAGCCGGCCGGCATCTCCTTCGACCCCAACGCCTGATCGGCGCGGCCGGGGGTGGGTGGCCGTGCATCGCCACCCACCCCCGGCCACAGTGAGTCGCCACCCACCCCGGGCCGCAAGGAGTCGGCACCCACCCCCGGGCAGCAGCGAGTCTGCACCCCCCCGCGGCCCGTGAGTTGCCACCTCCCCGGTTACTCGGCGACGAGCCGTTCCTGGTGGCGCGAGGCGGCCTGTCCTCCTGCCAGGGCATGACCTCCCCGAAGCGGACGAGTTCGCCGTACGCCGCCGGGTCGACCTTCTCGGAGAGCAGGAGGTCGAGCAAGGCGACCGCCGCCTCGACCTCGTCGAGCGAGGTGCCGTCGAACTCGTCGCCCTGCGGCCGTGCACCCCGGCCTGCGGACCGGTCCCGGATGAGCAGGGCATTCGCGCTGGGACACCACGATGTCCGGCGCGCGGAACCGCGCCGGGCTCGGCTGCCAGCCGGTGCGCGGCCCGCGTGTCGGTGAAGTCGAGCACCCGGCCCTCGCCGTCCTGTCGCCCCGGTCATCGCCGCCCTGCGTCGCAGCCACCCGCGATCACCGTCACGACCCGGGAGGGGCAGCCCCCCGCTCTGGTCCGCTCTGGTCCGCGCGCTGCGGGCGCCATCCGCTCCGCGCCGTCGACATCGCCGACCCGCGCCGACAGCGCTGGATCGCACCATCCGGCGTACGGATCCACTCCGTAAGCGGCGTTCCCGAGGCACGGCGTCGCTCGTACGCTGGGACGATGACTGCCCGTGCACAGCCATCCACCTGCGTGGGGTAGGGTTTGACTGCACGATCACGCGGGTCACTGCGGGTCGGACGCATCGGGACGTGGCGCAGCTTGGTAGCGCACTTGACTGGGGGTCAAGGGGTCGCAGGTTCAAATCCTGTCGTCCCGACGGTGCGAAGGGTCTTCGCAGGCGAGAGCCTGTGAGGGCCCTTCTTCGTTCGGATCGTTTCCGTGGGCGCCGTCGCCGGCGGATCTCCCAGGCGTCGGGCAGGATGGCGGAGACGGTACGGGCGTTCTGCCCGCGCGGGCCGCAGCGACGCTTGATGAACCCGGTCTCACCCACGATCAACACGCTGTCCTCGGCGCTGAGATGCTCCAGCACGAAGCCGCGGATCTCGCCTCGCACCGCGTCCGCGTCACAGGCGGCCTGGTTCAACAGGCGCTGCATGCAGTCCGCGTACGCCTCCAGCGCGGCCCGGTCGGTGCGGCCGAAACACAGCACGTCGGGTGTTCGGCCGTCAGCTGTCGACGACTGGTTGGCGATGCTCGGGTTGACCGACGCCTTCGTGCTCGGCCAGGTTGTGGGGTCAGGGCGTGGGCGCGCGAGTCCGTCGAAGTGAGGCCGTGGCATGAGGGCGATCGTCGTGGGGGCGGGCATCGGGGGACTGGCCGCGACGCTGAGCCTGCGCCGCGCCGGCCATGAGGTCACGCTTGTCGAGCAGACGCCGCGGTTCACCGAGGTCGGTGCCGGGATCCAGCTCGCGCCCAACGCCACACGTGTGCTGCGCCGACTGGACCTGCTCGACGCGGTCGCCGCACAGGCCGCCCGCCCCTCCCACGTGAGCTTCCGCACCTGGTCCGATGGGGCCGAGATCTGCCGCTACACGCTGGGACGCGAGGCCGAGGACGAGTTCGGGGCGCCCTACCTGCTACTCCACCGGGCCGATCTGCACCAGGCACTTGCCGCCGCGGTGCCGCCCGGGTCGGTGCGCCTGAACACCGTCGTCGTGGGAATCGACCAGGACGACGAGTCGGCCTACGTGACCACGGCAAGCGGCGAGCGCTTGGGTGCGGACCTGGTCGTGGCCGCCGACGGGATACGGTCCGCGGCCCGCCAGTGGCTCTTCGGCGCGGACGAGGCGGTCTTCTCGAAAACCGCTGCCTATCGGGCGCTGCTCCCGGCCGACCAGGTGGCCGATCTGGACCTGCCGGAGCTCGCCGCCTGGCTCGGACCGGGCCGGCACTTCGTCCACTACTGGGTGCGTCGTGGGGAACTGCTCAACGTAGTGGCCGTGTTCGGGGCGGAGGCGGCGCAGGAGTCGTGGACCGCTCGGGCGGAGCCGGGAGAGCAGCTGCGCGAGTTCGACGGGTGGGACTCCAGGGTGCTCAAGGTTCTTGAACGCGCGGGGCAGGTGTTCCGCTACGGCATCTACACGCGTGCCCCGCTTGCGCGATGGAACGTCGGGCGGGTGACTCTGCTGGGCGACAGTGCCCACGCCATGGTGCCGTTCCAGGCGCAGGGTGCGGCGCAGGCGATCCTTGACGCGGCCGTGCTCGGCGACGCCCTCGCGGGTGCGACGCCGGCCGAGGTACCCGCCGGGCTCGACCGGTACGTGCGTCGGCGGCTCTCGACCGCCACGAGCGTGCAGACCGGTTCCGCGCGGGCGGGCGAGGAGTTCCACCTGCCGGACGGACCCGAAGCCCAGGCGCGGAACGCCCGCATGGCGGCATACGCGGCCGAGCACGGGTTCATGCCTCAAGCGACCGCGTGGGCCGTCGACGTCCTTGACCAACAGGCGCCATCGTGAGTGACCACGGGGTTGGCGGGCGGCCGGCCGGCGTTCTGATCGTGGTGATGGTGGCGCGGCGGCGGAGTGCGGCGGCAACGCGTGGGGACAGGGCCCTCTCTGTGCGGGTGCTCCGCGGGGGCAGGCAGGAGAAACCTCGTTGTCCACCTGCCCCCGCGGACCCGTACGGCACAGCGGGTCGCCCGGACGGACAGGGCTCACTGAGGACCGGGCTCGGGCTGAACTCCATCGCGCGTATTGAGCGCTTGCGTTGCCTGGTGCTGCGTCTGTTCGGCTGCCACGCGAGCTTCCGCCACGACGTCACCGCGTTCGCGTACCAGGCTCTCGTAGACCGGCAGATGATCGTTTCCGGTTGAGTTGGGTGTCACAGGGCTGGTCCTTCTTGGTGTCGTACTTCGGGCCGCCTGAGAGGACCCCGAAATCCTTGATGACGGCAGGGGCAATCGTGGTTCGCCGTCGTGGGTCGTCTGGAATCAGAGGTCTGGATACGGTCACCCCATCGACCAGGACTGAGATCTGAATGCGGTCATGCGCGACCGAGCCGCGTAGCGATCCCATGCCCGACCAGCAGATAAATCAGAGCCGGCAGACCGTAATTGAGGAGAACACGAAGGCTCTCCGTGTCCATAGTGAAAATGTCTTGTGACCACCAGGCCAGCCAGTCGGCCGTTCCATGCACGAACTCGACGAAGACATTGGCTTCGTTGGCTCCGAGCAGGTGGAGCAGGATCCACAGACCCAGGAAAACGGCGGCGATGTCACCGATCGTGTGGACAGCCAGGGCCGTCCGTCGGGCAGCGGACTGGCTCCGCTCGTAGCGGTGTGGGCCCTCCGGGGGTCGGCCGTAGGCGTGGGATCCGGGCATCGGGTCGGTATTGCTCACTGGAATCCAATCTGACGCATCACTTTGCGAGCCGAGGTGGGGGCAAAACACGCTCTGGGCTGTCTGTCAGGAGAATCTCCTGCCGCGTCACACACAGGTCGTCGCGCGGGCCCGTGTACGTCAGCGTCACGCAACCGCCGTCGCGTTACACGTCGATCGCGATATCCCAAATATGGGCACCTATTCTGCAACGTGCCCAAATGTGTGAGCGGGGTTTCTTTTGCCGACGGATAGTCGACCACCCGTGTGTGTATTCCGTGTTTCTTTGATGGCACCTCAAGGCAGAACGCATCACGGCCCGTCCACCTTTCGGTGGACGGGCCGTGAGACAACTTCATCCAGAATCCGCCGCCGCAAGAACCCGCGCTGACGGGGCGAACACTTCTGAGCGTCCCGACATGCGTGCAGACCGTGGTGTCAGGCGCGAGGGCGGGCCGCGGGCCCCGGCAGGACCGTGACCTCGGTCGGGGACAGCGGGGCGTGCTCGTCGGAGCACTCGACCACGACGCGTACCGGGCCACCGCACTCGCTGTGCTGGATGTCCAGGACCGGGCCCTCGGGATCCCCGACGTATGTCTCGCCCCATTGCCGGAGCGCCACGAGGACGGGCCACAGATCCCGGCCCTTGCGGGTCAGGCGGTACTCGTGCCGGGTCCGGCTGCCCTGCTCCTGGTACGGGACGGTCCTCAGGATCCCGGCCTCGACCAGCTTGCGGAGCCGACCGGCGAGGACCGCCTCGGAGAGCCCCACGTGGCGGCGGAAGTCGTCGAAGCGGCGGACCCCGTTGAAGGCGTCACGCAGGATCAGCAGCGTCCACTTCTCGCCGATCAGGTCGAGAGTGCGCTGGACCGTGCAGTTCTCTGTGCTGATCTCCAGCCACTTCATGCCGTCATCGTAGGCAAGTCACCTGGCTTTGTCATTGACAGTCAGCGTCGTCCAGGGCTAGCTTCGTAAAATAAAGTCAGAGGAGGTAGCACAGCCGCATGGAACGGTCTCGTACATACGACTGGCAGGACCCCACGATCTCGGCGGCCGCCGTCGGGCGGAGCTCGGGGCTGGAGTTCCTTCGGGAGATCCTCGCCGGACGTGTGCCCTCGCCGCCGATCGGCGCGACACTGGCCATCGCCCTCGAAGAGGTGGACCACGGACGCGCGGTCTTCTCCCTGGTGCCCGGCGAGGAGCACTACAACCCCATCGGCAGCGTGCACGGCGGGATCTACGCGACGATGCTCGACTCGGCGGCCGGCTGCGCGGTCCAGTCGACCCTGCCGCAGGGCATGGGCTACACGTCGCTCGACCTCACGGTGAAGTTCCTCCGCCCGATCACGGTCGACACGGGCAAGATCCGCGCCGTCGGCAGCGTCCTCAGCAGCGGCCGACGTACCGCGCTCGCCGAGGCCCAGCTGCTCGACGGATCGGACCGCCTTCTCGCGCACGCCACCAGCACGTGCATGGTGTTTCCGCTGCCGACCGCCTGACCCCCACCTCCCAAGCGCACAGACCGGACACGGAGGCGACATGACCCTCGACAGCACCGTTGGGATCGAAAGGCCGTCCGCCTCCGACTCCACCGGGGAGATCCGCGTCGACCGCGCGGGAGCGCTGGTCACCCTCACCGTCAACAGGCCCCACAAGGGCAACGCACTGACCCTGGCCATGTACCGGGCTCTGGCCGACGCCGTCGCCGAGGCGGATGCCGACCCAGGTGTACGGGTCATTGTGCTCACCGGTGCCGGCCAGGACTTCTGCTCCGGGAACGACCTCGACGACTTCCTGGCCCACCCCGGAACGGCCCTGACCCTCAGCTCTCCCGTCCTTGAGTTCCAGAAGGCGGTACTGCACACCAAAACCATCCTGGTCGCGGCCGTGGACGGCTCCGCCGTGGGAAGCGGTGCCACCGCGCTGCTGCACTTCGACCTCGTCTACGCGACCCGTCGCAGCCATCTGCAGTACGCGTTCGTCGACCGGGGCGTCGTACCGGACGCCGCCGCCAGCCTCCTGCTCCCGGAGCGTCTCGGGCCACAGCGTGCCGCCCAGCTCCTGCTGCTGGGCGAACGCCTCTCCGCCGTCCAGGCCGCACACCTCGGTCTGGTCACCGAGGTGCTCGACAACCGGGAGCGCCTCGATGCCCGCGTGGCCGAGCAGGTGGCGGTTCTGCTGGCCGCGCCCGCGGCGGCACTGAAAGCCACGCACACACTGCTGAGGCCCGCCGGGGCCGACCCGGTGCTGCGTATGTCGGCCGAAGCCGCGACCTCCGCCCGACTGCTGGGCACGGCGGACACGGCCGCGCGCATCACCTCCCGCGCAGTCGGCCCGCTGTCCGCTCCCTAAGGGGGCGGGCCTGGGCCACAGGTGGTCGAGCATCGACGCTCGGCGAACGGATGGTGCGCAGTCCTCCTTGGTGACCGTGGCGAACCTCGCGTGCCCCGGGCATCGACTGACACTCTTGAGGGTCCAGCCGTCGTCAACGCGTCCTGCGTTGCCGACAGGTCAGCCATGTCTCAGGAGGTCGTCATGCCCCAGCCCTCCATCCTCAGCGCCCTGGTAGCCGGGTTGCGGAGTGGTGCGATCGAAGTCGTCGACCTCACCTCCCCGCTGTCGTCGTCCACTCCGGTGATCCAACTGCCCGCCGAGTTCGGTCAGACGGCGGTGTTCGAACTGGAGGAGATCAGCAGGTACGACGACCGGGGTCCGGCCTGGTACTGGAACAACTTCCGTAGTGGTGAGCACACCGGCACGCACTTCGACGCTCCGGTGCACTGGGTCACCGGGAAGGACCACGCCGACGTCGCGTCGGTGCCGGCGCGCCGGCTGATCGCACCCGCTGCCGTACTGGACTTCTCCGCCGCGGCTGCCAAAGACCCCGACCACCTCGTCGAGGTGGACCACATCAAGGCGTGGGAGGCGGACAACGGACCATTGCCCGACGGCGGTTGGCTGCTGCTCCGCACCGGTTGGGACGCCCGCTCGCACTCTCAGGAGGCGTTCGTCAACGCCGACGAGAACGGCCCGCACACTCCTGGCCTGTCGCCGGAATGTGCCCGGTGGGTGGCGGAGGAGTCGCCGGTGATCGGCCTCGGTGTCGAGACGGTGGGGACCGACGCCGGAGGTGCGCACTCCTTCGACCCGGCCTTCCCCTGTCACTCGTATCTCATGGGCAGTGTGTAGTACGGTCTGACCCAGCTGCAGAACCTGGCGGCGCTGCCCCCGACCGGCGCTGTCGTCGTCGCGGGTCCCTTGCCCATCGTCAGTGGCTCCGGAGCTCCCGCGCGGGTGATCGCCCTGGTGGAGCGCTCATGAAGGTCGCGGAAGCCGTCGGCCGGGCGGTGGCCGAGTCCGGGGTCGACCACGTGTTCGGCGTGGTCGGTTCGGGCAACTTCCACCTGACCAACGCCATGGTCGCGGCGGGCTCGCGGTTCGTCGCCGCACGCCACGAGTGCGGTGCGGCGACCATGGCCGACGCCTACGCGCGGACGAGCGGCACGGTGGCCGCGCTGAGCGTGCACCAGGGACCCGGCCTGACGAACGCCATGACCGGCATCGCCGAGGCGGCCAAGAGCCGTACACCGCTTCTTGTGCTGGCCGCCGAAGTGACCGAACCGAGGTCCAACTTCTATGTCGACCAAGAGGCGTTGGCGCAGGCGGTGGGCGCCGTCACGGCGCGCGTGACGTCGGCGGAGGACGCGGTGGTACAGGCCGGCGCCGCGCTGCGACGAGCCGTGCACGAGCGGCGCACCGTAGTGCTGAACCTTCCGTTGGCGGTGCAGGCCATGGAAGTACCCGACGGCGCACCGGCCTTGATCGCCCCGCCGCCCGAACGGGCCGCGGTCGAGCCGGTGGCGGCCGACGTCGCCGCGCTGGTGCAGGCGCTCGAACAGGCCCGGCAACCGGTCTTCGTAGCCGGCCGGGGCTCCCGCACCCCCGGTTGCCGGGACGCCCTCGCGGCGCTCGCCGAGCGTTACGGCGCACTGCTGGCGACCTCGGCCGTCGCCCGCGGACTGTTCCACGGCAACCCGTGGTCGCTCGACGTGTCCGGGGGCTTCTCGTCGCCCGTGGCGGCGGAGCTGATCCGGGCGGCGGATCTGATCGTGGGTTGGGGCTGCGCGCTGAACATGTGGACGATGCGGCACGGCCGGCTGATCGGCCCCGACGCCACCGTCGCACAGGTCGACGACGACGCGGCCGCGCTCGGCGCACACCGCAACGTGCAGCTCGGCATCGTCGGCGATGTGGAGCTCACGGCCCGGCAAGCGCTCGACCTCACGGCGGGCGGCGAACCACGACAGGGCTACCGGACCGCCGACATCCGGGCGGCCATCGCCGCAGGGATCCGGTGGCGGGACGTGCCGTACGACGACGAGAGCGGCCGCGAGCGGATCGACCCACGGACCCTGAGCATCGCGCTCGACGACATCCTCCCCGCTGAGCGGGTGATCGGCGTGGACTCCGGCAACTTCATGGGCTACCCGAGCATGTACCTCTCGGTGCCGGACCACAACGGCCTGTGCTTCACTCAGGCGTTCCAGTCGATCGGCCTGGGGCTGGCGACCGCCATCGGAGCGGCGCTGGCACAGCCGGACAGGCTGCCCGTGGCCGCACTCGGCGACGGAGGTGCGCTGATGAGCGCCGTGGAACTCGACACCGTACGTCGGCTCGGACTGCCGATGGTGGTCGTCGTGTACAACGACGACGCGTACGGAGCGGAGGTGCACCACTTCGGGCCCGGCGGACACCCGCTCGACACGGTCAGGTTCCCGCCGACGGACATCGCCGCCGTCGCGCGAGGGTACGGATTCGAGGCGGTGACCGTGCGCACACCTGCGGACCTGAAGGCCGTCGAGGACTGGGCCCGTGGGCCACGATCCGCACCTCTGCTCATCGACGCCAAGGTGGTCGGTGATCGCGGGGCCTGGTGGCTGGAGGAGGCGTTCCGTGGGCACTGACTCATCCGCCGACACAGAATCTTCCGGTTCGTGGAGCGTTCCCTGGAGGAGGCCGACCGCTTCGCCGCGCTGCTGTGCGCACCCCTCGGCTTCGCCCGGGAGTTCAGTTCCGCCGACGGCCCGCCCGTCGCCCGCGGAACTCCGTGCGGAGAGCGACGTACTGCGGTCCCAGCGGCTCACGCGCCGCGTGAACGACGAGTGACTCCGCCGACGGGTCGGTTCGGCCCGGCGTGCCCGGCCTCGGCGCTCGAGTCCGCTCGGTTCGGGCCGGCGCTCCGGAGCGGCGCCGGGAGGGGACGTCGGGGTGCAGTGTGCGGCCGCACGGGACCGGCAGTCAGACGGTTCTCGAGCAGGACATGGTGGCGCGCAAGGTCATCCGGTGGTTCGAGGTGCCGGGCCGCCCGCTGTTCCGCGCCAACCACTGTCTGCTGACGTACGTACCGGGGACACCGTGGCCTGAAGGCCTGGCTGGACAGCGGGCAGCGGACCCGGGCCGTGCGCGAGCAGGGGAAATTCTCGGGCGTCGGTGAGCCCTGCCGGCGATCGGACTCGGCGCCCGCGTGATCTGCACGGGGCGCCGAGAGTCCGCACCTTCATGGCCCGGCTCGTGTGGTCAGCCCCTGTCCAGGACCGCCATGAGGGCCTGCTCCAACGCCGTCTTCGGGTCCGCCGACGGCCCTTCCGACCGCCAGGCGACGAACCCGTCGGGGCGGACCAGCACCGCTCCGTCCGCGGTGACGCCGTGGACTTCTGCCCAGTTCATGTCGCTCGCGGGGGACAGCTCCGCGTCGGGCCCGTTGCCGATGCGGTACGAGTCGAGCGGCACGGACAGCCGTTGCGCGACGCCCTTCGCTGCGGAGTGCCACCCGCCGGCGCCGTCCGCGGAGCTCAGGAGCACCATGGACCGTTCGTACAGGTCGAGGGTGGAGATCCGGGTGCCGGAGCGGTTGAGCCACATGTGGGGAGCGCGGCTCCCGGGCTCGCCGGTCAGCCGCATGCCCTCGGGTACGACGGGCATCGCCGGGTCGGTACCCAGGACCGCGCCCCGCGGATAGCGGTAGCACAGCGCCACGTTGAGGATTCCGCCCTTCCCGCCGGGACCGCCCTTCCCGCCGGGACCGCCAGGGCCGCCGGGACCGCCGGGACCGCCGGGGCCACCAGGACCGCCGGGTCCGCCGGGCCCACCGACGCCGGGGCCGGGCGTGTACCCGGGGTGGCTGTGCTCGACCGAACGCGAGGAAGCGCGTGCGCTGGTCGCCTCCGCGACCGGTCGGCGCTCCGCGTCGTAGGACCTCAGCAGTCCGGGGCCGGCCCAGCCGCCCAGCACGGCGGCCAGCTTCCAGGCGAGGTTGTGCGCGTCCTGGATACCGGTGTTGGAGCCGAACGCCCCGGTGGGGGACATCTCATGGGCCGAGTCGCCGGCGAGGAAGACCCGGCCGTCCCCGTACCGTTCGGCGACCCGCTCGGCGGCGTGCCAGGCGGCTCTGCCGGTGATCTGCACATCGAGATCCGGCACTCCGACGGCCCGACGGATGTGTTCCACGCACCGCTCGTCGGTGAACTCCTCCAGAGTCTCGCCGTGTTCGGGGTGCCAGGGGGCGTGGAAGACCCAGTGCTCCTTGTTGTCGACCGGCAGAAGGGCCCCGTCGGCCTCCGGATTGGTCAGGTAGCAGCAGATGAAGCGCCGGTCGCCGACGACGTCCGCGAGGCCGCGGGAGGTGAACGTGAGGCTCACGTTGTGGAACAGGTCGCCCGGTCCGGTCTGCCCGATGCCGAGCCGCTCGCGGATGGGGCTGCGCGGACCGTCCGCGGCGACGAGGTAGTCCGCGCGGATGGTGGTGTGCTCGCCGGTGTCGCGGCTCTTGACCTGTGCGGTCACGCCGCCCGCGTCCTGGTCGAACGACATCAACTCCGTGGAGAAGCGCAGATCTCCGCCCAGCTCCCGTGCGCACTCCAGCAGCACCGGCTCCAGGTCGTTCTGGCTGCACAGACACCACGCGCTGGGGCTGAAGCGCGCGAGCCCGCCACCGGGGTCGATCTCCTTGAACAGCCATTCGCCGGCATCGCCCACCAGGGTCGGCGTCTGCATGATGCCGTGGTTCTCCGCCAGGACCGAAGCGGCGTCCTGGATGCGCTGCTGAGCTCCGGCCACCCGGAACAACTCCATCGTGCGCACGTTGTTTCCACGTCCGCGCGGATGGATCGACGTACCCGAGTGGCGCTCGACGAGCATGTGCGGCACGCCGAGACGCCCCAGGAACAGGGAGGTCGACAGGCCCACCAGAGAGCCGCCGACGATGAGGACGGGCGTGTGGTGACCGACCTCGCCGGCCTCTTCCGATCGGTTCATTGAATGCCTCCAGCGTCACCTGCGAGGTGAGTCAGGGATGGGATGCAGTTTCCATGCCCTGTGCTGACCGGTTCGCTCGCTCGGGGCACCCGGATGGCACGCGGTTCACTCGTCCGCCCCGTGGGGCTCGCGCACTTCGGAGGTCGCGTCAACGATCGGCTCATGGCGACCCCGGCCTTTCGGGACACGGCGGTCGTTCCTGACCTTCCGTAATGAAGAGGAGAGGTGTGCCGGATGACCACCACGGGACGTATATCGCAGTCGGCGTTCGACGGCTCCAGGCTGCGGGTGATCCTGCTGCTCGATCTGTACGAAGGAGCCCAGCAGCAGTTCCTCGACGCGTATGAGCACATGCGCAATCAGGTCGCGTCGGTCCCCGGTCACCTCAGTGACCAGCTCTGCCAGTCGATCGAGAACCCTTCGCAGTGGCTCATCACCAGCGAGTGGGAGAGCGCCCCGCCCTTCCTGGCCTGGGTTAACAGCGAGGAGCACGTCGAAACGGTCCGGCCGATGCACGACTGCGTCCGGGACACCCGGTCGATGCGCTACAGCATCCTCCGGGAGACCAGCCCGGCCCAGCCGCTCACGCCGGAGTCGGCCAGGGCGGGCATGCAGGTGCAGGCCCGCGTGGGCGACGGTGTGGCACGCCACGCCCTCACCTTCACCGTCAAGCCGGGATCCGAATCGAAGGTCGCCGAGATCCTGGCCGGGTACAAGTCACCCCAGGCCCAGGTCGACGACACCACGCGGCTGCGCCGTACCTCGCTGTTCATGCACGGCAACCGTGTCGTGCGGGCGGTGGAAGTGGAGGGCGACCTCCTCGTGGCGCTCCGCCACGTCGCGCGTCAGCCCGAGGTGCGGGCGGTCGAGGAAGCCATCAACCCGTACCTGGAACAGGAGCGGGACCTCACCGACGACGGCTCGGCGCGGGTGTTCTTCACCCGGGCAGCGCTCCCGGCCGTGCACCACGTGGTGTCCGGTCGGCCGGAACCCGCCGAGCTGCGGCGGCACGCGCTGTACTACCCGGCCAAGCGGGGCTGCGGGATGGAGCTGGCCCGGTTGCTCGCCCACCAGGACGAGGCCGCGGCGGACGACCCGAAGAGCCCGGTGTACGGAAGCACCGTCTTCCAGCGTGACGACACCGTGGTGCGCCTCATCGACATGGTGGGCGCCCTCGACAAGGACCCCGTCGCCTCGCTGGGCCTCAAGGGTCCCAAGAAGGCCGCGGAGCTGGAGCGCCTCCTCGACGGCGCCGCGATCGGCGTCGAGGGCTCGCTGGAGACGGAACGCAACATCAACCGCCTCCTGTCGCACGCCGACATGATGCCCATCACCGACCGCAGCTCGGCGGATTCCTGACGGAACGGCCGCGGGCTCCTGCCCGCGGCCGCTCCCGCCGGACGTCACTGCCACACCCGGAGGTATCAACCATGATCAAGCAGCATCCACGCATCGTGGACCTGAGCGAGACGGAACCCAACCGCAGGCGCGGCGGTGACATCCGGGCCATGCTCACGCCCGCCACCGCCGGTTCCACCAGCGGCTTCATGGGCCTGGCCATCATCCAGCCCGGCGAGCGCATCGGCGAGCACTACCACCCGTACTCCGAGGAGTTCGTGTACGTCGTCACGGGCGCGCTCGAGGTCGACCTGGACGGCGACCCGCACGCGCTCAAGCCCGATCAGGGCCTCTTGATCCCGATCAACATGCGGCACCGTTTCCGCAACGTCGGTGACACGGAAGCCCGCATGGTCTTCCACCTGGGCCCGCTCGCCCCGCGTCCGAGCCTCGGCCACGTGGACACGGAGGGCACCGACAACACCGTACCCAGCTCCGAGTTCGCCACCGCGGGGCGGGATCTGTCCGCGCCGGACCACGGACAGCCGTCCGAGCGAAGTGGGGCCATAAAGTGACCCGGCGGGTGGCCGTCACCGGTATCGGTGTGGTCGCTCCGGGCGGCACCGGGGCGACGGCGTTCTGGGACCTGCTCTCCAATGGCCGCACCGCGACCCGCGGCATCACGCTGTTCGATCCCGCGGGCCTGCGCTCGCGGATAGCCGCCGAATGCGACTTCGACCCGCTCGCGCACGGTTTGGACCCGGAGCTGCGCGACCACGCCGACCGGTACATACAGTTCGCCGTGGTCGCCGCAGGGGAAGCCGTACGCGACTCCGGCCTCGACTCCGGCCAGGAAGACCCCTGGCGTGTCGCAGTGTCGCTGGGCAGCGCGGTCGGCGGCACCACCCGCCTGGAACACGACTACGTCCAGGTCAGTGAGCGAGGCAAGCGGTGGGACGTGGACCATCGCGCGGCCGACCCGAAACTGCACCTGGCGTTCTCGCCCAGCACGCTCGCCTCGGTGGTCGCCGAGCAGTTCGGCGCTCAAGGCCCGGTGCAGACCGTCTCCACCGGCTGCACCTCCGGACTCGACGCGGTCGGCTACGCCTTCCACACCATCGAAGAGGGCCGGGCCGACGTCTGCATAGCCGGCGCGTCGGACTCGCCGATATCGCCGATCACCATGGCGTGCTTCGACGCCATCAAGGCTACGTCGCCCAACAACGACGACCCCGAGCACGCCTCCCGGCCCTTCGACGCGCACCGCAACGGCTTCGTCATGGGCGAGGGCGCCGCGGTGCTGGTCCTGGAGGAGTACGAGCACGCCCGAGCCCGCGGCGCGCACGTGTACTGCGAGATAAGCGGCTACGCCACCTACGGCAACGCCTACCACATGACCGGTCTGACCGGTGAGGGGCTGGAGATGGCCCGGGCGATCGACACCACGCTCGACCAGGCCCGCCTCGACCCCACGCTGATCGACTACGTCAACGCGCATGGCTCGGGCACCAGGCAGAACGACCGGCACGAGACCGCCGCGGTCAAGCGGTCCCTGGGCGCGCACGCCTACGACACGCCCATGAGCTCCATCAAGTCCATGGTGGGGCACTCACTGGGCGCGATCGGGGCGATCGAGGTCGTCGCCTGCGTCCTCGCCCTGAAGCATCAGGTGGTGCCGCCGACGGCGAACTACGAGACTCCCGACCCCGAGTGCGACCTGGACTACGTGCCGCGCACCGCCCGCCCGCGGAAGCTGAAGAACGTGCTCTCCGTCGGCAGCGGATTCGGCGGCTTCCAGTCCGCGGTGCTCCTGACCGGGCCGGGTGGGAGGACACCATGAGCACTCAGCGCCCACGGCGGGCGGCCATCACCGGAATCGGTGTGATCGCGCCCAACGGCTTGCGCGTCGACGCGTACTGGAAGTCCGTCAAGGAAGGCCTCGTCGTCCTGGACCGGATCACCCGCGAGGGATGCGAGCACCTGCCGCTCCGCATCGCGGGCGAGGTCCGGGCCTTCGACGCCGCGGCCCTCATCGAGGAGCGATTCCTCGTCCAGACCGACCGGTTCAGCCACTTCGCCATGGCCGCGGCCGCCCTTTCCCTCGACGACGCCGGCCTCGGCAGCGGTGAACCCGCGGAGCCCTACGACATAGGCGTGGTCACCGCCGCCGGATCCGGCGGCGGCGAGTTCGGACAGCGGGAACTGCAGAAGCTGTGGGGACAGGGATCCCGGTTCGTCGGCCCGTACCAGTCCATCGCCTGGTTCTACGCCGCCAGCACCGGCCAGATCTCCATCCGGGGCGGCTTCAAGGGGCCGTGCGGAGTGGTCGCGAGCGACGAGGCGGGCGGTCTGGACTCCATCGCGCACGCGGCCCGGGTGGTACGGCGCGGAACCGGCGCCGTGGTCGTCGGAGCCGCGGAGGCGCCCCTGGCCCCGTACTCGATGGTCTGTCAGCTCGGCTACCCCGAGCTCAGCACCGTCGAGGACCCCGAGCGCGCCTACCGGCCCTTCACCGCGAAAGCCTGCGGCTTCGCTCCGGGGGAGGGCGGCGCGATGCTCGTCGTGGAGGACGAGACCCGCGCCCGCGACCGCGGAGCGGCCGTCCGGGCCACCGTGGCAGGCCATGCCGCCACGTTCACCGGCGCCTCCCGATGGGAGCGGTCCAGAGAGGGGCTCGCCCACGCGATCCGGGGCGCCCTCGCCGAGGCCGACTGCGCCCCGCAGGAGATCGACGTCGTGTTCGCCGACGCCTTGGGCGTACCGGAGGCGGACCGCGCCGAAGCGCTGGCCATCGCCGACGCGCTGGGGGCACACGGTACCCGCGTGCCCGTCACCGCACCCAAGACCGGAATGGGGCGGAGCTACTGCGCGGCACCCGTGCTGGACACCGCGGCCGCGGTGCTCGCCATGGAACACGGCCAAGTACCCCCCACTCCGAACGTGTTCGACATCTGCCACGACCTCGACCTGGTGATGTCTCGCGCTCGCCCCGCCGAACTGCACACGGCCCTGGTCCTCAGCAGGGGACTGATGGGCTCCAACGCGGCGCTGGTCGTGCGCCGCGGCGGCGACTCCGCCCGGTAGGACCGGGCGGGAAGGAGAACAACATGATCATCGAAGTGACCGTCGACGAACTGGCCACGCTGATGAAGAAGGCGGCCGGCGTCACCGTCGACCCCAAGGACCTCGCGCACTCGTCGGATTCGCCCTTCGGCACCCTCGGCCTCGACTCGCTCGGCCTGCTCGGCATCGTCGGCGAGCTGGAGAACCGGTACAGCAAGCCGCTGCCCCCCGACGCCGAGCGCTGCAAGACCCCCCGTGAATTCCTCGACCTCGTCAACACGACCCTCAAGGCTGGAGCCTGAAGTGGTAGGACACACCGAGAACAGCATCACCATCGACGCCCCGGTCGACCTCGTCTGGGACATCACCAACGACATCGAGAACTGGCCCCAGCTCTTCAGCGAATACGCGTCCCTGGAGGTGCTCTCCCGCGACGGCGACACGACGACCTTCCGTCTGACCATGCACCCGGACGAGAACGGCAAGGTCTGGAGCTGGGTCTCGGAACGGACCATGGACCGCGCCAAGCGGACCGTCCGGGCCCGCCGCGTCGAGACCGGCCCCTTCGCCCACATGAACATCCTGTGGGAGTACAAGGAGACGCCGGAGGGCACCCACATGCGCTGGGTGCAGGACTTCGCGATGAAGCCCGAGGCCCCGGTCGACGACGCCTGGATGACGGACAACATCAACCGCAACTCGCGCGTCCAGATGGCCCTCATCCGGGACCGGATCGAGCAGGCCGCCCGCGACCGCCAGAACGCCCCCGCCATGCCCCGCTGATCGCCGTTCCAGGAAGGACACCCGATGCACCACGCCCTGATCGTCGCCCGCATGGCGCCCGATTCGGCGCCGGCGATCGCCGACGTCTTCGCCGCATCCGACCGCGGTGAACTCCCGCACCTGATCGGCGTCAACCGGCGCAGCCTCTTCCAGTTCGGCGACGTGTACATGCACCTGATCGAAGCCGACCAGGACCCCGCGCCCGCCATCGCGAAGGTGGCCGGACACCCCGAGTTCCGGAGCATCAGCGAGCAACTGTCGGCGTACGTCAGCGCGTACGACCCGCAGACGTGGCGCAGCCCCAAGGACGCCATGGCGCACTGCTTCTACCGCTGGGAGCGGGACGCCGCTTCCTGAGCGGGCGCCCTGAGAGAAAAACCCGAGGCCGCCGGCTCCGCGACAGACGCGGAACCGGCGGCCTCGGGTTTTCTCCGGGGCGGCCGGAGAGGGTCAGCTCGGGATGGTGCACTCGAAGGCGTGCAGGTACGCGTTGACCGGGCGGATCTCGCCGATGACCAGCCCCGCGTCCGTCAGCCGCTCGACCATGCTCTTCTGGGTGTGCTTCGCACCGCCGACGTTGAGGAGCAGCAGCAGGTCCATGGCCGTCGTGAACTTCATCGACGGGGTGTCGTCCACGAGGTTCTCGATGACGACGACCCGGGCACCGGGCCGCGCCGCCTTCCGGACGTTCGCCAGCGCCCTGCGGGTGCTTTCGTCGTCCCACTCCAGGATGTTCTTGATGATGTACACATCCGCCTGGACCGGGATGTCCTCGCGGCAGTCCCCGGCCACGATGCGCACCCGCTCGGCCAGCGAACCCCCGCTTCGCAGACGCGGATCGGCGTTCTCCACCACACCCGGCAGGTCGAGCAGCGTGCCGTGCAGATTGGGGTGCTTCTCCAGCAGACTGGCCACGACCTGTCCCTGACCGCCCCCGATGTCCGCGACCGAGGACACGTCGCGCAGGTCGAGCAGGTTGGCGACGTCCCGCGCCGACTGCTCGCTGGATGTCGTCATGGCCCGGTTGAAGACGTACGCCGACTCGGGGGCCTCTTCGTTGAGATACTCGAAGAACTCCCTGTCGTACACGTCCTCGAAGACGTTCCGGCCGGAGCGCACCGCCTCGTCGAGCTTGGGCCAGACGTTCCACGTCCACGGCTCGGTGCACCACAGCGCGATGTACCGCAGGCTGTGCGGATCGTCCTCGCGCAGCAGCCGGGACATCTCCGTGTGCGCGAAGGTGCCGTCGGGGTGCTCCATGAAGACCCCCTGGCAGGACAGCGCGCGCAGCAGCCGACGCAATGTCCGCGGCTGGGCCTTCACCGCTGCCGCCAGGTCCTCCACGCTCATGGGCGTGTCTTCCAGGGCGTCGGCCACACCCAGGCGGGCAGCCGCGCGTACGGCGGCGGCGCAGGCCGCCCCGAAAACGAGCTCGCGCAGCCGCATGGGCGGCGGGGGAGCCGGATCAACGGTCGTCATCTATTGCCTCGCTTCTGCTGTCGTGCTGTAAGTGGGGGGTGGGGAGCGGACCGGTCAGCACATTCCGGCGGGCTCGGAGACCGCGCATGTGTTGCCGTGGAAGGTGTTGCCGCTGCCGGTGTCCCGGTTGGCGAGATCGGCTGAGCCGTTGCGCATCACGACGTTGTCGCGGATCTCGTTGCGCTGGTTGTGGGCGCCCACGAAGCTCTTGAACAGCACGATGCCGCCCGACAGCGGGGATGTGCCCACGTTGTCCTCGACCCGGTTGTTCGTCACCTGCGTGTCCTCGGCGCCGGTGAGGACGATCCCCGAGCCCTGCAGGAAGGGCAGCCGGGCGGTCTTCGGACAGTTCTTGTTGTTGGCGTGGATGTAGTTGTGGCGCACGCTCAGATCCCCGACGGCTGGCTTGTTCTCGTCGCCCACGACGAACACCGCGGTGCAGTTGCCGGTCGCTTCGTTGTGATCGACCGTCAGGTTCCGCAGCCGCCGCACCGTGACGCCGATCCGGTTGCCGACCAGACGGTTGTGACTGACCACCGTCCCCTTGGTGTCGCGGGCGCCCTCCTCGGTGTCGACCGTGTTGGACACCATCAGGCCCGCGTCGCCGTTGTTCTGGGCGGTGTTGTGGCGGAACACGCCGCGGAGGGACCTCTCCTGGGCGATGCCCCACTGACCGTTCTTCTCGGAGGTCACGTTCCGGACCGTCAGCCGATCGGTTCCCGACGCCCACAGGCCGTGCTTGGCGAAGCCTCTGAGGGTCAGTGAGCGTACGGTGACGCGGGCGACGGGGCTGCTGTCCGTCCCGGTCACGCAGATGCCGTTGCCGGCCTTGGCGCATGTGCTGTCGGCGGATGCGGGGCCGGGCACGATGACGGTGGATTGGGCGCCCGAGCCCCGCAGCGTCAGGTCCGACACGGTGATGCTGACGCTCTCGTGGTAGGTGCCGGGGGACAGGACGATGGTGTCCCCCGGTTTGGCGGCGTTCACAGCCTTCTGGATCGATTCGCCGGCGCTGACCCAGTGCACCCTCAAGCTGTCGGACGGCGGGGCGGCACCCAGCCCCGACGCCACGACAGCTGCGGTGCAAGCGAGGTAGGCCATCTGTCGTTTGGTCATAGGCCGAAGCTATGAGCGGGAGTTCCGGCTCGCCACCGCTGATCACCCAGGTGGGCAGCCCCTGTCACAGAGCCAGAGCCAGGGCGGTGACGCGGTGAGAAAACGGGGCGCCGAGTGGTATGCATCGCGTGAGCACCCCCGGGGCGGCCACAGGCCGAGTCGTCGGCACCGCTTCGGGTGAAAAGAGAGACGAACATGGCTACAGGCACCGTGAAGTGGTTCAACGCCGAGAAGGGATTCGGATTCATCGCTCAGGACGAGGGCGGCCCTGACGTATTCGCCCACTACTCCAACATCAGCGCATCGGGCTTCAGGGAGCTTCAGGAGGGCCAGAAGGTCGAGTTCGACGTGGTCCAGGGCCAGAGGGGGCTGCAGGCCGAGAACATCCGCCCGCTCTGACGGACCTGGTCCTCGGTCTGCAACAGACCGTGCGTGACAGTCGGTTCGTACGGGCGCAGGGCGCGCGTCGGACCCAAGGCCCGCACTCCCGATGGGTGCGACTCCCGTGTCATGCGGCTCACTCGGTCGGAGACATGTGGCCGAGCGATCACCCGTCATACGCAACCGCCCCGACCGGAGGATCCGGCCGGGGCGGCACAGTTGCGGACGTGGGTCCGCGGGGTGGTGCGGTGCGTCAGGCGAGGGTCGCCAGCGCCTCGTTCCAGGTCGTCGACGGGCGCATGACCGCCGCGGCCTTGGCCGGGTCGGGCTGGTAGTAGCCGCCGATGTCGGCCGGGGAGCCCTGGACCGCGATCAGCTCGTCCACGATCGTCTGCTCCTGCGTGGAGAGCGTCTCGGCGAGCGGGCCGAACGCCTTGGCGAGGTCGGCGTCGTCGCTCTGCCCCGCCAGCTCCTGCGCCCAGTACAGGGACAGGAAGAAGTGGCTGCCGCGGTTGTCGATGCCGCCGACGCGACGGGTCGGCGACTTGTCCTCGTTGAGGAAGGTCGCCGTCGCGCGGTCGAGGGTGTCGGCGAGCACCTGGGCGCGCGCGTTGCCCGTGGTCGTCGCGAGGTGCTCGAAGCTGGACGCCAGCGCGAGGAACTCGCCCAGGCTGTCCCAGCGGAGGTAGTTCTCCTTGACCAGCTGCTGCACGTGCTTCGGCGCGGAGCCGCCGGCGCCCGTCTCGAAGAGGCCGCCGCCCGCCATCAGCGGGACGACCGAGAGCATCTTGGCGCTGGTGCCCAGCTCCAGGATCGGGAACAGGTCGGTCAGGTAGTCACGCAGCACGTTGCCGGTGACGGAGATGGTGTCCTCGCCGCGGCGGATGCGCTCCACGGAGAGCTTGGTGGCCTCGACCGGGGAGAGGATGCGGATGTCCAGGCCCTCGGTGTCGTGCTCCGGCAGGTACTGCTTGACCTTCTCGATGAGCACGGCGTCGTGCGCGCGGTCCTCGTCCAGCCAGAACACCGCCGGGTTGCCGGTCGCGCGGGCGCGGGTGACGGCCAGCTTCACCCAGTCCTTGATCGGGGCGTCCTTGGTCTGGCAGGCGCGGAAGATGTCACCGGCGGAGACGACCTGCTCCAGGACGACGTTGCCGGCCTGGTCGACGAGGCGGACGGTACCGGTGGTCGGGATCTCGAAGGTCTTGTCGTGGCTGCCGTACTCCTCGGCCTTCTGCGCCATCAGACCGACGTTCGGGACCGAGCCCATGGTCGCCGGGTCGTAGGCGCCGTTGGCGCGGCAGTCGTCGATGACGACCTGGTAGACGCCGGAGTAACTGCTGTCCGGCAGGACGGCGAGGGTGTCGTGCTCCTGGCCGTCCGCGCCCCACATGTGGCCGGAGGTGCGGATCATGGCCGGCATCGAGGCGTCGACGATGACGTCGGACGGGACGTGCAGGTTGGTGATGCCCTTGTCGGAGTCGACCATCGCCAGCTCCGGGCCCTCGGCGAGCTCGGCGTCGAAGGAGGCCTTGATCTCGGCGCCCTCGGGCAGGGCCTCCAGGCCCTTGTAGATGCCGCCGAGACCGTCGTTCGGGGTGAGACCGGCGCCGGCGAGGATCTCGCCGTACTTCGCGAACGTCTTCGGGAAGAAGGCGCGCACCACGTGACCGAAGACGATCGGGTCGGAGACCTTCATCATCGTGGCCTTGAGGTGCACCGAGAACAGCACGTCCTCGGCCTTGGCGCGGGCGATCTGCGCGGTGAGGAACTCGCGCAGCGGGGCGACGTGCATGACGGACGCGTCGACGACCTCGCCCGCGAGGACGGGTACCGACTCGCGCAGCACGGTGGTGGAGCCGTCGTCGCCCGTCAGCTCGATACGCAGCGAGCCCGGCTCGGAGATCACCGCGGACTTCTCGGTGGAGCGGAAGTCGTCGACACCCATGGTGGCGACGTTCGTCTTCGACTCGGAGGACCACTTGCCCATGCGGTGCGGGTGGGCCTTGGCGTAGTTCTTGACCGACGCGGGGGCGCGGCGGTCGGAGTTGCCCTCGCGCAGCACCGGGTTCACGGCGCTGCCCTTGACCTTGTCGTAACGGGCGCGGACGTCGCGCTCCTCGTCCGACTTCGGGTCGTCCGGGTAGTCCGGAAGGGCGTAGCCCTGCGCCTGCAGCTCGGCGATCGCGGCCTTCAGCTGAGGGATCGACGCCGAGATGTTCGGCAGCTTGATGATGTTGGCCTCGGGCGTCTTCGCCAGCTCACCGAGCTCGTGAAGGGCGTCCGCGATGCGCTGGCCCTCCGAGAGGAACTCGGGGAAGAGGGCGATGATGCGCCCGGCCAGCGAGATGTCACGGGTCTCCACAGTGACACCCGCCTGCGAGGCGTACGCCTGGACCACCGGCAGGAACGAATACGTCGCCAGGGCCGGGGCCTCATCAGTGTGCGTGTAAATGATGGTCGAGTCAGTCACCGGGTGCTCCGCTCCACGTCTGCAACATTGCTCGACATCAAGATATCTCGTGAGCGCCCCCGACTCGACAGGGGTCCGCGCCGGGCCGGGCGGGCGGCACCCCTCGGACCGCTGCTGATCAGGGCGGCCGAGGCGCCAGTGAAAACAGGAACCCATGTGAAAGCAGGAAGTGGCGCGCCTCTGGCAACCGCGTTGCTCGCTCTTGCGTACCTCAAGTAGATCACCCACCTGATCCGACGGCAGGGCCGCCGGCCCCGGCCGTCCGAACGAAAGCGAACCATGAGATATCGCACCAGAGTGACGGCCCCCGCGGCCGCCCTGATCGGTACGGCCGCGGCGCTCACCGCGGCGCCCTCGGCGTACGGGCGGACCCGGGCTTTACGGGATGAGGGCACCCCGGGCGCGGAGACCCTCGGCGACCCGGTCTTCCCTGCCCTCGGCAACGACGGCTACCGCGTGACCGCGTACCACCTCGACTTCTCCTACGACGCGACGACCCGCCTGGTCGACGCCACCGCGACCCTGACGCTGTGCGCGACCCAGGACCTCTCCCGCTTCTCGCTCGACGCACTCGGCCTGGACATCCGTGCCGTGCGCGTCGGCGGACGCCCGGCCACCTTCGAACAGGTGGATGAAAAGCTGCGTGTCACGCCCGACCGGACCCTGCCGGAGCAGGCCCGGGTCAAGGTCTGTGTCGACTACACCGCCGACCCGGGCAAGGCGCTCGCCCACACCGCATGGGTCCCCACCCCCGACGGATTCGCGGTGTGCCCGCAGCCGAACTCCGCGCACACCGTCTTCCCGTGCAACGACCACCCCACGGACAAGGCGGCCTTCAGCTTCCGCATCACCGTCCCAGGCGGCCTGCGCGGTGTCGCGAGCGGCACCCTGGTCCGCACGGAGGGCCTGGACGGCGGCCGGACCGCGTACACCTACCGCTCCCGCTTCCCGATAGCCACCGAGCTGGTGCAGATCACGGTCGGCGACTACACGGTCAAGAACCGGCAGGGTCCGAACGGACTGGGGTTGCGCGACGTCGTCCCGACCGCGCGGGCCAGCGCCCTCGAACCGGCGCTCGCCCTGACCCCAGGGCTGCTGGAGTGGCTGGAGCAGCGGCTCGGCGCCTTCCCCTTCGAGACGTACGGCCTGCTGCCGTGCAACTCCGACGATCCGAACGCCTTCGACTTCACGGGCCTGGAGACGCAGACCCTGACGCTGTACAAGCCGAACTTCCTGCTCCAGGAGGAGAAGAAGATCGGCTCACACATGATGCACGAGCTGGTCCACTCCTGGTTCGGCAACAGTGTCAGCCCCGCCACCTGGGCCGACCTGTGGCTGAACGAGGGTCACGCGGACTTCTACGGACTGTTGTACCGCTACGAGCGGGGCTGGGCCGACTCGCTCGGCCTCACCAGCATGGAAGCCCGTATGAAGGACACCTACGCCAAGGGCGACCTGTGGCGGCAGTCCTCCGGCCCTGTCGCCGCGCCGAACGCCGCCAACCTCTTCGACAGCCAGAGGTACCTGGGTGGCGTCCTGGTCCTTTACGCGCTGCGCGAGGTCGTCGGCGAGGACGTCTTCAACCGCATCGAGCGCACCTTCCTGGAGCGCCATCGCAACTCCGCGGCGACCACCGCCGACTACATCGCGGTGGCCTCCGAGATCTCCGGCCAGGACCAGTCCGGCTTCCTGAAGGACTGGCTGTACGGCACGAAGACACCGCGCATGCCCAACCACCCCGACTGGACGGTCACCCCGGTGACCCCGAGCCTGGTCGCGCCCCGCCACCGCGAGCCCGGCCACTACCCCGATTCCACCGCCACCCTCTGACGGTGTAGGGCGCGGAGCCGGGCGGATCTGCTTCGCCCGGCTCCCTGCCGTGTCGTGCTCTACGTGCGTGACGTGGCGTCGCGCTGTTGGGGGATGCCCGGTTCCAGGAGCCCCGCGCCACCCTGCTGCAGCGCCACCGTCCGCGCGGGCGACGGAATCCGGATGCTCTCCTCCCGGTAGCGCTTGTGCAGGCGCTTGATGAACTCGTGCTTGATCCGGTACTGGTCGCTGAACTCGCCCACGCCGAGGATCACGGTGAAGCCGATGCGGGAGTCGCCGAAGGTGTGGAAGCGAACGGCGGGCTCGTGGTCCGGGACGGCGCCGGTGATCTCGGTCATCACCTCGGTGACGACCTCGTTGGTCACGCGCTCGACATGCTCAAGGTCGCTGTCGTAGCCGACGCCGACCTGGACGGTGAGCGTCATCTGCTGCTCGGGCCGGGTGAAGTTGGTCATGTTGGTGCCCGAGAGCTGGGCGTTGGGAATGATGACCAGGTTGTTGGAGAGCTGACGGACCGTGGTGTTGCGCCAGTTGATGTCGACGACATAGCCCTCCTCACCGCTGCTGAGACGGATGTAGTCGCCGGGCTGGATCGTCTTCGACGCGAGGATGTGCACGCCCGCGAAGAGGTTGGCGAGGGTGTCCTGAAGAGCGAGGGCCACCGCCAGACCGCCCACACCCAAGGCCGTGAGCAGCGGGGCTATCGAGATGCCCAGCGTCTGCAGCACGACGAGGAAGCCGATCGCCATCACCACGACGCGGGTGATGTTGACGAAGATGGTGGCCGACCCGGCGACCCCCGACCGGGACTGGGTCACCGACCGGACCAGGCCGGTGATGACCCGGGCCGCGGTGATGGTCGAGACCAGGATCAGCAGGACGGTCAGCGACCGGTTGACATTGCGCCCCACCGGCGCCGTCAGCGGCAGTACCGCGGCCGCCGCCGCGATCCCGCCCGCGATCGCCGCCCAGGGCACCAGCGCGCGCAGCGCGTCCACGATGACGTCGTCGCCGCTCCACCGGGTGCGCGACGCGTGCTTGCCCAGCCAGCGCAGCAGCATGCGCAGCAGGAACGCCGCCAGCAGGCCCGCGACGACGGCGATTCCGGCGACCATCAGGTCGTCCAGGGTGAGGGAGCGTTTCATTGGTGACCTCCTTCGTGACCGGGGAGAAGGCCCGAGGGCCGGATGTGCTGTGTCGTCACTTGCCACCTGCTCGAATCCGGGAATGCACGATCACGCCCGGACGGGTGTTCGTCGTCCTGGGGCGACCGCTCATCCTGCCGCATTCGTGTGCACGTCCGTCACCAGGCCTGCGCGGACCCGCCATTGAGACCGGTCCGCGAAGGCCGCCATTGACGGCCGGGTACGCCCTGAAGCAGGCTGGCACGCGGTGATCACAGGGGAGTGCCATGACGGGTTCGGTGCTCGCGATCGACCAGGGGACGTCCGGGACCAAGGCCCTGGTGATCTGTCCCGATCGGGGTGTGATCGGTTCCGCCCACGCTCCCGTACGCCCCCGCCATCTGCCGGGCGGACTGGTCGAGGTCGATCCGGTCGAGTTGTACGAGTCCGTCCTCGCCGCCGGGCGCCGTGCGCTCGCGGAGGCGGGGGAGCCCGTCGCGGCCGTCGGAGTCGCCAACCAGGGCGAGACGGTCCTCGCCTGGGACCGGTCGACGGGCGAGCCGCTGACCGACGCGCTCGTGTGGCAGGACCGGCGGGCGGAGAGCGTGTGCGCCGAACTCGCCCCGTACGCCGAGGAGTTGCGCCACCTCACCGGCCTGCCCCTTGACCCCTACTTCGCCGCACCCAAGATGGCCTGGATACGCCGCCATCTCACCCGGGACGGAGTCGTCACGACCTCCGACGCCTGGCTCGTGCACCGACTCACCGGCGCATACGTCACCGACACCGCCACGGCGGGGCGTACCCAACTTCTCGACCTGGAACGGGTGGAGTGGTCGCCCAGAGCGCTCGACGTCTTCGGGCTCTCAGGCGAGCGATTGCCGGAGGTCGTCGACCCGGACAGCCGCATCGGCAGCACCTCCGTCTTCGGGCCGGAGCTTCCCGTCACCGGTCTGCTCGTCGACCAGCAGGCCGCGCTCCTCGCCCAGCGGGTGACCGAGCCCGGAACGGCCAAGTGCACCTACGGAACAGGGGCGTTCCTCCTCGCGCAGACCGGAGCGACACCCCGGCGCGGGGACTCGGGTCTGGTGAGCTGTGTCGCCTGGCGGCTCGGCGGGCGGACCAGTTACTGCCTCGACGGCCAGGTGTACACGGCGGCGTCCGCCGTCCGCTGGCTCACCGACCTCGGCGTCATCTCCGGCGCGCGGACCTCGACCCGGTCGGCGGCGCCGTACCGGACAGCGGCGGTGTCACCTTCGTCCCGGCCCTCGCCGGGCTCGCCGCACCCTGGTGGCGAGGAGATCTGCGGGGCTCGCTCACCGGGCTCGGCCTCGACACCACGCCCGGGCATCTGGTGCGCGCCCTGTGCGAGGGCATCGCCGCCCAGGTCGTCGCACTCGCCGACGCGGCCGCCGCCGACCTCGGCGCACCGCTCACCGCGCTGCGCGTCGACGGCGGTCTGACACGCTCGGCGCTGCTCATGCAGACCCAGGCCGACCTCCTCCAACTCCCCGTCGAAGTCTCGGCGTTACCGGACGCCACCGCCCTCGGCGTAGGTGCCGTGGCCCGGCTGGGCCTCGACCCGGCGCTGAGAGTCGACGAGGCACTCCCCGACCGGAAACCCTCCGCCGTGTACGCGCCGCGCATCAGCCGCGACGAGGCCACCGAACGCCTCGCCGCCTTCCGCTCGGCCGTCGCCGCCCTGCTCGACCGGGCACCCGCATGACGGTCACGGCGCACGGCGCGCTGCCGGACCTGACGTACGACGTCGTGATCGTCGGTGCGGGTGTCGTCGGCTGCGCCATCGCCCGCGAACTCGCCCGCCACCGGCGGCTGCGCATCGCGCTCGTCGAGGCGCAGGACGACGTCGGGCAGGGCACGTCGAAGGCCAACACGGCCATCCTGCACACGGGTTTCGACGCCGTCCCCGGCTCGCTGGAAGCCCGTCTTGTGCGAGAGGGCTCTCGCCGACTCGCCCTGTATGCGGCCGAGTCGGGGATTCCCGTCGAACCCGTGGGTGCCCTGCTCGTCGCCTGGGACCGTGAACAGCTCGCCGTACTACCGGAGTTGGCGGCCAAGGCGGAGAAGAACGACTACCGGCAGGCTCGCGTCCTCGGACCCGACGAGGTGTACGCACGCGAACCGCACCTGGGGCCCGGAGCGCTCGGCGCGCTCCACATCCCCGGCGAGAGCATCATCTGCCCGTGGACCACGACGCTCGCGTACGCCACCCAGGCGGTACGCCATGGGGTCGACCTGCACCTCGACTGCCGTGTGGAGAGGGCCGACGACGGGGTGTTGCGCACGAGTCGTGGGACTCTCCGTACGCGCCACCTCGTCAATGCCGCGGGCCTGTACTCCGACGAACTCGACCGGCGGCTCGGCCACCACGACTTCACCGTCATCCCGCGTCGGGGCCAGCTCCTCGTCTTCGACAAGTTCGCCCGCGCACTGGTCCGGCACATCCTGCTGCCCGTCCCGACGGCGCTCGGCAAGGGCGTACTGGTGGCACCCACGGTGTACGGAAACGTGCTGCTCGGACCCACGGCCGAAGAGGTGGACGACAAGACGGCCACCGGATCGACCGAGGAAGGCCTCGCCCTGCTGCGCGACAGGGGGCGCCGGATCCTGCCCGAACTGCTCGACGAGGAGGTCACCGCTGTCTACGCCGGGCTCCGCGCCGCCACCGAGTACGACGACTACCGGATCCGCGTCCACTCCGACCAGGCGTACGTCACCGTCGGCGGCATCCGCTCCACCGGCCTGACCGCGTCCATGGCCATCGCCTCGCACGTCACCGGGCTCCTCGCCGCCTGCGGCCTCGACCTCGGCGAGGCCGACGATCTGGAACCCGTCCGCTTGCCCAACCTCGGCGAGGCCTTCCCGCGCCCCTACCAGCGCCCCGAACTCATCGCCGCCGACCCGGAGTACGGCACCCTCGTCTGCCACTGCGAGCGTGTCTCGCGCGGCGAGATCCGCGACGCCCTCGCCAGTACGATCCCGCCGCACGGCCTGGAGGGACTGCGGCGCCGGACCCGTGCGCGGGGCGGGCGCTGCCAGGGTTTCTACTGCGGCGCCGCGGTACGGGAGCTCTTCGAGGGGCGGTCATGAGACAGCGACATGTGGACGTCCTGGTCGTCGGCGCCGGGCCCGCCGGTCTCGCCCTCGCCGCCCGGCTCGCGGCCGGGGGAGTGGGCCGCGTCGAGGTGCTGGAGCGCGAACAGGAAGCCGGCGGGGTGCCTCGTCACTGCCGTCGCCGCGGGTTCGACGGGCCCGGCTTCGCGCGGCGGTACGCCGAGGCCGGGGTCCGGGCCGGGGCCACCGTCCGCACCGGGGTCACCGCCCTCGGCTGGTCCGGAGCGCTGGCGGTGGACACCGTTGGCCCGGCAGGGCCGGAGACGATCGACCCCACGGCCGTCGTCCTCGCCACGGGTGCCCGCGAGCGGCCAGGCAGCGCACGGCTCGTGGCCGGGACCCGACCCGCCGGGGTGTTCACCACGGGAGAACTCCAGCAGGCCGTGCACCTCTACGGGCAGGACATCGGCGGCCGCGCGGTCGTCGTCGGCGCCGAAGCCCTCAGTTACGCCGCCGTGGACACGTTGCTGGGTGCCGGAGTCGACGTCGTCGCGATGGTGACCGACCTGGCGCGGCACCAGGGTGACCGGCTGACGGCGGTCAACTCCCGCCTGGGGCAACGGATTCCGCTCCTCACGCAAGCGACCGTCACCGAACTCCGGGGGCGCGGACGCCTGAGCGGAGTCGCCCTGCGCCACCGCGACGGCCGGACCACGACTCTTGCCTGCGACACCGTCGTGTTCACCGGTGACTTCGTTCCGGACCACGAACTCGCCCGGCGCGGCGGCCTCGACCTCGACACGGGAACACGCGGACCCGCGGTCGACGGCGCTTTCCGCACGTCACGCGAGGGCGTGTTCGCCGTCGGCAACGTGCTGCACGCCGTGGAGAGCGCCGGCGCCGTGGCCCGCGAGGGGGTACGGGCGGCGCGGCACGTACGGGATCACCTGGCCGGGGCGCCCTGGTCCCCGACGGTTCCGCTCCTCGTGGCCCCGCCCCTGCGCTGGGTCGCCCCGAACCGGCTCGCGCCCGCGATGACGTACGCCCCCTTCGTGCTGCGCACAGCGGAGTTCCTCGCCCGGCCGGTCCTGACCGTCACGCAGGACGACCGGGTTCTGCACCGACAACGCCTCCTCACCACTGCCGTACCGAATCGATCCCTGTGTCTCGACGGACGCTGGGTTGGTTCCGTCGATCCCGCCGGAGGCCCCGTCCGGCTCACAGCTCGCTGAACGAACCGTGCCGGCCGGCTCCCGAGGCGAAACGGGCGGCGCCTTCCAGGCTCTCGGCCAGCACGTCCATGCCGTAACGGAGTTCGGTGCGCATGGCCACCTTCTCGACCAGGCCCTCCTGGTCGAGGACGGAGGCACGGTCGCTGCGCAGGCAGGACTGCGGGAACTCGGCGATCTCGGCGGCCAGTCGTTCCGCCTCCGCGCGGGCGCGGCCGGTCGGGACGAGGCGGTTGGCGAGCCCCATCTCGTACGCCTCGGGGGCGGGGACCGGGCGGCCGGTGAGGATCATGTCCATCGCCCGGCTGGTACCGATGAGACGGGGGAGCCGGACCGTGCCGCCGTCGATCAGCGGCACGCCCCAGCGGCGGCAGAACACGCCGAAGACGGCGTCCTCCTCGGCGACCCGCAGATCGCACCAGAGGGCCAGTTCCAGGCCGCCGGCCACGGCGTGCCCCGCGACGGCCGCGATGACCGGCTTGGTCAGACGCAGCCGGGTGGGGCCCATCGGTCCGTCGCCGTCCTCGGTGACCTGGTTGCCGCGTTCGGTGCCGATCGCCTTGAGGTCCGCGCCCGCGCAGAACGTGCCGCCCTCGCCCCAGAGGACCGCGACCCGCGCGGCATCGTCCGCCTCGAACTCCCGGAAGGCGTCGGCGAGTTCGGCTGCCGTCGGCCCGTCCACCGCGTTGCGGGCCTCGGGGCGGGAGAGGACGACCGTGGTGACGTAACCCTGGCGTTCGATCCGGACCGGCATCGTGGTGTCCCTTCTCCGACGGTGTAGGGCGAGGTTACCCCTCGGTATCGCAACCGCCGGTGGCATGGACGGCCGATGCCGGGAACGGGTCGTCGTACACCGTCTTCGTGGACAGCTCGTCCTCGGTCAGCAGGCAGCGCGAGACGGGAGCTCTCAAGCGAGAGGTCGGTTCGGGACGCGGCGGCCAGGGTCGCCCGGGTGCGCCGCGCACACCCGGAGTGCGTCTCAGATCACCTTCCAGCGGACCAGCGCCCCGAGCGTCAGGGCCCCCGGCAGCAGCGGCACCCACACCGTGATGATCCGGTACGCCAGCACCACCGCCGTCGCCACGGCCACCGGGCCGCCCGCCGCGACCAGTGCGACGACCAGCGCGGCCTCCACCGAGCCGATTCCGCCCGGCGTCGGTACCAGCGCGACGGCGACCGTCGCCGCCAGATACGCGACCGCCATGTGCACCGGCGGTACCGGTAGCCCCAACGCCAGCCCCACCGCGGCCAGACCGGTCGCCTGGAGCAGCGGGAAGGCGAGCGATCCGCCCCACAGGGCGAGCGCGCGGGACGGACGGGAGTGCACCGAGCGCGCCTCGCCGAGCGCGGTGCGCAGGAAGGAGAGGACGGCCGTACGGAGCCGTCGTACGAGAAGAAGGGTCGCCACGACGACGCACAGCACCAGGCCGACGCCGAGCAGCAGGGGGCCGATCGCCCCGTCCGGAAGGAGGCTGCCGATCCGCAGCGCCCCCGGGAACGCGATCAGCAGCCCCAGCAGCAGGCTCAGCCGGGCGATCGACTCAGCCAGCATGTAGAGCGCGAGCGCGGCCGACGAGCGGGCGAGCGGCACGCCGCACACCGTCATGAAGCGCAGATTGACCGCGCCGGCACCCAAGCCGGTCGGCAGCAGATGGTTGGCCGCGCCCGCCGCGAACTGGGTGGCGAGCAGCCGGCGCGCCGGCAGCCGCTCGATGACCGCGCCCTGACGGGTGAAGGCCGCCGCGACCCAGGTCAGGCAGGTCGTCGCGGCCGCGGCCGCGAGCCAGGGCCACTCGGCCGACTCCAGGTGACCGAAGCCCTCCACGAGCACGGAGCGGTGGCGTACCGCGACCACCAGCACAAGGGCGAGCGGGAGCAGGCACAGGACCGGCCGGACGGCAGCCCGGAGGGGGAAGCGTCGGGGGAGTCCCTTGGGAAGTTCTTGGGGGAGTCCCTTGGGCAGGCCTGGGGGGAGTCGTACCACTGTCACATCGGGAGAGGGTTTCCACACCGCACCAACGTGGGGTTGCGGGCGCGGAGACGGCGGCTGACACGCCGGGCAAGGTGAGGGAGGTGTCGCCCGATGGTTGACCCCAACTTTGCTTGAGGTCCTAGTGTCTCTTGCATGAGCATGGAGACCACAGCCTGGACACAGCTGCACAGCGTCATGAACGCGCAGCAGGAGCGCCGACCCTTCGCCCGCGCGACGCTGCGCCGCATCGCCGCCTTCGCCCGCCCGCACCGCCGCCGCATCGGGCAGTTCGTGGTGCTCAGCGTGGTGACCGCGCTGCTGGCCGTCGCGACGCCGGTGCTCGCGGGGCGCGTCGTGGACGCGATCGTGTCCGGCGGCGACGAGAGCACCGTCATCCGCCTTGCCGTGCTCATCGCCGTCATCGCGCTCGCCGAGGCGGCGCTCGGGATTCTCGGCCGCTGGCTTTCGTCGACGCTCGGCGAGGGACTCATCCTCGATCTGCGGACGGCTGTGTTCGATCATGTGCAGCGCATGCCGGTCGCGTTCTTCACACGTACACGTACGGGCGCGCTCGTCAGTCGACTCAACAACGACGTCATCGGCGCCCAACGCGCCTTCAGCAACACATTGTCCGGCGTCGTCAGCAACGTGGTGACGCTGCTGCTCACCCTTGCCGTGATGCTCACCCTGTCCTGGCAGATCACGCTGCTCGCGCTGGTGCTGCTGCCGGTGTTCGTGATCCCCGCGCGGCGGATGGGCAGCCGGATGGCCAAGCTCCAGCGGGAGGCGGCCGACCTCAACGCCTCGATGGGCACCCGGATGACCGAGCGCTTCTCGGCGCCCGGTGCCACCTTGGTGAAGCTCTTCGGGCGGCCCGAGGACGAGTCCGACGAGTTCGCGGCGCGCGCCCGGCGGGTGCGGGACATCGGGGTCCGTACGGCGATGGCGCAGTCGGCGTTCATCACGGCCCTGACGCTGGTGTCGGCCCTGGCGCTCGCCCTCGTGTACGGGCTCGGCGGCTGGTTCGCGCTGCGCGGCACCCTGGAGCCGGGCGCCGTCGTCTCCCTGGCGCTACTGCTCACCCGCCTGTACGCGCCGCTCACCTCGCTCGCCGGGGCGCGCGTCGAGGTCATGAGCGCCCTAGTGAGCTTCGAGCGCGTCTTCGAGGTGCTGGACCTGAAGCCGCTCATCGAGGAGAAACCGGACGCGAGGAAGGTGCCGGAGGGACCGGCGGCCGTCGAGTTCGAGGACGTCCGCTTCGCCTATCCCTCCGCCGACAAGGTCTCCTTGGCCTCCCTGGAGGAGGTCGCCGCCCTGGACACCCGCGGTGGCGCGGAGGTCCTGCGCGGCGTCTCCTTCCGCGCCGAACCCGGCCAGACCGTCGCACTCGTCGGCTCCTCCGGCGCCGGCAAGTCGACCATCGCGCAGCTGCTGCCGCGGCTGTACGACACCGACGAGGGCGCCGTACGCATCGGCGGCGTCGACGTCCGCGAACTGAGCGCCGAGTCGATGCGGGAGACTCTCGGCATGGTCACCCAGGACGGGCACCTGTTCCACGACTCGGTACGGGCGAACCTGCTCCTCGCCCGCCCGTCCGCGACCGAGGACGACCTGTGGGACGTACTGCGCCGCTCCCGCCTCGAAGACCTCGTACGCTCCCTGCCCGACGGCCTGGACACCGTGGTCGGCGAGCGCGGCTACCGGCTCTCCGGCGGCGAGCGCCAGCGCATGACGATCGCCCGGCTGCTGCTCGCCCGCCAGCGCGTCGTCATCCTCGACGAGGCCACCGCCCACCTCGACAACACCTCGGAGGCGGCCGTCCAGGAGGCGCTCACCGAAGCGCTGGAGGGCCGGACGGCCGTGGTGATCGCGCACCGTCTGTCGACCGTGCGGGCCGCCGACGTGATCCTCGTCGTCGAGGCGGGGCGGATCGTGGAGCGGGGTACGCACGAGGAGCTGCTGGCGGCCGAGGGGCGGTACGCGGAGCTCTACCGGACACAGTTCAGCAAGCCCGGGACGGGCGACGCGGCGCACACCGCCGACGTGACGGACATCGCCCCGGCGGGCGAGGCGGTGGCGTGACAGCGGGGGACGTTCGTCCGTAGGCGGCTGGGGAGGGTTCCGCCGGGCGGCGGCCGCCCGGCGGCCCTCTCGTTCAGCCGGCCAGCTGCTCGTTCTTGGGGCCCACCGACTGACGCACCGCGATGCGGCCGCTCTCCGTGGCGCCGGTGTCGAGGGGAGGCGGAGTGCTGCCGCGCCCCAGCCATGCGAGGAGGAGACCGAGCGTGCAGGCGATCGCCGGCCAGTAGATATAGCGGAAGTCCGCCGTCGGCAGGGTGGGCAGATAGCCGAGCACATACGCCACCGAGCTGATCCCCAGTGCCCGGACCGGCATCGAGAACGTGCCCTTGCCCGGCCGGATCGACAGGGCGAGCGCGACGGCCAGCCAGAGCCAGCCGGCGAAGAGGGCCGGCAGATCGTTGGCCGCGCCGAGGACGTAGTTCTGCAACGTGGCCTCGAGTCGGGCGTGCGTCACCTTGAGTCCGAGGGTGTTGGCACTGATCCCGGGCTGGTACTGGTAGGTGCCCCTGAAGAGCAACTGCGAGAAGACCTGCAGGCGGTACTGGAAGTACGCGGGCAGATGGCCGGGAATCTCACTGGTCCACATGGACGTCAACTCGTCCGCGTGCGGGGCCAGCCCGGTCACGTCGGCCGTCGCGTCGCGCGGGTAGCAGCTGATGTAGGTGTCGGACAGCGTCTGGTTCCGCTCGCACTGCTTGGCCGCGAAGAGGAGGCGGACCTGGAAGTCCGGTGTCGTCGCCGCTGCCGCTGCCGCCGCCCGCACTTCGTCCACGCTCAGGACGTGCACCAGGTCGTCCATCATGATCTGCGAGCCCTGGCTCGTCTGCAGCGGCCGTGCGAAGGCGGCAATGGCGGTGCTGGGCACGACGACGGCGACAACGAGGGCCGCCGAGGACATCAGCCACAGACGGCGTCCCGGCTTGGGCCACAGCGCGAGCACGAGCATCACGAAGACCGGGATCGCGGCGAGGATCGCGTTCTTGCGCACCAGTACGGCATAGGCGATGAAGAGCACTCCGAGGCCCAGCAGGGCCCAGCGCAGGGCGGAGCGGCCGGCGGGCAGGCGTTTGCCGACGAGTGCGACAGCGCAGGCGGCGAGGAGCGCGAACGCCATGTGAACGTCCTTCCACACCACTCCGACGAACGTCAGGACCTGTGGCGCCAGTCCGACTCCGAGGACCGCGAGGGATCCCGGACGGCTGTCGGTCAGTGCCCAGACGCACCAGGCGATGACCCACAGCGTCGCCCAGCAGATGACGCACTGAGCGACCACCATCGCCGAGGGAGTACCGGTCACGGCGATGAGCCCCTGCCACACCAGGGCCAGAACCGGCGGGTGCCAGTCCGTCAACGGCGCTTTGCCCAGGGCCTGCTTGAGCTGGTTGAGGCTGTCCGGACTCATGTATCCGGGCGAGAACACGATGATGGTGACCAGGCAGCAGGCCACGGCGATGGCAGCCAGGCCGCAGACCCAGCGTCGTCGTTCGCACCGGAACAATTGGATATATCCCATGCGGCGGGATGGTAACAGTGTGTAGTGGATTGGCTGCGTATGGTGAGTTGGTGGAGGCGCACTTCCGCTGCGAGCACGCACTGAGGACGCGAACCCCCGCTCAGGCCGCCATGAAGACCACGCGCCGGTAGGCGAAGAAGCGGAACAGCGTGGCCACGGCCCAGCCGAAGAGACGGGCGACATTGTCGCTGAGGGCGCAGTCGCATCCCGTCAACTGCCGTGACAGGGCGACCGTGCCCGCGGTGATCACGAGACCGACGATGTTCACGAAGACGAACAGTGCCAGTTCGTGGGTCACCTTCTCGCGACGGCGATGCCGGTACGTCCAGTAACGGTTGCCTGCCCAACTGACAATCATCGCAACACCCGTCGCGACCGCCGAGGCCTGGACGGGCGCCGACCGCATCGGGCCGCCGGTCACGCCGGGGAGACCGAAGACCAGCAGGTTGTAGGCGCCGGTGTCCACGAGGAAGGCGAGGGCGCCGACGAGTCCGAACGCGGCGGCCTCGCGCCAGATTCCACCGATGACATCGCGCATGCGCAGCGTCAAAGACGCGAGGTCCGACACGCAACAGAGGGTAACGGCACGGTGCGCCCTCACCGGTCAGGCGCTCCAGCGGAGCAATATGTCCGAGTATGGCCAGGATTCATCCAGGTGAGGAGAGCCCGTGAGCCCGACGATCGCCTGCGTCGTGCCGTGCCACAACGAGGAAGCAGCCATCGGCAAGGTGGTGCGCGATCTGCGGGCGGCGCTCCCCGAGTCCGATATCTATGTGTACGACAACGCCTCGACCGACCGCACGGTGGAGGTCGCCCGCGAGGCAGGCGCGATCATCCGGCGTGAACATCGCAAGGGCAAAGGCAACGTCATTCGGCGCGCTTTCGCCGATGTCGAGGCCGACGCACTGCTCATCATCGACGGTGACGACACCTACGACGCCTCACGGGCGCGGGACATGGTGGACCTGCTGTTCGAGGGCCCCTACGACCAAGTCATCGGCACCCGGCGCGAGACGGTCGACGGCGCCTACCGCGCGGGGCACGCGGTGGGCAACAAACTGCTCACGGGTGCGGTGCGCTCGCTCTTCGGCAATGACGTCACCGACATGCTGAGCGGTTACCGGGTCTTCTCCCAGCGCTTCGTCAAGTCCTTCCCGGCGCTGTCCCGCGAGTTCGAGACCGAGACCGAGATGACGGTCCACGCACTCAACCTGCGGCTGCCCACGGCGGAGCTCGCCGTCGGGTTCAAGGACCGGCCGGCCGGCAGCGTGAGCAAACTGCGCACCTACCGGGACGGCTGGCGCATTCTCCGGCTCATCCTCAATCTGGCGCGTCGTGAGCGGCCCTCGCTCGTCCACACCGTCGTCGCGGGTCTGCTCGCCCTCGTCGCACTCGTGCTCGGTACGCCCGTCGTCATCGACTTCATCCGCACGAGCGCCGTGCCGCGTTTCCCCACGGCGATCCTCGCGGCCGCGATCATGACCATCGCGACACTCGTACTGCTCGTCGGCTACATCCTCGAGTCGTTCATGTACATGCGTCAGGAGCAGTCCCGCCTCGTGCATCTCGCCTATCCGGCGCCGGAGCGCGCGCCGCGCCGCCCCGACCGCGACGGGGGCGGCCTCTCCGTGCCGACGCAGGAAGTCCTCAGCAGATCCTGACGCCCGCCGAGGCGGGGCGGAACGGCCGGGGCCGGCAACACGCCTTCAACAAGCCGACACCGGAGGGCCTGCGCGCGCAGAGGCTGCGCATTGAGCACCCGGGCACCAACAGGCCATCCTGCGCGGCGAGTTCGCAGTCTCCTGGCCGACTGGCGACTTGTCAGAGCTCAAGGGTTGAAGTGGGGTTTCCGACGGGGTGTGAGAAGGGGGCCGATTGATGGCCGGCCCCCTTCTCGGTGGGGCTACCGCCCGCCGTGGCCGCCGTGGCCCCCGCCGTTACCGTGGCCACCGCCGTGGTCACCGTGGTTCCCGCGTCCGTCGCCGTAGTTCCCGTGTCCGTGGTCGCCGTGTCCGTGGTCGTCGTAGTGCCGGTACCTGTAGTCGGTGTCGTCTCCGCGCCCGTGGTCGCCGTGGCGTCCGAAGTCGCCGTGGTCGTGGGCATCGTAGTGAACTGCCCGTACCGGCGAGGCCGGCGCGGCGACGGCCGACGTGGCGGCACCGCCCATGGCGAGTACGAAGCCCGACACGGCGACGATTGGCCATTTGGCAAAACGCATAACTCGTCTCCTGGAAAGGATGGATTGTGAGCGTCGATCAGGCATGACCCTGCGGAGGGAGCGTCAGGCAGTCGGCCTTCCGCGTTCCTTGCGCTCGTGGCGCCCCGTGGGCCAGAACGCCAGAGTCGCGAATGTCCGATTAATCCCTTTCTCATGCGTTCAACGCTGCGCTCGCGAGCGGGTGGGGTCAAGGACGAAGGGTGGTAGTCGCTCTACCAGCCTGAGCGGAATATGCTCCAGGCATTGCGGCCATAGGTGACCGCGGGCCGCCCTGTCTCAAGTCGCCCCGGCCGACGGTGCTTTGCTCGCGCGGCCGGGCAGTCTGTGGGGACTTCTCGGTCTCGCCCGCAGGCCGTGGGCCCTCGGTCCGACGACGGGGCGCTGCCCCCGGGTCGCTGTCCGCCCCGCGGTCGGCGACCTGGCGTCGATCCTCAGTAGTGCGGGCACGGGTGCCGGGCATGGGAGACGTCCCGGCCGGGGGGGGCTACGCCTCCGGGTAAAGCCATCGCCGCAGCACCCTGCTGAGCCAGGGCATGACCGCGTAGGTGAGCAGAGGCGCGAGGAAGATCGGGAAGACGGCCGTGCGCCAGGGCAGCGGCCAGCTGCGGAAGTGTTCGGCGACCAGCCCGTCGTACAGCAGGGCGAACGGGTAGACCGCGAGGATCGTCATCAGCGACATCTTCCAGCGAACCGGAGGCTTGGTGGGGGTGCCGGGGACGTTGAACCAGGTCTCCAGGCCGGTCGTGGTCAGCTTCGGCGGCGTCGACCGGCCGAAAGGCTTGACGCGGTGCTGCCAGTCAGCCCTTTGTGGTGAGGCCATCCAGCGGTCCAGGGTGGCGGTGTCCGCGAACCGGACGATCGCGTAGTAATGCCTGCCCTCCCCCTCAGGCCGCAACCAGGTCACTCCCTCATGGCCGGTGAAGGCGGCCGCCTCCGTCTCGATCCCGTGGGCCCACCGCTCGAACTCGGCTTCCTTGCCGGGCTTCACCTCCCAGGTGAAGACCACGGTCACCGCCTCACGGGATTCCAGCGCGTCGGTCATGCCGAAATCCTACGGTTGCAGCACATATCTGCCCGTATGACGATGAAGAGGTCTCTACCTGGAGGTGGCCCATGTCTGTACACGGTCCGGCCCTCACCGAACGGGGGCAAACCCTTGAGGAGCGAGGTCCCGGTCCGGTCCGGGTCAGTCTGTCGGTCAACGGTGTCCAGCACTCCGTGGAGATAGAGCCACGCGTCAGCCTGCTCGACGCGCTGCGCGAACACCTGCATCTGACCGGTGCGAAGAAGGGCTGCGACCAGGGCACGTGCGGCGCCTGCACGGTGTGGGTGGACGGCAATCGCGTGCTGTCCTGCCTCACGCTCGCCATGACCTGCGAGGGACGCGAGGTGACCACCGTCGAGGGACTGGCGGAGGACGGTGAACTGCACGCCATGCAACAGGCATTCATCGCCGAGGACGCCTTCCAGTGCGGCTACTGCACTCCGGGCCAGATCATGTCGGCCGTGGCGCTGCTCAAGGAGGGCCACGCGGGCGACGACGCCGAGATCAAGGAGTGGATGAGCGGCAACATCTGCCGCTGCGCCGCCTACCCCCACATACGGGCCGCGATCCGCGCTGTCCGCGACGGAGCCTAGGGAGCCTTGCCGTGCGGCCGATCACCTATGTGCGAGCCACCGACACCGCGACGGCGGTCGCCGCGGTCAGCGCCGATCCCACCAGCGACTTCCTGGCCGGCGGCACCACCGAGATCGATCTGCTCCGCCAGAACGTCCTCCATCCACGACGGCTCGTCGACATCAACGACCTTCCCCTGACGCGCGTCGAAGCCACCCCGGAGGGGGGCCTGCGCATCGGCTCCCTGGCCCGGATGAGCGAGGTCGCCGCCGCGCCCACGGTGCGCGAGCGCTTCCCCGTGATCTGCCAGGCGCTGGAGCTCGGCGCCTCCGCGCAGTTGCGGAACATGGCGTCCATGGGCGGAAACCTCCTGCAACGGGTGCGGTGCTCCTACTACCGCGACGCGGAGTCGCCCTGCAACAAACGCGATCCCGGCACCGGATGCTCGGCCATCGAGGGGTTCAACCGCGGTCACGCGATCCTTGGCACCAGCGAGCACTGCATCGCCACCCACCCCTCGGACGTGGCCGTGGCGCTGATGTCCCTCGACGCACAGGTGCACACGCTGGGCCCCGGCGGCGAACGCACCTATGCGATCGACGACTTCTTCCTCCTGCCCGGCGACTCCCCGCACCGCGAGCACCCGATGGAACACGGCGAGCTGATCACCGCCGTCGAGGTGCCCGCGACACCCGTGGCGCGCCACTCGCTCTACCTGAAGGTCCGGGACCGCGAAAGTTACGAGTTCGCGCTCGCCTCGGTGGCCGCCGCGGTGTCCGTCGTGGACGGCACCATCGCGGACGTGCGGGTGGCACTGGGGGGTGTGGCCACCAAGCCGTGGCGGGCCCGCCGGGTCGAGGACTTCCTGATCGGGGCTGCCGCGGTGCGGGACAACTTCGCGCAGGCGGCCCGGGTCGAACTGATCGACGCCCGGACGACCTCCATGAACGCCTTCAAGGTCGAACTCGCGCAGCGCGCGATCGTACGTGCCCTCGAAACCCTCACCGCCGACGGAAGCGGGAGCCCGGCATGACCACCGCACCGGCAATCGGACAGCCCCTCGACCGCGTCGACGGCCGCCCCAAGGTCACCGGCAGTGCCCGCTACTCCGCCGAGATCCCGATCCCCGAGATGGCCTACGCCTGTGTGGTCGGATCCCGTATTGCCGGCGGGCGCGTCACCGACATCGACGCGAGCACCGCCCAGGCGGAGGAGGGCGTGCTCGCCGTCCTGACCCACCAGAACCTGCCGAGGATCGCGGAGCAGCCGCCGCTGATTCCTTCCCTGGCAGGCACCGCTGCCCCCGGGCAGACCTTTTTCCCGATGCAGGACGACGTCGTCCACTACGCGGGTCAGCACATCGCGGTCGTCGTCGCCGACACCTGGGAGCGGGCCCAGCACGCGGCGAGCGTGCTGCGCGTGTCCTACGAGGAAACGCCCCCGGTCGTCACCCTGGAGCAGGGCCGCGACGAGGCATACATACCCGAGCGCATCTTCGGCGGCTGGCTGCCGGGCCGCATCGAGCGCGGAGACATCGATGCGGGCCTCGCCCAGGCGGATGTGCGGGTGGAGGCCACGTTCACGTACGCGGCGAACAACCACAACCCGATCGAGCCGTCAGGCACCACGGCCGAGTGGGACGGCGACGAGCTGGTGCTGCACGACACCACCCAGGGCGTCAACGCCACTCAGATGACCGTCGCCCGCCTGCTCGGTATGCCCCTGTCCAAGATCAGGGTCATCGGACACTATGTCGGGGGCAGTTTCGGCTCCAAGGCCATGATCCACCATCACGCGGCACTGGCCGCGATGGCCGCCAGGCAGGTCGGCAGGCCGGTCAAGCTCGTGCTGACCCGCGAGCAGATGTTCACCTCGGTCGGGCACCGCGAGGAGCAGGAGCAGCACATCGTCCTCGGCGCGACGCGCGACGGCCGGCTGACCGGGATCCGGCATCACAAGTTCTCCCCCACCTCGCACTTCGACGACTGGGCCGAGCCCTCGATCGGCGTGTCGTCGGAGATCTATGCGTGCCCGAATTTCGATGGCCTCTACCGGATCTTCCGGGCCAACACGATGACCCCCACGTTCATGCGGGCGCCCGGAGAAGCGAGCGGCATGCTCGCGCTCGAGGTCGCGATGGACGAACTGGCTCATGAACTCGGCCTGGATCCGATCGAGCTGCGGCTGCGCAACTATGCGGAGGTGAGCCCCTCCTCGGGCTCACCGTGGTCCAGCAGTGGCCTGAGGGAGTGCTACCAGCGCGGTGCCGCGCGCTTCGGCTGGGAAGGCCGCGATCCACGGCCTGGGGTGCGGCGCGAGGGGAACTGGCTGATCGGGACGGGCATGGCCACCGCGGGCTATCCGGTGGCGCCGCCTGCCAACCCGCAGCGCGCCCGCGCCCGCCTCTACGCCGACGGCACCGCCGTCGTCCAGGCCGCCACCCCCGATTTCGGCACCGGTGTCGCCACGGTCATGACGCAGGTCGCCGCCGACGCGCTCGGCATGCCGGTGGACCGTTGCCGGTTCGAGAACGGCGACACCGACCTGCCCAACATCGCTGCCGCGGTGGGCTCCGCCGGCGCGGGCATGATCAGTGCCGCCGTGCACAGCGCCGCGACCGCCCTGCGCAACCAGCTCATCGCCCGCGCCGTCGGGGACACCCGTTCCCCGCTGCACGGCGCGAACCCGGTCGACGTGGTCGTGGGGGACGGGGCGATGACGGCCGGAACCGCCTCCGACTCCTACGCCGACGTGCTGCAGCGCAACTTCCTGCCGGATGCCGAGGCGTCCGGTGCGTGGAGTCCGCCTGCCGGAGATCCCGAGTACGCGATGATGACCTTCGGCGCCCAGTTCGCCGAGGTGGCCGTGGACGCGGAGCTCGGACTGGTCCGGGTGCGGCGGATGACCGGTGCCTTCGCTCCCGGCCGGGTGCTCAACTCCAAATTGGCCCGCAGCCAGCTCATGGGCGGCATGCTCTGGGGCCTGGGCCAGGCGCTGCTGGAGGCCAACCACATGCACCCGCGCACCGGCCGTTGGGCCAACGCGAGCCTTGGGGAGTACCTCGTCGCCGTCAATGCGGACGCGCCCGACGTCGACGTCGAACTGGTCGAGGTCGAGGACGACGTCGTGAACCCGCTGGGCGTCAAAGGCGTGGGCGAGATCGGGCAGGTCGGGGCCGCGGCCGCGATCGCGAACGCCGTCCACCACGCGACCGGGCGGCGCATCCGGAAGATACCGATCACGATCGAGGACCTGCTCTGACCGCGGACCACCGGTGTCCGGCGCCGCCGGCCCCTCTCAGGCGGTCGCCGGTACCCGGCCCCTCTGCGCGACGATCATGGCCATGTCGTCGTCCACCCGACCACCGGCATATTGCTCCAGGTCGGCGGTGATGGCTTCGACCAGCGGGCCGGGCGCCCGATCCGCCCAGATCGCGACACGTTCGGCGAGGGGATAGAACTCGCCGCTTCCGTCGCGGGCCTCGGTGACCCCGTCGGTGTAGAGGATCAGGCGGTCGCCCTCATGGAAGGGGAAGATGGCGGGGACGTACATGCCGTCGTACATCCCGCCGAAGGCCAGGCCGAGCGGCGGCGCGGGCTCGGGCACCTGGAGCGTCGTCACGACGGCCCCTGCCCGGCGCAGCAGCAGGGGCGGCGGATGCCCGCAGCTGACCACGTGCACCACCGGCTCGTCGTCGGGGATGTCCACCATCACGGCGGTCACGAAGCGCTCGGCGAGGTCCGCCTCGGACGCCGAGAACTCGGCAAGGCCCCAGCGGACCGCGTCCTCCACGTAAGCGACCAGTTCCGGCAGCGGGATGTCGCGGTGGGCGGCGGCGCGGAAGGCGCCCAGCACGATCGCCGTGTCGCTGATCGAGGCGAGGCCCTTGCCGCGGACGTCTCCGATGATCAGCCGGGTGGAGTGCGAGGTGCGGGCCGAGGCGTACAGGTCGCCGCCGACATAGGCGTCGGCCTCCGAGCTGTGATACTCCGAGGCGAGCCAGACCGGCCCCGCCCGCTCCGGGAGCGGCCGCAGTACGACCCGCTGTGCCGTGTCGGAGACCGAACGCGCCCGGACCAGTGCCTGCTCATGCCGGTCCCGCAGGTGTGTGAACACGACCAGAAGGGCGGAGACCGCGGCGAGGGCGCCCAGTTCGACCAGAACGCTCTCGGTCAACAGGGTGTGCCGCTCCACCCCGGCGGCGACCAGCGCGAGCAGCGCGACGGAGCCGACCAGCGTCGTGGCGCGCGTGCCGGCGCCGACGGCGGTGACCGCCGTGGCGACGGCGAGCAGGTGGGCGACGTGGATGTCCGGAGGCAGGAAGGCGTCGGCCACCGGAATGGCCACGACCACCAGTAGGGGACCGACCAGCCACAGTGGATGCGGTGCCGGCCGGCGAAAGGCCCGCATGATCCCGGCAACGAACGTCCGCGTCCTCGTGGTCGCCGCGCTCACTTCGGTGCTCCGACGGGCGCGACGGTGTGGCGCGGGGGACACGGCGTGGTGCCGTCCTGGGTGAGTCGGGTGAGCCATTCGGCCAGTAGTCCTTGTTCTGCCGGGGTGAACGACCGCGGGGAAGCGGAGCGCAGCAGAGCACTGAGCGTGGTGGCGGCCTGGGCCGTCGTCATCGGTGCGGACGGCGTTCCGGCGGCGGGCTCGGGAGTGAGGACGCCTGCGAGCACGATGTCCCTCACCCGGGCCGACAGATCGGTGCCGGGGTGGACGTCGGGCCGAGTGAGCAGAGCGAGCGCGACACCGCTGTTTGCGGAGATCACGATCTCTGCCGCCTTGTCGGGCTCGATCGCGAGACGCCCGGCCTGGGCGACCCGCTCGAGCGTGGTGCGCAGGCGCGTGTGCATCTCGCCGATGGCCGCCGGTACACACGCCGGCCCGGGGGCGGCGATCAAGCGATAGAGATGGGGATGCTCCACAGCGAACTGGGTGTGCTGGTCCCAGCCGCGCCGCAGGTCGGCGACGGGGTCGTCGGTCGGCTCGGCGGCCCGCTTGGCAGCGATGTACGTGGCCAGGCCGTGATCGACCACCGCGGCCAGGAGGTGGTCCTTGTCGCCGAAGAGCCGGTAGATGACTGGTTGCTGCACACCGGCCTTCTCGGCGACGCTCCGGGTCGCCACGTCCCCGTTGGGGGAGGCTTCCAGCAGTTCGGTCGCCGCCTCGAGAATCAGCGATCGCTTGTCCACGTTATCGACGATACTCTCCCCGCAATCCGTGGAAAAGGGTCATATTTCCTGACCGCATGAGCGCATGTCGGCGGTGGGGAGGATCACGGGAGTGGGCAGGAGATCCCGGCTGGGCGCACGGAGACGGTTGCGTAGGCTGACGTCGTCGTCAGAGCATCGGACGCCGGGGACCCAACAGGGCCTCGACAAGTGCCTGACGAGCGTCAGGAAAGTCAGCAATGGGTCAGCACGAGTCCTGGAGAACCTGGGAGGTGCCGACCGGACATGCGGCTCGTTGTTGGGTAAGGAAACCGCCCTTGACCTGCAAAAACGCAGGCAGGGAGCTTAGATCCGGGAGTACCTCGATGATGCGTACTATGTTCAAGTCCAAGATCCACCGTGCCATGGTCACCCAGGCCGACCTGCACTACGTCGGGTCCGTCACCATCGACGCCGACCTGCTCGACGCCGCCGATCTGCTGCCCGGCGAACTCGTTCACATCGTCGACATCGCCAACGGGGCCCGTCTGGAGACGTACGTCATCGAGGGCGAGCGCGGCTCCGGAGTCATCGGTATCAACGGAGCGGCGGCCCATCTCGTCCATCCCGGAGATCTGGTGATCATCATCAGTTACGCTCAGGTCTCCGACGCCGAGGCGCGGGCGCTGCGGCCGCGGGTCGTGCACGTGGACCGCGACAACCGGATCGTGGCCCTCGGAGCCGATCCGTCCGAGCCGGTGCCGGGCTCGGACCAGGAGCGCAGCCCGCAGGCCGTCACCGTCTGAACCTCGGTGGAGGCATCGGTGGACCCGAGGACCCGAGGAGTGCCCATGAGCGATATCGAGATCCGTGACGACCGGGCGGGCGGCCGCCTGGAGGCGTTCGCCGGGGACGAAGTGGTCGGCCACATCGAGTACTTCGTGCTCGAAGCGCCCGCGCGGGCCCTCGTCCCCGTGCACACCATCGTGGAACCCGAACACGAGGGCCGGGGCATCGCGGGCTCCCTCGCCCGTGAGCTGTACGCCATCGCAGCACGTGAGGGCATCGTGGTCGCGCCGCTGTGCCCGTACGTCGTGAAGTGGGCGGCGCGTCACCCCGAGGAGGCTCCGGCGGCCGATCCGCAGCTTCTGGAAGCGGCGGTGGAGTGGCTCAAGGCGCATCCCGGGCGCTTCTGAGGACGGAGCCCTTCATGATCCGGTCCGGCCCGCTCGCCCTGCTGCACACCTCGCCCGTGCACGTCCCCGTCTTCGACGCACTGCGCGACGAGGCCCACCAGGGGCTGGAACTGCGGCACTTGGTGGCCGAGGAGCTGCTGGTCCGGGCCCGGAGCGAGGGCCCTCACGCGGTGGCGGACGAGGTGCGGACGCTGCTCGACCAGGCTGTCGTTCAGGGCGCGCGGGCCGTGCTCTGCACCTGCTCGACCATCGGCGCCGTCGCCGAGCGGGCCGGCCCCAGGGTGCCCGTGCTCCGCGTGGACCGTCCGATGGCCGCCGCCGCGGTGGCAGCGGGCCCGCGCGTCGTCGTCCTCGCGGCGCTGGAGAGCACCCTGGGGCCGACGGTCGCCCTCGTCGAGGAGGAGGCCCGCCGCGCCGGGCGCCCTGTCGACGTCCGCACTGTGCTGGTGGAGGGGGCGTGGGCCCTCTTCGAAGCGGGCGACACGGATGGGTACGTCCGCAGGGTGGCGGCAGCCGCCGACGCGGTCACCGGCGCCGACGCGATCGTCCTCGCCCAGGCGTCCATGGCGCCGGCCCAGCGCCTGACCGCGACCTCGACCCCGGTGCTGTCCAGCCCCCGCCCGGGGCTCGCCGCCGGAGCGCAGGCGGCGCGGGACGGGCAGCCGGGCAGGGCGATACACGCCGAGTAGGACCACCTGGTCTCCATCCCTCGCACGACGGGGTGAGTGGGTGCGCGGCGGTCGGGTACGCGTGGGACAAGTCCAGGGCCGACGTACCGACTGGCTGGAGGACACCATGACGCATCCGTTCCCCGACCCGGTGAAGCCGGGCCCCACCCCGGGCCCGGGCCCCGACCGCCCGGAGCCCTTCCCGAACCCGACCCCGGACCCGGGCCCCCACCCCTCCCCGGAGCCCGTCCCGTCTCCGTCCCCGATCCCGAAGCCACCGGGCCCCGACCCGGTACCGGAGCCGGAGCCCCAGCCGGGGCCGATCTCCTGAGCGGGCATTCGAACAGACATTCAACGACAATGAGGCCGGCGCGTCCGACGCGCCGGCCGCCCCCACTACGACGAAGCCGTCACGCCCTGGCTCCAGGGACGTGACGGCTTCGGCAGTGCTGGCGCCTACGCCTCGACCTCCGACCGGTCGCCGCCCCACAGCGTGTGGAACGACCCCTCCCGGTCCGTACGGCGATACGTGTGGGCCCCGAAGAAGTCCCGCTGCCCCTGTGTGAGGGCGGCGGGCAGACGCTCGGCGCGCAGGGCGTCGTAGTAGGCGAGGGCCGCGGAGAAGCCGGGCGTGGGCACGCCCTGGCGGGTGGCGGCGACGAGCACCTCGCGCCAGTCGTCCTGGGCCGCCGCGATCTCCTGCGCGAACGTCTCGTCCGACAGCAGGCTCGGCAGGTCCGGCCGGGCGTCGTAGGCGGCGCGGATGCGGTCGAGGAAGGCCGCGCGGATGATGCAGCCGCCGCGCCAGATGGACGCGACGGAACCGAGGTCGATGTTCCAGTCGTACTCGTCGCTGCCCGCGGTGATCTCGTGGAAGCCCTGCGTGTACGAGACGATCTTCGACGCGTACAGCGCCTGCTCCACCCGGTCCGCGAAGGCCGCCGCCTCGGCCTCCCCGAGCTGTGTGGCCTTCGGACCGGCGAGCCCGCGCGAGGCGGCCCGCAGGTCTGCGTGCCCGGACAGCGAGCGCGCGAAAACCGCCTCGGCGATACCGGACACCGGAACACCGAGGTCGAGCGCGATCTGGACCGTCCAGCGGCCTGTGCCCTTCTGCTCGGCCCGGTCCTCGACGATGTCCACGAAGGGCTTGCCCGTCGCCGCGTCCACGTGCGACAGCACCTCGGCGGTGATCTCGATCAGATACGAGTCGAGCCGGCCCGTGTTCCAGGTGCGGAAGATGTCCGCGATCTGTGCGGGGGAGTAGCCCGCGACATCGCGCAACAGCTGGTACGCCTCGCCGATCAGCTGCATGTCGGCGTACTCGATGCCGTTGTGGACCATCTTCACGAAGTGGCCCGCGCCGTCGGGACCGACATGCGTCACGCACGGAGCGCCGTCGTCCGCCTTCGCGGAGATCTTCTCCAGCATCGGACCGAGGGACTCGTACGACTCCTTCGAGCCGCCCGGCATGATGCTGGGCCCGTGCAGCGCGCCCTCCTCGCCGCCGGAGACACCCGTGCCGACGAAGTGGATGCCCTGCTCGCGCAGTGCGCGCTCGCGGCGCCGGGTGTCCGCGAAGTGCGCGTTGCCACCGTCGATGATCATGTCGCCGGGCTCCAGGAGCGGAGCGAACTCCTGGATCACCGTGTCGGTCGGCTCACCGGCCTTCACCATGATCATCAGGCGCCGCGGCCGCTCCAGCGCCGCCACGAACTCCTTGGCCGTCTCGGCCGCGACGAACTCGCCTTCGTGACCGAACTCCTCCATCAGCGCGTTCGTCCGGGCCACCGTGCGGTTGTGCACGGCGACCGTATAGCCGTTGCGCGCGAAATTGCGGGCGAGATTGCGCCCCATGACCGCGAGACCCGTGACGCCGATCTGGGCTGAAGTGCTCATACGGTTGGCTCCCAAAGCTCCTGGAATCGGTAATGCCGGTCTGCCCGCCAGTATTACGCCACCGCGACCCCGACTCACCGATTCGCCGTCCACGTATCCCGACGTGCCGACGTTGTGTACGCAGAAGGTGCCCCACCTGCCTCAGCGACCCGAGGAACGCGTGGTGATTCCCGGTCACTTGGGGTGCGGGGACGGCCGATTGCCCTCTTGTCATGGCCTGTTCGCAGCGCTTACTTTTGCCGCTCCTGACGCATGTCGAGGGGGGCTCGCTCATGGCCGTACGCGGCCGGCACCGCCGGTACCAGCCCAACAGGATCAACCGCGCCTCACTCACTGTCACGGCCGGCGGCGCGGGTATCGCGCTCCCGCTCGTCGGAACCAGTGTTGCCCACGCGGCCGATGTGGGCACCTGGAACAAGGTGGCCGCCTGCGAGTCCAGCGGCAACTGGAGCATCAACACGGGCAACGGCTACTACGGCGGTCTGCAGTTCACCCAGTCCACCTGGGAGGCGTACGGCGGCAAGGTGTACGCGCAGCGCGCGGATCAGGCCACCAGGGACCAGCAGATCGCCATCGCCGAGAAGGTGCTCGAAGGCCAGGGGCCCGGCGCCTGGCCGGTGTGCTCGGTCCGCGCCGGGCTGACCAGAGGCGGCGACACCCCCGACATCAGCCCCTCCGGCACCTCGCCGCAGACCACGAAGCGCTCCGTACGGGACGTGCAGCCGCAGACCACGCCCCAGTCGCGGGCCGGCACCGCCGAGATGTACACCGTCGTGCACGGCGACACGCTCTCCGGCATCGCCGATTCCCGTCATGTCCAGGGCGGCTGGCAGCGGCTGTACGCCGCGAACCGCAAGACCGTGGGCTCCGACCCGGACCTGATCCTGCCGGGCCAGCGGCTGAACCTGCGCGGCAAGGCCCAGGCGCCCGCGCACACGCAGAGCGCGCCGGCGCCGACGAAGAAGCCCGCCGCAGACAAGACCACCTCGGACAAGGCCAAGAAGGCGCCCGACTTCGTCGCCCCCGTGAACGCGGCGACCGGCACGCCCTACCGTGCCGCCGGTTCCTCCTGGTCGAAGGGGTACCACACGGGTGTCGACTTCCCCGTGCCCACCGGGACCTCCGTGAAGGCGGTCGCGGCCGGTCAGGTCGTCAGCGCCGGCTGGGGCGGCTCCTTCGGCTATCAGGTGGTGATCCGGCACGCCGACGGCCGCTACACCCAGTACGGCCACCTGTCCGCGATCTCCGTGAAGGCGGGGCAGAGCGTGGTGAGCGGCCAGCGCATCGGCCGCTCGGGGTCCACGGGCAACAGCACGGGCCCGCATCTGCACTTCGAGGTGCGGACGGGGCCCGGCTTCGGAACCGACATCGACCCGGTGGCCTACCTGAGGGCGGGCGGGGTCAGGATTTGACCCTCGCGCGGTGGTGGTTGACGCAGGGCATCGGAACGTACGGCCCGCCGCACAGGACGGTGTAGTAGGGCAGTTCGTCCACCGGTGCGCTGTCCTGCGAGGTCTTCTCCACCGCCGGCACCGGCATGGGCCCGGGTACGAAGACCTCCTCGTCCGGCGCGAAGACGTCCCCGGCCGGGACGATGACGTCCTCGCCCGGCACGAAGATGTCCTCGGCTGATCCGATGACCTCCTGGCCGACCCCGGCGACCGGCTGGTCGGGAAGTCCCGCGAGCAGCCCTTCCACATCCGATTCGGCAGCCGTGAGAGCGGCGAGGTCCGACCCGGCCCGGACGGGGACCGGGACCGACTCGATCGCGACAGGAACCGTGTCGGGCGTGCCGGCGGCGAACGCCGACGCGACCGCGGGCTCGGCCGGTACGGTCGTCGGCCGCGCGCCGCCGATCCGCTCCGTCGTGAGCAGGATCAGACCGCCGGCGGCGACGACTCCGCAGCCGAGCGCGAGGGCGGTGCCCGTCGAGCCGTAGCGGAAGGTTTCGCCGAACATCGTGATGCCGACGGCGGCCGCCACGACGGGGTTCACGACCGTCAGCGTGGCCAGCGGCGCCGCCAGGCCGCCGCCCCGGTAGGAGGCCTGCGACAGCAGCATGCCGGCCGTCGCGAAGACACCGATCACGGCGAGGCTGGACAGGTCGGACAGCGAGACCTGCTGCGACCAGTCCACGGCGACCGTCTTGGTGAACACCGAGGACATGCTGAAGGCGATGCCCGCGGCTACCGCGAGCAGCACACTGCGCACCGCCGGGTGCCGGTGCGCGGCGCGGCCCGCCACCATCAGGGCCGCCACCGAACCGCCCGCCACCACGGCCAGCGCCACGCGCTGGGTGCCGCCGAGCGACTGTGCGTCGGACGCGCCGACCAGCGACAGGAGACCCGCGAGACCCACCGTGGCCATGATCGCGCCGCGCCAGGCGGTCGCCCCGGCCTTGCGGCCCACGAAGAGGGCCGCCATGGGAAGGGCGAAGACTATGGTCAGCGCGCCGAGCGGCTGTACGAGGCTCAGCGGGCCGTAGGCGAGGGCCACCACGTGCAGCAATCCGCCGAGTCCGTTCAACGCCACGGCGGCCCACCAGGTCGGCCTGCGCAGCGGTGCGTACGTGTGGCCGGGGGAGGTCAGGGCGACCTGCTCCTGGACAATCGCGCCGCCTGCGTACGCGACGGCGGAGACGAACGAGAGCAGCACGGACAAAGCGAGGGCGCTCATGAGTCCCTCCTCTGCGTACGGCGGGCGCGGTCTGCCCGGTGCGACGAACGGTCGGCTTCCATGGCAACAACGATGCCTTGAGAATTAGTTCACGTCGTCGTACTTGAGCAGGCATTGAGTCCTACTGCCGATGGAGTACGAATCGCCCACTGTCCTCCCCAAGGTGGGTTACACGGACGGCCGACCCGCTGGTGGAATCCCCTAGGGGGCTTGGTACTACTGCTCTTCGTGGACCTCGACCCGGAACTCGCGGAGCTCGGCCCGCTCGGCGGCTTCTTCGTACTACGCACCGGCGTACCGCCGCGCGACCCGCTGCCCACCCTCGCCCAGGCGTACGCAACGCCACGGCCAGAGACCGAAGATGATGTTTATGCGAATCCGATAACTTTTCGTGTCCGAAAGGTCACGGAGAGTCTCCATGTGCCAGAGGTGCGGATCGCGGTCTCGATCGCCCAGCAGGCCCTCGCGGCCCGGCTGTGGTCGATCGCGCTCGGCGCCGCCGCGCTGTACGGGCAGGTGCCCGACCTCGATCCGCGGCTGCTGCGCTGGGATCCGGACGGCAGCGCACCGGACGACCTGTGGCTGTCCGAGGTGCGCGCCCTGCCCGCCACGGCCGTCGACGAGGTCGTACGAGCCGGTCACCTCGCCCCGCTGGCGGCTGTTCTGCACTCCCGGTATCGCATCTCACCAGGCCTGTTGTGGGGCAACGCCGGCTCGGCCCTGGCCGGTGCGGTGCGCCTGCTCGACCGCTGGGCGCGCGCCAACGGTCGTACGGACGTGATCGATCGGGCCCACGCACTCGCCTCCCGCCTGTTCGCGCACCCCGACCTCTCCGGCACCCTCGACCCCCACACGCTCCGCCGCCGCAGCTGCTGCCTCTACTACCGCCTGCCCGGTGGCGGACTGTGCGGAGACTGCTGCTTCGACCGCCCACCGGGGCCGGGGGCCGCCCGTTCCTGACGGCCGTGGTCTTCGCGTGGTCTTCCCCAACTGCCCCATCTGAGTGACCATGAGGGGCACCAGCCGCTATGACGGGGGGTTCTGTGTGCGCGTGGGACTGCTGACCCGGGAGTACCCGCCGGACGTGTACGGCGGTGCGGGCGTCCATGTCGAGTTCCTCGCACGGGAGTTGCGCAGCCTCACGGAGCTGGACGTGCACTGCTGGGGCGAGGGCGGCGCGGGCGGCGTCGTACGCCACCGGCCCTGGGCCACGCTCGACGGAGCCAACGACGCGCTGCGCACCTTCTCCGTGGACCTCTCCATCGCCGCAGCCCTCGAAGGCCGCGAGCTCGTCCATTCGCACACCTGGTACGCCAACCTCGCGGGCCACTTCGGCAAGCTCTTGTACGGCATCCCGCACGTGATGACCGCCCATTCGCTGGAACCGCTGCGCCCCTGGAAGGCCGAACAGCTCGGCGGCGGCTACGCCCTCTCCAGCTGGGCGGAACGCACCGCCATCGAGGCCGCGGACGCGGTGATCGCCGTCTCCGGCGCGATGCGCGAGGACATCCTCAGCTGCTATCCGGCCCTGGACCCGGCCAAGGTGCGCGTCGTGCACAACGGCATCGACACCTCCCTCTACCGGCCCGACCGCGGCACGGACGTCCTCGACCGCATCGGCCTTGACGCCGGCCGGCCGTACGTCCTGTTCGTCGGGCGCATCACCCGCCAGAAGGGCGTGCCCCAACTCCTGCGCGCGGTACGCGACATCGACCCGGCCGCCCAGGTGGTGCTGTGCGCGGGAGCCCCCGACACCCCCGAGATCGACCGGGAGTTCCGTGACCTCTTCCGCGAGCTGAGCGGTGTACGCGAGGGAGTGCACTGGATCCCGCAGATGCTGCCGCGCCCGGACGTCATCCAACTCCTCACGCACGCCGCGGTGTTCGTCTGCCCCTCGGTGTACGAGCCGCTCGGCATCGTCAACCTGGAGGCGATGGCCTGCGGCACGGCCGTGGTGGCCTCGCGCGTCGGCGGTATTCCCGAGGTCGTCGACGACGGACGTACCGGGCTCCTCGTACCGGTCGAGGACGACTTCGAGGCGCGGCTCGCGCGCGCCCTCGACTCACTGATCGCCGACCCCGAGGCCGCCCGGCGCATGGGCGAGGCCGGACGGGAGCGCGCGGTGGGGGAGTTCGGCTGGGACGCGGTGGCCCGGCGCACCGTCCAGCTGTACGAGGAAGTCCTCAAACCGGGGTAGCCATCGGACAGGCGTAGTTCAGAAACAGGGGCCAGGCTCAGGAGCAGGGCTTGGCTCGACCGGGCGTAGAGGGGCGGCGGCATGCGCAGCGGTGGACCTTCGGTGCTGGGAATCGTACTTGCGGGTGGAGAGGGCAAGCGTCTGATGCCCCTCACCGCGGACCGCGCGAAACCCGCGGTCACCTTCGGCGGTACATACCGCCTCGTCGACTTCGTACTCTCCAACCTCGTCAACGCCGACATCCTGCGCGTCTGCGTCCTGACGCAGTACAAGTCGCACTCCTTGGACCGGCATGTGACCACGACCTGGCGGATGTCGAGCCTGCTCGGCAACTACGTCACTCCCGTCCCGGCCCAGCAGCGGCTCGGCCCGCGCTGGTACCTGGGCAGTGCCGACGCGATCCTGCAGTCGCTGAACCTCGTGTACGACGAACGGCCCGAGTACATCGCGGTGTTCGGCGCCGACCACGTCTACCGGATGGACCCGCGGCAGATGCTCGCCCAGCACATCGAGGGCGGCGCGGGCGTCACGGTGGCCGGGATACGCGTGCCGCGCGCCGAGTCCTCCTCCTTCGGGGTCATCAGCCCCGGCTCGGACGGCCAGACCGTGCAGGGCTTCCTGGAGAAGCCCGCCGACCCGCCCGGTCTGCCGGACGACCCCGAGTGCGTCTTCGCCTCGATGGGCAACTACATCTTCACCACCAAGGCCCTGGTGGAGGCGCTCCAGCGGGACGCCGAGGACGAGCGCTCCGTGCACGACATGGGCGGTTCGATCCTGCCCATGCTCACCGACCGGGGCGAGGCGCAGCTCTACGACTTCAGCGACAACCACGTACCCGGCGAGACCACCCGCGACCAGGGCTACTGGCGCGACGTCGGAACCCTCGACGCGTACTACGACGCCCACATGGACCTGATCGCCGAGCGCCCGGCCTTCAACCTCTACAACCGCAGCTGGCCCATCTACACCCACTCCGGGCAGCTGTCGCCGGCGAGATTCAACGCCGGTGGCATCGCCAGCGAGTCCATCATCAGCGCGGGCTGCCTGATCCGCGGGCAGGTCACAAGGTCCGTGCTCTCACCGGGCGTTGTCGTCGACCCGGGAGCCGTCGTCCAGGGCTCGGTCCTGCACGACAACGTCCACATAGGGCGGGGCGCGGTCGTGCGCGGCGCGGTCCTGGACAAGAACGTCGAGGTGCCGCCGGGCGCGACGATCGGCGTCAACCCCTCGCGGGACGCGGAGCTTTACACGGTGTCCAAGGGCGGGGTGATCGCCCTGGGCAAGGGGCAGCTCGTTTCGTAGACCGGTGGCGACGGCCTCGGTGGGCGCTTCGGCCACCGGGGCCGTCGCCATGCCCCTGGTTTGTCATGTGCCTGGACAGAAGGTGGAACCCGTGTTGTCATGCCAACTGCCGTTGATGACAACGTTGTACCGCCTGAGCAAGAGCCGCCACACCCGTCCTCGACGAGGAGGATCCGTGCGCATCAGACGACTCAGAGACCGACTCGCGTTACTGTTCGCCGCAGCACTCGGCATCGGGGGCCTCACCGCGGCGCCCGCCGTCGCCGACGACCCCGTGGAGATCCACGGTCTGAAGGGTGAGTACTACACCCAGTCCGCCCCCGGTGCCTTCGACTTCCACGAGCTGAAAGCCACCGGCTTCGACCCGAACCTCGACTTCGACAACCTGGAACCCCGACTGAGCTTCGCCACAGGCCAGGACAACGATGTCAGCGTCCGCTGGACCGGGAAGATCGTGCCCGAGAAGACCGGTCCCACCACCTTCTCGATCATCGGTGACAACGGCTTCCGCCTCTGGATCGACGGCAGGATCGTCATCGACCACTGGGTCGACGACTGGGACCGGGAACAGACCGCCGAGCCCGTCGATCTGACGGCAGGTCACGCCTACGACTTCAAGCTCGAGTACTTCGAGCACTACGGCGGCTCCAACCTCCATCTGCGCTGGACCGAGCCGGGCGGCAGCAAAGTGGCCGTCCCGCAGTCCGCGTTCCGCCTGCCCGACGGTTACGACTACGACGGCGCCCTCGCGACCACGGTCCGCGCCGACGGCCGTACCCTCCAACTCGACTTCGCCCGCCCGCTCTCCGCACCGCCCGCCAAGCTCACCGATCACATCCAGGCGGTCATCGGCGGCGCCAAGTGGCCCCTGGGAGAGGCCAGGGTGGACCCCGCCGACCCCAAGTCCCTGCTGATCGGCCTCAAGGAGCCGGTCGTCGGCAACAAGACGGGCACGGCCCGCGGCATGGCCGACCTGCGCTACGACGGCGCCGGCGGCCTGAGCGACGGGTCGCGCACGATCGGCGCGTTCTGGAGCAGCGGGCCCAACCGGTCGACATATGAACTCCGCACCAAGTGGGCCGACGAGGTCTCTCCCGACAACGCCCACCCCGAGTACCCGAGGCCCCAACTGACCCGCGACGCCTGGCGGAACCTCAACGGGCGCTGGCAGTTCGCGGCGGCGACCGCCGGTGAGCAACCCCCCGTCGGGAGGACGCTCGGCGAGCGCATCCTCGTCCCGTACCCCGTGGAGTCCCAACTCTCCGGCATCGAACGGCACGAGGACCGCATGTGGTACCGCCGCACCTTCACCGTCCCGGCCGACTGGCGGATCGGCTCGGGCAAGCGGCTCCAGCTCAACTTCGGCGCCGTCGACTGGCAGGCCGAGGTGTACGTCAACGGGACCAGGGTCGCCGAACACCAGGGCGGCTACGACAAGTTCAGCGCCGACATCACCGACGCGCTGAAGCCCGGCCGCACCCAGGAACTGATCGTCGGTGTGTACGACCCCACCGACGCGGCGAGCGGGGAGAACCCGCCCGTCGGCAAACAGCGCCTCGACCCGAGCGGCATCTGGTACACCCCCTCCTCCGGCATCTGGCAGACGGTGTGGATGGAGCCAGTCGCCACCGACCACGTGGACTCGCTCAAGCTCACGCCGGACGTCGAGGCAGGCCAACTGCGCATAGAAACCAGGGGCGTCCGCGACGGAATGCCGGTCACGGCGTCGGCGTACGACGGGGGACGGAAGGTCGCCACCGCGACCGGTCGCACCGGACAGCCGCTGACTCTGAAGCTCGCCGAGCCGCGCCTGTGGTCTCCGGACGACCCCTTCCTCTACGACCTCAGGGTGACGGTCGGCGCCGACCGTGTCGGCAGCTACTTCGGGATGCGCTCGATCGCCGTCGAGAAGGTCGATGGCACCCCGCGCACGGTCCTCAACGGCAAGCCGGTCTTCATGATGGCCACGCTCGACCAGGGCTTCTGGCCCGACGGCCTCCACACGGCGCCGACCGACGAGGCCCTCGCGTACGACCTGCGGATGCACAAGGAGATGGGCTTCAACGCGGTGCGCAAGCACATCAAGGTGGAGCCCGACCGCTGGTTCTACTGGGCGGACCGGCTCGGGCTGCTGGTCTGGCAGGACATGCCCGCGATGACCGCCGGGGTGGACCCGAGCGCCGCCTCCCGCGCCGAGTACGAGCGCGAGATGAAGCAGATGATCGACGAGCACATCAGCAGCCCGTCGGTGGTCATGTGGGTGACGTTCAACGAGGGCTGGGGCCAGTACGACGAGGCCCGGATCGCCGAGCAGGCCAAGGCGTGGGACCCGACCCGGCTCGTCAACGGCATGTCGGGCCTCAACCTCGGGGTGGACGGCGGCACCGGCGACATCATGGACGAGCACGGCTATCCGAGCCCGGCGCTGCCGCCTCACCCCGACGGGAGACGCGCGCTCGTCAGCGGCGAGTACGGCGGCCTCGGGCTCGCCGTGCCCGGGCACGCCTGGTCGGTGCAGCAGTCGTACGTGGATGTCGACCCGGCGACGTACACCGACGACTATCTGGCCCGCCTCGCCGAGGTGCGCGCCCTCGTCTGCCGGGGGAGCAACGGCGCCGTCTACACCCAGATCTCGGACGTGGAGGGCGAGCTCAACGGGCTCCTGACCTATGACCGCAAGGTCGTGAAGCCGGATGTGCGGCGGCTCAAGGCCGCGCACGACGCGCTGATCCACGACGCCTCCCAGGCGATCCCGGCAGGCTGCCAGGGAACCTGACGCCCCGCCCCGACCATGAGGACAACGATGTCGAATTCCCGGAGGTCTCCCGCATGAGATGGACCCGGCGCCTGCGCCTGTGCACGGCCGGGCTGGTGACAGCGTCCGCGCTGTTCGCCCTGCCCTCCGCACAGGCCGCCGAGCCGCGCGACGGTCGACTCACCGATCTGGTCAACCCGTTCATCGGAGCGGAGAACGAAGGCAACACCTATCCCGGCGCCGCCGTGCCCTTCGGCATGGTGCAGTTCTCCCCGGACACCGGCCACAACACCGGCTACGACTACTCCCAGAACCACATCCGCGGCTTCTCCCTCGTCCATCTGTCGGGCGTCGGCTGCGGCCTGGGCGGCGACCTGCCCGTGCTGCCGACGGTCGGTGACATCACCCGGACGGACTACGCCCAGTACGAGGCCGAGTTCGGCCACGACTCCGAGAAGGCGAGCCCCGGCTACTACAAGGTCGGCCTGAAGACCGGCATCGACGCCGAGCTGACGGCCACCGAGCGCACCGGCGTGCAGCGCTACACCTTCCCCGCCACGGACAAGGCCAATGTCCTGCTGAACGCCGGCCAGTCGCTGCACAAGACCCTCTCCACCAAGGTCGAGATCCTCGACAGCCGGACCGTGCGCACGGCGATCACCGGCAGCGGCTTCTGCCAGGCCACGAAGCCGTACACGGTGTACACGATCACGCGCTTCGACCGTCCGTTCACGACCTCGGGCACCTGGAACGGCGACACCGTCACCGAGGGCTCCAAGGAGTCGGTGAGCACAGGACGCAATGGCGCCTTCGTCCGCTTCGACACCACCAAGGACCGTACGGTCGAGGCGACCACCGCCCTGTCGTACGTGGATGCCGGCGGCGCGGCCGTCAACCTCCGCTCCGAGGGCGGCCGTTCGTTCGACTCCGTCCGCGGCGCGGCCCGCAGCGCGTGGGAGGACCGGCTCGACGACGTACGGGCACAGGGCGGCAGCGACACCCTGCGCCGCACGTTCTACTCGTCGCTCTACCGGTCCTTCCTGGCCCCCAACATCGGCAGTGACGCCGACGGCCGCTACACCGGCTGGGACCAGAAGATCCATCGCGCCCAGGGCTTCACGTACTACCAGAACTGGTCGCTGTGGGACACCTACCGCACCCAGTCGCAGCTCCTGGCCCTGCTCGCGCCGCGCGAGGCGCGGGACATGGCGATCTCCGTGATCAAGATCGACGAGGAGAGCGGCTGGCTGCCCAAGTGGGGCTACGGCACGGTCGAGACGAACATCATGACCGGCGACCCGGTCACCCCGTTCCTCACCAACGCCTATCAGCAGGGTCTGCTCAAGGGGTACGAGGAGAGGGCCTACCGCGCCCTGAAGAAGAACGCCGACGGGGTGCCGCCCGCCGACTCGCCCGCCGTGGGCCGCGAGGCCAACAAGGAGTACATCGCGAACGGCTTCGCGCCCTACATCAAGGGCCGCCCGCACGCGAAGCCCGGCGATTCGGACTACGACCACGGCGCGTCCGCGACGCTGGAGTACGCCCTGTCGGACGCGATGCTCGGCGCGATGGCGCGGGACCTGGGCCATGACGCGGACGCCGCGCGCTATGCCGCACGGGCCCGGAACTACCGTAAGATCTACGACAGTTCGACCGGGTTCTTCCGTGCGCGGGACGCCGCCGGCGCCTTCACCGGACCGGCGGATCCGGCCCGGAGCGAGGGCTTCCACGAGGGCACGTCCTGGCAGTACCAGTGGCTCGTGCCGCAGGACCTGCCGGGCATGGTCGACCTGATCGGCGGCAAACAGACGGCCAACGACCGGCTCGACTCGTTCTTCGCGTACGAGCAGCTCGTCAAGGACCCGGCGAAGACCGCCCGTGAGGTGTGGGTCAACGGCCCGTACGACTACTACAACGCGGACAAGTACAACCCGCAGAACGAGCCCGACCTGATCGCCCCGTACACCTACCTCTCGACCGGTCAGCCGTGGAAGACGACCGATGTGGTGCATGCCGCGTTGACGCTGTTCACGGACGCGCCGACCGGAATGACCGGTAACGACGACCTGGGCACGATGTCGGCCTGGAACGTGCTCTCGTCCATCGGGATCTTCCCGGTCCAGCCCGGTTACGACACGTGGGGCCTGTCGACGCCGGTCTTCGAGCGGGTCGACCTGACGCTCGACCGTCGCTACTACCCGCGCGGCGCTCTGACGGTGACGGCGCCGGGCACCTCGGACAGCGACCGGTACATCCAGTCCGCCCGGGTGGACGGAACTTCGTACGGCCGTACGTATCTGACGACCGAAGCGCTGCGAGGTCTGCGCTCGCTCTCCTTCACGGTCGGCGCCGAGCCGTCCGAATGGGGGACTTCCGCAGCGGCCGCGCCGCCCGTCCTGAACTGACCGCGGACAGCTGCGGTCATACTCTGACGCACCTCGGACGCACATCAGCCGCGCCTCAGGCACCTCTTGAGGCACACGAGCCCCGCCCCTCCCACGAGGGGCGGGACTTAATCTGCTGTTAACTGTGCGTAGCTTGATCGTACTTGACCGTAATCGCTTCTCGGAGGTTGACTGCTTGCCCACCCACCGTCGACGCGAGAGCAAGCCTTTGACTTCTGACCTCCTCGCACCACTCGACCTGGCGTTCTGGAACATCGAGTCCGCCCAGCACCCCATGCACCTGGGCGCCCTCGGCGTCTTCGTGGCCCACTCGCCCACGGCGGGCGCGCACGCCGCCGATCTGCTCGCGGCCCGCGCGGCCGCGGTGCCGGGGCTGCGCATGCGGATCCGTGACGTGTGGGAGCCACTGGCCCCGCTCGCCTTCGGGAGTGCGACCCGCGAGCCCGCACCCGATTTCGAGCCGCTCGACCATGTCCGGCTGCACGCGCCGACCGCGGACTTCCACGCGGTGGCGGGCCGGCTGATGGAACGCCCTCTGGAGCGCGGCCGGCCGCCCTGGGAGGCGCATGTCCTGCCCGGCGAGGACGGCGTGTCCTTCGCCGTGCTCTTCAAGTTCCACCACGCGCTGGCCGACGGGCTGCGGGCGCTGATGCTCGCCGCCGCCATCATGGACCCGATGGACATGCCGGAGCCCCGCCCGCGCCCGGCGGAGCCGCCCCGGGGGCTCTTCCCGGATGTGCGCAAGCTGCCGGGCCTGGTCCGCGGCACCCTCTCCGACGTGGGCCGCGCCCTCGACATCGGCACCTCCGTCGCCCGCGCGACCCTGGGCGTACGGTCCTCGCCCGCCCTCACCTCGCAGCCCACCGGCACCCGGCGCACCGCGGGCGTGATCCTGGACCTCGATGAGGTGCACCGCGTCCGCAAGTCCGTGGGCGGCACCGTCAACGACGTCCTGATCGCCGTCGTCGCGGGCGCCCTGCGCCGCTGGCTCGACGAACGCGGCGACGGCAGCGAGGGGGTCGCGCCGCGCGCCCTGATCCCCGTCTCCAAGCGCCGCCCGCGCACCGCGCACCCACAGGGCAACCGGCTCTCCGGGTACCTGATACGGCTTCCCGTCGACGACCCGGACCCGCTCGGACGGCTGCGCACGGTGCGTACGGCGATGGACCGCAACAAGGACGCGGGGCCCAACAGGGGAGCGGGCGCCGTGGCGCTGCTCGCCGACCATGTGCCGCCGCTCGGGCACCGGTTCGGCGGGCCCGTCGTCGGCCAGGCGGCCCGGCTGCTGTTCGACATCCTCGTCACCAGCGTGCCGCTGCCCAGCCTCGGCCTGAAGCTCGGCGGCTGCCCGCTCGCCGAGGTCTATCCGTTCGCCCCGCTGGCCCGTGGGCAGGCGCTGGCGGTGGCCGTCTCGACGTACCGCGGGCGCGTCCACTACGGCCTCGTCGCCGATGCCGAGGCCGTGCCGGACCTCCATCGGCTGGCCCGTGCGCTGTCCGAGGAGGTGGAGACACTGATCGCCGCCTGCGGTTCCTGAGGTCACCGCCTGCGGTTCCTCAGGGCCGTTGATCATCTCGGGTTTGGTGCCGCGCACCATTGCTCCGTAAAATTCCGCCTTCGAAAGCGAGCGCGGTTCGAACGCGGCGCACAACCCGAGGAACGGCGACGACGATGACGGTGACAGAGGACGGCCAGGCGGCTCTCGCCGTGGACACGGCAGAGGACGACCGGGCGACTTCCTCCGTCGACACGGCAGAGGTCTATGGGCCCGGTATCGACCCCGAGCGGCTGGCCGTCTGCCTCAGCGTGCTCGACGAACTCGAGAAGATCGAGGTCGACCACCCCGACGCCATCGCGGTGCGCCGCGCCACCGCGGGCGTCTACCGCACGGTCAAGCAGCGCCGCCGCCAGGAGCGCCGGGCCGCCAAGACCGCCCACGACAAGGCGGTCACGGAGGCCACGGCGACCGGCTCCGCGCAGCGCATCGACGACGAGACGGAGGGCATCCTGCCCTCGTCCGTGACCGAGGCCGGCGAGATCGCGGGGATACTCCAGCGCCCGCGCTCCTGCTACATCTGCAAGGCGCGGTACGTCGAGGTCGACTACTTCTACCACCAGCTCTGCCAGAACTGCGCCGCCGAGAACCGTGCCCGCCGCGACGCCCGCGCCGACCTCACCGGCAAGCGCGCGCTGCTCACCGGCGGCCGGGCCAAGATCGGTATGTACATCGCGCTTCGGCTGCTGCGCGACGGCGCGCACACGACGATCACCACGCGCTTCCCGAACGACGCGATCCGCCGTTTCAAGGCCATGCCCGACAGCGACGAGTGGATCGGCCGGCTGAAGATCGTCGGCATCGACCTGCGTGACCCCGCGCAGGTCGTCGCGCTCGCCGACTCGGTCGCCGCCGAGGGCCCGCTCGACATCCTGATCAACAACGCGGCCCAGACCGTCCGCCGCTCCCCGGGCGCCTACAGTGAGCTGCTCGCCGCCGAGGCCGGCCCGCTGCCCGCGGGTGAGCTGCCGCCCGCCGAGGTGATCGGCACCTTCGGCTCCGGCGCCGTCGCCGCGCTCCCGGTCGCCGGGGGCGGCGCGCTCACCGCGCAGGACGTCACCGACCTCGCCCTGGTGTCCGGCTCAGCATCCCTGGAGCGGATCGCGGCCGGTACGGCCATCGACGCGGGCGGGCTCGTCCCCGACCTGCACGACACCAACAGCTGGATCCAGTCGGTGGATGAGGTCACGCCGGTCGAGCTCCTGGAGGTCCAGCTCTGCAACTCGACGGCGCCCTTCATCCTCATCAGCCGCCTGCGCGCGGCCATGGCGGCCGCCGACGCCAAGCGCACGTACATCGTGAACGTCTCCGCGATGGAGGGCGTCTTCAACCGCGGCTACAAGGGCGCGGGCCACCCCCACACCAACATGGCCAAGGCCGCCCTGAACATGCTCACGCGCACCAGCGCGCAGGAGATGTTCGAGAAGGACCGCATCCTGATGACCGCCGTCGACACCGGCTGGATCACCGACGAGCGCCCGCACCCCGACAAGATGCGCCTCGCCGACGCGGGCTTCCACGCCCCGCTCGACCTTATCGACGGCGCGGCCCGGGTATACGATCCGATTGTGCGAGGCGAGCAGGGTGAGGACCTCTACGGCGTCTTCCTCAAGGACTACGCGCCCGGCAAGTGGTGATCCGCCGGCCGTGACGCGCGGCCCGGCGCCCGTAGGGAGCCCGGACCCTGGTGAGTACCGCGCCGGGAGTTCCCATGGCCAGTTCACACGACATCGATCCGCGGGCCTTCGAGGATCCGCGCAACCGCTACCCGACCGACGAAGAGTTCTACGCGAGCGGCCGCCCGGCCCACCCCGTGCTGCCTGAGGACCGGCCCCGCGGAGGCGGGGGCACGGTTCCCGTGAAGCACCGGGGGACCTGGGCCACGGTCGCACTCGTCGCCGGCATCTGCCTGCTGATCCTGGTAGGGATCGCTCTGTTCCCGTGAGGGATACCGGGCCACCGTCATGAGTGAGGTGGTGCGTATGACCGCAGACGGTCGTGGACGGCGTACCGCCCGAGTACGCCGTCCGACCTGTGTCCCGCCGTCCACCAGCAGATCGCCGCTGATCCACTCCCATGTCGCGTGCCCGGTCCGGGTGAACCGAGGCGGTGGGCGCCCAGCCGTGGCGGATCCCGAGGCTGCGCGGTCCGTGGAGCGCCGGGAGGTCACCGCGACCGCCGTCAGCGCCGTTCTGCTGGTCGCTCACTGTGATGTCTCGCCTGCCGCCGAACACCCATGGTGACCATTCAACCCGCGGGCTCAGTCTTTGTCCTGCGGAGTCGGGGCTCCTGGATGTCGTCCCGCGGGGCCGGCGGTGTCTGTGGACGTGGCTCCCCGGGGGCGGCGAGGTCTCAGGCGTCGTCCAGCGGAGCCGGCGGGGCCTCTAGGCGTCCGGAGCCCGTGCCCGTAGGCGTTCGTGTACGGAGTGGCCGCGGGAGGCGGTGTGCGCGGCTCTGACGCGTGTACCCCCGTCGACCAGAAGATCGGCGCCGGTGATCCACTCGGCCGCGTCCGAGGCCAGCCATGTCACGGCCCGGGCGATGTCCTCGGGCCGCCCGATGCGGCCCAGGGGCAGTCCGGCGCCCAGCTCGTCCTCGGAGTGCTCCCACACGAAGCGGGCCATCTCGGTGCGGACGAGACCGGGGGAGACGGAGTTGACCCGCACCTTCGGGGCCAGCTCGCCCGCGAGCTGCTGGGTCAGGTGCAGCAGGGCGGCTTTGCTGGTGCCGTAGGCGCCCACCTGCGGCCCGACGTGCCCGGCACCCTCGGTGCAGACGTTCACCACCGCGCCGCCGTGTTCGCTCATCCACGCCCGCCACGCGCACTGCACCAGCCGCAGCGGTGCCTCGACGTTGACCGTGAACGCCTCGCGCCAGCGGTCCGGGTCCGCGTCCATCAGCGGACCGTACGGCTGGTTGGTCGCCGCGTTGTTCACCACGACGTCGATGCGTCCGAACTCCCGCAGCGCCAGCTCGGTCAGCTCCCACAGATGCGCGGGCTCGGCGACCGACCCCGCGAGCCCGATGCCGCCGAGCCGCTCGGCGGCCCGGGCCACCTCGTCGGGGTCCCGAGCGGTCACGCACACGCGCGCTCCGGCCTCGGTGAGCGCGGCGGCGACGGCGAGGCCGATCCCGCGCGAGGCCCCGGTGACGATGGCGGCCCTGCCTTCGAGCCCGTACGGCGACGTCATCCGCGTACGGTCTCATGACGGGCCGTCAGCCGACAGCCCTCACCCGTGAATGCCGACAGCCCTCGGCCGTGAATGCCGACGTCCCCGGCGCCGTGAAAGCCTTCGGTCAAGCCCCCAGCCGCGAGTGCTGCGCCGCCACCAGCTCAAGCACCGTGCGCCAGTCCTCCATGACCCCGGCGTCGAGGCCGACGACCTTGCCCGCGTCATCGGCCTGCCGCAGGGTCACCGCGTCCTCGGCGAGCGGATCGTGCTCGAACGCGGCCGCCTCCCGAGGTGTCATGGCGCCGCCCTGCACGGTCAGGGTCAGGGTGCTCTGCGGGGACAGTCCGCGGCCCGGCGACGTGGTCGCCAGATAGCGCTTCGCCGCCACGTGCAGCCGTACGAGGCGGGAGACCCGTTCGCCGAGCAGAGGACGTACCGCGTCGGCCGCGTGGTCGGCGTGTCCCGCGTCGTCGCCCGGCCTGAGCAGATGTCCTATGTCGTGCACCAGGCCCGCCACCTGGAGTTCCTTGTCGCTGGGATGACCGCGGCGCAGCAGCGCGGCGGTCTGCAGTGCGTGATCGTGCAGATCGACCGGGTCGCCCGAGCGGTCCGGGGTGTCCCATGCGCCCCGGCAGGCGTGCAGCAGATCCATCAGCTCCTCGACGCTGCGCAGCTCCATGCGTCAGTCCTCCCGCGAGAAAAGCCGTTGCCAGGCGTCAGCAGATCATGGCCGCCTTGCGAATCGGCCAACGGGACCTGAACTGCACACCGGTGTTCAGTGCCGGGCGTGCCGGCCCGCCGCTTCCGGCGCCCCGCCCATCATCCGCAGCATGGCGAGCCCTCCCGTACGCAGGAATCGCCACACCAGAGCGGCCGCCACCAGCAGGAAGGCGATGTTCAGCCAGGTCGTGTAATTCCAGGCGACGCCCTCCATGGGGATCTTCGCGTCGGCCTGGTCGGGGACGAGCCCGAGGCCGCCGAAGACGAACTCCACGAGGTATCCGGCGAGCACGATGGCCGTGTAGAAGGTGACCAGCAGGAAGGCGGTCATGCGCGGCCCGTAGTACTTCCGGTAGATGTTCAGGATCGGCAGGATCAGCAGGTCGGCGAAGATGAACGCGACCACGCCGCCGAAGCTGATGCCGCCCTTCCAGAGGACCACGGCCAGCGGCACGTTCCCGATGGAGCAGACGAACGAGGCGATCGCCACCAGCGGTCCGACGAGGGGGCCGATCAGCTTCGCGGCGAGCGGATGCCCGTCCAGGAAGAGCGAGCTCCAGAACGCGTCGGGCACCCAGGCCGCGATCGCGCCCGCGATCAGCAGACCGATCACCAGGTCCCGCAGGATCGCCGCCCACTCCATGACGAAGACGTGCGAGACCGAGGTGAAGCCGTCGCCGGACAGCAGCCGCCGCAGGAACGACCCTTCCCCTTGGATCGACATGTCCATGGCCGCATGCCCTTCCATGGACCCGGCGATCCCACGCTCCGCCTGCTCCCGGGCCTGCCGCAGCAGCCGCTCGCGCAGGAAGAGCCGGAAGAGCACGGCCAGCAGCACGATCATGACCGGTCCGCCGACGAATTCCGCGAGCGTGAACTGCCAGCCCATCAACAGGGCGAGGATCACGCCGAGTTCGACCACCAGGTTGGTCGAGGCGATCTCGAACGCCATAGCCGCAGTGAAGTCCGCGCCCTTGCGGAACAGTGAGCGCGCGAGCGCGACGGCCGCGTACGAGCAGGACGAGGACGCCGCCCCGAGCCCGGCGGCAAGCGCGAGCGTCCGGGGGCGGTCGTCGCCGAGCAGCCGTACCACCGTCGCCCGCCGCACCACCGCCCGGACGACGGCGGACAGGCCGAAGCCGAGGATCAGTGCCCAGGTGATCTCCCAGGTCATCGATCCCGTCAGGGACAGTGCGTGCAGGATCGCGTCCATCGGTTCGACTTTCTCCCGGTCGGTGGGATCAGGCATGACCCGTCGGCAGTTCAGTGACCCTGGCCACAGTCGCTATTGAGCCGAATGGGTGGCATCGAAGAGGGCATCGTGTTTCAAATCGCCGCAGATCGGGGCCTGATGGGCGCTGAGTGACGCGCGACAGTAACCTTTTGTTTTCAGCCCCATCGAGCGGGCACCCGCTCATTTGGTTACCCTGTACCAGACGGACAGCTTTTCTGGGTTCCACCCACACCCACGGTCCGTCCCGGGACAAGCCGGTCACCACGGCCTGCTCTCATACGAGTTACCGGCGCCACCGCGTCCCTAACTGCCTTCGACTCACACCCGAGCGGGCGTCAGGAGACTGGAGCAGACCGGCCCTGTATGTCCCGAGGGTGACCCGACACATAAGGAGTGCGCGGTGACACCGGAGAAGACGAATCGCGATCAACGCCCCAAGGAACGCACGGAGCGTGCGGGCCATGGGCCCGAGAAGGAGCTCGGCAGCCTGGACGTGTGGGCCAGGTCCGCCCCGATCCGTCTCGCGGGCTACGAGGACGACCTCGCCGAGCCCCACATCCTGCCCAGCGTCGACTGACCGAGTAGGAATCATCGCGATCGACCCCCGGTAGGACCCATCGCGATCGCTGACAGCATGGGCGTGTCAGACTCACGTCCATGCTGATCAGAGAAGCCGCGGCCGACGACTGGCCGCGGATCTGGCCTTTCTGGCACCGGATCGTCGCCGCCCGCGAGACCTACGCCTGGGACCCGGACACCTCCGAGGAAGCCGCCCGCGCCCTGTGGATGGGCCCGGGCAAGCGGGTGTACGTCGTAGAGGACGACGGTGGAGCGGTCGTCGGCTCCGCCTACGTCACCCCGAACTACGGCGGTCCCGCCGCCCGGATCGCCAACGCCGGATTCATGGTCGACCCGGACCGGTCCGGACAGGGCATCGGCCGTGCGCTGGCCGAACACATCCTCGCCACGGCGAAGGCCGACGGCTACCGGGGCATGGTGTTCAACGCCGTCGTGGAGACGAACCCGGCCGTGACGCTGTGGACGTCGCTCGGCTTCACGATCCTGGGCACCGTGCCGGACGCGTACGAGCACGCACGGCACGGGCTGGTGGGGCTGCACATCATGTACCGGGCGCTGTAGCTCACTCCAGCGGAGCCGTACGCCGCCACGGTCGCAGCTCCTCCAGCTGTCCCGCCACTTCCAGGAGAACCGACTCGGAGCCCGGGCGGCCGACGAGCTGTACGGCGCACGGGGCGCCGCTCGGCAGCGTCCCGAACGGCACCGACATCGCGGGCCAGCCGGTCAGGTTCCACGGCGGGGTCAGAGGCGAGTAGTTCGTGTTGGCCACCAGGTTGCGCAGCCAGCCCCGCTCGTGCCACGCCGCGGCGGCGGGCCCGCGCCGGGCGAGCGCCGGGGTGAGCAGCACGTCGTGCTCCGCGAAGAACGGCTCCAGGCGCCCCCGCAGCTGCTCGCGGCGCTCGCCCTTGCGGACGCCGGCCACGAAGCGGCGACCGACGGCGGCGTGCACACGGGTGCGCCGGGTGAGCCGGCGCGGGTCGAGGTCCTCGGCGTCCACCGCGGTGCCCGCCGTCCAGTACGCGAGTGAGGTGGTGCTCAGCCAGAGCGGGTACGGCGGCTCGGCGGGCCGCACCCGATGGCCCGCCCCGGCCAGCAGCCCGGCCGCCTCCCGGGCGGCGGTCGTATACGAACGGCTGACGCTCACGCCGGCCAGCGGGCTGCGCACGGAGAGGGCGACCTTACGGGTGACGGTCTCCGAGGGGCCTGTCACCTCGGTGTCCGCGAGGACCGAGAACATCAGCCGCGCATCCTCGACCGTGGTCGCCAGCGGACCGTTCTCCGACATGCCGAACCAGTCGCCGTGACCGATCCCGGCGGGCACCACGCCGTGGCCCGGCTTCAGGGTGACGAGACCGCAGTTGGCGGCCGGGATGCGCAGCGAGCCCATCCCGTCGTTGCCGAGCGCGATCGGCACCATCCCGGCGGCGACCGCGGCCGCGCTGCCTCCCGACGAACCGCCCGCCGTGCGGGTCAGGTCCCACGGGTTGCGGGCGATGCCGTGCACGCCGTCCGTGGTGCCGAAGACGCAGAGCTCGGGCACGTTGGTGAGGCCCACGACCACGGCGCCCGCCGCGCGCAGCCGGGCCACGGTCACGTGGTCGTGATCGGCGGGCGTGTCAGGGGTCGCGGCGGAGCCGTTGCGGTTCGACTCGCCGCGCACCGGCAGGTTGTCCTTGACCGCCACGGGCACGCCCGCGAGGGAGAGTTCGCCCAGATCCTTCGCGGCCAGCTCGTCGGCCTCCGCGAGGGCCGCCTCCGCCCGCAGGGTGCGGAAGGCACCGACGCGGCCGTCGAGCCGCTCGATCCGCGCGAGGTGTTCGGCCACCACTTCGCGGGGCGTGACCCTCTTCTCGCGTACGGCTGCGGCGATCTCGGCGGCGGTCCGGCCGACCCAGGTGGTCACGGGCGCTCCTTGTCGTAACTCGGTGGTACTCGTGGTCGTACTCGGGCGTACTTGTGGCCGTACGCGGTCGTACTCGTGAGTAGTACGGGGAGCACTCTGCCCGGGCGTGGGGTGCCGCGTCGAGAGCCGGCCGCCTTGGACATTCGGTGCGATCCTCTTGGACTTTCGTGCGGGGGGTGCCCGGTATCTCCCCAGAGCGGGAGATCATCCGATCACTGGCTCAACTTCTGTGGCTGCAGGCCCCATTGACAGCGTTTCACGGCCGCTCAATCATCAGACCTCCGATGAATGGGAGCCGCTCATGAGTATGCATCCAAGACGTCAGGTACTGGGAGCCGCGGCCGGAGCCGCCGTCGCGGCCACTCTTCCCCTCGCCGCCCCGGCCGAAGCGCGGGCCGGGGCCACAGCCGGAGCGGAGGCCGGCGCCGCCGGAGAGCAGCAGGGCCCGTGGGTGCCCGTCCCCGACCCGATACCCGTGCCCCTCGATGCCTACGTCGACAACGACGGCATCGACACCGCCGCGGCGCGCGGCGGGAACTTCGACGGCTCGGGTTACACGTTCCCGGGCGAGGAACTCCCCGCCGGACGAGTGGAGGTCGACGGGATTTCCTTCCTCTTCCCCTCGTCCGCCGCGGGCGCCAAGAACAACCTGGTGGCCATGGGGCAGCGCATCGACCTGCCCAAGGGCCGTTACCTTTCGGCCCTGTTCCTCACGGCGGGCAGTTACGGCAACGCCTCCGGCAAGGCCACCGTCCACTACGCCGACGGCTCGACGACCAGTGCCGGGCTGGGCGGCGCGGACTGGTACTCGGCGGGCGGCTCGCTCTCGGCCCCGTACCGCTACAAGCCGGACGGCACCAAGGACGAGCACAGCGTCGGCATCGGCACGGCGGAGGTCTGGATCGACCCGCAGCGTGACGCGGTCGCCCTGACCCTGCCGGTCACCAATCCGGCCGAGGAGAACAAGACGTCTCTGCACGTCTTCGCCTTGTCCCTCCAACCGGCCGCCCAGGGACGGGCACTGGCCCTGCGCGACGCCCACTCGACCTTCTCGCTGCTGGAGTCGAGCGGCGCCCAGAGCGTCGAGGCCACCGTCGTCAACGCGGGCACGGTCGCCGTCGTCGCCGGTGACCGTGTGTCGGTCGGCGTCGACGTGCCGGGCGCCCGCACCGTCGAGCCCGCGCCGGTGACCCGCCTCGACCCGGGCGAGCAGGCCCGCGTCCGTATCGGCATCCGCAACCGCGGCGGCACGGCACCCGGCACCGCACAGGACGGCAAGGTGGTCGTCAGCGGGCGCGGAGGGCAGGTCACGTCCAGCAGTCGCAAGTTGACCCTGGGAATCCCCGACTACCTGCCGACCGAGGAGTCCCTCTCCGGGCATCAAGCCCCGTACTGGTTCCACCGCGCCAAGTTCGGCATCTTCATCCACTGGGGCGTCTACTCCGTGCCCGCCTGGTCACCGGTCGGCAAGCAATACGCCGAGTGGTACTGGAACCACATGCAGAGCCCGGACAACGCGGTGTACGCCTACCACCGGGAGAAGTACGGGGAGAACTTCGCCTACGACGACTTCATCCCGATGTTCACGGCGAAGAACTTCGACCCACGGGCGTGGGTGGAGCTGTTCCGGGACGCGGGAGCCCAGTACCACGTGCTGACCTCGAAACACCACGAGGGTTTCGCCCTCTGGGACACCAAGGTCGCCGATCGCAACGCCGTGAAGATGGGCCCGAAGCGGGACCTGATCCGTGAACTCTTCGACGCCTCCAAGCAGTTCACCCCCGAGCTGCACCGCGGGCTGTACTTCTCCATGCCGGAGTGGTTCAACCCCGACAACCCGTGGATGGGCCACGCGCCGCGCAATCCGTACACCCTGGAGCCCGTCCCGTACATCGGATACACCGCGGGCAAGGACTATGTGAAGGACTATCAGGCTCCGCAGATGCTGGAGCTGATCCACGGCTACGACCCGTCCGTCCTGTGGTGCGACATCGGCGGGGTGAACGACAGCGTCCATGTGCTCGCCGAGTACTTCAACCACGGCAAGAACCGGCCGCAGCCGTACGAGGTGACCGTCAACAACCGGTCCGGCATCGGCTTCCACGACTTCACGACGCCCGAGTACACGACGTACGAGAACACCGTCGTCGCGAAGTGGGAGTCCAGCCGGGGCCTCGACCCGTTCAGCTACGGCTACAACCAGGCGACGCCCGACGCCGAGTACATGACCGCCGAGGAGGTCGTCCGCAGCCTGGTCGACATCGTGTCGAAGAACGGCAACTTCCTGCTGGACATCGGTCCGCGCGCCGACGGCACCATTCCGGAGATCATGCAGACCCGGCTGCGGGAGACCGGCCGGTGGCTGAAGACCAACGGCGAGGCGATCTACGACACGACCTACTGGTCGCGCATGGCCCAGCTCGGCGAGGACCTGCGGTTCACCGTCCGGCAGAACAAGGCCTTCTACATCCACTCGCTGACCACGCCCGGCGCCAAGCTGACCGTCGAGGCGCCGGTGCCGATCCGCAGCGGGGACAAGGTCACGATGCTGGGCCACGACCGGCCGCTGACCTGGACGGTGAGCAACGGCTCGCTGGTGATCGACGTACCGGAGGCGGCCCGCAAGGCCGGCCAGTACGTGTGGGTGTTCAAGGTGGAGTGGAATGTCTGACATGCGTGGCAGATGGTCCCGGCTGGTGGGTGTCGCGGCGGCTCTGCTGCTGTTCGCTGCGCCGCTCCCGGCGGCGGCACAGGCTCGGACACCCGCGCCCAGCACGGTCCCGGCCCTGTCCAACTGGGAGGCGGAGCAGGGAAGTTACCTCTTCGGCCGAGACTCCCGTATCGTCGCGCGGGACAAGACCGCGCTGGAGGTCGCCGGCACCCTCGCCGACGATCTGCGTGCGGCCGGGCACGGCACGGTTCCCGTCGTGCGCGGGGGTGCCCGCACCGGCGACGTGGTGATCGACGTCGATCCGTCGGCGGCGAAACTGGGCGCCGAGGGATACGAACTGAGCGCGGGCCGACGTCTGTTGGTGACGGGCGCCACCGGCACCGGCGCCTTCTACGGCACCCGCACCCTCCTCCAATTCCTCGCCCAGAGCGACCGCGTGCCCGCCGGACACACGGTCGACGTGCCCCAGTACAAGGAGCGCGGTGTCGGCGTCTGCGCCTGCTACATCCACATCTCGACGGCCTGGCTGGAGAACCTCGTACGCGACATGGCGTACCACAAGCTCAACCAGCTGCTGCTCGAACTCAAGGTGAAGAGCGACGCCCACCCCGAGGCCAACACCTGGGGCTACTACACCAAGGACGAGATACGACGACTCGTCGCCCTGGGCGAGAAGTACCACGTCGAGATCATCCCGGAGATCAACTCACCAGGGCATATGGACCCTTGGATCGAGAACCGGCCGGATCTGCAGCTGACCGACTCCGACGGCAACAAGCAGCCCGCCCGCCTCGACATCACCGAGCCGGAGGCCTTCGCCTACTACACGAGCCTCATCGACGAGTACGCGCAGGTGTTCAAGGCCGACTCCTGGCACATGGGTGCCGATGAATACATGCTCGGCTCAGACTTCGCCAAGTACCCCCAGATCCTCCAGTACGCCCAGGCGAGGTACGGGGCGAATGCCACGCCCCAGGACGCGTTCATCGACTTCGTCAACCGCGTCCACGCCCACGCGCAGAGCAAGGGCGAGAAGCTGCGCATCTGGAACGACGGTCTGACCGGCGCCAACACCGTACCGGTCGCGGTCGGCACCACCGTCGAGCACTGGCTGAACGTGACCACGAAACCCAGCCGACTCATCGCCCAGGGTCACCCGTTGATGAACGCGGCCTACTCCCTCTACCTCGTACGTGGCGGCTTCCACTCGGACACGAAGGCCCTGTACGACCAGAGTTGGGACCCGCGCAGCTTCGAGGGCGAGAAGCTCGCCTCGCGCGACGGCGTCACCGGGGCGAAGATCAGTCTCTGGCCCGACAACGGGCGCGGCGAGACCGAGAACGAGGTCGAGACCGCCCTGACCCCAGCGCTGCGGCACATCGCCCAGGCGACCTGGGGGTCGCCGCACCCCGACCCCACCTACGCGGACTTCACCGCCCGGGGCGCGGCCGTGGGACACGCACCCGGCCGGCGAGACCTGACCCGGGTGCCGGTGGACGACGGGACGTACACCTTCAGCAGCGGGAGCGTGAGCACCCGCTTCCAGGTGCGGCGGACTCCGGACGGCTACGTGACCTTGAAGTCCGTCGCGAGCGGCCGCTGCCTTGAGACCCGCAGCGGCAAGCTCACGCTCAACGTTCCGCTGGAGCCCGGTAGTTCCGTGACCGAGGAGGTCTGCGCGGCCTCGGACACCCTGCAGCGCTGGGAGTTGCAGCGCGCGGAGCGTGGCTACCGGCTCGTCAACGCGATCACCCGGATGGCGGTGCACGCGGCCGACGACGGTCGTCTCGTCCAGTATCCGCCCGACCAGCAGCGGCCCACCCTGTGGAAGTTGACCCCATCCTGACCGGAGGAGATCCACCCGCATGGCCCTCTCCAGACGCCTCTTCGTCACGGCGGCCGCCACCGTCGCCGCGTCCGTCAGTACGTCCACCGCGCTCGCCGCGTCCGACGGCCGCCCGCCGGCGCCGGCCGCATCCGGCCTCGCGGAGGAACCGGACTACCGCATCCCCGTCAGCCCCGACGACACCCAGGAGGAACTGGTCCGCAAGGCCTCCCGAGTCCGCCCCACCGCACGGCAGATTGCCTGGCAGCGCCTGGAGCGCACCGCCTTCCTGCACTTCGGCGTGAACACCTTCACCGGTCTGGAGTGGGGGACCGGTGACGAGGATCCCGACGTCTTCCAGCCCGTCGGCCTCGACACCGACCAGTGGGCGCGCGCCTTGCGCGACGGCGGTTTCAAGCTGGCGATCCTCACCGTCAAGCACCACGACGGTTTCGTGCTCTACCCGTCCCGCTACACCAACCACTCGGTGGCGGCGAGCAGTTGGAGTGGCGGGCAGGGAGACGTCCTGCGCTCGTTCGCCGACTCGATGCGCCGCTACGGCATCAAGGTCGGCGTCTACATCTCACCGGCCGACGAGAACCAGTACCTGCACGGCGTGTACGCCAACGGGAGCGCGCGCTCCGAGCGGACCATCCCCACGCCCGTCGAGGGGGACAACCGCACGGACCAGCGGTCCTTCACGCTGCAGGCCACCGATTACGGCGCCCGCATGCTCAATCAGCTCCACGAGGTGCTCACCGAGTACGGGCCCATCGACGAGGTGTGGTTCGACGGAGCCCAGGGCCGGATTCCCCCCGACAAGGTGGAGAAGTACGACTGGGACAGCTGGTACGCGCTGGTGCGGGCCCTGGCCCCGGACGCCTCGATCGCCGTGTCGGGGCCCGATGTGCGCTGGGTCGGCAACGAGGGCGGCCTGGCCCGTGAGGACGAGTGGAGTGTCGTACCCGTCAAGGAGAAGGACTACGGGCGGACGGACTACGCACTGGCCTACGACGCGCCCGACGAGGGGAGCCGCGACGCGCTGGTCGCTGCCCGCCCGGTGGCCGACTATCTGCAGTGGTGGCCGGCCGAGTGCGATGTGTCCATCCGGGACGGCTGGTTCTACCACCCCGACCAACAGCCCAAGAATGTCGAGCAGTTGACCGACATCTACTTCCGGTCGGTCGGTCGCAACTCGGTGCTGCTGCTCAACATTCCTCCGGACACCCAGGGGTTGCTGCCCGCCGCCGATGTGGCGCGGCTGCGGGAGTTCCGCGAACGCGTCGACCGGGAGCTACCGGAGGATCTCGCACACGGCCGTCTGGTCAGGGCCTCCTCGACCGTCTTCACCGTCGACCTCGGCACCGAACGGGAGGTGGACCGGATACGGCTCGCGGAGGACATCCGGCACGGACAGCAGGTCGAGGGCTTCGTCGTCGAGGCCTATAGCCGCGGCGCCTGGACACGGGTGGCCGAGACCGGCACGGTCGGGGCGAGCCGGATCCTGCTGCTGCCGGCGCCTGTGCGGGCGAGGCGGTGGCGGCTTCGGGTGACGCAGACCCGAAGCACGGCGCGGATCGCGGAGTTCGGGCTCTACCGCTCGCGGGTCTGACGCCCCAGGAGGAAAAACCGGGGCGGGCGGCGCCGGTAGGAAATACCGGGGCGGGCGGCGCCGAGCGCCGCCGTGGGGGTGGACGTCGGTTACGACGTCCACCCCCACTCTCGTTACGCCCCGCAGGGCCCCGTGCTGTCCCGCTCGATCAACCGCGGCACCGGCACCTGCACCGTCCGCGCCGGGCCGCCGTCCAGCAGTGCGATCAGCTCCCGCGCCGCCGTGCGGCCGAACTCCACGGTGTCGCGGGAGAGTGCGGACAGCCAGGGCTTGACCATGCGGCACAGGGCGGAGTCCTCCCAGGCCACGACGGACACATCGCCCGGCACGGAGAAGCCCAGCTCCGTCGCGGCGGCGACCCCGGCGACGGCCATCACGTCGTTGTCGTAGACCAGCGCGGTCGGCGGTGTGCCGCTCTCCAGGACGCGGCGCGTGACGGCTGCGCCCTCGGCGTCCGAGTAGTCGGTCGGCACCGAGCGCACCTCGGCCAGACCACGCCGCTCGGCCTCCGCGCGCAGGGTGCGGATCCGGCGCTCGGTGTGGGCGAGGCCCGGCAGGCCCGCGATGTGCACGATCCGGCGGTGGCCGAGCGCGTACAGCTCGTCCACGACCGCGGCCATCGCGCCGGCGTCGTCCGCCCAGACGACGGACAGGCCGGGATGCCGGGCGTCCGGCGTGCCGCCGGTGACCACGGCCGGCAGACCCAGTTCGTCCAGGAGATCCGGACGCGGATCGTCGACGCGCGGGTCCACGACCATCACCCCGTCCACGCGGTGCTCGGCCCACCAACGACGGTAGACCGCGCACTCGGCGTCCACGTCCTCGACCACCTGGAAGAGCAGGCCGAGGTGACGCTCCGCCAGCACTTCCTGGATGCCGGAGATCAGCTGGAGGAAGAACGAGTCCACGCCGAGCGTGTCGGCGGGGCGCGCGACGACCAGGCCGACCGTGGCCGCTCCCTCGCCGGACAGCTGGCGGGCCGCCGTACTGGGCCGCCAGCCCAGCTGCTCGGCGACCCGGCGGACCCGGTCGCGGGTGACCTCGGAGACCCCGGGCCGGTCGTTGAGCGCGAAGGAGACCGCGCTCTCGGAGACCCCGGCGCGCCGCGCGATGTCCTTCATCGTCGGCCGGCGTGCGGGAGACCGCTTGGCTGGCACGTTGGCTCCCCAATTCTCCGAGCTGAGCACTAATGCGCTTGAGTGGTAGAACCCTAAAGCGCATTAGTCATCGTCTGCAAGTCCCTTGTGTGCGGCTCTGACCTGCACTAATGCTGTGCGGATTCATTTAGCTGGAACGAATCCATTGACTTTCCGCGAGCGCGGCGGGCAAGGTCGCTGGCGCCACCACCCGCCGACGCCGCAAGGGAGCCGTGTCACCGTGCCCATACCCCGCAGAGCACTTGTCGCCGCCGCCGTCGCCCTCGTCCTGCCGCTGAGCGCCTGCGGCTCCGGTGACGACGGCGGCGGCTCGACGGACGCCTCCGGCAAGGTCGAGGGCGACATCACCTTCCAGACCTGGAACCTGAGGGCCAACTTCAAGCCGTACTTCGAGGGCGTGATCGCCGACTTCGAGAAGAAGTACCCCGGCACCCATGTGAAGTGGATCGACCAGCCCGCCGAGGGCTACGCCGACAAGATCAGCGCGGACGCGGCGGGCGGCACCCTGCCCGACGTCGTCAACGTCTCCCCGGACCTGGTCGCGCCGCTGGCCAAGGCGGGCCTCGCGCTCGACCTCGACAAGTCCGCCGCGAAGTACAAGAAGGAGTATCTGGACGGCGCCTGGGCCAGCCACCAGATCCCGGGCATGACAGGGACGTACGCCTTCCCCTGGTACCTCAACACCGGCCCGCTCTTCTACAACAAGTCGCTCTTCAAGAAGGCCGGACTCGACGCCTCCAAGCCGCCGACGACGTACGACGAACTCTTCACCGACGCCCTGCAGCTGGCCGAGAAGAGCAAGGGCAAGGTCGCGACACTCGCCAACGTGCCGACCATCGAGGACTTCGGCCGTTACGGCGTCGAGCTGATGAACAAGGCAGGCGACGGCTTCGCCTTCAACGACGCCAAGGGGGTCGAACTCCTCACCAAGTACAAGGAGTTGTACGACGCCAAGGCACTCGACCCGCAGGCACTGACCGCGACTCCGGAGTCCTCGGGCAAGAAGTTCCTCACCGAGGCCGTCGCCATGAACCCGGGCAGCGCCCTGGACCTCGGCAACTTCAAGAAGCAGGCGCCGAACCTGTACAAGAACATCGGCATCACGGACCAGATCACCAGCACCGGCAAGGTGAACATGTACGTGATGGGCGTGATGGTCAACTCGCGCACCAAGCACACGCCGGCCGCGGTCGCCTTCGCGCACTACGTCACCGACGCGCAGAACCAGATGTCGTTCGCCAAGAAGGTGGCGATCTTCCCGAGCACCGCAGGATCGCTCGACGACCCGTACTTCACCAAGGAGGACGGGACGGACGAGACGCGGGTGCGGATCGCGGCCGCCAAGTCCCTGAAGAACGCGGTGAATTACACACCGGTCCTGTTCAGCGAGCAGATGAAGACCGCGCTGCGCAACGAGGTCGCCAAGGCGCTGCAGGGCAAGGAGAGCCCCAAGGCGGCACTTGACAACGCTGTCAAGGCCTGCGACCGGCTGCTCCAGCAGCAGGGCTGAACCGACATGGCGAGTTCCTCCACCGCTGCCGCGGTGAAACGTCCGCCGGGGGTGCGGCGTCCGTCGGGGGCGCCGGGGCCCCTGCGGGTGCGGCGCCATCTGCCCACCAGCCCCTGGCTGTTCGCCGCTCCCGGGCTGGTGATCACCGGCGTCTTCATCCTGTATCCGTTCGTCTCCACGCTGGTCAACGCCTTCACCGACCGCCGGACGCTCATCCCCGGCAAGTTCGTGGGCCTGGCCAACTTCCGGGAGCTGCTGCACGACGAGATGTTCTGGATCGGGCTGCGCAACAGCACGCTGTACGTCCTCGGGGTCGTCCCCGCGCTCGTCCTGCTGCCGCTGCTGCTCGCCCTGTTGGTACAGAAGAACATCCCCGGGATCACCTTCTTCCGGTCCGCCTTCTACACCCCGGTCGTCGCGTCGATCGTCGTGGTCGGACTGATCTGGGTGTGGCTGCTGGACGAACGCGGTCTGGTGAACTCGCTGTTGGAGACGATCGGCGTCGGCCGCGTCGGCTTCCTCAGCGACCAGTGGCTGCTCCTGCTGAGCGCCATGGCCGTCACGGTGTGGCGGGGCCTCGGCTACTACATGATCATTTATCTGGCCGCACTCGCGAACGTGCCGCGCGAGCTGCACGAGGCCGCGATGGTGGACGGCGCGGGCGCGGTGCGTCGCTTCTTCACGGTCACCGTGCCCGCCGTCCGCTCCACGATGGTCCTGGTCGGAGCGCTCTCCTCGGTCTCCGCCTTCAAGGTGTTCTCCGAGGTCTACCTGATGGCGGGCCCGGACGGCGGTCCGGCGGGCGAGGACACCACCCTCGTGATGCTCGTCCAGCGCACCGGCACGGGCCTCACCGGCCGTGTCGGCTACGCCTCCGCCATCTCGGTGGTCGTCTTCGTCGTCACCGTCGTCCTGATGCTGCTGGTGCTGCGCGCGGACCGGAAGGAGGAGGCATGAGCGTCATCGACAAGGTACGTCCCGCTCAGGCGCCGGCAGCTGTTCGCGAGCCCCGTGTCAGGGACGAGCACGGCCGCCGCATCCGTGTCTGGGAACTCGCCCTGCGCTACCTGCTGTTGCTCGCCGTCCTCGCGCTGACCGTCGGCCCGTTCCTGTGGCAGCTGTCGACCTCCCTCAAAGGACCGCACGAGGACATCTTCAGCTCCCCGCCCAAGTTCCTGCCGAGCGAGCCAACACTCCACAATTACAGGCGAGTTGCGGAAACGATCCCCGTCTGGGACTACGCCTTCAACTCGTTGAAGGTCGCCACCGCCAACGTCATGACGAACTGCGTCGGTTCGGCGCTCGCCGGCTACGCCCTGGCCCGGCTGCGCTACCGCGGCCGGCGCCTGGCGACGCTCGTCTTCATTCTGGCGATGCTCGTGCCCGCCGAGAGCATCATCATCGCCCAGTTCACGACCATGCGGGAACTCGGTCTGAACAACACGCTGATCGGTGTCGTGCTGCCCGCCTGCATCAGCGCCATGAACGTGCTGCTGATGCGCAACGCCTTCCTCAACCTCCCGTACGAGATCGAGGAGGCCGCCTTCGTCGACGGAGCGAACTCCTGGCAGCGGTTCCTGCGGATCGCGCTGCCGTCGGTGAAGGGCACGCTCGCCGTGGTCGCGATCTTCGCCTTCATGGGCGCCTGGGACGACTTCCTGTGGCCGCTGATCGTGCTCAGCGACCCGTCGAAGTTCACCCTGACCATCGGACTCAACTATCTTCACGGCACCTTCGCCAACGACGAACGGCTCGTCGCCGCGGGCACGATCATCGCCGTGGCGCCGCTGATCGCCCTCTTCGCCTGTCTCCAGCGGTACTTCTTCCGCGGCGTGGGTGAGGGCGCCGTCAAGGGCTGACCCCCCTCCGTACCTCAGATTCGCAAGGACCCCGCATGCCTTCTGCCGTGCGCTTCGGCGTCAACTACACCCCGAGCGAGGGGTGGTTCCACCACTGGCTCGACTTCGACCTCGACGCCGTACGCGCCGATCTCGACTCGATCGCCGCGCTCGGCCTGGACCACATACGGGTCTTCCCGCTGTGGCCCTACTTCCAGCCCAACCGCACTCTGATCCGCCCGCGAGCCGTCGAGCAACTCGTCGCGCTCGCCGACGCCGCCGCCGAACGCGGCCTCGACGTCAACGTGGACGGCCTTCAAGGGCACTTGTCGAGCTTCGACTTCCTGCCCGCGTGGACGCAGACCTGGCACCGGCGGAACATCTTCACCGATCCGGAGGTGGTCGAGGGGGAGGCCGCGTACCTGCGCACCCTCGCGGCGGCTCTCGCCGACCGGCCGAACTTCATCGGCATGACCATCGGGAACGAGGTCAATCAATTCGCCGCCGGGCCGCACCCCGACCCGGACCGCATCACGCCGGACCAGGCGGGGGCGTGGCTTCGGCGTCTGCTCGCCGCCTGCGAGGAGGGCGCCCCCGGCAAGCCGCATCTGCACGCCTCGTACGACGCCGCCTGGTACCAGGACGACCAGCCGTTCACGCCCGAGCACTCGGCCCGGCTCGGCGCGGTCACCGCCGTGCACTCGTGGGTGTTCAACGGGACGGCGCAACGGCACGGCCGGACAGGCGTCGCCACCGAGCACCACGCCGCCTACCTCATCGAGCTGTCCAAGGCCTGGGCGGACGACCCGCGCCGTCCGGTCTGGCTCCAGGAGGTCGGCGCCCCCGCCCCCCTGATCCCGGCCGAGCACGCGGCCGCCTTCACGGAGGCGACCGTCGCGAACGCCCTCGACTGCCCCGACGTGTGGGGCGTGACCTGGTGGTGCTCGCACGACGTCAGCCGTGACCTCGCGGACTTTCCCGAACTCGAGTACAGCCTGGGCCTGTTGACCACAAATCGGCAGACGAAGCCCGCCGGAGAGGCGATCGCCCGGATCCTCAAGGAGGGCCGCCCACACGTGCCCGCCGCGCGCACCACCGCGCTGGTCGTCGACACCGCACCGGGCCGCTCGGTCTGTGCCCCCGGCGGCCCGGTCTTCGAGGCCTTCGCCGGGCTGACCGCCGACGGAGCCCGTCCCACCACCGTTCTCGCGAGCCGCGCCGACGACAAGGAACACCTCGCGGCCCGGGGCATCACCGAGGTCGTCACCCCTGATCAGGTCACGCGGTGACCGCAGGCACCACCGAAAGCACCGTAGTCCGTCCCCCAACGATACGGAGCACACAGTGAACCTCAGCAGACGCACCGTCCTGCTCGCCGGAGCCGGCGTCGCCGCGGGACTCGTCCCCGGCCTGTCGGGCACGGCGGCCGCGGCCGCCCGCGACCTGCAGCCGTACGCCTCCTACTGGTACCCCGACTCGCTGCCCTCGGGCACCCCGGGCACCGGCATCACCTGGCGCAGCCTGAAGTCCTGGCGCGCCGAGAGCGACCCGGACCTCGCGTTCAACGCGGCGTCGGTACCCCTCGCCGCGCGCTTCACGCCGACCCCCGCGAACACGACGGCCCGCTCCGGCCAGGCCCGCATCCAGTCCCTGGTCTCCTTCGGCCCCACGTCGAGCAACCCCTCGCAGGGCGCGGCCACGGCCGACTACTACGCCCTCACTCACTGGGCGTACGTCGACGAACTCGTCTTCTGGGGCGGCTCGTCCGGCGAGGGCCTGGTCCTCGCGCCGAACGCACCCATCGTGGACGCGGCCCACCGGCACGGCGTACCCGTCCTCGGCAATGTCTTCCTGCCGCCCGTCGCCTACGGCGGACAGCTCCAGTGGACCCGCGACCTGGTGCAGAAGGACTCCACGGGGCACTATCCGCTCGCCGCGCAACTCGTCGCCGTCGCGGCCGCGTACGGCTTCGACGGCTGGTTCATCAACGCCGAGACCGGTGGCGGAAACACCGCGCTCGCGACCGACATGCTCGGCTTCCTCAAGGAACTCAAGGCGCTCGGCACGGCCAAGGGGCAGCGCGTCACCTGGTACGACTCGATGACCGTGAACGGATCGGTGAGCTGGCAGGGAGCGCTGAACAACCAGAACAAGAGCTTCTTCCAGGCCGCCGACTCCATGTTCATCGACTTCCGCTGGTCCCAGGGCACTCTGGCGTCCTCCGGGACGACGGCTCAGCAACTCGGGCGCAGCCGATACGAGTTGTGGGCGGGCGTTGATGTGGAGGCCAACGGCACCGGCGCCTCCGTCAATTGGGACGCCATCGTGCCGACCACGAAGGCCCACGTCACTTCCATCGGCTTCTACCGGCCCGAGTGGACCCGCAACCACCTCCCCGCGAGCCGCACGCCGGGCGACTTCCATGCCGCCGACGACACGTTCTGGACCGGTGCCTCGCTCGACCCCGCCAAGCCGGACACGACGGCCAGTTGGCGCGCGCCCGCCGTCTCCGTGGCCGACCGATCGACGGTCACCGCCGTTCCGTTCGCGACGGTCTTCAACACGGGCCACGGACTGAAGTGGTACGAGAACGGCAAGGTCACCTCGGACGCCGCCTGGAACCACCTCGGCCTCCAGGACCGGCTGCCGTCCCGCCGCTGGGTCGTACGGACCACCGGCGGGCGCCCCTCCGTCACCTTCGACTTCGCCGACGCCTGGCGCGGCGGCAGCAGCCTCCTGGTCGACGGCACTCTCGCCGCGCCGACCACGCTGGACCTGTACGCGACGCGGCTGCCGCTCGGGGCGGACACGGTGGTGGAGCTGACGCATCGTGTCGACACCGGCGATGTGCGGGTCGAGCTCGCCGTCGCCACCGCCGAGCCGGGAACGGCCGGTGGGGCACCCCCGTACACGTACTTCCCGGTGAGCGCGAGTGGCGGTTGGGGGACCTCGACCGTGCGGCTGACGGGTCTGTCGGGCACAGTGCGCGCGCTGGGCGTCCGGCTGACCGCCACCACCGGGCCCGTGCGCTGGCGCCTCGGCGGGCTCGCCGTCCGCGACGCGGTGGTGAACCCGGCCGCGCCCACCGACCTGCGCGTCACCGACGCCGACGGAGGCAACCTGCGCTTCGCCTGGCAGGGCGCCCCCGGCGCCGTACGCCACTACGAGCTGTACCGGACGCTCCCCGACGGCACGCGCCGCTTCCTCGGCGGCACCTGCCAGCGCGCGTTCTACGTCGGTTCTCTCGCCCCCGAGCAGGGTGAGTCGGCCGCGCGGTTCGAACTGCGCGCGGTGGGGGAGCTGTTCACCGTCTCGACCCCCGCCACGACCACGCACACCTGGTAGCCCGCACCCTCACCCCACGGAGCACTCTCATGCATGACGACCGCACCCTGGTCGAAGCCCGCCTCAAGCGCGTCCTCGACGAGCGCATACGCCCCGCCGTGTACCCCGAGTCCGTACCGCTGGACGTGGCGGTGTGGCACGCGCCCGGCGAGCCCGTGCCGGTCGCTGAAGGGCTCGCGGCCGCACCGGATCCGATCGAGGTGGGCGCGCGCTGGGGTGCTCCGTGGGGGACCAGCTGGTTCCGGGTGACCGGGACCGTACCGGAGGCCTGGGCGGGTAAGACCGTCGAGGCGCTGCTGGACCTCGGCTTCGACGAGAACATGCCGGGCTTTCAGTGCGAGGGGCTCGTCTACCGGCCCGACGGCACTCCGGTGAAGGGCCTCAACCCGCGCAACCAGTGGGTGCGGATCGGAGCCCCGGTGGAGGGCGGCGAGGAGGTCCGGCTGCACATCGAGGCGGCCTCCAACCCGGTCATCCTGGACTACCACCCCTTCCTGTCCACGCAGTTGGGCGACAAGGAGACCGCCGGCAGCGAGCCGCGGTACCAGCTGGAGCGCATGGATCTCGCCGTCTTCGACGAGACCGTATGGCAGCTCGTCATCGATCTGGAGGTCCTCGGTGAGCTGATGGCCGAGCTGCCGGTGGAGTCGGCGCGGCGCTGGGACATCCTGCGGGCCGTGGAGCGGGCCCTGGACGCGGTGGACCTCCAGGACGTGGGCGGCACGGCGGCCGCGGCACGCGCGCGGCTGACGGACGTCCTGTCCACGCCCGCCGTCCCCTCCGCCCATCGCATCAGCGCCGTCGGGCACGCGCACATCGACTCGGCCTGGCTGTGGCCGCTGCGCGAGACCGTCCGCAAGGTGGCCCGCACCACCTCCAACATGACCGCGCTCCTGGAGGACGAGCCCGACTTCGTCTTCGCCATGTCCCAGGCCCAGCAGTGGGCCTGGGTGAAGGAGCACCGGCCCGAGGTGTGGGCGCGGGTGAAGAAGGCGGTGGCCGACGGGCGGTTCGTGCCCGCCGGTGGCATGTGGGTCGAGTCGGACACGAACATGCCGGGCTCGGAGGCGATGGCCCGTCAGTTCGTGCACGGCAAGCGGTTCTTCCTCGACGAGTTCGGCATCGAGAACGACGAGGCCTGGCTGCCGGACACCTTCGGCTTCGCCGCCGGGCTGCCCCAGATCATCAAGGCGGCGGGCTCCAAATGGCTGCTGACCCAGAAGATCTCGTGGTCGCAGACCAACAAGTTCCCGCACCACACCTTCCAGTGGGAGGGCATCGACGGCACCCGCATCTTCACGCACTTCCCGCCCGTCGACACCTACAACTGCTCCATGAAGGGCAGCGAAATCGCCCACGCCGCAAGCAACTTCAAGGACAAGGGCGTCGCCCGTCACTCCCTCGCGCCCACCGGCTGGGGTGACGGAGGCGGCGGCACCACGCGCGAGATGGTCGCCAAGGCGGCCCGGCTCCGCGACCTCGAAGGCTCCGCGACCGTGGTGTGGGAAACCCCCGAGAGGTTCTTCGAGAAGGCGGAAGCCGAGTACCCCAACGCCCCCGTGTGGGTCGGCGAGTTGTACCTGGAGCTGCACCGCGCCACGCTCACCAGCCAGGCGAAGACCAAGCAGGGCAACCGCCGCAGCGAACACCTCCTGCGCGAGGCCGAACTGTGGGCGTCGACCGCGACCGTACGGACCGGATTCCCCTATCCGTACAAGGAGCTGGACCGCATCTGGAAGACGGTGCTGCTCCACCAGTTCCACGACATCCTGCCCGGGTCGTCCATCGCCTGGGTGCACCGGGAGGCGCGCAGGACGTACGAGAAGGTCGCCGAGGAACTGGGCGGCATCATCGACGCGGCCCAGCGTGCGCTGGCCGGCGAGGGCCCGACGGCACTGCTCTTCAACTCCGCGCCGCACAGCCGGGAGGGCGTGCCGGCCGGCGGTGCCGGTACGTCCCTCGTCGAGGGCGAGACCGCGCTCGCCCCGCGCGTGAACGGCGGCTACGTCCTCGACAACGGCCTGCTGCGCATCGAGATCGACGCGCGGGGGCTGGTCGTCTCGGCGTACGACCTCGGCGCCGACCGCGAGACGATCGCACCCGGGCAGGCCGCCAACCTGCTGCAGATCCACCCCGACTTCCCGAACATGTGGGACGCCTGGGACGTCGACGAGTTCTACCGCAACACGGTCGTCGACCTGGTCGACGCGGATGAGGTCGTGCCTGGTGAGGACGGCGTGTCGGTCCGGATCGTACGGTCCTTCGGCGCGTCGCGGGTCACCCAGGTGCTGTCGCTCGCGCCGGGCGAGCGACGGCTCGGCATCGACACCGAGGTCGACTGGCACGAGACCGAGAAGTTCCTGAAGCTCGCCTTCCCGCTGGACGTGCACGCCGACCGGTACGCGTCCGAGACCCAGTTCGGGCACTTCTACCGGCCGACCCACACCAACACGTCATGGGAGGCGGCCAAGTTCGAGGCGTGCAACCACCGCTTCGTGCACATCGAGGAGCCCGGCTGGGGCGTCGCCCTGGTCAACGACTCGACGTACGGCCATGACGTCACCCGGGCCGTACGCGACACCGACTCCGGTACGACCACCACCGTGCGCGTCTCGCTGCTGCGCGCCCCGCGCTTCCCCGACCCCGAGACCGACCAGGGCGTCCACCGCTTCCGGCATGCACTGGTACCGGGCGCGGCGATCGGCGACGCCGTGCGTGAGGGCTGGCGGATCAATCTGCCGGAGCGGCGAGTATCCGGCTCCCGGGACGTCGCCCCGCTGGTGACCGTCGACCAGGACGCGGTCGTCGTGACGGCGGTCAAACTCGCCGACGACGGCAGCGGTGACGTGGTCGTCCGCTTCCACGAATCCCACGGCGGCCGCACCCGGGCCACGCTCACCCCGGGCTTCGAGGTCGCGGCCGTCACGGTGACCGACCTGCTGGAGCGGCCGCTCGCCGAGGCGGCGGCGCCGGGGCGGGACGGCGACCGGATCACCGTGCCCCTGCGCCCGTTCGAGCTGATGACGCTCAGGCTGAAGCGCACCTGAGACGCGGCATGGGCTGCGCGCCCGCGGCGGCATGAGCTGCCGCGGGCCCCGCTACGGCGGGTGGGACTGCGAGCCCTGGGCTTGAGTGGCTGTGGGTCCTGCTGGGGCGGGTGGGACTGTGAGCCCTGGGCTTGAGTGGCTGTGGGTCCTGCTGGGGCGGGTGGGACTGTGAGCCCTGGGCTTGAGTGGCTGTGGGTCCTGCTGGGGCGGGTGGGACTGTGAGCCCTGGGCCTTGAGCGGCTGTGGGTCCGTTACGGCGGGAGCAACTGCGAGCCCCAGGGCCTGTCTTCGGGATCGTCCCGGGTCGCGGGCCCTGGCACGCACCCCCAGAGGGGGACCTCCGCCGCGTTGTCGGCGGTTGCCGACGCTCCGCGTGGATGCCCTCCTCCGCCTTGCAGCGGCACGCACCAGACCCCGCTCGGGTCGGTTCACGGTCGCCGCCGCTCGGCGCCGGCCCGATCCGGAAGACAGGCCCCAGCCCGCGCCCGCCCGCCCGGCTCACCAGACCGTCCCAGCGCCCCCTTAGCCCACCTGGCCGCACGCGCCCGTGCATATCACGGGTCCGCGGCGCCTGCCGTGCTTCCATCGCGCCAGGAGGCATATGACATGGCTGATGACCGACAGCAGCACCCACAGCGGGACACCCACCCCCGACGATTCACCACCTCCCGGCGCCGCATGCTGGCCACCGCCGCGCTGGCGCCCGTAATGACCGGGGCGGTGGCCGGGGCCGCGAACGCGGCGGGCCGCAAGCAGGTCAAGCCGGTGATGACGAAACTGGCCGACTGGACGGACGTGGGCGCGGCCCTGGGCCGCCCCGGCGACATGAAGCGGTACATGTACCACACGGGCCTGCCCCGCCGGGACCTCGAGGTGTACTCGCGCGGCATCAGGATCAAGCCCGCGCTCGCCCTCGGCACACACGTGGCCTTCGTCCGCTACGACGACGGCAACTCACTCCTCATGGGCGACGCGGTGGTCACCGAGCGGGAACTCCAGCCGTTCAGCGATGCCCTGCAGGAGCACGGCATCTGGCAGACGGCGATCCACAAGCACCTGCTCGCCCACAAGCCCGACATCTGGTGGGTCCACGTGCACGCCCACGGCCCCGACCCAACGGCCGTGGCCCACGGCCTGCGTGCGGCGTTCGACTGCACGGCCACCCCGCCGCCGGATACGAACACCGCTTCCGTGAAGGAAACCCTCGACCTGGACACCGCCGCCATCGACGCCGCGATCGGCGTGAAGGGCCTGGTCGACGACGGTGTTTACAAGAACACCTTCGTCCGCGCCGAGACCATCATCGACGACGGCATGGTCCTCCCTCCGGGCCTCGGCGCCACCACGGTGGTCAACTTCCAACCGCTCGGCCGCGGCCGAGCCGCGGTCAACGGCGACTTCGTCATGATCGCCAAGGAGGTCCAGGACGTCCTCACCGCCATCCGGCGCGCCGGAGCCGACCTCGTCGAGGTCCACCACCACAACCTCACCGACGAACCCAGACTCTTCTTTGTCCACTACTGGGCCGTGGGCGACGCGATCAAGCTCGCCAAGGGCCTGCGTCCCGCCGTGGACGCCACCAATGTCGTGCCGATGCCGGGAGCAGGTGGCTGATGACCATGAACGACGAGACCCTCACCTGCCCCTTCGACTTCAGCCGGGCCCTGGAATTCGACCCCGAGCTCGCGGCCCTCATGGAACGCGAGTCCCTCACCCGCATCCGCCTTCCGTACGGCGAGTCCGACGTCTGGCTGGTCACCGACTTCGAATCGGTCCAGCAGGTGACCTGCGACCGCCGCTTCAGCCGGGCCGAGATCATGGGCCACGACTACCCCCGGCTGACGCCGGAGCCCATCGTCTCCCGTGAGTCCATCAACGTCATGGACCCGCCGCACAGCAGCCGCGTACGGAGCCTGGTCTCCCAGGCGTTCACGCAACAGCGGGTCGACGGGATGCGGGAACGGATCGTCCTGCTCGCGGACTCTTTGCTGGACGACATGGAGAAGGAGGGGCCGCCGGCCGACCTGGTTCGGCACCTTTCCGACCCGTTCCCCCAGCACACCATCCTGGATCTGCTCGGGATCCCCCGGGCCGAGTGGCCCCGGATGCACGAGTACGTCCACCGGCTCCTCGTCACCGGCCGCGGCAACAAGGAGGCGGCGGCCAAAGCGAAGGCCGACCTGACGGCCTACTTCCTCGACATGGTCGAGCAGCGCCGCCGCACCCCCGGCGACGACATCATCAGCGTGATGATCGCCGCCCGGGACGGCGAGGACCAGCTCACCGACAGGGAAATGGCCGTCATGGCCCTCACCCTGGTCCTCAGCGGCCAGGACACGGCGACCTGCCAGATCAGCGACATCGCGTATCTGCTGCTCACCCGCCCCGAGCTGGTCGACTACCTCCGGAAGGGCCCCGAGACCCTGACGGAGGGCATCCACGAGCTGCTGCGGTACATCCCGTTCCGCAAGGGGGTCGGGATTCCCCGAGTGGCGCTGGAGGACGTCGACTTGAACGGCGTGCGGATCCGGGCGGGCGAGTTCGTCCACGTGTCGTATCTGACCGCGAACCGCGATCCCGCCCGTTATCCGAAGCCGCACGACATCGATTTCGAGCGGCCGCGCGCGCCTCATATGACGTTCGGCTGGGGCGGCCACCGCTGCATCGCGGTGCCCTTGGCCATGGCGGAACTCGAGGTGGCCGTCGGCCGGTTGCTGGAGCGCTTTCCCGGGCTGCGGTTGGCTGTGCCGCCGGAAGAGGTGCGGTGGGACACGGAGACCATCCGGCGGTTCCCGATCGAGTTGCCGGTGACTTGGTGAGAGGTAGGAAGGTGGTCCAGGTGGTGGGGGGAGAGGGTTAGGTGAGGGCGGTGGGGCGGCGTTTGGAATCGCGGGTGTGGATGGCTGGGGGCACACCGCGACTTCGAGGCAAGCGCCGCCCTCACCGCTGCTTCAGCAGGACTTGAACCAGTCGAGGTTCTCGACGCTCACAGCTCCCCCGGCTTCTTCTCGATCAGCGTCCGTGACGGTCGACTTCACGCAGACGGCGAGGCATCCGACCCCGTCGATGAAACTGCGGCGCGAGGAGATCCTGCGGGACTTCGCGGAGGCGGTGGAGGGGCTGTACGCGCAGGAGGCGGTAGGCGCTTAACGGTTCGCGGGGGTGGGGGCCGGCCGGGGAGGATGCGGACCGTGAACGGCATCGAGTTCTTCCACTACCCCTCGGACGAGCACCCGTCCTCCCACCTCTGGGGCCTCCGCGTCGACGGCACCGACCTGCGCGCGCACGCGGCCTGGGCGACGCGCGAGCGGTGGCGTCCGGAGCTGGAGGACCAGTTCGAGGACCAGGAGAGGGAGTCGGCGGAGCTCATCTGGCGCCAGCACGACGGCCTGGGGGTGGTGGACTTCGAGGACCGCCCCGACCACTTCCTGAGTCCGGCTGCCGTTCCCCTCCTGGGCTGCTCGTGCGGCATCTGGGGCTGCTGGCCCCTCATGGCGCGGATCGCCGTGGCGCCTACGACGGTCACCTGGTCGTCCTTCCGTCAGCCTCACCGCGCACAGTGGGGCGAGCTGCCGATCGGCCTCTTCGTCTTCGAGCGGAAGGCGTACGAGGAGGCGCTGAGGTCACCGGCGGTGCTGACGGAGGACCCGCTGGGGCCGCCGCCGGCTCGCCTTGGAGTCGTCTGATGGCGATGTTCGTGCACCTGGCGTCCATGGCCGACACGCCGCGCGTCCGGCGGGCCGGTATCCGCGCGGTGAGTTACGGGCAGGGAGGCGCGCGGGGCGTGTACGGCTTCCCGGTGCTGCGGTCGTACACCCTCACTCACCAGTGGCTGCGAACGCCTGTCGCACCCCCTGGACGGTCCCCCGCCTCCGCCCAGGGCGCTGCTCGCCCGGCTCGAGGCGGCCGGCGACCCCGGGGACCCGGCCGCACTGCGTGCGGCGCTGCACTGGTTCGGGAAGCGCAGAGGCGGCCCGCTCACCGAACTGGGCCGCCTGTCCGCCCACCCCGACCCCTCGGTGCGGGAGGAGCTGGTGTGGGCGCTCGCGGGCTGGTCCACCCCGGGGGTCGCCGAGTTGCTGGACCACCTCGCCGACGATCCGGACTTCGACGTGCGGGAGGCGGTGGAGGCGGGCGTGGAGAGCTGGGAGGAGTGAGGGTCCGCTCCGCAAAGTGATCCGAAGGAATCGCCTCAGGCCTTGAGCGGCTTCGGTCCTGCTGTGGCCGGAGTGCCTGCGGCCTCTGCGACTGGAGCTGAGTCCGCGACCACTCCGGTCCTATTGTGGCCGGAGTGCCTGCGCCCCCTACGCCTTGAGCTGGGTCCGCAGCCACTCCTCCACCTCACCCACATGCGAGGCCGCCGCCGCCCGCGCCGCCTCCGGGTCGTGGGCGACCAGTGCCCGGTGGATCGCCGCGTGCTCGCGTCGTGTGCGCTCGAAGGCGCCTTCCTCCTGGTAGCCGCGCCAGACGCGGGCGCGGAAGGTGCGCGAGGAGAGGCCCTCCAGGATGGCCGCCATGGTGTCGTTGCCCGCGGCGGCGGCGATCTCGCGGTGGAAGGCCAGGTCGTGCGCGAGGATCTGTTCCGGATCGTCCGTCGCGTTCATCGCTGTCAGATGCTTCTCCACCTCGGCGAGCTGGTCGGGCGTGATCCGCGCGGCGGCCAGCGCGGTCGCCGTCGACTCCAGGATCCGGCGCAGCTCCAGCAGTTCGACCAGGCGCTGGCCGCGCGAGAGATCGGCCACGACACCAAAGGTCTCAAGGAGGTCGCCGGCCTCCAGCTGTGTCACGTAGATGCCTGATCCGTGTCGAGCCTCCAGCACACCGAGGACTGTGAGCGCGCGGATGGCCTCGCGCATCGAACTGCGCGAGATGCCCAGCTGGGTCGCCAGATCACGCTCGGTCGGCAGCCGCTGCCCCGGCTCCAGGCGGCCCTCGCGGATCAACGCCTTGATCCGCTCGATGGCGCGCTGCGTCACGGTGCCCTTCTGCGGGGCCGGCTCGTCCACGCCACTTCCTCCTGTTTGTCGGGTGCGCCGCAGTCTAACGACCGGAGTGGTCGGACCACTATGGCTTGGAAGTAGGAAAATTTGGCGTCGGAGGGTGTTGTGAGGGGGAAGTGGTCTGATAAATATTCGTCCCGGTCGGTAGAGGGACCTCCGGCCACGCGTCCTGCTCGATCACGCTCAATGAGGAGCCGTCAGATGGCCGGCAGAACAGTGCGGAACAGGCGAATCTCGTCGCGAGCGGTGCGTGCGGCGGCTGCGGCCGCCTGCGCGACCCTCGTGCTCGCGGCATGCGGCAGCACCAAGGACACCGTGGCCTCGGGCGGCGGGGGAGGCGGCGGTACCGGCAAGGTCGGGGTGATCCTGCCCCTGCTGACCTCGCCGTTCTGGCAGTCGTACAACGACTACGTACCGAAGATGGCGAAGTCCGAGGGCGTGGACGCGCTCAAGACCGTCAACTCCAACAGTGACCCGTCGCAGCAGATCACCGACATCAACAACCAGCTCAACCAGGGCGTGAAGGGCCTCGTCGTGGCCCCCCTGGACAGCGCCGCGATCGCCGCGGGCCTCGACCAGGCCGAGCGCAAGGGCGTGCCCGTGGTCGCCGTCGACGTGGCGCCCGAGAAGGGCAAGGTCGCCATGGTCGTACGGGCCAACAACGTCGCGTACGGCGAGAAGGCCTGCGAGTACCTCGGCAAGCAGATCAGCTCCGGCAAGGTCGTGCAGATCATGGGCGACCTGGCCTCCGTCAACGGCCGTGAGCGCTCTGAGGCCTTCCGCTCCTGTGTGAAGAAGAACTACCCGAAGCTGAAGGTCCTGGAGATCCCCGCCAAGTGGGAGTCCGACACGGCGGCCTCCAAGCTGGACACCCTCCTGAACGCGAACCCCGACATCAAGGGCATCTACATGCAGGCGGGCGGCGTCTACCTCGCGCCCACCCTGCAGACCCTCAAGTCCAAGGGGATGCTCAAGAAGACCGGCCAGGCGGGCCACATCACGATCGTCTCGAACGACGGCATCCCGCAGGAGTTCGACGCCATCCGCAAGGGTGAGATCGACGCCACCGTCTCGCAGCCCGCCGACGCCTACGCCCGGTACGGCATGTACTACATCAAGGCCGCGATGCAGGGGAAGACGTTCAAGCCGGGCCCGACCGACCACGACTCCGAGATCGTCAAGCTGCCCAGCGGCATCCTGGAGGACCAGCTGCCCGCGCCGCTGGTGACGAAGGACAACGTGGACGACTCCAAGCTTTGGGGCAACACGGTCAAATGAGTACACCACTGGTGGAGGCGCGGGGGGTGGCCAAGCGGTACGGCCCCACCGTCGCCCTCCAAGACGGCCGACTCACCGTCCTGCCGGGCGAGTCGCACGCCCTCGTCGGCCGCAACGGCGCGGGCAAGTCCACCCTCGTCACCATCCTCACCGGCCTGCAGGCCCCCGACGAGGGCACGGTCCGCTTCGACGGCGAGCCCGCGCCCGCGCTCGCCGACCGCGACGCCTGGCGTCGCAAAGTTGCCTGCGTCTACCAGAAGCCCACCGTCGTACCGGAGTTGACGGTCGCCGAGAACCTCTTCATCAACCGGCAGCCGGTGGGCCGGGGCGGCTTCATCAGCTGGCGCCGGTTGAAGTCCCAGGCGGCCGAGGTCCTGGAGACCTGGGACGTGCGGGTGGACCCGGACGCGCGGACCGCCAACCTCAAGGTCGAGGATCGTCAAATGGTCGAGATCGCCCGGGCGTTGAGCTTCGGCGCCCGCTTCATCGTCCTCGACGAGCCGACCGCGCAGCTCGACAACCGTGAGATCGAGCGGCTCTTCACGCGGATGCGCGCACTCCAGGAGTCCGGCGTCACCTTCCTGTTCATCTCGCACCACCTCCAGGAGGTGTACGAGGTGTGCCAGACGGTGACGGTCCTGCGCGACGCTCGCTGGATCACCACCGCTCCGGTCGCCGAACTCCCGCGCCCGGCGCTGGTGGAGGCCATGGCGGGGGAGTCGATCGCCGAGCACACGGCCACGCGCGCGTCCGTGGCCGCGGACGCGCCGGTGATGCTCGACGTCGAGGGGCTGACCTCGGACGCGTACGACGGTATCGACCTCACCGTCCGCCGCGGCGAGGTCGTCGGTCTCGCCGGCTCCAGCGGCAGCGGCAAGATCGAGCTGGCCGAGTCGTTCGCGGGACTGCACACGCCGACCGGCGGCACCGCCCGACTCGACGGCGAGCGGCTCCCGTTCGGCGACGTACAGGCCGCGCTCAAAGCGGGCGTCGGCTGTGTCCCGCGCGACCGGCACGATCAGGGTCTCGTCGCCGCGATGAGCATCGGCGACAACACCACCATGAGCGTCCTGAACCGGCTCGGCAGCTACGGGTTCATCGGCACCGACCGCAAGCGCGGCTTCGCCACCGAGTTGATCGAACGCCTCGACATCCACACCGAGGGCCCCGAGCAGCCGGTCTCCGATCTGTCCGGAGGCAATGCGCAGAAGGTCGTCATGGCGCGCGCCCTCGCCTCGGACCCGCGCCTTCTCGTCCTCATCAACCCCACCGCGGGCGTCGACGTGAAGTCCAAGGAGTCCCTGCTCTCCCGCATGGACAGCGCCCGCGAGGACGGCACCGCCGTGCTCGTCGTCTCCGACGAACTCGACGACCTGCGCCGCTGCGACCGGGTTCTCGTCCTCTTCCACGGCCGCGTCGTCGCCGAGCACCCGGCGGGCTGGCACGACCACGAGCTGATCGCCTCCATCGAAGGAGTGGACCATGGCTGACACGAAGGCCCCGCCGGGTCAGGCCGCCCTGCGGCCGTCCAGGGGCGGCAGGACGAAGGCGGTACGCCTGCAGCAGGCGCGTGAACTCGCTCTGCTACCGGCGCTGGTATTGCTGATCGTGCTCGGCGCGGTGCTCAACGACTCGTTTTTCACCGAGGCCACGTTCATCTCCATCCTCGGCTCGTCCGCCGCCCTCGCGATGGTGGTTCTGGCCGAGTCATTGGTGCTCATCACCGGCAAGTTCGATCTCTCACTGGAGTCCGTGGTCGGCATCGCGCCGGCCGTCGGAGCGCTCCTCGTCCTGCCGACGTCCCAGTCCGGATGGGGCCTTGGACTTCCCGTCCCACTTGCGTTGCTGGCCATCCTCCTGGTGGGTGCCGGCATCGGTACCTTCAACGGCTTGCTCGTGGTGAAGCTCAAGTTGAACGCCTTCATCGTCACGCTTGCCATGCTGATCATCCTGCGCGGCCTCCTGGTCGGTGCCACCAAGGGCAAGACGCTCTTCGGCATGCCTGACGCGTTCTTCTCGCTCGCCACCACCACGTTCCTGCACGTTCCCATGTCGGCGTGGCTGGCCGCGGTGTCCTTCGCCGTCGCGGGATTCCTGCTCAAATACCACCGTGTGGGGCGATCCTTGTACGCCATCGGCGGCAACCTGGAGGCGGCACGCGCGGCAGGCATCCGGGTGGACCGGATTCGGCTGGGTGTCTACGTCGTCGCAGGCGTGCTCGCGTCGATCGGCGGCGTCATGTACACGGGTTACGTCGGTGCGATCGGTGCCAACCAGGGCGAGAACATGATCTTCACCGTGTTTGCCGCCGCTGTCATCGGAGGCATCAGCCTCGACGGAGGCCGAGGCACCATGTTCGGGGCTCTCACCGGAGTTCTGCTGCTCGCCGTGGTCAAGACCATGCTCACCATGGCCCAGGTGCCGTCGTTCTGGATCGACGCCATCTACGGCGGAATCATCCTGGTCGCCCTCCTGATCGCCCGCGTGACCACGGGCCGCGCCCAGGACTGACTGTCGTCGCCTCTGTTACCGACCGAAAGGCCTCCCGTGTCCCCAACTGCCGCTCGCATCACCGCGGTCGACACCTACGACATCCGTTTCCCCACCTCGCGCGAGCTCGACGGCTCCGACGCGATGAACCCGGACCCCGACTACTCGGCGGCGTACGTCGTGCTGCGCACCGACGCCGCCGACTTCCCCGAGGGGCACGGCTTCACCTTCACCATCGGGCGGGGCAATGATGTCCAGGTCGCCGCGATCGACGCGCTGCGGGGGCATGTGATCGGACGGTCCGTCGACGAGCTGTGCGCCGACCCCGGTTCCCTCGGCCGCGACCTGATCGGTGACAGCCAGCTGCGCTGGCTCGGACCCGAGAAGGGCGTGATGCACATGGCGATCGGCGCCGTAGTCAACGCCGTATGGGATCTGGCCGCCAAACGCGCGCACAAGCCGCTGTGGCAGCTGCTCGCCGACGCCGAGCCGGAATGGCTGGTACGCCAGGTCGACTTCCGCTACATCACGGACGCGCTGACGCCGCAAGAGGCGTTGGACCTGCTGCGGCGGGGCAAGCAGGGGGCCACCGAACGCGCCGCGACTCTGGGGGCACAGGGCTTCCCGGCGTACACCACCTCGCCCGGCTGGCTCGGCTACAGCGACGAGAAACTCACCCGGCTCGCCGCCGAGGCCGTCGCCGACGGCTTCACACAGATCAAGCTGAAGGTGGGCGCGGACCTGGCGGACGACGTACGCCGCTGCCGTGTCGCCCGCTCCGTGGTCGGCCCGGACATCCGCATCGCCATCGACGCCAACCAGCGCTGGAACGTCGACGAGGCGATCACCTGGACCAAGGCGCTCGCCGAGTTCCAGCCCTACTGGATCGAGGAGCCGACGAGCCCCGACGACGTCCTCGGCCACGCCACCGTCCGCAGGGCCGTCGCCCCGGTCAAGGTCGCCACCGGCGAGCACGTGCAGAACCGCATCATCTTCAAGCAGCTGCTCCAGGCCGGCGCCATCGACGTCCTGCAGATCGACGCGGCCCGCGTCGGCGGCGTCAACGAGAACCTCGCCATCCTGCTCCTCGCGGCCAAGTTCGGCGTGCCCGTCTGCCCGCACGCCGGAGGCGTCGGGCTGTGCGAACTCGTCCAGCACCTCTCGATGTTCGACTTCGTGGCGCTGTCCGGAACCACCGACGACCGGGTCATCGAATACGTCGACCACCTGCACGACCACTTCCGCGACCCGGTGGTGATCCGCGAGGGTCACTACATGGCACCCTCCACGCCGGGCTTCTCGTCGACCATGCGGCCCGAGTCCATCGCGGAGTTCACCTACCCCGGCGGTACCTTCTGGGCCGCCGATCTCGCCCAGCAGGCTCTCACCGACCAGAAGGGGGAAGCGGCATGACGGACGCTCAGGGCGCTCAGGACTTCGAGGGACTCAAGGCGCTGGTGACCGGCGGCGCCTCCGGCATCGGCCGGGCCACCGCCGACCTCCTCGCCGCGCGCGGCGCGCAGGTCGCCGTCCTCGACCTCGACCCTTCCTCGGTCGAGAAGCCGCTGCTCGGCTACCGTGCCGACGTCACCGACGACGCGTCCGTACGCTCGGCGGTGGCCGCGGCGGTCGCGGACCTCGGCGGCCTCGACGTACTGATCAACAACGCGGGCATCGGCGCCCAGGGCACCGTCGAGGACAACGACGACGAGCAGTGGCACCGGGTCCTGGACGTCAACGTCCTCGGCATGGTCCGTACGGCCCGCGCCGCCCTGCCCCGGCTGCGCGAGTCCGCGCACGCGGCCATCGTGAACACCTGCTCCATCGCCGCCACCGCGGGCCTGCCCCAGCGCGCCCTGTACTCGGCTTCCAAGGGCGCAGTCCTCTCGCTCACCCTGGCCATGGCCGCCGACCACGTCCGAGAGGGCATCCGCGTGAACTGCGTGAACCCCGGAACGGTCGACACGCCCTGGGTCGGCCGCCTGCTCGACGCGGCGCCCGACCCGGTCGCCGAACGCGCCGCGCTGGAGGCCCGCCAGCCCACCGGCCGCCTCGTCTCGGCAGCCGAAGTCGCGGGTGCCATCGCCTACTTGGCGAGCCCGCTGTCCGCAGCGACCACCGGCACCGCGCTCGCCGTCGACGGCGGCATGCAGGGTCTGCGCCTGCGCCCGGTGGGCCAGTGAGCACGCTCGGCAGCAGCGGCGTCGAGGTCAGCGAGCTGTCCTTCGGCGCCGCGGGCATCGGCAACCTGTTCACCGCGGTCACCGACGAGCAGGCGTACGAGGCGGTCGAGGCGGCCTGGGCGGGAGGCATCCGCTACTTCGACACCGCGCCGCACTACGGCATCGGGCTCTCCGAGCGGCGCCTCGGGGCGGCCCTGCGTGAGCGGCCCCGCGCCGAGTACACCGTCTCCACCAAGGTGGGCCGCCTCCTGGAGCCCACGGACGCGGGCGGCGACGATCTGGCCGACGGCTTCGCCGTGCCCGCCACGCACCGCCGCGTCTGGGACTTCAGCGCGGACGGCGTACGACGCAGCCTGGACGCCAGCCTCGAGAGGCTCGGCCTCGACCGGGTGGACGTCGTCTACCTGCACGACCCGGACGACCACGCCGAGCAGGCCTTCCGCGAGGGCTACCCCGCCCTGGAGAAGCTCCGCTCGGAAGGCGTGGTCGGCGCGATCGGCGCCGGCATGAACCAGGCCGAGATGCTCACCCGCTTCGTCCGCGAGACGGACGTCGACGTGGTGCTGTGCGCGGGCCGCTACACACTGCTCGACCACCGGGCGCTGACCGAGCTGTTGCCCGACGCCCAGGAGCGCGGTACGTCCGTCGTGATCGGCGGTGCCTTCAACTCCGGTCTGCTGGCCGACCCGCGGCCGGGAGCGACGTTCAACTACAGCGCCGCGCCAGCCGAGTTGCTCGAACGGGCCCTGCGCCTGAAGGCTGTCGCCGAGCGGCACGGCACCACGCTGCGCGCCGCCGCCCTGACCTTCCCGGCCGCCCACCCGGCCGTCGCGAGCGTGCTGGTCGGTGCCCGCTCGGCGGACGAAGTCCGCGACTGTGTACGGCAGTTCGCGAAGCCGGTGCCCTTGGAGTTCTGGGTGGAACTGCTCGCGGAAGGACTGCTGCCCGCCGCTGCCCCCGTACCCGTACAGGAGCCGTCATGAGAGTCGCGCTGCACACCAAGGTCCGCGCGGACCGTGTCGCCGAATACGAGGCCGCGCACCGCGAGGTCCCGGCCGAGCTGACCGCCGCGATCCGCGCGGCCGGAGCCACCTCCTGGACGATCTGGCGCAGCGGGACCGATCTCTTCCACGTCCTGGAGTGCGAGGACTACGGGCGGATGCTCGCCGAACTGGAGAAACTGCCGGTCAACATCGCCTGGCAGGCCCGCATGGCCGAACTCCTCGACGTCGTCCACGACTACTCCGACGAGGGCGCGGACGCCGGTCTGCCGGTCGTGTGGGAGCTGCCGTGAGCGTGGACGCGCACCACCATGTGTGGGACCTCTCCGTCCGCGACCAGGACTGGATCACGGGACCCGAACTCCAGCCCCTGCGACGGAACTTCACCCTCGCGGATCTCGAGCCGCGGGCGCGGGACGCCGGGTTCGACCGCACGGTCCTGGTGCAGACGATCACCGTCCCGCAGGAGACCCCCGAGTTCCTCGCCCTCGCGGCGGAGAGCGAGCTGGTGGCGGGGGTGGTGGGATGGAGCGACCTGACCCGCCCGGACGTGGCCGACGAGCTGGCACGGCTGCGGGAGCTGCCGGGCGGCGCGTACCTCAAGGGCATCCGACACCAGGTCCAGGGCGAGCCCGACCCCGAATGGCTGCTGCGCCCGGACGTACGCCGGGGGCTTGCCGCCGTGGCCGAAGCGGGGCTCGTCTACGACCTGGTCGTCGTACCGCACCAGCTCCCGGCCTGCGCCAAGGCCGCCGCCGCCCTGCCCGAACTCACCTTCGTCCTGGACCACTTGGGCAAGCCGCCGATCGCGTCGGGCGACCTCGAACCATGGGCGTCGGACATCCGAGCGCTCGCCGCACTTCCCAACACCGTGTGCAAACTCTCGGGCATGGTCACCGAGGCCGACCCCGCAGCCTGGACGACCGACACACTGCGCCCGTACGCCGACACGGTTCTGGAGGCCTTCGGCCCCGGCCGCCTGATGTTCGGCTCCGACTGGCCGGTCTGCACGCTGGCGGCGACGTACGGCAAAGTCGTCCGCACCGCCGGGGAGTTGACGGCCGGTCTCGGTGACGCCGAGAGGGAGGCCGTCTTCGCCGGCACCGCCACCCGCGTCTACGGCATCTGACCCTCGCCCCCTGCGGCCCCTGCCGTGCCGCACACGGCGAGGGCGGCGGCGCGCCGTGCGGCGACGTGTGCACCGGGTCACGTCGCACGCCTCCGGGCGCGGCTGCCGGCCCAGGCGCTCGACGACAGCGGACACGACCGCGGTGGACTGGACCGGGCCTGCGGAGTCCTCGGCGTCGCTCGGCCCGCACCCTGCTCCTGCCCTGGTACCTGTCCACCAGTCTCGACCCGGGCCGGCGGACCGGAGACGTTCCCGTCACTGCCGCCCTGGCCGGCCGGCTGGTCGACCCGCACCGGGCGGTACGTGGACCTCCGGGGAGCCGTCTAGTACGGAATACGACGCTCGGCCTCCGTCTCCAGCCGCGTCGGCGGCAGGAAGTCGCGTACGTATGTGCGGTGCCAGCACGCGCCCGTCTCCCGCAGTTCGCGCCAGGTCGTGTACCGGTAGCGGAAGAGGCGCGCGCGGATGTAGTGCGGCGGGGCGTCGGGAGGGAACGGGGAGCGGCGCAGCAGTCGCAGCGTGTCACGGTCGTTCTCCAGGAGCCGCTCCACCAGACCCGTGAACCACGAACCGGCGTACGCCGGGGAGAGTGCGATGAACCACATCAGCCAGTCGAGCCGCAGATGGTACGGGGCGAACTGGCGTGGCCAGTACCGTGGATCGCCCGGCTTGCCCTTGAACTCGTACTCCCGCCACTCCGATTCCTCGTAGGGCATGGCGTCCGCCGTGCCCTCGAGGATCACCTCGTAGCGCACCCGGCTGACACTGCCGAATGCCCCGTAGGTGTTGACCAGGTGGAGCGGGTCGAAGGAGCGGTTCATGACCTGGCGCCGGGAGAGCAGATTGCGCGCCGGGCGGTAGCTGAGGGCCAGCAGGCCCGCGGCCACGGCGAGGACCACGACCTCGTACCAGAGCGGTGGGCCGGCCACGTGCGGGGGAGTGGTGGGGAACTCGACCGCCGACAGGGCCACCACGATGGTGATCCAGTTCAGCCAGGAGAAGTTGCCGGACAGGACCAGCCACAGCTGAGTGAGGATCATCAGCGAGGCGGCGGCCGTCGCGATCGGCTGCGGGGTGAACAGCAGGATCGGGACCACGAGTTGGGTGACGTGGTTGGCGGCCACCTCGACCCGGTGGAACGGCTTCGGGAGATGGTGGAAGAACCAGCTCAGCGGGCCCGGCATCGGCTGTGTCTCGTGGTGGTAGTGCAGGCAGGTCAGCTTCCGCCAGCACGCGTCGCCCCGCATCTTGATCATCCCGGCGCCGAACTCGACGCGGAACAGCACCCAGCGCAGCAGGAAGAGGACGACGATCGGCGGGGCCACCTCGTCGTTGCCGAGGAAGACCGCGAGGAAGCCCACCTCCAGGAGCAGGGACTCCCAGCCGAACGAGTACCACGTCTGGCCGACGTTGACGATCGACAGATACAGCGCCCACGGAACGGTCCACAGCAACATCCCGCCCCAGAGCGGCAGTTGCGAGTCGAGGCCCGCGATCAGCGCCACGGACACCGCGCAGCCCGTCCAGGACCAGGCCGCGTAGAAGCGGTCCGAGTAGTGCCAGTGGAACACGCTCGGCGCGTCACGGAACGGCACGAGCGCCACGAAGCGGGGGACCGGCAGCATCCCGCGCTCCCCGGTCAGCGCGCGGAACTGCAGAGCCGCGCCCAGGAACGCGACGAGGTACACGACGGCCAGCGCCCGTTGGAAGACCAACCGGCTCAGCCAGTACTCGGGTGCGATGAACCACTCCACGGCGAGTGCTCCTCTCCCTCCCATTGTGACGCTGGGTGACCGCCTCCGCTTGCGTAAGCCAACTGGGCGACGCAGACAATGGTGGACGAATTGCCCGGGATGAACGGGAGAACGTGGTGCACAGACCCACCGGAACAGTGGTGCGCATACCCACCAGAACCTTCGTCACGGCCTGCGTGCTGTGGGCGGCGCTCCTCGTCGCCGGGTGCGGCGGCGACAACCAGAAGAGCCAGGTGGCGTCCGGCGGATCGGGCGGTGAGGTATTCCTCCAGCCCGTCGCGGCGCAGGGGCCCGATCCCTTCACCGACTCCACGGCGACCACGCCACACGTCACCCGAATGCCGCAACCGAAGTCCACTGGGAACGGCTCCGTCGCGCAGGGCGTGCGCTCCATCTCGGGCTCCACGCCGGGTCTCTACGGCGGTACCCGGAACGTCGGCAGCTGCGACGTCGAGAAGCAGATCGGGTTTCTGACCGCGGACCGGAGCAAGGCCCGTGCCTTCGCTGAGGCCTCGGGGATCTCCGAGGCAGCCGTCCCGGGCTTCCTGCGCGGTCTGACCTCGGTCGAGCTGCGCGCCGACACGCGGGTCACCGACCACGGCTTCAGCGACGGACGGGCGACCAGCTTCCAGTCGGTGCTCCAGGCGGGCACCGCCGTCCTCGTCGACAACCGGGGCGTGCCCCGCGTCCGCTGCGCCTGCGGCAACCCGCTGAACCAGCCCGCCGCCCTCCGGGGCAACCCGGTCACTCAGGGCCGGCCCTGGTCCGGATATCAGCCCGCCCAGGTCGTCGTGGTGACCCCGGCGCCCACCGTGATCAACAACATCACGATCATCAGCATCGTCGACAACACCTGGATCGAGCGCAGGATCGGTGACGACGGCCACCACGACCACGCCGTACCACCGTCCGACGACTGGACGCGGCCCCGGAACCCGGGCGAGGGGGAACCCAGCGCCTCCCCGACCAAGAAGAGCCCGCGGCCCCACGCATCGGAGCCCGACTGCGTCACGCCCGCGGAGACGGTGACCGTCACACCGGGAGCGACCGAGACAGCTCCCACAGGGACGTCGACCGTCACGCCGGGAGCGACCGAGACCGCGCCGGGCGGGACCGGCGACTCCGAGGCCCCGCTGTTCGACGCGGCGAGGCTCAGGCCCTCGGCCGACGCGTCGGGGGATCCGGCGGCAGAGCGCTCGCAGTGCCCCACGGACACCGCCACGGCGTCGCCGACGACGGCGCCCGAGAGCACACCGGCCCCCTCGGACGGGACCCCGTCGGGCAAGCCTCCCTCGGACGAGAGCACCGGTCCGGAGACGCGCTCTGCCGCACCTGACCGGTCCGCGTCCGAGGAGCCCGCGTCGCCCCTCGACCCGTCGAGCGAGTCGAGCGGTACAGGGAGCGAGGACATCGGTCCCGACACCGTCCCGGACAGCCCCGACGTGCCCGACGGCGGTGGTCTGATCCCGGACGAGTCGCCTGGCGTGGACAGCATCTTCGACGCCCCGACCGACGTCTTCGACAGCTGAGCGCCCGCTCGGAGGGGAGCCCGGAGACGAGCTCCCCAGAAGTCGAATAATCAGGCGAATCCTGGCAAGGTGGCCCCATGGTTGATCGGGGAGCGAGCGCCCTGGCACTCCCGGACGACTGGCCCGCCCACCCGGATCCGATCCTGGCGCTCAACCGCATGGGCAGTTTCGACTGGGACCTGGACTCCGGTCTGTTCCACATGGACGCCCAGGCCCACGAGATATTCGATGTGCGCCCCGACGAGTACGACGGCTACCCCGAGAGCCTGGCCGTGCGGGTGCCACGGGCAGAGGGCCACCGCCTCGACACCATCGTGTCCCAGGCCCTCAAGGACGGCAGCGAGAACTACGGCGCCTACTTCCGCGTCCGTCGCCGCGACGGTTCCATGCGCTGGACCCACACCCAGGGCTACATCCGCCGCGACGGGACCGGCAAACCGCACCGGATCATCGGCATCGTCCGCGACGCCACGGAGGAGCTGAGCGAGAGCGCGGCGCGCCGCGAACAGGCCGCCCAGGACGAGGCCCGGCGCCAGCAGACGAACGTCGTCCAGATCACCACGGCGGCGCTCGCGCACGCCCGCACCGTCCAGGACGTCATCGAGGTCCTGGAAGACACCCACGGCCTCACCCACCTCGGGGCGACGAGCCTGGTCATGGGCCTGGTGGAGGCCGGCCGCATCCGCCTGGTCGCCACGGGCCCCGAGGACAGCTACGTGCCCGGCACCCGGGTCACGCGCCTCGACGCGAAGTACCCGATGAACGAGGTCGTACGGAACCTCGCGCCGCACTTCATCGAGTCGCCGGAGGAGTTCGCGGCGTCGTATCCCCTGCTGTGGCCCAACATCACCGACCTGAACATCACCTCGGCCGCGTATCTGCCGCTCATCGTGCAGGCCAGACCCATCGGCGCGATAGGTCTGCTCTACAACGACCGGCGCGGCTTCTCGGCGGAGGAGCGCAACGTCCTCGTGGCGCTCGGCAGCAGCATCGCGCAGAGCCTCCAGCGCGCCATGTTCTACGAGCAGGAGAAGGACCTCGCCCAGGGCCTCCAGCAGGCCATGCTGCCGCGCTCCATCCCCAGCGTCCCCGGCGCCGACATCGCCGTCCGCTATCGCTCCGCCTCGCTCGGCCGCGACATCGGCGGCGACTGGTACGACGTGATACCACTGCCCGGCGGCCGGGTCGGCGCCGTCATCGGTGACGTCCAGGGTCACGACACGCACGCCGCGGCCGTCATGGGCCAGCTGCGCATCGTCCTGCGCGCCTACGCCGCCGAGGGCCACACCCCCGCCACCGTGATGGCCCGCGCCTCGGTCTTCCTCGACGAACTCGACACCGACCGCTTCGCGACCTGCCTGTACGCGGAGGCCGACCTGTCCACCGGAGTGGTCCAGCTGGTCCGCGCGGGCCATATCGACCCGCTGATCCGGCAGACCGACGGAACCTGTCGCCGACTCGCGGTCGAGGGAGGTCTGCCGCTCGGGCTGTCCGCGGAGTTCGGCCGCCTCGAATACCCGGTCGACACCGTCGAGCTGGACCCGGGCCAGACGCTGCTGCTGTACACCGACGGGCTCGTCGAACAGCCCGGTATCGACCTCGACGAGGGCATGCACACCCTCAAGGGGCTCATCCGCTCGGGCCCCGAGGACGTCCGCGACCTCGCCGCCGCGCTCATCGACGTGGCCGAGGAGCGCGGCGGCGACGACGACGTGGCGCTGCTGCTCCTGCGCCGCCAGGGTCTCACCACCCAGCAGGCCGGCGGACGTCTCCAACAGCACGTCGCCCCGGGCGACCCCGAGGCGCTCACCGAGGCCCGCCACATGATCCGCGCCGCGGTTCGTGCCTGGGGCGCCGGCGAGCGCGCCGACGAGGTCGAGCTCGTCGCCGACGAACTGATCACCAACGCCCTGATGCACACCGAGGGCTCCGCCATCGTCACCCTGCGGGTCCTCGCCGGCTCCGACCGCAGGCTGCGCGCCGAGGTCGAGGACTCCTCCAGCGCCCTGCCGCGCCGCCGCGAGGCAGGCGAGTCCGGCGTGTCGGGCCGCGGCCTCCTCCTCGTCGACCGGTTGACCGACGTCTGGGGCGTGGAGGCCCGCGGCGGCGGCAAGTGCGTGTGGTGCGAGTTCATCGTCCCGGCACGGGTCTGACCAGCGGTGCACCGGAGGCTGTCGGGTTTCGGGTGGTGTTGTCGGTGCCGGGTGGCACCCTGGATCCATGCCGGAACTGCCCGAGGTCGAAGCGCTCAAGGACTTCCTGGCCGACCATCTCGTCGGACGCGAGGTCGTGCGCGTGCTGCCCGTCGCCATCAGTGTCCTGAAGACCTACGACCCGCCCGTCACCGCCTTCGAGGGGCGCGAGGTCACGGCCGTGCACCGGCACGGCAAGTTCCTCGACATCGAGGCGGAGGGCCTGCACTTCGTGACGCACCTGGCCCGCGCGGGCTGGCTGCAATGGAAGGACACGCTGCCGGACGGCCCGGCCCGCCCCGGCAAGGGCCCGCTCGCGCTGCGTGTCGCGCTGGAGACCGGAGAGGGCTTCGACCTCACCGAGGCGGGCACCCAGAAGCGGCTCGCCGTGTATGTCGCATGGGACCCGGCGGAGATCCCCGGCGTGGCCCGCCTCGGCCCCGACCCGCTCGCCGACGACTTCGACGAGGTGCGGTTCGCCAAGCTGCTGCAGGGCGAGCGGCGCCGGCTGAAGGGCGCGCTGCGCGACCAGAGCCTGATCGCGGGAGTGGGGAACGCGTACAGCGACGAGATCCTGCACGCCGCCAAGATGTCGCCTTTCAAGCTCGCCTCCTCGCTGACACCCGAGGAGACACGACGCCTGTACGAGGCGCTGCGCTCCACGCTCACCGAGGCGGTCGAGCGCTCCCACGGGCTGGCCGCCGGGCGCCTGAAGGCGGAGAAGAAGAGCGGATTGCGGGTGCACGGCAGGACGGGCGAGCCCTGCCCGGTGTGCGGCGACACCATCCGCGAGGTCTCCTTCAGCGACTCCGCGCTGCAGTACTGCCCGACCTGCCAGACGGGCGGCAAGCCGCTGGCGGACCGCCGGTTGTCCCGGCTGCTCAAGTAGGCGGTGCTCACAGAGTCGTGCTCACGGCCGTACTCAAGGAGCGAAAGAGCGGTTGATCAGCGGGACTTGAGCGCTCGGCGGGCCTCGACCGCTCGGCGGGACCGCGGTGCTCAGTGGGACCGCGGTGCTCAGTGGGACCGCGGTGCTCAGTGGGACCGCGGTGCTCAGTCGGACCGCGGTGCTCAGTCGGAACCACCGTGTTCGGCGGAGCCGCTGTGCTCAGTGGGACTTGAGCGTCACCAGGTGTTTGCCGTCCATCGTGCGCACCTCGAACCGGCTGATCTCCTCGGTCTGGAGCGCCGCGCCGCCCTCCATGCTGGTGGCCTCGCCGTTGTGCGGCGCCACCATCCAGCTCGTCACCGTCTGCTCCGAGCCGTCGTTGCCCACGGCGATGAGCTGACAGGGCCGAGGGCCCCCGGCGTCCTTGACCTCGACCTCGACCTGACTGCCCCAGACCCGGTCCTGGGTCGTGACCTGGGCCCACACCCCGGTCTCGGTGTCCGTCGCGGCGACCTGTGTCGACTGTGGATCGTGCGCGGTGACGATCGCGATCGCGGGCCCGCCCGCGGCGAAAACCACGGAGGCCGCCACCGCGTACAGCCAGCGCCTGCGCCCGGCTCGGTGCCGCGTCGCCACCTCATTGAGCAGTCGGTCGCGAAGCCGGGGCCCGGGGGCTGCGAACGGGTGTACGGAGCGCGGTGTGGCCCGTCGGTACAGCATCAACTGCCGCGCGGCGGGACGGAACTCACTCACGTGCGCCGTGCAGCTGGGGCACTCCATGAGGTGATCCTCGAAGCGGAAGGCGTCCGCCTCGTCCAGCACGCCGAGCGCGTAGGCGCCGACGTCACGATGCCGTTCCAGGGACCTCATACCGAATACCGAATCCTTGTGGCGATGGTGCGGGGTGGGGGTGGTGTTGCTGTTGCCCACCGGTACGCACCAGACCGTCGAATCACTCAAGACCCGTCCGGAATAGCGGCCAAGACATTCGGAGCGAGAGGGCCCGCGGATTGGTGCGAGCGCAAAAAAGTTGCTCGGAAGTGTGGTCGGACGTGGCGGTCAGAACAGGTGGATCGCCAGATGCCCCAGCGGCAGCCCCAGCCGCCAGGCCGGCGTCCACACCTTCGGACCGTCGTCCTCGCCCGGAACCGGGCCGCCGCCGGGCACCGCGTCCAGGTCGGGAGCGAGCAGCTCGGTCTCCTCCAGCCAGCGCCAGGCAGCCGACGCCAGCGCCAGGTCCGGAGCGGGAGCGCCGGATGCGGCAGCCTCGGCCACGAGCCGTGCCATGTGCTCCCGCACCCAGTCCTGCCACGGCTGGTCGTACGCCGTCAGCGAAAGCCACGTCTCCAGCTGAGTGACGACCCGGATCCCGGAGAGCTCACCGTCGCTGTCGGAGAGGAAGATGGTCAGCGCCAGCGCGTCGCGCCCGGCGCGGAACTCGAAGGACGTGGGCGGCATCAGGTCGCCGGTCCGCAGCAGTTCGTCGGCGATGTACTCGGCGTACAACCACGCCATGGGGACGGTGAGTTCGCCACCGCCGGTGCCGTCCGTGCTCTCTTGACCTCTGTGCAGCATCCCTTCCTGCCTTCCTCCGGTTGGCGTGCGCGTCGCCCGACCCCGGGCCCCCAGTCCGGAACACGGATGAGGCAAGCTGAGTGCTCAACCATGGTCCTCAGCAAGGCGCTTTACGGAGGTTTGACTCGGCCTTCGGTTTCACCGCAGGTCGGCCGCGTATCCCGGAAGAACCCGGCGCAGGGCGCGCAGCGCGTAGTACGCGCGAGACTTCACCGTACCGGGCGGAATTCCGAGCGCCGCGGCGGCCTCCGCCACACTCGCCCCTTGGAAGTACACCTGCACCAGGACTTCACGGTGCTCCGGAGTGAGTGTCTTCACAGCCTCCCGCACATCGAGCATCGCCGCGGACCGTTCGGCGTGATCGGCACAGACACGCGCACTCTCCAGCACCGCGTCGCCGACCTCCGCCGGGCGCGCCTGACGGGCCCGCCGCGCGTCGATCGCGAGCCGCCGCCCGACGGTGAGCAGCCAGGGGCGTACGGAGTCGAAGTCGTCGGCACGCAGCGCCTCGGGGTGCTGCCAGGCGCGTACGAACGTCTCCTGCACCAAGTCCTCGGCGCGCTGCCGATCGCCGTCGGACAGGCGCAGCAGCAGCGCGAAGAGGGGTCGGCCGTGCTCGCGCTGCAGCGCGGCCAGCTCGTGCTCGGCGGTCGTCCCGTGCGTGATGGTGGTGGTTCCGGCCGTCATGGCGTGTATGCCAGCGGGTGCCGCTCCGCGGGGACAGGGGCGGGGCGCGGGTCTGCGGTGGGCGGTCGAAGCCGTCGGTGAACGGTGCGATGAACGGTCCATCGGGGTGGGGTCCTCTGTCGCCGGGGCTCCGCCCCCGCACCCCCGTTCGCCCTGACGGCTCGTCCTCGAACGCCGGACGGGCTAAAGGTGTCGTTGCTCCTTGACTCTGGGCGCCCCTTGTATGTGGATTCCTACTCATTAATGGGAAAATTGGACCGTATTGGGGCCCGCTGATGACCACACGCAGGCGACAGACCACCACGGCCCTCGCGGCCGTACTCATCGCGGCCACCGCGGGCTGCCGGGCCCAGGGGCCGTCGGCGGCAGCGCCCAGCGGACCCGGTGGACAGCCCGCCGCCTCCGCCCCTTCCGCCGCACCCGGCTTCACCCTCGTCGCCTCGGGCGACGTGCTGCCGCACGGCACGATCATCGAGCGGGCGAAGACCTATGCGGGAGGCAACGGGTACGACTTCCGGCCGATGTTCGCGGCGGTCGAACCCGTCGTGGCCGGCGCCGACCTGGCGATCTGTCACATGGACACCGTGTACGGCGCGGACGGCGACTACACCGGGTACCCGAACTTCAGCTCCCCGCCGCAGGTGGCCGAGGGTCTCGCCGCGACGGGCTACGACGCCTGCTCCACCGCCTCGAACCACGCCCTGGACGACGGCGCCGCCGGCATTCAGCGCACCCTGGACACGCTGGACCGCGCGGGCGTACGGCACGCGGGGTCGGCGCGCACGGCGGACGAGGCGAACGGCGTCACCATGCTGCGCGCGGGCGCCGCCAAGGTCGCGCATCTCGCGTACACCAACGGCACCAACGGTTTTCCGCTTCCGCAGGAGCAGCCCTGGGCCGTCAACCTGATCGACCCTGACAGGATCGTCGCGGACGCCCGCGCCGCCCGGGCGGCGGGCGCCGACGTGGTCGTCGTCTCCCTGCACTGGGGCACCGAGTGGCAGGACGTGCCGGACGAGCAGCAGGTGCGGCTGAGCACGCAGCTGACCGCCTCCAAGACGAACGGGCGGCCCGACGTCGACCTGATCCTCGGCACCCACGCGCACGTCCCGCAGGCGTACGAGAAGGTGAACGGCACCTGGGTCGTCTATGGCCTTGGCGATCAGATCGCCGACGGGACGGTCGACCAGCAGGGCGTCCAGGACCCACGCGCCAACGAGAGCACCATCGGGCGGTTCACCTTCGCCCCGCCCGCCCACCGGGGCGGGCGCTGGGAGGTGACGAAGGCCGAGTTCCTCCCGCAGGCCTTCGACCTCGGCGCCGGTCGCGTGGTCAACCTCAACGCCGCCCTGGACCAGGGGGCCTCGGTCGGCGTCGTACGCGACTGGATCCGGGGCGTCGTCCTGAGCCGGGGCGCGGCCCAGGACGGGCTCCTCATGGGGAAGTAGCCGTGGTGTCCTTGGCCAGCTCCGAGCGCTTGTACGAGTACCCGAAGTAGATGACGCAACCGACCACGAACCACACCGCGAACCGCACCCACGTCTGCCACTGCAGGAACGTGATCAGCCAGATGGAGAAGACCACGCCCAGGGCGGGCACGAACGGCATCCACGGGGTGCGGAAGGTACGCGGAAGGTCCGGCTGCCGGTAGCGCAGCACGATCACCGCCGCGCACACCACCACGAACGCCAGCAGGATGCCGATGTTGGTGAGTTCGGCCGCCTGACCGATCGGGATGAACCCGGCGATGGCGGCCGACGCGAACCCGACGATCCACGTCACACGCGTCGGCACATGACGCGTCGGGTGCGTCTTCGCGAACCAGCTGGGGAGGAGCCCGTCCCGGCTCATGCTGAACCAGACACGGGTGACGCCCAGCATGAACGTGAACATGACCGTAAGGATGCCGATGATCGCTCCCACCGCGATGACATCCGCGAGACCGCTCAGGCCCACCGACTTGAACGCGGTGGAGAAGCCGCTCTCCTTGTCGATGTCCTTGTAGTTCTGCATGCCCGTCAGGACCAGACAGGCGGCCACGTACAGCACCATCGAGATCGCCAGGGAGTAGAGGATCGCCTTCGGCATGTGGCGCTGGGCGTCCTTCGACTCCTCGGCGGCCGTCGACATGGCGTCGTACCCGAAGACCGCGAAGAAGACGGTCGCCGCGCCGGTGAACGCGCCACTGATCCCGTACGGGAAGAACGGGTGGTAGTTGTCGGTGTTGATGTGGAAGACGCCCACGCCGATCACCATCAGCACCACCAGGACCTTCAGCACCACCACGACCGTCTCGAAGCGGGCCGCGTTCTTGATGCCCATGTTCAGCAGCCACGCGATGAGCACGCACAGGATCGCGGCGAACAGATCGACCCGGTGCCCGGAGCCGGTCCCGGGCGCGCCCAGCATCCAGTCGGGCAGGTTCGCGCCCATCTCCTCGACCAGGAAGCTGAAGTACCCGGAGATGCCGATCGCGACCACCGCCACGATCGCCGTGTACTCCAGGAGCAGGTCCCAGCCGATGAACCAGCCCGCGAACTCGCCGAGCACCGCGTAGCCGTACGTGTAGGCCGAGCCGGCTTTCGGGATGAGGCCCGCGAACTCCGCGTACGACAGCGCGGCCGCGGCGCTCGCGACGCCCGCGATGAGGAACGACACGACGACGGCGGGCCCGGCCGTGCCGTTCGCGACCGTGCCGGCGAGGGTGAAGATGCCCGCACCGATGATGCCGCCGACACCGATGGCGGTCAGCTGCCACAGACCGAGCGTCCGGTCGAGTTTCGGGCCCACCCCGATTTCGGTCTCTTCGATGTGTTCGATGGGTTTGCGGCGGAGAATGCCTTCACCCATTCGGAGCCCGGCCATGAGCCTCACCTCTTCGCAGACGGCAATCGGCTGACGGCGGATCATGATGGCCCAGCGGCGGCCGCGGCGAAAGATGCCACGCGAGCCGCGGGCGGCCCAAAAGACCTACGGCACGACCGTGACCGGCCAGCGCCCCGCCTTCACCAGCCGGATCGCCACCGACCCGATGATCCGGTGTCCCGCCTGCTCGGAGGCGCCGACCACCACGGCGTCCGCCTTGAGCTCGTCCGCGGCAGTCACCAGGCCGTTGTAGGGGTCGCCGCGGAAGGTGTGGAACTCCCAGCGCACGTCGAATATCCCCTTGACCCGCTCGGCCGCGTCCCGGATCTGCGCGACGAGGCCCTCGGCGATCTCGTCGGTCGTCTCGGCGACCGGCACCCCGAGCGCCGCCCCCGCCGCCATCACGGGCTGGACGTACACGACGGCGAGCAGCGCGTGCTGCCGTCGGGCCAGGCCACCGGCATATGACGCAGCGCGCAGCGAGGAGTCGGAGCCGTCCAACCCGACGACGATGACCTTGGGACCGTCCGTACCCCGCTCGAACCGATGCGAGTGCTGCTGTTCCGTCACGGCTGTGAGGCTACCGGAAACCGCAGGTCCCGCCCCCGTGGGGGGAGACGGTGATCTCGCTCGACGGGCGGGCACGCGCCGCGCTTCCTACAGTCGAAACCATGAGTGCCACCGTGGAGGCCCGCGCACCGAAGGACACCACAGGCCCGATACGGCCGTCCCGGAGCGGCGTCCTCAGCAAGGTGCCCGAGGGCTTCGCGGCGTTCTTCGGCGCGCTCGGAGTGCTCTGCGTCCTGCTGGCCTTCATCGAGCCCCTGCGACGGCTGCTGCGCCCCGTCGTGCGCTTCCTGGACCTGCTGACCGTCCCGGTCAGCGCCAACCTCGCGTACGCCGTGTTCCTCTTCCTGCTCGCCGGCGCGACCGCCGCCCGCAAGAAGGTCGCCTGGTGGCTGGTTGTCGTCTACCTCGGTCTCCTCATCCTCGGTGACGTCCTCGGCGTCGCGCTGGGTCTGTACGCCGAGTCGATCCCCTCCCTCGTCGTCTGCGCGCTCGCGCTGGTGCTGCTGATCGTGGCCCGCAAGGAGTTCTACGCGGCCCACCGGCGCGGCGCCGTGTGGCGGGCGCTGGCCGTGCTCCTGGCCGGTCTCGGCGTGTCGATCCTGGTCGGCTGGGGGCTGGTCGCGCTCTTCCCCGGCACGCTGCCGGAGGGCCAGCGGCTGCTCTGGGCGGCCAACCGGGTCTGCGGCGGTCTGGTCTCCGGGCGCTCCTTCGACGGGCGCCCGCCGCGCGCCCTGTCCTTCGTCCTCGGCCTGTTCGGCGCCCTCGCCCTGCTCAACGCCGCCGCCACGCTCTTCCGCTCCCAGCGCCTGGAGTCGGCCCTGCACGGCGACGAGGAGCCGCGCATCCGCGCCCTCCTCCGGGCGTACGGCGCCGAGGACTCCCTCGGCTACTTCGCGACCCGCCGAGACAAGGCCGTCGTCTTCTCGCGCAGCGGCAAGGCCGCCGTCACCTACCGCGTCGAGGCCGGTGTCTGCCTGGCCAGCGGGGACCCCGTCGGCGACCGAGAGGCCTGGCCGCACGCCATCGGCGTATGGCTGGACGTGGCCCGCCGCTACGCCTGGGCGCCCGCCGTGATGGGCGCCTCCGAGGACGGTGCGAAGGCGTTCGCGCGCGCCGGGCTCGGCGCGCTCCAGCTCGGTGACGAGGCGATCCTTTACGTCGCGGACTTCGACCTGGACGGCCGCGACATGCGTGTCACACGCCAGGCCGTCAACCGGGTGAAACGCACCGGCGCCACGTGCCGCGTACGCCGCCACTCCACCCTCACCGACCAGGAGATGGAGGAGATCGTCAACAGAGCCGACGCCTGGCGCGACACCGAGACCGAGCGCGGCTTCTCGATGGCCCTCGACCGGCTCGGCGACCCCTGGGACGGCGACTGTCTCCTCGTCGAGGCGATGGGAAGCGACGGCAAGCTGCTCGCACTGCTCTCCTTCGTGCCTTGGGGCCGCGACGGCATCTCGCTGGACCTGATGCGCCGCGACCGCAGCGCACCCAACGGGGTCATGGAGTTCATGGTCGCGGAGCTGTGCGCGGTCGCCGGGAAGTTCGGCGTGCGGCGCATCTCGCTCAACTTCGCGGTGTTCCGCTCGGTCTTCGAGGAGGGCGCCCGCATCGGCGCCGGGCCGGTGCTCAGGCTCTGGCGCCGACTGCTGCTGTTCTTCTCCCGGTGGTGGCAGCTGGAGGCGCTGTACCGGTCCAACGCCAAGTACCACCCCGAGTGGTACCCGCGCTTCATCTGTTACGGCGAGACCGGCTCCCTCGCCCGCATCGGCCTCGCGTCCGGCATCGCCGAGGGCTTCGTCTCCGTGCCCTCGCTGCGCAAGCTCTGGGGCAAGGGTCACGCGAAGAGCGGCCCCGAACCCGCCGGCACCGAAGGCCTGCCGTCGCTGTCGGACCTCGGCCTCGACGGAGGGGACGAGGCCGGTGTCGGCGCTCCCACCGCGGGCCTGCCCGAACAGGTCCGCATCCGGCACCGCAAACTCGACCGGCTGCGGGCCGACGGCACCGATCCCTACCCGGTGGGCATCCCCCCGCGCACCCACGCCCTCGCCGACGTCCGCGAGGGCGCGCGCGTGACCGTCGCGGGGCGCGTCATCCTCGTACGCGACTTCGGCGGCATCCTCTTCGCCGTGCTGCGCGACTGGTCCGGCGACCTCCAACTGGCCCTCACCTGCAGGGAGTCCGGGGCCGCGCTCGACCGGTTCCGGCAGGACGTCGACATCGGCGACCACATCAGCGCCGACGGTCTCGCGGGCGTCAGCGACAAGGGCGAGCGCACCGTCTTCGTCACCTCCTGGCAGCTCACCGGCAAGTGCCTGCGCCCGCTGCCCGACAAACACCGCGGCCTCGCCGACCCCGAGACGAAGGTGCGCCGCCGCTATCTCGACCTGGTGTCCAGCCCCGACGCCCGCCAGGTCGTACGCGCCCGCTCCACCGCCGTGCAGGCGCTGCGCCAGGGCCTCCTGGACCGCGGCTATCTGGAGGTCGAGACCCCGATGCTCCAGCAGATCCACGGCGGCGCCAACGCCCGGCCCTTCACCACCCACATCAACGCCTACGACCTGAACCTCTACCTGCGCATCGCACCCGAGCTCTACCTCAAGCGGCTGTGCGTCGGCGGCCTGGAGAAGGTCTTCGAGATGGGCCGCACCTTCCGCAACGAGGGCGTCTCCTACAAGCACAACCCCGAGTTCACGATGCTGGAGGCCTATCAGGCCTTCGCCGACTACGACGTGATGCTCGACCTCACCCGCGAACTGATCCAGGGCGCCGCGACCGCCGCCTTCGGAGCGCCGATCGCCCGCAAGGACCGCACCGAGTACGACATCTCGGGGCCCTGGCCCGTCAAAACGGTGTACGGCGCGATCTCGGAGGCCCTGGGGGAGGAGGTCGACGCCGACACCGAGCTGGAGACGCTGCTGCGGCTGTGCGACCGCGCAGGCGTGCCGTACACGGCGGACGACGGTCGCGGCGAGGTCGTACTGGAAATGTACGAACGACTGGTCGAGGAGAAGACCCAGCTGCCCACGTTCTACAAGGACTTCCCGACCGACGTCTCCCCACTGACCCGGCAGCACCGCACCGACCCGCGGCTCGCCGAGCGCTGGGACCTCGTCGCCTTCGGCACGGAACTGGGCACCGCCTACTCGGAGTTGACCGACCCGGTCGAGCAGCGCCGTCGGCTGACCGCGCAGTCGCTGCTCGCCGCCGGCGGAGATCCCGAGGCGATGGAGCTCGACGAGGACTTCCTCGACGCCCTGGAGTACGCGATGCCGCCCACCGGAGGCCTCGGCATCGGCGTCGACCGGCTGATCATGTTCCTCACCGGGTTGACGATCCGTGAGACATTGCCGTTCCCCCTGGTGCGCCGCCGCTGAAATGGTCCGAGCGGGTGCTTTCGTGGGTGCGCACCGTGTTGCTCAGCTTCGCCGCCGTTCCACGGGGTGACTGATGAGTCATGCAAAAGGATCAGCTGCTCACCCGGCGCCGGGCGTTGATCGCCGGCGCCGCCGTTCTGGGCGCGGCCGGGGCGGGCATGGCCCGCGTCCTGACCGATGAACCGGCAGCCAAGCCGGTGCGGAGTCTCCCTCCGGTCTCGGGCCCCGAGGCGCGCCGCGCCCTCAAGCCCTCCGCCTATCGCCTCGAGCCGATGGCCGGATACGGTCCCCCGCGCCACACGCCCGCACGGACCGTGGTCAGGCACCAGCCGTTCCTGCGCATGTCGGGGCGTGGCCACACCATGGTGCTGACCTTCGACGACGGCCCCGACCCGCGCTACACGCCTGCCATCCTGCGCACCCTGCGCAAATACGACGTGCGCGCGATGTTCTTCGTGTGCGGGGAGATGGCCGTCGACAACAAGGACCTGCTCGGCGAGATGGCCGACGACGGACACATCGTCGGCAACCACACCTGGACCCACCCCCTGCTGACGCAGCTCTCGCGCTCGGCGATCCACTCCGAGATCGAGCGCACCTGCGAGGTCATCGACGACGCCTACGGCGAGCCGCCCGTCTGGTTCCGCGCGCCGTATGGTGCCTGGAACCGGGCGACCTTCCAGATCGGCGCCGAACTGGGCATGGAACCGCTGGCCTGGACGGTCGACTCACTCGACTGGACGACCCCGGGCACCAAGACCATCGTCCACCGGGTCGAGAGCGGCGCCGCCCCGGGTGTCGTGGTCCTCTCGCACGACGCGGGCGGCGACCGCTCGCAGAGCGTCCGGGCGTTGCGCAACTATCTGCCGAAACTGCTGGATTCCGGCTACCACATCACCGTGCCGCGCCGGAGATTCACATAGAGCCCATCACACGATCACGGTTGGGCTCGTTCGAGGCGACGCCGGCGGATGAGGGTGCAGGCGAGGGAGATGAGGGCGTCGTGGCGTTCGGTGCGGCGGCGCCGGGCACTTTCCCCGGCTCGACGATCCCGCGTGGTTCACGCGGGCACTGGCGGCCTTGCTCGGCTGACCGCCTCGAGCAGCGGCTTCGCGGCCACCGGGTTCCGCCGTCGTCGTGGTGCCGCGCCGCCGTGGTGCACGACGGCGGCCACCCGGCCGAACAGCGCCTGGTGGTTGACCTCGCCGACGGCGAAGCAGTCGTCCCGGTCGTCGATCAGGGCCGGGTCCGCCCAGCCGCGCCCGACGAGTACGCGGCGGCCCTGCGCGCGGATCGCCACGATGGCCACCTGGGCGATGTCCTTCGAGTCGCGCATGGGCATGCTGCCGAAACCCACGTACACCGGCGGTGTGCCGGCGTCCAGGAACGCCACCAGCTCGGCCGGGAGCGGGCGTTCGTCCGGCCGACGTCAGGAGCTCGTGAGGATGACGAGTTGCTGGGTCGCTCGGGTCATCGCGACATAGCGGTCGACCGCTCCTTGGATGCCCTTGCCGAACGCCTCTGGGTCGATGAGGACGACCAGGTCGAACTCGAGCCCCTTCGACAGCTCCGGGGTCAGCGACCGGACGCGGGACGTCGCCCGGAATGTGGGATCACCGATGACGCAGGCGATCCCATCGGCATGTGCGGCGAGCCAGGTGCCGAGGATCGAGCTCAGATCCGAAGCAGATCCGTGTACGACGGGGACGTCGCCGCCGCGGATGGAGGTCGGCACGTTGGCGTCCGGGAGCACGGCCCGGATGACCGGCTCGGCTTCCGCCATGATTTCTTCCGGCGTCCGGTAGTTGATGCTCAGGGAGGCCAGGTTGATCCGGTCGAGTCCGATCCGCTCGAGCCGTTCCCGCCACGACTCCGTGAACCCGTGCCTGGCCTGGGCACGATCCCCGACGATGGTGAAGCTCCGTGACGGGCACCGGAGCAGCAACATCTGCCACTCCGCGTCGGTCAGTTCCTGAGCCTCGTCCACGACGATGTGCGCGAACGGGCCGGCGAGCAGATCCGGTTCGACGGTGGGCAGTTCGGACTCGTCGACCAGGCTGACCTGGGCATCCTCGCCGCGCAACATCGTCACCAGGCCTTCGCCGTCGTCACCGTCGGCGCCGGAGTCGGCCGCGGCCTCGATCAGGTTGTCGACGACCTGCGCCATGCGCTCGCGCTGGGCGGCGAGGGTGGCCTCGTGCCGGCGCTTGCGCCGCGCCGTCTCCGGGTCGCCGAGCCGTTGCCGGGCCGCGTCCAGGAGCGGCAGGTCGGACACCGTCCAGGCCTGGGGGTCCTCCTTGCGCTGCAGCTTGCGGACCTCGTCGGGGCTGAGCCACGGAGCGCACTTGCGCAGGTAGGCGGGGACCGACCACAGGTCTGCGACGAGGTCGGCCGCCTCGACCAGCGGCCACGCGTGGTTGAAGGCCGCCAGCAACTCCCTGTTCTGCCGCAGCGACCTCCGGAGCAGGGCGGGCGAGGCCTCCTCGTCGTGCTTGTCCACCAGGATCGTGAGCAGCTCCTCCCAGACCTGGTCGCGCGCCTCGTTGTGCGGGGTACCGGGTTCCGCCCCTTCGAACGCCTCGGCCCAGTCGTCGGCGCTCAGCCAGACGTCGGACCAGTGGGTCTCGACGGTCATCCCCTTGGTGGGCGGCTCCTCGTAGATGCCGACGGCCGCCTCGATCGCCTTGACCATGTCCGCGGACGACTTCAGCCGGGCCACGTCCGGGTCGGTCTCCATCGTTGCCGCTGCTCCCTCGGAGACGAGGTCCCGCAGGGTGCAGGTCTGCACGCCCTCCTCGCCGAGGCTGGGGAGGACGTCGGCGACGTAGGCCAGGTAGGGCCGGTGGGGACCGACGAACAGCACGCCGCCGCGACGGTGAGCGAGGCGAGGGTCGGAGTAGAGGAGGTAGGCGGAGCGGTGCAGCGCGACGACGGTCTTTCCCGTGCCCGGACCGCCGTCGACGACGAGAGCGCCGCGGGATCCCGCCCGGATGATGGCGTCCTGGTCGGCCTGGATGGTGCCGAGCACGTCTCGCATCCTCGCCGACCGGTTGCTGCCCAGGCTGGCGATGAAGGCGGACTGGTCGTCGAGCGCGGCGTGCCGTTCAAGCCCGTCAGCGGTGAACACCTCGTCCCAGTAGTCGCTGATCCGGCCGCGGGTCCAGCGATACCTGCGGCGGCTCGCCAGACCCATCGGATTGGCGTGGGTGGCTCCGAAGAACGGCTCGGCCGCGGGGGAGCGCCAGTCGACCAGCAGCCGACGGCCCACGCTGTCCGTAAGGCCAAGTCGTCCGACGTACACGGGCTCGGGGTTGTCCGCGCCGACCATGTGTCCGAGGCACAGGTCCAGACCGAAGCGACGCAGTGCGCGCAGGCGAGCGGTCAGCCGGTGGATCTCCGTGTCGCGGTCCATCGCCTGCCGGCCGATGCCGCCGGGCGACCTGCGCTCGGCATCGAGGCGGTCGGACAGCTCGGCGATCGACTGCTCGAGGCACTCCGCGATGGCCGCGAAGTGCTGCTCATCGCCGGCGATCAGCGTCGGGTCGGCCTTGGGGGAAAGGCGGTCGGGAAGGTCAAATGCCCTGGTAGTCAGGGGGCTCACGCAATTAGCTCCGATCTGAGGTCGCTTGCGACCATTGCGCGCGGCAAGGCGTCCGGACCGGCGTGACGAACGTGGTGGCCATGACGAGCAACGCTCCGTCTGACGTGGACCCCGTGGTCGTTGTCGGTTCAGGTCGCCAGGGCTTGCAGGTTCTCGGTTCCGGGTCCTGGCTCGACGATCCCGCGTGGTTCACGCGGGCACTGGCGGCCTTTCTCGGCTGACCGCGTCGAGCAGCAGCTTCGCGGCCACCGTCGCCCCGTCGGTCCGGATCGTTCCGGCGACGGCGGTCGCTCGTGCGCGGGTCTCGGGGGTCAGGGCCGCCTTGAGCGCGGCCGACAGGGACTCGAAGGTCGGAGTCGGACCGTCGTGTGCCGCGCCGATGCCCAACGCGGCCACCCGGCCGGCCCAGTACGGCTGGTCCACGATCTGGGGTACCACCACCTGGGGCGCGCCTGCCCGGGCGGCCGTCGTCGTCGTGCCCGCGCCGCCGTGGTGCACGACGGCGGCCACCCGGCCGAACAGTGCCTGCTGGTTGACCTCGCCGATGACGAAGCAGTCGTCCCGGTCGTCGGTCAGGCCAAGGTCGGCCCAGCCCTGGGCGACGACTGCGCGGCGGCCCTGCGCGCGGACCGCCTCGATGGCCACCTGGGCGACACCCTTCGAGTCGCGCATGGGCATGCTGCCGAAGCCCACGTACACCGGTGGTGCGCCGGCGTCCAGGAACTCCATCAGCTCGGCCGGCAGCGGGCGTTCGTCCGGCAGGATCCACGCGCCGGTCTGTACGACGTCGAGGTCCGACGGCTCCCGCCACGGCCCAAGGACCGGGTCCGCCGCCAGCCAAGGCCGGTCGGTGAAGACGTGGTTGCGGACGTCGTCCACCGGTGGCCGACCGATCGACACCCGGTGAGCGTTGAGCCCTGGGCCGAACAGCGCGTTGTAGCTCAGGGCGTTCAGGTCCCACAGCGCCCGGTTGTCGGTCATGTCCGGTGGGAACGGCCGGCCCGGCAGCGGGTGCGGCGCGTGGTGCGGCGACGGCAGCATGGTCGGGAAGTAGCTCACGTACACGAAGTGGATGCCCAGCTTCTCGGCCACCGACTGCGCCCCGGCCACGGCCGGGACCAGGCCGGTCGCCACCACCGCGTCACACCCCTCGGCCGCCGCGGCGACCGCCTCGTACTGCGCGGCGACCAGCGCGGCGGCGCGCTGGGGCAGGCCCTCCGGCAGCGGCGTCGTCCCGGTCACCAGCGTGCGCACCGGCTCGGCGGCCGGCACCAGCTCCACGCCGACACCGGCCAGCAGTTTCGCGAACTCCTTGTCCGGCGGCGCGCACACCCGCACCTCCGCGCCGAGTGCCCGCAGCTGCACCGCGAGTCCCGCCATCGGCTGGACATCGCCGCGCGATCCATACGTCGACAACAACACGCGCACTGAGTGACTCCCAATTTCCGCAGATTCCGGCCTCGGCCGGTGATTCTGCGGCACGACAGGGGCCTTGCGGCAAGCCCCCCAGTGCGCTATAAGTTGAGAGTGGCAAGGAGTGGGTGACCTCCTTGCCTTTCCTTTTGCCGTCCGCCGTGGACGGACAACCTCCTCGCGAAGCGGCGCCGCGCCGCGTACGGCGGTGGCGTCGTCCCAGGAGCATCTCCCATGGGCCTGCGGATGCAGCCGCGGAACGAGAAGCTCGCGGAGAAGCGAACCTCCACGGCCTGGGCCGGCGACGCCTCGAACGAGCCCAACCATGATCGTGTGATGAGCTCATAGGTCCGTGGGCGGAACTTCGAAAGTTCCGCCCACGGACTTTCGCCCAGCCAGTCGGGGAACGCTCAGCGCACCTCGGCCAGGCGGGCGAATACGACGACGTTTCCGTCGTAGCCGTGCTGCTTGGAGAAACCGCCTCCGCAGGTGAGGACCCGCAATTCGGGAGTTCCCTTGCTGCCGTACACGCGATCACCGGGGAAGTTGTTCTTCGCGAAGACCTCGATGCCGTAGACCTCGAACGACGCGGTCTTCCCGTCCCTGCGCAGGACGTCGATCCGGCTTCCCTTCTTGAGCGCTCCCAGTCCGTAGAAGACGGCAGGGCCCCGCGTGTTGTCCACATGGCCCACGATCACGGCCGTGCCCTTTTCGCCGGGCGAGACCGCGCCGGTGAACCAGCCCGCGAGATTCGGGTTGTCAGGGGGCGGCGCGGCGACCCAGCCGTCGATGTCCAGACCCACCGGCATGATCGGTGCATCGACCTGGATCGCCGGGATCCTGACCCGGTCCGCCAACGAGTACGGCAGCGCGGTCGGCGCGCTCGAGAAGGTACCGCCAGGGGTGCGGCTGTCCGCTGCCGCCGCCGAAGCAGGCTGCGGAGGGCCCACGTCGAACTCACCGGAACCATTCCGGATGAGTGCCAGGCCGGTCAGCAGAACAAGCGCTATCACGCCCCATGGGGCGCGCTTCTTCTGCCGCTCCTCCTCTTCGGCCAGCTCGGACGCAAACATTCGCAATCCCCTCTCGACGCGGCCGTCGCCGTGTCACTCGCGCATATGAGAAAGCTAAGTGCAACATGCCCGACGGGCGACGGGGCGAGGGCGAACGGGTGGCGGCGTCCATCTGTCGTGAGCCATCCGAGTTGCCACGGGCAGGTTTTTTCTGACGGTCCGTGACCTGCGGCAATATCCGATTGTGTGGAATTCTCTCGGCGTGTCTTCTCACCAGGACGGACCATTCTCGAAATGCGGCCCTGTGCAGGGCATCTGAGGGTCTGTCTGGGAGGCGCTTTCTCGCCGATCGACCGGGGACGGTTCCCGGGGCGTCTTCCGCGGAGGATCACATGCGAAACTCACGTGCCCTGGCGGCCGCGGCCACCGTGGTCGCCGTCGTCGGGTTCGCCGCCCCCGCGGCCGTCGCGGACGGTATGGGCGGGGCGGGCGGTCAGAGCGACAACAATGTGGTTGGCCCGGGCGGCGCCGTGATTGTGCCGGGCAACATCGGGGCTGTGCCGGGCAACATCGGGGTTGGGCCCGGCAACATCGGGGTTGGGCCGGGCAACAACAACGGATTTGGTCAGGGCAACAACAACGGGTTCCGGCCGGGCAACGAACATGGGGGTGGGCAGGGCAACAACAACGGATTCGGCCAGGGCAACAACAACGGATTCGGCCAGGGCAACAACAACGGGTTCGGGCCGGGCAACAACAACGGGTTCGGGCCGGGCAACAACAATGGGTTCGGCAACGACAACGGGTTCGGGCCGGGCAACGACAACGGGTTCGGGCCGGGCAACGACCACCGGGGTCCGAGGAACATCGTCGCCACGCCCAACGTCATCGCCGCCGGCGGCCGGCTGACGGTGACGGTCGAGGGGTGCCGCAACGGCGGCACGATGACCTCGCCCGCGTTCCGGCGCACGAGCCTCTCGCGGGTCGCGGGCAACAACGACACGGCGAGCGGAACGGCGACCATCGACCGTGACGCGCGCCCCGGCTGGTACGACATCACGGTCGACTGCGTCGGGGTGGGCGCCCTGACCCGCCCCAACGCCTTCACGGTCATCGGCGGTGTCCGCGGTGGTCTCGGCGGCAGCAGCTCCACGGGCGCCACGCCCACCGACATGGCGATCGGCGGTGGTCTGGTGGCCTCGGCCATCATCGGCGGCGGAGTGTTCTGGATCCGCCGCAGATCCGAGAAGAGGATCTGAGCGCCCCTTCGGAGACCGGCCCACCCCTTCAAGGACCGGAGCTCCCCCCTCGGAAACCGCACGGGACCCTTCGCCCCGGACCCTCCGCAGGCCCGGGGCGAAGGTCTGCGTAGCTCCGTCAGGAGTCATCGGCCGCGGCGCGGCGGCGCGACATGTACCACGCCGTACCGACGGAGCCTGCGACGAGCGTGGCTCCCAGGCCGATCTCCTTGAGGTCGAAGCCGCCGACACTGCCGCCGGCACCGGCCCTGACACCCCGTTCCGCGGGGACCGCGACAGGCGTCGGGTCGCCTGGAGGACCGGTGGCGATGGTGAGCTCCGTGTGACCGCTCACCCCGTCGCAGCTGAACGTCACCTCGTACACGGCACCCGGTTTTGCGTCCCGGTCCACCGTGGCCGTGGCCGAGGACTGACCCGGCCGAATGGTGACGGTGTCGAAGACGCCGGAGGAGACCGTGGCGCTGCCCTTGCACCCCCCGTCCTTGTTCAGCAGCAGCGTGACCCGGCCGCCCGCGGAGATGGTCGACGGCTGGACGCTGAAACCGAACGGGGTGATGTTGTGGTCGTCCCCGTCCCCGTCCCCGTCATCGGCGACGGCGACGGGTGCGGAGAAGGTCAGGGCCGTGACGCTCAGCAGTGCGGCCGCAGCGACGCGTATCGCGTGCATGGTGAGCCTCCGGGTCCCCGAGGAGCCTTGCTGCGGACCTTTTCCGCTGTGCGTCGGAAATGCGCCTCGACGATCGAAACGCTAGGAAAGGGCGCGCGCCGGCGCGATCCCAGTCGCGCAAATGGGGCAACCGCGTGGGCCGTACGGGGGGCGGTGTCGATGCAGATGGGGGACGGGCGCGGCGTGGCGCCCGGCCCCCGGCTGCGGAGCGTCTAGTGAGGGTCCGTCACCCGGGAAGGTGCGGGAACAGTGCGGTGAACGGTTCCGCCGAGGCGGTGATCCCCCGGCTGTAGGGCGCGTCGAAGTCCCAGATCAGGAAGAGCAGGAAGGCGATCAGGGCGGAGAACAGCCCGGCGAGGATCAGCTCGCGGGTGGTGCGCCGGATCTGCAGCGCGAAGACCATCCCGACGGTGACCACGGCGCCGGTGATGAGCCCGAACCACACCACGCCCGGCATCGTCGCCCCCGTCGAGTCGGCGCGGGCGCTGCGCGCGGCGTCCGCCGCCGTCACCTGGTCGACGAGCGGCTGGTACGCCTGCGCCTCGAAGTCCGTCTTCGGCTGGTAGTCCGTGACGTCCTGGCGGATGCGGTCGAAGAGCCGGCCGCCCTGAGCGGTCACATGGCCGTCGTCGGCCATGGTCTTCCACTCGGTCGTGACGACGTGGCCGACATACGCGTTGACGTCCCCGCGGATGCGGTCGCGCACATCGGGCGGGTAGACGCGGACCCGCTCCGAGATTTCGTGCAGTGCCTGGGCCTCCGCCTGCACATGGTCCTGTGCGCCGCCGCGGGCCTCCCAGACACCGGCGATGGCCAGGCCCAGAACGATGGCGTAGACCACGCCGATCATCATCGTCATGTACTCGATCACGTCCGGGGTCTCGGACGGATCCTCGTCCTCTCGGGCCCTGCGATGGCGTACGAGGGCCACGATGAGGACGACGACACACGCGGCAGCCATCGCGAGGGCGAGAACAAGCCAATCCGACAAGGGTGCCTCCAGGGGTCAGCGCGGGCGCAGCGCCGCGACGGCGAACACCGCGGGCGCGGTGATGAGCAGGGTGAGCGAGACCAGCGACGGGCCGCTGCGGGGTGCGTGCTTGTGCGGCGGGGAGTGGTACGCCGGATAACTCACCGGGGTCGGCGACAGCTTGGGACGCTTCTTCGGGGGCTTGGGGTGCGCACTCGGCGTCGGTGGTGGCGTGGGGGTGGGCCGCGGCGCCACGGGCCGTGGTGTCGGCGCCGGCGGAGGAGGGGGCGGGGGAGGCGGTGGTTCGGGTCTCGGCGCGTGAGTGGGCGTGGGGGTCGGCGTCGGCTTCGGGGTGGGCGTCGGCGTAGGGGTCGGTGTGGGTGTCGGTGACGGGCAGGGCGGTGGTGGTGTGGGGCACCAGGCGGTGTCCCCGGCGACCGCCATCGCACCGCTCCCCGCGACGGCCACCGCCGTGGTCCCGTCGCCGTCCGGGCCGGTGGAGGCGTACGCGCACGCGTCGGCCGCGGCCGTTCCGCTCGGCGCGCCGGTGAGAATCCAGGTGAGCGCGAGCAGCGCCAACACCCGTATGACGAGGGCGGATCGGGTCCGTTTGGGTCCATGCACGACGAAGATCATGGGTCGTACGGCGGCCGCGTACGCCGGAGTGCCGGGGATTGCCCCCGAAGGGGGGACTTGCGCCTTCCGGCGGTTTGACGGACCGCGTGGGACGCGCCCATGGGTGCGCACACATGCGCGAACCTCGCGGCTCGCGTCACAGGGTTCGGAAAGAAATTTGTGAGCCGATTGAACACTCCCACCGCTCCCGCCCGTACCTAGGGCCATGCGCGGCGCAGCAGGGCGCTGCAACACCAATGCGAACAGCGGGAGTTACCAATGAAGACCTCCTGGCGGAGCGCCTCACTCGTAGCGGCAGCTGCGGCCGTGCTGGCGCTCACGACGGCGTGCGGTCAGGAACAGGGCACCCAGTCGACGGGGAGCCAGAACGTGGGAGCCACCGCGGCCGCCGGTGATTATGGATCGAGCACCAGCCCCGGCAATGGCTACGGTGCCGATTCCGGGACCCAGCAGAGCGCCGCGGCCCAGGCGGAATCCGCAGGTCAGCTCGCTGTTACCGAAAGCACGAAGCTGGGCAAGGTGCTGACCGACAGCGCCGGGTTCACCCTCTACCGCTTCGACAAGGACACGGCCGAACCGCCGAAGTCGAGCTGTGACGGAGACTGCGCGAAGGCCTGGCCGCCCGTGCCCGCAGAGGGCGCCGAGGCCGCCACCGGCGTGGACAAGACGCTTCTTGGCGAGGTCACCCGATCGGACGGCACGAAGCAGCTGACCATTGCCGGCTGGCCGATGTACCGGTATGCGAAGGACACGAAGGCCGGGGACACCAACGGCCAGGGTGTGGGCGGTACTTGGTTCGCGTCGGCCCCCAATGGCAAGAAGGCGACCCTGGCCGACCTGCCCGGCCTGTCGGTCCGCAAGGACCCGAAGCTCGGCGACATCGTCGTCGACAAGAACGGCATGACCGTCTACCGCTTCATGAAGGACCAGGCCTGGCCCGTCTCGAAGTCGGCCTGCACCGGCGCCTGCCTGGAGAAGTGGCCGGCGGTCTCGCCGGTCTCGGCGGACGACACCAAGGGTGTCAAGAAGAAGGGCCTCATGGGCTTCACCCGCCCGGACGGCGTCAAGCAGATGACGGTCAACTGCTGGCCCATTTACACCTTCTCCGGTGACACGGCTCCCGGGGACACCAACGGTCAGGGCGTGGGCGGCACGTGGTACGCCGTTTCGCCCGACGGAAAGCCGGTCGGCGCGTCGGAGTAGAGGATCACCTCCCCAGGGTTGATTCGCCTCGCCAGACAGCAACGGAAACGCGGAAGGGAGGGGACGCAGACAGGCAAGTGAGCCGGACGAACGGAACAACGCGCGCGACCCCGGGTCCGCCCCCTCCGCACCGCACGGAGGGGGCGGGCCGTTTGGCGTGCCCGGACGTGAAAGGCCCTGGCGGGCCACGACTGTTGAGCAATGAAAGATCTTGGCCGTTCCACGATGCCGATCGGTGAAAGATCTTGGCGTGCTACGACTGTTGAGCTGTGAATGACCTTGGCGACTCTGCGGATACCGTGACCACTCTTCGTAACTCTTCGGAGCTTTTTGGAATGCTTCGCAGCGATTTCGCAGGGGCGGTGAGTGGCGTGCTCGAGCGGCGTTCGCGGGGCGCCAATTCGGCACTTGCCGGAGGCAGTGACCGGGAACGGACGGTCAATTTCCGTTTTGGCTCGCTCCTTTGGCGGGCGATCAGTAGCCTCAGCTCGAACACCGGATCGCCTACGCCGTCGACTACGCCTTGGAGAGATAGATGGAGCGTCCCGCCTGGGCCCCCCGGAACATTGACATCTCGGTGCCGAGCGTGTCCCGTATGTATGACTACTACCTGGGCGGTTCGCACAACTTCGAGGTCGACCGGGAAGCGGCACGCAAGGCGATGGAGTTCATGCCGGGACTTCCCAAGATCATGCAGGCGAACCGGGCGTTCATGCGCCGCGCCGTGCGCTTCGCGGCCGACGAGGGCATCTCCCAGTTCCTGGACATCGGTTCAGGCATCCCGACCTTCGGAAATGTCCACGAGGTCGCCCAGGCGGCCAGACCCGGCGCGCACGTCGTGTACGTCGACCACGACCCGGTGGCCGTCGCGCACAGTCAGGCCGTCCTGCGGGGCAACGAGGGCGCGGACGTCGTGGCCGCCGATCTCCTCAAGCCCCAGGAGATCCTGGCAAGCCCTCAGGTTCAGCATCTGATCGACCTGAACCGGCCGATCGCCCTCCTTCTCGTTGCCATACTTCACTTCGTGGAGGACGCGGACGACCCGTACGCAGCGGTGGCGGAACTGCGCGACGCGCTCGCGCCGGGCAGCCTGCTCGTCGTCACGCATGCCTCCTATGAGGGAATTCCGCTCCCTCCGGAGCGGGCCGAGGGCGCGGTGGACGTCTACAAGAACATCCGCAACCCGCTGATCATGCGCTCGCGCGAGGACATCGCGCGGTTCTTCGAGGGGTACGACATGGTGGAACCCGGACTGGTGCCGATGCCGAACTGGCGGCCCGACACGGCACTCGAGGACGAGGATCCTTATTCCTTCTCCGGGTTCGCCGGCGTGGGGCGCACGGCGTGACCGCCGAGCCGGACGGGCCGGAGGACAGACTGCGCCGGTTCGCGACGATCTGGAGCCGGGCCGTCTTCCCGGTCACCTCGACGTCGCTGACCCGACCCGAGTTCGAGCAACAACTGGTGCCGCTCGCCCGGCGGTTGAGCGACGCGCTGCGGGCCAGGACCTTCGACGCGTCCGAGGGCCAGGCGGTCGGCGCCGCACTCGTCGCCGCGCATTGCACCGACCCGGAGGCGCTGAGCCGCGCCCTCGACTGCGTGGACGCGTATCTGGTGCTCTACTGCGGTGAGGACGGGCCCCAGGAGGCGCTGCGGACCCGGTCGGCACGGCTGCAGCACGCCATGGCCGCCGGATTCGCGCAGGCGCTGCGCGAGCGGACGCTCGCCGAGCAAGAGGCCATCTCCCAGGCGGCGTTGAACGCGCGCAGCGCGGTGGCCGAGGCGCTGCACGCCAGCGAGGCCCGCTTCCGCGCGGTGTTCGAGGGCGCGGCCATAGGGATCGGCATCGCCGACCTCGAAGGCAACATACTGCAGGTCAACGGGGCCCTGCTGCGCATGTTCGGCGGCTCCGAGCAGTCGATGCGCGGCCGCAGGGTCCCCGAGTGGACGCACCCCGAGGACGCTCCCCAAGTGTGGCGCCTGTATGAGGAGTTGGTACGCGGCGAGCGCGAGCACTACCACGTCGAAAAAGCCTTCTACCGTCCCGACGGCACCGCCCTGTGGACCAATCTGACGGTCTCGCTCCTGCGGGACGCGGATGGCGAACCCCAGTACCAGCTGGCGCTGATGGAGGACACCACCGAGCGGCGGCTGCTCAATCTGCGGCTGCGCTACGAGGCCACGCACGACGCGCTCACCGGACTGCCCAACCGGACCCTGTTCTTCGAGCGCCTGGAGAAGGCGCTGTCCGCGGGTGAGGGCCAGCGCTTCGGCCTGTGCTACCTCGACCTCGACGGCTTCAAGACCATCAACGACAGCCTCGGGCACGCCGCCGGCGACCGACTGCTCGTCGAGGTCGCCGACCGGCTGCAGTCCTGCGCGACCGCCCCCGGCGAGATGGTCGCCCGGCTCGGCGGCGACGAGTTCGTGGCGCTCACGACGGGCCCCGACACCGAGCGCGAGGTCGACGCGCTCGCCGACCGGATCATGAACGCCCTCGTGACCCCTGTCCGTATCGACGGCCGTGAACTGACGGTCCGCGGCAGCATCGGCATCGTCGAGGGCCCGGCGGGTGAGCGCGGCCCGGCAGAGGTGCTGCGCAGCGCCGACATCACCATGTACCGGGCCAAGTCCGCGGGCGGCAACCGCTTCGAGCTCGCCGACCCCGAGGCCGACGCTCGCGCCATCACCCGGCACGGACTCACCACCGCGCTGCCCGCCGCCCTGGACCGCGGCGAGTTCTTCATCGAGTACCAGCCGCTGGTGCACCTCGGCGACGGCAGCGTGCGCGGCGCCGAGGCGCTGGTGCGCTGGCTGCACCCGCAGCACGGCGTGCTGGGCCCCGACCGTTTCATCCCGCTCGCCGAGCACACCGGGCTGATCGTTCCGCTCGGCCGCTGGGTTCTGGAGCAGTCCGTGCGCCAGGCCCGCGCTTGGCAGGAACGACACGCCAACGCGGGCCCGCTGCGGATCAACGTCAATCTGTCGCCGTGCCAGCTGACCCATCCCGGCCTGGTCCAGGACACGGTCGACATCCTGGAGCGCGAGGGGCTCGACGCCGACGCGCTTTGCCTGGAGGTCACCGAGTCCGCGCTGATCGGCGCCGACGACGACCTCCTCAAGCCGCTGCGGCGCCTGGCCGAAATGGGCGTGGACATCGCCCTCGACGACTTCGGCACTGGCTACTCCAACCTCGCCAACCTGCGCCGACTGCCGGTCAGCATCCTCAAGCTGGACCGATCCTTCACCCAGGGCATGCAGCAGTTCCCCGCGGACCCGGTCGACCTGAAGATCGTCGAGGGCATCGTCTCCCTCGCCCACAGCCTCGACCTCGCGGTCACCGTCGAGGGCGTGGAAACGGGCGCCCAGGCCGAGCAGTTGCGGATACTGGGCTGCGACACGGCCCAGGGCTGGTACTACGCCCGCCCGGGCCCGCCGGAGCGGCTGCACGAACTGGCGCTGGTGGACGCGACCGGCTGACGACGCGCGGTACGCGGGCCCGGACGACTGGTACGGGCCCGCGACACCTCGGCAGCAACTGCCACGCACTCCCACGGCGTTGTTGTCGTCGGCCCCCCCTTGAGGCTCCTGTGAACGGCGGTAGTACTGTGCCGCCTGTTTCACTTCGATACGAACTCCGTAGCCTCCCGGGGAACCCGTGCAGACAGCGTGCAGGACCGGCCGGTGTTTCAGTGCGTGGCGCCGCCCGGCTGCCTTGGCGGCGGCCTCCGCGGCAGCCGTCGGGGTCGGGCTGACGGCCACCCCGGCCTCGGCCCACACCCCCGCCTGGTCGGTGACCTGTTCGCAGGTGACCGTCGACCTGACGAACTACACGGTCCAGGTCATCAACACGGTCGAGGTGACGGACGACGGCAAGGACCTCGCGCCGTTGTTCACCTTCCGCGATGAGCTCCACCACACGTACGCCATACCGAGGCACGACAAGCCCGTCTCGATCCACATCGTGGTGACGGCCGGCGACGGCGGCGACACGTTCGAGGACACCAAGACGTCCCCGGTGTGCGACACGGCTACTCCGTCGGCCACTGCGACCTCGACGACCCCGAGCTCGACGACCCCGGCCTCGATCGCTCCGGCCACTGCCACGTCCACCGGTACGTCGTCGAGCGCGTCGTCCGCCCCGTCGTCGAACTCCCCGTCGGCGGCCGGCGCGACCCCGACCGACTCGGCCGCGCCACTGGCCGAGACGGGTTCCTCCAGCGCCACTCCGCTGATCGCCGCGACGGCCGGCGTCGTCGTGGCCGCCGGCGCCGCTCTCCTGCTGGTCGCCCGCAGGCGCAGGGCCACCCGCCCCTGACCGTTGCTCCGTACGTCCCGGTTCGTCGGCTGCCGACGACTGGGACGACCCACAGGAATGCCCCCGGCTGTGCTCGGCGATAGCGTGAGCCGCAGCGGGGGGGGAGAGAGTGGGCGGATGGCGGACGAACAGCAGATCGTCGGTCGGGAGGGTGAGCTCTCCGAGCTCTCCCGGCTCGCCGCGTCGCCCGACGGCCGGGCCCTGTTGCTGCGCGGCGAGGCCGGGGCCCGCAAGAGCGTCCTCCTCGACGCGGCAGCGGCGGACGCCGCCGCACTCGGACACCGGGTGATCCGCGCGGCCGGCGTCGAAGCGGAGACCGGGCTGCCGTTCGCCGGCCTGCGTCAGGTGCTGTATCCGCTGCTCCCGCGTGCCGCCGACCTCGACGATCGAACCCGCGCGGCGTTCGACATCGTCTTCGGCGGTACGACGGGCGAGGCACCGTCCGTGATGGCCCTCGGCATCTCCGTACTCGACCTGCCGGCCCTGGCTTCCGGCGACGTGCCGCTGCTCGTGGCGATCGACGACGCCCACTGGTTCGACCCGCAAAGCGCCGAGGTCGGCCGGTTCATCGCGCGTCGGCTCGCAGGGCACGCCGTGCGGATGGCCATCGGCTTACGCGCCGACACCGCTTCGGCCAGGGGCGCGGCCGGGCTGCCCGGGCTGATCGTCCCGCCGCTCGCCCCCGACGCGGCGGCCCGGCTGCTCGACGAGCGCGCCCCGCACTTGCCGACCGGCGCCCGCAGCCAGGTCCTGGAACCGGCGCAGGGCAACCCGCCTCGCCCTGCTGGAGCTGCCGCGCGCCCTCGGCCGGGGCGCGGGGTCGGGCGAACTGCCGCTGTCCCGGCGCGTCGAGCACCTCTACGGCGACCGGATCCAGGCCCTCGCCCGGGCCGAGCGCACCGAGCTGTTGCGGGCCGCTCTCGACGGCGCCGCCACGGGCGGAGCGCCCGCGCCGGCCGGCCGGGCCCGCTACCGGATGAGCAACGTCGACGCGGCGCTCGCCGGCGGTCTGCTCACCGTGGACGGCGCCACCGGAGACCTGGTCTTCCGTCATCCGCTGGTCCGCTCCGCCCTGTTGCAGTCCGCCACACCGAACGAGCGGCGCGCGGCCCACGCCGAACTGGCCCGGCTGCACCGCGAGGACATCGAACGCCAGGCCGCGCATCCGGCGAAGCTGCTGGGCGCGGGCCTGGGCCGGGCCGCCGTGGCCATCGGCCCGGCCCAGATCAAGGGTGTCAAGGCGCTGCCCCCGGCGCAGCCGCGCGCGGGCTTCCCGGTCCTCGGCAATCCCGCGAACCGCCGCCGCGCCGTCTCCCTCACCGCCGCGCAGTTCCGTTACGGCCTCGGCAACGCGCTGCCGCCGGCCGTGTCCGACGACCTGCACGCCCGCCTCACCATCCCCTCGCCGGGCCGGCCGCTCTTCCAGGCCGCGTTCGCCAACTTCGCCCGACGGTCCCCGGCGGCCGTGGCCACCGACAACACGGACCGCTGCTGATGATCTCCGGCCAGGCCGACCACACTGTCCCCGACGTGGTGACCCGCTTGGCCTACAAGCTCTACGGCGATTCGCCGGCGGTCACCGACCTCAAGCAGTTCCCCGACCGCGGCCACTCCCAGGTCGTAGACCACGGTTGGCGGACTGTGGCCCTTCAGTGGCCGGCCGACCAGGACATCCACGGCCGCGACGCAACGGGCGCCTGACGGGACATACATCCAATCGGCGCCCGGTGGCCGGGTGCCGCAGCGAAGGAGTCGAGACGAATGAGCACGGAACTTCAGGGCAGGACCGCGGTCGTGACCGGCGCCAGCAAGGGCATCGGACTGGCCGTCACGGAGGCGCTGGCCGGGGCGGGGGCGACGGTGGTCGCCGGATCCCGCACCACCTCGCCGGGCCTGGACGCGCTGATCAAGCACGGCACCGTCACCTGGGTACCCGTCGACCTCACCGAACCCGGTGCCGCCGAACAGCTCGTGCAGGCGGCGGACGGCCGGATCGACGTCCTGGTCAACAATGTCGGCTCGGCCCCGGCCCGCACCGGCGGCTTCCTCTCGATCACCGACGAGGACTGGGCCCGCACCGTCGACCTGAACCTGCTGACGGCCGTACGGGTCACCCGCGCCGCCCTACCGGTGATGCTGGAGGCCGGCCGGGGCTCGGTGGTGACGATCGCCTCGGTCAACGCCACCCTGCCAGACCCCCTGGTGATCGACTACAGCGCAGGCAAGGCCGCCCTGGTCGCCTTCTCCAAGGCACTGTCGAAGGAGGTCGGCCCCAAGGGCATCCGGGTCAACACCGTCAGTCCGGGCCCGGTCGAGACGGAGCTGTGGCTGGGCGGCGACGGCGTGGCCGCGACCGTCTCGGCCGCCGCCGGGATCACCCCCGACGAGGTGGTGGCAGGGGCGGCCGGCGCCACGGTCACCGGCCGCTTCTCCCAGCCGCAGGAGGTCGCCGAACTGGCCCTCTTCCTCGCCGGCGACCGCGCCCGCAACATCACCGGCAGCGACCTGGTCATCGACGGGGGCTTCATCCCAACGTGGTGACGACTACAGGGCCTGCCCGCACCAAGCACGGCTGCATGAGCACCGCAGCCCCATAGGCGCACAAGCCACGACGCACCCGCAGTCGCCGACGCACGCGAGGGGACGTACCGGAACGTCCGCCAGGTGCACAAGCCACGACGCACCCGCGGTCGCCGACGCACGCGAGGGGACGTACCGGAACGTCCGCCAGGTGCACAAGCCACGACGCACCCGCGGTCGCCGACGCACGCGAGGGGACGTACCGGAACGTCCGCCAGGTGCACAAGCCACGACGCACCCGCGGTCGCCGACGCGCGTGGGGGGAGGTGCCGGAATGTCTGCCAGGTACACGCGCCACGACGCACCCGCAGTCGCCCACGCACGCAAGGGGACGTGCCGGAACGTCCGCCCGCAGCGGATGGCGCGTCACCGCCGGGTTTCTCGGAAGCCGACCGATTCCGCGCCAGACCGAGGACGGATGCTCCGGCACGGCCCCGACCCACCACCGGACCGCAGGCGAACCGGCAGTGCGCACAACCCGTCGACGGCGACGCGGGCACGGCCCCGACCCACCACCGGACCGCAGGCGAACCGGCAGTGCGCACAACCCGTCGACGGCGACGCGGGCACGGCCCCGACCCACCACCGGACCGCAGGCGAACCGGCAGTGCGCACAACCCGTCGACGGCGACGCGGGCACGGCCCCGACCCACCACCGGACCGCAGACGAACCGGCAGCGTGCACAACCTGTCGAGGCCGACGGACGGGCGGACGGGCGGACGGGCGGACGGACGGGCGGACGGGCGGACGGGCGGACGGGCGGACGGACGGGCGGACAGGCGGACAGGCGGACAGGCGGACGGGCGGACGGGCGGACGGGCGGACGGGCGGACAGGCGGACAGGCGGACAGGCGGACGGACGGCGCCAGATCAACCGCCCCGGACGTTTTCCACCCGCCTCAGCGCTCCAGCAGCATCCGCTGCAGCTCCCGGGCCGCCCGCGGCGGAGCCACATCGCTGCGATGCGCCAGCGCGATCGTCCGGTGCAGCCCGGGCCGGGCCAGCGGTGTCACCCGCAGCCCCCGCCCGGACCGGGTCGCGACCATGCGGGGTACGACGGCCACGCCGAGCCCCGCCCGGACGAAGCCGAGGACGGCGTCCATCTCGCCGCCCTCGACGGCGAAGTCGGGTTCGAAGCCCTCGGCGCGACAGGCGGCAACCGTGAGTTCTCGCAGGTCGTAGCCATGCCGGAACATCACCAGACGCTCACCTTCCAGATCGGCGACACGGACCGTGCGTCGACCGCGGCCGGGTGCGGGGGCTTCCGGCGACGACACCACCACCAGGTCCTCGCGCAGCAGCTCCACCGTGGTCAGCGCGGGGGACGGCGTCGGCAGGGGCAGGACGACCAGCGCGAGGTCGAGCGCGCCGCGCGCGAGCTCTCGTACGAGATCGTGCGAACCGCCCTCCTCGATCAGCAGCCGGATACCCGGATAGCGGTCGTGGAAGGCGCGCAGCACGTCCGGGAGCAGACCGGTGCACACGCTCGGGGTCGCGCCGAGGCGGACCCGGCCGCTGCGCAGCTGGGCCAGTTCCTGCACCTCGTGCCGGGCCGTGTCCGCGTCCGCCAGGATGCGCCGGGCCAGCGGCAGCAGCGCCTCGCCCGCGTCCGTGAGCGTGATGTTCCCGCGTGCCCGCAGGAACAGATCCGCCCCCAACTCCCGCTCCAGCGCCTTGATCTGCTGGGACAGGGACGGCTGGGCGACATGGACCAGATCGGCGGCCCGGGTGAAGTGCCGGGTCTCGGCGACCGCCACGAAGTACTGGAGCTGTTGGAACTGCACACTGCCACGATAGTCCACACCTATGGAATCGAGCCGGACCATGTCTTGGACCGATCGGCCCCTGGGGCCCTAACGTTCCGTGACATGGCTCTGGCAACGCGGACGGACCGACGGCCGTCCATGGCGCGCACCGTGTGGGACAGCTCCGTCGGCAAGAAGACCGTGATGGCCGTCAGCGGACTGATCATGGTGCTGTACCTGGTCGCCCACATGATCGGCAATCTGAAGATCTACTTCGGGGCGGGCGAGTTCGACCACTACGCGCACTGGCTGCGCACCGTGGGCGAACCCTTCATGCACTACGAGTGGACGCTGTGGCTCATCCGCGTGGTGCTGGTCGCCGCCGTCGTCGCGCACGCCGTCTCCGCGTACCAGCTCAGCCGGCGCGACATCAAGGCGCGCCCCAGCAAGTACGCCCACAAGAAGCCGCGGGCGAGCTACGCCACGCGCACCATGCGCTGGGGCGGCATCATCCTCGGCCTGTTCATCGTCTGGCACATCCTCGACCTGACGACCGGCACCGTGCACTCCGGCGGCTTCCAGGAGGGCCACCCGTACCAGAACGTCGTGGACACCTTCTCCACCTGGTACGGCAACGTCATCTACATCGTCGCGATGCTCGCGCTCGGCCTGCACATCCGGCACGGCTTCTGGAGCGCGGCACAGACCCTGGGCGCCGGCAGCCGCACCCGCGACCGCGCCCTCAAGACCGTGGCCAACGCCCTCGCGCTGGTGCTGACGGCGGGCTTCATCTCCGTACCCGTCGGTGTCATGACTGGAGTGGTGAGCTGACATGACCGCATACACCGAGTACGCGACCGGGGAGCCGGTCGTCGACGGCAAGGCCCCGGCCGGTCCGATCAACGAGCGCTGGGACACCCGCCGCTTCGAGGCCAAGCTGGTCAACCCCGCCAACCGCCGCAAGCACACGGTGATCGTCGTCGGCACCGGCCTGGCGGGCGGATCGGCCGGCGCCACGCTCGCCGAACAGGGCTACCACGTCGTCCAGTTCTGCTACCAGGACTCGCCCCGCCGCGCCCACTCGATCGCCGCGCAGGGCGGCATCAACGCGGCGAAGAACTACCGCAACGACGGCGACTCCATCCACCGGCTCTTCTACGACACCGTCAAGGGCGGCGACTTCAGGGCGCGCGAGTCGAACGTCCACCGGCTGGCGCAGATCTCGGTGGAGATCATCGACCAGTGCGTCGCGCAGGGCGTGCCCTTCGCCCGCGAGTACGGCGGTCTGCTCGACACCCGCTCCTTCGGCGGCGTCCAGGTGTCACGGACGTTCTACGCCCGAGGCCAGACGGGTCAGCAGCTCCTGCTCGGCGCCTACCAGGCGCTGTCCCGGCAGATCGCCGCTGGCAACATCGAGATGCACCCCCGGACCGAGATGCTCGACCTGATCGTGGTCGACGGGCGGGCGCGCGGCATCGTCGCCCGCGACCTGATCACCGGGAAGATCGACACGTACTACGCGGACGCGGTGGTCCTCGCCAGCGGCGGTTACGGCAACGTCTTCTACCTCTCGACGAACGCCATGAACTCCAACGCCACCGCGATCTGGCGGGCGCACCGGCGCGGTGCCTACTTCGCCAACCCCTGCTTCACCCAGATCCACCCCACCTGCATCCCGCGCACCGGCGACCACCAGTCCAAGCTCACCCTGATGAGCGAGTCGCTGCGCAACGACGGCCGTATCTGGGTGCCGAAGGCGAAGGGCGACACCCGCTCGGCGAACGAGATCCCCGAGGACGAGCGCGACTACTACCTGGAGCGCATCTACCCGTCCTTCGGCAACCTCGTGCCCCGCGACATCGCCTCCCGCGCCGCCAAGAACGTCTGCGACGAGGGCCGCGGTGTCGGCCCCGGCGGCCAGGGCGTCTACCTGGACTTCGCCGACGCCATCCGTCGCATGGGCAGGGCGAAGGTCGAGGAGAAGTACGGCAACCTCTTCGACATGTACGCGCGGATCACCGCCGAGGACCCGTACACGGTCCCGATGCGGATCTACCCCGCCGTGCACTACACGATGGGCGGACTGTGGGTCGACTACGACCTCCAGACCACCATCCCGGGCCTGTTCGCGATCGGCGAGGCCAACTTCTCGGACCACGGCGCGAACCGGCTGGGCGCCTCGGCCCTGATGCAGGGCCTGGCCGACGGCTACTTCGTCCTCCCGTCGACGATCAACGACTACCTCGCCCGCAACCCGCACCATGACGAGGTGACCGACGAACACCCCGTCGTCCAGGAGGTGTTGGCCGAGACCGAGGACCGGCTTCGGCTGCTCCTCGCCGTCGACGGCGACCGCACGCCCGACTCCTTCCACCGCGAAGTCGGCGAACTCATGTGGGAGTTCTGCGGCATGGCGCGTACGGAGACCGGGCTGCGCAAGGCACTTGAGCGCATCCCGCAGATCCGTGAGGAGTTCTGGCGGCGCATCAAAGTCCCGGGCACGGGCGAGGAGTTCAACCAGTCCCTGGAGAAGGCCAACCGCATCGTCGACTACCTCGAGCTCGCCGAACTCATGTGCCTCGACGCGCTGCACCGGGCCGAGTCCTGCGGCGGTCATTTCCGCGAGGAGTCCCAGACGCCGGACGGCGAAGCGGCCCGCAGGGACGAGGAGTTCTCGTACGCGGCCGCCTGGGAGTTCACCGCCACCGGCGACGCGCCCGTCCTGCACAAGGAAGACCTGGTCTTCCAGTACGTCCACCCCACTCAGCGGAGCTACGCATGAAGCTCACCCTGCGCGTCTGGCGGCAGAAGAACGCCGACGCCGACGGAGCGATGTCCACGTACGAGGTGGACGACATCTCGGCCGACATGTCCTTCCTGGAGATGCTCGACACCCTCAACGAGGAGCTCATCCTCAAGGGCGAGGACCCGGTCGCCTTCGACCACGACTGCCGTGAGGGCATCTGCGGCGCGTGCTCGCTCGTCATCAACGGCGACGCGCACGGGCCCGAGCGCACCACCACCTGCCAGCTGCACATGCGGTCCTTCCAGGACGGCGACACGATCGACATCGAGCCGTGGCGGGCTTCGGCCTTCCCTGTCGTGAAGGACCTGGTGGTGGACCGGTCGGCCTTCGACCGGATCATCCAGGCCGGCGGTTACATCACCGCCCCGACCGGCGCGGCGCCCGAGGCGCACGCGACGCCCGTGCCGAAGCCGGACGCGGACTTCGCCTTCGAGCACGCCGAGTGCATCGGCTGCGGGGCGTGTGTGGCGGCCTGCCCGAACGGGGCCGCCATGCTCTTCACCTCGGCGAAGATCAATCACCTGAACGTGCTGCCGCAGGGCGCGCCCGAGCGGGAGACCCGGGTGCTCGACATGGTGGCGCAGATGGACGAGGAGGGATTCGGCGGCTGCACCCTCACCGGGGAGTGCGCGACCGCCTGCCCGAAGGGCATCCCGCTGTTCTCCATCACCAGCATGAACAAGGAGTGGCTGCGGGCTACGCGTAAAGCGGGGAAGCGCTAGGGCGGTCTTGCAACTGCGGGCCGGATGGGGCTGGTCGCGCGGTTCCCCGCGCCCCTTCGGGGCGCTCCCGCCAGGCCCGTCTTTCAGGAAAACGTTCGCCGGGAAGGTGCGGACGGGCGGGACCGGTCGTGGTGCTCACTCCGGTCCCGCCAGGCACCCACGGCAGTCCCGGGGCCACGCCGATCCCCGGCATTCAACATCCCCACATCCCACCTCCTGGCCACGGTCACGTGCACGCCAACCGGCATCGGAAGAACAGGAGCGCACAGACCGCACCGACACGGTCTGCCGCCGCACCGCCGAACCGGCCCGTGACCAGGAGAGTGCCATGACCGGCGTTTCCACCCTCGACAGCCCCCCACAGCCCGTGGCCCCCACCCGCTACACCGTCACCCTCGCCCGCGACGAGGCCGACGTGCGGGCAGCCCAGCGGCTGCGGCACGACGTCTTCGCGGGGGAGATGGGAGCCCTCCTGTCCACCCCGCAGCCGGGCCTCGACATCGACCCCTTCGACGCGTACTGCGACCACCTGCTGGTCCGCGACACGGTGAGCGACCAGGTCGTCGGCACCTACCGGCTGCTGCCGCCGGAGCGTGCCGCGATCGCCGGACGGCTGTACTCGGAGGGCGAGTTCGACCTCGGCCCGCTGGCCGGAATCCGCTCCGGGCTGGTCGAGGTGGGCCGTTCCTGCGTGCACCCCGATCACCGCGACGGCGCGGTCATCGGGCTCATCTGGGCCGGGATAGCGCGGTACATGGTCGACGGCGGCCACGAGTGGCTCGCGGGCTGCTGCTCGATCCCGCTGGCCGACGGCGGCGCGCTCGCTGCCGGGACCTGGGACCGCGTCCAGGCGAAGCACCTGGCGCCCGAGGAGTACCGCGTACGGCCGCTGCTGCCCTGGAGCGCGGAGGGCGTCGCCCGCCCCGCGCGGACGGAGCTGCCCCCGCTGCTGCGCGGCTACCTCCGGCTCGGCGCCTGGGTGTGCGGCCAGCCGGCCCACGACGCCGACTTCGGTGTCGCCGACCTGTACGTGCTGCTGTCGATGCGCCGGGTCAACCCGCGCTATCTGCGGCACTTCCTCTCGCTCGTCCCGGCCTGATGAGCGCCCCTCGTACCGGAGCGCCCCGTCTGTCCGTCATACGCCGCCCCCGCTTCGGCGGGGCGGCGCTGCCCGGCCGGCGCGGGGTTGTCCTCGCGGACTCCGCGACGGTGTCCCCGGCGCCGCGTCCCGTCGCGGCTCGCCCCGCCCCGCCGACCAGCGCGTGGCTGCCCACCGCGCCCTGCTCTCCGCACAGCTGTGTGGATTCCACGGCGTCCTGGGCCGCCGTGCCGCGCGCCACGGCGCGGCTCGTCTCGGTCCTGGTGCTGGTCCTCGTCGGCGTCGCACTGACCCCGCTCGTCGGACGGCTGCGGGCGAGGACGCGTGACCGGTGGATCCGTCGCTGGTGCCGGTCCGTGGTGAGCGCCGCCGGCGTACGGGTGCGGTTCACCGGGGCCGCCGCGCCCACCGGGGGACTGCTGATCGTCGCCAACCACATCTCGTGGCTGGACATCCCCCTGCTCGCCGCCGTCCGCCCGGCGCGGATGCTCGCCAAGACCGAGGTCCGCGGCTGGCCCGTGGCCGGCCCGCTGGCCGCCCGCGGAGGCACCCTGTTCATCGAGCGCGACCGGCTCCGCGCCCTGCCCGGCACGGTGGGGCGGATCGCGGACGCCCTGCGCGACGGGGCAGCCGTCGTCGCCTTCCCCGAGGGCAGCACCTGGTGCGGCCGGGCCCAGGGACACTTCCGGCGGGCCGTCTTCCAGGCCGCGCTCGACGCCGACGTGCCCGTCCAGCCCGTGCGCATCCACTACCGGCTCGCGGACGGCACGGCGAGCACCGCGCCCGCGTTCGTCGGGAGTGACTCGCTGCTCGCTTCCGTGTGGCGGGTCGTATCGGCCGACGCGCTCGTCGCGGAGGTGCAGGTGCTGCCCGTGCTCGCGCCGGGCGATCACACCGACCGGCGCGGTCTCGCCCGTGCCGCGCAGGGAGGGCGGCACGCGCAGGGCGACCCGCACATCATGTGCGCCTAGGGGGCCTCAGGGAGCGCGCGGGCGAGATACGGGGCCGTCGTGCTGCCCTGCGCCCGCGCCACCTCGCCCGGAGGTCCCGCCGCGACGATCCGCCCGCCCGCGTCGCCGCCGCCCGGGCCCAGGTCGATCACCCAGTCGGCGCCCGCGACGACGGTCATGTCGTGCTCGACGACCACGACGGTGTGGCCGGCGTCGACCAGACCGTGCAGCTGGCGCATCAGCACCTCGACATCGGCCGGGTGCAGCCCCGTCGTCGGCTCGTCGAGCAGATAGAGGGTGTGCCCGCGGCGTGTCCGCTGCAACTCGCTGGCCAGCTTGATGCGTTGTGCCTCGCCGCCGGACAACTCCGTGGCGGGCTGGCCGAGTCGCAGATAGCCGAGGCCCACGTCGAGGAGCGTGGTGAGGCTACGCGCGACGGCCGGGGTGTCCGTCTCGGCGAAGAACCGCGCCGCCGCCTCCACCGTCAGGTCCAGGACCTGCGCGATGTTCCGTCCCCGGTACGTCACTTCGAGCGTCTCGGGGTTGTAGCGCGCCCCGCCGCAGTCCGGGCACGGCGCATAGGTGCTGGGCAGGAACAGCAGCTCCACGCTGACGAATCCCTCACCTTGACAGGTCTCGCAGCGACCGCCGGCGACGTTGAAGGAGAATCGTCCGACGCCGTAGCCGCGCCGCCGCGCCTCGTCCGTCGCGGCGAAGACCTTGCGCACGACGTCGAAGAGCCCGGTGTACGTCGCCAGGTTCGAGCGCGGGGTACGGCCGATGGGCTTCTGGTCGACGGAGACGAGCCGTCCGACACCCGTCAGGTCCTCCGTCACCTCGCCGATCAGTGTGGACTTGCCGGAGCCGGAGACGCCGGTCACCGCGGTGAACACACCGAGCGGGAACTCGGCGGTGACCCCGCGCAGGTTGTGCCGGGTGACCGGCCCGATCTTCAACTGACCGCCCGGCGACCGGACTTCGCGTACCGGAGCGGGGGAGCGGTCGAAGAGGAAGCGTGCCGTGGCCGACTCCTCGACCGCGGCCAGCTCCGCCACCGGACCACTGTGCAGTACCCGCCCGCCGTGCTCCCCGGCGCGCGGCCCGACGTCGACGAGCCAGTCGGCGCCGCGCACGACATCGAGATGGTGCTCGACGACGAACACCGAGTTCCCCGCCGACTTCAGCCGCTCCAGGACCGTGAGCGAGGCCTCCGTGTCCGCCGGGTGCAGTCCGGCGGACGGCTCGTCCAGCACGTACACGACCCCGAAGAGCCCGGAGCGCAGCTGCGTTGCCAGGCGCAGCCGTTGGAGTTCGCCCGCGGAGAGCGTCGGGGCCGCCCGGTCCAGGCTGAGATAGCCGAGGCCGAGCTCGACGACGGGCGCGATACGGGACGTGAGATCGTCGGTGAGCACCCGGGCGGCCTCGGTAGTCCCGTGCGGCATACGGGCCAGCTCCGCCAACGGCGACGCGGCCAGCTCAGCGATGTTCCGTCCCGCGAACGTCACCGCCAGCGCCTCCGGACGCAGCCGGCTGCCGCCGCACAGCGGACAGGGAGCGCTGGTGAGAAACCGCTCGGCCTTGGCCCGGAGCGTCGGGCTCTTCGTGTCGGAGAAGGTCTTCATGACATAGCGCCGTGCACTCATGTACGTGCCCTGGTAAGGGCGTTGGATCCGCTCGGCGTCTCGCACCGGATGCACGGTGACCACCGGCTGCTCGTCCGTGAAGAGGATCCACTCCCGTTCCTCGGCGGGCAGCTCGCGCCAGGGCCGGTCCACGTCGTACCCGAGCGTGTCGAGGATGTCCCGCAGGTTCTTGCCCTGCCAGGCACCCGGCCACGCGGCGATCGCCCCCGCACGGATCGACAGCGCCGGATCCGGTACCAGCAACTCCTCCGTCGTACGGTGCACTTGGCCGAGCCCATGGCACTCGGGGCAGGCCCCGGCCGTCGTATTGGGCGAGAACGCGTCCGAGTCCAGCCGCTCGGCGCCCTCGGGATAGTCGCCCGCCCGCGAGAACAGCATCCGCAGTGAGTTGGAGAGATTGGTGACCGTCCCGACGGACGAGCGCGAGGTCGGCGACGAGCGGCGCTGCTGAAGCGAGACCGCGGGCGGCAGCCCGGTGATCTCCCCGACCTTCGGCGCCCCTACTTGGTGGATCAGCCGCCGCGCGTACGGGGCGACCGACTCGAAGTAGCGCCGCTGCGCCTCCGCGTAGATCGTCCCGAAGGCCAGCGAGGACTTTCCGGAGCCGGAGACGCCGGTGAAGACCGCGAGGACGTCACGCGGGATGTCGACGTCCACGCCCTGGAGGTTGTGCTCACGGGCTCCCCGGACGCGGACGTACGAGTCGTGGGGGCCGTGGGGGCTGGGCATCGGCGGGACTCCTGTGGGCGGCCTGGGGCCTGGACATCGGTGGGGCTCGGGGCAAACCCCACGATTCTAGGTCGTGGTCAGTCCCGCGACCCGGGCGAGTCCGCGGAAGGAGTTCAGCAGGGCGTCCCGGTCGTACGTACTGGTCGTGACCAGCACCTCCTGGGCGCCGGTCTCCTTGATCAGCGTCTCCAGCTCGTGGGCGACCTGGTCCTCGGTGCCCACGATGTGGCCGGCCAGGCCGGACTCGTAGAGGCCGCGCTCCTTGGCGGTCATGGTGAGGGCCTCGACGCGCTCGGCGGGCGGCAGCGGCGGGAACGTGCCGTGCGTGCGGGAGTACGCCATCGACCAGGCCTCCGGGAGCAGCAGACGGCGCGCCTCCTCGGGGCTCGCGGCGACCGCGACGGTGCCGGAGACGACGACGTACGGCTCCCGTGCCCAGACCGACGGGCGGAAGGTCGCCCGGTAGTGGTCGATGCCGCGCCGCATCTTCTCCCGGTTCCTGAGGTCCCCGATGACCATCGGCAGACCGGCCCGAGCCGCGATCGTGGCACCCTCGCCCAGGGCCAGCACGAAGGGCGGCACGGTCAGGCCTTCCGTGGGGCGCGCGTGCACGCCGGTCGGCGATGTGCCGCGGAACCAGCCGAGGAGTTCGTCGAGCTGGGCCGCGAAGTCCTCGGCGTCGTCCTTGTCCCGTCCGAGCGCACTGCGCACACCGTCGGTGAAGCCGACGGAACGGCCCAGGCCCATGTCGATCCGCCCCGGAAACAGGGACTCCAGCACACCGAACTGCTCGGCCACGACGAGGGGTTGGTGGTTCGGCAGCATCACACCGCCGGTGCCGACCCGGATCGACCGCGTGGCGGCGGCGACCGCGGCGGCCAGCACGGTGGGCGCGGACCCGGCGACGCCGGGAACACCATGGTGCTCGGAGACCCAGATCCGGTGGTAGCCGAGCTTCTCCAGATCCTGGGCCAGCCGTACGGTGTCGCGCAGGGCCTCGGTCACCTGGTGCCCCTCGCGGGTGCGCGAGCGGTCGAGTACGGAGAACCGCGTCGCTTCCACTCGGGAGCCCTGCGCCTGGTGGGGATCGCGATTCCGCTGGTTCGACATGGCTGCTCCGGAAGGACGGGTCTCTGACGTCTCAGCCGTCAACGTCTGGATGCCTCTGTGGCTTCCATGATCCGCGTGGCTTCCGGGACGGGCAAGGCAATCATGATCGCCGCGACGTGCGGCCCTCCGCTCTCGCCCACGCCGAGGGCCGCACCCGGACGGGTGCGGCCCTCGCGATCAGTGGTGGTGAGGTGACGTCAGGTAGTGCTGTCGCAGGAGCTCCCTCCCGTAGTCGTTGCCGTTCGGCGTGCGGATGATGGAGTGGACGTGCTTCTGGGTCGCGCCGCTGCCCCGCGTGGCGCCGTACGCGCCCGCGAGCGGGCCGGGGGCCTGGCAGTCGACCTCGACCCAGACGACCGGGCTGTGCACCCGGACGTAGAAGGCGGAGTCCTCGGCGATGCCGCCCGCCCAGGTCACGTAGGTGTCGTCGAGGTACTTGCGCACCTCCGCCATCCGCACCTCGGCGACATCCGCCTTGCCGCGGCTGACGAAGGCCTCGACGATGCCGAGGAGCTTCTTCTTCTGGGTGCCGTTCAGGACATCGCCGCGAATGCCCGTGTACTCCTGGACCGTGTTGTCGGAGAAGGCACCCGCCTTCATCGACTCGTCGGACTTGGTCGAGGACGCGATGGCGACCTTCCGCTGGGCCTCCGTCAGGGAGTTGATGAAGGCGAGGCCGGCCACGACCTCCTCGTGGCAGACCGTGACGGTCTCGCCGTCGATCTCCATCGAGGTCGGCTCGGAGCCCCAGAAGCAGGGGCTCATGACGACCTGGTCGCCGAGCACGAAGTAGTTGATGACCAGATGGTGGCCGTCGAACTGGAAGCCCCAGGGCTCGGTGGCCGACGGGGTGCCCATCAGCGTCCAGTAGTAGGCGTCCTCGTTGAAGGCGGTGGTGTTGTTGATCGCCTCGCCCGCCGCCTGGTTGATCCTGCGGATCTTCTCGGTGGTCTCCAGGCCGTCCGCGCTGAGCGCCGACTTCAACAGGGCGGTACCCAGAGTCTTCTGATCATCCGTCATGTTCGCGAGTGTGACGCCCTGGCGCGCGTAGGAGTCGACGTTGCTCCACAGCCGCCACTCGGTGGAGTGGACGGTGAACTGCGTCGCGGTCTTCTGGGTGTCGGTGAGGCCGGCCAGGAAGGCGTTCGCGGCGGCGATCACGGGCGCGGTCGCGACACCGGTGGAGTGGATCGTGTAGAGGTCGTCGATCCGCTTGCCGTCGGTGGTCAGCCCGAAGAAGTCCTCGGTGATCGACTGGTTGCCGGGACCGCCGGTGCCGCCGCCGGGGCCGCCGGGGGCGCCGCTCGGGGAGGCGGACGCCGAGGCGTCGGCGGTGCCGGTGGTGTCGTCGGCGAGCGCGGCCCAAGCGCCCGCGCCGCCCATGGTCGCGACCGCTGTGGCGCCGCTGGCGAAGAAGACCTTGCGCATGAAGTTGCGGCGGCTCGCGTGCGCCCGGCGGCTGGTCTGCGACTGCTCCTGAGGCGCTGCGGTGTCCCCGTTGTCGAGCTCGGTCATCGTCGCTGGCTCCCTTCGTCATGGGCACGTCCACTTCGGACGGCCGCGCGGGGACGACTCTGGCGCAGCAAGCTGATTCGAAACTGAATCGGGCTTCCAGGGACAGCGAAATCAAGGGCAGAGAACCGCGCGGAACGTACGTGACCTGCGCGTCTGTGAGATCGCTCAGAGTTTCTGGGCGCCGATGGCCGACCGCCGGCCGGGTACCGGAGCGGGCGGCTCGGCGGAGCCGGCGGGAGGCAGCTCGATGCTGAACTCCGTGCGCCCGGGCTCGCTCACGACGCTGAGGCGGCCGCCGTGCGCGGACGTGATCGCGGTGGCGATGGCCAGCCCCAGACCGGTGCCGGCCTCCTTGCCGGGGGCGCGGGAGCGCGAGGCGTCGGCTCTGGTGAAGCGTTCGAAGACCGTGGGCAGGAGCTCCTGCGGGATGCCGGGGCCGTCGTCGCGTACGCGGATGACGCACTGCTCGTCCGTGGCCTCGACGGAGGCGGTGACCGTGGTGCCGGCAGGTGTGTGCACACGCGCGTTGGCCAGCAGATTGGACACCACCTGGTGCAGTCGCGCCTTGTCGCCGGTGACCACTGCCGGTGCGTCGAGGAGCAGCGCCAGCTGCCAGCCGTGGGTCTGGCCGACGGCCCGCGCGTCCCAGACCGCCTCGGCGACCAGGGACGTGAGATCCACCTCGGCGGATCGCAGGGGACGCCCCTCGTCGAGCCGGGCGAGCAGCAGCAGATCCTCCACCAGGCCGGTCATGCGCGCCGAATCGGCGGAGACGCGGCCCCAGGCGAGGGTGGGATCGATCTTGTCGGTGCCGCGATGCATCAGCTCCGCGTACGCGGTGATCGACGAGAGCGGCGTACGCAGTTCGTGGCTCGCGTCGGCCAGGAAGCGGCGCATGCGTTCCTCGGTGCGCTGGCGCTGCGCGAGCGAGGTCTCGACGTGGTCGATCATGCGGTTGAGCGCGGCACCGACCTGGCCCGCCTCGGTGCCGGGGTCGGTGTCGTGGCCGGGCACGCGGGTGAGGCCGGTGACCTCACCGTGTCCCAGAGGCGCGTGGGACACCTCCACCGCGGTGGCGGCGACCCGGCCGAGGGGGCGCAGCTGACGCCGTATGACCACGGCGCAGACACAGCCCGCGACGGTGAGCCCGACGCCCGACACGACGGCCTCGAGCAGGACCAGGTTGCCGATCATGTGCTGTACGTGGTCCATGGGCATCCCGCTGAGCACAGGGACGCCGTCACCACTGATGGCGGTCAAGCGGTAGGTGCCGAGCCCGGGGATGTCCCGGGTGTGCAAGGAGCCGTCGGTGGTGATGCCCTCGAGGGCGGCGCGCTGGGCGGCGGTGAGGACCCGCTGGCTGCCGTCCTCGGTCACGACTTCCGCCGCGATGACGGCACCGTCGTCGTCGAAGCGGGCGGCCAGCGTGCCGATGGGCTGGCCGCGCTCGTTCAGGAACCCGAGGTCCGTGGCACTTCCCGTACGGCGCTGCAGTCCGCCCTGGCTCCGCGCGGCGGCGTCGGTGACCCGCTGGTCCAGGTTGCCGAGCAGGTAGGCGCGTTGGGCGTAGATGGTGGTGAGTGCCATGGCGGCGCACACCACGACGAGGGTGAGGCCGATGAAGAGCAGCAGACGGGTCCGCAGCGAGCGCCCCCGCGGCCGGGGTCTCATCCGCCCTGCTCCACCGGCCTGATGGCGTACCCCATCCTGCGCATCGTGCGGATCATCGGCGCCCGCCCTTTGTCGATCTTCCGGCGCAGATTGGAGATGTAGGCCTCCACGAGGTTTCCTCCGGCGTCGAAGGAGCTGCTCCAGACGTGGTCGAGGATCTGCGCCTTGCTCAGTACCTGCCGCGGGTGGCTCATGAGCATCCAGAGCAGGTCGAACTCCTTGGCGGTGAGTTCGATGGGCGTACCGTCGCGGTGCGCTTCCCTGGTCTTCTCGCTCAGGACAAGATCCCCGAGGGTCAGCACGCAGCCGTCGGCCTTCGCGTCCTCGACGCCGGCCCGGCGCAGCAGCCCGCGCAGCCGCAGGACGACCTCTTCCAGGGAGAACGGTTTGGTCACGTAGTCGTCCGCGCCCGCCGAAAGTCCCTCGATGCGGTGCTCCAGCGCGTCCCGGGCGGTGAGCATGAGGACGGGCAGCTTCGGGTCCTCGTACCGCAGTCGCCGCAGCACCTGCACGCCGTCCAGGCCGGGCAGCATCCCGTCGAGGACGACGGCGTGCGGGGCGCAGCCGCGGGCGACGCGCAGCGCGCTCTCCCCGTCGGCCGCCGGGTAGGGCCGCCAGCCCGCCTCGGCGACGGCCACGGACAACACCTCGACGAGCCCCGGTTCGTCATCGACGATCAGCACGCGGATCAGGTCCTCATGGATCCCAGAAGTGCCAGGCATGCGTCAACCGTGTCGTAGCCGGTTAAGGGAGTGCTGTGGCGTGGCTGAGGGTGGACTGTGGGCTCGGGGCGGAGGGGGCCGCCCGCGGGCGCGGGCCGGAACGGGCGACGCCGTCGGGACCGGTTACGACGTGCAGACGTTCTTCAGTGCGTCGGCCGCGTCGTTGATCTTGCTGGCGTCAGGGTCGGTGTCGCCGTTCAGGACGGCCTTGTTGTAGTCCGCGATCGCCTTGTCGAGGTCGTCGACCGCCATGCTGACCTTGCCGTCGTCGCTGTTGTCGCCGATCTTGTCGAGGTTCTTGTCGATGGTTTCGATGGACTCGTCGGTCCGCGAAGGATCGTTCGCCGCGTCCAGGCCGGCCTCATGGATTGCCTTGAGGCTGTCGGCGATCGTGTCGGCGTTCGGCAGTCAGTCCAGCGAGTCGTCGACGTTGTCGCATCCGCTGGCGAGTCCCGCGGTGAGCGCGACGGCGGCCACGGCGGTGGCGATGGCTGCGGTACGGCGTCCGCGTCGGCGGTTCACGGCCATGAAAGGGTCCTCACATCGGGGCGGCGGGTAGATCGAAGATCTGGCGCGATCTCCGCCCACTACGATCCCGTCGCGCGCTCGCCGCAACGAGGGAGTGAGCCCCCGAATCCGTGGTGCAGCCTGCTGCACCACGGGACCGCCCGTTCGGCGGTCAGCCGGTCTGACCGGCGCGGAAGTCTCCCGGGAGCCGCCGGCCCCGGGCTCGGGACCCCCGGGCGTACGCCGCTGAGGTCGCGCCCCGCTCCGTACGGGCACACGATGCGAAGACGAACCACCGCACACTTCTCTGGAGCCCCCATGGTCTGGATCCCGCAGATCACCGACCTCGTCGACCGAATCGGCGCCGCCGACCTCGCCGCCGCCCTGCGCGACCCGATCGCGGCCACCGTCCCCGTCGCACTCGACGACCCGGAAGCCGGCCGTATCAGCGGCGTGGTCGTGCTCGCCGCCTGGCTCGCCGAGCAGGAGAAATGGCGCGCGGAACACCGGGTGGACATCGAGCCGGTCGCCACCACGTTCACCGAGAAACGGGCCGTGGGCGAATGGGTCGCGCACGTGAGCGGCCCGGACGGCAAGCGCGTCGGGCTCCCCGTCGCCGTCGCCGTGGAGCCGGCGTCCACGCTGCCTGTGCGGATCTACCACTCCCGGTGGCCGCTGCTCGGCCATCACGTCGTACGCCCCCCGATGCTGCCGTACGACCCGGACGCGCACGCCTCGGACGTGGTGGGCGCCTACAAGGCGGCCCTCGGCGCGGGCGACGTGGCCGGCGTCGTCGCCACCTTCGCGGCCGACGGCTACTTCCGCGAGCCGTCCGGCGACGCCTACCGATACGTCGGCACCTCGGTGCTGTCCGACTTCTACAAGGGCTTCTTCTCCGCGGGCGGCGGCATCCCGCTCAAGCTGTGCACCGTCACCGAGGACGGCACCCGCAGCGCGTTCGAGTACATCTGCGACCGCTGGGGCGACGCAGACCTGCCGCCGCAGGCGGGCCTGGCCGTCTACACGCGGGGCGGTGACGGCCTGATCACGGCCGCGCATGTGTATGACGACGTGGAAGGCCCCGTGGAGTAGGGCTTCGTGCCGCCCGTCGCGGGCAAGGATCAAGTCGTCGGAGTGCCCGACCACACCGCCAGCGAGAGCAGGAGAGAGCATGCAGTACGTGAAGCTCGGTTCGACGGGCCTGGACGTCTCCCGGATCTGCCTGGGCTGCATGAGTTTCGGCCTTCCCGACCGAGGCGTCCACGAGTGGACCCTCGACGAAGAGGCGTCACGGCCGTTGATCCGCCAGGCGCTGGAGGCCGGGATCAACTTTTTGGACACGGCGAACGTGTACTCCGACGGCACCAGCGAGGAGATCGTCGGCCGGGTGCTCGCCGACCTCACCCGCCGCGACGAGATCGTCATCGCCACCAAGGTGAACGGCGCGATGCACGACGGTCCCAACGGGCGGGGCCTGTCCCGCAAGGCGATCATGACGGAGATCGACAACAGCCTGCGCCGACTGGGCACCGACTACGTCGACCTCTACCAGATCCACCGCTTCGACCCCGCCACTCCCGTCGAGGAGACGATGGGGGCCCTGCACGACGTGGTGAAGGCGGGCAAGGCCCGTTACATCGGGGCGAGTTCGATGTACGCCTGGCAGTTCTCCAAGGCCCAGTACACGGCCCGGCTGAACGGCTGGACGCGGTTCGTCTCCATGCAGAACCACTACAACCTCCTCTATCGCGAGGAGGAGCGCGAGATGCTGCCGCTCTGCGCCGACCAGGGTGTCGGTGTACTGCCCTGGAGCCCGCTCGCCCGCGGCCGTCTCACCCGTGACTGGGACACCGTGACGACGCGCAGCCGGACGGACGAGTTCGGCAAGAACCTCTACCAGGAGGGCGACCGCGAGATCGTCGACGCCGTGGCCCGTATCGCCGCCGAGCGCGAGGTGACGCGCGCGCAGGTCGCCCTCGCGTGGCTGCTGCATCAGAGCACCGTCAGCGCGCCCATCGTCGGCGCCACCAAGCCGCACCACGTTGAGGACGCGGTCGGCTCCCTCGCGCTGGAGTTGACGGACAAGGAGATCGAGGAGCTGGAGCAGCCGTACACACCTCGGGCGATCAGCGGTCACTGATCCGCCGGAGGGGCTTTCAGAAGCAGGACGACAGGGGCAGCCACGGCTGCGTCGGCCTGCACGACACCCAGGGCGCGAAGGACACCGGCACGCCGGCCTACTGGTTCTACGAGAACTCCCTCATCGGTGACGTGGTGGAGGTGGTCGACTCCCACGACGAAACCGTGTCGCCGGACAACGGCCTGGGCGGCTGGAACATGAGCTGGGAGGAATGGCGGGCGGGAAGCGCGCTCGGTGGACCGGACGAGAGCGCTCCCAATGTGGTGAGTTCGGTAGCGGTTCGTGGGGGCGGCGAGATTCCGAATTTCATTTGCGAGCGCCTGGCTGACGTTCAGTCAATATCAAGGCGCCCGAGGCGAAAAGGAAAAAGGCGAGATCGCTTGTTCCGGCTCCGTGCCCTGTGCAAAGGTGTGGCCTGTCGGCGTGCAGACAAACGTTCAACTTCCTTCTGTGCGCATACGGTGCGCCCGTTCGTCCCTCGCTCCAAAAGAGCTGCCTGAGGTGGTCGTTCGCGGCGCAACCCCCCATGGGTAGGCCCTCCGGTTCGTCGGGCGGTCTACATACCCATTGGTATGGACTAATTCCTGTGTTGCCTTTGGGAGGAAAGCGGACGTGAATGACGCAGCCCTGTCTCATTCCCCAGCGGCCCCCGCTCGCTTGTTCGAGGTCTCGGATGAGCGGCTCGCGGCAGACCTCAAGAACAGCCCGGGGAACACGCCCGCGCACTATCCCGTCGGAGAACTCCTGGACCGCCACTGGGAAGCGGTCTTCTCTTACGCACGCCTGTGCACCCACGGTGTGCGTCCTGCCGGAATGCTCACCACGGCCTCATTCACCCGACTGTTCGGGGAATCGCTGCGGCAGACCGGGCCGACGTCGGCCTGGCGACCGCAACTGCTGGTCACCGTCCGCCGCATAGCCGCCGAGTGGCTCATGGACCAGCGGCGCGAGCTCCTCCATACCGAACTGCTCGCCGGTTCGGACCGCGAGGACCGGGCCGCGGCGCGACTGCTTCCGCCGGAGCGCAGACGCCTGCTGTCCCGGGCGTTCCAGCGGCTCCCCGAGCCCGCCCGCTGCCTGCTGTGGCACGCGGAGGCCGAGGCCGAGCAACTGGAGGTGCCCTCCGCCCTGTTGGGCCGCGCCGTCGAGGACGCCCCGACAGAACTGAGACGGGCCCGCGAACGCCTGCGCGAGGGCTGCCTGGAGATCCATCGTGAACTGGCCCCCGAGCAGGAGTGCCGCCGCTAGAACCGCATGCTGGACGTGTCACTGAGGCGCGGCGGTGTCGACCTCGACCCCGATCTGCGGCGTCATATGGCCAGATGCGCACACTGCCGCTACGCCGCGGACCAGTTGAACCAGTTCAACGGCCCACTCGCCCTGGCGCTGGCCGAAGCCGTGCTCGGCTGGAATGCCCGTGCCTACCTCGAATCCCGTCCGGGGCGCGCCACCGCCATCGTGGAGGTGACGGAACCGCCCGAGGCCCCTGAGGGCTCGACGTCCGAACCGGCCGACGCGCACGGAGAGTTCCCCCTCGAACCGCGTCGCGCTCTCCGGCGGCCGCCTCCCGCCCGCCGACACACAGGGCGACGACGCACAAGGCCCCCCGGCGCGCCCCGCGCCGCCGCAACGTCGCACTCGGCGTGCTGACCGTGAGCACACTCATCCTGGTCCCGCTCGTCCTGTGGGCGGCCGGTTCGAGCTCCGACGGCGAGGGCGGCACGTCCGACGGCGCAGGCTCCTCGGAAGCGCCGAGCGCTGGCCCGAGCACGGTGCCCGGCGCGAACCCGTCCTGGATCGGGACCGGTGACCCGGCGAACGGCACCGTGCGAGGCAGGCTGCGCAACGCCGCGACCGGGCTGTGCATCGGCATCGTCGGCAAGAAGCCGGTGAAGGGCGCGGAGACCCAACTCGCCCCGTGCACCTCGAAGTCGGCCCAGCAATGGTCGTACGAGGCGGACGGGCTGCTGCGCGACGTGGCCGACCCCGACCTCTGCCTCGACTCCCACCTGGGCTACTCGGTCCAACTGGCCCCCTGCTCGGGCGAGTCGCAGCCAGGCACCAAGAACATGCGCTACGACTTCACCCTGCAGGGCACCCTGGTGCCGCGCTGGAACCAGGACCTGGCTCTCGCACCCGCCTCCGCCAAGGGCGAGGCGGCGCTCGTCCTCAAACTCCGCAAGGACGAGCCGGCCCAGCGCTGGACCCTCGACACCTCCTCGCCCTCGCTCCAGCTGGAGGTGGTCAATTGGGACTCCACCCGTGCATCGACGGCGCCCGCTGCCCCGGCCCCTTCCCAGCCCTCGAAACCGCCGTCGCCGACCGCCACGCACAAACCTTCGGTGACGCCGTCCACACCGTGGCCGACTCCGTCGTCCACTTCTCCGGCGTACGACTACTGCTACTACCCCTATTACTACTGCCCGGGAGACGGGCAGTACGGCTATGGCTCCGGCTATGGCTATGGCTATGGCTATGGGTACGGCGGTTACGGATACGGGGGAGGCCAAGGAGGCCACCGGTGAGTGGTCAGGACCCGGCGGCGCCCGACGGCGAAGCGGCCGTGCCCAGGAATTCCGCCCAGCCGCCGAGCGGCGACTGTCCGGGGGTCAGCGTGCGCAGCTTCCGCAGGACCGCCGGATCCTGAGCCTCCAGCCACTCCACGAGCTGCCGGAAAGAGACCATCCGTACGTCGTCGTAGGCGGCGATCCGCTCGACGGTCTCCTCGACGGCGTCCATGTAAATACCGCCGTTCCACCGCTCGAAGTGGTTGCCGACGAAGAAGGGCGCGCGATTGCTCTCATAGGCGCGGCGGAATCCGGCGAGGTAGGTGTCGCGGGCCTGGGCGCGCCAGGTGTCGTACTGGGCGCGGTCGCCGAGGGAGTTCGCGTTCGACTGGTTGGCCATCATGTTGTAGTCCATCGACAGGACCTGGAAGGAGTGGCCGGAGAAGGGAATCGACTGGAGCGGGAAATCCCAGATCCGGCCGCCCTGCACCTTGCCGGGCCACATCTGGAGGCCGCCGGGAGAGCTGGCGTCGTATTTCCAGCCGAGTTCGGCGGCGGTGGGCAGCAGAGCGGACTGGCCCTCCAGGCACGGGGTGCGGCCGCCGATCAGTTCCTTGCGATAGTCGAAGGGGAGCGGATCGAGGTCGGTGAAGCCGGTGTTGGTCTTCCATTCGGTGACGAAGCGCGTCGCCTGGTCGATCTCGCTGCGCCACTCGGCGGAGGACCAGCGGCGGACCCCGTTCGCGCCGCAGAAGTGACCGTTGAAGTGGGTGCCTATCTCGTGGCCCTCCAGCCAGGCCGCGCGCACCTGCTGAAGGGTGGCGTGGATGTGCCGGTCGGCGAGGTAGCCGATCGCGGACGCGCCGACGGGGTGCTGCGGCGGACTGTAGAGGTGCTTCTTCGACTCGGGCAGGGTGTAGATGCCGCTGAGGAAGAACGTCATCGAGGCGCCGTGGTCGGCGGCCACCTTGCGGAAGCGGGAGAACAGTTGGTTGCTGAGTTCACCCGCGCCGTCCCAGGAGAAGACCACGAACTGCGGCGGGCGCTCGCCCGGCTTCAGCCGCTCCGCCTTCGGCTGCCTGGGCTGGGCGCCGGTGTCGGCGGTGGATCCGTCGCCGATCGGCTTGGTGGGCCGGGCCTGCGCCGTGGGCTTCCCTTCCGCACTGTCGCCCCCTACTGACCAGCCCTGGGCGGAGCAGGCGGAGAGCGCGCCCAGGGCGCCCGCCGAAGCCGTCGCCGTCAGCAGCCGCCTGCGTGAGATGCCGCTCATGATCGTTCCCCAGTTCCTCGGTCCTCGGCACGGCTGCGGCCGGGCGGCCGGAGCTCGCGTCCCCGTCGGCGCGCCGCCCTGCGGGGGCACGTCGACCGTTTGGATGGGCGGGAGTTCCGGAAAAGATCGCGGGAATCGGGACGTGTTGCTGTTCCGTGACAAACCGCCGCCGACTTGCGCGGCCGTCGCTCCGCACGTGCGAAACAGCCCCGCCGACCTGCGCGGCCATCGCTCCGCACGCACGAAAGAGCCCCGCCGGCCTGCGGGAACAGGCGGCGGGGCGGGGGAGTACGGGGAGCGCGATCGGTCAGGTGCCGGTGCCCGCGCGGACGACCGTCAAGGACACCGAGGAAGCGTTGCCGGAGACCGGCACCTTGCCCTGCGTCCACTTCACCTTGAGCGAGTCCTTCTCGTCGGGCGGCGTGACGAGGAGCGAGGCGGGCGTCGCCGTATGGGCCCCGCTGATCTCCGGGTTGGAGAACGTGAGGCCTGCCCACGCGCTCTGCCCGGGCGCCAGCGTGACCGTGGTCGGCGTGCCCGAGGAACGCTGCGGATCGGGGCCCAGCTGCTTGCCGGACGCGTCGATGAACGCCGCTCCCGGGTAGCCGCGCACAGTGCAGGTGCGCCCTGAGCTGTTGGTCAGGACGATGGGGAAGTTCTCCTGCCCCGCGCCCGGGTCGTTGTTCCCGACCGACGCGCGCAGTTCGGAGGTGTGGCAGCGGGTGCCGGTCGAGCCGCTCCCGGACGACGCGGAGGCCGATCCCGACGTCGTACCGGAACCGGTCGTGGCGGGACTTCCGGTCGTGTCGGCCGTGGGACTCGAACCGGCGTCCGTGGTCCGGTCACCGGAGGCCGGCTCCGCTGTGCCGGGCAGCTTCTGCGGCGTGTTGTGCGGGGTGTCGGTACCGCAGGCGGTGAGCAGGCCCAGCAGCGCGATGCCCGCGAGCAGCGCCGCCCGCCGGGCGGGAGTCGAAGTGCGGGGTGCGGGAACCGGGCCGAGCCGGTCCGTGTCCGCCGCGCCGCGCCGGAAGGTCGCCATGTCACCACTCCTTGAGAATCACCGCACGCGTCCTGACGCGTGCGCACGGCGCGTTGTGCCCCGTCATCACTCTCCGATGCACCGGAGCACGGAAAGGTTCGCGGGACCTGCGGACAAGTTTCGCCGGACACGCCCCAACTGCTCAGGCCCCGACCCGTACGGCTCCTCAGGCCCGGACCTGTACAGCTCTCGTCAGGCCCCGACCCGTACGGTGCCGAGGACGCGGTCGGTTGCGTCGTCGCCGCCGTCCTGGCGGATCTGCACGTACACCTGAGGCTGCTCGGCGCCGCCCGCCGGAGTGAGCCCCGCCTCCGTGAGGGAACCGTCGCTGCCCGGGCAGCCGTTCCAGATCCGTATCAGACCGTGCCAGTGCGCACCCTTGTAGGTGCGGCTGCCGTCGTAGTGGCATCCGGTGTGCGCGATCGCGCGGACCTCGGCCGTGAGGTCGCCGTGCTCGCTCAGGCCGATGAAGACTCCGTTGACACGCGAGCCGAGGTCCTGCCACTTCGCGAGGTCGTCCGCGACCGCCAGACCGGGTTCCTTCGTGTCCGTCAGGCCCAGGGTGTGCGGATTCCATCCGGAGTCGCGCAGCTGGTGGCCCCACGCGGCGGGTACCTCGGCCGTGACCCGCCCGGTGCTGTCCTCGACCCGGACGGTCTTCGCGGTGGGCCCGCGCGTCACGATCGCGGCGGTGACGCCGATGGCCCCGGCCACGACGGCGGCGGCCAACACCGTGATCACCGCCCACCGACGCCGCCGAGGAGCTCTCGGAGCGCCGCCGAGTTCGGCCAGTCGCTCCAGCTCCACGGCGAAACCGGCCGCCGTGGGCCAGCGCCGCTCCCGGTCGGGTTCCATGGCGCGCAGCAACGCCCGCTGGACGTCGGGGACCAGGTCCGTACGGAGCCGGTCGGGCCGTACGACCTTTCCGGGCGGGCCGGGGACCGAGCCGGTGATCAGGTGGTAGCCGAGGGCGCCCAGGCTGTACACATCGGCCCGCGCGTCGATCCCGGAGCCGGGCTCGGCCTGCTCGGGCGGCGTGTATCCGGCGGAACCCGCCGCCATGGTGAGCCCGGACGCCTGGGCCAGGCTCTTGGCCAGGCCGAGGTCCGCCAACAGCACACGGTCAAAGCCGCCGGGCGAGGTGCGCAGCAGCACGTTGGACGGCTTGATGTCCCGGTGCACGATGCCGGCCTCGTGCAGCGCGGCCGCGCCCCGGGCCGCGAGGGCCGTCAGCCGCAGGGCCTCCGCCACCGGCAGCGGTCCGGCCTCGACCCGGTCGGCGAGGGTGCCCCCGTCGGCGTACTCCATGACGAAGTACGGCCTGCCGTCCGGCAGTTCACCGATGTCGTACACCTGGACGACCCGGTTGGAGTCGGCGCGGCGCAGCAGCCGTGCCTCGGAGAGGAAGCGCTCCCGGATGTCCAGGTGGTCGACCCAGTTCTCGGACAGCACCTTCACCGCGACGGTCGCCTCCAGCACGTCGTCGTGGGCGAGCCAGACCACGCCGAAGCCGCCCGCGCCCAGGCGCCGGTCCAGACGGTAGCGGCCGATCCGCTCCAGGGAGTGCATGCGACTATCATGCCTGGCCTCCGATCTATACCGAGGGGAGCACCCAGTGCAGGACGCGGCGGAGACCGAGGAACTCGCTCTACGCGCGGCCGCCGGTGACGAGGCGGCGCTGAACGCGCTGCTGCAGAAGATCCAGCCCGAGGTCGTACGGCGCTGCGGACGCTTCCTGCCCTGCCGTGAGGACGCCGAGGAGGCGGCCCAGGACGTGCTGCTCCAGGTGGCCCGGAAGGTCACCGCGTTCGAGGGCCGCAGCCGCTTCAGCACCTGGCTGTACACGGTGGTCGCCAACTGCGCCCGCCAGAAGTACCGCGAGCTGAAGCGGCACGCGGCCGAGCAGCCGGTCGCCATCGACGCGTCGCAGCATGTCGATCCGCGCACCACGAGCGTCATCGCCGGTTCCCGGGTCGACCTCCTGGAGGCGCTGGAGCGTCTGGAGCGTGAACACCCGCATCTGGTGGCGCCGTTGGTCTACCGGGACATCTGCCAGCTGGAGTACGCGGAGGTGGCCGAGCGGGTCGGTATCCCGCTCGGCACGCTCAAGTCCCGCCTGCACGAGGCGCGCAAGCAGGTCCGGCCCTGGCTGGCCGACGCATCCTGACGAGTCGTCAACTCGTGCTTTTCTTGTGAGAGTTGTGTCGCAGGGTAAGACTTCCCTGAGAAGTCCCGGGAGGGTCTCCCGGCTGCCGTGATCTTGTGTGTACCGTCCACCCTTGTGTTGAACGGCAGTTGTTCAACGGCCGTTCTACGCGCGCAGATCGGCGCCCGCACCGCCTGTTCCCCCGTCCCCCCACCCATGGAGGAATGTCGGATGCTCACCCCCACGAAGCCCCGCCACAGACTCGCCACCGCGCTCACCGCGCTCGGCGTCCTGCTCACCGGAGCTGCTCTCCAGACGTCCACCGCGTCCCCCGCCCACGCGGCGACCACGCACCGCATCCTGTTCGACAACGCCCATGCCGAGACGGCGGGCAACGCCGACTGGATCATCTCCACCAGCCAGCCCGACCCGCTCGGCCAGGACTCCTCCCCGTCCGCCGAGACCGACTGGACCGGCGCGCTGTCCTCGTGGGGCGTGGCCCTGCAGAAGACCGGCAACTACAGCCTCAAGACGCTGCCCTCGGGCTCCAGCCTCACCTACGGCGGCTCCGCCGCGACGGACCTGTCGAACTTCGACGAGCTGGTGCTGCCCGAGCCCAACACGCTCTTCACCACCGCCGAGAAGACCGCGATCATGACGTTCGTGAAGAACGGCGGCGGCCTGTTCATGATCTCCGACCACACCGGCGCCGACCGCAACAACGACGGCGAGGACGCGGTCGAGATCCTCAACGACCTGATGACCAACAACAGCGTCGACAGCACCGACCCGTTCGGCTTCTCCATCGACTCGCTGAGCATCAGCTCCGACTACCCGAGCGCCATCAGCGACAGCACCAACCCGGTCCTGCACGGCTCGTTCGGCACCGTCACCAAGAGCCTCATCGCCAGCGGTACGACGGCCACGCTCAAGCCCGCCGACAACTCGGCCGTCAAGGGCCTGCTCTACCGGACCGGTTACTCGGGCAACACCGGAGCGTTCTTCGCCACCAGCACCTTCGGCAGCGGCAAGGTCGCCTTCTGGGGCGACAGCTCGCCGATCGACGACGGCACCGGCCAGTCCGGCAACACGCTGTACGACGGCTGGAACGACACCGGCGCCACCAACGCGGCCCTCGCGCTCAACGCCACCGAATGGCTCTCCTCGTAGGCGAGTTGGGCTCATGAGTCCTTGCGCCGCTGTGTCCTCGGACACGGCGGCGCAAGGGTCTCTTGGCCGGTCGGGTCAGCGCTGGGTGTAGATGAAGCCGATCTTGTCGACCTCGTCACCGGCGCGGCCGTGGAAGCCGGCGATCTGCCAGCCGGACGGCGCGGTGCGGGTCACGCAGTCCGAGGTCGTCGTGCCGCCCGCCAGGGTGCGGCCCAGGTTGGTGCCGAACTTCGCGTAGAAGATCCGGGTGTGGCTGTCCTTCACGCCCTGGCACAGCTGTGCGGAGGTGACGTACTCGCCGCTGTCGAGGGTGAGGGACGAGGCGGTGCCGCCCGTGCCCCCGTGCGCAAGCGTCGTGCCGTTGCTCAGCGTCAGCCCCATCTGGTCGACGCGCGAACCGCTGTGCAGCGAGACGGTGGTGGCGCGGGCACCGGCCGGCACGCTGTCGATGTCGTTGAAGTAGCCCCCGTGCGGGCCGCCGAACTGGTCGCTGAGCTGGAAGGCGGAGTTGCGTGACCAGGTGAAGCCGACGGTGATCGGGTCGTGGTCGGAGAGCATGAGCCCCTCGGAGTTCAGGAACTTGGCGTGCTCGTTGTTGTACGAGGTCGCGTTGAGCGTCACCAGCTTGCTGCCGCGGTAGAGGACCTTGTCGACGACCTCGCAGGTGTTGGGCACGGTGGCGCCGGTCTGGTCGCACACCAGCGCGTCGCTGCCCTTGGCGGGCGGGGTGCCGCCGCGGATGAGCTTGACCCAGGAGTCGGTGAGGCCGTTGGCGGAGGCGAACTCGGCGATCGTGTCCCCGGACCGGGTGTAGCGGGTGTTGGTGTCACCCATCACCACCACGGCGTTGCCCGCCGAGTGGGTGCCGATGAACGAGGTCAACTGGGCGAGGTTGGCGGCGCGCGCCGCCAGGTCGCCGGCGTTGGTGCCGGCGTTGGTGTGCAGGTTGTAGAAGTCCACGTACACGCCCTCGGCCAGGCGCTCTCGCATGAAGCTGAAGCCCTTGGGGGTCAGACAGTCGCCCGAGTCCACCTGGCAGTCGTTCCAGCCCACGCGCTCGAAGTCGTCACCGTCCCAGGCGTAATTGGAGACGGTGTTGAGACCGCTGCCTATGCCCGCGCCGCCGCTGGTCGCGGTGCGGTAGGGGTGGGTGTCCGTGGAGTACAGGTACGCGTGGTAGTTGAAGTCCTCCTGGACGTTGACGATGTCGTACGGGGCGATACGCCGGCCGATCTCGGTGGTGCTGGTGTCCCGCGGCGTCGAGGCGCTGGACAGCGACTCCGGCAGTCCGGCGACGTTGTAGCTGAGCACACTGAAGGAGCCCGAGTCGGCGGCGGCCGCGGCCGGAGCGGCCACCGTGAGCCCGCCGACAGCGGCCGTTGCCGCTGCCAGACAGGCGAGAACTCTGCGGAGAGGTGACATGGGGGGTGTCTCCTGGGGGCGAGGGGAGGTCAGTAACCGACCGAGAACGTGGCGTCGGCCTTGTCGGTGCTGGTGGAGATGGGATCGATGCGCAGCACGTAGTTTGCGTGCCGGATGTAACGGTCCGGGTTGTTGTAGGAGCGGAAGGATGACCACGAGGTGTCGGCCAGACCCGCCGTCCGGTAGAACGTGGCGTCCTGTGCGAACGTCGTCGTGCCGTCGCTGACGTCCAGTTGCAGCTGGTAGTTGTAGTGCCGCAGATAGCGGGTCGGGTAGTTGACCGACTGGAGGGACACTCCCGCGCTGTCGGCGAGACCCGGCACGAGCTTCCACTCGGAGTCGGTGTACGGGTCGAAGGGGTACTCGTCGATTCTGCCGACGTAGTTGGAGTGGCGGACGTAACGCGCGGGATAGTTGTAGGACTTGATCCGGTTCCAGGCCGGAGCGCCCCACTTCGCGAGAAGGTTGTTGTACTCGGTCGTCGTGATCGCCTGGATGGTGGCGTGCTTGGAGTTCACCGGCTGCGTGTACAGGCGCTGATCGACCGCGGTCCAGGTGCCGGCGGCGAGATTGGTGCTCTGCCAGGCGTAGAAGACGCCGTTGGGCGTGTAGGTGTCTCCCCAGAGGTACCAGGTGCTTGACGTCTGGGACTTCACGAGGATCGGGGCCTCAGTGCCGCCGTGCGAGACCGGCGTGCTGAACACGGTGAAGCTGCCCGGGTCCAGGGTGGTGGACCTGGCGCCCACCAGCGTCTGGTCCTTCTTGAAGTACAGGTAGTTGACCCCGCTGACGCCGACGGCCAGGTCGCCGTCGATGACGTCGTAGCCGGGGTCGAAGAAGACCTGCGCGGTCGACGCCGTCACGAAGTCGGTGGTGTAGTTCACCATGATGACGTTGTGGCCAGTGGAGTTGACGGCCGAGTAGATGATCCCGTACTGCCCGCGGCCGGCGTCCCAGAAAGCCTCCGGCGCCCAGCTGTGGGTGGCCATGTCGTGCAGCTTCAGCCGGCGGTAGCCGGTGAAGGAGCGCAGGTCGGCGGAGTCCCAGACGTGGATGTACTGGCTCTGCAGGCTCCAGTCGGTGCCCTTGAGGTCGGTGGCGAGCACCACGAACGTGCCGTCCTGCTTGCGCAGGATGAACGGGTCACGCAGGCCGCCGGTGCCTCCGGTCGGGGTCACGACGGGGTTGTTCTGGTTCAGCGGGGTCCACTGGAGCGAGTCGGTGCTGACGGCCAGATGGAGGCCGTAGTCGGAGCCGTTGCCGTTCGGCGACTCCGTGAAGTAGCCCATCACGTACGAGGTTGGCGTCGCGGCGCGGGCGGACGGGGCGCCGAGGCTCAAGCCGGCGGTGAGGGCGGCCATCGCCCCCAATACGCCCCGGCGGGACGGCTGCAGCGGGCCGGGTCGGTCGCTCATCGGATCTCCTTCTCTCTGGCGGGTGGCGGTCATGCCCAGGCCATGACGGGGACGAAGGAGCCGTCCTGGCGGAAGAGATCGGTGCCGTCCGCGGCGTCCACGCGGAGCTGGTAGTTGTAATGGCGCAGGTAGTAGCCCGGGTAGTTGTACGACTCCAGGCGGACCGCGCCGCTCGCCGTGCCGGTCCGGGCGATGTACGTGGCGTCCTTGGCGAACGTCGACGTCCCGTCGTTGGCGTCGAAGCGGGCGCGGAAGTCGTAGTGCCGCAGGTAGTTGCCGGCCGCGTCCCGGAAGGAGTAGCCGTTGGCGTCGGCGAGACCCGCCACGACGGTGAAGGTGGCGGCCTGCTTCTCCGCGGTGCTGCTGGAGCCGCTCACCACGGGCAGGTTGAGCAGCGAGGACTGCTCCTGCCAGTAGCGGGTGGTGTAGTTGCCCGACCGGAAGGAGCGGGTGACGCCGGTCGGCAGACTCGTGCCTGCGGAGACCGTCTCCTTGATCACGGTGAAGTGGCGTGCGGTGCCGGAGATACCCGGCAGCTTCTTCGGGGCGCTCCAGGTGGCGAAGGTGTCGTAACTGTCGCTGTAGTAGTAACTGCCGTCGCCGTAGCCGTCGAAGAAGATCCGCCAGCCGCCGTTGTCGAGCTGGATCAGGGCCGGGCCCTCACGGGTGCCGCCCCAGCCCGCCCAGTCACCGGTCCGCCGGATCGTGTACGAGCCGGTGAGGCTGGAGGCGGTCGCGTACTCGATGTACTTCGTCGTCTCGTTCTTCGTGAACGCGTGGTACGTCGACCCGGTCTTCACGATGAACGTGTCGATGTGGTTGGCGCCGATGCCGGACAGCGCCACCGGCGAACTCCAGGCGGTGAGCGCGGAGTTGGTGGCCCTCAGCAGATACGGCGTGAAGATCCACTCGTCGCTGGTGACCGAGCAGGACACGATGATGTTCACGCTGCCGTCGCTGTCCACGAACCACTCGGGCGCCCATGCGCGGGAGAGGCCCGCGATCGGGACCGTGTAGTCGTACAGGAAGGTCCAGTTGACCCGGTCGGAGCTGCGCGCGAAGCCGATGGTGGTGCTGACGTCCTGCCAGGTGTGCGTGGTGTAGGTGATGTAGTAGTAGCCGTCGGCGTGTTTGAACACGCTGGCGTCGCGGATCCGGTTGCTGGGCGGCGTGTACGCGGAGGCCTTCAGCAGCCGGAAGTCCGTGGCGTCGTCCGACTCGTAGACGTTGACGGTGCCGTCGTTGCTGTTGAGGAACGGCACGATGGTGTAGCGGGTGGCGTAGCCCCGGGCGGGTGCCGCGGCCGCGGCGGTGCCGAGCAGTCCGGGCAGCTCACCGAGGACGAGGGCGGTGGCCGGCAGGGCGACCATCGCGCGGAGCAGGCTCCGGCGCGATGGCCGCGCGGGGCGCGACGGTATGCCAGGTGTGTTCATGTGCGGCTCTCCTTGGATCGGTCACGCAGTCGGCGCGGCGACTTCCGCCGTGCTCGTGACGGCGAGGAAGTGACGTCTGTCGAGAGGGGGGTTCACGAAGACCTCCGCATGCCCAAAAGCCGGGTCGGTGGTGTCCCTTCACCACCCTGCTTCTGTTCGAAATACCGAATGCTGTACGACATGCTGTGCGAGGCATTACGGTAAGGGCTTGCTGGGTGGTGTGAACAGAGGCTGACGATGCGGAAGTTGGACGTGTTCACGCGGGGGATCGGCTGCCGCGGCGCGCAGGGTGTCCTCGCCCCTGTTTAGGGTGGTCCGCGTGAAGGAGAAGAGCAGCAGACCACTGGCCGTGTTCGACCTGGACGGCACACTCGCGGACACCGCGCACCGGCAGCGGTTCCTGGAGCGCAAACCGCGGGACTGGGACGCGTTCTTCGCGGCCGCGCCGCAGGACCCGCCGCTGGCCGAGGGCATCGCGCTGGCGCAGGAGAGCGCGGAGGAGTGCGAGGTGGTCTACCTCACCGGCCGCCCCGAGCGGTGCCGCCGGGACACCGTCGACTGGCTGGCCGCGCAGGGGCTGCCCGACGGGCGCATCTGGATGCGGCGCAACGACGACCGCAGGCCCGCCCGGCACACCAAGCTGGAGATCCTGCGCCGACTGGCCCGCAATCGTGAGATCCGCGTCCTCGTGGACGACGACGAGCTCGTCTGCGAGGACGCGGAGCGGGCGGGCTTCAGGGTCGTACGGGCGCGCTGGGCTGCCACGTCAGAGGCGCTCAAGGACGCGCAGGAGCGGGAGGGTCGGACCTGAAGCCGGAGGGCCGGACCTGAGGGGTTCGCGAAGGCCCTGGCGGGGCCGGGCAGGGAGTGGGCCCCAAGGGTGGCCCCAGGGGGTGTCAGTCGCCCTCCTCCAGCCGGAAGCCGACCTTCAGGCCGACCTGGTAGTGCTCGATCTGCCCGTTCTCGATCTGCCCCCTGACCTGCGTGACCTCGAACCAGTCCAGGTTGCGCAGAGTCTGCGAGGCGCGGGTGATGCCGTTGCGAATCGCCTGGTCGACGCCCTCGTGGGAGGTGCCGACGATCTCGGTGACCCGGTACGTGTTCTCGGACATGCGGGTGCTCCTCTCCGCCGTGGCGGGTGTGCCACGCGTCATTCCACGGTGCCCCACAGCGCGGCGGTCCGCGAGATGTCGGGGATGCCCTGGGTGAAGTCCTCGGGTGCGTCCCGGGCCGTACGGCCGTGGTGCGAGCCCAGCGACAGCCGCGAGACGATGCGGTAGCGGTCGCCCCGGTAGAGGGAGTGCACGTACTCCACCGGGCGGTCGGAGGTGTCCGTGGTCAGGCGCTCGATCAGCAGCGCGGGGGAGAGGACCGGAACCCCCAGCACCTTGGCCTCGGCCTCGCTGACGACGGTCGGCTCGATCGACTGGGTCGCCTCGTGGACATGGACCTGGTGGTGCTCCCGCAGATGGGTGTAGAGGTCTCCGGCCTCCAGTTCCGCGGGGGTGAGCGTGGGCACCAGCGCGGCCGGGATGTGCAGATGCTCGATCGCCATGGGGGAGCCGTCGACCAGCCGCAGCCGCGCGATGTAGACCAGCTCGGCGGCCGGTGACATCCGCAGCTTCCGGCCGATCCTGGCGCCCGCGCGGATCGTCGCCAGCTCCAGCACACGGCTCGACCAGCTGCCGGTGGCCAGCGGCACGCTCGCCGTCTGCCGGTCCGGAACGATCTCCTGGGTGATCTTCGCGGGCGCCACGAACATGCCCCGCCCGTGCTCGCGCACCAGCAGTCCGGTGGCGACGAGTTCGTCGACGGCGGCACGCAACGTGGGCCGCGAGACGCCGAGTTCGGCGCAGAGCGTGCGCTCGGAGGGAATGGCCGCCCCGGGGCCGCGGTCCTCGACGAGTCCGAGCAGGAAGTCGCGGACCCGCTCCCGTTTCAGTACGCCGTCCATGGGTCGCCCGCTCCCCGATGCTCGCCTTCAGCTGGTCAGGTCGATGGTAGCTGGCCGGTTGACCAGTTGACGAGCCATGCCTCCAGGTACGGCGTCAAATCCCTTTGCTGCAAGGACTCTTGACGCCCCTATTGGTCTATGCCACCTTCATGTCGCGCAAGAGGTCAGTTGACCAATTGGTAAGGTCGATCCGGTCGCGAAAGGCTCCTCCGCCATGCCCGCAGTCGACGTTCCGCTGCTTCCCGTCCCGAGCCAACTCGCTGTGCGGTCGGGGCAGTTCACTTTCGACGAGCGCACCAGCCTCACGGTGGCACCCGGCACCGAGGCGGCCGCCGCGCTGTTGCGCGAACTCCTCGCCCCCGCCACCGGGCTGCCGCTGCCCGCGACCGCCGACGGACAGCTCACCTTCGCCCTCGACCCGACGCTCACCGCCCTCGGCCGGGAGGGATACGGCCTCACCGTCACCCCCGACGCCGTACTCCTGTACGCGGCCGACCCCACCGGCCTGCTGCGCGCGGTCCAGACCCTGCGCCAACTGCTGCCACCCGACGCCCTCGCCGGCAGCCCCGTACGCGGTGTCGCCTGGACCCTGCCCTGCGTGCGGATCACCGACGTACCGCGATACGCGTGGCGCGGGGCGATGCTCGACGTGGCCCGGCACTACCAACCCGCCTCGTACATAAGGCGATTCATCGACCGGCTGGCGCTGCACAAGCTCAACACCCTGCATCTGCACCTCACCGACGACCAGGGCTGGCGCATGCCCGTCGCCGCCTACCCCAAGCTCACCGAGATCGGCGCCCGGCGCGCGCAGACCCGCGGGGACGGCATCCCGCACGGCGGCAGCTACACGCGGTCCGAGCTGAGCGGACTGGTCGCCCACGCGGCCGCGCGGGGCGTCACCGTCGTACCCGAGATCGACATGCCCGGCCATGTCCGGGCCGCCCTCGCCGCCTACCCCGAGCTCGGCAACGACCCCGACCGCCGGCTCGACGTGTGGACCGAGTGGGGTGTGTCCGAGCATGTGCTGGGCGTCCACGACCAGGCCCTGGACTTCTGCCGCACCGTCCTCGAGGAGGTCATGGACACCTTCCCCGCGCCGTACATCCACGTCGGCGGCGACGAGTGCCCCACCACCGAATGGGCGGCGCAGCCGGATGCGCGAAGGCGGGCGCTGGAGGAGGGGCTCGCCGGGCCCGAGCAGCTCCACGGCTGGTTCATGGGGCGCGTCGGGGAGTTCCTCGTACGCCGTGGACGCAAGCCCCTCGGCTGGTGCGAGGACGGGGTGACCCTGCCCCGCTCCTTCACCGTGCTGCCCTGGCGGGACGCGGCGGACGGCCTGGTCGCGGCCCGGCGCGGCCACGACGTGGTGATGGCGCCCCACCGGGCCACCTACTTCGACTACGCCGAGTCGGCGAGCCGCGAGGAGCCGCCCGCCCAGCCGGGGCCGCCGATCGGTCTCGACGCCGTGCATGCCTTCCGTCCCGCCCCCGCCGACTGGGAGCCCGAAGCCGCCGCCCAAGTCCTCGGCGCCCAGGCTCAGTTGTGGACGGAGTATCTGCCCACGCCCGCGCACATCGAGTACCGGGCGTTCCCGCGGCTGTGCGCTCTCGCCGAGAACGCCTGGTCGGCACCCCGACCCTGGCCGGACTTCACGCATCGGCTGCGGCATCACCGGGTACGCCTGCACGTCCTCGGCGTACCGCTTCATCCCCCACGACGGGAGCCACGGCTCCCGGCCCTCCGAGAGGAGACACATCGATGAACCGACAAGGCACCAGAATGCGTACGGCAATAGGCGTCGCGGCAGCCGCCGGGCTCGCCCTCGCCGGACTCACCGCCCTGCCCGCCACCGCGGCCGCCGACGGCCTCAGCGTGCAGTACCGCACCAGCGCGACCGGTGCGAGCGCCGACCAGAGCGAGCCCTGGCTGAAGGTCACCAACACCGGCAGCGGGTCACTGCAGTTGAGCGAGGTCAAGATCCGCTACTACTTCAAGGCGGACTCGGCGAGCACCACTTATCGCTTCGCGTGTTCCTGGGCGGTGAAGGGCTGCTCGAACATCACCGGCGCCTTCGGAACGCTCTCGCAGCCGACGGCGACGGCCGACCGGTACCTGGAGATCGGCTTCACCTCCGGCGCGGGCAGCCTGGCGGCCGGGACCGACACCGGCGACATGCAGCTGCGCTTCTACCGCTCCGACTGGCAGACCCTGAACCAGAGCGACGACTACTCCTTCGGCGCCGCGCAGACCTCGTACGCGAACTGGGACAAGGTGACGGCGACCCGCGCGAACACGCTCGTCTGGGGGTCCGCTCCCGCGGGCAACGACCCCGACCCGGACCCCGATCCGACCGACCCGCCCGCCGGCGGTGCCGCGCTCTTCGACGACTTCAACTACACCGGCCACACGGATCCGAAGATCTCCGAGCACGGCTGGAACGTCCGCTCCAACTCCGGTGGCCCCGGAGTGCCCGGCGCGACCTGGGCCCCGGAGAACGTCACCTTCGTGAGCTCCGGCGGCAACTCGGTGATGAACCTGGAGACATCGACCGCGGGGACCGGCGCCTCGACGGAACAGACCGAAGTCCTCACCAAGGCCACGAAGTTCAAGAACGGGACGTACGCGGCACGCGTCAAGTTCGCCGACGCGCCCAAGACGGGGCCGGACGGCGACCACCTCGTCCAGACGTTCTTCACCATCAACGACCTCACGGCGCCGATGGCCGACGACTACTCCGAGTACGACTTCGAGTATCTGCCCAACGGCGGCTGGGGCGAGCCCTCGAACATCCTCTACACGACGTCCTGGGAGACCTACAACCCGGACCCGTGGCAGGCCGTCAACCAGCACACCGAGGGCCGCCAGAGCTACAGCGGCTGGCACGACCTGGTCCTGACGATCGACGGCAGCAGCATCAAGTACTACATCGACGGACAGCTCTTCGGTACGCACGACGCCGCGTATCTGCCCGAGCGTCCCATGTCGATCAACTTCAACCAGTGGCTCATCGACCTGGCCGGGCAGACCAGTGCGACACCCCGCGCCTACGACGAGCAGGTCGACTACGTGCTGCACGTCAAGGACCAGGTCCTCAGCCCCGCCCAGGTGACCGCCAAGGTCGCCGCGTACCGCAGCGCCGGGACCGCCTTCGAGGACACCGTGCCGGGGAGCTGAGCCCTTGACGGGGCCGATTGGTCCATACCAAAATCCAGAACACCCGTGCGAGCGCTGAGCTCGTCCCCCACGTCGGGCCCCCTTCCCCCTGTCCGCAAGACAGAAAAGGACCCCTCGTGAGACACCGCCTCCTCGCCGTCGTGTGCGTTGCCGCCTCCCTGCTCACCGCCTGCGGTGCCCTGCCGGAAGGCGGCGCGGAGCGGCGGACCGTGACGGTGTGGCTGATGAAGGACAGCGCGTCCAAGGAGTTCCTGAAGCGGTTCACCGAGGACTTCGAGCGGACGCACGGCGATCTGCGGCTCGACATCCGCATCCAGGAGTGGACCGGGATCGGCGAGAAGGTCCAGGCGGCGCTCAAACGCGAGGAGAAGGGCGCACCCGACGTCATCGAGGTCGGCAACACCCAGGTCGCTCAGTACGTGGACGGCGGCGGACTGAGCGACCTGACCCTCGAGTCGATGCGCGACTGGGGCATGAACGACTGGCTGCCGGGCCTCGCCGAGCCCGGCCGCTTCAACACCCGCCAGTTCGGCATCCCCTGGTACGCGGCCAACCGCGTCGTCATCTACCGCAAGGACCTGTTCGCGCGGGCCGGTATCAAGCAGCCGCCGAAGACCCGTGACCAGTGGCTCGCGGACACCGGTCGGCTCAACTCCTCCGGTAACCAGGGGATTTATCTCGCGGGACAGGACTGGTACACCCTCGCCGGGCTCATCTGGGACGAGGGCGGCGACCTCGCCAAGAAGGGCTCCACCGGGGCCTGGGAGGGCACGCTGCAGACGCCGTCCGCGCTGCGGGGCATGGACTTCTACCGGCGTCTGCAGGCACTCGGCGAGGGGCCGATGAATGCCGACGAGGAACACCCGCCGCAGGCCGGGGTGTTCGCGAAGGGAAGAGTCGCCCAGCTCGTGGCCGTGCCCGGGCTCGCTCAGGCCATCGAGCGGGCCAATCCCGCCCTGAAGGGGAAGCTGGGCTTCTTCCCCGTCCCCGGCAGGACGGCGGCCGAGCCCGGCGCGGTCTTCACCGGCGGCTCCGACCTCGTGGTGCCCAAGAACACCGACGACCGGCTGGGTGCCACGGCCGTCGTCGCGGCACTCGCCGGCGCCAAGTGGCAGACCGAGCTGGCCCGGACGATGAGCTACGTGCCCAACAAGACCACCCTCGCCGGAGCGGTGGCGGGCGATGAGGGAGTCGCGGCCATGGCGGCGGGCGCCGCGCAGGGCCGGGCGACCCCTTCCTCGCCCCAGTGGGCCGCCGTCGAGGCCGACAACCCGATCAAGGCCTACATGACGAAGGTCCTCACCGGATCCGACCCGGCGACGGAGGCCTGGCGAGCCTCCGACCGCATCACGCGGGCGCTGGCGGAAGAGGGCGAGTGAAGGGGCGCTCGCGGTTGCCGGGTTGCCGGGTTGCCGGGTGCAGGCGTAAGCCTTCGCATGCGTTGTTTGCAGGTCAGGTTGTGGAAGCGGGGCCCGGGGGCAGGTGGACTGTCATGATCAGGTGGCAGGTTTCGGTGCCCGAGCCGCGGTAGGTATGAGGGGTGTCACCGTCGAACGTGGCGGTCTGCCCGGCTTCGATGGTGTGATCGGTGCCGTCGACGACCAGGATCATGCGGCCGGAGGTGACGCTGACGGTTTCCACGACTCCGGCCTGGTGGGGGTGGCTGGGGTATTCCTCATCCGGCTCCAGTCGCCAGCGCCAGACCTCGACAGGGGCCGGGCCCGAGGTCGTCAGCATGAGCCGGGCCTCGCTGCCGCCTTCTCCGGTCCACAGCGGTGCCACTGAGTCGGCGGCTACGACGCGGACGCGGCCTTCGGACGGTCCCTGCATCAGGGCGGACACCGAAATGCCGAGGGTGTCGGCCAGCCGGACCAGGGTGGCCAGGTTGGGGTTGCCCTGGGCTTTCTCCAGCCCCACCAGGGCGCCCTTGCTCACCTGGGCGCGTCGACTGAGCTCGTCCAGGGACAGGCCCGCGCGAGTGCGGGCCGCCTTGACGTTGTGCGCGACCGTTCGCAGGGCTGCGGCCGTCTCGGCCATCTGATCTCCATCCTTACCGCTGGACCACTGGAATGCACCGTGCGGTCGTTTGGTTGACATCGACCGGTCGATCCGTTGTACGGTTTAGTCGTTCCATTGAATAGTAAGGGATGTACCGTGATCGCTCTGCTGCTGGCCCTTGGCAGCTCACTCGCCTACGGGTGCGCCGACTTCCTCGGAGGGCTCGGCGCCCGGAAAGCCCATGTGCTGCGTACCGTGATGGTCGCGGCCCCGGCCAGTCTCGCGGTCGAGCTGCTGCTGTGGCCGGTGCTCGGCGCCTCGTTCAGCTCCGCGGCTTTCGGCTGGGGCGCCGCATCAGGTGTCGCCTCGGCCGCCGCGTTCGCCCTGCTCTACCGCACCCTGGCGATCGGCCCGATGAACGTACTGTCGCCCGTGACCGCGCTGGTGTCCGCCGCGCTGCCCGTCGGGGTGGGTCTGCTGCAGGGCGAGCACCTGGCCGCCGCCGGGCTGGTGGGACTGCCGCTCGCGCTGCTGGCGGTGGTGCTGGTCAGCGCCGGACACGGCGCGGGCTCGGCGCACCCCTCACGCACGGCGCTGCTGCTGGCCTTCGGCGCGGGCGCCGCCATCGCCCTCCAGCTCATATTCCTGCACCAGACGCCGTCCGACAGCGGGGTGGCCCCGCTGATCGTGGGCCGGGCGGTCTCCTCGGCCGTCACCCTGATCGCCGCGGGACTGATGCGCCGCAAACTGGGCTCCGAGCGGCCCGCATACGCGATGTCGGCAGCGGCGGGTGTGCTGGACTCCGTGGCGAACCTGTTGTTCCTGCTCGCCGCTCGCAGCGGAGACCTCACCGTCGTCGCCGTGATCACCGCTCTCTACCCGGCCGGCACGGTCCTTCTCGCCCGCGGTGTGCTCGCCGAACGCATCCACCGTGGCCAGCTCGTCGGCCTGGGCACCGCCGCCGTCGCCGTCAGCCTTCTCGCCCTGACCTGAGCAGCCCGCAGCCCACCCCCACAGCCGACCACGCAAGGAGACCCGCATGTTCGTCCAGCCCTGGGACGCCGGCCTCGACGAAGCCGAATGGCAGACATGGATAGCCGACGGCCACGACTTCGGACAGCTGAGTGTCAATGGCCTGCCCGGCCACCCGCCCACCGTGGTCCCCACCCACTTCACCTGCGACGACCGCCACCTCCTCATCCACCTCGCCCGACCCAACCCGGTCTGGAAGGCGATCGAGCACGACCCGAACGTCGTCCTCACCGTCATCGGCGACTATGCCTTCATCCCCGGTCCCTGGCGCGCCAAGGCCGACACCCCGCCCACCGACGGCGTGCCCACCAGCTACTACGCGGCGGTGCAGTTCGCCTGCCGCGCGAGCATCGTCGACGAGCCCGAGGCCAAGGTGGAGCTGCTGCGTCGTCAGCTCGCCCACTTCCAGCCGGACGGCGACCACGCCCCCGTCGCCGTCGACCAGCCTCCCTACGGCCGGATGCTGCCCGGCATCCGTGGCCTGCGCCTTGAAGTCACCGACGTGGTGGCCAAGTTCAAGTACGACGACCACAAGCCCGTGGAGCACCGCACCGCTGTCGCCGGCCGCCTCACCGAGCGCGGCCAGGGCCTGGACGTGCCCACCGCGCGCCAGCAGCTCCGCCGCCTGGACCGCATCGGCCCCTGGAAGCCCTGACCCCGCACCCCGCCCGCACGTACCCAGGAAACGGAATCCCTAGCATGCCCGCCTTCCGCCTCGCCTCCGCCGTCGCAGACGCCTTCCCCGACACCCTCATCGCCCTGGTCACCGCCACCGGCCTGCGCGGCAGTGAACCCTGGCCCGACACGGCCGCCGCCCTGGACGATCTGGAGCAGCGGCTTGCCGACGGCACCTGGCAGCCGGCCGACGAGTCCGACCCCCGTATCGAGGCGTGGCACACCGCCTACCGCTCCTTCGGCACCAACCCGCGCCGCGTCCGCCCCAGCGTCGACGCGCTCGGTCGCCGCGTCGCGAAGAAGGGGACTCTGCCGCGTATCAACCCTGCCGTCGACTCCTACAACGCCGTCTCCGTCCATCACGGCCTGCCCGCCGGCGCCTTCGACCTGGACCACGTCACAGGCGATGTCGAGATCCGCTACGCGGACGGCACCGAATCCTTCACCCCGCTCGGCGAACCCGGCACCATCGAGAATCCCAAGCCCGGCGAGATCATCTACGCGGACACCACCGGCGTCCTGACCCGCCACTGGAACCACCGCGACGCCCACCGCACTCGCGTCACCGAGGACTCCACACACGTCGCCTTCGTCCTCGAAACCCTGCACGCCGACCGCGACGGGGACCTCCTCAAGGTCGCAGCGCAGGAGCTGCAGGGCCTGCTCGTCCCGCACGCCGGACAGACCGCCGTGTACTACCTGACCCCGGCACACCCCCAGGCCACTGCCTGAGACCTCCACCCGTCCCCATCTCTCGCCCCGGTCTCCCGCCGATGCCGCGAGTTGTATCTGGAATCCAGCTCGCCTCCGGTGCCCCATTCCACGCTGAAACGGCGGCCGTGCCGGGAGTGTTCGGGACCGACCGACGCCGGCAGTCGGGTCAAGCTCGCGCGGCTCCTGACGAGGCGGATGCCGGCCTCGCGAAATAGGCCTGCATCGATGTGCCTCGACGTCTGACCACTGCGCGGTCGTGTGTGTTCCGGGCGGTCGGAACCACCCGGAACCCACACGATGCCGGAGCAGCAGCGGGCCTACCTGGCGAGTTCGGCCGGTTCATCCAGCCGCGTCAGCTTCCGCGGGTTTGCCATCGCGTGGATCCGGGTGACTTTCCCGTTTTCCACCACGAGGCTCACCGCGGCCAGTCGGCCGTCGATCTCGATCCGGCCCGCGGGCGCGCCATTGAGCCACACGGCCGACACCGCCCGCCCCGGGCGAGCGAGCATCTTCGCCACGAGTTCGGCCCCGTGGATCGGAGCCGGAGCAGCGGCCGCAAGCCCGCCGCCGTCGGCGATCAGGACCACGTCCGGTGCCATGACGTCCAGCAGTTCCTGCAACTGGCCGGTGCGCAGCGCGGCCAGGAACCGCTCCACCACGGCCTGCTGCTCCGACCGGCTCACCGGCACCCGCGGCCGCCGGGCCGCCACATGCTCGCGTGCCCGCCGCGCGATCTGCCGCACCGCGGCCGCGGACTTGCCCGTCGCCTCGGCGATCTCGCCGTAGGGCAGCTCGAAGACCTCGCGGAGCACGAACACCGCCCGCTCCGTCGGCCCGAGCGTTTCGAGCACGGTCAGCATCGCGATCGAGACGCTCTCCGCGAGCTCGACGTCCTCGGCGACGTCGGGGCTGGTCAGCAGTGGCTCCGGCAGCCACTCGCCGACGTACTCCTCGCGGCTGCGCGACATCGTCCGCAGACGGTTGAGGGCCTGCCGTGTGACGGTTCGGACGAGGTACGCCCGCGGGTCACGCACCTGCGATTGGTCGACATCGGCCCACCGCAGCCAGGATTCCTGCAGCACGTCCTCCGCGTCGGCCGCCGAGCCGAGCATCTCGTAGGCGACCGTGAACAGCAGGCTGCGATGGGCGACGAACGGGTCCTCGATCATGCCGTCGACGCTACGCCGGACGTCTCAGGACGCGCGGCCAGCGGAATCTCGCAGGCATCGGAGTAGCCCTGCGACGTGATCCCGTGCGCCGTATTGCACCTGGTCGCCAGGTTGGCGAAGCCGATGAACACGGTGAGTTCGACCAGCGCCGCCGGGCCGAGCCGGTCGAGCAGACCCTTCGACAGCTCGTCGGTGACGGTCGGCGGCGTGTTCGTCATGGCCTCGGCGTACTCGAGAACGTCGCGCTCCAACGGCGTGAACACCTCCGACTGCCGCCAGCGCGGCACCTGGCTCGCCTTGGCCAGGTCCAGGTTCTGGTTCAGCGCGAGGAAGTAATTGATGTCGAGGCACCAGCTGCAGCCGACCTGTGCCGCGACGGCCATGTGCGCGAACGTCTTGAGGCTCGCGTCGGCCGCGTCCCACTCGGCCACCTTGGCCGAGAACTCCTGGTTGGCCTCGGCGAGCTTGGGGTTGTTCCACAGCACCTCGGTGGGCTCGAGCACGGCACCGAGCTGCTTGATCATGTTTTCGCGGAGCTCGGCGGGGAGCTCGGCCTTCGGGACGCGTAGCGTCATGGTGTTTCTCCTTGTACGTGGGCCTGTTTGGCCGTTCGGCATGAAGACACCGCCGGACCCGCGCATGTGACAACGGGGCTGAGGAGTAGTCCGAGACCCGGCACCTCCAGCTCCTCACCCGGCGGCCGCATCGAGCGCGCGCCGCGGACGCGGGTGTGACGAAACCGCGGTTCCCCGACGCCATCGCCGCCTTCGAACGGACCTGCCCGCCTTGCACGTTGGGGTCGAGTCCCCAGGCGCAGGCCCAGGGAGGCCGGTAGCGTGGCGCCGACGTCGGGAACTGTGACGGGGGACAGCGTTGACCGAGACGTGGCGGCTCATGCAGGGCGACGTTCTGATCGGCGAGCTACGCCAGTACGGGTTCGATCAGCCGACTTATCTGTGCCACTTCGTACCTGGACCGGGCTGGGAGGCCGTCAAGGGCCTGTTCGAGGCGTGGGCGGCCGTACAGGGACCCGACCCCGACGGCAGCCAGAACGCAGACGCTATCCGTCCCCTGATGGATCTGGGGCTGACACTGCTCCCCGCGAACGGGGGCACTCCGCTGGACTGCTTCAGAAGCTGCATCGTGCGTATCTACGGGGATACGGCCCGCCTCCGTTACTGACGGGCTCGCTGCTGCCGCAGGCTCGTGACCGCTGTAGGGTGCGGCGCTGACACGAACCAGGGCCGCCGCGGTGGACACCCTTCGCCGGCTGCGCGCAGGCCTGCCCCACGCACGGATCCTGGTCATCGGGCCTGTCTACTCCGACCCACAGCCGATCGGCTCGCGACCGGTCGACGAGGCCGTAGCGGCCGCCGCGGACGAAGTGGCCCTGCCCTACCTGTCCGCGGTGCGGCGTGCGTGGTTCACCGGACCCGCCCACAGTCCCCGCTCGGTCTCTGTCAGAAGTGGCCGACCCCTGCAAGGGAAAGGTCTACCCGCTGATCCAGTGCTCGAGGCTGGATCGGAAGCCCGGCACGACGCCGGGTCCTCTTCTGCTCCGTGGTTCAGTCGGTGTCGTCGCCGCACCAGGGCTCGGCGAGCCTGTCCTGCCGAGCCGTTCGTGTCGGCAGGGACGGCTGGGTGCCGTTCTTGGCGACCGGCTGGAAGTAGTGGGCCAGCGCCCAGGCGGCCACGCGGGTGCCGGCCCGGCAGCCGGCCACGTCCGCCGTGCGGGAGTGGACGCCGCCCCACACACGGGCGTCGACGACGTCCCGGTTGAGGTCGTCGGCGGACCCGTAGAACCGCGTGGTGCCGGTGACCTCGGAGGGGACGTAGAGGTCGATGTGCGAGGTGCCGAGGGCGCCGGTCAGGGCGCGTGCCACGGCGGCGGCGACGGTCGTATGGCCGGCGATGTAGTCCGGGTGTGGTGGGGTGAGGAGCAGCGGCTCCCAGGCCGGGTCTGCCGTCGTCGCGGGGTTGCCGTCGGTGTCGGCGAGGCGGATGGCGGTGATCGGCCGCCAGGAGCCGTAGTGGAGCTTGGCGTCCCATGCCGTGACGACGGCATCGGTCGCCGACGCGTTCACCGCGGCGAACAGCCGGGCCGTCTCGGCGATGCCGAGCCGGTGCCGGGTGGCGTGGTCCCGTACGGCTGTCTGGACCTGTTCGACCAGGTTGCCGCTGAAGAAGAGGGCGGTCTCGGTCTGCTGCGCGCTTCTGCCCGAGCCGGTCTTCGCGCCCATGGCCTTCAACTCCTGGACATCCTCGGCGTAAGCGGCCGAGGAGATGGCGGGTGGTCCGCCGGGGCGGAACTGCTCCGGGGAGGCGAGCAGGAGGGGGCGGAGCCTGGCGAGCCAGGTGTCGATGAAGGGCTGGAACGCGGGCGGGGTGGGCCGCCAGACCCCCGGTGCCGGGGAAGCGGTGAAAGGAACGTCCGCGAACCTTCCGTCCCCTTCCCGGAGTTCGATGATGCGGGCGGCAGCGCGCTTTCCGTAGTCAACGCCCCGGTCTCTGGCCTGCCCGGCCGGAAGTGCGGCGAGCGAGTCCGCGTAGGCGGTGTCGAGCCGCTCCTTGAAGGCAGGGAAGTAGGTGAGCAGCACGTCGTGGGCCGCAGTGGCGGCGGCCGCCGCGGAGGAGGCCTTGGCCGGACCGCGCTCGCGCCATTTGTACAGGGCGTAGCCGCCTTCAATCCCTACCACGGCGTTGTACACGGCGACGGAGACGAACCCCTCCCAGATCGCCACCTGCCCGGAGGGGCGTGGGCCAAGGCTGGTCTTGATCGTGTCGGTGGCGATGGCGTTCCACTCGCGGACCACGGCTGCCGGGTCTGCCGCGGTCCGGGTGTCCGCGTCGGGGGGACTTGTCGCGCCGGTGAGCGTCACGAGGGCGATGGCCGCGACGGCGCAGATGAAACCCCGGACACGTGAACGTGGAGGAACGGGAAGAGGGGGCCCTTGATACACAGCGTCCTCCATAGAGTTGAGTGCCCAAGGCTTAGCAACGGCCCACTGCGTGAGCAAGACAACTCGCCGCGAACCGGGCAGGCCCAGGGCGCCCTCGAACGCCTCACCGCCCGCTACGAGGAGGTCACCGCCGGACGGCCCCTGCACCCGCCCCGGGCCCCGGCGAACCGCGCTGCATGGGCAGGGTCGCGAACCTGCTCGCCCGCCTCGACACCACTGTTTGCCGCCCAGGAGGACGCCAGGAGGCAGCACTTCCCCGAGGAACTGATCGGGGCAGTCGCGGTCGCCCGTGACCTCGGTGTTGAGCTCCGGCCCGTGCACGGCGGTGAGACGATCCGGCCTTGGATGATCTATCTCTCAGAGGAGAAGGCCAGCTTTCGGTACCGACTCTCCGGGGCTTTCACGTTCGGGGTGTGCAGGGGCTGGGGATGCCCAATGATCGAGCGGATGCGGTTGCCGATGCCGCCCAATTCGGTGCCTGGAAGCCGCCGATCTTCTGCTCGAGCAGTTCGGCCAGCCGCAGCGGGGTGCGGTCCTCGTACATCGGACCGATGAGCTGCACTCCCACCGGCAGACCCTCGGGGGACCGGCCCGCTGGTATGGCGGTGGCGGGCAGGCCGGGCATGGTGGCCAGACCAGCCCAGACAAGTTGGTCGAGGTACGGGTACTCGACGGCGTCGATGTCGATCCGGCGTTCCAACAGATCGGGGTTGTGGTCGTGCGGGAACGCGGGGGTTGGCGTGATCGGACACACCACGGCGTCGAACTCGGCGAAGAGCTGGCGCCAGCCGTGGCGGTGGAGCTCGCGACGGTTGTTCGCCTCGATCCAGTCGCGGTGGCTGAACACCATGCCGCGCAGACGCGCCGCGTCGAGACTCTGGTCGTGTGCGCTCAGTCCGGCGGCGCGGGTCCGCAGCTGCTCGTACGCCTCGACGGGAAAACGCGCAACGGAGCTCGAAAACAGCAACTGCGTGTAGAGCGTCGCGGCTTCGGTCAGATCGGGTAGCAGCGGACTGTGCCGTTCGACGCGGGCGCCGCCGTCGACCAGCGCGTCGGCCACCCGGTTCACGCCCGCCCGCACAGCGGACCCGGTCGGAATGAGCGGATGCTCGTCGAGGACCAAGACCCGGAAGTCGCGGAGCCGCTCGTGGCGCGCGGGCGGCAGCGTCACGTGGTGCGCCACGCCGAACGTCAGTGGGTCCGGTCCGGCCATGACGTCGAGCAGGAGCGTGAGGTCGCGGGCGGCGCGCGCCATCGGACCGACGACGGCGAGGTCGTGGTCGACCGGCAATGCCGGCTCGGACGGCGGGACCATACCGCGGTTCGCGGCCAGCCCGAGGGTCGGCTTGTGCGCGTAGACACCGCAGAAATGCGCGGGGGTGCGCAGCGAACCGCCGATGTCGGAGCCGATGGACAGCGCGCCGAACCCGGACGCCAGGGCCGCCGCCGATCCACCGGAGGATCCACCCGGCGTGCGACCGTGATCCCACGGGTTATTGGTGGTGCCGTAGATCTCGTTGAAGCTCTGCACATCTTGCAGCCCCAAGGGCACATTGGTCTTACCGAGCACCACCGCGCCTGCGGCCTTGAGCCGCGACACCTGCACCGCGTCCTCGGCCGGCATGTAGTTCCGGTGTAGCGGCATGCCCCAGGTCGTGGGCAGCCCGGCGATGTTGTAGGACTCTTTGACCGTCACCGGAATGCCGAGCAGCGGCCGGTCCTCACCGCGGGCGCGCGCCTGGTCGGCACCGCGCGCGGCGGCGCGTGCACGATCGAAGTCCGGCACACAGATCGCGTTGATCGCCTTGTCGTCCCGCTCGATACGGGCGATCACCTCGTCGGTCAGTTCCGCCGAGGTCACTTCACCGGCACGCAAGGCAGCCGCGAGTTTTTCGGCCGTCTGAGAATTCCAGTCCATGAGTCGGACCGTACCGGCCTCTGGAACAGGTCATGAAATGCCGCTTCGCACAACGGGATTGATGTCTCACGGCAATAGCGGCTTCAGCTGCTCCCGCTGTTGGTCTGTCAGATCTCCACGGGCCACGCCGAGATCGTTCCACGACCTTGATCAACACTTCAAACAGGCCCTAATGCCGGACGCGGACGACGAGTTTGCCGGTGGCGCGGTCGTGCTCCATGTCGTCGTGGGCCTGCGGCACCTGCTCCAGGCCGTCGTAGACGCGGTCCACGGGGAAGGCCAGCCGGCCGGCTGCGATCGCGTCGAGGATCTCCTGGAAGGCTTCCCGCGGCAGGTCGGCGGCGTCGCCGAAGTAGCCCGCCAGGCGCACACCTTTCGGCAGGTACTCGTTCGGAGAGAAGTCCCGCACCGTCCACTGGTTGGAGAGGCTGCCGCCGAAGCAGGCCGTGCCGTGCACGCGCACCGCGCACAAGGTGTCGGGCAGGGTCGGCGTGCCGACGAGATCAAGGGCGGCGTCGACGCCGTCCGGGTACAGCTCTCGCACGGCGGGCGCGACCTCGCCGGTGTCGAGCAGAGGGTGGTCGACACCGTGCTCCTTCAGCGAAGCGAGGCGGCTGGCCCGCCGGGTGGTGGACAGCACAGTGGCGCCGCGCCATGTGGCCAGGGCGGCGGCGGCCAGGCCCACCGAGGAGGTGCCGCCGCGGATCAGCAGGGACTGACCGGGCTTCAGGTCCAGGCCGATGGTGAGCGAGCCGTAGGCGGTCTGCACCATCTCCGGCAGGGCGCCCAGCACCTCCCAGGGCAGGTCGGTGTCGACGGGGATGACCTGGGACAGCGGCACCGACGTGTATTCGGCATAGCCGCCGTCGAAGGTGCGCCCCATGTCCCCCATCATGGCGACAACCTTCTGCCCAGGAGCCAGCCCGCTTTCGGGCGGGGCTGCGTCGACGGTGCCGGCGGCCTCGATACCCGGTACCCGGGGAAAGCTGACGCCCACGCTCAGACCCAGCCGAAGCTTCAGCTCCGAGCGGTTGAGGCCGAACGCCTCGATGCGGATGCGCACCCAGCCGTCCCTCTCGGGCGGGAGAGGGAGCGTGGTCAGCCGCAGGTTGTCGACGGGGCCGGGGGAGGAGAGTCGGACGGCGCGCATAGTGGTCGGCGAGGACGTCATGGGCCTGCCTTCTTCCCTGGGTAGGAGAGTTGGTCAGCGGTGGTCAACATGCAGCCGCTGCGGCTTCATTCCTGACTCGCCCCGGGTTTCCGCCTGTTGAGATTCACCCCCGACCATGTCCTTGCCGACCGCGCCTGCTCCTCCCGCCGCATCCGCGCCTACCTGCGGTCCGCCGGTGGGCCGGCCGAGGATGCGGGCGACGTTGGACTGGGGCAGTTCAGGCTGACGGCGGCCGGGACACCGTCCCGTTCGACGAGTCCGGAGATGAAGGCATTGCGGACGGGCTGGTCCACGGCGCTGGCGGTGCCCAGGATGACGGCCAGCGCGCACAAGGACGGCAGGGTGATTCTTCCGGTGAGGGTCCTGTGGGGAATTTTCTACTGGCCACTGACACCACCCTTCTGATCCGTTTCAGGCATCAGTCGTCTTCGTGAGCTGCAGGGGCTCCAGGCTCTTTCCGCCCCTGGGCGAGATCGCGGCGAGCGTCGAGCGTGTCAGGGTGGTCAGGGCCGTGGACTCGTGACATGCGAGCCCACGCACAGTACGGCCCCGCAGTCCTTCCGGCTGCGGGGCTGTGGTCGTCCGGTCCGGTCAGGCGGTGCTCACCGCGCACTTGCCGCGGTCGGCCTTCATCGGGCCGTCGGCGGAGGGCCGGACATCGAAGTCGAATATGGCGCTGGGTACGTACAGCGAGCAGCAGGCGTTGGGGATGTCGACGATGCCGCTGATGCGTCCCTCGATGGGTGCGGAGCCGATGAGCAGGTAGGCCTGCTCTCCGCTGTAACCGAACTTCTTGAGGTACTCGACGGCGTTGAGGCAGGCCCGGCGGTAGGCCAGCGTCGCGTCCATGTAGAAGTTGGTGTCCGTGTCGTGGTCTACGGAGACTCCGATGAAGGAGATGAACTCCGTGTACCTCGGCTCCACATTGCCCGGCATGAAGATCGGGTTGGTGGAGACGCCGTACTTCTCCATGCCGCCCTTGATCAGGTCGACGTGGAAGTCGATGAAGCCGCCCATCTCGATGGCACCGCAGAAGCTGATCTCTCCGTCGCCCTGGCTGAAGTGCAGATCGCCGGCGGAGAGCTTGGCGTCCTTCACATACACGGGGAAGAAGGCCCGCGAGCCACGGGTGAGGTTCTTGATGTCCTGGTTGCCTCCGTTCTCACGAGCCGGGACCGTGCGCGCGCCTTCGGCGGCGATGCGCGTCGCGAGGTCGCCGGTGGCTGTGCCGGCGAGTGCGTTGCTGGTGTCCGGGGGGACGGCGAGCGGCGGGACCCGGTTCGGATCGGTCTCGATCAGCGCCGTCTCGCGGGCGTTCCAGCGGGCGAGCATCTCGGCGGAGGGGGCCGTTCCGAACAGCCCGGGGTGGGTGATCCCGGTGTAGCGGATCCCCGGAAGGTGACGGGATACGGCCTGCTGTCCGTGCAGGTCCCATATCGCCTTGTAGGCGTCGGGGAAGTAGTCGGTCAGGAAGCCGCCGCCGTTGGCCTTGGCGAAGATGCCGGTGTACCCCCAGCCTTGGCCCGCCGCGTCCCCGGTCTGCTGGGGAACGGGGCCGAGGTCGAGGATGTCGACGACGAGTAGGTCGCCCGGTTCGGCGCCCTCTATGCCTATCGGGCCGCTCAGCATGTGGGGGATGGTCAGGTCGATGTCGCGTACGTCGTTGGCGGAGTCGTTGTTGCCGACCTGGCAGTCGGTCCAGTCACGACACTCCAAACGGAACTCGGCGCCAGGCTTGACCGTGGTCACTGTGGGGACGTCCGGGTGCCACCTGTTGTGTCCGGGGACATCCTGGTCACGCATCGACTTGCTCTGGTCAACATGGAAGATTACTTCGGGCATGACAGCTCCTCGTTTCCAATCCAGGTCACGTTGGTGCGCTCACGCTTCCGGCCGCCCGGGCCGCCGGGGTCGGCTGCCGAGACCTGGTGAGCGGCCACAGCCCCGCGAACGCCAGGACGCCGAACGCCGCCAGGGCGATGGCGATCTCGGTGGGGTGTTTCCAGTAGCCGGAGAGCAGCAGCCCAGCGGGAATCACTCCCGTGACCCAGCCCTGGACCGCCGTTACCCAGCCCGTATAGGCCCTGAGGTGGCCGTTCATCTTGAGACCGAGCAGCAGGAAGAACAGGAACCACAGGAATGCCCAGTAGAGCCAGATGACCCCGAAGGGTTGGTCCTTGAGGAGCCGGAAGTTGACGAACGCGTATCCCAGGGCCGCGATTGCCACGAACAGCGAGTAATAGCCGACGCCGGTGCTGTCGAGACCGGCGAGCAGGCCGATACCTACGTAGAGGTAGGTGAAGCCGAACAGATAGATCCCGGACGCTGCCAGAATCTTCAAGGGGTCATTGTCGGCGGTGAAGATGAGGTAAGTCGGCGTCAGCACCTGCAGTGCGCCGATGAAAAGGTTGAACACTGCTCCAGCCTTGGCGTCGACCTTGCCGAGAAGCAGCAAGCCGTTCATGAAGAGCACCGCACCGACAAAAAGCAGTCCCACATTGCCCACGGGGACGCACCTCCTCGGTCCGCGTGGGGGACGGAATTGGCGAAACCCGCCTGAGACGTTCTGCCTTGTCGACCACCGCCCTCAGGGTTGCGGCAACCGCGAGAGCGCGGGGTGCGGGCGCCGTGGCACCCTTCTGCCTGGCGGCACTTCGGAAACGACTGCCGGGGCATCACGGGACCGCTCCTCCCGCTCATGGAGGGCGGCGACCGTGCGCGAGGTCAGCGTGAGGCCGGGCGAGGAGTACACACGTTTTGCAGCCCCTGCGCAAACAGGGCAGCCATGGGTGGCGGGCGCAGTCCCGATCGCCAACTTGACGTCGAAAGGACCACACCGGCTGCATCGGTATTCATAGGTTGCCATCACCCCTCCGGGTGCCGGTGGACGCTGGCCAACCCGGGAATGAGGCGGCGCGGAACTCTCATAGGCGCACGCCACGATTCTTGTTACTCACTTTCAAGGAGACGACTCGCCAATGCGGGTGTCAAGTCCCGGACGGCCGGGCCGCCGTGTTCCCCGGACGACGTTTTCCTGGCGATCCGACAGCGGGGCTCAGAACGTCCCGATGGCAAGCCCGGCCGCAGCCGACGGCGAACCTGTCGCGAGGCTCGACCCTCCGTACAACAGCGATGTCCCGACCTGCCTTTGCTCGCACAGGCGGACCAACTCGTAACTGAATGTGGAGAACGTCGTGCAGGAGCCGCAGAAACCGACGCCGGCGATCGGATCGATCTGCTCCGGCAGCCCGTGCCGTGCGCCGAGGCTCACGAGAAGCTCCAGGACGTACGAGCCGGTGATGTTGATCAGCCATGTGCCACGAGGGAACGAGCCGGGCTTTCGGTACTGCACCCACTGGTGCACCTGCCCCATTGTCCGCGGCGGGTATCCACGTGAGAGCTCCGCTGTCGACGGGGATTGCAGCACCTACTCCCACTCGACTAAAATTCAAGATCATCGGTGCCGATCGGTTCAGGTGCCCGACCGGTTTTCCGGAGCAGTGGCCCCACCGATGGAGGACGGCCATGGCAAAGATCCTTGCGGTGCTCTATCCGGATCCCGTGGGCGGTTATCCACCCGAGTACGCCCGCGACGAGATTCCCACCATCACCGGCTACCCGGGCGGTCAGACCGCGCCGACCCCGCAAGCCATCGATTTCACCCCGGGACAGCTCCTCGGCTGCGTCTCGGGAGAACTGGGACTGCGCCGCTTCCTGGAGGAGCGGGGCCACACGTTCGTCGTCACGTCCGACAAGGAAGGCGCGGACTCCACGCTGGACCGCGAGCTGCCCGACGCCGACGTGGTGATCTCGCAGCCCTTCTGGCCCGCCTATCTGACCCCCGAGCGGATCACCGCCGCTCCCCGGCTCAAGCTGGCGATCACCGCGGGGATCGGGTCGGACCACGTCGACCTGCCGAGCGCGATCGACCACGGCATGACCGTGGCGGAGGTGACCTACAGCAACAGCATCAGCGTGTCCGAGCACGCCGTCATGCAGATCCTCACCCTGGTGCACAACTACCTGCCCGCCCACGAGTGGGTGAGTACCAAGAAGGGCTGGAACATCGCCGACAGCGTCTCGCGCGCCTACGACCTCGAAGGGATGGACGTCGGCGTGCTCGGCTCCGGCCGTATCGGCCAGGCGGTGCTGCGCCGCCTCAAGCCGTTCGACGTCAGGCTGCACTACTGCGATGTGCACCGGCTGCCCCAGGAGGTCGAGGAGGAGCTGGGGCTGACGTGGCATCCCGACGTCCGGTCGCTGGCCCCCGCGGTCGACGTGCTGTCGATCCACACCCCCCTGCATCCGCAGACGCAGAACCTCTTCGACGACGAACTGATCGGGGCAATGAAGCGCGGTTCGTACATCGTCAACACGGCACGTGCGCTGATCGTCAACCGCGACGCCGTGGTGCGGGGCCTGAACAGCGGCCGGCTGGCCGGGTACGCCGGTGACGTCTGGTATCCGCAGCCGCCACCGCCCGACCACCCCTGGCGCACGATGCCGTACGAGGCGATGACACCGCACGTGTCCGGTTCGACCCTCGCGGCGCAGGCGCGCTATGCCGCCGGCACCCGGGAGATCCTGGAGAGCTGGCTCGACGGGCGTCCCATCCGCCCGGAGTACCTGATCGTCGACGGCGGCGGTCTCGCCGGGACGGGAGCGCGTTCCTACACGGTCGCCGGATAACGAATACAGCCGCGGACAATAAATCAGCAGCGGATTCCGCGGAAGATCTACTCTTGCCTTCCGCGAACCCATGCCTGCTGTGAGCCGACTCACGCCAAATTTCGCTGGACGGGCGCGAGCGAGAGCTTTAGCGTCCTTAAATAGTTTGATTTTCCATTATGCGAAGGCACCGGCGCCGCGCATACTGTTTCGCGGGAAACAAGGCGAATGCACGCCGGGAAGGTGGATCAGTGAGCAGCATGGACGCCGTGTGGGTACGGGGCGTGAACGGCATTCAGATGCATCACGTGACCGACCTTCAGGATGCCGGCAGATTTCTCGGCAACGCAGCGATGGCACTGCGGGCCGCGCATGTGCGGACCGGTGCCGACCGGTACGTCGGACTCGCCGCCGAGCTCAAGGCCCTGGTGCAGCGGGTGCGGGAGCTGGAGGACGAGGCGCGCTCCAGCATGCACGAACTGCACTCCAGCGACCCCGAGCGGTTCGTCCGCTGCCGGGACGGTCACGAGCCCTGGCCCGGCGAGATCCCGGCGGGATTCATTCCACGCCACACCTGCAAGGACGAATGCCTGTACCACGACCGCGACGTCCTCGAAGCGATCATGCAGTGCACCTGCGGTCGGCCGCCGTGCCGGGCGTGTGAGATCGACGGACAACTCTGACGCCCTGACGGCCCCGGACGCGGCCCGCGGCGGGCTCCCCCGTTGAACGGGAGCCCACCGCGGGCCGTCGTCATCCTCGGCCTTTGAGTGGCAGCTCAGTGGCTGTCGAGGCCGGCATCCCTCGCTGACGCAGACAGATCAGGAGTCATGCGCCGGCCTCGACGCCCCTGGCGCAGAGTTGGTCCGGTACGGGTGGGTGGTACGAGACACCCGGCCACGTCGCGACAGATGCGCTCCCGGCGCGCAACCCCGGTTCGGTCGTCATCCACCCGAGACGCGGTAGTCGATCACCCCGTACTCCCCGTCCAGCGCGCCGCGTACGGCGGTACGTCCGCCCAGGAGACGCGTTGCGCTGTTGGGGGCCGACGCTGGTCGCCGGCATCGGGTGCCGGCGGTATCCGCGCGTCGGCCCCCGATGCCGACCAGGTTCACCACTCGGGCGGTCTGTGGTCCACCGGGACTACCCGGCCGTGCTCAGCGACAGCGCGAAGCGGCCCTCCTCGTCCGTCCACCAATGGCTCAACTCGAAGCCCGCCGCGGCCAGTTCGCCGCGCACGCCCTCCTTGCGGAACTTCGCCGAGATCTCGGTGCGCAGTTCCTCGCCGTCCGCGAAGTCGACGGCGAGGTCGAGGGCGGGGATCTTCACGGTCTGCGCCGTACGCGACCGCAGCCGCATCTCGATCCACTCCCGCTCGGCGTCCCAGAGGGCGACATGGTCGAACCCGTCCGGGTCGAAGTCGGCGCCGAGCTCGCGGTTGACGACGGTCAGTACGTTCTTGTTGAACGCGGCCGTCACCCCGGCCGCGTCGTCATACGCGGCGACCAGGACCGACTCGTCCTTGACCAGGTCCGTGCCCAGCAGCAGCGTGTCGCCGGGCGACAGCAGGGCCCGTACGGACGCCAGGAACGTGGCGCGTTCGGCGGGCAGCAGATTGCCGATCGTGCCGCCGAGGAACGCCACGAGCCGCGGCCCGGGCGTGCCGGGAAGCGAGAGACCGCCGGTGAAGTCGGCGATCAGCGCGTGCACGTTGAGGTCCGGGTGCTCGGCGATCAGCGCCTGCCCGGCCTGGGTGAGGGCGCTCTCGCTGACGTCGACGGGGACGTACGTGTGCAGCTCGGGCAGTGCTTTGAGCAGATACCGCGTCTTCTCCGACGAGCCGGAACCCAGCTCGACGAGGGTGCGCGCGCCGGTCGCCCGGGCGATCTCGTCGGCCCGGGCGATCAGGATCTCCCGCTCGGCGCGCGTCGGGTAGTACTCGGGCAGTTCGGTGATCTTCTCGAAGAGCTCGCTGCCGTACGCGTCGTAGAACCACTTCGGCGGCAGCGTCTTCGGTGTGCGGGTGAGGCCATGCAGGACGTCGGCGCGCAGCGCGGCGTCCGTGGCGTCCTCGGGCAGGGTGCGGGTGAGAAGGAACGGACTCACGTACGGGGCTCCTTCGGTGGTGCGGATGCCATGTCGTCGGTCATGTCCTTGAGCGGGGTGAGCAGCACCTCGGTGCGGCTCGCCGTGAGGAGTGTGCGGTCGGGGACCTCCTGCCAGTGCGGATCGTCGTCGTAGGGCTCGGAGGCCACGACGGTGCGGCGGCCGGGTTCGGTGAGATACCAGAGGGTGTCGCCCCAGGCGGTCGCGGTGATCGTGTCGCCGTTGGTGAGCAGCAGGTTGAGCCGGGACCCGGGGGCCGCCTCGGCGACCTCCAGGACCGTGTCGGCCAGCGCCTGGCTCTCGTCGTCGCCGGCGCGCAGCCGGTGCAGGACCAGCGCCCACACGAGCGCCGAGTCGCAGCGGGCCTCCAGCGACAGCAGCTCCACCGCGGGCAGGGTCGCGGCGAGCGGGGCGAGGGAGCCGGGCCACCCGAGCACGGCGCCGTTGTGGCTGAACAGCCAGGGGCCCGCGGTGAACGGCGCCGCCGCGGCCTCCCCGTCCGCGCCCGCCACGGTCGCGTCCCGCACCGCCGCGAGCAGAGCGGAGGCCTTGACGGCACGCGCCAGGTCGGCGAAGGACTGGTCGCCCCAGATGGGCCCGGTGCGTCGGTACCGGGCGGGCACGGGGTCCCCCTCGGCGTACCAGCCCACCCCGAAACCATCGGCGTTGACCGTCCCGTAGCGCTGCCGCCGGGGTGCCCACGACTGCCGGTACAGGCTGTGCGGCGGTTCCAAAAGGACGGCTCCGAGCGGTTCCTCTGGTCCCAGGAACGCAAGATGACGGCACATCAGGCGCTCCCGGGCCCGGCGTCCCGGGCCGTCCGGAAGCCGGAGAAGATCTGCCGCCTGATCGGATAGTCCCAGTTGCGGAACGTGCCCCGGCAGGCCACCGGGTCCACCGCGAACGAGCCACCGCGCAGCACCTTGTACTCCGGCCCGAAGAACACCTCCGAGTACTCCCGATAGGGGAAGGCCACGAAGCCCGGGTAGGGCGCCAGATCGCTCGACGTCCACTCCCACACGTCGCCGATCAACTGCCGTACGCCCAGCGGCGATGCGCCCGCCGGATAGCTGCCGGCCGGGGCCGGGCGCAGATGGCGCTGGCCGAGGTTGGCGTGCTCGGGGGTGGGGTCGGCGTCGCCCCACGGATAGCGCGTGGAACGGTCGGTTGCCGGGTCGTGGCGGGCCGCCTTCTCCCACTCGGCCTCGGTGGGCAGCCGCCGCCCCGCCCAGCGCGCGTACGCGTCCGCCTCGTACCAGCACACGTGCAGCACCGGCTCGTCGGGCGGTACGACCTCGGTCGCACCGAAGCGGCGCCGCAGCCACTGTCCGCCGTCGCGGCGCCAGAACAGCGGTGCCTCGATGTCGTGGGCGCGGATGTGGTCCCAGCCTTCCGGAGTCCACCAGCGCCGGTCGCCGTAGCCACCGTCCTCGATGAAGGCCTGGTACGCGGCGTTCGTGACCGGCGTGGTATCGATGAAGAAGGACGGGACCGTACGCCGGTGCGCGGGCCGTTCGTTGTCCAGCGCCCACGGCTCGGTGGACGTGCCCATCACGAACGGGCCGCCGGGCACCAGCACTTCGGCGGGTCCGGTGAACAGAGCGGGCGCGGGGTCCGGTGCCGTCAGGGCGGCCGGTCCCTTGCGGAGTTGGTGAGTGATCAGCATGGTCTCGTCGTGCTGCTGCTCGTGCTGCGCGATCATCCCGAAGGCGAAGCCCGCCTCGGTCAGCCGCGTGCCCTGGAACGCGGTGCTCTCCAGGACGTCCAGCGCCCGGCCGCGCACCTCGGCCGCGTACTGGCGGGCCTCGGCGGGTGGCAGCAGCGGCAGCGAGGGCCGTTCGGCGCGCGGATGCTCGAACGCGTCGTACAGCCCGTCGATCTCGGGACGCATCGCCTCACGCCCCGCGACCGCGCGCAGCAGCCACAGCTCCTCCTGGTTGCCGATGTGCGCGAGGTCCCAGACCAGCGGGGACATCAACGGCGAGTGCTGTGCGGTCAGTTCGGGCTCCTCCACACAGGACGTGAGGAGCGCGGTGCGGTCGCGGGCCGTGGTGAGCGCGGCCAGCGCGCGTTCCCTGAGTGACTCCGGGTCCGTGAGTGATGCGGGGAGGGTTTCGGGGGCGGTCATGTGCGGATGTCCTTCCCGTGGAACTGACCGTGCGACCGGCCGTGAGATTGACCGTGGGATTGGCCGGGGGATTGACGGTGCAGTTGACTGAGCAGATCATCGGCCGGGCAACGGCCCCGGGCCACGTAGCGGTCGGTGAACTCCGCCACGGCGTCCAGGACTGCGGTGGTGGCCCCCAGCCGGGGCAGGGCCTCGGCCGCCGCCGCGAAACAGGTGACGGCGGCCTCGCGCAGCTCCGGATCGGCCAGGCCGTTCCGCGCTGCCTCCTGCCACAGCGGATTGCACGGGGCCGGCAGCGAGTCCGCCCGCTCGGCGAGGGGCTTGACGGTCCGGTAGGCGATCTCGGCGGCCTCCGCGTCGTCGAAGAGAGCCGCGGTGACGGCGAGCGGCACGATCCACCCGTCGTCGCCCGGCTGCGCGTCGATCATGCGGAGTTCCAGATGGCCGCGCGGACGCACCGGCGGGAACAGGGTCGTCAGGTGATAGTCGAGATCCGCCCGGTCCGGTGGCGTGCCGGACCGGGTCCACTCCCGGAACGTCATACCCTCCGGTACGCCCCAGGGGCTGCCGTCCGGCGCCCGTACGCACATCACCGGCGCGTCCAGCACACGCCGGGCCCAGGCGGCGCGCGGCTCGGCGCCCAAGGGGGGCGCGCTGGACCGCCCTGGGTCCATCGCCGCCCACAGCGACTGCCGCGTGGAGCGCCAGCCGGTGTGCCGTCCCTGGGCAAGGGGGGAGTGGGCGAACGCGGCCACCAGGACCGCGCCCAGCTGGTGCGCCAGCCACCAGCGCCGCCCGTGCCCGAGCGGGCCCGGCTCCTCGTACCCGGCGTCCAGGCACACCTGGACGGAGGCCGAGCTGCACATCATGGCGCGGCCCTCCGGTCCCGCGCGGTCGAGATACCGCTCCATGGCGTCGTAGCGCGGCTCATGGAGGAATCGGCTCGGGGGGTTCCAGGGATCGTGGCCGTAACCACTGAGGCCGAGGCCCGACTCACGCAGCGTCGCGCGTACGGCGTCGAGGTCGGCCGAGACGGACCGGATGCACTCCATCAGGGAGGCGGCGGGAGCCGAACTGAGCTCCAGCTGGCCGCCGGGTTCGACGGTGAGCGCCGAACGCAGAGGCAGGGCCCGTAGTGCGGCATATGCCGCTTCGAGTCGTGCGGGTGGTACCGGGAGCTGCGGCAGCCGCAGCTCGTGGACGAGCCATTCCACTTCGACACCGAGGTAGCGGGGCGGACCGGTCTTGAAGCAGATGCCACGGACCAGCGCCTCCACCTCGGCCTCGGTGACTGCGGAGCGGCGCTCCGTACAGTCACTCACCGAATCGGACATGTCGGGATCCTCCTGAGATTCCACCATGTCGCCGGCCCGGCGTCTTGTGGGCCGAACCGGCAATCGTTCGTCCCACCCAAGACCCTCGCGGCGGTTCGCACAAGGGTGCAGATCGTCGCTTTCAGGACCGGGAAACACTGTTTGCAGGGCCGCGAAACTCTGTTGCGCCGCATGACCAGCATCGCTCACGATGCGTTCATGGGCACCACGGGGGACATCGCACGGGGCGCGCTCATGGCGTGTACGGGGGTCGCGCCATGAGCACGCGCCTGCGCGCGATCGCGCAGCAGACGGAGGAAATCGTCGCGGCGGGGGCGTACCGCGCGTCCGACGGGCGCGAGGTTCCGATCGCCGCGCCGGTCGAGGCCGCCCGGGCCGGGACGCGGATGTACGGGCCGGAGCCGGTGGAGACACCGCCGGTCACTCCCGTCGACACCGTGTTCGAGGTGACGGGCGAGAGCAGCCTGGAGGCCGCTCGAAGGCTCGCCCGGGAGAGTGAACCCGTCGCCGTCCTGAACTTCGCCTCCGCCCGCAATCCTGGCGGCGGCTACCTGAACGGCGCGCAGGCCCAGGAAGAGGCCCTGTGCCGGGCCTCCGCGCTGTACACGTGCCTCCTGCGGGTCCGGGAGTTCTACGACCACCACCGCGCCCACCGCGACCCGTTCTACACGGACCGTGTCATCCACTCACCCGCCGTGCCCGTCTTCCGCGACGACCGCGGCCGACTCCTCGACGAGCCGTACACGACCGGATTCCTGACCGCCGCGGCACCCAACGCGGGCGTCGTCCTGCGCACCGCTCCGGAGCGCGCGGCCGAGCTGCCGCACGCCCTCGCCGTACGCGGCGAGCGCGTCCTGGAGACCGCCGCGGCGCAGGGCTACCGACGGCTGGTGCTCGGTGCGTGGGGTTGTGGGGTGTTCCGGAACGACCCGGCGCAGGTGGCCGAGGCGTTCAAGGACCTGCTGGTCAAGGGCCGCTTCGAGGGGCACTTCGAGCACGTGGTGTTCGGGATTCTGGACCGCACGTCGGGTGGGGCGACGCGCAGGGCGTTCGACCAAGCGTTCGCATCTGCGGCGGGGGCCCGCTGAAGTGCCCCTTTAGGGGCTGTGACTGAGCGACCAAGTTACGTGCTTCTACTCAGCGACGGACGCGGTAGCGGATGTGGGTGGCCACCGGCGTGTCGATCACCCGGATGATCTCCAACTCGATCTCCGACGGCAAGACGTCGAACAGCCGACGGCCACGACCGAGCAGCACCGGGATCTGATGGATCTGCACCTCATCCAGCACTCCGGCCTCGAGCGCCCGTTGCGCCGTGTACGCACCCCGCACCTGCACGTTCTTGTCCCCGGCGGCGGCCTTGGCCTGTGCCATCGCGCTTTCGATCCCGTCGTTCACGTACGTCACCAACGGATAGCCCCAACGGGCGGCCGGGCCGGGCGGGCGGTGACTGGGCACGAAGATCGGGAGACCGCCGTGATCACCGCCCCAGTGGTCCATGAGCTCGGCAGTCCGCCGTCCCACGAGCACCGCACCGGCCGCGTTCCACTCGTCCTGGAATTGCGCGGCCGGCCCGGACGACCGGCCGGACTCGCCGTCGGCGTCGGCCCACTTGTGCAGTCGCTCGCCATCGTCGCCGCCGAGGAAATCGTCGGTTCGGCGATGTACCCGTCGAGCGACATCGACATGTCGAGCACTGATGCGGACATTTCGACCTCCTGCGGTCTCGAACCAGGCTGGTTTCAATGTGCTGCAGACCTGGCATGGCGGCATTACTCATCGGCCACCGCAGTGGCCGACAGCCCACGGGGCATGGGGTCCGCGCGTGGAAAAGGGGCTGCAGGCATGCAGGGCCTGCGTGTTACATGGGTTTCATGGTGTCTACCGACCGACTGCTGGCCTTCACGGCCATGTCGTTCTTGCTGATCGTGATACCCGGTCCCAGCGTGCTGTTCGTGATCGGGCGGGCGTTGGCGCAGGGGCGGCGTGCCGCGCTGACCACGGTCGCGGGGAACACGCTGGGAGCCTACGTACTCGTCGTGGCCGTGGCGCTCGGGGTGGGGGCCGTTGTGGAGCGTTCGGTCCTCGTCTTCACAGCCCTGAAGCTCGTGGGCGCCGCGTATCTGGTGTATCTCGGTGTCAAAGCGGTGCGGCAGCGCGGGTCGTTGCATGCCGCGTTCACCGGTGACGTTCCCACGCGTGGCAGCCTGCGCACATTGTGGGAGGGCTTCGCGGTCGGCGTGGCCAATCCCAAGACCATCGTGTTCTTCGCCGCCGTGCTGCCTCAGTTCGTCGACCGTGGCCAGGGGCACGTCACGGTTCAAATGCTGTTGCTCGGTCTGGTCTTCAACGTCATCGCGGTGGCTTCTGACAGCGTGTGGGGATTGGTCGCGGCCACCGCGCGGAGCTGGTTTGCCCGTTCACCGCAGCGGCTCGCGATGGTCGGCGGGGTTGGTGGGCTCACGATGATCGGTCTCGGTGTCACCGTCGCCGCGACAGGCCGCAAGGATTAGGTTCCGCCCCGCAGATTCATATGCCGGTTTTGGATCAGAGCAGAGCCGTAGCCGGCAGAGCGATCGCGGGCGGAGGTCCCTGGCCCAGGGCGCCGCGCCACGATGGGGCGCTCGTAGAAGAACCGCTCCAGCGCTCCGGCGACGATGTGGGTGAGCGCCGCGATGAGGGCGAAGACCTGGGTCACGAGGTTCACGGTTCGGAGCGTCCGTCTCTGCCCGGAGATCGGCAAGAGCCTGCGGTCTCGGTCGCAGCGAGGGCCGGGCGCTGCTAGCTTGCGGCCGTGGATCTCTTCTCCCGCTCGTGGACAGCGTTGCGCACAGCGGTCGCCGAACTCCCGGACGAGGACTTCGCGCGGCCGTCCGGCTGCGCCGGCTGGCTCGTACGGGACTTGGTGTGCCACCTGATCATCGACGCTCAGGACGTCCTGATCACCCTCGTCACCCCCGCCGAAACGGAACCGACCCGGGACGCGGTGACCTACTGGGATGTCGCCGAGACGCCGCCGACCGGCGACGACCCGCTCGACGCGCTGACTGTCCGTCTGGCCGCCGCGTACGAAGAGCCGTGGCTGCTCAAGTTCCATCTCGACGACATCGGTTCGGCCGCCGGTCGCGCCGCCGGACTCGCGGATCCCGCGCTCCGGGTCGGCACCCGCGACGAGGTGCTCACCGCGGGCGACTACCTCTGCGCGTACGTCCTGGAATGGACGCTGCACCACCTCGACCTGATCGCACACCTCGCGGACGCGGCGGAGCCACCCGCCGAGGGGCTCGCCCGGTCGCGCGAGCTGCTGGAGAAGATCGCCGGTGCGGCGTTTCCCCCGTCGTTCTCCGACAAGGACGCGCTGCTGATCGGCACCGGACGGCGTGCCCCGGCCGAAGCGGAGAAGGCCGAACTGGGTGAGCTGGCCGCGAAACTCCCGCTCGTCCTCGGCTGATCGGTCCGAGGGTGATCGTCTGGCTCAACAGGACCTTCGGCGCGCGCAAGACCTGCCGTACGTGACCGCGGTTGTCAGTTCCCGGGGCGCACTCGCCTCGGCCGACTTCGACGCTTGGCGCGGCCGACTGAGCGGTTGTCACCGCGCTTCCGTGATGGCTACGCGGTCTGACGGAACGCCGCCGCGCTTGGAGCGTGCGGTCGTCGTTGCCAAATCCCGTTGAGATGCCGCCGTACGTGGGGAGAGTCTGTGGGCATGGAGTTCTTCTGTTACCACCGCGACCGGCCCGGCTCCGTCACGCTGCGCAACGAGCTGCTGGAAGAGCACTGGTCCTACATGGACCGGTACGAGAGGGAGATGATCGCCCGCGGCCCGACCCTCTCCAGCGACGGAGACACGCCCACCGGCAGTGTGCACATCGTCGACCTGCCAGATTCCGCCGCCGCCCGCGCGTTCGCCTTCAACGAGCCCAACTATCAGGCCGGCGCGTACCGGGACGTGCTGCTGCGCAGATGGCGCAACATGCTGGGACGCACCATGTGGGATTTCCCTGGTGGCCGGACCGGTGGCAGCCGGTATCTGGTGCTCGGCCTCGGCGCGGGGCAGGCCGCCGACCTCATCGTGCCGCCCGACCGTGACGAGCTGATCGCGTACGGGCCGCTGCTGTCCGACGACGGCGCCACCTGGCTGGGTACGGCGGTGCTGCTCCGGGCCCCGGACCCGGACACGGCACGCGCCGTCCTGACCCCGGACCGGCATGCCCACATCGAAGTCCACGACTGGCAGTTCGGCGGGCGGCCGTCATGAACCAAGTCATCACGCAAGCACGACCACAACCAACTGAGCCGCTCGGTCACAGGGGCGCAGGGCTGTGACATACGCGGCTCAGCCGCGCGGGCGCGACCAGCCACAACCGACACGCGGTGTCTTCACTGCCCTGGAAGCGCCTTCACGGCCCTGGAAACGCGGCGCTCAACGCCACCCGTACCGCTCCCGCAACCGATGCACCACCGAATTGAACCGCATCCGATCCAGCGCACACGCCTCCCGCCGCATCCCCTCCTCATGCAGCCGCAGCACGCGATCCACGTCCACCCACGAGTCGCGCCCGGACCGGTCCCATGGACCGGAGCCGATCGGCACCCACTCCCGGTCGCCGTCGTGCCGCTTGCTGGAGAGCTGCACGGCGAGGAAGGTGCCGGCGGCCTCGCGTGCGACGACGAGCACCGGACGGTCCTTGCCCCGCCCGTCGTTCTCCTCGAAGGGCACCCACGTCCAGACGATCTCACCGGGATCGGGGTCGCCGTCATGCGCGGGGGAGTACTCGGTCCGCACTCGCCCCACCTCGCGGGGCTCGGCCTCGGTGGTCGCGGTGGGCCCGTAGCGGCCGGGAACATCTTCGTCGGTAAAGGCAGTCACGGGGGCCACGTTAGAGCCTGTGCCCCGCGGGTCGCCGAGCAGGGCCGTACACACGTGACTTCGGGCGTACGGAGATCAACTCCCGTACGCCCGAAGCCTCACGCCTCAGCTATTCACCCCTCGTCCTTCTCCACCGGTACCTTCTCGGTGCGCGGCGGTACGAACCCGTTGAGCCCGGGCGCCGTGCCGTTGCCCGCCGTCCCGTTCTGGTTCATCGACGCGAGCAACTGGCGTGCCAGGCCCAGGCCCGTGCCGCCCATGGTGAGCGCCTTGGCGAACATGTCCGACATGCCGTCGGCGCCGTTGAGCAGCACCATGTGCTCGACGTTGCCGAACGCGCTCGCGCCCGCCTGGACGATCTCCGGCCAGTTCTCGGCGAGTTGCTGGGCGACGACGGCCTCCTGGTTCTCGGCGAGGGCGGCGGCCCGCGCCTTGATGGCCTCGGCCTCCGCCAGACCCTGCGCACGGGTCGCCTCGGCCGTCGCCAGACCCTTGGCCTGAGCGGCGGCGGCCTCGGCCTCACCGGTGGCGCGGGTCGCCGACGCGGCGGCCGCGCCCCGGGCCTTGGTCGCCTCGGCGTCCGCGTTGGCGGCCGTCTTGACCCGGGTCGCCTCGGCCGCGGCCGCCAGCTCGGTCTCCTTCGCCTTGGCCTGCGCGGCCGAAATGCGCGCGTCACGCTCGGCCTCGGCCCGCGCGCGGATCTCGTACGCCTTGGCGTCCGCCGGCTTGCGGACGTCCGCCTGGAGCTGCTGCTCGCGGCGGTGCGCCTCGAGTTCGGCGACGCGTGTCTCCTGTACGACGACGTCCTGCTGGGCGGCCGCGAAGGCGAGCGGTCCGGCCTGCTGGGCCTTGGCGGCCGCCTTGTCGCGCTCGGCCTGGTAGCCGGCCTGCAGGATCTCGCTGTCCCGGGTGGCTTCCGACATCCGGGCCGCGGCCTGCTGCTCGGCCTCGGTGGCGAGACGATTCGCCTCCGCCTGCGCGATCCGCGCGTCCCGCTGGACGGCGGCGGCGTGCGGCATCGCGAGGTTCTTGATGTACCCGGTCGGGTCCTCGATCTCGTGGATCTGCAGTGAGTCGACGATCAGACCCAGCTTCTCCATCTCCGTACCGCAGGCGGCCCGGGTCTGGCCGGTCAGCTTCTCGCGGTCGCGGATCATGTCCTCGACGGTCAACCCGCCGACGATGGACCGCAGATGACCGGCGAACACGTTGTGCACCCGCTCCGCCATCAGCTTCTGCTGGTCGAGGAAGCGGCGGCCCGCGTTGGCGATCGACACGAAGTCGTCGCCCACCTTGAAGATGACCACGCCCCGCACCTTGAGCGGGATGCCCTGGTGCGTCACGCAGTCCACGTGCAGCTCGGTCTCGTTGAGGTCGAGCGAGATCTTGCGCACCGCCTGCACGCCCGGCAGCACCAGCGTGCCGCGCCCCGTCACGATGCGGAATCCCATGCCTTCTTCAAGGCCTTCGGTCCGATGCTTCGAACCGGAGATGATCAGTGCTTCGTTGGGCTCCGCGACGCGCCACATGAGCTTGAAGACCACAACGATGAAGATCAGTGCGAGGACAACCGCCCCCGCCACGACGCCGACAACCATCGGCATACGCCCCCTTTGCATGGTGCCCTATCGGCACCGAACGAACGGGAGTGTGCTCCTGTGCAAGGCCGGGATCCAGACGCTGACGGATCCTTGTTGCAATCTTGACGCGGACGGCTCTCACCTGGGGCGGGACCCGCACAGACGAGCTGTCAACTGTCGTACGCCCGCCGGACCGTGCACAGACGAGCCGTCAACTGTCCTACGCCGGCCGGACCGTGCACAGCCGGGCTGTCAACTGTCGTACGCCGCCGACACGTAGACGGTCCGAGGCGGCAGATACTCCACCACCATCACCACCGTGCCCCGCTCGATGCGCTCCTTCGCGGACGCGGGATACGCGAGGAAGTGCTCGGCGCCGCCGCGCACCCGGACGATCACCTCGCCGACGAGCCCGGGTCCGACCGTACCGGTCACGCGCCCCATCAACCCGACCATCGACACATCGTCCATGGTCACAGACTAACGACCGGCAACGGAGTGAGTCTGTGCCCGCCTCGGGAATGACGGTGCATCAGCACTCGTCGACGGTCGACGCCGGTCCTCAGGGCAGGTGCCGGATGTCGTGCGGGTGGCTGTCCGCGCGCAGCCGCGCGGCGTCGTGGCCGGGTGGGGCGCCGAACAGGCGGCGGTACTCGCGGCTGAATTGGGAGGGGCTGTCGTAGCCGACGAGATGTCCGACGCCGGCGACATCGTCCGGGCGGGCGACCAACAATGAGCGGGCTTCCTGCAGGCGGATGCGTTTTTGGAACTGCAAGGGGCTCATGGTCGTGACGGCGCGGAAGTGCCGGTGGAACGCGGACGGGCTCATCCCCGCCAGCCGCGCGAGGTCCTCGATGCGCATCGGTTCGGCGTAGTTGCCGCGAATCCACCGGATAGCCCGGCTGACGTGGGAGAGGCCGCTGTCGGCCAGGCCGATCTGGCGGATCATGCCGCCGTGCGGGCCGGTGAGCAGCCGCCAGAGGATCTCCCGCTCGATCAGCGGGGCGAGCACGTGTGCGTCCGCGGGGTGGTCGAGCAGTCGGAGCATGCGGGCCAGCGCGTCGAGCAGCTCGGGGCCGGCCTCGCCCGTCGCGATCGCGGGCGGGGCGGCCGTGCCGCGCGACCGCTGTCCGGCCGGGGCCTCCAGCAGCAGCGGGGCGATGGCGGCGGGGCGCAGCACCAACCCCAGGGCCAGCGACGGGGCTTGTGGGGTGGCGTCGAGGAAATGACCGGTGACGGGCAGGTCGGCGGTCACCACGAGGCACTGCGGGTCAGCCCGTTCGCGCTCGGCGCGATGACCTTCGGCGAGGATCCCGGCGGCGCCGGATGCAGCGTCGAGGAGTCGGAGAAGATCCTCGCGACCTACCTGGACCTCGGCGTCGACACCGCGAACTTCTACACCAACGGTCACTCGGAGAAGATCCTCGGCGACTGGTTCGCCGCCCGTCCCGGCCGGCGCGATCACGTGGTGCTGGCGTCGAAGTTCTTCGGCAACCTCTACCCCGGTGACCCCAACGGCGGCGGTGCGGGCCGCTCGTCGATCATCGCCCAGCTCGACGAGACCCTGCGCCGCCTGCGTACCGACTACCTGGACCTGTACTGGCTGCACAACTGGGACCGGCGCACTCCGATCGAGGAGACGCTGCGCACCCTCGACGACCTGGTCCGGGCCGGAAAGATCCGCTACATCGGGTTCTCCAACACGCCGGGCTGGGTCACCGCCCAGGCCCAGACCACCGCGCTGCTGAAGGGATGGACCCCGCTGATCGCGCTGCAGGTCGAGTACTCGCTGCTGGCGCGCACGGTCGAGGGCGAACTCGCGCCGCTCGCGCTCGATCAGGGCATGGCGCTGGTTCCCTGGAGCCCGCTGAAGAACGGCTTCCTGTCCGGCAAGTACCGGCGCGACACCCAGGTCACCGACTCCGCCCGCACGGCCTTCGTCGGCGGCCCCAGCGAGGACGAGTTCACGGTCATCGACACCGTCGCCGCCATCGCCGACGAGCTCGGCACCACCTCCGCGGCGGTGTCGCTGGCCTGGCTGCGCGCCCGCGAGGGCACCGTAGTGCCCATCATCGGCGCCCGTCGCGTGGACCATCTGGCCGACAACATCGCCGGCCTGGAGGTGACGCTCACCCCCGAGCACCTGCACACGCTCGACGAGGTCTCGGCCCCGACCCTGAGCTACCCGGCACCGATGCATGGTGCGCTGCGGGCGATGCTGCAGTTCGCGGGGACCACCGTCGACGGTGAAGCGTCCACCGTGTATCCACCGCTGCTGCAGAGTGCCGTCCGCTACTGAGGATGCGTGCTGGACTCACGCGGTCGTGGCGCCGGAACTCGCCTACACCGCAGGAGAGTCCGCGGGAGCCTCGTGCGGCGGCCATTCTTCGTGCCAGCGCCGGTCCGCCTCCAACTGGGCGGCCAGCGACACCAGAAGCGGCTCGCTGTTCGCCGGCCCGAGCAACTGGGCGCCGACAGGCAGCCCGTCGCCCACGAAACCCGCGGGGACGTTCACGCCGGGCCAGCCAAGGATGTTCCACGGCCAGGCGTACGGGCACGCGGCGATCATGGCCCGGTCGGTGCCGAGGCCGCCGAGGTTCACCATCGAGCCGATCCGCGGCGGGGGAGCGGCGGTCGTCGGCGCCAGCAGCACGTCGTACGTGTCGAAGAGCGCGCCGATCCGGCGGTGCAGCGTGGCCTCCGCCCTGCGGGCCGCCCGCAGGGGAGCGCCGCCGAGCAGCCGGCCGAGGCGGGCGGCGTCACGGGTGCGCCGGTCGAGGAGATGCGGGAACGGCACATCGCGCACCCGCTCGGCGAGGCCGACGGTCGCGCGTGGGATGAAGGTGAGCCCGATCTGCCCGTACCGCGGCTCCGCCTCCTCCACCTCGTGCCCGAGCGCAGCGAGCCGCTCCGCGAGCGCGACGACCTTCGCCTTTACGGCGGGGTCGAGCCGGGCGGGCAGCGCGGTGAACGGCGGTTTCAGCGACAGCGCGATCCGCAGCCGGCCCGGGTCGCGGCCCACCGCGTCGGACACGCGCAGCGCGGCCGGGCGGTGCAGATCGCCGTCGTGGTTGCCGCTCGCCGCGTCCAGCAGCAGGGCCGCGTCGGCGACCGTGCGGGCGAGCGTTCCGTTGACCGTGATGCCCTGGAACGACTCCGGGCGGGGCCAGGTCGAGATCCGGCCGCGCTGGGGCTTGATCCCGATCAGGTGCGTCCAGGAGGCCGGAATGCGCACCGAGCCCGCGCCGTCCGAGCCCAGCGCCGCCGGGACCAGACCCGCCGCGACCGCCGCCGCGGAGCCCCCGGACGAGCCGCCCGGGGTGTGGGCGTGGTGCCAGGGATTGCGAGTGGCACCGAAGGCGGGGCCCTCGGTGAAGGGCCACTGGCCGAGCTCGCAGGTGTTGGTCTTGCCGATGACGACGGCTCCGGCAGCCCTCAGTCGGCGTACGGCCTCTCCGTCCTCGGCCTGGGGCGGGAAGTCGCCCCGGCAGCCGAACGCGGTCGGCTCGCCAGCCACATCCATGTCGTCCTTGACCGCCACCGGCACCCCGAGCAGCGGCCGCCGCACCCCCGCCGCCAGCTCCTTGTCCGCGGCGTCGGCCTCGGCGAGCGCCGCCTCGGCGCGCACCAGCCGGAAGGCGTTCAGGGTGGGCTGGGTCGCCTCGATCCGGGCCAGCGCCCGCTCGACCACCTCGCGCGCGGTCACCTCACCGTCGGCGAGGGCGCGCGCACACTCGGCCAGACCTGCGGCACGGTCGGGAGCCATCCGGACACCTCCGAAGCACGTCGTCTACCGAACGGTAACCTCCGGACGGGCCATCCGGTACGGGAAGCGGAAGTTCCTTTGCGGAAGCGGGAGTTCCGCCGTTCCGGGCCCCGAAGGTCCCCCGGCACAAAGCGGCGCGCCGTGCTTCTGCAAGGATGCGCTACGTCATGGTGCAGATACCGAAGCAGTCCGTCCCGCCGTCGCCCGCACAACGACCCGTGCCGACGAGTGCCGATGTGGCGCGCCTCGCGGGCGTCTCGCGTGCGACCGTCTCGTACGTCCTGAACAACACCAGTGCCGTCCGGATCAGCGAACCCACCCGCCGCCGCGTCCACGAGGCCGCCAAGGAGCTCGGGTACGTCCCGCACGCCGCCGCCCGCAGTCTGCGCGCCGGGCACAGCCGCATGGTCCTGATGCCGGCGCCGCCGGTGCCCGTGGGCCCCCTCTACAGCCAGTTCTTCAACGAGCTCCAGTGGGCCCTCAGCCGCCTCGACTACACCGTCGTGCAGTACGGCAGCGTCGGCCTGCACGGCGACGAGGCGGCCCGCGTCTGGGCGGAGCTGCGCCCGGTCGCCGTCCTGGTGCCCGGCAGCGGGCTCGGCCCGCAGGGCGTGGCCGTCCTCAAGCGCTCCGGTGCCCGGGCCGTCGTCACACTGGGCCCCGAGCGCGTGGAGGGCGCGCACGCGCTGCTCATGGACCACGAACGGGTCGGCCACTGCGCGGGTACCCACCTCGCGGCCCGCGGCCGCCGCCGCATCGGTGTCGTGGTGCCCGAGGAAGCGGGATTGGAGATCTTCTCCAATCCCCGCCTCGAGGGCGTACGCCGCGCCCTGCACGGCACGGACGCGTCGATGACCGAGCTGCCACTCGCCTACGAGGAGGAGGCCGCCGCCCGTCTCGCGGCCCGCTGGCGCTCCCTCGACCTCGACGCGGTGTTCGCGTACAACGACGAGTACGCGATGCTGCTGATGCGCGCCCTGCAGGACGAGGGCATCGGCATCCCGGACGACACGGCCGTCATCGGCGCCGACGACCTGATGCTCGGCCGGCTGCTGCGGCCCCGCCTGAGCACCGTCCACATCGAGCTGCCGTCCGGACGCGACCTCGCCGAGCTGGTCGACCGCGCGGTGCGGGAACCGGGCGCGGCGCCCGAGACACACGAGGTGCTGGGCGCGCGGGTCGTGCATCGCGACTCGAGCTGAGAGAGGCTGTAGCTGGTCCCCGGCCGGACCAGAAGCGGGAGGCGCGTCATGCGGACGACGGTCGGCATCATCGGCGGCGGCCCGGCGGGGCTGCTGCTGGCCCGGCTGCTGCACCGGACGGGAATCGACTGCGTCGTCCTGGAGAGCAGGACCCGGGCCTACGTCGAGCAGCGCCAGCGCGCCGGAATGCTGGAGCAGGGCACGGTGAACGCGCTGCGCGAGTGCGGCGCGGCGGATCGTCTGGACGCCGAGGGCCTCATCCACAACGGCATCGAGCTGCGCTTCGACCGCGAGCGTCACCACATCGACTTCCCGGTGCTCACCGGCGGCCGCACCGTCACGATCTACGCCCAGACGGAGATCGTGAAGGACCTGATCGCCCTCCAACTCGCCGAGGGGCCGCCGCTGTTGTTCGAGGCCGAGGCGCTCGCCGTCGAGAAGCCGGAGAGCGAGGCACCCGTCGTGCGATTCGTGCACGAGGGCCGCGAGCAGACCCTGAGCTGCGACTACGTGGTGGGCTGCGACGGCTCCCACGGCATCGCGCAGGGCGCCTTCCCGGCCGAGGTGAGCCGCACGTACGCGCACGACTACCCGTACTCATGGCTCGGCATCCTCGCCGATGTGCCGCCCTCCTGCGAGGAGTTGATCTACGCCCGTGGCCCGGGCGGCTTCGCGCTGCACAGCATGCGCTCGCCGACGGTGTCCCGGCTCTACCTGCAGGTCCCGAACGGCACCGACGTCGACGACTGGCCCGACGAGCGCATCTGGGACGAACTCTCCGCACGCTTCGACATCGACGGCGACTGGCGGCTGGAACGCGGCCCCATCACCTCCAAGTCCGTGACACCGATGCGCAGTTGCGTCCACGAGCCGATGTGCCACGGCCGGCTTTTCCTGGCCGGGGACGCCGCGCACATAGTGCCGCCGACCGGCGCCAAGGGCCTCAATCTGGCCGTGTCCGACGTACGGGTCCTGGCCCGATGCTTCGCCGAGTTCCATCACACGGGATCGACACAACTCCTCGACCACTACTCGGAGTTGTGCCTCGACCGGGTGTGGCAGGCCACGCGTTTCTCGTACGACATGACTAGGATGTTGCACGCTCAACCAGATGGGGATGCCTTCGACCACCGGATGCAGCTCGCGCGGCTGCGCCGGATCACGGCATCCCGTCACGCGGCGGCCGAACTGGCCGCGAACTACGCGGGACTTCCGCTCGCGTTATGAGTTCGACGAGCCGTGTCGGCTTGCCGAGGCTCATGACTTAGCCGAGTCCCGTTGGTGATCAGTGATCGATCGGAGAGCCGTCATGCCGCTGCTCGACCCCAAGACCTGGCAGTCCCGCACCCTCTCGGGCGGTGAGTACACCGTCACCGAGCCCGCCACCGGCGAGTCGCTCGGCGCCGTCACGCTCGGCGCCGCCGAGGACATCGCGACGGCCGCACGGGACGCCCGCGCCGCCCAGGCCGAGTGGGCCAGGGCCCCGCACTTCGTCCGCGCCGCCGTCCTGCGCAAGGCGGGGGACCTCTTCGCCGCGCACGCCGACGAACTGCGCGACTGGATCGTGCGCGAGTCCGGCTCCATCCCGGGCAAGGCCGACTTCGAACTGCACGTCGCCGCCCAGGAGTGCTACGAGGCCGCCGCGCTCGCCTCGCGCCCGGCGGGCCAGATCCTGCCGTCGGAGGCGCCGCGGCTGTCGTACACGCGGCGCGTCCCGGTCGGCGTGGTGGGCGTGATCGCCCCCTTCAACGCCCCGCTGATCCTCTCGATCCGCTCGGTGGCCCCGGCGCTGGCGCTCGGCAACGGCGTCGTACTGAAGCCGGACCCGCGCACCGCGGTGTGCGGCGGCCTCGCGCTCGCCGCCGTCTTCGCCGAGGCAGGTCTTCCGGAGGGGCTGCTGCACGTCCTGCCCGGCGGCCCCGAGGCCGGCCAGGCGCTGGTCGCCGACCCGCTGGTGCCGGTGATCTCCTTCACCGGATCGACCGCCGCCGGACGTGCCGTCGGTGAGGCGGCGGGCCGTCATCTCAAGCGCGCGCACCTGGAGCTGGGCGGAAACTCCGCCCTGATCGTCCTGGAGGACGCCGACCTCGACGCGGTGATCTCCACCGCTGCCTGGGGCTCTTTCTTCCACCAGGGGCAGATCTGCATGACGACGGGGCGCCACCTCGTACACGCCTCCCTCTACGAGGAGTACGTCGAACGGCTCGCCGCCAAGGCCGACTCCCTCGCCGTCGGAGACCCCTACCGCGAGCAGGTGCACCTCGGGCCGATCATCGACAGCGCCCAACTCGCCAAGATCCAAGGGCTGGTGGAGTCCAGCACGGCACATGGGGCCAAGCTGGCGGCGGGCGGCACGCACGAGAAGCTGTTCTACCGGCCGACGGTCATCGCGGGAGCCGACGACACGACCCCGGCGTACGCGGAGGAGGTCTTCGGGCCGGTCGCGCCGGTCCGCTCGTTCAGCGCCCTCGACGAGGCCGCGGCCCTCGCCTCGGCGGGACCGTACGGCCTCTCGCTGGGCATCGTGACCCGGGACACTGCGCGCGGTCTCGACCTCGCCGAACGCATCCCCACCGGCATCGCGCACATCAACGACCAGACCGTCAACGACGAGGCCGTCGCCCCCTTCGGCGGGATCGCCGCCTCCGGCACCGGCGCCCGCTTCGGCGGTGAGGCCAACCTGGAGGCCTTCACCGACGTGCGCTGGACGACGGTGCGCGGGGATGTGGCGGCGTACCCGTTCTGATCCGGGAACCGGCTGCTACTCGCCGGCCTGCTGAGCCTGCTGCTGCTCCGCGATGGACTTGCGGACCTCGTCCATGTCCAGCTTCCGGGCCTGCCCGATGACGTCGTCCAGGGCGGCCTGGGGCAGCGCTCCGGGCTGGGCGAAGATGGCGACCTGGTCGCGGACGATCATCAGCGTCGGGATCGACTGGATGTCGAAGGCCGCGGCCAGCTCCGGCTGCGCCTCCGTGTCGACCTTGGCGAACACCAGGTCGGGGTTGGCCTCGGCGGCCTTCTCGTAGACGGGGGCGAACTGACGGCACGGCCCGCACCAGGACGCCCAGAAGTCGATCAGGACGAACTCGTTGTCCGTGACCGTCTGGTCGAAGTTCTCCTTGGTGAGCTCCACGGTGCTGCTCATACGTGTTTCCTTCTTCCTCGCGTCCGGGTCATGCCGGTGGGCACAACGCCGCCTACCGGGGGCGTATTCCGCGCCCTACCCGTGTGGCCACGGCGCACACCAGCAACCAGACTGGCCCCATGACGGAAACGGAATCCATCGCGTACGACGTCGTGGTGCTCGGTGCCGGGCCCGTGGGGGAGAACGTGGCCGACCGCGCCCGCGCGGCCGGCCTCTCCACCGCGGTCGTGGAGAGCGAGCTGGTCGGCGGCGAGTGCTCGTACTGGGCCTGCATGCCCAGCAAGGCCCTGCTGCGCCCGGTCATCGCCCGCGCCGACGCCCGCCGCGTGCCCGGTCTCAGCCAGGCCGTGCAGGGCCCCCTCGACGCTCCCGCGGTCCTCGCCCACCGCGACTACTACACCTCCCACTGGAAGGACGACGGCCAGGTCGGCTGGCTGGACGGCATCGGAGCGGTCCTGTACCGCGGACACGGACGGCTCGACGGGCCCCGCACGGTGACCGTCGAAGGACCGGACGGCGAGCGGCACCGGCTGACCGCCCGGCACGCGGTCGCCGTGTGCACCGGCACCCGCGCCCAGCTCCCCGACCTGCCGGGACTCGCCCAGGTCAAGCCCTGGACCAGCCGCGAGGCCACCAGCGCGCACGCCGTGCCCGGGCGGCTGATCGTGGTGGGCGGCGGCGTGGTCGCCACCGAGATGGCCACGGCCTGGCAGGCACTCGGCTCCCAGGTCACCGTCCTCGTCCGCGGCAAGGGCCTGCTGCCCCGCATGGAACCCTTCGCCGGGGAGCTGGTCGCCGAAGCGCTGAAGGAAGCGGGCGCGGACGTGCGCACCGGCACCTCGGTGACCGCGGTGACCCGCGAGGGCTCGACCGTGGTGGCCCTGACGAACAACGGCGACCGCATCGAGGCCGACGAGATCCTCTTCGCCACCGGCCGCACGCCCCACACCGACGACATCGGCCTCGACACGATCGGCCTGGAGCCGGGTTCGTGGCTCGACGTCGACGACAGCCTCCGGGTCGTCGGCAGCGAGTGGCTGTACGGGGTCGGCGACGTCAACCACCGCGCCCTCCTGACCCACCAGGGCAAGTACCAGGCCCGGATCGCGGGCGCCGCCATCGCCGCCCGCGCCGCGGGAGTACCCCTCCTGGAGACCGACCCCTGGGGCGCGCACGCCGCGACCGCCGACCACGCGGCCGTCCCGCAGGTCGTCTTCACCGACCCGGAGGCCGCGGCAGTGGGCCTCTCCCTCGCCGAGGCGGAACAGGCCGGCCACCGCGTGCGGGCCGTGGACGTCGACATGTCCTCGGTGGCGGGCGCGGGCCTGTACGCGGACGGCTACAGCGGCAAGGCCCGCATGGTCGTCGACATCAACCGCGAGATCATCCTCGGCCTCACCCTCGTCGGCCCCGGCGTGGGCGAACTGATCCACTCGGCGTCCATCGCGGTCGCCGGCGAGGTGCCGATCAGCCGCCTGTGGCACGCCGTCCCGTCCTATCCGACGGTGAGCGAGGTGTGGCTGCGGCTGCTGGAGGCGTACCGGGACGCGTAGCCGACCCGCGACCGGGTGCCGCCGCGACCGGCGGCACCCACGGCATCAGGCCGGCGAGACGAGCTCCAGATACTCCTCGCTCCACAGATCCTCGTCCGCGTCCGGAAGCAGCAGTACCCGGTCCGGACGCAGGGCCTCGATGGCGCCCCCGTCATGAGTGACCATGACGATCGCACCCGGATAGGTGCCCACCGCGGCCAGCACCTCGGCCCGGGAGACCGGGTCGAGGTTGTTGGTGGGCTCGTCCAGGAGCAGCACATTCGCGCCCGAGTGCACCAGACCCGCCAGAGCGAGGCGGGTCTTCTCACCCCCGGACAGGACGCCCACGCGCTTGTCGGCGTCGTCGCCCGTGAACAGGAACGAGCCGAGCACCCGCCGCACCTCGCCGTCCGTGAGGTGCGGCGCCGTGGCGGCCAGATGGCCGCGGACCGTGACGGCGGGGTCCAGCGTGTCGTGCTCCTGAGCGAAGTAGCCGAGGCGCAGCCCATGACCGTGCACCACACGCCCGCCGTCCGGGGTGTCGTGACCGGCCAGGAGCCGCAGCAGCGTGGTCTTGCCCGAGCCGTTGAGACCGAGGATCACCAGCCGGCTGCCCCGGTCGACGGCCAGGTCGACCCCGCTCAGGACGCGGAGATCCCCGTACGACTTGGTCAGAGCGACCGTGCCGAGCGGCATCCGTCCGCAGGGGGCGGGTTCGGGCAGCCGGATCCTGGCCACCTTCTCCGTCTGCCGGACCGGTTCGAGCTCGGCGAGCATGCGGTCGGCGCGGCGCGCCATGTTCTTGGCCGCGACGGCCGTCGACACATACGTGCGCATCTTGTCCGCCTGGGCATGCAGCGCCGCCGCCTTGCGCTCGGCGTTGGCCCGCTCCCGGGAGCGGCGGCGCTCGTCGGCGTCCCGCTGGGCGAGGTAGGCGTGCCAGCCCGTGTTGTGGACGTCGAGCGTGGCGCGCCGCGGGTCCAGGTGGAAGACGCGGTTGACGACGTCGGCCAGCAGCGAGGTGTCGTGGCTGATGAGCACCAGCCCCGCCTGATGGTTCGTCAAGAAGCCGCGCAGCCAGGCGATCGAGTCGGCGTCCAGATGGTTCGTCGGCTCGTCCAGCAGCAGGGTGCCGTGGTCCGCGAACAGGATGCGGGCCAGCTCGACCCGGCGGCGCTGACCGCCGGACAGGGCGCCGACCGACTGGTCCATGACCCGCGCCGGCAGCCCGAGACCCGCGGCGACCCGGGCCGCCTCCGCCTCGGCCGCGTACCCGCCACGCGCCTGGAACTCGGCCTCTGCGCGCACATAGGCGTTCATCGCCCGCTCGGATCCATCGGCCATCGCGGTCTCGGCGGCGCGCAGCGTGCGTACGGCCTCGTCCAGGCGCCGCGCCGACAGGATCCGGTCCGTGACCGTGACGGTGGGGTCGGCCGCGCGGGGGTCCTGAGGCAGGTAACCGAGCGCTCCCGTACGGGAGATGGACCCGGCGGCGGGCCGCGCCTGCCCCGCCAGAGTGTTCAGGAGGGTGGTCTTGCCCGCGCCGTTGCGGCCGACCAGGCCGATGCGGTCGCCGGGGGAGACGTGGAAGGAGATGTCGGACAGCAGCAGACGGGCGCCCACGCGCACGTCGACACCGCGAACGGTGATCATGGGAATACGCTCCGGGGAATCAATCAGCAAAAGGACACACGGGTGGCGTGGAAGCGGGTCCTTGAGCTAAGAGATGCGGGGCGTAGACATGCGGCCAGGCTAGCGAGGGGCTCGCTCGGGCACGACGGATTTTTCCGCCGGTACAAGCCTCGGCCTCTTTTTCGCCGGTACGAGCTTTCGGCCTTCGTCGGGCTTCACCTCGTGCCGGGCTTCGGCGACCGCAGGTTCACCAGAGTTCTCCGAGGATGCCCCGGTCTTCAGGTCGGGGAGGAATCGGACTCCTGCGGAGCAGGGCAGGGGGAGGCGAATCGCCGTCAGGGCGATTCGCCGTCCGCCGACGGATCGGCGAGGACGACCTCCAAGAGGTGCACGATCCCCGTAGTTTTGACCTCGTGACGATGCCAAAAGGACAGGCGGGGGATACCGGGCATGCCCGGTACACCTACCGGCTTCGCGTGTCGTCCACCGCCCGGACCGGCCTGCTCGCGGAGTGGGGACGGTGCCGGTGGATCTGGAACGAGTGCTGCGCCCGCTCGAAGAAGGCGTACGCCGACGAGGAGAAGTGCGGCCCGGCCCGGCTCGACAGGATGCTAACCGAGGCCCGCACCGCGAACAGGTGGCTGCGCGAGGGCAGTTCGGTGCCGCAGCAGCAGACCATCCGCGACTTCGCCAAGTCCCGCGCGAAAGCCCTGAAGGACATCAAAGCCCGGCTTCCGCAGCGGCAGCGGGCGGGGATGCCGAAGTACAAGAAGAAGCACGCCGCCGACCCATCGCTGAACTACACGCAGCGCGGATTCCGCCTCAAGGACGGCCGCCTGCACCTGGCGGGCGGTATCGCGGTGACGGTGGTGTGGTCCCGGGAGCTGCCCAAGCCGCCGTCGTCCGTCCGCGTCTACCGCGACAACCTCGGCCACTGGTACGCCTCGTTCGTCATCGCCACCAGCACCGATGCCCTGCCCGCCACGGGCCGGGACATCGGCATCGACTGGGGTGTCAAGGAGACCGCGACCACCACCAGTGACGCCCACGACCTCCCGCACGCGCAGCACGGCAAGAACGCCGCGCAGAAACTGGCCCGGTATCAGCGGATGACGGCCCGCCGCAGGCCCGCCAAGGGACAGCGTGCCTCGAAGGGCTACCGCGAGGCGCAGAAGCGGACCGCCAAGCTCCACAAGAAGGTCGCCAGGCAGCGTGAGGACACCGGCCGCAAGTGGGCCAAGAAGGTCGTGACCGACCACGACCGCCTCGCGGTCGAGGACTTCCGGCCGAAGTTCCTCGCCAAGTCCACCATGGCCCGTAAGGCGGCCGACGCCGCGATCGGCGCGACCAAGCAAGCATTGATCCACATGGCCCGCAAGCACGGCCGTGAACTGCACCTCGTACACCCCGCGCACACCACCATGGACTGCGCACAGTGCGGAGCGAGAACCAAGCACGCACTTCCCCTCTCGGAACGTACCTACGCCTGCACCGCGTGCGGAGCCGTGTCCCCCCGGGACAAGAACTCCGCCCGCGTGATGCTCGTCCGGGCTGGTCTCAACCCGGCTGGTGCCGATCGTGTAAGAGCTGCCGGACCGCCGGTCCGCAGCCAACGTGAGCCAGAAATCCCCTGCCTTTAGGGAGGGGAGGATTCAACCGGGCAGCTTGAACCCCAGGGCCTCGGCCGCCCGCTCCGGCGTCGGCTGGTTCCAGAGCTCGGCCATCGCCTGGTTCGAGGACAGTGAGCGCGGCTCCGCGCGGTCGAGGTAGAGCATGCCGTCCAGGTGGTCCGTCTCGTGCTGGACGATGCGCGCGGGCCAGCCGGTGAACACCTCGTCGACCGCGCGGCCGTGCTCGTCCAGCGCCGTCAGCCGCACCTCGGCGTGCCGGGCCACCACCGCCTGCCAGCCCGGAACGCTCAGGCAGCCCTCGAAGAACGCGGCCCGACCGGCGCCGACGCCCTCGTACGACGGATTGACCAGCACCCGGAACGGCTGCGGCACCCGCCCCCGTACCAGCCGTACCTCCTCGGAGACCGGAGCCGGGTCCTCGATGACGGCGAGCCGCAGCGGTACGCCGACCTGCGGTGCCGCGAGTCCGACGCCCGGTGCCGCGTGCATCGTCGCGCGCAGGGCGGCCACGAAGCGGGACAGCAGCCCCGGGTCCAGCTGGCCGTCGAAGGGCTCGGCCGGTCGGCGCAGCACCGGGTCACCGGCGGCGACGATCGGCAACGGGCCTTCGTGGGCGAGGAGTTCCTCGACCTGGTCGCTCAGGGGGCGTGAGGTGCTGGGGTCACGTTCGGATGCCATCGCGCCAGGATGCCAACACGGATCGCGCTGAGCGAGGCGGAGCCAGGCGAGTCCCGCATCTTCCCGCGTGTGACGCACGCCACGTACCTGCCCGGGAACTGGGCGCAGCGGCGCCCCGACTACTGGACCGCCACCGGCGAAGGGAGCCCAACTCCTTGGCCCACGGCCCGTTTCCGTCCCCTGCCCGACCGGAGAACCCCGCCGCATGTCCACCGCTCCCCCGACCACGACGGACGAGTCCCCGCAGTCCGTCGCCCCCGCGCCGTCCCGAAGAGCCTGGTCGCCGCTGCGCCCCCTGGTCCTGCGCCTGCACTTCTACGCCGGACTGCTCGTCGCCCCGTTCCTGCTGGTGGCCGCCGTGACCGGCTTCCTGTACGCCGCCTCGTTCCAGGCCGAGAAGATCGTGTACTCCCACGAGCTGACCGTCCCCGTCGGCGACCACAAACTGGCGTTGTCCCAGCAGGTGGCCGCCGCCCGCAAGGCCGACCCCGAGGGCGCGGTCTCGGCCGTACGCCCCTCACCGGAGGCGGACGCGACCACGCGCGTGTTGCTCTCCGGCGTCCCCGGCGTCGATGCCGACCACACTCTCGCGGTCTTCGTGGACCCGTACACCGGGAAGGTGCGCGGAGCCCTCGAACAGTACGGCTCCACCGGCGCGCTGCCGCTGCGCACCTGGATCGACGGGCTCCACGCCAATCTGCAGTTGGGCGAGAATGGCCGCCTGTACAGCGAACTCGCCGCGAGCTGGCTGTGGGTGATCGCGGGCGGCGGTCTCGTGCTGTGGTTCGGCCGTCGCCGCTCCCAGCGCAAGGTGCGCGGCACCAGTGGGCGCCGCCGCACCCTGGGGCTGCATGGCACGGTCGGCGTCTGGGCGGCCGCGGGGTTCGTCTTCCTCTCGGCGACCGGTCTGACGTGGTCGACGTATGCCGGCGCGAACATCGACACCCTCAGGACCTCGCTCGGCCAGGCGACCCCCTCGGTGTCGGCGGCGACCGGCGGCGAGCACGCGGGGCACACCGGCGCGGGGACCGGTGAGGCCACGACACCTGACATCGCCCTCGACATCGACAAGATCCTCGCGGCCGCCCGGGCCAAGGGCCTCGGCGACCCCGTCGAGATCGTCGCGCCCGCCGACGCCGACTCCGCGTACGTCGTCAAGCAGATCCAGCGCAGCTGGCCCGAGAAGCAGGACTCGGTGGCCGTGGACCCGGCGACCGGCAAGGTCACCGACGAACTCCGCTTCGCCGACTACCCGCTGCTTGCCAAGCTGACCCGCTGGGGCATCGACGCCCACACGGGCACCCTCTTCGGCCTGGTCAACCAGATCGCCCTGATGGCCCTCGCGCTCTCGCTGATCCTGCTCATCGTGTGGGGCTACCGCATGTGGTGGCAGCGCGGCCGCGCCTCGGCGTTCGGTCGGCCCATCCCGCGCGGCGCCTGGCAGCAGGTCCCGCCGCAGATCCTCGTCCCGGCCATGGCGGCCGTCGCGGTCCTCGGCTACTTCGTCCCGCTGCTCGGCATCCCGCTGGCGGTGTTCATCGCCGTGGACGTGCTGCTCGGCGAGATCGCGTACCGGAAGGGGAGGCGCTCCTACGGCGGCCAGGTAGCGTGATCGGGCACGCGAACGCCGGAGGGAGACGGACATGGCGCACCGCAACCGCGAGGAGCCGCACCGGCGCTCCCGGCGGCGCGGGCAGGGCGAGTTGGAGGTCCAGGTGCTCGGGGCGCTGCGCGAGGCGGCCGCCCCGGTGACCGCCGCCTGGGTGCAGGAGCGCCTGGGTGGCGACCTCGCCTACACCACCGTCGTCACCATCCTGACCCGGCTGCTCGCGAAGGATGCGGTGGCCCGCGAACGGCAGGGACGTTCCTTCGTCTGGACGCCCACCGCCGATGTCGCGGGCTTGGCCGCACTCAAGATGCGGCGCCTCCTCGACGGCGAACGCGACCGCGAGGCCGTCCTCGCGAGCTTCGTCACCGCGCTGCCACCGGGCGACGAACAGGTGTTGCGGGCGCTGCTCGAAGCGGCGCAGACGACGGATGCGAGGGGCGCGGGCGAAGTGGCGGGTGAGGGTGGTGTGCGGGGTAGGGCCGACGGGACGGCCGGCGGTACGGAAGACTGACGTTTCATGGGGGTTTTCGTCTTCCTGCCACTGGTCCTGCCGCTCAGCGCCTGGCCGGTCGCGCGCCTCGCCGAACTGCGTCTGGACCCCCGGACGGCCACCCGGCTGCTGACCGCCGTCGCCTCCGTCATGGCCCTGTGCAGCACGCTCTGCCTGGCGTTGCTGATGGTCGTCGGGACCGCGCAGCTGCCCGGCAACCCACTGCCGGACGGCTGGTCGGACCCGGAGGTCCGCGCGGCCGTCCCCCAGGACGAGATCGCGGGCAAGGCGGCGATCCCCGCCCTGATCCTGGTGGCGGCGGTCTGCGTGCGGACCCTGTGGTGGCATCACCGGGTCACCCGCCGAGCCCGGCGGGCGCTCGCCGGACTGCCCGCCGCGTCCGTGGTCGTACTTCCCGAAGCCACGCCCTACGCCTACGCGCTGCCCGGCGGCGGCCGTGACCGGGTGGTCGTCACCACGTCCCTGCTGCGCGGCCTCAGCTCGCCCGAGCGCCGCGCCCTGTTCGCCCATGAGCGCGCCCATCTGAGGGCCGGACACCACCGCCATCTGCTGGCCGTACGGCTGGCGGCGCGCGCCAACCCGTTCCTGGTGCCGCTGCGGACGGCCGTCGTCTACACCACGGAGCGGTGGGCGGACGAGGACGCGGCCCGGGCGGTCGGCAGCCGGCGCGTGGTGGCGCGGGCGATCGGTAAGGCGGCCCTGCTGTCCGGCGGCAGCTCGGTGCCGACGTTCGCCGGGGCAGCGGGGCTGTCCGGTTCCGGGGGGTTCGCCGGCTTCTCCGGAGGGTTCGCCGGCTTCGCGTCCGGGGGTCCCGTGCCGCGCCGGGTCGCCGCCCTGCTGGCGCCCGCGCCGACGGCACGCAGCTGGCCGTCCGTGTTCACGGCGGTGGGGCTGGCCGCCTGGGGCGCCGCCGTCGGCACGCTCCTGTCCGCGATGTCCTCGGCGAACTCGGCCGTGACGATGATCCTGATCCTGCACGCGGCGACGCCGCTGTAGTGAACTCACGGGCGACGCGGGTGAACTCAGGGGTGGCGTACGAACTCATCGGCGGCGTCAGTGAATGCATCGGCGGCGCACGCGAGAAGGGCCGGTCACCCGAGGTGACCGGCCCACCCCCGAAGGGGCCCTGAACGGTGGGATCACGCCTGCGCGAAGTCGCCCGCGAGCGCCGAGGCGATGCGCATGTGCGATTCCGCCTCGTCGTTCCGCCCCTGGCGCTGCAGCGTGCGCCCCAGCATCAGCCGGGCGTAGTGCTCGACCGGGTCGAGCTCCACGAGCACGCGCAACTCCGCCTCGGCGCGGCGCAGTTGAGCCGAGTGGTAGTAGGAGCGCGCCAGCAGCAGCCGGGGTCCGACCTGCTCCGGCACCTCCTCGACCAGCCCGCCCAGAATCCGCGCCGCGGCGGCGTAGTCCTTGGCGTCGAAGAACATCCGCGCCCGCTCCCAGCGCTCCGCGGCCGTCCCGTGGTCGTAGTACGTCGTTTCCACTGCTGACCTCCTTCGACGGGCCACAACCGGAAGTGTTGGTTGAATATTCCACGACCTCGTGAGGCCGGCTATGCCCCGGCCAGCTCCGCGTTGGCACGCTCCGTGACGAGGGTCAGCACGCGACCCGCCGTCGCCAGGTCCTCGGCGGGAATGCCCGCGTACAGCCGGGCCGCGATCTCGTTGCCGCCGGCGCGGATCGCCTCGAACAGCTCGCGGCCGCTGTCCGTGAGCGACACCTGCCCGGCCGTCGGCTCCTCCAGTTGCTTCAGGGCCGTCATCTCGTCGACGGTCTCCCGTGCCGCCGCCTCCTCGATCTTCAGCGCACCGGTCAGCCGGCCCACGAGCCAGTCGCGCTCGACGGTCCCGCCGTTGCCCGAGACGGCCCTGAGGGCCACCGACTGGTTGAAGGTGGTTCCGGTGCGGGCCAGCACGGTCTCCAGGGCGGCACGGCTCGCGTAGTGGGCCAGTCCTATGACCTGGCCGTTGACGGGGGGAGTGGTGGTGGTCATGACTGCTCCTTCTCGGAGTGCTCGCGCGTGGAATGTGTCTTCTCTGACGGTGGATCGAGTGGTACGTCGAGCAGCGTGGCCAGCTCGTGGCTGAACGCCTTCGTGCGCTCACCGTCGAGCCCGCCGAGGGGTTCGAGAAGCTGGTCCAGGAGGCCCTGGACCACCCGGATCGCACGGCGGGCGGTCTCGCGCCCCTCTGCTGTGAGGGACAGCTGGACCGCGCGGGGGTCCGCGGGATCCCGGGTGCGGTCGACGACGCCGGCCGCCTCCAGGGCGCGGGCCAGCTTCGAGACGTAGAGCGCTTCGAGTCCGGTGTGGTCGGCGAGCTGGCGCTGACTGGGCCGCCGCCCGTCCCTGTGCATGCCGTACAGCGACGCCACCAGCGAGTACTGCGCGTGGGTCAGGCCCAGCGGGGCGACCGCCCGGTCGACGGCCACGCGCCATTTCATCGACAGACGCCACACGAGGAAACCCGGCGTCGCGTTCTCGGATACCGATCTCACCGAACTCATGCGAGAAACCGTACATGGCTACTATATCCATGGCTACTATCTCGGAGGCCGGTCCGCCCAACGGAGTACGCACCTGGGACCGAGGTCGTAGGACCGCGCCGGTTCTGAGTGGAGTGCCCCTCAATGGGCGGGTCGATGGCCTGACGTAGCGTCCCCGACGGGGTTAGGTTGGGCGCCATGAGCAATCTTGATCGCGAGGCGGTTCCCGCCCTGTGCGGTGGCCGCGGCTTCGTGGTGGCCGAGCCGGTGCGCGAACTCCTCAGCCCCCGCCGGGTCAAGCTCGGCGAGTCCACCGAAGTCCGCCGTCTGCTGCCCAACCTGGGCCGTCGCATGGTCGGCGCGTGGTGCTTCGTCGATCACTATGGGCCCGACGACATCGCCGACGAGCCCGGCATGCAGGTCCCGCCACACCCGCACATGGGCCTGCAGACCGTCAGCTGGCTGCACGAGGGCGAGGTGCTGCACCGCGACTCCACGGGCAGCCTCCAGACGATCCGCCCGCGTGAGCTGGGCCTCATGACCTCGGGCCGGGCCATCAGCCACTCCGAGGAGAGCCCCAAGTCGCACGCCCGCTTCCTGCACGGCGCGCAGCTCTGGGTCGCCCTCCCGGACGGCCACCGCCACACCGACCCGCACTTCGAGCACCACGCCGAACTGCCCGTCGTCACGGCTCCCGGCCTCCAGGCCACGCTCATCCTGGGCACCGTCGACGGCACCACCTCGCCCGGCACGACGTACACCCCGATCGTCGGCGCCGACCTGGCCCTGGCGAGCGGCACCGACGTACGACTGCCGCTGGAGCCCGACTTCGAGTACGCCGTCCTGTCCATGTCCGGCGAGGCCCACGTCGACGGCGTACCGGTACTCCCCGGCTCGATGCTCTACCTCGGCTGCGGCCGCACCGAACTCCCCCTGCGCGCCGAGTCGGACGCGGCCCTCATGCTCCTGGGCGGCGAACCCTTCGAGGAGGAGCTGATCATGTGGTGGAACTTCATCGGGCGGTCCAACGAGGATATCGCACAGGCCCGTTCGGACTGGATGGCAGGCTCCCGGTTCGGCGAGGTGGTGGGGTACGACGGCGCTCCACTGCCCGCTCCTGAACTCCCGCCTGTACCGCTGAAACCGCGCGGAAGGGTGCGCTGACCTGGGGTTCCGGCTCTAGTGCAGGCCTCCCGCGGGACGCGGCTGTCCCCGCTCGACACCCCGTTTTCCCGCGGGGCCTATCGTTCCTGAGAAGCCCATCCGCGGACAGCCTTACGTTCTCATGTCTGGCCAACTCTAGGCGGGTTTAGTCAGCCTAATGCTGACCCAATGCTGACTCTCCTGACGGGGTATCAGCACCATTGCGTTGGTGTCGCAGCTGTTGGAGCGCCCGCCCGGAGCTGCCGCTCGCCTGTCGGCAAGGCCGATGCTGACTTCCGTGACTTGTGCTGGGGCAAGGCGCCACCAAGCGCCTGGGCGACGAAGGGGAGGAGTACTCCGTGACGAGGGGGCTTCTGTGGGAATCCCCCAATGCCCCGGCGTGCCGCTGCTGCCGTACTCACTCCTTGGGCGGACCGCCATGGGGAGGGTGTGGCTGCAGCGACGGGTCTCGGGCGCCGCTTGTCGGCAAGCCAGGCTCTGCTTCAGAACAGGTGAACGGCAGCCAGAAGGTTCTTGGTCTGCTGGTGGTACAGCCCTTGCACGCCCCTGACCAGTGCGAATGCCAGCTTTCAAGCAGGGAGGGCTGGCTCTGGCCCGTATATGGTCCGGATCTTGATCGTGAACTGGGCGAGGTCGGAGGCGGAAAAGGGCTCGCTCTGGATCAGGCGGGATGCGCGAAGCCAGTGGGCCAACTAGATCTTCTTGGCGTCGCCGCCCAAGTGGTGCTGACCTGACCCTATGAGGGCTGGGGCTTCCCCTTGTGGTGCGTTCGGAGCACCCTTTCCGTGGGGAGCCGAGTCCGGGTCAGGAGGCCCGCGATGCAGGCTTACGTCGGAATCGATGTGCATCGTCGCCGATCGCAGATCGCCGTGATGGACGAGAGTGGCCGGACGGCGGTGAACCGGAACGTGCCCAACGGGCGCGAGACGGCACGCTCGTGGCCGGCTATGCAGTCGAATGGTCCCGAGCGGGGCGGTGCCTTTCTTGGCCGGCGATGTGCTGATGGGCACGCACCGGCGCGGAGTCCATGGACACATCCCGGTCGATCCGGCCGGCGGCGCCCTCAGCTCCATCCGCCGACCAGCGACGATGGCGCCTGTAGACCGTCTCCCACGGCCCGAACCGCTCGGAAGATTCCTCCACTGCAGCCCCGTACGGACCCGGTACACCACCCCGTTGATCACCCGTCGGTGATCGCTCCACCGGCCCCCACGCGCACCACCACGAGGTAAGAACGACTTCAGCCGATCCCACTCCGCGTTCGTCAGGTCTCCGTGTCCCATGTAGCCAGCCTGCCCTCAACACCCCCGTTCACGGAGGTAGACCCGGGAAACAGCGCCTAGGACCAGCTGGATTGGGCGGCAGGTCATGACTGTCGTCGTCGTGCTGGTGGCGAGCGAGGAGGACGTGGAGTCAGTGCGCCGGTGGGTGCGGCTGTCGTGTACGGAGCAGGGCATCCATTTGCCCGCGCTGGCCAAGATCGCGCGGCTGAGCGGGCCTACCGGATCAACCGTGCCTCGGTCCACCCCAGCCTGCCCGGCGAGCGGTTTGTGAACCGCGACAGGATCGCCCACACGTTCCAGGTCGACACCAATGAAGCCGCAGCCGCAGTGCGCCGGCTGGTGGTCGAAGGGCTATTCGCCGGGGCCGCGCGGGCAGTACGTGAACGAGTACAGCGCCGAGCAGCATTACCGGCGCATCCATTGAGCCCCGTGCTCTGAAGTCCTCGACCGTATCCGGGAAACCGTGTGATTTCGCGGGACTAGACTCGTCGAGATGATGTATCAGGATCTTCTGTGCCGGATCCAGTGACGCGTGGGCACGAAGCGCCGAAGGATGTAGGGAGGCCCGGCACCATTGTTGGGTAGGTGGTGGGGCCGTCCACGGCGACAGCAGTCGCTGCCCCTGGAGGGCATGCCTATGGCGACCGGTGCTCGCTCCGTGGTGGCAGCAGGGGACATCGGTCTGGTCGTCACGGGCGACGGCAATCAGTTCCAGTTTGTCGCCTCCCCACAGCGCGTCGCGACGTCCAACTACCGCTACCAAGTGGAGTCCCTGGCAGCCGCCGAGTTTCGCGGACGGTCTCAAGAGCTGGCGCTGATGGCGGAGTTCTGCACCGCGCGGGAAGACGCCGACAGTGCCGAGGGCGCTTACTGGAGGTGGCTCGCCCCCGCATGGGCCGGAAAGACGGCTCTCATGGCCCAGTTCGTGATGGAGCCCCCTGCCGGGGTCGACGTCGTGTCCTTCTTCATCACATCGCGCTTGAACCGGCAAAACGACCGTGAGGCGTACTGCGAGGTGGTGCACCGGCAGTTCTACGCGCTGCTGGGTGAGGAGGAACCAGCGGTCACCGAGCACACGCGCGAGGAGAGCCTGCTCGCCGCGATGGACCGGACCGCAGCCGTGTGTGAGAGTCGGGGCCGACGACTGGTGCTCGTCGTCGACGGTCTGGACGAGGACTGTGGGGTGCTCGCGGGCCCCGGAAGCCACAGCATCGCCGCGCTACTGCCGCGCTCGCCCAGGCACGGAATGCGGGTAGTGGTGGCCGGGCGGCCGCATCCTCCCGTACCGGACGACGTGGCCCACGCGCACCCGCTGAGACGCGGCGCCATCGACCGGTGGCTGGCACCATCGCCGTACGCGGAAGTCGTGCGCCGGGAGGCGGAGGACAGCCTCATGCGGATGCTGCAGGCCGGTGGCCTCGCACGGCAACTGCTCGGACTGGTGACCGCGGCCGGTGGTGGCCTGACGGCGGCGGACCTCGCCCGCCTTGCAGATACCCGTCCCCGGCTGGTCGAAAAGGAGCTAAGTACCGTTACCGGGCGGGCCTTCCGCGTCCGCACGCCGCACTGGTCCCCCCAGGACGCCGACGCGTCCGCATCAGGCGTCTACGTCCTGGCCCATGAGGAGATCCGGCGCAGCGCGGTCGAACTGCTCACAGACGAGGAGCTGGCGGCGAACCGGGAGCGGCTGCATGAGTGGGCGGACGACTACCAAGCGCGGCGCTGGCCGCCCCGCACACCGGAGTATCTGCTCCGCGGCTACGGTCAACTGCTGCGGGCACAGGGCGATACACGGCGCCTTGTCCGTCTGGCCGGTGACGCTCACCGTCACGCGCGACTGTGGCAGCGGTCCGGTTCCGATCTGGACGGGCTGGACGAGCTGTCCACGGCGTTCGAGGGCCTGGTGGCCGGGGGCGGCGGAGATCCTGCCGAGGTTGCTGACGCATTCGTGCTCGCTGTGCGGCGCGACGCCCTGCTTTCGCGCAGCGATAGTCTCCCGGACGCCTTGATCGCGGTGTGGGCGGGTCTGGGGCAGGTGCGGCGCGCTGTCAGCCTGGCTCGAGCCCGGCAGAGTGAAGTGGCCTGTCTGAGAGCCCTTGTGGAAGTTGTGCGGGTGCTGGTCGCGAAGGGTGAGCTACAGCGGGCGACGGAAGTGGCCGACGAGGCAGCCCAACTGGCTGATGCCGTAGCCGGACAGGGGCGTAGGGAGGCCGTGACGTACGCGGTGGTCATGCTGGCCGTAGTCGGATCGACGAACCGGGCGTACAACATGGCGTGTGCGCAGGTGCCCCAGCAAGGGCACGACGAGATGCTTGCGTCGGCGGCCACGGCCGCCCTGTACGCGGGGCAGCGCGGGACTGCGGAGATCCTCGCCCGTGCGGCCGCCGCCTCGCTCCCCGACACTGTGCCGGTTATAGAAGCGCAGGCCATGATCCTGGACAGTGACTGTCCGCGGGCTGTGGCGGTCATCCGGACGGTCGGTGACCGCGGCCTGCGGGCACAGCTGCTGGCGGACGCTGCTTCGGCCATGGCTGAGGACGGGCACACCGATGCGGTCCTCGTTGCCGAGGAAGCCCTCGCCGAAGCCCTCGTGGAGGGAGGACAACGTGCGCTCATCTCAGCTGCTCTCGCCATCGCCTACGCCGGTGAACCCAGGCGGGCAGGCGAGATCTGCCGATCGCTGTCCGACCCGTTCGACCGAATGACTTCCCTGGCTCGCGTCGCAGCGGTGCTGGCCACTTCCGGCGAGGTCGGCGAAGCCGTGGACCTGGCTCACGAGTCCGCTGCCCTCGCGGACAAGGTGACCGCGGACAACCAGCGCGCCGATGGTCTCACCATGGCCGCAGTGGCTCTGGCTCTGGCCCGCCAGCACCAGTCGGCTGTTGAGTTGCTGGCTCCCCTCAGGTCGGCTGTGGCTCGGGAAGAGGCTGCGGCGAACATGGTGAGAGGCCTGGCGGAAACGTCGGATGATCTCCAGCGGCCCACCGAACTGGCCCACAGCCTGTGCTCTCCCCGCAGCCGGAGCCGGGCGTTGGCGTACCTGGCGGCAGCCCACCTCGCGGCCGGAGACCGTGCGCGGGCTCAGGCCTTGGCGCAGGAGGCGTCGGACGTGACCCGGGAGAACACCGGGTGGGGCAACTTCCATCACGTCGCTCAACTGGCCACAGTCCTGGCGCAGGCGGAGGCGCCGGGCCTTGCCGTCGAGGCCGCCCGGAAGATCGACGAACCGGACAGACAGTCCATGGCCCTAAAGCAGGCAGCCGGCGCTGCAGCTTCCGACAAGCCGGACCATGGCGCGGACATCGCCCGCGCGATCGAGGACCCCTGGCGCCGAGCGCAAGCGCTCGGCTGGGTGGCAACTGCAGCGGCCCGAGGCGGTTGTACGGGCCTGGCGGCCAGCCTGATCCAGGAGATGCGAGAGATCGAGAGCGGTCTACCTCCAGCGGGCCTCGTTTCGAGCGATCACCGGACAGCGGCCCTTGCCGCACTTGCCAAGGCCTTCACCGAGGACGGCCAGGACGACGCGGCGGATGCCGTAGCCGACACCGTAAAACAGAACGGGAGCCGGGCGGCGGTCCTCGCGGCCATCGCCGGGAGTCTCGCCGAGCGCGGAGAGGACGACAAAGCACTCTCGCTCGTGGGCCACTTGGTGACATCTCCGCGTGCTGCGCGCCTTACCGCGCCGATCGCCACTGCATGGGCGAAAGCCGGAGCCACTCCACGCGCACTGGCTGCCCTTGATCTCCTGCCACGTGCGGCGGACCAGGCGGAGGCACTGGCGCTGACCGCGAAGTCCCTGGCCGGGGCGGACGGCATCGTACGGGACTCGGTCCTGGCCCGTCACGCCCACGCCCTGGCCGACGTTCTGAGCAGCCCGGGTTGGACCGACCGTGCGCTGTCAGAACAGGTGGGACTGCTGCTCCGCCACGACCGCACCGACCTCGCCGCGGCCCTGAGCCAGCACATCGCAGACCCTGGACGACGTTCGGAGTGTGATGCTTTGTGTGGCATTGCCGCTGGGTTGACGGCAGTTTCCGGCGCCGACCCGGACGACGAGGACATGACCGCTGAGGCGGCCTTCCTCGCAGAACAGATCACGAATGTGCACGATCACCAACAGGGCCTCGGCTCCGTCGTGGCCGCTCTGGCCTGGACTGAACAGCACGACCGCGCCTGGTCCCTGCTCAACGCACTGCCGGACGACAGCCCCAGCAGGGATGACGCCGCTGCCGCGTCGGCCGAGGCCCTTGCGGCGTCTGGGCATTACGCGGTGGCTCGCGAACTGGTATGGAGCCTGCCGAAAGGGGTCGAGCGAGAGCGGGTGCTTGATGACGTCGCCTGCTGGGCCGCTCGGCGCGGAGACTTCCTCATCGCCATCGACCTGTCCGCCGCAGAACACCCCGTTGAGCAGAGGAGGTTCCCTCTGTTCAACGTCGTGAACCTTGCGGCGGCGAAGCGGCAGTACGCTGAAGCCGCTGCCGCGGCCCGCGCCCTCCGGGACACCGCGGACCAGGTGCGCGCACTGTGCGCCATCGCGGCGGCCGCCCGTCGGCACGGCGCCCGCCACTGCGTCGATGAGTTCACCTACGAGGTCGGTACCCTCCTGACAGCCGCCTCGGAGTCGACGGAAGACTGGGCGGAACGCCGGCGAGGCCGCCTTCAGGCTGCCGCGGCCGAAGGATGGGGGGACAGCCCCGCAGGCCGTGCAGCCGCAGTCGAAGCACTGAGCCTTGCCTCGTGGCCCAGCTGTTTGGAGGCGGTTCGCCGGACAGCTTCCCAGGCTCTGCCAACCGCACTGGGGCCGCTGCTACGAGAGAGAGGACCTGGCATCGCAGGGCGAGTCACCCCCAGCGCGCTCGGCGCTTCGAAAGACCAACCCACACCGATGAGATGGACGGGCTGAGACCCCACCACGATGGCAGGCGTGACCTGCCGGCTTATGACCAACACAGGAGTTGATCGAAACATGAAGCCGCTCGTGTACACCGGAGTCGGACTCTGCGGTGCCGGCATGGTCGCATTGATTGTCGGCGCGGTTGTCGACGTCGACGCGGCGGACCCGTGGGCCAGCGTCGGTGGTGGCATCGCAAGTCTGGCGGGCATCGCCCTGGCGCTGTACGCCCAATTCGCTCAGTCGGCCGCTCCTGCCACCAGCGGAACCCAGGTCAGCGCCGGCGGAGAACGGTCCATCGCGGCCGGAGGCAGCATTGGCGCCGCCATGACAGGCAATGGCGCCGCGCCCGCATCCGCGCCGACACCGTCCGCGGCCCCCACTCCGCCTCCGGCGTCCGGGACGGTAACCGCAGCCGGCGACAGATCCATCGCAGCGGGCGGTCATATCGGCAGCGCCTCGACGGGCGACGCCTGAGCCAGCTGAAGCTGGGGCACTGGGCAGGTCGCCAAGGGCAGCTCGGGTCAGTCGGTCCAGCGCCACCGCTAGGGGCTGTCCAATGGGTCGCATGAGCTAGGTCAGGTCGTCGTCGGGAAGGAGTACGTGATCTTCCTGAGGCCGCTCGGCACCGGCAAGACCCTCCTCGCCACCAGCCTCGGCATCCGGGCCTGCCAGGCCGGTCACCGGGTCGCCTTCGTAGTCGCCGCCCAGCGGGTCACCCGCCTCGCCGAAGCCCACGGTGGATTCGCGCGTCGCTGACATTGCCGCACCGTCAATGGCATGCGAGGCATTCTGCTGGTTACGCCTCGTGCGGCGGCTGGGTCTGCGCCGGGTTCGGAGTGATGAACACCGCGAGGCAGCGGAACTCGTTACGTGAGCCTTCCAACTGGGTGTATGGACGCCAGGCGAGCATGTAGGCGCCCCGCAGTACTCGGGTGTTGTCTGGGAAGGAGCCGTCGGCCCACAGCAAGGTGCCGCTCAGTTCGCGGCCGTGATGGATGCGGAACTCCTCGTCCCTGGTGGGCGTCCTACGTTGCCTGGGGCGCCACAGAGCCGCCTCGTTTGTGATGAGCAGGGCCAGCCCGTTCTGGTCCTCGCGGTCGCAGAAGCGTTCCAGCCTTGCTACGTCCCGCAGGAAGTCCCTACGTGCGATGTCCGGCGCGTTGTGTCCGCGCAAGGTGTACTCCTCGGGAGGCGTCCCTGCTGTGCCTGACCACTGCCGGGTCACGTACTTGAATTCAATTGCGGTGCGGCCCGCCGGCCCCAGGCACAGTAGGTCCAGGTACTCCGAGGCATCGCTCCCGCGCACCGGGACCTCGAGACGGCACCTGACCTCCGGTGCGACCTCGCCTACTGCGAGGGCGAAACTGTGCTGGAGATCGGCCTCGGAGTGGAACACCGGCCGCCGCGCGCGTAGACACGCCAGGACTTCGTCCAGCGTGGCGCTGCCCGCGATCGTCTCCAGGGTGGCGGGCGGGGGTATTGGTATAGGTGTGGCCACGACGCCATTGAAGACTGTGCGGCCTGTCCTTGTCAGCTGACAGTCGATTACAGTCGATAGGAAGTCGGCCACATTGCTGGACGCCGAAGCGCTCGTGATCCGCCGAACGCATCCTCAAAGGGGGCCGATACCTAGGATGCCGTCGGGCGGCAGCGATCTCCTGAAGAAGGTTCGTACGACGGAACCCGGGCTTGCTCGACTACTGGGTGCAGCGGCGGCGTGCATCGTGACCGACGGTTATCGAGTTGCGCCTCGGGAGCACGTTCCGCACGCGGTACCGCCTCCTCTGATGTTGGTCAGGGTGAGGGTGATGGCCGTGCTGCACCTGCAGCGGCAGCGCCACCGGTCGGTGGGCTTCCCCGGATAGGGCTCCAACGGCTCGAACCCGGCGGCGCGTGCCTCCGCGGCGGCTGCCGCGGGATCGGTTCGGCCACCGGATCGGGGGCACTTCTTGCAGCCGGTCGTTCCCGCGTCGGCAGGCCGCTCCCGCCGCGAGGAGCCTTCACTCGCGATATGGACTCGTTCAAGGCGGCCATCAGGTCGAAGAGCTCTTCCAGTGCTGCCGACGGTTCGCCGCTGCTTACGGGTATCGACGGATTGCTGCCCTCGTGAGCGGGCGGCTCGTGGGTTGTGTTCTTCGGAGCTCTTTGGTCCGCGAATGGTCCGGCGGGAACTCCCTTGAATGCCAGACGGTAGCGTTAAGAACCCAATTGATTACACTGGGTATCTTTCATGACGGGTTGCCTGGAGCGCAACGATGCCTCCAAGCAACCCGAGTTCAGGCTCTAGAAAAAGCCAAGTTTCTGAGGGCTGTAAGAACAAAGAATGTTCTTGGTCTCTTGGTGGTACAGAGGCAGCGCATCGCTGACCAGTGCAAAAGGCGCCCGTCTCGGCCTTGGCAGCAGCACTGGTCCGGAAATGGTCCGGATCTTGACCGCCGCGGGTCCCCCGGAATGGTCGGCGGGTACGTAAGACACGCTCTTGCTGCCGGGGCAGGGCCTCGTGGTCCAGGGGAGTTCGCACAGTCGATGAGACCTGTGTGAGAGAGCGGGAGACGACGAAGCCCGCCGGAAACGCTCCGGCGGGGCTCTGCGCGGCGGGCTGCGACGGCGTCCGTCGCTCTGTCAACTGCTGGACGTCTGCCCTTCGGTCTGTGCCGTGCGGTTCGGCTGTTGGCCGTGACGTGGTGGCGGCAGGTCGCGAGAAGGCACAGAGTCAGTGAGAAGCGCGGTGAGATGGGTGGCAGGTACACGAGGGTTGCGCGCCAGGGCTCGGTCGATGAGGGCCAGGCGCATAGAACGGTCGGGGTCTTGATGGCGGCGGGCGGTACGGGCCAGTGACGTCTCGGCGATGTACTCGGGGGTGCGGTTGCACCGAATCTCGTACAGCTTCGTCAAGCCTGTGAGCACTGCGAGGACGCCGCTGATGCCGTACAGCAGCAAGACCGGCATAGGGCCGGCGTCCGCGGGGAACTGGGCGGCGACGCCTCCTGCCGCGGTGAGGACCGAGGTGCCGCCGGTTACGGCCATCGAGCCGCGGAGGCTTACGGTGTTCGGGTTCACGCGTGCCATGTCCTGCTCTTCTCCATCGAGGCTGGGGGTTCGAGGCTGAGCGCCTACGAACTCCATGCTGGAGCGCGAAGATTGAAGTGAGGAGTACCTGAGATCCTGAACACGGGCGCGACGTCCGGCGCTGCTTCACCGTCCAGTTCAACGTATGGGGTGACTCTCCCCTTGAGGTGTCCGTCGACCTCTACTGTTGACGCGTGAGCGATGCTGCAGAAGAGTCCCCTCTCACCATCAACGTGCTGGGCGAGTTGGAGTTCATCCCAAGCACACCCGCGTTGACCGACTTGAAGAGTCGGGCACGCCAGGTGCTGATCCTGTTGGTCCTCGCCATGACCGACGAACGCACAGCGGAGGAGTTGTCGCGGCGGCTGCGTCCCGATCCCCCGCTGCACAAGACGACCGTTCACCAGTACCTGGGGGACCTGCGGACCGCCGGGATTCCGCTGAGGCAACGAGGCACGCATCCGGAGCGGTACTCACTGGATCCCGAGAGGGTGACGGTGGACGCGTGGCAATTGATCGAGGGCGTGAACGCCGGCCCCACCCCCGACGAGATCAACCGGCTGGCGCAGCTGTGGCGGGGCGATCCCGAGAGAGCGCATCCGGTCGGGTCGTGGTTGTGGGGGCGGGTCCAGCGAGCTCGCGACGAGCTGGTCCGCCTGATCGAGGGGCTCGCCCCCACCGACCGTCCTCGTGATGCGGTACTCGGGCGACTCGCTCCGGAACTTGTGGGTGACGCGGCCCCGGGCGCACGCCGTGCCGCCCTGCCGCGCGTACTCGTCATCGACGATCTGCATGCCGAGACCGTCGCTCACCAGGTACTGGCGTCCGACTGCGAGTGCCGGTGCGACTCGATCACCTCGTTCGACGAATGGATCGAGTTCAAAGACGAGGTCGATGTCGGGGTGCACTACCAGGCGGCCCTCGTGGACCTGCATTTGAACAATGATCCCGCGGTGGACGACAAGCTCGGTCTGGCGATCATCAAGTGGCTGAGGGATCGCACGGAGATCCCCGTGGCCGCGGTGAGTTCCGCACCCGGCTCGGGGCTGGCCTTGGAACGGGCTCGGTTGCGGGCCGAGTACCGGCTGGTCGAGATCGTGGACAAGGGGCGGGAGAACCGGTACCTCAACGAGATCCCGGACGTGGTCAGCCTGTTGCTGGGCAACAACGACGCCAGCCGACGGGTACGCCTGGAAACGTGGCTGATGCACGCGAAGAGGCACTGGTCCCGTGAGGCGTTCGAGCGGCACACGCCTGGCGAAGCGTTGACACGGATGCAGAAGGAGTACCAGGCCGCTGACATGGCTGTACGGCACGGAGAGTTGGAAGAGGCCGCCGCACTCGTCGAGGAGTTCTGCCGGACCTGGAAGACCGACGGGGACAGCTTCCTCTGAGTCGCTGTCAGCTGCTGAACTCCTCGCAGAGCGGCAGTCTCACTCGGAACCACGCGCCACCGAGGTCGCTGTTTCCGGCAGGGATCTCCAGATTCCCGCCGTAGTTCTCAAACCACCAGCGCGAATGGAGCAGGCCGATGCCACGGCCGCGGGTGCTCGGTACCTGCTGCCTGGCCTCCAGAAGACGGCGGCGCTCCTGGGTCAGACCGCGTCCCGAGTCGGCGATCTCGACGGTGCAGTGCGAGCCGTCCGCGGTGACGACGAGCCGCATTGTGCCGAACTCCGCGCCGGTCTCCTGGATGGCCAGACGCCCATTGTCGAGGATGTTGGCGAACGCCTGGCCGAGTAGCCATCTGTTGGCCATCACGTGGAGGTTCGGCGGGCAGTCAAGTCTTACCCGGACGACTCCCTGACTGCGCCAGCTCTGAGGTTCTCTCATCGCGTCCAGCAAGGGGCGCAGTGCGCATGGCTCCGGTGGCCGCATGGCGCGCTCGAACTGGTCGTCGAGGGATTGCGCGGTATCGGCGTAGCGGCGCACCCGGGCCACGGCGTCCCGCAACTCCGGATCCTGGGTTCTCTCGACGAGGGTGAGTTCGGTTCTGATCGCCGACATGGTGCCGCTCACCATATGGCTGATCACCCGGATGACCAGGGCGCCGATCTCGGCACGCTGTTCGGCGGTCGCGGCGAGGTGACGGCGGTGGGCTGCCGCGGCGGCGTCCTCGGCATGTCGCCGTACCCCGTTGCCGTCGGGCCCCTGGGGCAACAGGTGCCGCACCCCGTCGTCGGACAGGGAGTAGCTGATCTCGGAACGGCGCTGGAAGAAGCCATCACGCACCAGTCGCTCAGCCGCCGCCGGCAGGCTCGGGATTCCCTTCAGCTGCGCCGTGGCCTCTTTGCCGGCGGCGACGACGGCGATCCCCTCGCGGAGTTCGTCCACCGTGAAGCCGTCTTCCTGGTCGGCGTGGAACATGACAGCCACCAGGAGCAGCAGACCCGCATGGTCGTCGCGGTAGGGCTCCAGGAGCGCCTCGAACGTACGGGGCCAGGAGGTCCGACGTGCCTCCTGAAGCGCCGCCGGGCTGATGCCGGCGCGTCCGCCGGGCTGGGAGAGCGCTTCTGCCAGGAGATCGACGATCAGGCGGGGACGCCCACCGCTTTCGTAATGGAGCGTGGCGGTCAGGTCCGCGGTCGCCGGCAGACCGAGGAGATCGAGCAGATCGGTGACCTCGGAGAGCGACAGGGCGGCCCCCTGCTCCTTCACCACTTCGGTGACGGATCGCTGCGAGCAGATGAGCCGGAGCAGTCCGTACATGCGGGCGCTCGACCCCGTCTCAGTGAGGGCGAGGTGCAACAGCTGGTCGCGGGAGACACGTGCCAAGCCGGGCAATGCGGGGTCACTCGCGTCGGCGTCGGTGACGAACCAGGCCCCCAACGTCGGCGCACCGGGCGGCGGGCGGTCACCTGGTGCGACCCACAGGATCAGTCCCTCGTCGTTGGGCAGGGCGAGCCATCGGGGCAGTCCTGGCCACTGGGAGCGCAGGCTGACGAAGATGCCGCCCGCCGCGTTGTGCACCTCGTAGCGGGGAGCCACCGCACCGATGAGGTCGCCCAGAGCGCGCACGAAGTCCAAGGCCGTGTGCTCGGTGAGCTGTTCCTCCATCGCGCTGAGCGCCGTCGCCAGGGCGGTGCCCTGCTGGTCCAGGCCGGAGACGGGGTCGCCATCATCGGTGTGCGGCTCCGGTTGGCCCGGGCCGCCCGCCAGCAGCCGACGGGACGTGGCCAGGTCTCCGGTGGCGAGGCTGGAGCGGATGTCTTGCAGCCAGAGGGTGGCGGCGGCGCCCGGGCTGGCTGCCGCGGCGGCGGTGGCCGCCGCCCACAGTTCACGTCGGGTGTCCGTCTCCGCGTCGGCGACCTGGCGCTCGGCCTCGGCCAGTGCCGCGGCGACGGGCGGATAGGACCGCCTGGCCTGTTCCTCCAGTCGCACCGAGTCGAGGCTTACGGGCCGCCCGGTGAGCGCCGCGCGGCGCCGCAGGGAGGCGAGTCGGTACCGGAGGTCGGCGACGTGACGCGTCACGGCCTGTTCGAGGTCCGATTTCAGCGCGGCACGGTCGGCGACATCGAGCGACTCCTCGGCCAGTAACTGCCGCACCGTCTCGAACTCACCTTGACCGGTCAGTCTCCGGCAGGCCGTGACCGGCGTGTCGAGGTGGCTCAGGTCGGTGAGGAGCGCGTGGACCAGATCGTCGGGAGGGGGAGTTTCCTGGTCCTCGGCCACTGTCAGCATGGTCGCGGGGTAGCGCCACCGGGCCGGCCATGCGCGCAGGGCGGTCACAATGATCTCGGTCTGCAGATCGGTCGTCACGGCACCTCCGGCTCGATCATGCGGAAGACCTGCTGGAGCGCGTGCACGGCGAGACCGGTCTCGGGGTGACTGAGGCCGTAGACCGCGGTGTTCAAGTCGGCCGACAGATCCTGGATACGGGTGGCGAGGGTGTGCACCGCGTCCTGGTGAGCCGTGGCTGCGGCGCTGCCCTGATGACGGGAGAGGCTCTCCTCGGCGTCGAGGACCTCCCGGGCGGCTGCCAGGATCGCCACGAGTCGGGCACTGAAAGCCTTGCGCCGGGAGCCCTGCAGGGTGGTCGGGTTGACTGTCACCTCTGACCAGACTTCGTCGATGATCGAATCGACGATGTGGTCGTCGAAGTCGTCGAACGCCGAGTGGAAGGTCAGGAACATCCGGACGGCGTCACTGTCCCGGCGCTCGGCAGCCGCTTCGAGGGCGCCGAAGGAACCCGACCTCTTGAACAGAGCAACCTGGAGACGCTTCAGGTCGATGAAGTCCGGCTGTGTGCGCTGGGCCCGGTCGACGGCACGGGCCAGCGCGTCCCATGCGGAGCCCAGACGCCGTGCCCGGCCGGCGCGGTCCACGGCAGGCCGTAGCAACAGCTCAGGGGGGATCCCTCGCGCTGAGGCATGGTAGTTCAGCACTGCGTCTCCCAGGTCCCGCCAGGGAGCGGGAACGTGGGGAACCAGTTTCTTGAGGATGCCCGTGTGGTCGTCATCAGCCGTACGCAATGATTCGGCCGCGGCCACACAGAGCAGGCAGGCGTCCTCGGCCGGGGAGCGATTCGTGTCCTCCAGCGCTGTCAGAAGGGCCATCGTGGAGACTTCGGTGCCGAACGCCGCCGCGACCACCGTGAGGGGCGAGCGTGGGGAGGCGTCGGACGGGTGTCCGAGGCGGAGCAGGGCGGCCTCGGTGAAGCGGCCGGACAGCCACAGGTGCTGGACGAGCCACTGCCTCCACCGGTCGAGGGTCGCGGCGCCGGCCTGGTCGGCACTTCGCGTCAGGCACCACGCCACGCCTGCGCACAGCAGGTCGTCGCTGGTACGGGGGATGCCGGCGGGGACGCCGGTGTCCGAGGCGTCACGGTACGCGAGGTCGGCGCCACCGCTGCTTTCCAAGGCCGACTCGGAGGAGTCCGGTTCGAGCAGCGGCTCGTCGTGGGCCGGGGTCCCCACAAGGCTGTCCAGCACGGGCCATGGATCGTCCTCGGCGACCATCGGCGCGAGAGCCTCCTCTATCGTGCGGCCTTCGTGCCAACGGTTACGAATGCGCTGCGCGACGTTGAAAACCCTGATGCGGGTGAGCGATTGCGGCGGTCCGGAATCCGCCGACGGAATGCCCGTGACGCGGTCGGTCACGATCGCCGGTTCGCCCAGGACTGAGGCGATCCGGTCGGCGACGGCCGCTCCGGTCAGCCACAGCCCCAGTGACGACCGACCTGGCCCGGCGGCAGAGGCCGAAAGAGCGGAGGCCAGAGGGTCCGACGCCAACAGTACGCAGTCGTCGTCCCAGACGATGGCTCGAGCACTCCGTGGGACTTCGAGCAGGAGCAGCGTCTCCGGGAACTCGGCGGACAGCGCGTCGAGACCCGGCGGACGTGAGCGGCCGGGGGCACTCGGGTGCGTCACGGTCACGATCACACCGCGCTCCAGCCGGCCGCGCAGCAGGGCGAGGAACCGGTCATCGACCACGCGGTCGGAGATCCGGTTCGAGGCGATCACCAAGCGCCGCTCGGCCTTGCGCAGAGCGTGCCACAGAAGGTCGTCGTGATGGGCGCCTGTGATCCAGCGGACCTGGGGGAGGGAACGGGACCTCAGCATCTCCCGATGCCCCTCGGCATAGGCATGCCATGCCGCCTCCCAGGCCGCGGTGGCCGACCCGTCGCTGTCGGCGGACGGGGGCGGCTCCGGGAGCCGGTCGACGCCTGTGGCCTCGGGCGAGGTGGTGTCATGGCCTCGCCAGGAAGGGCGGGGCAGGATCGCCTGGGCGGTAGTCCAGTCCGGGGCCACCGTACGCACCCAGGACAGCAGTGCGCGGACCGCGGCGCAGACACCGCCACCCGGGGCGCCGAGCCGAAGCCCGAGGTTGCAGTCGCCCCGCAACACGGTTCCGGCGAGGACCAGCGCAGCCTCGTCGTCCCGGATAACCAGGCCCGCTCGCGCGGAGGTGGGCTGCCGGGGCAGCACCATCGACGCCGGGTGCTCCGAACCCGCCAAGACCAGCAGGTCGCTTGGCAGGGACCCGACTTGCTCAAGCAGTAGTACCACCTGGACGCCCCGGCTCACGGCGCCCGTCAGATGCGGTTGAAGTATCCGCGACGAGGACGGGGTGAGCCGGGAGGCGACGATGACCACCTGGGTGTGGGCGTCGTCGATCAGCTGTGCCGCGGTCCGTACGAGGCGTTCACCGCCGATCGGTTCGACCGACGCCTCATGCTCGATGCGCGCCGCCAGGCTCTGGCCGAACTGGACAGCCGCTTCGGTGAGTTGCTCGTGGTGCCCGGTCCGCTGACCGGTCGGCAGGCCGGCGAGCCGGCCGACTCGCTTGGCCAGGGTGTCGGCCAGCCCCTCGACGGTCGGCGCAGCCAGAGTCTGGCTCACCGCGTGCGAGCGCAGGTGCTGCGTGAACGGTGCATCGGCCCGGTTGACCGCCAACTGGGTCAGCCGGGCCGAACCCGCTTCGCGAAAGGCCGGCGGTACCCGGGGATCGACGACTGTCACACCGAGCGTGCCGGGGGAATGCCCCAGCCAGGGCCGCACCAGGACGGGGCGCCATCGCCGTACCGGCGGACCGTGCTGGACGTGCAGTTCCAGGACGCGGCGTTCCCGGATCGCCCGCTGAGCCCTGGCCGAACCGGTTTCCGCGTCTGTACGCAACGCCGCTGCCGCCGCCCGGCGCAGATCGGCGAAGGAGATCTCGGCCAGATCGACACCACCGCGCAGTGGCTCCACGCGTTGCCCCTGCGGCGCCCCTTGGCCGCTCTCCAGAGGCAGCACCTGCCCCAGCAGCGGGTCGATCATGAGTTTGAGCGTGCGTTCCTCGCGCGCGGCTCCGCTCAGCACGCTCATGCGTCCGGCCACCACGGCGTCGGCAGTGTCGGGGGACACGATCAGCTCACCGCCCTCCGGTACGACCGTCAGATGACCGATGCGCCATAGGGCGTGGACGGCGTCGGCGACCACCGGCCTCGGAAGCGCGAGTAATGCCGCGAGCTCATCGACCGGCATCGGCCGGACGGTGAGCGCCCTGAGGGCGATCTCCTCGACGGCGGAGACGCCCGGGCCGAAGTCGAGAGTCACGCGCACGTGGATGACGTCGCAGGGGAGGAACAGCGTGACGGTGCCGTCGGACATTCACCTCTCCTCAGCCGGGCACAGGTCATCGGCCGGGATGACGGCGTGTTGCCCCGCGACGGTTCGGCAGATCTGCCCCCAGACGGTTGCGTCGTAGCCTGCGAAGTGCTCGAAGTCACCGACGAGGACCAGCAGACTGCGCGCACGGGACAGCAGTACGTTGACGAGCTGAGGCTGGCTCAGGTGACCCAGGCTCAGCCAAGGGCGTGCCTCGTCGAGACCTTCCGGGCCCCGCCGGGTGTCGCGTACCAAAGACACGATCACCGTCTCGGCCTCCCGGCCCTGGAAGGAGTGAGCGGTCCAGACGCGGCCCGCCAGCGCCTGCCAGCGCAGCAGCAGATCACGCTGTCGGCGGTAGACGGTGAGGACCGCCAGCCGGTCGAGTCCGTGTCCCGGTGAAACGGTCGCGGGGGACGGCGTGATCTGTTCGGCCAGCTGCGCGGCCACAGCGGCCTCTCCAGGGTTGGCCCATGCCGGCTCGTCCCGGCAGTCGGGGCGCCCGTGCGTGTTCACCCACACCACTGAGCGTCCCGCCAGCACGGGTGGGATGCCCGGCGGCGAGCTCCTGGGGGGCCCGCCGTACAGCAGCCCGCTTCTGGGCGGCTCGCCACCCGCGGAAGGAACGGGGTAGAACGCCTCTCCGACCAACTGGGAAATGGGCCCCGCCATGCGGTACTGCACGGTAAGACGTCGTACGGGGCGTTCTGGAGCGCCAGGACCGAATTCCGGATCGAAGAGATTGCGGAACAGATCGAACACCTGTCCGTAGGAGTGGCGGTGCTCCGGGGCGATCCCGACTTCCGCTAGGGACTTGGAGTCGAGGCGGTCCAGAAAGCGATCCAGGTCTTCCCTGCCATGGGCAGGTAACTGGCGGTGGTCGCCGAGCAGCGTCCAGCGCGACCCTCGAGTGAGCGGCAGCGCCAGCTCGGTCGGCCAGGCTCTGGCCGCCTCCTCGACGACCACCCAGTCGAAGAGGTCCCTCTCCCCGTACGGGCTCAGTACCGAGGGCCGCGACATAGCGCACGTGGCGAACACCAGGTTGGCCGAGCGCGCCACACGGTCAGCCAGTTCCAGCATGGTGCGAGGATCGTTCGACAGATGCTGCCAGCGTTGCAGAACCTCCCGCATACCGGGTTCGACGCCAGTGGAAAGCGCAGCGGTGACCTCGGTACGGCTGCGGCGGACCACGCGCTCGGTGAGTTCGGGACCGCTCCACGCACGCACCGACGGACTGACCCGGTTGCCGTCGGCGACAGCCGGGCGCCAGGCCAACACGTCGTCCTCTCCCGTCGGGCGGCCGTCCGGGTCCAGCGCGCCGAACTCGGCCAGGATTCGTTCGGCGAGGGCGTCCACCGCGGCGTTGGACTGCGCAGAGATCAGAACGCGGCTGTTCGGGAAGGTTCTCAGCCATGCGGCCACCGCCTTGGCGGCGACGGTGGTCTTGCCGGATCCGGGCGGACCCTGGAGCGCGTAGAAAGGAGAGGAGGTGAGCATCTCCCGCACCGCCACGGCCGACTCGCTCGGCAGGGCCCCTGCGGCGGAAGCCCACCGGTCACCACCCAGGATGTGCGACAGGGGCTCGCGCAGTTGCGACCGCAGCTGCGGCATCCGTCTGAGCTCCTCGACGGCCGAGCCCTGGGCCTTCAGCTGCGCTGCGGTCGCTGCGTCCTCGGCGGGACGGATCCAGCAGTGCACGGGCGGCGGCCGGTTCCCCGGATCCGCAGGGCGCAGAGCGACCCGGTCGGGACCGGTGGGGATGGCGAACCAACGGGACCTGTGTTCGGACGTGGCGGGACGCCCGTTCAGGTCACCCACCAGCTCCACGACAGTGGGGCCGTCGGTCTCCAAGCGGGCCATCAGATCGCCGAATTCCGGCCGATTGCCCGAGGACTGGGCGTATTGCAGCAGCAGCGGACTTTCGAAGAGCCGCGCGCGGTCGCGTTCCCGGTCGAGGCGTACCTCCATGATCGGCCCCTCTTGGACCGCGATGCAGGCGTAACACCGGGCCCGTAGGAGGACCGACTGATAGCGCAGCAGCCAGGTGACGGCCTCGTGGAAGAGCGCGTCCTCAGCTGAGACGCGATCGGTGGACGTGCGCAGGAGTCGCGCCCAAGACGGCCGGTTCTCCAGCGTCGGCTCGTGCAGCTGCTGTCCCAGGGCGAACGGGCGGACCTCGACCGCCGGGATCTTCAGACGGGGACTCTCACGGATCAGCGCTTCCAGCGCGCCGGAAGGGAGCTCCACGAAGTACTTCACCACAAGGGCGTCGCTCCGGTGTTCACCAGGTCGTCCGAGGGCCTCGGGCTGCCGGAACGGCACGCAGAACCAGGCCGCCGACTCGCCGATCAGGACGTACCGCGCCTCACCGGACCAGGGCGGGGCGTCGGGCAGGAACGGACCAGCGCCCCGGGGAGAGTGTACGAGCAGTCCACGCCGCAGATCGGCGGCGATCACTGCGGCTGTCTCGCGGCGCTCGTCTGCCGTGCCGGGTTGTGTCCCGATCCACCCCCGGATGCCGAGCGCATGGCTCATCTGCTCCCATGGACAGAGCAACAGGTACGGCCTCTCGGTGGAAGGAACGCCGGGTACCGCGACGACGTGCTCCACGTCGCGGAGCCGCTGCGCCGCTTCTGCCGCGGGAGGCCGCGCCGCCGCCGGGCCGAGCATCCGTGTCAGAAGCTCCTGGAGCACCGCTGGAACCGGCAGCTCCGGCGACCCCGGCTCACACTCCCGTGAAGGGGTGTCGAAAGGGGATCGCTCCTGTGCGCCGCCGAACCATTCCCGTGCGATCGCGGCCAAACTGTAGACGTCACTCCTGGCGACCTGCTCCAGCGGCAACGCCGTTGTGGCCGTGCGCATCTCGGGCGCCGCGTAGGGAACAGCTTGCGCATCGAGGGGAAGAGGACGCCGGGCGAGCCGCGCGTGATTGGCGACGAGAGAGGTCATTTCGAAGTGGGCCAGCCGGCACCCGGCATGCGCGTCGTCCAAGCCCGTCTCCGCCACTTGCACGGCTCCCGGCCACAGAGAACCGTGGACCATCCCTTGGGCGTGCAGTTCGGCCATCGCCTCGGCGAGCTGGATGAACGCGCGGACGGCACTGCTGCGGTTACGGGTAACACGAGAGAGCGCGTCCTGGTCGGCGAGCGTCCGGTCAGCGGCGCGGCTGGCCACCACGGCCAGTCCGTCGATACCCGGCCTGACCCGACGGGTGTCCTCCGCGTCGACGAATCCGCCCTCCAGTACCTCGGGCAGACCGGGCGACCCGCGTCCGAGCTGAAGCAGCCGTCTCATCTCAAGGTCCCACAGAGTGCCACTGCCGCGGCCCAGTCCGACATACACATGTAGGTCCACAGGCAGTCCGGCCTGATCGACGACCCGGTACCGCCATGCGCTGCCCGGCAGCATCTCCGCCACGTGATGAGGAGCCACTGGATATCTGGACATGGCATAGGGGCCGAATCGACTGCTCTGCGGCTCGCAGCAGAAGAAGCGGACCAGAGCGTCGACATCGGTCCGTGCTGCCGTCATGAGAGACGCCTCCAGGCTGTGCGCGGAGATCCGATTCTTCCGCATCAAGCACTTCGACGAGCAGGAATCCGGACGATTTCCTGGACCCCGCTCTCGGTCGGTTCGGGAGCAACCGTGGGTCGCTGTCGGTTCGCGACGCTACGACGAACACTTCAAGCCATCTCGGATGCATACTCTCAGTCGGCTGCTGAGCATTGTCCCGTAAATGATCTACGGCGGGCCGGCTGGCTTGCTGGTTACTCCGTCATCCGGCCAGCTGGTGGACGCAGCGCGGTCCACCCGCCAGGCTGGGATGGCCCCGGAAGGTTCACCGGGACGGCCGCACCCGTAGTACTGCCGACCGCCGTCGAAGCCGCAGCGCCGCCCTTTCGCTCGCGGAGTGGGGCGGGGAGCGTAAGCGCGTCGGCGGTCAGCCGGGGCAGCGTAGAAGCAGGGCTGCCCGAGGAAGCCCCGGACACAGGCGGCCTCCGCGCGGAGCCGTTGGTCGGAGTGGCCGAGGGGCAGGGGCCAGGCCAGTGAGGTCGTAGGGTCATTGAAATCAGGCTCGGAGAGGATCAGGTACTCGCCCTGGGTGTCGTGTAGCAGAGTCCGCAGGCCGGGGTGGGCGGCGACGGCGAGCAGCAATCGGGCCTGCCGCCAGCGGGGACGGTGGCTCGAACCTCCGCCCCCCGACACGGTCGCGAACGCGCCTTTCTCCAGGCCGGGTTGCTCGTGCCAGGTAATGGGTCGACCACCGACGTCGCGCTCCGCCCGGTACCACTCGACGTACGCCTCCCGGCGAGGCGCGGACCGCTCCATGAGGTCGATGACGAACCTGTCCACGTCGCCCCACCAGTCACGGCCGAGCGACATTGACTCGACAGCGTCAGCGACGAGGCGCCGTGGGGTATGTCCTCCGGCGCCATTTGGTCCGCGACTGGTCTGGGAGAGACTACTTCGAGGCCCCGTGTCGGGTTGCCTGGAGCGCAACAATGCCTCCAGGCCACCCGCCTTCAGGCTCTAGAAGAAGCCAAGCTTCTGAGGGCTGTAAGAACAAAGAATGTTCTTCGTCTCATGGTGGTACCGGAGTCGTTTCCGCTGTGACCAGCGAAGACGTTGGGCCCGGCGTGGGACGAAGGTGAGCTGGTCCTGGATTGGTTCGGATCTTCAGGTGATGCGGGGCTTTCGTGTTGGTTCGCAGTCGGCTTCGAGGCTCCAGCCCCGCAGCAATGTCATCGGTCCGGTTCGAGGAGCGTCGGCCGATGGCATCACTCGACGCTCCTCGGACCGGTGGGAGCGAGTGCCGCGAATTGAGCGCTGGAGGATTGCGGGCGGCGTGCTCCACGACCGGTGGACGGGCTATCTGGACGACAGAACCCGGCGTACAGCCCGACTCGTCTGCCGCCACCTGCGGCTTTGCTTAGGAAAGGGCCTCTGACCTGTGTCGGAGGCCCTTTCCGATCTTTCGGGGGCTTGCCGTGTTAGGCGGTGAAAAGTCGCTTGGAAGTCCCTCGGACAACGCTGAAAGTCCCTGACAAATCCCTGGAGCGGAGGGGCGGGCGAGGTCTCTGGGCAGGGCGTTTGCGACAGCCACCGGAACCTTACGCTGGAGTCGCCCACTTCGGGGCCGTCTTGGATCGCCGGGATTACGCGGTCCTGGCGTTGGTGATGGCGATCCGCCTGTGAACGACGGCGTATACAGCTGCACAGTTCGACCTGGTCGACGATCTTCGACTGCTCGGGCCGCTCCGTGAGCGGGATCAGATGGCTGAACACCTGCTTGTTACGCGGCCACATCTCTTTCGTGTATATCTGCAGCCTCGTGCCGAGCGGCAGCTGCCGTAGCAGGTACCGAGCGTCGAGTCGTTGCTTGGGCCCGGGAGCTATTGGAGGTGGTGAGACCCAGAACGCCGGTCATTGTGGGACGGGACGATGTCGCTGCCGCCGGCCCACCTCGTACCGCATACGCGGCACTTGACGTGCCAGTCGTCCCCAGGTTCTTGGAAGATCACCTCTCCTTTCTGCCCGTCCCGGGGCAGTCTCTCCGGGCGTCTGCGTCACGCGGCGCGGCCTCGGGCGCCTTCCGTTGCTGCCGCGTGGACTCCTGCGAGCTGTCGACATGGTCGGGGCCCTCGACGACACGGCGCTTCGTGTCCTCGTGGGTGACGGCGCCCAGAGACACCTTCATGCCCAGGGTCAGGAATCCGTAGAACATCTGTCGGTACCACTCGCCGTGCTGCTCCAGCTCGGGCGGGGCGTCGATCAGGTACGAGTCCTTGGCGGGCTCGGTGTGTTCGAAGTGCCGATACAGGGTGACCGGGAAGCACGTGCCCGGGTCCTTCGGGTTGAACGGGTTGGACAGGGCCGTGAATGTCCAGGCGCGAGCCCATGAGGGTACCTCGTGCCCGCCCTGGGACAGCACAAGTGCCGCCTCCGCGCACCGGTGAAGACGTGGTCGGATGCGCACGGCGAGCGATCCGCGCTGCACGATGCGCCACGGTGGCTCCGCGCCATGCTGCGTAGCGTCGAAGAACAATGCCCTGCGCAGTTTGCCGTAGTCGGCCGCAGCCCGCGACAGCGCCATCGAGTCGTCCGCGAGCTGATGGGTGGTGTCACAGGAGTGCCGCAGGTCACGGTAGGCGGTCAGCCGCTGCCGGACGGTGGGTGCAAGGAACGAGTCCAATCCACCCATGAACCAGGCCTGCTCTGCTGCCTCCGCGGTGAACAGAGCTCCGTTGTATCCGTCGTCGTACTGCTCGTCGATCGTCTTCACTGCTTCCCTCCCTGGCAATTGAGACGCCGAATTCATTCCGATCACCGGGGTCGGGGATCGAATGGGGCTCCTGGCATCCCATGGTTTCAGATAATTGGGACAGTCTGTTATGAATTGCACCGAACTGAGTCGCATGGGCTTGCGTCACGGGCGCTGTGCGGAGTTCGTACTCCGCTGGGCGAGGGCATTGTCAGTTCGCCGACCGTCCGGGCCGCCGCCCCAGGTGCTGGTTGAGCTGTTGGAGCCTGGTCCAGGCGACCGGGTCCGTGCCGTCGCCCAGGGGATAGCGCAGAGCCGGTCTGGCTGTGGGGCCGAGGCGCATCGGGGTCACGTCGAGGGTGGGGTTCTCGGCGTGGGTGAGGCCGATGTCGCGAACGGAATCCGGGCCGAGAGTGAAGGACACGGGTATGGGCGGGGGTTCGAGGTGCGGCGGAATGGTCAGGTCGCGTCGTGCGGTGCGCAGGGTGGTGAGCAGGGAGGTCAGGCCGTGCTGGGTGGCGAGGGTTTCGGCCAGGTCGGGGAGAGAGTCGAGGGGCACGGTTTCGTCGGGGCCGTAGCCGAGGGCGAGGGTGGTGTGTTCCTCGATGCCTGCGGGGGTGTGGGTGATGCGGGTGGTGGCGATGGTTGGGTGTTCGAGTGCGCCGATTGCGATGAGCCACGTGGGGGCCGATTGCTGGGCTCGGGCGCGGGCCAGGTCCGTCAACTGGCGTTTGTTCCAGGGGAGGTTGACGGGTTCGGCGGTGGACCAGCCGGCGGGCGGGGCGCCGGTGAGGTGGTGCCAGGCGGTTTCCAGGGCGTCGCCGAGGAGGAGGTCCTCGGTGGCGGGGTGGAGGGTACGGAGGGTGAGCAGGAGTTGTCGTTCGCCTTGTGCCACGGGGGGATTGCCTGGGGGGTGGAAGGCTTCCGCGAGGCGGGGTTTGCCGTCGGTGTCCTTGGTGGGGGCGAATGCGCCGTCGGCCCAGTGGAGTTCGGCGCCGGAGAGGCCGTCGTAGTAGCCGGATGCGGGGTGTTGGACGACCCAGCGGTGGGGGTGGCCGCCCAGGGCGTTGCGGGTGGGCAGGGTGAGGCGGGTGTGAGGCGGGGTGACGATCTGCAGGGCGCGGCCGGTGGTGATGGCGGTGCTCAGGGTGTCGGACAGCCAGCTGGTCATGGGGATGAGCGGGCGGTCCTGGATGACGATGGCGGCCCAGTCGGTGAGGATATCGGCGGCCGGCGGTGTGGTGGTGCCGGGGGCCGGAGCCGTGGTGGTTTGTGTGCTGAGGGGGACGACGTCGGTGTGGGCGGCCTCGGGGGGCCAGACGGTGCCGCCGAGGACGGTGGCCAGGCGTCCGGCGAAGGAGCCGGCCAGGCGTTCGGCCTCCGCGAGGGCGGTGGTGGCGCGGGCTTCGGTCCACCACAGGGGGGTGTCGGGGGCCTGGGTGCGCGGGCCGAGCAGCCGGGAGACCTCGCCTGGTACCTGGAGCAGTAGCGGTACCTCTACGGAGAGGAGGGGGTGTCCTGTGGGGGTGCACAGCTGGGTTATGGCGCCGTCGGCGAGGGCGTGGATGCGCAGGTCGGGGCCGCCCGCGTACAGGCCCGCGAGCACGGTGACCGGGTCGGGCATCTTCTCGGTGAGGGCGATGACGTCCTTGGTCACAACTGCTCAGTTCTGTCGGTCTGGTCGGCGTGGGTGAGGGCCGTCTGGATGAGCTGGTGGCGGCGGCCTCGGCGGATGAGGGTGCCTCGGCCGGGCGGCTGGACGGAGGCGTACAGGCCCGGGAAGAGCTGGCCCTCGGTGCGGTCGCCGGTCATCAGCAGGGCGGTGGTACCGGTCTCGCGCAGGGTGGTGAGGAAGGGCTCGTACAGGGCGCGGGCGGATCCGGCGACCCGGCGGGTGACGATGAAGTGCAGGCCGATGTCAGGGGCGGAGGAGACGTAGGGCAGGAAAGGGGCGAGGGGCTGCTGGCCCGCGGTGGTGAGGATGTCGTAGTCGTCGACGAGGATGACGATGCGCGGCCCGGTGAAGGCGGGCTCCAGGATCGGCGCATCGGGGTCCGCCGTCTCCGGCAGCCGCTTCTCCAACTCGGTGGCGATGCCGCTGGCCAGAGCGGCGGCGAGTTTCGCGTTGTGGGCGTAGCCGCCGCGGTACGGCTCGGGGATCACACCGCGCAGGCCGCGGCGCGGGTCGAAGACGCCGAAGACCAGTTCCGTGTCGGTGTAGCGGGCGGTGAGTTGGCCCGCGATGAGCTTGAGCAGGTTGGTCTTGCCGCACTCGTTGTCGCCGAGGATCAGCAGGTGCTGATCGGTGCCGAAGAGGTCGAGGAGGGCGGGGGCGAGGGCGTCCTGGTCCAGGCCGAGGGGGATCCGGGTGGGTTCGGTGGCCGGCGAGGGCAGCCGGGCGGCGTCCAGGTGGGTGGGCAGGACCCGTACGGGTGGGGCGAGTTCGCCGTGCCAGGCGGCGCGGAGGGTGCGCGCCGCCTCCTCCAGGGCATCGCCCAGGTTGGCCGTGGAGGCCTGGCCGTCGATGCGGGGCAGCGCGGCGTGCGCGAACAGCTTGCCGTCGGTCAGGGCCCGGCCCGGGGTGTCTGGGCCGAGGGTCTGTGACAGTTTGCGGTCGACGGAGGAGTCGGCGGGGTCGTTGAGCCGCAGCTCGATCCGGCTGCCGAACATCGACTGAGTGTTGATACGTACGTCGTTCCAGCGCAGCATGCCCGCGACGATGTGGATGCCGTAGCCGCCGCCGCGCTTGAGCAGGTCGGCGATGGATTCTTCGAGGTCGTTGAACTCCTCGCGCAGTTGGCCGAATCCGTCGATGAGCAGTACCACGTCGGTCGAGCCGAGTTCGGTCAGCTTGCCCGCGGACCGCAGGGCGCGTAGTTGGTCGACGGAGTCGATGCCGTAGGTGCGGAAGGCCTCTTCGCGCTGGTTGAGCATGGCGCGGACCTCGGCGACGGTGCGGGTGGCCCGTTCGTGGTCGGCGCGGGAGGCGATCCCGCCGACGTGCGGCAGCCCGGACAGCGCGGCCAGGCCGCCGCCGACCAGGTCGAGGCCATAGAGGGCGACCTCGTTCGGGGTGTGCGTGAGGGCCAGGGACAGGGCCAGGGTGCGCAGCAGCGTGGTCTTGCCGGACTGCGGCCCGCCGATGACCGCGGTGTGGCCGCCGGCGGTGTTCAGGTCGTGCACCCAGGGTCCCTGCCATTGCCGGGCCGGATCGTCCAGCACTCCCAGCGGCACCCGCATTACGCCATGGCTGGGGGTGAGGTGCAGGCCGCGCGGGGAGGCCTGCACCGGGCCGGCGGCTTGGTCGAGGGTGAGGGCGTTGGGGAGCGGGGGCAGCCAGATGCGGCGCACCGGCGGTGCGGCGACGGCGAGTTGGTCGACCATGGTGGACATGACGGTCGGGCCGGTCTCGCGTTCCCGCATCGCCGGTGGCTCGTCCGCTGTCTCCGTGGGCGAGGGGAGGGTGTTGAAGGCGGGATACGTCCACACGAGCGGCTCGGCGTCGGCATTCTCGCGCCGGGCGGGGCCGTGGTAGGCGCCGGAGACGAAGCCCGCCTTGAAGCGTTCGTACGTGGAGGTGTCGACCTTCAGGTAGCCGAAGCCCGGCAGCGGCGGTAGCTGGAAGGCGTCCGTGGTGTCCAGGACCGTACGCGACTCGTCGGCGGAGAAGGTGCGCAGGCCGAGGCGGTAGGACAGGTAGGTGTCCAGGCCCTTGAGCTTGCCGGATTCGATGCGCTGGCCGGACAGCAGCAGATGGACGCCGATGGAGCGGCCGATGCGGCCGATGGAGAGGAACAGGTCGATGAAGTCGGGCTTGGCGGTGAGGAGTTCGCCGAACTCGTCGATGACGACGAACAGGTGTGGCAGTGGCTCCAGGTCGGGCCGCTTTGTGGCGCGCAGCGCGGCATAGTGGCCGATGTCGGCGATGTTCCCGGCGTCTTTGAGGACCTGCTGGCGGCGCTTGACCTCGCCGGCCAGGCTGGTGTGGACGCGCTCGACGAGTCCGGCCTCGTTCTCCAGGTTGGTGATCACTCCGGCCACGTGCGGGAGGTGGGTGAACGGGGCGAAGGTGGCGCCGCCCTTGTAGTCGACCAGCACCATCGCCAGGTCCTCGGGCGTGTGGGTGGCGACGAGCGCGAGGACCAGGGTGCGCAGCAGTTCGCTCTTGCCGGAGCCGGTGGCGCCCACGCACAGCCCGTGCGGGCCCATGCCGAGTTCGGCGGACTCCTTCAGGTCCAGCAGGACCGGTCGATGGCGGTCGTTGAGGCCGATGGGGACGCGCAGGAAGTCCCGCTCCCCGCGTGGCGCCCAGAGTCGTACGAGGTCGAGGGCGGCTGGGTCGTCGATGCCCAGCAGGTCGGGGAAGTCCACCGGCCCCGAGACCGGGGTGCCCTCGGCCGCCGACTCCGCGGACAGCCGCAGCGGGGCGAGCAGCCGGGCCAGGCCCTCCGCGCCCGGCACGCTGACCGCGTCCGCGACCCCCTGGCCGGGCAGGGCGTCGGGGGTGCGCAGGTCCTCGACGGTGACCCGGTCGCCGTCGACGGTGATCCGCACGCTGACCTGGTCCGGTTCGTGGATCTGCTGCTGCAGCAGGTGGAGCACGGTGATCCCCATGTCGGCCAGGCCCACGGCCTGGTCCGGGCGCGGGAGTTCGGCGGCGGCCTGTCCGTGGCTGTCGTGGACGATGAGGAGCCGGTCGGTGAGTTGGAGTGCGTGCCGGTCGGCGAGACCGCGGCGTACCTCGGCGGCGTAGGAGGCGCGGCGGCGCAGATCCGCCGTGCGCTGGGCGGCGAGCTGGGCGAGGCCCGGCGCGATCCGACACGCGGCCACTGGCCCGTTTTGCCCCTGGGTGTCGAGGACGTGGGGCAGCCATTTGGCCCACTCCCACTGCGCCAGCTCGTCGCTTGGTACCGCCAGGGCGAGGGCCGCGTCGTCCGGCGCGTGCGTGACCGCGGTCTGGATGAGCAGTGCGCGGGCGACGTTCAGCACGCCGTCCCGGTCGCCGACGATGCTGACGTTGCCCGCCCTGTCCAGGGCGGCGGTGAGCGGTACGTCCGGCGCGGTGGCGAAGCGGTGCTGCAGGGCGCGAGCCTCGTTCAGCATGAACGGATCCGGCGGGGTGAGCACACCCCCCACCGAGCTCTGCCCAACAACCAGCTCCTGCACCGGAACGTCGCCCACGCCGAGGCGCACGCGCATAAAGTCCGCGTCCGTGCGGCGGCGCTCCCACAGCCGGGCCGGATCGCGCACCACGTCGTACAGGGCCGGCGGCGGCGGGTTCAGCAGCCGCGCCCTATCTCGCAACTCCCGCTCCACCTGGCCGAGGACCTCGCGCTCCTCCTCGACGTACTCCAGAAAGCGTTCGCGCTGGGTGCGTCGGGTGCGGGCCGCCTTACCCCGCTGGGACAGGAACAGCACCACCCCGCCGAGCAGCGCCACGACCAAGACGACCGCGCCGAGCCCGGCGAACTGGCTGTTGCGGATGACGGTCATCATGACGACCGAGCTCATAACCCCGGCCATCGGCAGCAGGGCGGTCGCCGCCCGGCCGCTGCTGCCCTCGGGCAGATTCGGCGGCGGCTCGATCGTGCGCGGCTCGGCCGGGGACAGGGGGCGGGTGGAACGGGCCGGACGGTGGATCTGGTGCTGGGTCATCGCACCCGCACCGCCCGCGCCATGGCCTCGGCGGCGAGCCGGATGGCGGCCTGGCGGGTGGACTGTCCGAGCATGGCGGTGTGGATGGGGCCTCCCTGGGCCAGATGACGGTCATAGGGCAGCAGGACCACGACCACCCCGGCGTCCCGCAGATGCGCGACGGCCGTCTTCACATCGAGCGTGGTGTCGGGGGAGTTCGCGGAGAGCGCCACCACACTCGAGGCGAGCGCGGAGTGCGGCAACTGGGCCAGCCAGTCCAGCACCTGGCGGGTCGCGCCCACGCCCTCCGCGGTCATCGGGGCGACCACCACCCGGGCGTGGGCGGTGTCCATCGCGGTCCGCGCCACCTCGCCGGGCAGGCTCTCACAGTCCACCACCGTCACCGCGAAGTAGCGGCGCAGCGCCAGGGTCACGGTGCGGTAGGTGCGTACGTCAAGGGGGGCGCCGACCCGGCCCTGGCCCGCGGGCAGCAGCCAGCCCCCGTCCGCCACCGGCGCCAAGTAGCCAGTGACATCGGTGAGTTGCATGGAGGGCTTGAGGATGGGGGCGAGGTCCGCGCACGCCCAGCGCACCGACTCCGCTCCCAGACGCACCGGCAGCGTGCCCAGGGCCGCATCTGCCTCCAGCGCGAGGACCGGGTCATGCCGGTAGTGGTTGAAGGTGCGGGCCAGCAGGGCGGACACGGTGGACTTGCCCACCCCTCCCCGGATCGAGGTCACCGCGATGATGCGGCCGGTGGTCACCGGCTGCTGGATCTCCCGCGCCAGCCGGGACTGCTCGGCCACCTCCCGCCCGGCCGACTCGGTCAGCTGGCGCAGGGTGCGCCCGGTGCGCCTGGCCACCGAGTCGCCGTGCTGCGGAGAGCCGAGGGCGTGCGCGAGGCGGGGATCGACGGTGGGCACGGATTCCGGCGCGGCCATCGGAAGGCGCGGATCCCGCATGCCACGTGGAACCGGCGGCCGCGCCCGCCCCTGCTGCTCGTTCGGGCCAGGCTGGTCGGGAGCTGGTTGGTCGGGACCGCCGGGTGTCTGCTGGGCCTGCGCGACGCCGTGGGGATCCGCTGGTCCAGTAGGGAGCGGGCGGGCAGGGCGCAGGGCGATGGTCGGCTCAACGCCCGCGGGAGCCTGGTCGCCGAGCTGCTGCAGGATGTCCCGCTGCCAGTCTGGTTGAGCCATGGCGCACCCCCTACGCGAAGGTGCCGAGCAGGCGCCCGTACACACCGAACACCCCGATCACCAACGGGAACAGAGCGATCACACCGACCGACTCCAGCACATCCCCGAACCTGCGCAGCCGCACCCGCACATGCTCAGCGGGCCGCACCGCCAGCATCGACAGGGGTACCAGTGCCAGCGCCACCAGTACCACCAACGGCCCCGCCGCACCGGAGCGTTCCAGCCACACTCGGATCAGGCGTACGGCCACCACCGAGGCCGCAGCGAAGAGCGCCACCACCTCGACCGTCAGCGGGAACGCGCGGGCCCGCAGCGCGAGCACCACCGCCACACCCCCCGCCAAGGCCACCGTCCACACCGACACCGCATCCAGCACCAACACCCCGGCCACGGCGGCCGAAACCGCCATGACCACGGTGGCCAGCGCCAGCCCGCGATGGGTGGCCGACAGCGCCGAAGACACCTGGTACCGGCTCACCGACGCCCCACCTGAGCGCCGGTCATCCAGGCCCGAGAGGCCCGAGACCATCAGCGCGAGCCGAGGCAACACGCCCAGCACGATGACCGATACCACCGCCAGCAGGGCCGACACGCGGGCCGTCTGCGAGACCGGCCCGCCACCGGACTGCACCGCGAGCGCGGCTTCCCAGCACACGACCGATCCGCCGAGCGCGGCCGCCCCCACGAGACCGCCTCGCCCCAACGGCGAGAACCAGCCCAACAGCAACAACGCCACCACCGCGACCGCGCCCACACCGGCCAGCCGCCCCGCCCCCGGCCACGCGTACACATCACCCAGCGACCACATACCGAGCACGCCCAGCACTGCGCCAGTGACGATCAGCGTGGCGGCCAACGGATACTTCCCGGCCCGCCCCAACAGGGCACCGCTCAGCGCCGCTACTCCGGCGACAGCGAGCAGTGCCCCGCCTGCCGCAGCGACGTCGAACCGGCCCAGGGACAGCACGCCGGCCGCCAGCGCCCACAACAGCGTGGCGGCCCCGGCCACTACCTGTCGCGCTCCAGGCCGCCACCGCCAGGCACGCGTATCCAGATCCGCAGCTGCCTCGTCGGTGACGTCATGTACAACCGGAGCCGACGGCGCATCCTCCGCCCGCACCAGCCGCAACACGGCGCCATCGGCCACGCCCGCCGACTCCAGCGTGCCGTCCAGCTCCAGCGCCGTACCGTCCGCGCTCACCAGATGCCGCAACTCCGGGCGGCCGGTCACCTGGTCATCCAGCAACCGCATGACCTCCGGCAGCAGCAGACCCACCGGCTCCTGCGACGGCAGCACGAGATCCACTCGCCGCCGCTCACCCACCAAAGTGACCCGGCTCAACGTCGTCCGGCCACGGCCCACAGCCCCCGCAGTTATCACGCACTCCAACCAATCATCGAGTCATCGAGAAGCAGACGCCGCCGCCGACGGCGAAGCGGAAGCCGACGGTACAGATGGCGGAGAGGACGGCACCGAGGACCCGTACCCGCTCTTCCCGATCAGCCGATGCGACACGAACGACCACCCCACACACCCCGCACACAACACCGCCGCGATCACCACCCCGGCCACCACCTTCCCCAGCCGCTCATCAACCGTCCGCCGCTGCCGCTGCGCCCCGAACAACAGGGCATCTCGCAGCCGCCGACGCCGCACCGACACCGACTCCAGCAACTGACTGTCGTAGTCCTGGGCTGCCATGCCGCGGCCTCAGACGTCGAGGGTCATGTTGTCGGCGACCTTGTCGTGCAGGCACTGCCGCAACGGCTTGTCCCAGCAGCACCACAACGGAGCACCCAGCCGGGACCCCAAGTCCGCGAACGACAGCGGGGCCGCACCCATTCCAGCCGGTCCGCCGTAGTACGGGCCCGGATAGGCACCCAAGGACTCATGAGGCTGCGGGAAGTAGGGAAGCTGCTGTCCCGGCTGGCTTCCACCGGCGGGGTATGAGGGATAAGTCACTTGATTCCTAGCTGGATTGGCCCATGGGCTGCTGAGTGCTGCCTGCGGTCACGTCTCGAACTCGCCCACCCAGCCGCGCTCCAGGACGGGAGTAGATGTATTCATCGAACGTGGCGCCAGAAGCGCGTAGCGTGGAGAAAGGAACATTGCAGAGTTCCGTCCCGCGGTTCTGCTCGTGGCAGATGATGCAAGCCAGAGCGCAGAGATCCAGCTTCCGGCGTGAGCGTACGACTGGGCACCGGCGGTAGGAATTGACCGGAGTTGCCGATCGATCTGGTATTCGATCGCGGGCTCATCTGCTGCTGCTGCGGCGAAAAGAGCGGAACCCAACTGCATGGACGTCACGTAGGAGGCCCAGGTGTCGAACTCCTCCGCTTCTGGATCCAGCCCGCCGCGAGTCCTGGACAAGGTCGAGGAGGCTTTGAAGGCAGTGTCGAGACCGTCCGGAGTGCGCCCGATCTTGCCGATCAGCTCCTGAGTGTCTTCGGCGAGGAATTCAATGCCGTCCGCCGCATGAGCGGTAGGGATCTCATGGCCTCGATGAATCAGCGCCATTTTCCCCTCCGTCGCCAGACTGAGATGCCAAGTGCAACGTCAACTCCGCGCTGGCCAGCATCCTGGTGATCTCAATGGGCAGATTGCCGAACTCAACCCGAACGATGTCGACGGGGTCGATCCTGCGAGTCTCTCCATCGCGGCCCTCGACCTCAACGACGTAGCGATATCCGCGAGGCATCGAGGGATCGTCGACCACTTTCCAGTGCGCGCCATGCCGCCGGATTAGGAAATCCGCAACGTACGCGATGAGGTCACTCTGCAGCGTCACCCAGTCCGACTCCTCGAACTCGGCGAGCGGAAGACGGGACGTGTAGTTCTGTAGGGCAGGGATGAGAGTGAGCGGGTCTCCCTCATACACTTCTTGGGAAACACCCAGCATGCTGGCGATATCAAGAATGGTAAGGCGCCCTTCCTCGATCCATCGTTCGAGATCGGGTCCGGGAGTACTCGCCCTCGGCATTTCTGGCACCTTCCATTACGCGCTTGATTTCATACTACCTTGGAGCCGGTCCGTATGTAACGAAAATTATACGAGCCTGCTTGAGGTAACCCTGTAGGGCTGGAGACGGGTGGGCGCCCGTAAATACCCAGCGAGGATCGTAGCTGGGATCCAGGCGGCGCAGCGTGAGATCCTTATTTATCTGCTCCATGATCCCCTTGTTGAGTGGCACCTCCCCTTGAACCACCTTATTCGTTCCATCTTCAAGCTTGACCGTCCGGAATTCTAGGTAGTGCTTAATTTCTACAGCCAGAACCCTGCCATCCGGGAGATCCACTGGCACGTCGACCTTACGCCCCATAGGAGTCGACACGGGGTAGTAGGGATGGTCATGCATCGGAACTGGGAAGTGCCGCTCAGGGTCCCCACCCCAGGTCTCCCGACCAAACTCCTCCGCGGCCTCGAAGCGTCGCCGAAAGCCTCGTACAGCACGCAGTTCGCGTAGAGACAGCGACCCATCGCCGGGTGGCAAGGTCGGGCGGGTGAAGTCAGGCTCCCCATCCCCTGCGCCATGCCGACCTGTGTCGTGGGGCGTACTCGTGTCGGCGGTGCCTTCCTCCCCATGCCCCTCGTGTGACTCCTGGTTGTCCGCATGCTCCGGGTCGTGATCGTGCACAGGCTCGTGAGGAGTGCCAGCGTCGGATCCTTCGGATCCTCGCGAGCCTTCTGAACCATGCCCGCCATGGCCTGTTGCCCGGGCTTTCGCGGATCCCGACTCGTGGCTCACGAGACCAGAGCCATTCGAGTTCTCGCGGGCCGTGCTCGCCTCGCTCCCGGAGCGATTATGCGAGCCTGCGCTCGTGTCCCCCAAGCCGTGGCCTGCCCGACTGGACAACGGCGTTGGTTCTGATTTTTGAAGAGGTTCGTGGCTGGCCCGTGCGGGCAGGTTCTCGCTCGTGTGCATGCTGCCTTCGGCCGCACGCGCTCCGGCGCCGACGAGTGCGGGCTCCTGGGGGCGCACAGTGGCTGAGGTGGCACGTTCGGCGGCCGGCAGCTCGTGCGGGATGGCACCGGGGTGGGGTATGCCGTTCTTGCCGGCGGTGAACTCGCCGTTTCCGACGTGGAGTGTGGATCCGTCGGAGAGCTCCAGCACGCTCTCCGGTCCCTTGGCGGCACGCAATTCGCCGAGTCCGTTACGGACGTTGGCGGTGACTTCGGAGATTTTGGGCAGGGCATACCGGGTGGCCCGGACGGCCGTACTGACCGGGTCCACGGCGTCGGCGATGCGTGCCGCGGTGAGAACGGCCTTGGCGCCGGCCCCGGCCTTGCCGGCCGCACTGACGCGTGCCGCCGTGGCGGCACCGGCGAAGGGGAGGAGGTTGAAAGTGACGACGCTGCCCGAGGCGCGGGCCGGGTTGGTCTTCCACATGTCCCACTTGAGGAAGGCCTTGCCGGTCTCTTTGGCGTACGGCTTGCTTCCCTGGGCGAAGTCGCTGGCCCAGAAACCGGTGGCTTTCTGCCCGCTGGACTCCTGCAGGTAGGTCTCCCCGCCGACGATTGCGCGGGTGAGGCCTTCCCAGGCGAGCTTCGCCTGGTCGGTACCGTGACCTCCGGCCATGGTGAAGACACCGTCGAGGGTCCCCACCACGCCGTCGACGACGAACCCGTCCCAGACGTGTTCCTTGATTTGGTAACCGATGTCCCAACCACTGTGGGCCAGGTCCTGCGGGCTGCCCCACGGCAGCTTCTGGGCGTGCTCGTAGGTCTCGGCGGTGGCCCCGTAGAACTTGACCCCGAACGGCACCAGCATGTGGTTGGACTGCTGCATGTACTGAGTGCCGCCCACCAGGGCCGTGATCTTGTTGTGGGCGGCGATCTCAGCGGCCTCGAAGGCAGCCTTGGCCTCGGCCACCCCGTTCATCAGCGCCGTGTGTTCGTCGACCTTGTCCTGGTTCTTGGTCCAGTCGTTGTCCACCAGGCCGTGGGTCCACTCGCCGGAGCCGCGGTAGGTGTCCTTGTCGACGGACGCCACGAATGCGGCCGCCTTGACCTTGAGATGCTCCAGCCGGTCGATGATCGGCTTGACCGTCTGGCCGTACTCGGCGAGCGCTCTGGCGACGGTCTCGACCTTGTCGGCGAACGTGTCGGCGCCATCACGCACTGCTGCCGTGGAGGCGAACAGATCGGTTGCCTCGGGTGCGTGATAGACCGCCGACAACGCCTGGAACCGCGTGTGTGCGGCCTCGCCTGCCCGCCGGATGCCGTCCGCGTTGTTCTGCAGCCCGGTGACGTGGTGGTCCAGCAGCCCCAGATCGCCGGTGAAATGAGGGATGCCCTCGGGGTTGATCACAGCCTGCCCCGCTTCAGGTCCGCAATCTCCAGCCTGTCGTCCACCACGCCCGCCGCCTCGTGCTGCACGTGCGCGGCCATCTCCACGTCGCCCGCCTCATAGGCCAGGGTTGCCTCGACCGCGCCGGTGACCGACTTGCCGGTCCGCGTGCCGATGAACTGCAGCTCGCTCGCGGTGCCTTCGACGAACTCGACCAGCGCCGAGCCCACCAGCCCGCCGACCAGACCCTTGCCGCCCGTGTCACCGGACACGAGGGTGCCGGCCGCTGTCGCGGCCCCCTCCAGGTCCGTGCCGTACGCCTGGACGATCTCGTCCAGCGCGGTCATCACCTCACCCACCCGCGAGGTGACCACACCCACACCGGCCGGATCGATATCCCACTTCGACATGCCCGCCCCCTAATGCCCCACTGCCCCGCTACTCCTGCACGCCAAGTACGCAGAACTCAGCCGATGTTGTCGACGGCCGCCCGTGCCTTGGCCATGGTCGACTGCGCGGTGCCGTCGTTCTGCTCAAGCGTGGTGCGGACAAGGCGGATGATGTCGCGGACTTCGTTCGCGGCGTGGTTCCAGCGCTTTTCCTTGCCGTGATACTCATCGGCGACGCCGTCGGCGGTGAAGTCGGCCATCGCGGCCTGCACCGCGCGGTCACGGTCGCCGAGGACGCGCTCCAACTGACCGATGATGCCTTGCAGGCTGCCCTGCACCTCGGTGGAGGCGCCGGTGTCGTACGAGCGGCGGTCCTGGTCCTGACCCATGGTCAAATTCCCCTTTGGTGACGGCTATCGGGCGCCGAAGCGGGCGGCGTCGAAGTTCGAATGGCCCATGTTCTGGTGGGCGTTGTCCTCCTGCTCCAGATCACCGGAGCCGAACGCGGTGTCCATGCCGGACTGGCCGCCCAGGATCGCGCTCAGGGACCCGTTCAAGGCGCTGGTGATCTCGTCCGTGTGGTTCTTGAACCGGTCGAACGCCGCCTTGCCCGCCCCGTTGAACTTCCCCTCCAGCGGCTCCGCCGCCTGGACCAGCCACCGGATCAGCGTTCCCAGGTCTTCAGTCGACCCGACCGTGCTCTTACCGAGATCCGCCAGGGTCGTCGACCCCATGTCGAACTTCATCCACCCACCCCCGTGTTCGTCGTGTTACACGTCATGACAGTCCAACTTCGACAGTCACGACGTACTTGTACGAGATGCAGTTCCTCCGTGTCGCACACGCCACAGAACTCTTCGAACATCCTCTCCCATAACGCGTTGCAGACGCAACGCAGTTGGGGACGAACTGGCGTGATCTAACCCATGGCCGATCGGCGCTGAGAGGACGGTCGTTGAGGGTTTGGCTCCGTTGGTGTCGCCTGATGAGGTGAACGCAGGGCGGGTTGCGGCCAATAGGGTTCCTGGGACGAAACAGGGGCTGGCAGTAGACGTGTTGGGGTTGGTCATCGCGATGGTCGCGCCAGCTGCCAGTGTGCACGAGAACGCCGCGGGGACCGCCCCGCTGGACCAGGTCGCGGGCGGCCGTTCTGGTCCTGCGCTGGTTCCGCGAACGCGGCTGCGTGCACCGGCGGTGGCGTTCCGTTTCTTTCCCCAGCGCGAGCGCTGGGTGGATCTCGAACTCGTCGAGACCCGCACCCTCAGTTCGAGAGTCGTCTACCTCCGCTACCACGTGGCGCGCTAGTCGGCTCGTCCGCCGAGCCCTAGGAAGAACGGGCCAGCCAGTGACGTGTCCTCAGCGAAATGATCTGCGCGACGCGGTGTGAACTACCGCCTGGCAAAGGCGAGTCGGACGGACCACACCCGACCGCAGACGCACGTAGAGCCCCTGGTAGGACAGGTCTCACCACAAGATCATGTCCGCAACCACCAGAGGCTTCAAGTTGGTCACCTATGTCGCCACGCTCGACGTCCCGCGCCACGTCGTGGACCACTCCTCTGACCACCTCTGCCTGGTTCGAAGCAGCTCAAGCCGCTTGGTGCTCGACTCGTGCACGTGCACTGGCGATTGGCACGGATTCCGTTACAGCGGAGTGGGTGTCTACTGCGCAGTTGAAGACCGCGTGGTCAGCAGGTGCTTCATGGTATGAGGACATCCCGGTTTTGGTGTCCACCGCGGACGTGGGAACCGTCAGCTCGAACCAGGTCTTCTTCCCCGCCGCACAGGGGTGTGAGCCCCACTCCGTTGCCAACGCTGCAACGAGGAAGAGACCGCGCCCATTCTCGTCCGCGGACCGAGCTTGAGACGGACGCACCGTAGTGGGGTCAACATCGGTGACTTCCACACGGAGCCGCTCTCCGGTCCACCGTACGGACACAACGCACGCGGCCTGCGTGTGCATGACCGAGTTCGCGACCAGTTCCCCGGTGAGCAACTTCAAGTCCTGGGCCAGCTCCTCGTTCAGGGCCAGCCCAAGCCGCCTTGCACGGCTCACAATTCTGTCTCGTGCAGCCGGCACCGCCTCGACCAGGGGCGGGACAGTGAACGCGTAGGGCGATTCTTCGAGCGGGCGCGACATAGCTGAGACCTCTCGGTGGGCAGGAGCTAGTGTGTCAACGCGATCTCCCATAAGTGAATGGATCGCTCGCCGACTTCACCGAGCAGCCCGGCAGAGCAACCGGGAAATCTAGTAGGAGCCCGGCAGGCGGCGGACGTCCACCATGGACCACAGGCCGCCTGGCTCCCTATCCCTGAGGTGATATCACCGCAGCAATGTCATTGTGACTGCGCCAGCCACTCACCCAGGGCTGCGACGACCGAGCGTTTTCCCCACTCAGCGAACACACGGCTCTGCTCGTCCTCCGGCAAGGCGGCCAGTGTCGCGCCGGCTCCGTTCAGCACGAAGATTGACCACAGATCGGACCAGGATCGTGAACCGCGCCCCCGATCGGGTGCCATCCCGATCCTTCCTGGCTCGCGGGCGTCATCCGCGAAGGTGTGCAACTCACCGTCGGTGTCCCCGTAGACCGCGGACTCGCGAAACGACAGGTCCGCTTCTCCGCGAGGTCCGAGAGATGGGTGATTCCGTCGGGGCCGAAAGCCTCCAGAGCCTGTTTACCATCGGTCCCGGCCAACCACCGAACTCCTCAATGTAGAAGCCTGAATTCTCGACGAACAACGGCCGTCCGAGAATCGCGTAAGCCTGCCGGGCCTTGTGCTCCGCGATTATCGCAACTGACGTGGTCTGGATCTCATCCAGCTCCAGAGCCACCTGTTCCACTTCAACACCCCAAGGTGCGAGATGCTCTTGGGCTGTACGAAACTTCCCAGCATTCCCTGTGCACTTCGCCACCGTGATACCCGACCTGAATCGAAGAACCCCTCTTGGGGAGCAACACTCACGGAGCCTTTTCCATCCTCAGTCTGAGCTGGCCAGATGGAGGGTGAGGACACCGTGGATGAGGCCGGTGATTCGGGTCGTCGAGCAGCGGAGCTCGCGCAGGGGCCGCCAGGACTTGAGGGTGGAGATGGCTTGCTCTACCAGTGCGCCAGGCGCGTGCTTCACCTTGCGGCACCGCGCAGAGTGCGGGCCGTGTCCTGCGCATCCGGGCGGCGTGCCGCGTCTTTGTCCAGCAGGGCTGTGAGCAGGGCCGTCAGCGCCCCAGCGCGCCGGGGCGGCGGGAGCGGGTGCTGGCGGATCGCATCGAACAGCTCGGGTTGCGTATCCCCTTGGAACGGCCGGTGTCCTTCGACTGCCTCGTACATGGTGACGCCCAGTGCCCACAGGTCGCTGGCCGGCACCAGCTTGTTGTACAGCTGTTCGGGTGACATGTAGGGGAGCGTTCCGATGACTTTGCCGGCGGTGGTCACGCCGGGGACGTCCAGCATTCGAGAGATGCCGAAGTCGGTGAGTATCACCTGGGCGTCGGAGACAAGGATGTTGCCAGGTTTCAGATCGCGGTGGATCACCCCGGCAGCGTGCACGTGTGCGAGGGCATCGGCCACTTGGGCGCCGAAAGCGGCGGCATATTTCCAGGGGAGCGGGCCTTGGTCGCGCATCAGCACATCCAGGCCGGTGCCAGGGACATACTCCATGACGATCCAGGGAGTGCCTTGGAAGTGGAAGGCGTCGTGGACCGCGACGATGTTCTGATGGCGCATCCGCGCCGCGGCCTGCGCCTCAATCTGCATCCGCGCGGTCAGCGACGCGCGTTCCGAGAGGGTCGTTGCGGACCCGAAAAGGATCTCCTTGACGGCGACGGGCCGCTTCAGCCGCTGATCGTGGCCGAGCCACACCCGTGCCATTCCGCCTTGGCCGATCAGTGCGGTAAGCAGGTAGCGGTCATCGACCAGCAGTCCTTCGTGTCCGGCCAGGTGTCTCGCGGCTGCGACGGTGGGTGCCTCATGCCAGGTGCGCAAGGCGTGGTTCAGGCGGCCTGTCTCGCTTGCGGCTGGTCGGCGGGTGGATCGGGCCCGTTCCTGATCCTGGGCCTGCTTCGCTTCCCCGCCGCTTTCCCGCTCCTGGTTCCGATCCCGGTCCCATTCCGAAGTCGGGCCCAGTTCCGACGGGAGGGGCGCGGGCGCTATGGCCCTCGCGCCGTTCGGGCGGGCGATGCCGAGGATCTCCCGCAGTCGTTCGCGCCGTCGCTCCCAGCCCAGGTTGGCCCCGTCGGCGAGTTCTTCGACCAGCTGCGGCACGCCGGCAACCTCCTGCCGCTGCGCGAGGAGGTGTTTCACCAACCGTGCCGCCGCCATGTGCTCGAAACGGGGGACGTCCGGCCGACGGCCCATGACCCGGGCCAGTGGGCCAGCAGCGCTCGTGTCCGGCTCCCAGCGCGGCACGGACATCAGCCGCAAGGGATGGGTGTCCACCGTGTCGTAGGTGGCGAACGTCCACTGCTGGCCCAACCAGGACCCGAAGATCAGGAACAGCCCAAGATAGACCAGCGGCACCGCGTCTCGGTCCGGCCAGCCGCGCGGTGTCTGCTCCTCCAGGAGCAGCGACACCCGTTGCGTGGGATCGCGCAGCAGCTCCGCGGTGACCAGGACCAACGCCTGCTGAACCGTGGGTAGCAGTTCCATCATCTCGGGCAGCCGACGGCGCGCCAGCTCGTCGAGTGCCTCGCAATCGACCTCGGGGTGACGCCCACGCGCCAGCTCGGCCTTCTCCTGACTGCGCCAGCCGCCGTACGACAGGCCAAGGCACAGGCGGGTCTTCATGATCCATGGGTCGCCGATCAGGACATGGCTGATCGTCCTGGGGCGTCCGCTCCGGTCAGCGGTGGGCCAGCGCTGGACGAGCATGACGTCCCCGTCGCGCGAATGCGTGCGCACGACGCTCGGACCTGCCGTCGCCGCACGGGAAACTCGCAGCAACGGGCCCAGCTCCCGCCCCAGTTCCTCGGCCCGCTCGACCGAGGAGGAGTGAGCGACGGCGTTGATGCCAGTGCCCTCGTGGCCATGGTTGCCGTCCCAGTGGAAGGCAATCTGATGCACCGAGGACCCCTTCTGGAAATCGCTCACTGAAGTTCCCCTTCCTCCGGATCACTCGGATCCCTCCCACGGCCCCGCCTCGATCGCGGGCGCCTCCCCCACCACAATGAACCCCCAGCCCACCCGTGCACACGACTAAAGACATTGACATTCGCCATGTCCGTGTACGGGACTTCGGCGAGCAGTCCACCGAATCCATGCGCTTGTGGATCGAGATGGGCACGCAGTACACCGGGCACCGGCCTTGGGCCCACAGAATCTCTCCTTTGACGAGTTCCAGTCCCTGGTACACGGCTCGCCGGTAGATCTCGTTGCGCCGCTGGACCCGTCGCCTTGACGGATTCGGCATGTCGAGTCGCGTACCGCCCGTTGGGGTCAGCGTCTCTGGGGGGGCGGCGCACGGCACTGCGAACATGGCCGCAGGGGCTTCCTTGACACCCCGCCAGTCTCGCCTAGGCAGAGGGCTTCGGAAGGACGCGAACGCTCGCTGAGCACGACACCAGTGAGCCCTTTCCAACCTCTGGTGTTGGCTGGGCAGTTGGCCTGACAGGCTGATGAAGCCCCTGGTAGATGGGTTTTCGACCAAGAGAACCGTCTCCACTAGAGGCTCCGCATGCTTGTCTACCCGTCCGGCATCGACGTGTCCAGCTCTGCCCTTCGCTTCCTCGCCGCCCGCCTGAGGGAACGTCGGCGCTCTCTCGGCACCCGATGGCGGCGCCTGACCGCGGGCCGTCAGGCCCTACTTACCCTTGCCCACCTCCGCAATGGCCAGCCCTATGCCCAGCTCGCGGCAGGTTTCAGGATCGGTACCACCACCGTCTACCGGTACGTCACCGAGGCCGTCGAGCTCCTGGCCGCGCTCGCCCCCACGCTCACCGAAGCAGTACGGGCCGCGTCGATGAAGGCGTTCGTGATTCTGGACGGGACGCTTCTGTCGATCGACCGGATCGCCGCCGACCGCCCCTTCTACTCGGGAAAACACAGGAAGCACGGCATGAACGTGCAGGTCATAGCCGACCCGAAGGGTCGTCTCCTGTGGGCTTCACCGGCCCTGGCCGGTGCTGTCCATGATGTCCGAGCCGCACGCGAGCACGGCATCATCGACGCTCTCGCCGAGGCCGGCATCAACTGCTGGGCCGACAAGGGCTACCAGGGCGCAGGCGGCACGGTCCGTCTCCCTTACCGCGGCCAATGGGACAGCCTCTCCACCGGTCAGCAGGCCGCCAATCGGTCCTACGCGAAGGTCCGGGCACTGGTCGAGCAAGCCATCTCCACCCTCAAGTCCTGGCGGCTCCTGCGCAAGCTCCGCTGCTCGACGACCCGAATCACCGGCCTCGTCCACGCTGTCCTCACCCTCCATCTGGCCAGCTCAGACTGAGGATGGAAAAGGCTCACGGAACCATGTGGCCGCAGGTCCCAGATTCGGCTGTCGCGTGAGGCCGCTGCTGTCAATCGTCCTCCGGGAGCACGTCGTCGGCCGTGCTCGGCATGCGCGGCACTGGGATGGGCTCTGGTGCTGACTCCCCCCGCTTCGTCGGCCGATTGGTGTGCCGGTTGATCAGTTGGTGGGGTCACAGGGGCCACTTGCGCCTGGCCGCTAGCCACCGCAGCGTGGCCTCTCCGCACCACGTCTGGTGCTGACGCAGGTACGGCGACCAATCGGCTGGGGGCTGTGCGCCAGAGACCAGGAAGAAGCCCGAGAGCGCGGCCAGAGCGGCATCGAGTTGAGCGGTGTCGACTCCGCGAGCTGTGGGGTGTTTCCTGAACACAGTGGTGGAGTCGTGGCCATCAGCGTGTGCTGTGGCCAGGAGGAGCGCGAGGTCGAACCAACTAGCGCCAAGACAAGGCCAGTTCCAATCACAGATCCATGCGGTGCCCTTCGCGTCGACGAGGATGTTGTCCTGGCGGAGGTCGTGGTGGAGGACTGCGTTGCCAGCGACGGCCTGCCGCCACTGGGATTCCAGCTCGGCCAGGGTGTCCAGTCGGCTTGTGGGGACCCATGCGGGGAGGATCGTGGCGCTTGTGGTGCCGGCGGCGAGCAGCCGCCAGTCGTCGAAGTCACCGTCTTCGCCGACTGGTTTGAGGCCGACCTGCTGGAATGCGGTGGGTGGTGTGGACAGCGCCTCGGCTGTGGTCGCATACGCGTCGAGGCTGGCTGCGAGCTCTTCGGTCCTCCACGGCGAGCTGGGCATACGGCCGCTGTCGACGGCGTCGAACCCGAGGATCACCCATCCATCCAGTTCCTCACTCCACCGGTGTCGAGGCGCTGGTACGGCCTGGGGCAGGTCCTGGTTGACCTCGGCTTCACGCCGGTAGCAGTCGGCGATGTGGGCAGAGTCCGCGCTGCTGACGGCCTTGACGAACTGGGTGCCGCTTGCTCCGGTGATCACGGTGGCGAACCCTTGGGTGAAACCGCTTCCGGCACTCGGTCGGGCGGCCACGCTACCCCCGAGGCGTCGGGCGATGACTTCGCGAATGTGGTGGGGCAGGTCGTTCCACTGGGGGCGTACGGCAGTGGAGTGGTACGGCGGCCTCGGGGTGATGGCGATCGGCATTTCGCAAGCCTGAGGCCAACGGCCACGTGGCCGCCAGCGAGATTCACCAAGCCGTCTCGGCTCCGCAAGGCGACGGCGAAGCGTCTGAAAGGTCGGCGGCCGGTCTTCCACACGCGGGACTCCAGACAAATACGTTGGCCGTGTGACAGCAGCGCACCTAACCTCGAGTACAACGCGATGACGGAGACAAGTAGCCCGGGATCACGCGAGTCGAGAGAGTTGCCAGTAGCTGGGAAGGCAGCCTCGCGTTCCAGGGCGAATCCCCTCCCGAGTGCGGGGAGGAACGGCCCCACCAGAGGCCCCAATGCCCCGCCGGCTGGCCCCCGTGACCGGGCCTTGAACGAGGCCACCACCAAGGTGGCGAAGGCGCGGTGGCACCGCGAGTTGCCCCTTCTCGCCCGCGCTCCCAAGGGATCACGTCATGACGACTGATCGAACGGAGCACCGGCAGGATGATCGATGTCACCCTGATGCGCGAGAATCCCGCGTACGTCCAGCAAGCGCTGGCCAAGCGGGCGGTCCACGTCGACCTCGACGGGTTTCTGCGCTTGGACGACGACTACCGGCAGGTGCGCGCCGAGGTGGAACGCCTGCGCGGCGAGCGGAAGAGGATCTCCGGAGAGGTCGCGAAGCGGCAGCGGGTCGGTGAGGACGTGGTAGCCCTGCACGCCGAGGCAACAGCCGTCGGCGAGCAACTGACCGCCGCCGACACGCGGCTCAACGGACTGGAACGGGCACGTCAGGCGTTCCTCGAGCCGCTACCAAACCTGCCCGACCCCGATGTGCCGGCCGGGGGAAAGGAGAACAACGAGGTCGTTCGCACCGTCGGCCGACGTCCGGCGTTCGGCTTCACGCCGAAGGACCACGTGGAGCTCGCCCGCGCGCTCGGGCTGATCGACTACGAGCGCGGTACGAAGCTCGGCGGCAGCGGCTTCTGGCTCTACCGGGGAGGTGGCGCAGTCCTGGAGTGGGCCCTGCTGAACTACTTCGTGGAGGCCCATGTGCGGGACGGCTACGAGTTCGTACTGCCTCCACATGTCCTGACCTACGAGGCCGGGTACACGGCGGGCCAGTTCCCCAAGTTCGCCGAGGAGGTCTTCGCTCTGGAGGAGGGCGAGCGCGGTCCGCAGCGGTTCTTGCTGCCGACCGCCGAGACCGCGCTGGTCAATCTGCACCGGGACGAGACGCTGCCCGAGACCGGGCTGCCAAGGAAGTACGTCGCGTACACGCCGTGCTACCGCAGGGAGGCCGGGGGCTACCGCACAGCCGAGCGGGGGACCCTGCGCGGGCACCAGTTCAACAAAGTGGAGCTGTTCCAGTTCACGCACCCCGACGCCTCGGATTCCGCGCACGATGAACTCCTGGGCAGAGCCGAGGAGTTGGTGCGAGAGCTCGGCCTGCACTACCGAGTGGCGCGCCCCGCGGCCGGGGACACGAGCGCGGCGATGGCCAAGACATACGACGTCGAGGTGTGGCTGCCCAGCATCGGGACGTATGTCGAGGTCAGTTCGGTGTCGAACGCCCGCGACTACCAGGCCCGGCGCGGCAACATCCGTTACCGGCCCCGGCAGGGTCGGTCGGCGTTCGTTCACACGCTGAACGCCTCCGGCCTGGCCACGAGCCGTCTCGTGCCCGCGCTTCTCGAGCAACATCAGCAGGCCGACGGCACCGTGGCGGTACCCGAGGTGCTGCGGAAGTGGATCCCGGGCGGTTTCCTGGCAGCGCAGTCCCGCATCGTTGAGCCAGAAGCATCCTGACGTATGTCGTGATGAAGCCCTGCCCTCCGGCTACGGGGGAGACCGGAGGACAGGGCGGCTCTTCACCAGGATCGGCTACGGCAGGCCTGGGCGTGGCTGCTGGGCAGTTCGCCCAGGTGCTCGTGTGTCGTCGTCAGAGCCCTGGGCGTTTGGTTGGCGGAGCGAGATCCAGGATCTCTGCCCGAAGCTGCCCGCACGCAGCGGCCGTCTCCCTGCCGGCAGACAAGTGGTGGGACACCGTCCAGCCGGTCAGATCTTGGGAGAGTACGGCGATGAATTCCTCTTCCCTCGCGCTTGGGAGCAGCGGGCTGCCGTGCACGGGATTGAAGCTGGAGAGCCTCAGTATGAGAAAGCGTCCGGCGTAGGGAGCGAGCAGCTGAGTCAGCGCTGCTTCATCATCGGGCCGTGTGTTGTGCTCGCAGAGAATGTAGTTCAGCACCACCGGGCGGATTTCAGCGACAGCTGCCCACAGTGGCAAGACGGTTGAAGGGTCGTCCGCGCGGGGGATGACCACCCTGCGCTGAGCGGCGTTGGCGCCGTGCAGCGAGAACATGAGGCGATCCGGGAGCCAGGACTTGGGCTTCAGGAGATTTCGCACCCAAGCCTGTGGGGCGATGCTAGTTACCTTCACCTGCCGAGCCATTCCCTGGTCGACGATCGTTTTCGCGGCGGTGGTGACGTGGTTCCAGTTGGCGGCAGCGTCACCGACTCCGGCGAAGTCGACCCAGATGAGGGGGCCTTGCTGAGTACCTACCTGTTGCTCCAGCTGCCCTACTGCGGAGGTAATCTCTTCCGCGTGTAGATTTCGAACGAAGGGAGTCCGCGCGAAGGTGGTGGCGCAATGTGTGCAGCCATACCTGCAACCCGCCTGGGCCGACATGCACACCGAATAGGCTTGGTGCTCTCTCTCCCAGAGTTGCACGGCTTCGAAGGTAGCCATGTCTGACGTTTGGAAGACGTGCTTGATGCTGTGGTCGGGTGCTTTCGATGGCAGAGTTGAGACAACCTCGACCGAACTTCCGGGCGTGGATATTCCTTCCATTGAAGGGGTTCCTTTCCCTGAGTTACTCGCGCAAGGGCGGTGGTAAAACGGGACGTGAGCTCGTGCCTGGTGTTCACATGCGTCGATTGCTCATGAGTGCGCGACTCTCTATCGCAAAAGCGGCCGACGAAAATTCTTCTATGCCTTGGGTGGGTCGGATCGATGCGAGGGCCTGACCAGCGCAGCGTAGAATACGATCGCGTCGACCAAAAATCACCTCCGTGATATCACTCAAGAAATACCTGGTGAAAGGGAGGTGGATCCTCTCGCATAGTCGGCTCCGTCATTACGGCCGCACGCCGCTCCGACAGGCCGCTCGTTGGCGCGATCTTGCTGTTGCATCGCTGCCCACCCCGCTATGCTCGACAGCAACGCGTTGAAGGAGACGAGTAGCCGCGGGATCACGCGAGCAGAGAGAGTCGCCGGTAGCTGGGAAGGCGGCCTTGCGTCCCAAGGTGAAGACCCTCCTGAGCGCGGGGAGGAACGGCCTCGTGGAAGGTCCAATGCCCCGCCGGTCGGCCCCCGTCATCGGGCATGAATGAGGCTGTGGCTCTGTGAGCTGCGGTAAAGGCGCGGTGGCACCGCGAGTACCCTTCTCGTCCGCGCCCCCAAGGGATCATGACGACGCCCCTTGGAGGGCTGCGATGATCCACACGACTAGCCGTGTACTGGTGTCTGGCCTGCGAGAACATGTCGGGCAGACCGTTTCTGTGTCGGGCTGGGTGAACACGCTCCGCCTGCAGCGCAAGATGCAGTTCGTCGTCGTACGCGACCACACCGGCATGGTGCAGGTCACTCACAAACGCGGCGGCGAAGGCGACGAGGTTGAGACCGCGCTGGAGGGGCTGACGCCCGAGTCCGCGGTCCGGATCACCGGTCGCGTGGTCGACAACCCGATCGTGAAGCTCGGTGGCCTGGAGATCATCCCGGAATCGGTCGAGGTACTGAACCGGGCGGAGACTCCACTACCCATCGACGAGCAGACCGGACTCGAACACCGCCTGGACTGGCGGTTCCTCGACGTGCGGCGGCGGCCCCAGGCGCAGCTGCTGTTCGCTGTGCAGACCACACTCGAGCAAGGGATGCGCGAGTACGCGTACAGGCAGGGCTGCACCGAGATGCACACCCCGAAGTTGATGGGCACCGCCTCGGAGTCCGGCGCTGAGGTGTTCAAGCTCGGCTACTTCGACCGCTCCGCCTACCTGGCTCAGTCGCCGCAGTTCTTCAAGCAGATGGCGATCTCGGCGGGTGTCGACAAGGTCTTCGAGATCGGGCCCGTCTTCCGCGCTGAGCCGTCCTTCACCTCCCGGCACGCCACCGAATTCACGGGTGTGGACGTGGAGTTGGCGTGGATCGACGGAGTCGAGGACGTGACGGCGTTCGAGGAGCAGATGCTCGCACATGCCATCGCCAAGGTCGCAGACGCACACGGTGAGGCGATCCAGGAGGTGTTCGGTGTCGAAGTGACGGTACCGACGACGCCGTTCCCGCGGATCACGATGGCCGAGACGCAGGAGATCCTGCGGGCCAAGGGCTGGGACCCGGCGGGCGTGAAGGAGGACCTGGACCCAGAGGGCGAGCGTGGGATCGCCTCGTACGTCAAAGAACAGACCGGGCATGAGTGGGTGTTCGTCACCCACTATCCGACGAGCATCCGGCCCTTCTACCACATGCGGCCGGCGGACGACCCGGGGGTGACGCTCAGCTTCGACCTGTTGTGGAGGGGGCTGGAGGTCACCACCGGTGCGCAGCGTGAGCACCGCTACGACGTGCTCTTGAAGCAGGCTGCGGAGAAGGGGATGAGCACCGAGCCGATGCAGGACTACCTGAACGCCTTCCGGTACGGATGCCCACCGCACGGCGGTCTGGGCATGGGGCTCGGGCGGGTCCTGATGGTGCTGCTCGGCCTCGACTCGATTCGGGAGGCCACCTTCCTGTTCCGTGGCCCGAACCGGCTCACCCCGTAGTCACGCCAAGGGCCGGGGCCGCTGCTCCCTCTGAAGGGCGCAGCGGCCCCGGCCTGGTCAGTAGCGAACGTTTCGTAGATCGAGCTTCCACGCCTCGTCGGGGTGCTGGTCCCAGTAGGCGCGGAGTGCCAGTTCACGGTCCGCGAAGCGGCCTTGGTGGCACAGGCCGCCGTGGGAGAGGGTGACGCTCATCGCGAGCGGGGACTCGGTGGTCACCCAGTGCGGGGTCAGGGCGTGGCTCCACAGTCGGTCACCGGGCCCCATCCATACGGACTCGCGGTCGGCCGGATCGTGTTCGGGCGGTTCCTCCGCTGTGGTCTCGCCCGCCACAGCGGCCTCGGCCGTCAGGTGCCTGTCGGGGTCCCTGTAGCTGTGGAAGGTCTTCGTGCCCTCGATCTGCCACACGAGCCCGTGCGAGTTGTCGTTGTGGTACGTCGATGAGGCACCGCCCGTGGAGATGAACAGCAGCGGCGCGCACCGTTGCCACGTGAACCCCCAGCTCGACAGCTGGGTTCGCCAGGGGACCATGACCTGCTCCTGGAATCCGCTGAGGAGTCCGTCGTAGAAGCGGGTGAGGTTGAAATGGACGAGGCGGAACGTCCAGGTGGCCACTTCTTCGATCGGGGCTGTGCGGAAGGCCGACGTACGGTCCATGCGTAGGGACCAGTCCTCGTCTCCGAGGATGGTGAAGCGCACTTCCTCGTCCTGCCGGACGGCATCGAGGACGTCAAGGGCGGGCGGAAAGCCGAAGCCGGTGGCGGTGAGGACGTTGCTGACGCGCTTGTTGGGAGGGGTCCGCCACCGTTCGATGAACTCTTCTGGTGTGGTGACTGGGGTCGTCATCGTCCACTCACGGGGTGTCGTCGGCGCGGCAGATGGCCGCGCACTCTGGGGTGGTCCGGTCCTGCGGTTCGGCGTGGAGAAAGCGACCGATCTCTGCGCGAGGCGCGCGGACGCTCACCCCGGTCTTGCCGTAGGGGCAGCGGCGGATCTCGCCGCTGGCGGACACGTACAGGACCGCAGACGCACAGAAGGGCCGTTGCTCGGGGTACAGGTGCATGGCTCGCAGCGCGGTGAGGTGCTCCTGGAACCGCGGGGTGAGCTGGAAGTAGCGGCCGAGAAGGTCAGCGTCCTCCCTCTGCTGGGCAAGGTAGCCGTAGAAGGTGGAGCCGGCACGCTGGCGTGCCATGTCGTCGAGTGCCACGGGACTGAGCTGGATCTGAACTCCTGACTTATCGACGCACTCGTAGATGTCGTGGCACTCCTGGGCTGTGAGCTTCCAGTACGTGAGGTGGAGAACTCTCTCTGCCGTGGGGACCTGTTCGAGTGTCGCGATCGCCGACGCCACGGAACGGCTGGTGCGCCCGAGTTCCATGGCACCGGCCGAGTCGGCGGACACGGTGACATTCGCGAGCAGTCTCGCAACGTCGACCAACTGGTCGACGTCGTCCGGGTCTCGGGCCGAAGTGACGATCGACACGGGAATCCCGAACTGGTGGGAGAGTCGTACGAGCTGGCGGAGTTCGGGGTGGTGCACGGGTTCGCCGCCGGTCAGGCAGCTCTCTTCGACGCCGTTCTCCTTCAGCCGGGACAGTGCCCGGGTGTAGGTGGGGATGTCGAGGAAGCCGTGGGCCCGGTCGGCTCGGAAGCAGAATCCGCAGGCGATCTTGCAGTGGCCGGCGGTGCTGATGAGTGCGGAGCGGAACCGCTGCCGGGTTAGCGCGGGCGGGTGCTCGGGCTGGGTGACGGTGTTCACTGCACCCCCGTGCTGTCCCATACGGCGATCTCCACGGTGCTCGTGTAGAAGTCGCACATCTGCGGGTCCGGCCGGTCCCCGCGGACGAGGAGTTGTTCGTTGCGTGAGGGCCCCCCGCAGATCGCGAGGGCCGGGCACTGGCCGCATTCGGGGATGGGGGCGACGTTCTTGGCGATGCCGCCCAGCAGGTTCGGGTCCGCTCGCAACTCGTCGAGTGTGTGAAGGAAGGTGGGTGCGGTGAAGTTGATGTCGCAGAGGCTGACCCGGTTGCCGGGTAACAGGGCGACGTTCAGGGTCCGGTCGCTCTGGATGTGGTCGAAGAGCATGGGGCGGCGCCGGTCGAGGGCCTGGAATGCCCGGTCGAGGACGGAGAACATCATCCCGCCGCGCCCGAGGGCGACGAGGCGTGCTTGGTACAGCTCCTTGGCCAGCTCCCTGCCCTTGACCGTCCAGCGTCCGCTGGTGGGTATCGGGGTGTTGGCGTAGATGAACTTCAACCCGAGGTCGTCGATGATCCAGGTGACGGTTTCGGCCAGGCGGCCGATGTTCGCGGGTGTGGGGGTGAGGTTGCATCCCACGTGGATGCCGCCTGCGTCGAGGAGCCTGCGGACGTTGCGCCGGATCCGGTCGTCGGCCGCCTGCCCGCCCAGGAGCCGGCGGTTCTCGGAGTTGATGGCGGGCGGTCCGTCGATGGAGATTCCGACGCCGTACTCGTAGCGGGCGAAGTGGTCGATCATGGCGTCGGTGATGCGGGCCCCGTTGGTGACGACCGTTCGGCGGACCCGCTTGACGTCGTACTGCGCGGCGAGGGAGTCCGCGAGGGCGTCTCCGTACTGCATCAGGTCGAACCGGGTCGTCGGTTCGCCGCCGAACCACTGGATGGCCACCTCGTCGCGACCGGCGTTCGTCTCGAAGAGGTAGGTCAGGCCGTCGGCGATTTCCTGCTCGGTCATGTCCGGCTTGCCGGTATTGGTGTCGACGAAGCAGTAGCTGCACTTCATGTTGCAGGCGTCGGTGAGGACGACGCGAAGGCCGCTGATCCGTACGGGGACGGGATCCAGGCCGAGTTGGTGGAGTCGGTCACGGAGTGCTTCACGCTGATCGGCGCGGGGGCTGTCAGGCGTGAAGCCGAGCTCGGCGAGAGCTTTGTGGGTCGCGGTCGGGGGAACCGCGGAGAGGTCAGTGACCTCCCCGCGGTCGAGGTACACACTGTCCAGCGTGACCGGGTCGAGGAGGGCGCCCTCGCCGTCCCGGACGTACTGGATGTACTTCCCCCACAGGAGCTGTGAGGTGACCACCTGTGTTACGCGGCTTCCTCTTCGAGGATGCCGCGCTCGGCCATGACCTTGCGAACGAGTTCCTCGCCGGCGGCCTGCAGCTGTGCTGAGGCCTCCGGCGAGCCTCCGTCGGCAAGGACGATCACGCCGGGGAGGGTCGGGTTCGGGGCGATGACCGTGATGCCGGCGGGCTCGGTGCTGACCACCAAAATGGCGTTCTCGACCGAGACCCAGTCCGCCTGGTCCTTCACCGCTTCCAGGATCTCGGCCTGCTTGGCCTGGAAGGCCTCACGCTCACCCATCCAGACTCCGGCCTTCTGCTTGGAGTCGACGACGTCGGCGTAGAGCAGGTGATCATTCTTGGCGCGACGAGGAGTCGGCATGCTCTCTCTCCCTTCGATTGCTCTGTTTCTGACGACGAGCGATGGTGCTGGGTGCACAGCCCTGCAGGGCTGTGCGGCGAGTAGCTTTCCGCACAATGTGGATCGGGAACATTCCACGAGTGATATCACCGCAGCAATATTGATTCAGCGGCCGAATCCCCCGGAACTCGGAAGGTGTTGTGGATGCATGGCATGTAACGCCGTTCACGCAGCAGCAGAGTTCAGCGACAACTCACGCTCCGGCTCCATAGCACGCTTTTTGGGATTTCGCATATCACGGCCGTGATATTTCTCCTGCGTTCCAGCATCATCCGCCGGCGGAAACAGGGAGCAGGTGCCATTGCGTCTGCTAGATTCGGCCGGTGCTGAGTCCCGGTGATTCGGTTCCGGGTGAAGTTACGCGAGTCGAAGTGCGAAGCATCGGCCCGGTGAGCACCATTGGTACGCCCATGCCATCCAGGAGTGCGACGATCCTGTCGATGTTGGTGAGCCTGCGCTGGCCCGATTCCAGCATCGACAGGTAGGGCTGGCTGAGTCCGGTCAGCAGCGCCAGGTCGTCTTGGCGCATCGACGTCAACTCGCGGACACGGAGGCATAACGCCCCAAAGTCGCGTTCGACCAGAGCTCCCTGCGCTTCGCGATCACCCCAGACATCCGGAGGAATCGCCGGTTTGGCCGCCTCTGGCAGCGCGGCGTTGCGGCTGCATGCGAAGCAGCGACGACCGTCGTTGTATCGGTTCAGGCGGCATCCGCACCCGGTGCAGCGGCGAGTGGAACTAGGAGGTCGTGTGTCAGTGGTTTGTCCGACCAGCACGGACGCTCACTCCTTGCGGCGGGGTGCCCCGCTCCACGCGAGGGCTCGGATCCGGTGTCACGGCCTGTACTTGACGCTGAAGCCACGTTCGTAGCGCGAAGCACTAGAACATCGGATATGCGAGGACGCAGGGCAGGCCATCAGGCGGTCAACTCGGTCAACTTCCGGACGTGTTGCTCGGGAGGGCCGGAACCTGGGAATGCCTGAGCAGGAGCACGTTGTACGGCAACGGCGAGAGGAGGATGGGGTGCCAAAGGCGGACAGCAGGCACAACGAGGTGCTGTCGGAGTGCCTGGACGAACTCGGGTGGAGCCCCAAAGCTCTCGCGCGAAAGCTGAACCGCGTGTTCGGAGCAGGGACAGTCGCCCAGTCCGCGCCCTACTACTGGCGCGATTCCGCAGGTGTACCGCGCTCCCCTCTGCCTGCGATGACGGCCTACGTTCTGTCGCAGGAGTTGGGCCGCCAGGTTTCCGTGGAACACCTGTGGCAGGGCAAGGTCCTCGATGCTCCCCTGCTACTGGCCGCAGACGCGAACCTGGAACGCACGTGGACCGTCAAAGGGCTTGATCAGATCGTGGAGGACTGGGTGCTTGGCGGGCTTGTCGACCGCCGCCGCTTCCTGGCCATCTCGGGGGCAGGACTGCTCGCGGCTATCTCGCACTACCTGAACGGAACAGCAGGACGCGGCACCTTCACGCCGAGGATCACGGACGACGAGTCACCCGATCCTCTCGTTGCCCAGGTCGAGCAGAACCTGCCCTTACTGCAAGTCCTCGACGACGCAAACGGGGGCGCGCGGCACCTCCCGTACGTCGGAGCCCAGTTCCGGGCTGTCGGTCTGCTGCTGCACGAGGGCGGTCTCTCCGAGAATGCGACCGTCCGGCTGATCCGTGCCTTCGCTGAGATCGGGCAACTCGCTGGCTGGATGGCCTTCGACTCCGCCGACCATGGGCTCGCTCAACGGTATTTCGTCACAGCTCTAAGAGCGGCACACCAGGTCAACGACCGACAATTGTGCGCGCACATCCTGGCCGACATGTCCTTTCAAGCAGCCAGCCGACGCCACCCTTCGGACACGGTCACCCTAGGCGAAGCCGCTCGGCGAGCGAGTGTTGGCGGAACCGCGAGCGTACAGGCGTCGGTGCTCTCCCGACTCGCGCACGGATACGCGGCTGCCGGGCGAACAACAGACTTTGAACGGACCAGCGGTCTCGCCCGCGAACTGATCGAGACGCGAACTGGTAACGAGATTGAACCGCGGTGGATGTACTTCCTCACGCCCAACCACTTGGAGTGCCAGACCGGCTACTCGATGATCAACCTGGGGCGCTCAGCCTTTGGCGAGGGAAACCGCTCGACTGGTCGTGGTCTTGTGCGGCGTGGTGAGGCTCTCCTCGGGACAGGGGCGCACATGGTCAGTAAAGGGGATCCGAGCCAACGGAGGGCCTTGTTCGAAGGCGCCTGGCTCGCCCTGGGCTACAGCACCTCAGGGGAGCTGGAACGCTCGTGTGAGATCGCGAGGACCGCCGTCGCGCGCCTGGAGACGGTCCGCTCACCGCGCAGTACGGAACTCCTTCAGCAGTTGGCCGTGGAGTTGCGTCGGCGCCAGCGGAGTCCCCATGTCAAGACGTTCCTGCCCGAGTTGGAGGAAGGCCTTCGGATATATGCCGGAACAGGGCCTGGTCGGGCAGATACGGTCGGGGCATGACAGCAGAGCGGACGATCGTCATCATCGGTGCGGGCGTTTCCGGCCTCACGACAGGAGTCGCCCTCCTCGAAGCGGGGCTTCCCGTACGCCTCGTGGCGGAGGAAGCTCCTGGTCTGACGTCACTGGCGGCCGGCGCGATGTGGGGGCCGTATCTGGTCGAGCCACGTGCGCGCGTGCGCGCGTGGAGTCTCGCCTCTCTGCGCGCCTTCGAGGCTCTGGCAGCCGATCCCGCGACCGGGGTAAGCATGGTCAGCGGGATCGAGGCAGCCCGGACCCTGGTACCGGCGCCCGACTGGAGCAGCCTGCTACCCGACTTCCGCATCTGCGCGCCGGAGGAGCTGCCCGCGGGTTTCGCCAGCGGCTACCGGTTCACCGTGCCGCTTATCGACATGCCCGTCTACCTGGAGTACCTGCTGGGCCGCTTCCATAAGGCGGGCGGAGTTGTCCAGCGCAGGACGGTCCGTTCGTTGGGTGAGGTCGAAGGCGCATCCGTGATCGTCAACTGCGCCGGCCTGGGGGGCGGAGATCTCGCCGGGGATCCTGGTGTCCGGCCGATCCGCGGTCAGCATGTTGTGGTGGAAAACCCGGGCATCACAGAGTTCTTCTCCGAAGACACGGGACTGTCCTCCGATCTCCTGTGCATCTACCCGCACGGCGAAACGGTCGTGCTTGGCGGCACCGCGATCGACGGTGAAGGAGGTCTTCAGGAGGATCCCGAGACGGCCCGAGCCATTGTGGACCGGTGTGCTGAGATCGTGCCTGAGCTGGCGAAGGCGCCCGTGATCGCCCACCGAGTGGGAGCTCGGCCGACCCGTTCCGAAGTACGGGTCGAGGCGGAGCGCCACGAGAACGGGGCCACGGTGTTCCATAACTACGGCCACGGCGGTAGTGGTGTCACTCTGTCGTGGGGCTGCGCGGGCGAGATCGCCGAGTCGGTGTCTACAACGGCGGCGCCGTGAGTGGAGGCCGGGTGTCTTTCGGGGGGTATGTCAGGCAGGGTTCCATTGGGCTTGGTCGTCGCGGTATCTGAGTGTCTCGATGCGATGGGACAACTGCTGGGCGGCGGCGCCATCTCCGCGATCTGCACGTCGAATGTAGGAGCCGAGGGTGTGGAAGTCTCGGATTTCGCAGAGAACACGGAGTCCAGGCCACTGCCTGATGTCGTATCCATACTGATGGCTGAATTCGTCAAGTTCTTCGGCGCTACGCCCGAAACGAACCCCTTGGAAGGTATTAGCCAGGTCGATCTCGCGAGGGCCAAGAGCTGCTTCGTCCCAGTCGCCGAGGCGGACGTCCTGTTGGGCCCAGAGCGTGTTTCCTGGATATGCGTCGCCATGGATATGGCCCTGGCCCAGTGGGAAGTCAAGGAGTCCGTACGCGTCCAAGAGTTCTTCTCTCCGCGCTGTCAACCATGCTCGCTGGTCCGGCTCCAGGTAGGTGCTGGACTCCACGATGTCCTTGAGTGAGGCGAGCGGTTGATACTGCGGGAGGGACAGAGGGGGCGACGGCAGGAGGTGGAGAGCACGGAGCAGCGCGCCCAGCCGTCCTGCGGGTGGTGCACCGCCCTCCGGTTGCGGGTAGTGCCGCCAGAACGTCACGACATATGGCTCGTATGCCACCGGTTGCAGGACGCTCACGGGTTCTGTCGCCGGGAAGTCGTTCGCGACGAGCCAGCGGGTCAGAGACACAGCGGTCTCGAGCCGTTGCTGCTGGGAGGCGGGGCTGACGCGTACGACCATGCCTTCGCCGGGGAGCAGGAACACGGAGGTGGCGTGCTGGTGGAGATGGGTAAGGGATCGGTCTGGCAGGCCAGACGCCCGGCAGGCCATGCGGGCGGCGGACTCGGGTGAGACCGTCATGGTCATGTGGTGAGGGCCTTCGTTCGGGTGTCGATCGCCTGGTATCCGCGGGTCGCGTCCGCAAGGTCACGGGCGACTGGGCTACGGGCGAGCCGAGGTTCCTCCAGCAGCCTAGTCACTGCGTGCATGGCGTCACCGAGTTGCCGGATCCGCCGGTCCGGGGGGAGTGCCAGGATGGGCTGGAGTTGCTCGCCGGCTCCTTCGATCTCTCCTGCGGAGATACGCGCTGTCGCGATGTCCAGGCGGGCCAAGGCCTCGTCACCGTATGACCGGTGCTCCTTTGGGCCGTTCTCGTACAGTTCGATGGCCGCCGTGGCGTGTTGCTCGGCCATCTGATGTTCTCCAAGAAGGGCGAAGGCTCCGCCGATGTAGTACTCCTGCTTCGCTTCGGGAAACGTGAGGAGGCCCCCGAACCGGGTGAGCGCGTCGGGAGCCGCCTTCTGTTCTCGGGCGCGTTGGAGGTCCTCGAGCGCGGCCATGGCCGTGGTGCGGTCTCCGATGCGTGCTGCCGCCCTGGCCTCGATCGCAGCGATCCGGATTCGTGTCTCGCCGCCGGGCGAGAGCCGCATCGCCTGTCGGGTGTAGTCGAGGGCCGTCTGCCGACGAGTGGACCATTCCGCGATCAGTGCGGATGTGCCCTTGACCCAGGCCCGTAGATCGTCGTGGTCGGCTTGTTCTGCGAACGTCCAGGCTGTTTGGAGCTGCGCGATCGCGGCGTCCTCGTCGCCGAGATTCTGTGACGCGTGCGCGAGCAGGAGGCAACTTGTGCCGGTGAGGAGGAACAGTTCGCGGGTCTGGCCCAGCGGCTGTCGGCCGCTCAGCAGCGAGAAGAGGTGATCTCGTGTCGAGACGAGGTCGGTAAAGATCTTCTGAAGCGGAGCATGAACGTAGTCGCTGGCGATCTGGGTGAGGGCGGTCTCAAGGCCCTCTAGTTCGACGTTGCTCACGTTGCTCTTCGTGATCTCGTCCGTGAAGTGCAGCGATTGGGCGGCAGCCTGTGCCGCCAGCTCGTTCAGGTCATCAGCGTCGTGCGTTGCTGGCCAAGGGGCGTGACGGCCGGGCCCAGAGTACGGAGCGCGGGCAGGTGTAACGGGTGTTGCGTGTTCGCGGAAGGGCGGGGCCAGAAGGGCGTCCGGTGTTCCGATGCCCTGCAGGAACCGTTCGGCCTTGTCGAGGTTCGTTAAGCGTCGGCCGCCGGCTTCGAGCATCGACAGAAAGCTCTGGCTGAGTCCGGTCATGAACGCCATGTCGTCCTGCCGGAGTCCCGCCCGTACACGGATGAGTCGGCTTGCGAGGCCGAAGTCCCAGTCAGCAATGGCGGTTTGGATGTCGAGGTCGAGCCAGACCTCGTCTGGGATGCTGGGGCCGGGGTGGGCGTCCAGTCGCCTGTCACGGGTGCAGGCCGCGCACCGGTCTTCCAGGTTGTACTGGCTCAGTCGGCATCCGCATCCGGCGCATGCGCGAGCGTCTTTCCGCATCGCACCCCCGCTTTCTCGTCTGCGGACGCCAGCGTACGAGCGTTTGTCGTCGAGCCGGTATCACTCACGTGATACGTGCAGGTGAGAGGCGCTACGGGGTGCGGTTAGGCGCGTTCTAGGGTCACTGCTGTGATTGCGTCCAGGAGCTGCGGGACGTCTTCGAGACTTTCGAGTACGACGTCGGCTCCGGCCGACTGAAGCTCGGCGAGAGAGGTCTTGCCGGAGGCGACTGCGATGACGGGAGCGCCGCCTTCGAGGCCCGTGCGGACGTCTTCGAGGGAGTCGCCGACGATGACGGTGTTGGAGCGGGTGAAGACCGTCCCGTACTTGGCCTGGGCTCGCTTCTGTGCGACGGCGACGAGGGCTGGACGGTGATCGTTGTCGGAGGAGTATCCGCCGATCTCCGTGTCCAGGAACCCGGCGAGTTCGAACGCTTCGAGCTTCAGCAGCGCGTTGGGCTTGAGGTTTCCCGTGACGACGGTCGGAACGTAGCCCGGTTGTGCCTGCACCGTCTTGAGAGCAGCCACAGCGCCGGGCAGCAGGATGCCTTGCTCGCGCAGGTCCCTGGTGTGCGCGGCGAGGAGCTGTGGCAGGAGTTCCACCATGCGCGGCAGTAGGCGGGGGACTTCCACTTCGCGGACGCCGTTGTCCAGGAGCAGGGATCGGATCGCGAGAGGCATGGTGACCCCCGTGCCCCGGGCCGGAAGATGTTCTGCGGAGCGGCCGACGACCTCGGCGAAGGTCTCTCGGTAGACCTGCCGGTCGATGTCACCGACGTACAGCAGGGTGCGGTCGATGTCCCACAGCACGAGGGTCTGCCCGGCCTCGGTCAAGTTCGGCTCCCTTTTGCTGTCATTGCGGTGCGTCGCTCCAGTACGTCTTGAGCGTACGGGCTGTGGGCGACTGGTTGGAGTTGGTCGATCATGCTCGTGACGTGGCTGTCGAATCGAGCCGACTGAAGCTTCGCGGCAAGGTCGAGGACCTCGTGTGCTGTAGCGCACCCGGCTTCGAGATCGCCTTGCTCGACGTGGGCGGTTGCGGCACGTGAGAGGAACAGGCCCCTGGTCCGGTGGTCCGCCGGGTTGAGCGCCTCCCGGGCCATCGTGAAGCTGGCGACGGCGCTACGCGGGTCGCCTAAGTCGAGGTAGCAGCTGCCTGCCTGTCCATGGATCTCGCCCTCGTTGATCCAATACAGCCAGTGCGGATCGTGTTCAGAGCGGCCCTGTGCGCAGAGTTCGGCGGCTCTCCCGAGTGCGGCGAGGGCCGCTTGGCGTTCGCCGAGTTTGGCGTGCCCGCGGGCCTGTCGGGTCAGGAGCATCGCTTCGAGTGCGGGGGTGCCGAGTTTCTTAATCTTGTCGCGGGCTCGCTGTGCCGCGGTGACGGCGTGGTGCGGGGCTCCGGTGGAGTACCCGTGGATGGCTATGTAGGACAGGGCGCCGGCACCGAGCCGTACGTCTTGTGAGGCTTTGGCGGCGCGGAGCGCGGCGTAGAGGTAGCTGAGCGGGCGGTCGCGGTCGCCGGAGTCGAAGACGAACCACCCGGTCTGGGTGGCGGTGTCGGCGATGATCGCCGCAAGCCGTCGCCCTGTCGCCTCGTCGTACGACGTTTCCTCCAGGAGGTGCTTGAGGAACTGGAGATGACGGTTTCCGAGACTCGTGAGGGTGCCGCTGCCGTCGCTCGCGTCCATGGTCCGCAGGCTGTCGGTAGTGCGCTGGAGGCCATCGAGCAGTTCGTGGGAGAGGCGGCTTCCCCCTGCTGCGCGGTGGAGGGGTTCGGCTTCAGCGGTGTCCCATTGGTTTACAAAGACGGTGAGTGCTATGCCGCTTGCGGTGAGGAACCGTCGACGGTCCATGGCGCTACCTCCTACCGCGGTATCCAGTGCTGCCACCATACGGGCGGTGGTCCAGGGCAAGCTCGGATCGGCGTCACCGGCGAACTGGTGCTCCGGAGGCGGCTGCGTCCCTTTGATGGTGGTCCGAGGGAGGGGAAGCGGGACAAGTTCGGCAGGGACTTCAAGGCCCGTCAGGAACTGGACGATCTTGTCGATGTTGGTGAGGCGGCGGCTGCCGGACTCCAACATGGACAGAAATGCCTGGCTTAGGCCAGCGAGTTGGGCCATGTCGTCTTGCCGAAGGGCGCCGCGTAGTCGGATCAGGCGGCTGGCTCGGCCGAAGTCCCATCCCGTGAGCGCGTTGCGGATGTCTGGATCGAACCAGACATGTTCCGGCACGATGGGTGTGTGCTCTTCCAGAACCCTGGAGCGGGCGCATGCGAAGCACACGGTGTCGGTGTTGTAGTTGCTCAGTTGTCCACCGCACCGGTCGCAGCTTCGCAGCGACTGCTGATGCACGTCATGCCTCCCCGTGAGTGAGCGCGTGCAACCTCAATTACTCGCGGTAGAGCGGGAATCACACAAGTGATATCACCCCGGGAATGTGTGCGCGGCATGTTTTGCCGCCAGTGTTGGGGCGTCCCCCGGCACGGCGACGAGACGAACTGACTGAGAGCGTCATCATTCGGTCGACCTGGACCTCGTCGTCTCGCGGGAACGCCAACCTGTTGCTGATCTCTCCCAACGGAGCCCACGTTGCCCTCCGCCACACGAGCGAGGTCGGCCCGGAGCCCCCTCCTGTCCCTCCGCCGCCCGAATGATGCACCCCGCCCGTCAGGAGTGCGCTGTCACTGGACGGTGTGCGGTGGCCATTAGCATCTCCGCCGTCGTGCTCTTGGGCGTTCTCGTCTTCATCTTCGTCAGGAAGAGCGGACTGAATGCCGGGCACGCAATTGTGTGCAGTCTCTTCGGGTTCTTCCTGGCAAGCACTTCGATGGCTCCGAACATCAACCGGTTCGTTACCGGCGTTGCGGACATGATCGGTCAGATTCACTTTTAAGGCGATACACGCGATAGACGAGGCGTTTTCCCTTCGCTTCGAACAGTTCGCGCCACCCATTCTGCGGCCCATCCCCCCAATTCTCCTGAGGCCCCCTGATGACATTCACGACCAGCCTGGAAGACCCGTCGCATCGCACTGCCTACGTTCCTCAGGCGGGCAGCCCTGTTCCTGCTTCAGCGCGTCACCTTTCCCGATTCGAGGGGCGGTGATGCGTCTCGTGTATCACCCGGCAGGCCATGACGAGGAGCTACGCGTAGCCCTGGTCGAACTGGAAGCAGGGCGCTGGAGAACGGCGCGGCAACTGCTGTTGGAGACGGGCACGCACTGGACGCTGCGAACGTCACGCACTCAGTTGCTGGCAGTGGCAGCCGCCCGATCGGATGTGGTCGGTGTCTGGCTCACTGAAGAGCCCGATAACTACGACGCCCAGCTGATGGCTGTTCGTGTTGCCGTCGAGCGGGCGTTGCGTGCGCACCGCCAACAGCACTCACAAACCTTGGAGTTCGAGATGAGGGCGCGGCGCGCGGCGCTGCTGGCAGCTCGTCGCGCGCCGTACGATCCGGTGCCGTGGGTGTGTCTGGTGGCCTTGGCGCAGATCGACACACAGCAACTGCGGCGCGAACACCGCGTGATGTCCGCTGAGCCGATGCTGCCGAGCGGTCCGTGGGGGCTGCTCTACGAGGTCAATCAGCGTGATCCGTACAACCGCGAGGCCTACCATCGCGTGCTGCAGTTCATGCTCGCGCTCGACGGTCTGCGGGCTTCCTCTCTGGCCGCGGTCGTCGACTTCGGCTGGTCAGTGGCGGGGCAGCGGCCCGTCGGCTCGCCACTCCTGCTTCTGCCTGCGTACGCGCAGATCGAGCAGCGTCGGGCCCGGGTGGATCCGTTGTGGCGGCGGCAGTGGGCCGAGGACCCTGCGCTCAGCTACACGCTCAACGCGTTCCACGACTGGTTCCGGAAGGCGCCCCCTGGGCTGCGTTCGGTGGCCGATCTGAACCATCTTGCATTTGCGCTCTGGGCAGGCAACCAGTACCTGGAAGCAGCCGAGGTCTTCGAGGCGATGGGTCCGTACGCGGCGCGTGAGCCCTGGGCCTCGGTGCACGAGGGCGCCGCGGCGGCAGACCCCGGTGAGGCGCTACTCCTTCGTGCACGCGCCGAGTCCCTCTCTTTCGCCCGCAATCACTCGCCACGCGCCGGGCCGCACCCGTGATCGCTATCCATGCTCACCCAGTCTCTGGGTTGGCATGAACTCGTCCATCAGCCCGGTCATCCGCATCCCTATGGAGGTTGTTCAGTGTCCCGCTTAGCTCCAAACCACCGTGCCCCGCACCAGAAATCCGATGACGCGTACCTGCGGGAGCTGGGTTACGAGCCCGTCCTGACTCGCCGCATGGGACCGTTCGGGAACTTCGCGATCTCCTTCAGCGTCATCAGCGTCCTGTCCGGCTGCATGACCTTGTACGGCTTCGGCCTGAACACCGGCGGCCCGTCCGTGATGCTGTGGGGCTGGATTGCCGTCGGCGCCATGGTCATGTTCATCGGCGCCGGACTTGCCGAGGTAACCTCCGCCTATCCAACCTCCGGGGCGCTGTACTACCAGGCGGAGCAGCTCGGCGGCCGTAAGTGGGGCTGGTACACGGGCTGGCTGAACTTGCTCGGCCTGCTCGGCGCGATAGCCGGAATCGACTACGGAGCCGCGCTGTTCACCGGCGCCTTCCTGAACCTGCAGTTCGACTTCGCGCCGACGCCGGGCAAGATCATGGTGATCTACCTGTGCATCCTCGCCCTGCACGCCACGCTGAACCTGTTCGGAGTCCGGCTGGTCAGCTTCCTCAACTCCGTCAGCGTCTGGTGGCATCTGGGCGGAGTCGCGGTGATCGTCGGTGCACTGGCGATCGTGCCCTCCCACCACCAGGGCGCTGGCTTCGTGTTCGGCGAGTTCGTCAACAACACCGGCTGGACCAGCCCCATGTACGTGGCGGTCATCGGTCTGCTGTTGGCCCAGTACACGTTCTGCGGCTACGACGCGTCAGCGCACTTGTCGGAGGAGACGACGAACGCGCAGGTGTCCGCGGCCCGCGGCATCATCCACTCGATCGGCTGGTCGTGGCTGGCCGGGCTCGTGCTGCTGGCGGGGCTCACGTTCGCCATCCAGGACTACGCGGGCACCGTGGACAGTGCGACCGGGGTTCCGCCGGCGCAGATCTTCCTCGACGCGCTGGGGTTGGCCGGGGCGAAGGCGCTGCTGCTGGTCGTCATCATCGCCCAGCTGTTCTGTGGCAACGCCGAGACCGCCGCCGCCAGCAGGATGGTGTTCGCCTTCTCCCGTGACGGGGCACTGCCCGGCTCCCAGTTGTGGCGGCGAGTCGATCGGCGCACTGGCACTCCGCGTAACGCGGTGTGGCTGGCCATCGTCTGCGCGGGGGTCCTGGCGCTGCCGAGCATGTACAGCCCAACGGCGTACGCGGCGATTACCAGCATCAATGTCATCGGCATCACGCCCGCTTACGCGATCCCGATCTATCTGCGTATCCGGCATCGGAACAAGTTCCGGCCCGGCCCGTGGAACCTGGGCCGGTGGGGTGTGCCGGTCGGCACGATCGCTGTCATCTGGGTGGTGTTCGTGACCGTCTTGTTCTGCCTGCCGCAGTCCCGTCCCGAGGGTGGCGCGCTGTTGTCCGTCGACACGTTCAACTACGCACCGATCGCCCTGATCTCGGTGCTGGCGCTGGCCTGGATCTGGTGGCGGATCAACGGCCGGCGCTCGTACGAGGTGCCCGCCCAGACCTTCGAACGGCCGGGCAGCGCGTACGAGGACGAGGTTGTCTGATGACCGCGCCCTCCTCCAACAACGGGTCCGTTGCCCGGCTCACCACCACGCCTACGCCCGCTCCGCGCGGTCGTTCCGAAGGTCAGCTCTCTGTCACTTACCTGCGGAACCTGGTCAAGGCAGGGCGGATACAGACGGTGCTGCTGGCCCTCCCCGACCTGCAGGGGCGGCTGAAGGGGAAGTGGTACGACGCCCGGCACTTCCTCAAGCACATCGCCCACGGCGGAGCCGAGTTCTGCGCCTACGTGCTGGCCACGGACATCGACATGAGCCCGGTGTCCGGCTTCGCGCTGGCCTCGTGGGAGACCGGCTACCAGGACCTGGCCGTCAGCCCGGCCCTGTCGACGCTGCGGACGCTGCCGTGGATGGAGGGCACCGCCGTCGTGCTGGGCGATGCTGTGCACCACGACGGCACGTCGATCGCGGTCGCACCGCGCCAGATCCTCCAGGGGCAGATGACCCGGCTGGCCGCGCACGGCCTCCACGTCAAGGCAGGCCTGGAAACCGAGTTCGTGCTCTACCAGGGCACCTACGACGAGGCCGCCGAGGCGGGGTATCAGGGCCTGAGGCCGCTGGCGGCGGAGAACTTGGACTACGCCCTGGATCACTCTCCGGCAGCCGCCCGGTTCTTCCGCCGCCTTCAGCGTGCGCTCGCGGGGGCCGGCTTTCCCATGGAGGCGATCAAGACGGAGGGGGCTCCCGGGCAGGTGGAGGTCACCTTCCCCTACGGCGGCGCGCTCACCGCCTGCGACGGGCACCTGCTCTTCAAGCACGCGGTCCGCACTCTCGGCGCCCGAGCGGGTCTGGCGCCCACGTTCATGGCGGCTCCGGAAACCGGTGTGCACAACGGTCTACACCTGCACGTGTCGCTATGGAAGAACGGCATCAGCCAGTTCAAGGAGCCCGGCGGCGGACTGTCGCAGATCGCGCGCCAGGCCATCGCTGGACTCGTCCATGCCTTGCCGGAGTTGGCCCTGCTGTACGCGCCGAACGTCAACTCCTACAAGCGGTTCGTGCCCGGCTCGTTCGCGCCCACCACGATGAGCTGGGGCTACGACAACCGCACCTGCGCCGTCCGCGTTGTCGGCCATGGCGAGAGCCTGCATCTGGAGATTCGTGTACCGGGGGCGGACGCCAACCCGTACCTGGCCCTGTCGGCGGTCCTGGCGGCCATCGATCACGGCATCGAGCAGCAACTCACCCCCGGTGCGGCCGAGACCAGCAACGCCTACACCACGGGCGGCACCGCGGTGCCGCCCACGCTGCAGCAGGGGCTAGCCGCCTTCCAGCACAGCGCCATCGCGGAGAAGGCGTTCAGCGCCGACGTGGCCGAGCACTACGCCCACCTCGCCCAGTTGGAGATCGACCACCACCACCGCCTCGTCACCGATGCCGAACGGCACCGGTGGCTGGCCCGCGCCTGACCTACCCCCTGAAAGGATCTCCGGTTCCCGTGAGTGCCCGACCGGCCCGCCCGCCCGCGACGCTTCCGCTGACACCCGCACAGCTCCGGATTACCCAGAGCGTCGCGGACGGCGAGAGCACCGACGCGATTGCCACCAAGTTGTCCATCACCGTCGGCACGATCAACGTGCAGCTGAAGCACTGCGGACAGAAGCTCGGCGTGAGCGGTCGGGCCGCGGTTGTCCACGCCTGCTTCGTCACCGAGCAACTCCGGCGCCCCGAGACGGCCGCCTTCCCGGAGGCCTTCTCAGCCGCGGAGGTCAAGACGTGGCGGATGGTCGCGATCGGTGCGACGTCCCAGGAGTTCGCGGACCGGGCCTGCATCAGTCGTGACAGCGCAGTGAGGCGGGTCCGGGCGTTGCGGGCGCGCGTCGCAGCGCAGAACGACCCGCACCTGGTGACGCTCGGCTGGAGCTATCAGGTTCTCGACGAGTCGCTGTCCGAGATGGCCTCCGGGACGGTCCTTCGCGTCCCCGCCCGCAGATGACCAGCTCAGACCGCGTTGTCAGTGGCCTTTGGCAAGCTACCCACCCACACGAAGACACCGAGCGCATTCAATCCGTTACCCAAAGTGGCGTGCGGGCTGCTCGGCGAGCCGAAGGGCGCACCGTGACCGACATGCCTGGCGCACTCCACCAGCTGGTGGAGTCGGTGACCGACACGTACACCGTGGTCGCCGAACACCCCCGGCCCGGCGACATCCGGCCGTCCGTCTGGGAAGTGATAGGACCCGGCGGCGAACGGTGGTATGCCAAGCAACACGCCGGCCCGAAGCTCCATCGACGCGAGGTCGACGCATACCAGAACTGGACCGTCGCCTTGGGCGCCGACCGTACGCCCGAGCTGGTCGCAGCGGACACGCAGACGCGCACCATCCTGGTCACCGCCGTTCCCGGCCGCAGCCTCGACACACTGCGTCTGCCGGCCGAGCAGGAACGTGCGGCTTATAAGCAGGCCGGTGAGGTGCTCGCCCGGCACCACACCGCGGCAGCCGATGAGCCCACGCCGGAAGCGACGGAGGAGGCGTGGGACGAGGCAGTCGCCGAGCTGCTGGACCGCACGGCGATGTACGTGCCGGAGCACGACATCGCGATGGTGCGCACGCTCGCCAAGGAAGCTCCCCCGTGCCTTCCCCAGGTGGCGGCGCACGGCGACTACATGCCCAAGAACTGGATGTGGGAGGAGACCGAGCAGCGGCTGCGGATCATCGACTTCGAGCGGGCTGAGCTGCAGCCCGCCGTCTACCGGGACCTGAGCCGTCTGCGCTACCGGATCCTGCACCACCACCCCGACCTCAACGCTGCCTTCCACCACGGATACGGCCGTCCCCTCACCAAGGAAGAGCAGGTCGCGTGCCGGGCATACGGGGCACTGGATGCTCTGGACTCATTGGACTGGGGGATCAAGCACCGCGACATCGGCCTGGTCGACGAGGCGCACACCATGCTGGAGAACCTGCGCCTGGAGAAGGGCAAGAGCGTGTGGGGCGGGTGGCGCGCGTGAATGCCTTCGCCGGATCCTCCGCCTACTACCGGCGCTTCCGCCCGGGTATTCCAGTCGCTGTCGCCGCCCTCCTCGACCAGGCTGCGCCGACAGACACTCCGCGGCGCCTTCTGGACATCGGTACCGGCCCGGGACTCGTTGTTCAGGCGCTCTTGCCGTACTTCGATGACCTGATCGCGGTCGATGCCGAGGCAGCGATGCTCACGGAGGCCGAAGCCCTGCTCCGTCCTGCCCTCGACACCGCCCACCAGTTACAACTCCGTCACGCGCTCGCAGAGGACTTTCTGCCGCCGGAGGGATGGCAGCCGCATCTCGTCACCTGTGGCCGTGTCTTCCACTGGCTGAACCAGCCCCGTTTCCTCGACCGACTCAGCGAGTACATGGCACCCGACGGGGTGGTCGCGGTCTTCAGCGACCACAGTCTGTGGACCGCCGACAGTCCGTGGCAGCAGGCCGCCCGCGAGGTCGTCCAGGACTTCCTCGGCGAGCAACGGAGAGCCGGCGACGCCGCCTTCAGCACTCCAGGACCGCCGTACGAGGAGGTGCTCCGTGGCTTTCACCGTCCTCAGGGCACGCCGCCCCTCCGCAGACGAAGGCCAGTGATCCCTATGGACGAAGCCGAGCGGGGCGCGGCGTTGACCGCTGACGTGCTGGAGGACCGGTACGGGCTCGTCGTCGACGTCGTCGAACCGGTGCACATGGGCACGGACACGATCAACCGGCGAGTCCTGACCACTCACGGGCTCCGGCTGTTCGTCAAGCAGTACCCGTCGATGGACGACTTGGACGCGGCGGGCAACGCGTGGGACATGTCGGAATATTGCCGAGCCGCGAAGCTACCCGTTCCGCGCGTGTGGCCTGACGCCGACGACAACCTGGTCACCATCGCGGAAGGCAGCGCATGGGCCGTGGTCGACGAGGCTCCCGGCCGGGTGACCACGTCGGCCATGACGGTCACCCTCGCCGAACACATCGGCGCGGTGATGGGGCGCATGCACCGTGCGCTGGCCGCGTACCCGCTGCCGAAGCGTGTACAGCAGACCCGCTGGCGGACCGAGCCCGTCGAGGATGCTGTAGCGAAGTGCGACATGGTGATGGCCAGAGCCACGCGGCAAGGCCACGACCGTCTTGACGAATTGCGTGTCGACCTCGACCAGCGGCGTGAGGACTTGCGCACCCACGTCAACCGGCTGCGGGCACAACTGCCCGAGTCGCTGGTGGACCAGGCTCTGCACGCGGATCTCACCCGCACCAACCTGATCACCCTCGCCGATGCCGTCACCGGCATCATCGACTTCCGCTGCGCCAGGGCGATGCTGGCCTGGGAGCTGGGGAGAGCGGCGCTCGACCCGCGCACTGTCGCTACCAGCAACGAGTGGGTGGCTTGCGTCCTGGCCATGGTGGGTGCCTACCGCTCGGAGCACCCCAGCCTCCCGCTGCGGGAGGTCCGGGCGTGTGCCCGGATCACGCTGCTGTACATGCTGTTCAGCTTCTACGGCGCCACCACCGCGGAGTACGACCTGCCTCGGGAGGCGGAAGCGGATCTGAAGCGGCACTGGAGCGAGCGGCAGATCGCCATCCGCCGCCTGCTCGGCGACCTTGAGGGCCTCGAAGGCGCGCTCACCGGCCTCGGGGCGAGCGGAGGCACGTCGTGACGATCCAGCAGCTTTCAACTGCGCTGAACGAAACGTCTGATGAGCAACAGTCTCAACTGCACACGGCACACAGGGGGACGTCTTGGCGTATCAAACAGTGATCGGCCTGCACCTGGTAATCATCCGTAACCAACGTGTGCTGCTTGGCTTCCGTACGACTCCGAAGTGGGCGAACAGGATGTGGCATCTGCCCGCGGGCGACCTGGAAGAAGGCGAGTCGTTCCTCGCGGGGATGGCCCGTGAGGCAAAGGAAGAACTCGGCATCGCCATCAGCGAAGGCGATCTCGAACTGATCCACACTCTTCACCACCGCGACGCCGACGACGGCCCCGGTCGCATCCAACTCTTCTTTTACCCCCACAAGTACAAGGGGGACATCGTTAACAACGAGCCCACGAAATGCGACGAGTTGCGCTGGGTTCGCCTCGATGATCTGCCAGAGGACATCGTTCCGTACGCGGTGACCGCGCTCGACGGCATCCTGGCCGGGCGCCGCGTGTTGGTGGAGGGCTGGAGCTGATGACAACCATCCCGAAGCCCGCTGACACAACCGTACCTACCGGCGAGGCGGAGGTGTCGGATGAAGAGCTGAAGTTCGTCGTCCCCGGAGACCGCCGCATCGAGGCCGCCAACGCGATCTCCACCCGCTCGATGGCCCGGCGCCTGCCCCAACTGATCCGCCGATCCCTTGCACTGGGCTGGCAGGTCGACCGCGCCGCGGTCATTGCCTTGCTCGGCGTCCAGCTCCTGTCGGGGGTGTTGGAAGCGTTCGGGCTGATGGCTACCACCGGTGTGATCAAGCCGCTGATCTCCTCTCAGCACATCAGCAGCGACCAGCTCCGCTCCGCCGTACCGTCGCTTGTCGTCCTGTCGGTCGCCATCGGTCTGCGTGCCCTGCTGGGCATCGCCTCCACCGCGCTGTCGGCCCGGCTCGCCCCGCGTATTGCCCGGGAGGCCGAACTCAAGCTCCTCGACGCGGCGACCAAGGCGGAACTGGCCGCGTACGACAACCCCGGATACAACGACCGCTGGGATGCCGCCGACCGGGGTGTGGAGGTCTCCAGGGACCTTCTCACCCAAGCCCAGTACATCCTTGCCGCCTCGGCATCGCTGATCGCCTCGGCGTGCGTCCTGACGGCCGTGCACCCGATCCTTCTGCCGCTGCTCCTCCTGGCGGCCCTGCCGAAGGGGGTGGCCAGCGTACGGGCGGCGCGCATCAGCTACATCGCCTCGCTCGCCACTACGAAGGACCGGCGGCTACTGGGCATGCTGCGCTGGTACATGGTCGACAAGCAGACCGCTGACCAGGTCCGCTCCGGCACCATGGCACCGTTCCTGCTCGACAAGTACCGCACGGCCGGGGCGCGGATCGACGCGACGACGGACCAAGCCACCTGGCGCTCCGCCAGGATCTCCCTGGTGGGCGGGGCCGCGGGAGGTCTAGCCCACGCCGTGGTGTGGGTCGCCCTGGCGCTGCTCGTGTCCGTCGGGCAGATCTCGGTCGCCGCCCTCGGCACCGCGTTCCTCGCTCTGGGCCGCGTCAGCGCCGGGCTCGACGGGATCGTCGGCTACGGAGCCCAACTCTTCCGTACCGGCATGTACTTGGATGACTGGGCGGACTTCATCGACGAAGCCGGCGGACACCACATCGACCGCGGTCCTCGGGCGCCGGCCGCACCCACGCTCGTACGCGCCGAGAACATCACGTTCCAGTATCCGAGCGCAGACCGTCCGGCCCTGGACGACGTCTCCTTGGAGGTCCGGCACGGCGAAGTCGTTGCGCTGGTGGGCGAGAACGGCTCCGGCAAGACCACCCTCAGCAAGATCCTTTCGGCTCTGTATCTCCCCGATCAAGGAGCCGTCACCTGGGATGGCACCGACACCAGGGACCTGGACGCACACGCCACCTGGGAGCGTGTCGCCGTCGTACCGCAGTCCTACGCGAGCTGGCCTCTATCGGCGAGGGAGAACATCACCCTCGGCCAGGCCACCGAGGACGGGGACGCCGCGGTGCTCGCCGCGGCGCATGCCGCGGGCGCCGACGAGGTCATCGACGGGCTGCGCAGCGGGCTGAACACCCTGTTGGCCAAGGAATGGTGGGGTGGTCAGGAACTGTCCGGCGGGCAGTGGCAGAGGATCGCGCTCGCTCGTGCCTTCCACCGGCCGGCCGGACTGCTCGTCCTGGATGAACCGACCGCGGCCCTCGACCCACGGGCCGAGCACCGCATCTTCACCGGGCTGCGCCGCCTCGCCGCAGACCGTGCGGTCGTCCTGGTTACGCACCGGCTCACGAACGTGACCGTCGCAGACCGCATCGTTGTTCTGGACAAAGGCCGAGTCATCCAGCACGGCACCCCCGACGAGCTGCTGGCCCAGCACGACGGCTTGTTCCGCGAACTGTGGGATCTCCAAAACGAGCGCACCGGCCGCGTACCCGCCCCGGCCGACTCCGAGGAGAACGTGCCACTGAACCAGCCAGCCCTGTTCTGAACGCTTCGACACCCGCGAGAAGGCACCGGAGATGAGCAGAGACGACGTCGTGCGAGACAAGTGGCAGCCCGACCCGCCCGGCCCTGACGGACAGTGGTCGCGATGACAGCAACCGTGCGAAACGAGCAACGCCGGAACGCGGGCTTGACGAGGCCCTCGTCAGCCCTGGGCCTGCCCATCACTTGGGGAGTGCCATGGCATGGGGCACGGCGCATCCAGATTTACGCCTCCACTCTGGTTCCGGGGCCCTTGCAGATCTACGGGTACCGGGAGGCCGTTCGTTCCTATCCGCTTGCCCGGGAGTGCGGTCACGACGAAGCCGTTCTTCCGAACGGCGTACCCGTCACGTTCATGCTTGAGGAATCGGTGCTCCACCACCAGGTCGGCGGGCACGACGTGATGTGTGCCCAGATCAGCCACCTGCTGGGAGTCCTCGACCCAGCGAAGTACGACTCGGTGTCGCTGATTCCCCTGCATGCGGTCCGCAGGCCGGAGGAACTTCCCATGGAGCCCTTCGTGATCATCGACAGCCGCCAGGTCGTCCTCCCCGTCACCCCGGTGCCGGTCGTCCTTGAACACCGCGAGCAGACGTCCCGTTACACCGCCGCGTTCGCCCGTCTCCATCGACTCGCTCTCACCGGATTCTCGGCCTCTCAACACCTTTCCGGGCTTCTGAGCACACTCGCACCCACGTCCGAAGACCTGGCCAACATCAGGGAAGGAAGTGATCTCCCATGCGCAGCAACCGCGTGACGACCGCCGCGTTGCTCACCATCGCGGGCACGGGCATGGCCCACCTTGGCCTCAGCGAGCGTCATCATCACGAACGCGAGGTGGCGCGCGGTCCGCACTGCGTCGGCGAGGCTGGGCGCGATCGCGGTCTGGAGGTCGACGGCCTCGCGTATGGAGCGATAGACGGTCGCGATCCCGATGCCGAACCCAGCGGCCAGGCGCGCGTAGGTGTACCGCACCGCAGATGGGCCGGCCCAGCAGGGCCTGCCGTCCCGGCGTGAGGCGCCGTCAGCGGCAGCCGACCTCCGGCTGATGGGGCGGCCAGTTGGCGGGTGAGGTGGTGTAGGTGCGCGGTGGGCACGGATCGATCGCTGACGGATATCACGCGAAGCTCCTGGAACACGGTGGATCTTGGTCGTGACACCGTCTACCAGGAGTTTCTTCGTCAACGCTCAAGAGCACAACTAGCATGCGCTACCGGCAGGTTTGAAAGAGGTCAATGTGATACGCGACACCATTGACCTGCGTGATCAACCAACACATGATCCTCACAGCTTCTTTGTAATAAAAAGTTAAAAAGGACAGGTGGGGGCGTGTTTACGCAAAAACGGCGGCGCGGCTGGCGTCAGGCGGTGGTGAGTTGGGCGATAGCCGTCACGCTCCTGGGGGGTGCGGTGGTCGGGGTCGGGGCGACTCCGGCAGCCGCCGATGACGCGGCGGCCTCGGTAGCGGCTGACGGGACTGCGGACTCGGAGGCGAGTGCTCTCGCGGCGGAGACCGGTGAGCGGGTGGCCGTGGACGCGGCGATCACCGACTCGTCCCAGGTATTCGCCAACCCGGACGGCACCTTCACGCAGGAGATGAACGCGGCTCCGGTCCGTGCCCGGAAGGACGACGGCACCTGGGCCCCCATCGACACCACCCTCGTGCGTGAAGCCGACGGCTCTGTGCAGGCGAAGAATACGACGGCCGGTCTCACCTTCTCGGGCGGCGGCAGCGGGGACGGACTGGTCACGCTAGAGGACGAGGGGCACGAGCTGCAGCTCGGCTGGCCTACCGCGCTGCCCGAGCCCCGGCTCGACGGCGACACCGCCACCTACCCTGGAGTTCTTCCAGACGTCGATCTGAAACTGACCGCGCTGAGCTCCGGCTACACCTCGGTGCTCGTGGTCAAGACTGCGGCGGCGGCGGAGAACCCGGCGCTTTCGACGATCAGGATGACCGTCTCCGGCGGCGACATGGACGTCTCCCCGACGGCCGACGGCGGATTCGTCGCGCGCGACGGCGACGGTACCCCGGTCTTCGAAAGCCCGGCGGGGCGGATGTGGGACTCGGCCGGTGACCCCCCGGCCACTGGCACCGCCACGGCCGGCGTTACCACGCAACTCGCCCGCACTACTGCTTCTTCGGCAGAGGCAGAGGGTGAGCCGGAGGCGGCCCCGCTGCCCGCTGCAAAGGGCGAGCCGGCCCCGTCGGAGGGCCCCGGCAGCGGTGACGCCGCGGCCGAGCTTCCGCTCAAGCTCACTGGCACCACCCTGGAGATCACACCCGATCCTGCCCTGCTCCACGGCGAGGACACCGTCTTCCCGGTCTACATCGACCCGCCGACCAAGGGCATCGCGCTGGGCGACTGGACGGCCCTGGCCTCCAACGGCACCAAGTACTGGGAGTTCGACGGGGACAAGGGCGTGGGGCGCTGCTCCAACTACGCCGGATACCTCTGCTCCAACAGCCCGTACACCCAGCGCATGTACTTCGAGTACCCGCTCTCGTCGATCCACGGCAAGAAGGTCCTGGACGCGACGCTGGAGGTGTACCAGGAGTGGACGTTCACCTGCGATCCGCACTGGTACGACCTGAGTCGCGTGGACAAGGGCATCTCCTCCAGCACCGGTTGGTCGTCCCGTCCCACCGGGGTGGACTTGATGGGCGACCGGAACGTGGCCTACGGGCGGGGCGGCCTGTGCAGCCCGTCGCAGCCGGCGAACTGGGTGCGCTTCAGCGACAACGTGGACGAGGAGACGAACGAGAACCTGACGACGACCCTCGCGTCCTACGCCGCGAACAAGGAGTCGCAGATCACCTTCTCGCTCACCGCGCACGACGAGTCCGACGCGGCCTCCTGGGCGCGGTTCCGCGACGACGCCAAGCTGTCGGTGACCTACGTTTCCTACCCGGACAAGCCAACCTCGTACGGCGTCCAGCAGGGCACCACCGGGCGGGCCTGCAACGCCTCCACGCTGCCCTTCGCCACTAGTGACACCACGCCGAAGATGCTGGCAACGGTGCAGTCGGCCGATGGTTCCAACGCCCAGCTGCGCGCCATGTTCGAGGTGTGGAAGGCCGACGGCTCCAGCCGCGCCTGGTACGCGGCCTCGCCGGACGACGCCTGGGTGGCCGACAACGCCGTCCGCGACGCGTCCTCCAGCGCGCTGCCGGCGCAGACGGACTACCGGATGCGGGTCAAGACGCAGGCGTACTACAAGACGGACCGGGGCGCCACCGGTGTGCTGGACTCGGCCTGGTCGTCCTGGTGCTACTTCCGGGTCGACACCGATTCGCCGCCGCCTCCGGTGGTGTCCAGCGCGGACGGCGTCTACCAGCCGGCCGAGACCGACCCGGCCGCGGGCGGGGTGGGCACGCCGGGCAAGTTCACCTTCACCCCCGCGGACACCAACCCCATCACGCCCGGCATCCAGTCGGACGTCGTCAGCTTCAAGTGGAAGCTGAACAGCGGCGCGGTCTCCGCACCGATCACCGTCTCCAAGGGCGCGGCCACCACCCAGACGATCACGCCGAACCAGGCTGGTGAGAACACCATTCAGGTCTGGGGCTACGACGCGGCCGCCCACAGCTCGCTCACCGGCTACTACAGCTTCCTGGTTAAGGGCGCCGAGAAGCCCTCGGGGATCTGGCACCTGGACAACGCCCTCACCGACTCCACCACTGCCACCCAGCACCCGCTGACCTCCTCGGGGGCCACTTGGGACACCCTGACCCGCAGCGGCTCCGGCGCGGCGAAGCTCAACGGCACGAGCGCCTACCTCTCCACCTCCGGCGCGGTCCTGGACACCACCAAGTCCTTCACCGTCTCGGCCTGGGCACGTCTGGCGAAGAAGGACGTCAACTACACGGTCCTGTCCCAGGCGGGCACGAACGCCTCCGGGTTCCAGCTGTACTACTCCACGGCCTACAACGCCTGGATCTTCAACCGCCACCAGACGGATGTCGCCGATCCCGTGATCGTCCGTTCGATCGGCACCAAGCCGCCGGTACTGAACGTCTGGACCCACCTGGCGGGCGTCTACGACGCGGCCGGACAGACCCTCCAGCTCTACGTCAACGGCGTCCCGCAGGGCAATCCGGTGCCGTTCACGGCCACCCCGTGGAAGGCGTCCGGCGGTCTCCAGGTCGGCCGGCTGTGGCACAACGCGGCTGGCAAGGAGAACTTCGCCGGAGCCATCGACGAGGTGCAGGTCTGGTCCCGCGCGCTCGCGGACACCGAGGTCACCCACGAGGCCTGGCTGGAGGACGAGGACCTCAGCGACGGCACTGCCGGCGATCCGGTCCCGGCGCTCGTCGCCAAGTGGGACGCCACCGACATGGCCAACGCGACCGGCACCACGGTCAAGGACACCAGCGGCTTCGGCCGGAACCTCACCCTCAACGGGGCCGCGCTCACCCTGGTCACCACCGGCGACCCGGACATCGGCGAAGAGGTCACCACCACGCAGACGATGACCCTGAACGGCACCAGCGCGTACGCCACCGCCACCGGCCCGGTCGTCGACGACTCCGGTTCGTTCACTGCGACCGCCTGGGTCACGCTGGACCCCGCCAAGCTCGCCGACACCAGCAAGTCGTACGCGGTGCAGGTGTTTGGCCAGTCGGGGACGAGCCAGTCCTCCTGGGGTGTCTGGTACGAGCAGCCGGCGGGCAGCACCCAGGGGCGGTGGACGTTCGGCCGTCCCGACAAGGACGGCACCGGGGCGGTCTGGACCAAGAGCGAGTCCACCGCATTCACCACGGCCCAGCTGGGCGTCCCGGTCATGCTGTCAGTCGTCTACGACGCCCAGGCGGCAGCCGACCCCGACGACACTTCCAAGCTCGGTGCGCTCAAGCTCTACGTCGATAGCGCCCTGATGGGTGACGAGGACGGCGTGCCGTACTCCGCCCCCTGGCAGGGCGGCGGAGCGTTCGAGGTCGGCCGGGCGAAGATCAACGGCGCTGCCGCGCGCTACTTCCCCGGAAAGATCGACAGCGTCCGCGTCTGGGCCGGAGCCACCTCCACGGACACGATCGCCAACCGGCGTAACACCGAGCAGCAATAGAAGCGGGGCGGGACAGGACGGGCCTCTTGCCCGTCCTGTCCCGCCCCGTTCTGCTCGAAACACTCTGCGCGTCGCCGCGGACGCGCCGACGAGATCCGTCGTTTTCGGGCGCCGACGTCGCCCGAGCGCCTCCTGCCCCTATCCGAGAACCGGGAAATCACCGTGTCTTCATCCCCCTTCCGCCCACGCTTGCCAGGGGCGGTCATACGCCGCTGGCTGGGCCGTGGCGCGCTCGTCGTCTCCCTCTCCGTCCTTCCGCAAGTCGTGGTTCCCTCGGGCTACGACTTCGCCGCCCAGGCCCAGTCCCCGGCAGCCCGCAAGAAGCTGGAGGACCGGCCCGACGCGAAGATCGACAAGGTGGGTGTGCTCAAGCCCAGCACGTCCAAGGCTCCGAAGGACAAGGCCGCCCCCGCCTCCCGTGAGACCCGTGAGCGGCTGAAGAAGGCCGCGTGGCCGAAGTCCGGGAAGGCCACCGCCGAAGTCCCGGCGAGCGGCGGGGCCGCAGTCACCGTCGGCGGGCTCGGCGTGAAGCTGGCCCAGCAGCCCGCCGCCCCGGCACCCAAGTCGGCGAAGTCCAAGTCGAAGCGCAGCACTGCGGCGAAGGCCACCGGTCCGGCCGAGAAGGTGGCTCTCAACGTCCACTCCCGGGCGGCCGCGAAGAAGGCGGGTGTCAACGGCGTCCTGCTGACCGTCGACCCAGCCGGTGCCGCGAAGAAGTCCACCGGCGACACCGACAAGCTCCGGGTCTCCCTGGACTACTCCTCCTTCAACGACGTCTACGGCGGCAACTTCGGCCCCCGTCTGCGCCTGGTGAAGCTCCCGGCGTGTGCGCTGACCACCCCGGAGAAGAAGTCCTGCCGCACCCAGAGCCCGGTTACGGGCGCGGACAACGACGCGGAGTCCCAGACCCTGACGGGCGCCGTCTCCGCCAAGACCCTCGCAGCCGGCACCCCGATGCTGTTGGCGGCGGCGGCCGACAGTTCGGGCGGCGGAAGCGACTACAGCGCCACTTCGCTGTCCCCGACCGCGACCTGGGAGGCCGGCGGTAGCACGGGTGACTTCACCTGGAACTACCCGCTGCGGGTTCCCCCGGCGACGGCCGGCCCGTCCCCGAGCCTGTCGATCTCCTACAACTCCGCCTCGGTGGACGGCCGCACGGCCGGGGAGAACAACCAGACCTCGGTGGTCGGTGAAGGCTTTTCGATCACCGAGTCCTTCATCGAGCGCAAGTACGGCTCCTGCAAGGACGATGGCCAGTCCGGCAAGGGCGACCTGTGCTGGAAGTACGCCAACGCCACCCTGGTCCTCAACGGCAAGGCCGTGGAGCTGGTGAACCCCTGCGCCGACAAGGCGGCCTGCGACACCGCCGCTCTATCCCAGGCGTCCGGCGGGACGTGGAAGCTGAAGAACGAGGACGGCACCCGCGTCGAGCATCTGACCGGCGCCACCGGCAACGGCGACGACAACACCGAGTACTGGAAGGTCACGGACGCGTCCGGCAACCAGTACTTCTTCGGCAAGCACCGGATGCCTGGTTGGAGCGACAAGGGCACCACCGACACCGCCGACGACGACCCGGTCACCAACTCCGTGTGGACCGTCCCGGTCTTCGGCGACGACTCCGGTGAGCCCTGCTACAAGTCCACCGGCTTCTCCGACTCCTTCTGCACCCAGGCCTGGCGCTGGAACCTGGACTACGTCGTGGACACCCACGGCAACGCCTCCACGTACTGGTACGGCCGGGAGACGAACAACTACTCCAAGAACGCCGACACCACCGTCAACGGCACCGGTTACACCCGCGGCGGCTACCTCAACCGCATCGACTACGGCCTGCGCAGCGACCTGATCTACTCCAAGCCCGCCGCCCAGCAGGTCCGCTTCACCTACGCCGAGCGCTGCGTCGTCTCGGGTGGCTGCACCAGTCTGACCGCGGACACCAAGGCCAACTGGCCCGACGTGCCCTACGACATGATCTGCGCGGCCAGCACCAAGTGCACCACCCAGATCGGTCCGTCCTTCTTCACCCGCAAGCGCCTCACCGACATCACCACCTCGGTCTGGACCGGTACCGGCACCACCCAGCGGGACGTGGACACCTGGCACCTGGACCAGAGCTTCCCCGACACCGGTGACGCCTCCTCGCCGAGCCTGTGGCTGAAGTCCATCCAGAACACCGGCAAGGCCAACTCCACCACGGCCGCCATGCCATCCATCGTCTTCGGCGGCATTCAGCTGTCCAACCACGTGGAGGGCAGCGGCCCGGACACCCTGCGCTACATCAAGTGGCGCGTGCGCACCATCAAGTCCGAGGCCGGCTCGACCCTCACGGTCAACTACTCTGACCCGGACTGCGTCTGGGGTTCCAGCATGCCGGCGGACATCGACAAGAACACGCGCCGCTGCTTCCCGGTCAAGTGGTCCCAGTCCGGGGCGACCCCGGTCACCGACTGGTTCCACAAGTATGTGGTCACCTCCGTCTTCCAGGACGACCCCTACGGCCACGGCGACACCGGCGAGAAGTACTACGATTACCAGGGCGGCGCCGGCTGGGGCTACGCCGACGACGACGGCCTGACCAAGGCGTCCAACCGCACTTGGTCGCAGTGGCGCGGCTACGGCAAGGTCGTGGAGACCTCCGGCGACTCCGAGGGCCCGCGCTCCAAGAAGTCCACCCTCTACATGCGCGGCCTCAACGGCGAGAAGGAACTCGACGGCACCGCCCGGGTGGAGAAGGTCACCGACTCCGCCGGCACCGCCATCGACGACTCCCGCCAGTACGCCGGCTTCGTCCGCGAGACCATCGTCTACAACGACGCCGACGAAGTCAGCGGCACCATCAACACCCCCTGGTCCCACAAGACCGGCAGCCACACCTACAGCTGGGGCGCCACCGAGTCCTGGATCGTCCAGGCCGACGAGACCACCACCCGCACCAAGACCTCCACCGGCACCCGCACGGTCAAGCAGAAGACCACGTACGACACCACGTACGGCATGCCGATCACCGTGGAGGACAGCGGCGACGCCACCAAGACGGGCGACGAGTCGTGTGTGCGGACGACCTACGCCCGCAACACCTCCGCCTGGCTGGTGAACGCGGTCTCGCGCACCGAGACCTACAGCGTCCCGTGCGCGGCCACCCCGGCGATCCCCGACGACGTCGTCTCCGACATGACCACGGCCTACGACGGCCAGGCGGTCGGGGTGGCGCCCACCAAGGGCGAGATCACGGCCTCCTACCGGGTCGCTAGCTACGACCCTGTGAACAAGACCCCCCTCTACCAGCAGGTCTCCGGCTCAACCTACGACAAGCTGGGCCGCCCGCTCACCGCGACCAACGCCCTCAACCGCACGATCAAGACCACCTACGTCCCCGACGACACCGGCTACGGCCCGCTGACGTCCAAGACCACCATCGACCCCAAGCTCTACACCTCCACTACCGAGGTGGATCCGGCCTGGGGCACGGCCACCAAGACCACCAATGCCAACGGCAACGTCACCGAGTGGTCCTTCGACGCGCTCGGCCGACTGCGGTCGGTCTGGAAGCCGGACCGCTCCCGCACGCTCGGCGACGCCGCCAGCATCGTCTACGCCTACAGCATCAACAACGACAAGGAGACCTGGGTCCGCACCGACGCCCTCAAGGCCGACGGACAGACCTACAACAGCTCCTACGAGATCTTCGACGGCCTGCTGCGGTCCCGCCAGAAGCAGGTCCCCGCGCCCAACGGCGGCCGGGTGATCTCCGAAGCCCTCTACGACGACCGCGGCCTGGCGTACATCTCCAACAACCAGGTCCACGACGACAACGCCCCCTCGGGCACCCTGGCCAACACCTACTCCGGCTCCGTCCCCGCCTCCACCGAGACGGTCTTCGACGCCGCCGGCCGCGCCACCGAATCGATCTTCCGGGTCTACGGCCAGGAGAAGTGGCGCACCAAGACCGATAAGCAGGGCGACCGCACCGCCTTCACCGCCGCCGCGGGCGGCACCGGCACCCTGACGATCACCGACGCCCGCGGCCGGATCACCGAGCGCCGCGAGTACGGCGGCCCCGTCCCGACCGGCAGTGACTACACCCGCACCCTGTACGAGTACACCCCCGGCGGCCAGCTCCAGAAGATGACCGGTCCGGATGGAGCGGTCTGGACGTACGGCTACGACCTGCGTGGCCGCAAGACCACCTTCACCGACCCCGACAAGGGGGCCGTCACCACCGCCTACAACGACATCGACCAGCCGTTGACGGTCACGGCCACCCTCGACGGCGTATCCCGCACCCTGATCACCGACTACGACGAGCTCGACCGCGCTACCGGCACCTGGGACGGGGTGAAGGACAACGCCCACCAGCTGACCAAGCTCACCTACGACTCCTTGGCCAAGGGACAGCCGACCGCCGCGATCCGGTACGTCGGCGGCACCACCGGCAAGATCTACTCCCAGGTCGTCACCGGCTACGACGCGCTCGGCCGCCCCAAGGGCACCAAGACCGTCATCGCCGCCACCGACGCCCTGGTCGCCGCCGGTGCGCCGCAGACGTTCACCACCTCCACCACCTACAACATCGACGGCACCGTCCAGTCCACCTCGATGCCCGCAGCGGGCGGCCTGCCCGCCGAGACCGTCACCAACAGCTACAACGGCCTCGGCATGCTCACCGGCACCGACGGCATGACCGACTACGTCCAGAACATCGGCTACTCCCCGTACGGTGAGATCGAGGAGACCCGCCTCGGCACCTCCACCGGTGCCAAGCAGCTCCAGATCCTCAACCGCTACGAGGACGGCACCCGCCGCCTGGCCAACACGCACACCGTCGACCAGACCAACACCGGCTACACCAGCGACGTCGACTACGTCTACGACACCACCGGCAACGTCAAGTCGATCACCGACAACGCAGGCGGCAAGGACACACAGTGCTTCGCCTACGACGGCTACCGCCGGCTGACCGAAGCCTGGACCCCGTCCTCCAACGACTGCGCCACCACCCGCACGGCGAGCGCCCTCGGCGGGCCGGCCCCGTACTGGACCAGCTGGACCTACAAGCCCGGCGGGCTGCGCGACACCCAGACCGAGCACAAGACCGCAGGTGACACCCAAACCGCCTACGGCTACCCCGCCGTCAACGCCTCAGGCGCTGGACAGCCGCACACCCTGACCTCCGTCACCGTCAACGGCGGCACCGCCAAGACCTACATCTACGACGAACAGGGCAACACCACCAAGCGCTACAGCCCCACCGGCACCGCGCAGAGCCTCGTCTGGGACGTCGAGGGAGAACTCACCCGCCTCACCGAAGGCACCAAGACCACCGACTACCTCTACGACGCCAACGGCGAGCTCCTGATCCGCCGCGGCCCCGGCAAGACCGTCCTCTACCTGGCCGGTCAGGAACTCCACTACGACACGGCCGCCAACAAGTTCACCGCCCAGCGCTACTACCCGGCCGGCGACGCCACCGCCGTCCGCACCGAGAGCGGCCTGTCCTGGATGGTCGACGACCACCACGGCACCGCCTCGATGACGGTGGACGCCACCACCCAGGCCATCACCCGCCGCTACACCAAGCCCTTCGGCGAGGCGCGCGGCGCGACACCATCGGCCTGGCCCGACGACAAGGGCTTCCTCGGGAAACCCGCCGATGCCGACACCGGACTCACGCACATCGGCGCCCGCGAGTACGACCCGGCCACCGGACGCTTCCTCTCCGTCGACCCCGTCCTCGCTTCCGACGACCACGAGTCCCTCAACGGCTACGCCTACGCAGACAACACCCCCGTCACCAAGTCCGACCCCACCGGCCTGCGGCCGATCACGGACTGCGAGCGCGGGTGCAGCGACGGTAAGGGCGGCCATTACCACGACTACATGACGATGGGACCCAACGGGACCTGGGTCTACCAGTCCACGCTGACCTACACCCAGACGTTCCAGTACCAGAAGGCGGGCGGCGGTACCGGAAGCGGCACCATGACCGTCACCGTCCGCACGAACGGGGGCCACAAGTCGGCGCAGGTCGTGTTCAAGAAGGGGCCTGACCCGAAGCCCAAGAAGGACGACGGCTACTGCAACGCCTGCTGGGCGATGGGAACGAATCCCGCCTACGACCCCAACGCCCACGACCTGCCGGACACCCCGAAGCTCAAGACCTGGCAGAAGATTGTGCTCGGCGTCATCGTGGTCGTGGCGGCGGCAGTGGTCGCCGCCCCGGTCGTTGCAGCTGTTGGGCCAGAGATCAGCGCAGCGTGCCTGGCTAACCCTGCAGGTTGCGGTGAAGTCATAGCGGAAATAGGAACAGGCGGCGCCGCAGGCGGAAGCATGCCGTCCGGCGCCTCATATGGGGGCGCGGCAAACGCCGCTAGCGGGGTCCGGCTTGGGAAACAGCTAGAGTTCGAGGCCGACGCGGCTGCAGCGGCCAAAATGTTCACCAAGGATGGTGAACTCACCGCGGAAACCATCGCGCGTTCCAAGAAAATTCAAGAGGGCTCCCAGATGAAAAACACCCACCTGACGGAATACTTTGAGGCGCACGGCGGTATTGACCAGTGGGGTAAGTATGCTACTCCGCGAGTCAACACCCCGGGAGGCAAGGGAACTCTCGACATTCACTTCTACAGAAATGAAGTGAGTGGAGAAATTTACTACTACGACTACAAGGTGAAGCTTGGCGGAGGGGAGAGAAGGTGAGAGTTCGTTATCTGGGCGCCACGGACGCGCCTCCCAACCCTGTTGATGGCAGATACGACTTCATTCCAGGGCAGGAATACGTCGTACTCGAACTGCATGTTCGGAGCGACGGTTCTTCCTCCCTGCGAATCGAGCACTCGCCAGGCGACCTCGCTGGCCTGTACAGCGGGAAGTACTTTGAGCAGGTGTCTGACACCATCCCTTCCCAATGGAGTGTGGAGATCTATCGGCGAGGCGGGCTGAGCATGGGGCCGAAGGAATGGATCGCAGGAGATTTCTGGGAGCGCATGATGGAGCGTGACCCGGAAGCGGAGGCTGCCTTCGAGGTGACACGCGACGCAATCCTGGCCGAGGATCCGGTCGCCTGATCCAGTCAGTACTATCAATCCGAAAAGAACAAATCTTTAGGATGAATCGTTGGTGCCACTCGTTGAAAGCGAAGGTCCCGGAGTGCGGGTGACCTTTGTGAACGCCGAGGCCTTTCCGTAACCGGAAGCCAGCAGCCGCGCCCGGCGCGGACGTTCCCTCGTGGACGTCCGCGCCGGGCATCGTGCTTCGAGCCCCGCACGACCTCATTTGGCCCGGTAGTACTGTCGGCGTCTGCTGTTGTCGGCAGGGTAGGAGATACAGCCGGTGGGCATTCCGTCTCACTGAACATGGTCGGCTGCAACTGGACTGCTGACGTGGCTAGGACTGACGGCGTGCGAAGAGGACCGCACCTGGAACGCTTTCGTCGGGGTCGATCAGCATTTGGGCCTCGACGGTGAACCCGGCATCGCGTAGCCAGGCCGCCACTTGGTCAGGCTGGCGGCGGTGAACGTGGACGTTCATCGGGTGGCCGCCGTAGCCCTGCGTCTTCAGCCTCGACTCGTCGCCGACGTGAAAGCCGAGCAGCAGTGGTCCGCCGGGACGCAACACGCGCCGGAAGTGGCCGAAGACCGTGGGCACTGCTTCGTCGGGGACGTGAATCAACGACCAAAATGCGAGCAGGCCGACGACTGAAGCATCGGCGAGGTCGAGGTCGGTCATCGAGCCCACCTCGAACCGCAGGCGGGGGTGGTCACGCCGAGCCACGTCGATCATCACGGATGAAAGGTCGATGCCGAAAGCGTCCACACCCAGCTCGTGCAGGTGAGCGGTGACGTGTCCAGGTCCGCAGCCCACGTCCGCCACCGGCCCACCGCCAGCGGCGTGCACCAAGTCGGCGAACAGCGCCAGAGCCGCCCGAAGATACGGCGCCCCGGCCAGAGCCTCGCGTACTTGGTCGGCATAGCTGACCGCGACCGTGTCGTAGGAGGCCCGGGTGTCTGCCAACCAGCGGTCCGCGTTCATGGCTCGACAGAGTAGTGCAGCGATCAGGATGACGAACCAGATCAACTGAGATCAACGACGAATCAGACCAGGTCACTTGAGACGGAGACCAGATCCTTCGAGACGGGACATTGGCGCCGCCCGCGGTGAACACCATCAGGACTGGCTATGACGTCGTCAATCAACGGCTCTGTCAGCGATCACGGAGAGCCGTCACGGTCGGTGAGAGTGGTGTTCAATTCCCGCGTCTGCGCCGGGGCGTGCCGTACCGGATATCGCCAGATGTGACGCTCCCTCATGTACGTCGAGACCGGGCCTCGGCATGATGGATGCCGCATGCCGTGAATCGACGCTGGCGATCGCCTCTCCGTGATGGGGCCCAGCCGGGATTCATATCGCGATATAGCGTTAGTCTTCATCTCGCGCCGCTGCCTGCGTCGCGCGGAGACGTTCGACAGGACCAGGACGGAAGTATGTCGGGAGAGATTTCGCCCACCGGGAAGCGCTCCGGCCTCGACTCGTCGCCCGAGCTGAGGGCCTCTCATGCGGACCGGGACCGGGTGGTGGACGTGCTGCGTATCGCGGCGGGGGACGGCCTGCTGACTGCGGACGAGTTGGGCGAGCGCGTGGAAGCTGCCCTGTCGGCGCGTACCGTCAGCGAGCTGACCGCGCTGACCGCTGACCTGCCGGCCGTGTCCGCTTCGGCCGGCACGGCCGTAGCGGAGGTCAAGGACGTACTCCGGATCGAGGGGATTCACAGTGGTGCGGTCAAACGCGTGGGGCGCTGGGTAGTGCCGCGGAGGCTGGAGCTTTCCACTGCGTGGTGTGAGGTGACGCTCGACTTCACTCAGGCAGTGATCACGCAGGACACCTTGCGGATCGACATGAACACGGCAGGCAAGAAGCTGACGCTGATCACCAAGCCGGGCATCGTGGTCGATGCCGGTGCCCTGAGCCTCGTACACAGTAAGATCAAGATTCGTCAGGCTCCAGACCACGAGACGCCGATCACGCTGCGCGTGGAGCTGGTCGGCACGACGACCCACGGCCGCGTCGTGGTACGGCCCGCACGGCGGACGTTCGGACAGTGGCTGCTGCGCAAGCCCACGTCCCTGCCTGCAGGCGATTGACTCCATCATTGTGAACTGTCGGCCGTGGCTCGGGCGGTTTGAGCGGGGCTCTGCCGGCGATCACGGGGAGCCGTCACCGCCGGACTGCCGCTTCGCTGGAGCTCGGGCGGTACGCAAGGCGCCGTGAGTTGAGTGGCTCCATCGTGACGGCTCGAGGTGGCCCCGCCTGTGGAGGGACGGCTTCAGCTGGCCCCCGCGATTGGAACGTCAAGCACGACGGTGCTGGCTTCGTCACCCGCTTCGACGTTGAGTCCGATTTCCTGCGCAGGTACCCGGTGCAGCAGGCAGGCGGACAGACGATTCTGGAGCTGTGGGTACCGGCCAAGGAGCTTGATGGCTTTAACGCTCACATCGTCGGCAGGATCCAGCTGGTGCACGAGTTCCACTGAGACGTCATTTCAGTTGGCGTGATCTTGCGGCAGTCTGGCGAACGGCAAGGACACCCAGTGCTTGGCCTACGACGGCTACCGCAGGCTGACCTAGGCGTGGACCCCGTCCTCCAACGACTGTGCCACCGCCCGCTCGGCGAGCGCCCTCGGCGGCCCGGCCCCGTACTGGACCAGCTGGAGCTACAAGGTCGGAGGCCTGCGGGACACCCAGGTCGAGCACCGGTCCACCGGTGACGTCCGCACCGACTACTCGTACCCGCCCGTCAACGCCACCGGAGGCGGCCAACCCCATACGCTGAGTTCGACCTCGGTCGGCGGGACGGTGACGTCGTACCAGTACGACGACCAGGGCAACACCCGGCAGCGCCCCGGCCCCTCGGATGCCACCCAGACGCTGACCTGGGACATCGAGGGCGAACTGACCCGCCTCGTCGAGGGTGGCAAGACCACCGATTACCTCTACGACGCTAATGGTGGTCTGCTGATCCGCCGGCGCCCGGGCACCACGGTCCTCTACATGGACGGTCAGGAACTGCGCTACGACACCGCGGCCAAGAAGTTCAGCGGCCTGCGCTACTACGCGGCCGGTGACGCAAGCGCGGTCCGGACGCAGACCTCGCTCTCCTGGATGGTCGACGACCGCCCCGGCACCGCGTCGATGGCCGTGGACGCCACTACCCAGCAGGTGACGCGCCGCTACCCCAAGCCGTTCGGCGAGTCCCGTGGCCAGGCGGCGGCCCTCCTGGCCGGACGACAAGGGATTCCTGGGCAAGCCGGCCGACACCGAGACCGGCCTGACGCATGTCGGCGCCCGTGAGTACGACCCGCTGATCGGCCGGTTCCTGTCCGCGGACCCGATCCTGTCCGCGGACGACCACGAGTCGATCAACGGCTACGCGTACGCCAACAACACCCCGTCACCCTGTCCGACCCCACCGGTCTGCGGCCGATCACGGACTGCGAGCGCGGGTGCAGCGACGGCAAGGGCGGCACCTACCGGGACTACATGGGGCGGACGGCGCGGAGTGGATTCCGGGGCCTGAGCACACCACGGGTTTCGCGCGCGTCTGCCGCTACACGTCCGTGCTGGGCTGCGTGATCTGCCGTATGGGCATCGATCTGCGGGTTGAGCATGCCTCAGCTATGGACGACGAGCAGCGCGCGGTGCTGCCGGGGTCACCTGCCTGGATACGCGGGGCGGATTGGACACGGTAGGCAATGGGCAAGCCCGTCGTGTTCGACGCCGGGGTGCGGGAGATGGTCCGGATCCCGACGAATGCTCGTAGTTTGGGATCCCGATGCGCTCTTGTGCAACAGGAACCAACTGCCCGTCAGCTCAGTAGTGTGAATCCGCTTACTCGGGGGTCACGGCCATCATGCGGCAGGACTGCAATTCCAATGGAGTGAGCGCGATGAGCCGGATGGCGAATTCCTTGCCGCCTTGGCGGGGCAGGTAGAGACGGCGCGGCTGATGCGATGCCGGGTGGGTCATGGAGGGCAGATTCGGGGCGTCCCAGAGCTTGCGGGCCGTGGGATCGGCCCGGACGGTCTCGATGACGGTGCGCAAGCGCTCGTCGTGGCGCCACTCCTCCGCGTGGACGCGGAGCTGGGAGATCATCGGCAGCGCCCACTCATCCTGCCAGTTGATGAGCTGCGTGCGGGCCTCGGGCCAGGTCAGGGCCCATTCCATGACGTTGATGCCGTGCAGCATCCAGGGAAAATAGTCGAGGGTCTTGGCGTTGTAGGCCAGGACGTCCCAGCGGTAGTCGTTGAGGTAGACGCCCCAGGTCTGGCTCTCCTCGACGAGTGTGCGGATCGGGTCGGACAGTAGTCCGCTGAGCGGGCTGACCATGGCTGTGGCGGGGGTGCGGCCCCGTGTGACGCGGTAGACGATGTCCCATTCCTCATCGTTCAGATCGAGGATGCGCCGGACAGCGTGGAGGAAAGCGTCGCTGTAGTTGGCCGGACGTCCGGCTTCCAGGTTGTTGTACCAGCGTCGGCTGACGCCGGCGAGCTGGGCAGTCTCAGCCTGCGTGATTCCTACGTCGGATCTGACCCCGAAGGCGGCAGTGAAGCCGGGGATGTCCGACGTGTTCCGGCGCGTCCGGGCTTGCCACAGGGTGCGGGTGACGATCAGGCGCTGAGTGTCGCTCTTGTTTATAACGTTCATATATCGAGGGGGGTTGAGGTGCAGGTCACATTCTTTGCGCGTCCTGGCCTCTCCGCCGGGGCAGGAAATCACGCTCATGACGGCCTGCATTTCGGGGAGTTGACCACGAATACGCTGTCCAGCATTTGGAACTCGAAGGCCCCTTGCTGGGCAATGAGAACTGTCAGTTCTCACCGACAGCATAAGCGCAGGCTTTGGGTTCCTGTGGCGCACCAGGTGTCGCCTTAGGGTCACTGTCATCACCGCGGTGAATCGCTTCCGGCGGTGGGAAATCCCCATAGTTACTCGTGTAAAGGATCTTCATGTCGCGCTCCGTTCTGATCATCGGCGGGAACCGTGGAATCGGGCACGCCACGGTCCGCGCATTCGCCCAGCGCGGCGACTCTGTCGCCTTCACTTACCGCACCGGTGAACCCGAGCCCGACCTCCTCTTCCTCGGCGCCATGCCCGTGCGCTGCGACATAACTGACCCCGAACAGGTCGAGAGCGCCTTCAGGGAGGTCGAGGCCGACCAGGGCCCGGTCGAGGTCCTGGTGGCCAACGCCGGCATCTCCCGCGACAACCTGCTGCTGCGCATGTCGGAGGAGGACTTCGCCGCCGTCCTGGAGACGAACCTCACCGCCTCCTACCGGCTGGCCAAGCGGGCCACGCGCAGCATGCTGAAGGCCAAGCGCGGCGGCCGGATCGTCCTCGTGTCCTCGGCCGTCGCTCTCAGGGGTGAAGCCGGGCAGACCAACTACGCGGCATCAAAGGCGGGCCTGATCGGCTTCGGCCGCTCGCTGGCGAGGGAGATCGGCTCACGCCAGATCACCGTCAACATCGTGACCCCGGGCCTGACCGACACCGCCATGGCTGCTGCGCTCCCCGAGGACCGCGTCAAGGAGATCCTCCGTGACGTGCCGCTGGGCCGGATCGGCAACCCGGAGGAGATCGCCTCGACCATCTCCTTCCTGGCCAGTGAGGAAGCCGCATACATCACCGGCGCTGTGGTGCCGGTCGACGGCGGTATCTCCATGGGGCACTGACCCCGCCCTGGACAAATGGCGGCGCCGCGACGCTGCACAGGCGCGGTGCGAGCAGATCGGGAAGCACGATGGGGTGGGCGAAGTTGTGGCGCGGCCAGGGCAGGGCCCCGGCCCCCGGAGCCCTGTGGGAGCCGGACGGAACGAGGGTCAGCTGGCGCGCGGTCCGCGAGGAGTGTCGGGCGCTACTGGCGCAGATGCCGATCCTGCGGCCGTTCAGCCTGGAGCGGCTGATCTCCAATATCGAGACGGCGCGTGGCTGGCGGATCAAACTGGTGGCGATCCCCAACCACCTGCTGGCGAACACCGACGTACGCGGCCCGAGGCTGCGACTGGAGGGGGCTCCGGTCGACTTGATCGTGCCCGTGGAGGACGCCACGGGGTTCCACCGGCTGAGGATCATCCTCCACGAGCTGGCGCAGTTGTGGTGCGACAACAGGACCGACGCCAGCTTCGACCAGCTGGCCAGGCCCCTGCCGGACGTCCCGCCCGCTGTCCTGCGGCGTCCGACGAACAAAGGCCGGGTCGTCGCCTGTCACCACGATGGACATCTGCTGCGAGGCAGATTGATCGCGTTGTTCCGTGGCTTCCGTGCGCGCCTCGCCGACTTCCTTGTTGATGAATGCCAGCAGCTCCGCCGACAGCCCTTCTCCCTCGCCCCCGTGAGCGGCGATCGCCGCGATCTGGCTACGCAGCACCAGCGTCTTCGCGATGACCCGCTCGCCATCGGCATCGTTGGACCGGAACATGAGGGGTGTGGTGTCGAGGGCCTCCGCGAGTGCGTCGATCTCCTCGTCCGACGCGCTCGTCACGACGACGGTCCGCAGCTTGTGCACCAGGCCTTCGCGCAGGGCGGGCCTGCCCGTCCGGCCCTTGCCGACGGCAGTGATCTCTGCATCCGACAAAGGGGCCGCCATCAGGCCCAGAGGATAAACGATCTTGTCAGCAAGCTTCTGATGCAGCGCCGTAGCGTTCTCGCTGACGGCTCCCATAGATCCTGGCTCGTGCGGCCCCTGTCCTGGAGTCGCCATGCGCTCACAGCCGCTGCCTGCTGGATCCGGCACGCTGATGCCGCCGCCTACAGGCCGCACTTTGGCTAGGTGGGCATGGCGTCCCACGAGTCGTAGAGAGTTCAAGAGCTAACGCTGGATGTTGTGGCAGGTGCCACGTATGTTGCTGGTCCCGCGGCGAAATCGCCGAATCGGAATCCGCGTGGAGAAGGGATCTGGCAGCTACATCAGACGTCAAGTCCGCTGTTTCCGGAGGGAAATGAGAACGGCGCCCAGAAGTTAGCAGCTTCCGGGCGCCGAAACCGACACCCCGGAGGGCACGGATTCATAACCGGAGCGAGTCGGCTGACCTTTTCGACGAGAACGGCCGATTCACCCCACCTACGAGTGAGGAATTGTCGCATGCCCGAGTCCAGGAGCGAAAGGGCGCTCGTCTCCCACCCCACCGATGCCGTTGAACCCACTGTCCGCACCCGCGAGGAGCGCCTAGCTGCTCTCCTCGCGGACATGGTGCCCGGTACTCGCACCATCCGCGTATCCCAGTACGAACCCGGCCAGACCTGGCCGAGTCCGTACGCCCGCGCATACGACGCGCGGGGGCGGCTCATTCCCATCAACCGAGCGCAGAGGCTGACTGCCGCACGCTGGGTGATCCGTGCCCACCCCGAGGTGTACTGGGAAGAGGCGTACGACCTCAACATCACTACCGGGATCCTGCGGCCAGCCGCCGAGGCATACTCCGCCGCGGGCGGAGGTTGCTGATCATGGCCCGTATCAGGACCATCAAGCCCGAGGCCTTCGCCTCCGAGTCCCTTGCCACCGTCTCCCTCGCCGCTGAGCGGACGTTCTTCGGCCTGCTCACCCAGGCTGACGACCACGGCCGCTTTCGCGACCAACCCGCGGTCATCGCCGGGCTGCTGTGGTCCCTGCGCCCCGAGCACAATCCTGTCGATGTCGACGATGACCTGACCCAGCTTGCCTCCTCCCGCCTGATCTGCCGCTACGAAGGCGATGACGGCAAGCGGTACCTGCACATCGTCACCTGGCGCCAGCACCAGAAGATCAACCGGCCGAGCGGTGTCCGCTTCCCCGCCTGCCCGCACCACGACGTCGAGCAGCACACTCCGGACCCTCCACACACTCACGGAGACGGCACTGAGCCCTCCGTGAAGTCTCACGGAGGGTTCAGTGAGGGCTCACGCACCCCGCAGAAACTCGCCGAGGATCAAAAAACAGCAGATCAGAGCACATTCAACGAGCCCTCTCGGAGCCCTCATGTAGGGCTCACTGAGCCCGCCATGAGCCCTCACGGTCCGGATCTAGGACCTAGGAACTTGGATCTAGGAACTACTTCTCCTTCGGGAAGCGCAGGCGCCCCCGCACCCGAGTCCGTCTCGACCCAGCAGCTCATAGCCGAGTACGCCGCTGCCTGTGCCCACCGTCCGCCCAGCGGTGTGCTCGGTCACCTCGGACGGGAGACCGCCAAGCTCCTCGCCGAGGGCATCGACCCCGCTCACATCCGCGCGGGGCTGGCCCGCCACCGGACCAAGGGGCTGCACCCGAGCACCTTGCCGAGCCTGGTCCACGAGGCCATGAACGCCACCCCCGCCGGTTTGGTGCGGACGGAATCGCGGTCTAACGTGCCCGGTCACCGGGCCTGGGCCAACCCTGCCAACCCTGCCGCTGCCTACGCCGAGGAGCTGTGATGCGCGACCACGACGCCCAGCCCATCGGCGGCATCGCCCGCCGCCTGGCCAACATCCTCACCGCCCGGGGCATCGATCCCGCCGCTCCGCTCACCGACCCCGTTGAGCCCATCCCCGCCCTCCAGGCCGCCCAGGACCGCATCCCGGCCCGGTACCGGGCCGCGGTCGCCGACCACCCGGCTGTCGCCGCCTGGGTCCACGAGGTCGCCGAGGCCGGCCGTCCAGGACCTGAGGGAGCCCCGGGCATCGCCCAGGGCCGCTCGCTGCTGATTGTCGGCACCACCGGCACCGGCAAGACCCACCAGGCGTACGGCGCGATCCGGTCGCTGCTCATCGCGGGAGTCCGGCTGCGCTGGAAGGCGACCACGGCCGCCGACCTGTACGCGGAGCTGCGGCCTCGCCCCGGGCACGACGGTGAGCGGGAGCTGATGGACCTCGCCCGCTGCCCGCTGCTGATCATCGACGACCTCGGTGCGGCCAAGAACAGCGAGTGGACCGAGGAGATCACGATGCGGCTGATCAACCGCCGCTACAACGAGATGCTCCCGACGCTGATCACCACCAACCTCGGTATGGCCGACCTGCGTCAGCACATCGGCGACCGGGTCGCCTCCCGGCTGACCGAGATGAGCGACAAGGTCATCCTCGACGGTCCCGACCGCAGACGAAGCCTCGCAGCCGAGCGTCGCCGCATCGCTGTCGCCTGATCCCTGCCGGGACCGGCTGCCACCGCTTCCGCCTCCTTCACGCACCAACCCCTGGGTTGCGTATGCCCAAAACGCGCCCGGGGCGACCGGAGACACCCACATGCACAGCACCGAGAACCAGATGCCGCGCACCCTCGGCGACCACACCTGGCACGAGAGCGCCGCCTGCCGCGCGACGACCCACCACCAGGTCGACCCGGACCTCTTCTTCCCCGAGCCGGACGAGATGGACCGCATTCGCGCAGCCAAGGCCCTGTGCGCGCAGTGCCCCGTCCGTGCCACCTGCCTCGACGCTGCCCTCGAAAACGGTGACCGCGACGGCATCCGGGGCGGCATGACCGAAGAGGAACGCGACCTGCTGCACCGCAAGTTCCAAAGCCGCCTCGACTACGCCCGCGTGAACGCAGTGCTGGCAGGTCGCGACATCCACCTCACCCAGGCGGAGCGCGAGGCCGTCGTCCGCGCCGCCTACCAGGCCGAGATGCCGGCCGAGCGGCTCGCCTGGCTGCTCAAGGTGACCGAGGAGCACGCCGAGAAGCTCTACCGCCGCACCCGCCGGGAGATCCGCAACCGGGCCGTCGACCAGCTGAAGAGGACGAACAAGACCGAGGAGAAGCCCAAGAGCCGTACCAAGGTGCTCAAGGCACCCGCAGGGGAGACACCCGCACGAGGCGACCTCGGGACGGCCGCGTGAGCCACAGCGTGCCCATACCGGCGCGGATCACCGGCTGGGACCGAGCCGCGATCGTCGCCCTCGGCGGCGCCGGGTGCGCGCTCTCGTACGACGCCCTGCAGCAGATGGCCACCGCCATCCACGTCCGCGGACCCCTCACGTTCCTCTTCCCCCTGGTGATCGACGGCTTCATCGCCTACGGGGTGCGTGCTCTCCTGGTCCTGCGCACCGCCTCCTTCGCCGCCCGCTTGTACGTGTGGATGCTGTTCGGCACGGCGACGACGGCCAGCATCTGGGCCAACGCCCTGCACGCCGTACGCCTCAATCAGCAGCGCCCCGAAGGCGGCGGACTACGGCTCGGCGACGTCACCGTCGGCGCGTTGTCCACCCTCGCCCCGCTCGCCCTGGCCGGAGCCGTCCACCTGTACATCCTCATCGCCCGGCGGGTCACCGAAACCGGTCACCACGGACACCCGGACACTTTCGGCGTCCGTACTGACCGGATCACCGCTGACCGACCGGAGGCCCCGCTCGCGGCGGACGGACACCGGCCGGTCCCGGTCGCCACCGGACACCCGGCCGCCCTGTCCGGACCGGAAGGCAGCCGTCCGGCGGTTACCTCCGGCCCGGACACTCTGCTGACGGTTGATCGGGAGGAGCCGTCCGGACACCCGAAGAGCGCCCCGGAGCCGGAGCCCGCACACGGCGGAGACGCCGCTGACCTGGGCGGACAGCCGGTCAGCAGACCTGCCCCGGTCACCCGCCTGCGGCTGGCCGCCCCTTCGGTGTCCGAGCCGGAGAACGGCCCGGACACCGCCTCGGAGACCTCGGACAACGACGGTCCGGACACCGCCCCGTCGGCGGACACCCTCCTGCCGATCGCCCGTCAGGCGGTCGCCGACGCGGGCAAGGTCACCCGCGAGGTCGTCGCGGACGCCATCCGCGGACAGGGCAAAACGCTGGCCAACGACCGGCTGACCGCCCTGATGCGGCAACTCCGCGCCGAGACCGGCCAAAACTCGGCCACCAAGACCGGCTGACCGAACGGCCCCGACGGGCGGGCGGCCAACGGCAACAGCCGGGCCGCCCGCCCGCACCCCACCAACTCCCGTCCACGCACCGGAGACACACAATGCGCACCACACCGACCACGCTCGCCGAAGCCGACGCCTGGATCACCGTGCTCCGGCGGTACGGACACCTGCACCGCGCCGAACCCGGCCCGGACGGCAGCTGGACCGTGCAGCGAACCCCCACCAGCACGCCCCGCACCCTGCACCACCCGGTCCTCGCCCTCGACTTCGTCGCCGAGGTCCTCCACGACGTGCGCCGTACGAAGGCCCAGACGCCGCGATGACATGCCCCGAGTCGGCCGACACCACCTCTGACGTGCAGCAAGACCATTGCCCGGCACGAAGCCGAGCAAGCTGTAGCTTCCGAAACTCCTCCGCTGCCACGGGCCGCGGAGGAGATTCGGAAGCGCATGCCCCCGCCCCGGGCGGGGCGGGGGAGGCCCGGCACCAGGGGGTGCCGGGCTCGGAGGCCGCGACCGAGGGCGGATCGCAGCCAGGAGGGAAACCGAACCCACCCGCCACGCCGCCTACGCGCCCTCGCCTGCGCCAGAGCGTGCACCGCGACCAAGTCCGCAGTGTCCGCCTGACCCAGGACGAACTCGAGCTGGTGAAGCGCGCCGCGGAATCCGTCGGTCTGAAGACCGCCGGGTTCCTCGCAGACGCCGCGGTCGCGGTCGCCCAGGCCCAAGGCGGCCCCCAGCCATGGCTGTTGGACCAGCGAGGCCGGGTCGAAGAACTGATGGCCGCCAGCGCACAGCTCGCCCGCGCCGGCAACAACCTCAACCAGGTGGCTCGCATCCTCAACTCTGGCGGGCAGACGGAATACGCGGACGACGCGGTCGCCCGTGTCCTGCGGGCTGCAGACCGGGTCGAGGCCGCCGCGATCGAGATCGCGCGGCGCTGACGGTGGTCCCCGACATCTCCACCGGCAGCCGGACGTACGGGCTGCTTAACTACCTTTACGGACCGGGCCGTCGGGACGAGCACACCGACCCGCACCTCGTCGCATCCTGGATGCCGGAGCTCGCCCCCGACCCTGGTCGGGACCCGGCCGCCACGCTCAGGCAGCTCACCGACCGGCTCGACCTGCCCGTGCTCGCCCTCCCGAAGAGCCGCCGTCCGGCCCGGCACGTGTGGCACTGTCCCGTCCGCACGGCGCCCGGCGACCGTCACCTCAGCGACGCGGAATGGGCCGAGGTCGCCCGCCGCATCGTGCACGCCACCGGCATCGCCGAAGACGGAGACGCCAAGGCCTGCCGGTGGATCGCCGTACGACACGCCGACGACCACATCCACCTCGTCGCCACGCTCGTCCGCGAAGACGGCCGCCGCCCCCGACGCCACGAGGACGGCATCCGCGCCCAGGCCGAATGCCGAAAGATCGAGAAGGAGTTCGGCCTGCAGATCCTCAACGGCGGCGACCGCACTGCCGCCCAGCGCCCCACCAGCGCCGAACGCTCCAAGGCCGAGCGATCCGGCCGGACGGAGACACCCCGCGAGACGCTGCGGGAGAGCGTCCGCCACGCCCTGGCCGGAGCCGCCAGCGAGGAGGAGTTCTTCCACCGCCTCGCCGAGGCCGGCCTCCGGGTCGAACAGCGCATCGCCCCGTCCGGCGACAGGCTCGGATACAAGGTTGCCCTCCCCGGCGACCGCAACCGCGACGGCGAACCCATCTGGTTCTCCGGCTCGAAACTCGCCCCGGACCTCTCCCTCCCCAGGATCCGACAGCGCCTCGACGCCGGACGGCACGACGACGAGCCCGTCACCGACCATGCCGATGAACGAGCACCTCGCCCGGCCCGCGCTCGACGCCAGGCAGCCCCGGTCGCCGAACGAGCGGTATCGACCCTTGACGGGGACGACGACGAGGACTCCGCCGCCCAACTGGCCGGCGTCGGTGAACTCCTCGACGCACTCGCCCAGACGGCCCCGGCCTCAACCCGCAGGGAACTCGCCGAGGCCGCTCGCTCCTTCGAACGCGCCACCCGCTCCCACATCCGCGCCGAGCGCGCCGACAACCGAGCCATCCGCTCCGCCGCCCACGGCATCATCCGCGCCGGCAACGCCCTCGGCAAAGGCGAAGACGGCGGCGCCACCGCGATGCTCCTGTCCACGATGGTCCTCGTCACCATCGCCGCAGTGCGCTGGCACTCCGCCCGCGGTCACGCCCAGCAGGCAGCCGCCGCTCAACGAGCCGCACAACACCTGCGTAGCGCCTACCGATCGGCCGCCGCTGTCCCCATGAACGCGATGCGCGAGCACGGCCGGCGCCTCCCCGAACCCGTACGAGAGCGGTACGCCGACACCCTCGAAACCGCCCTGCCCGAGCAGGCCGACGCCGTACGCCGCGAACCCGGCTGGGACGCCCTCGCCGCCACCCTGGACCAGGCCGAGCGCGCGGGACACGACCCCAATGCCCTGCTCCAGAAGGCCATCGAATGGCGCGAACTGGACACCGCGGACAGCGTCACCGACGTACTCGTCTGGCGACTGCGACGCATCGGCAAACTCCCCGCCACCATGGACCCGCCCCGCGCCCGTACGAACACACGGGCAGCGCAATCACGCCCCCACCCGTCCCCGCCACAGGCGCCCGAGACGACCGCTGAGACTCGCCATGTCGACCCTCGCTCCCGAGGGCCGAGGCGCTGAGCAGCACAAAGAGCTGGACATCGACTGCCAGTGCCTGTTAGGGCTGGTTGATATGGAGAAGGAGACGATGCAGATACTCAACGTCCGCCCTCAGAGAACCGTTCTGCCGGAGACGGCCCTCGGCGACGACCCCCTGTTGCGGCTCCAGCAGGAGACGCAACTCGGTGACGGCAGCATCGGTCTCCGTGCCACCACCCACCCTGAGGAAATCGTCATCACCGGGATCCCCGTGATGTGCCCGCAGTGCGGCGCCCGGCGCGACTGGATGGTGATCTGCGACCGCGACGAGATCAGCATCCGCTGCCGCTGCGCACACCAGTGGATCGAGCGCGAACTGACCCGCGCGGACTACGAGGCGATGATCGACGTCGGAGGCCAGGACTATCCGAGCTTGGAGGCCGCGGCCCAGGCCGCAGGCTACGACGGCACGCTCGCCGGCATCTATCTGACCGAGCGCAGGCGCGAATAGGACCTGCGGCCAAGCACCGTGGACGCCGCCCGGTGGCGCATGCGGTCAGGCTCATAAGGTTCCCTGAGAACCACCAGGTCTCGCTTCTGATCGCACCTCAAGTAAGCCTGGCCGTAGGCAGAATGGGGCGATGGACGCTGGACTCACCGCGCTGCTCGGCGCCGCCGTAGGCTCACTCGCCACCCTCGGCTCCGCGATGGTCACCGGGCGCGCGGCGGCGCGCTCGCAGTTCGGCCAGTGGCGTCGGCAGCACCGCCGAGACGCCTACGCGAACTACCTGGGCGCGGTGTACGACCGTGACGTCGCCCTAGACGCAGTGCGCGACGCGCTGCGGGCGGACCGGCCTGACCTGAGGGACATCGACGAGAAGATGGAGCGCTTCGCCGCCCAGGCCCGCGGCGTCCACCGGGCCGCCGAGCTTGTCATCCTGGAGGGGCCGCCTTCCGTGGTGCAGGCGCTGTACGGTGTGGTCCACGCGGCCGACGACCTCGCCGAGGTCATGCGCCGGATGGTGCGTGACGCCCACGCGGAAGACACCTCCCGCAAGGCCGAGGACACCGCGCTCGCCGCCGAGCGAGAGCACTTGCTGTACCAGGCCGTGAAGGGACTTCGCGCAGCAGCCGCCGACGTCCTGGGCGACAGCGGGATACGCCTCTACTAGCCGCGCTCGTGGGCGCACCGGCGGATTGCAGTAAGAAGGCACTCGGCCGTCCGAGACAGGACTGCGATGTCCCAACGCCACGAGGGCTGCCCCAATCTTGGGGCAGCCCTCGGAAGTTCGCGGCGAACGGATCGTCAGCGGGTCGCCAGATGGTTGGCGAGGTGCAGCGCGTCGGTGGCGACGGACAGCGCGGTGTGAAGCCCGATGACCTCGTGAAGGGTGGGGTGCACGACGGCGGTCCAGTCGCCGCGGAGGTCCGGCCAGCTGGCGAGCAGGACCTCCGCCGAGGCCAGACGGAGGTGAGCGGTCACATCCATTCCGCCTCCGAGGCCGGGCTCCCAGCTGAGAAGGATGGAGCCGGGATGGAGACGCTCGGGCTTCAGGTCAGTAGTCCACACCGTGTGGATCGGCTGGGTGGGATGAGGAGGCACGTAGCGGAGGAGTGCGCCGCGCACCGACCGTGGCATGGGGTGATGGACCAGGTCACTGAGGAGCAGGTGTTGCTGGGAGTTGGAGGAGTTGATCGACGATGCAGCGGGCCGTGTACGCGGGTGGCACGTCATACGTCGGCCCAGTCCAGCTGGTTGCGGACGGCGGGCGGAAGCACGCCCTCCTGGCCGTTTTCAGCGATGTAGACGGCTTCGTTCGCTCCGGTGATCTCCACGATGCGGCCGATGCGGTGGGCGTAGGGCCAGTCGGGATTGATGGCGAGGCACACGGGCAGGTCGGGGTCGAAGGTCTGGAGCTGATGAACCAGTTGGCCAACGGTGATCTCGTAGGGCAAGGCAGTCTCCTGGGCGATGAGAGTGCGGAGCGGGTGTCACACGCAGGTGCAGTAGCGGGTGGGGAAGGTGATCAGAGCGGCGAGGAATCCGGCGACGGCCTGTGCCGGGGTATCCGGTCCGAAGGTCTGGCGCCAGGCTGTGGTGCCGTCGTTGTCCGTGACGTGGATGTGCCACAGCTCACCGCGTACTGCCTCCCGGCTTTCGGGGAGGAAGCCCACGTACACGCGTCGGTCGGGGCTGGAGCAGTGGACGTTGCAGTCCAGGTCGGCGACGACGTCCCATCCCTGGTCCTTGAGAAGGTCGGTCACGGGTCGGGCGCAGTGACATTCGAGGAGCCATTCACGCTCGCCGAGGGCGGGCGGAGGAAGTTCTGCGAGAGGCTGGAACGGGGTGGTGGCGGTGAGCGTCACGAACAGAGAACCCTTCGTTGACCTGGGGTTTTTCCGGGCTCTCGTACGTTGACATGGTCTTGGGCGGTGTCTCCAGTCGTTGCCCGCGGTGTGCGTCTGCCGTGGGCGAACTGGCCGCGGATGCGAGGACTGCTGTCCGTCCAACGCGGAATGAAACGGCCGTCCGCTCAGCTGGTGCGGGAGTGGCCGGTCGCGGGGCCGCGTGGAGAGAAGGGGAGGAGCGGGCTTGAGCAGCGAGGAGATTCGCGCGCACGACGAGGCTGTCGACGACGTCGAGGCGGCGTCGTTGGGCCGGTCCCGGATGGCTGATGGGCGGCGGATCGAGCTGAGCGTGGGGGAGCTGGCGCGGTTGGTGGGCGCCGAGGCCGACGGTTCCCTGTGAGCGGGTCGGTACGAGTGGGGCGGCGTCGGGCTAACTCCGCGCCGGGCGAGGCATGTTGTGTGGAGCGTTCTGGTGTGCCGTGGCGTTGGCGCTCGGTTGGTCCCTTGGCGGCTTCGGCGTCGGTGCGCCGGAGCGAGCCAGCGCCGCCTCGGCCCGAGGCTCCGCTGACCGCTTCAACGACCGGGCCAGGCCCTCGGTGAGGTATCCCTCCGGGTAGGCGTCGATGACGGCAGATGTGTTCGCGCTTCTCCCAGCGGAAAACCACGGGCGCACGCCGACAGCACGCGGGATCATGAGGCATGAGTCCGGATGACTGGCACCTCACCGAAGACATCGACGACTTTCTCGCTCGCGCCGGAGACTTCCTGCGCTCGCGTCCCGCCCTCCACACGGTCCCGCTGACGGTGACCGAGGCACTGCGTACGCGCGGGGCGGACGCGTACGGCGACGACGCCCCCATCTTCGGTCTGCTGGAGCGGACGGGCGAGGTCCGCGCGGCCTTCTTCCGTACCCCGCCCCGCCGCCTGACCCTCACCCCCCTCACCCCCGAAGAGGCCGACAGCCTCGCCGCCCACCTAGCCGACCTCGGCCATTCCCTCCCCGGCGTCAACGCGGACCACGACACCGCCACCTCCTTCGCCGAGGCTTGGCAGCGGCACACGGGCGCGATACCGACGCTGCACGAGCGGGAGCGTCTGTACCGCCTGGGCACGCTCACACCACCGGAGTCGTTCCCTGACGGCCGGGGGCGAGTCGCGGGCCAGGAGGATCGCGAGCGACTCATGCTCTGGCACCGCGAGTTCGTCACCGACATCGGAGGGACCCCCTCTGCGGACAACAGCTCATGGGCGGACACGCGCATCGCCGACGAACGCGTCACGCTATGGGAAACCCCGGACGGCACCCCCGTCTCCATGGCGGGCAGGACCCCCATGGTCGCGGGCCAGATCCGGGTGGCCCCCGTCTATACCCCGGCACACCTGCGCGGCCGCGGTTACGCGGGCGCCGCGACAGTCGAGGTGAGCCGGGCCGCGCTAGCCGCGGGCGCGGCGGAGGTGCTGCTGTTCGCGGACCTGGCCAACCCCACCAGTAACGGCCTGTATCAGAGGATTGGGTACCGCCCGGTCGCCGACTTCGCGGTGTACGACTTCTAGTGCGCCGCTCCGGAGAGCCGGCGAAGAACTCCGGAGGGCTCCGTAGCGGGCAGCGCAGCGAACACATCTGCCATCAGGGGCCTTCTTCCGCCGAACTTCGCTGGACTTCTTCAGCGCACTCGCAGCACAGGACACTGGCGCGGCAGGCGCTGAGCCCGCGCGGAGAGGCGCCGGGTGCCTCTGCCCCGCTCGAACGCGCAATTCGCACATCCCCTGGGCGCCTTGTCTGAGCCGTTACCTGCCGATGCAGTAGGCCGTGGACGGGATACGGGAGAAAAGATGGCCAAGGACGCCGCAGACGAACGCGCAACCGCTCACACACCAGTCACCGCGAGTGATGCCGACGGAGGCCGCTCGAAGTCCAGTGACGGCCCGACTCTCGATGAGATCCGCTCCTGGCCCGCTACGGTGAGCGTCCCCAAGGCCGCGACCGCGCTCGGCGTCTCAAAGAGCCACCTTCACGCACTGATCAAACGGGGTGAGTCACCGGTCAAGCTCGTGCCCCTCGGAGGCCGTCACCGCGTGATCACTGCTTCGCTGGTGCGTTTGCTCGAAGGCGCCTGACTGGGAGACGAACATGCCTCGCATGTGGTGGCCGAACTCGACGCTGAGGGCCATGGCCCCTGGCTGGGTGTCTGCCGACGGGTCTGATGGGACCGTCGAGTGCATTACCGGTCACGTGGCTTCCCCTTGTGGGGTACGTCGGTCATCGACGCCGGAAGGTGCGGACCGGAAGGACTGCGCCGGGGCCAGCCGTCGTCGCCATCGCTGGCGCGCACGACGGCCCGGGGAATGGTGGTGCGAGCTCGGGCGGCAGCCGCTCGCCGGACATCCAATGGAGTCGGTACCGGCGGCGTGACCGGAGTGATGCGGGCCGCCCCGCGGTTTCGGGACGGGACCTCGGGCGCGTACCGCAGCACGGGTGCCGGGTCGGCAAGGCGCGCAGTAGTCGCCTCGATCAGCTGGATGGGCGTGCGAGAGGTGAAGGACGCGTACCAGCGTGAGCTGTAACCGTCCTGACCACCCCACAGAAGCCATCGGTGCGTGTCGGAGTGCAGCTCAGCCTGCGAGTCGGGGAGTCAGCGCGAGTAGGTGAGCCCGGCCAACTGGTCGGGGGCCGTGCACACGGTCGCGGCCCACGTGTCCGTGCCCTTCCACGTCCGCCACGGCAAACAGGACTGACGATGCGTAAACGAGTGTGCGTTCTGTGAAATTTCGCCCGATTTCATCCTCGGATGATTCCCTGGCTGCCTTCCCATATCTGCTGGAGATGCGCCAAATGGCGGTGTGCCTGGCGGGAGGCATCGCGTCGCGCTCTCGCTCGACGGTAGTGAGCAGCTCGTCGGCATGCAGGGTGAGGTAGGTAACGTAGGCTTCGACCGCTGCCTGAATGAGAGCTTTCCATCCTGAAGTTGGCCCCGGGTAGCTGTTGCGGCGTAGTGATGGACCGTTCGGCCACGGCGATCCCGTGTGGTGTTGAGCGTAGTTTCTGCCTCTCCGTAGAAGACAGTCATGCCTCGGGGCGGCGCTTGTTGCAGAACGGTGCAACTGTGCCGCGGGGAAGAGGTGATGGTTGTTATTCCTGCGGGTCCGCGTGCAGATCGGTCAGCTTGTTGATGTCAGCGCGCAGCTGGTCCAGCTTCTCGCGGTACGCGTTCACCGTGTCCATGGTCAACTGGGAGCGAGGCGGGATTCTGGTGACAACCATTCCGCCTACGGGGGTCACCCCGACAGCGCTAGTCACGTATCCCCACTTGCGGTCTTCCAGGGCTTTGATGGATTCGGCGATGACCATCCATCGGGGATCACTGGTGGATCGGTGCAGCCAGACCGCGATGCTTGAGGGAGAGCGAACATGGAACGGTACTTGCAGGCGGTGGCGGACCGTCTTGAACTCCTTCTTCAGGGCCGCCCAAGCTTTATCCAGCAGATAGAGGTGAGTCCGCTGTTGCTTGAAGTAGGCATCGCCGGGATAGGGAGGTTCCCTGTCGGGCCGCCATCGTCCGACGGGAGCAGGCCGCCAGTCCGGCTCGGGCACGCTGGCCAGGACGGCAGACGGCACACCTTCAACATTTTTCTGAATCTGATCGATTTCGGTCGAGATGCCAGGCAATTCGGCGCTGTAGCGCTTGGTTTCCTCGCTCACGTCAGCAGGCGCCGCCGCAGTGGCGGCACGGTTCGGGAAGCAGAGGGAGTCAGCCACCGTGTTTTGGGCGAACTGTTGGGGCGCCGGGCTTCCCCTTTCCAGCAGCCGCTTACGCACCCGCTGCCACGCAAGGTCGACGCTGAACTCCGGCCCTATGCCGGGGATTCCGCGTTCAAGAATCTTGATCAGCTCGCCTGTGGCCTCCGGATAGGTGGCGCCGGGCAGTACGAAGGACTCCCGGTTGTGCGGGGCAGACGTAAGTACTACGTCCCCGTAATCCCCCGAAGGATCGCTGTCCGGAGTGGCCGGTTCGCCCAAGGCTCGAGCCAGTTCGTCGCGCGTGGCCCGACCATGAGGACCCATCGCGCCGGCCAAACCGCTGTAGCAGCAGTCCAGCACGGTCAGGCGGTAACGTGCCAACGCGCCAGCTGTCCGCAGGACACGGCGCAGGTCCCGGTACGCAACCGTTCCGACTTGCGGGTAGTTGGGGTCGGCGCTGGCCAGGCACAGGTAGAGGTTCTCCCCTTCTTGGTCGCGGAGGCCGTGTCCGGCGAAGTAGACGACCAGGGTGTCCCTCGTCGCTTCCGCGGCGTCGCGGACCGCGCTCAAAATGCCATCTGCGGACGCTTCGGCACCGAGCACTGTGACATGGCTTCCGGGAAGGCCCCAGAGGTCGCGCAGCAGCTTGGAGAGCCGCCGGGTTCCGTCGGCTGCAGCGGGTAGTGATGTCATGCCGGTGTAGGTGTCCAGTCCGACGAGCACTGCCCGGCTTGCCCGCGGGTCAGGAATCACCGTCAGCTACGCTGTTGGAAGGGGTGCCCCCCGCCAGTCCTGGCGCCTGGCCGGGGAAACCGGTACCGGTGAGCAGGCGTGTGATCTGATCTGCTTCTTCGGCGGAACCCGCCTCGATCACCATTCGGGAGTCGCCGTGTTCGACGACCAACCGCACCGCCGACTGAACACGGGGAGGCAGCGAAGCTCGGAACGCTTTGTGTGAGTACACCAGCGATGCCACGGAGAACCCACTGTTCAGTGCCAAACCGAGCCACTCGACCAGGCCAGCGGACATCGCGCCGTCATCTGCTTCTGAGCGGATCCGACTGATCTCCACGTGCGGACCCACCGTGCGGTCCTGGACAAGCCACCGCGCGAAGGCTTCCGTTAACCGCGGTGCATCCTGATTTTGCACGCTGCCTGCCAATTCGATACGAATGCGCACACTACCCCCACGTCGGGCTTCCGTTAGCGGATGCCGCTTGAACTGTACTGGCTGATCAGTGCACGTTCTACCGGACAGCGCAAGGGCATTTCCGTCGGCAAGGTGGTGAGGGTCGAAGGTGGGGCGGATCGGTCAAGTCGACTTGGGCGGCAGGGAGTCGAGAGAAGCATCGGCGGTGAAGTGAGTCCGCCTCACAGGGAGGCACCTCCGTTTCCCCCCCCGACCGTACTCGCTTCGATGGGGTGGCTGATCACCTCCGCCGCGCGCCTTGGTTTGCGACGAAGGCCGAACCGTCCTTCGTGGACATGGTCGCCAAGCTCCGCTGATTCGTGATCGCGACCTGGTTTTCCGCCACCGACCCAGCTTTGCCCACCTCGGACGATAGGTCTCGCAGGTCGGGGCCGGAGCCAGCGCCGCGCACCCAACCGCATGACCTGCGAAACCTGCGTGAGTCGAAATACCATATTTCACGCACACAACCGAGTGGCCCTTGACAAACCTGATTCCACATAATCGCCAACTCGTCGTCGTGGAGGGCGAAGCCGTGGTCGAGCAGGGGTGCAAGGGCGGGGTCGCCGGTGACGGTGGAGCCGGCGAGGTAGAGCGGAGAGACGTACAGGTCTCCGTCGGGGGCGAGGGTTGGCACGGTGGGACTTCAGGGCTGAGGGGAGTGTTAGCGCTGCCGTTGGGAGCCGGCGTGTGTGGCGAGCGCGGTCGGCGCAGCCGGAGGCGGAGGAACGTGCGTCGCCTGGGCTCGGGTGCTGCGGGCGAGCGCCGCCGCGGCCCGCGGGTCGGGCCTGGCCGTGTCTGCGCGGCTGACCGAGACGAGTGCGCGGTGGCGGTCGGGAATCTGGTCCAGAGCGCGCGGCACGGGGGTGGGGTCCGTGAACACGGCGGTGGAGGCCGTGATGAGGTGCTGCGGGGTGTACCGGCTGAAGAAGGCCTGCCAGCTCGGCGCGTACACCGGGTCGGCGCCGGCGGACATACGCCACGTCGACTTCTCGGGTGTGAGCAGCTCGTCGTACTCGTGCAGCCAGCCGACGCCCATCTGATAGGCAGCGTGGCCGTCGGGCGAGACCGTACGGAACGGCCGGGAGCCGTGCACCGGCTCCCACCCGTGCCGCGCGGTCAGGGACGCGGGGCTGGTGCCCGTGTAGTGTCGGCCACCGCTGAGGTAGTCCGCGAAGTTGTTGTGCAGTCCGTCGACGACGGTCTCGGTGAAGGCGACCACGATCTCGTGGGGCGTGTTCCGGTCGAACGTGGTGATCCAGTCGGGGACGCCGAGCGGGTCCTCGGCGTAGGAGATGGTCCACCCGCCGTAGAAGCTCTCCACGGCGTTGGCGACCCGTACGCGCTGGCACGGGCTCGTGTAGTAGGTGTCGGTGCCGAAGGCGATGGCCTTGGTCCAACCAGGAGCGAGATCAAGGGTGTTGAAGATGCTGCGGCTGTCGCCGGGGCCGGCGAGGTAGCCGGGGCTGACCAGGACATCCGCATTCGGGTCGAGGGCGAGGGGATCCAGGCTGGGCATGAGAGGGCCTTCGGGTGGTGGGGCACGGGCGGGCTGAGCGGCTCGTGTGGGGGCACGCGGGCGCGGTCGCGCGGCGGAATCTGGCTGGGGGCACTCGAGTTACCTGGTCCGGGAAGGGTGGGAGAGCGCGGTGACGTACGCCGGGACGCGCGGCTGAGGGGCGGAGACGTGCGAGAACGGCTCGGAAGAAGCCGCAGGACTGCGGCGCACGGCGGCGCTCGCCCCTACGGCCTGCTGAGCTGTCGCACCGTGCTGGTCCGGGCGGGCCGCTGCCGGGTGTGCCTTGCGGGCGAACTCCGCGAGTTCGGCGTACACGGGCGTGAGTCCGCGGGCCGCGGACGTCAGGGTGTACTCGGAGCCCCGGCCGGAGAAGGGGCTCGTGCGGGTGATGAGCTGGTCGGTCTGGAGCTGCGTGATGCGGTAGTGGAAGGAGCCGGTGGCGAGCGCGGCGCACCGTTAGGAAGGGGGCCGTGCTGCGCGAGGGCATGGAGGAGGGGGGATCGTGCCTTTCCTGCGCAGTCGGCCGAGTGCGTCTTCTGCGCGCTCCGCCTTGGCGAGTGACGACGTGCCGTCAGCGAGGTGGGTACGGTGCCAGGCCGAGAGCGCACGGTGGACGTGTTGTGTGGCGCGGCCGAGCGGTGAGGTCGTACACCCCGAACTGCGGCCGGTACAGGAGGCCGCTGGTCTGCATACGGCGCACGATCTGGGCCATGGCGTGGACACCTACCCATGGAAGCGCGGAGTTGATGTCGACCAGGCGCATGGGGCCGTGGTGCTGGATGGTCTGCATGGTCCAGGTGGTCCAACGGGGTGAGAGGCGGGCGACCGCCTGGTCGACGAGTTCGGTGTGACGGGTGGGTGTGGTGGAGAGGTCGGGCACGGTGGGGTCTCCGGAGGGTGGTTGAGCGCCGTCAGCGGGACCGGGCGGCGCGTTCCGACGTGGTGCGGTTCGTGTCGGTGGTCGTTGCCGCAGGGTGCTGGGGAGTGGTGGTCGGTTGCCCGCCGTGGTGCTGAGGTGAGCGGGCCCTGGCGGCGTGGGCGCGCCGATCGTGCGAGGACGTGGCTGTGGCTGCTCGCTCGCGCTCCAATCGACGGGCCGCGGTGCGGTAGGCGGCCTGGTCCTGTCGCTCGCCGACCGCGAGGAGATAGATCTCCCGTTTGTGCTGGGAGGAGGCGGGAGCGTCCCGGTACCGGATGACCAACCGCCAGCGGGTTTCCGGGTCGACGTAGACCTTGTGGCAGCCCGCCAGTTCGCGCTGGAGGGCGGCGCCGCGTTCGTTGCCGTGGACCAGGTGCTGCAGTTCGAGCAGGGCCAGGTCGCGGATGTTCTCCGGTACGGCGCGCAGGTCGGCGAGAGCCTCGGGATGGGCGGCGAAGGCGTACCGTGCCCGGCTCATCGCGAGCTCCCATGGGGGCGCGTTGGAGCAGGTTCTGCTGATCGCGGCGGGGAGACCGCCAAAGGAGCCACGGCGAGGCCGTTGCCGCTGATCGTGGAGCGAGCGCGGGCGGCTGCCGCCCGACGGCCGAAGGCGTTTGGTGGGGCGGGCGCCAGGGGGAGCGGCGAGTCCCGCTCCACGACCCACGCGTCCGCCTCCTCGGCGCTGGCGAAGACACCCTCCCGCACGGTGTACGAGCGCAGGTCTTTGGTCGTCTCTTCGAGGAAGAGGCGATACGGCGCAGACGCGGAGTCGGGGTGGCTGTCGTAGACGAGGGTGCGGACCTCGACGCCGACGTCGAAGGAACACGGGTTGTCGGTGTAGTGATCGAGGACCTCGTACCGGTTGCCGGGGTTGGTCCGGAGCAGATCCTCAAGGCGTGCCGTGAGCCCGTCGGCGGGACGGGGCCCATGGCGGTGGGACACCTCGACGGCTTCCTGTGGACAGCCCCGGCGGATCAGCCAGTGCTGCGCCAGCGGAACGACCGGGTGGCGCTCGGACGTGAAATCGAACGTGCGCTGCTCGACGTCGCGGGCGATGTGCAGCATGACGTACTCCGCCGTCCCGGGGATGTCCCAGATCGCCGACCGGTCGTACAGCAGCAGGTAACTGTCGCGGCCGTCGGCAGTGTGGTGCTCGGAGATGGGGATGAGCTGATCGTCCGAGAGCGTGACGGAGGAGAAGTCGTCCTCGATCTGCTCAGTGGCGGCTTGGAATCCGTCGAGCCGGTAGCCCGGCGCAGGGGGTTCGTACGCGCGGGCCATTTCAGACTCCGGCGGGCTCGGGCGAGGCCAGCAGCCGGTGGTGGGGTCGGGCTGCACTGGTGGTGCAGGCACCGAACGGGCCGTCTGGGGTGCGGAGTTGGAGCAAGGCCGGGTCGAGGTGGTCGCGGTGCCAGGTGGAGGGGCCGGTGAGGCCAGCCTGGACGTCGGTGAGTTGCTGCCAGGCGAGCCAGAGGGCGTGCAGCCGGGCCACTGCCTCGGGGTGCTCCTGCCACTGCCGGCACCACGGGCGGCCGGTGGTGATCTCCCGTCCATAGACCGGCAGGAGCAGGTTGTGCACCCAGTTGGTCAGCGCGGCCAGTTCTACGGCGTACGCCTTGGCGCCGAGCGCCAGGATGAAGACGGAGGCCGGCCCGTCGTTGGCATTGCCTTCGCCTGGGGCGGAGGCTGATGCCGGGCGTTCAGGGTGCACGGGATCGGCCGGTTCGGCGTCTTCCTGGGACGGCTGGTCGTCGGTGAGCCGGGCGAGCGTCTCGCCCTGCTTGCGGCTCTCGGCGACCAGCCGGGTGACCGTAGCGACGAGGTCGTCCAGGTCGTGGTCCGGTATGCGCACCGGCTCGCTCTCGTGGGTGGGTTCGGACATTGGTTACCCCTGGTGCAAGTTCTGGTGGGTGGGGTGCCGAGGTTCCGGAGAAACGGGGGTTTGGCCCGGCCGGGAAACGGGTGTAGAAGGCGCGGTTCAGCGCGGCGCGCGATGGCGGCATACGGTCCTGGGCGGGGCCAGGATCCGCAGGGCGCGAGCGGCCTGCTGGGGAACAACTCCGTTACCCAGAGCGGTCAGTTGGGCCTGGCGCCCCAACCCGGGTGTGCCGGTCACCCAGCCCGGAGGAAGGCCCTGCATCCACTCCACGAACCGCGGACTGAGGCGGCCGGCGTCGTCGGTCGGCCGAGGTGCGGGACGGGTGGCGCGCTCCCAGCGGGTGATCGCGGCGGCGTATGGCCCCCAGATCTCGGCCCGTCCCCTGTGGCCACCGGATCCTCGAACAGAGGCAGCGACTGCGTGCACGGGGTCCTGCTCGTGGCTCCCTTCCGCTGCCCGGCCGTGCGGGTGGGTGCGGCATGCGGGGTGGGCCGCAGGCGTGCTGCCGCCGAGGGCAGGGTCAAGTCCCCATTGCCGTGGCGCTGGTTGGGCGAGCCCTTGGTGCCGTCGGAGGCCTTCGGGGTGGGCAGGAGCCACTCGACCTCGTCCGCCAGGTTCGGGCCGTGGCCGCCCTGCTTGCGTTTCGCCGGGTGCTGACTGCCTCCGTTGGCCCCCAGGTTGCTGGTCGGGGTCTTGAGCAGCGGTGATCCGTCCGGATGGCCAGGCGGCGAGGAAGATCCGCTCTCGGCGGTGTGGGGCTCCGACGTCGGAGGCGCGAAGCACACACCAGCGCGCATCGAACCGGATGTCGGCCAGGGAGCCGAGTACGGCACCGAGTGCGCGCAGAGCAGGCTGGCCTGCCGTGTCTCCCAGACACCACGGGCAGAGTTCCACGTCGCCAGGGGAACCGGCGGGCGAGGTGAGGAGCCCCCGGACATTCTCGATCACCACCAGGCAGGGGTTGAGGGCTTCGATGGCGCGGACGACGTGGTGCCACAGACCGGACCGGGTGCCATCAGCCAGTCCGGCTCGGCGGCCGGCGACGGAGACGTCTTTGGCAGGGGAAGCCGGCCGTTACGACGCACACCTCCGGGATCTCGTCCCAGTTCACGGCCGTGATGTCGCCGAGATTGGGCACGGTGGGCCAGTGGCGGGCCAGGATCCGGGCGGCGCCCGGATCGATCTCGGCGTGCCAGGCGAGCGTGCCTCCGAGGGCGGCTTGGACGCCGAGGTCCAGGCCGCCGTAGCCGGAGCACAGGCTCCCGATCAACGGCGGCACAGCCACCGATGCCAGGTCAGCGGCCATGGCGAGGCGCCGGAGTGTAAGCGAGCCGGACCGGACCAGGGGCGGGCGGCTCCGCGGGCAGGCGGTAGATCGAGTTCGTCGGCCGTGCCGAACGGCTCAACGCCGCGAGCACGCGAGGTGGCGTGCCGTCCAGCCGGTCCGCCGCGCCCCGCAAGGTGTCGCTCACCTCTTGGAGATCGTCGCGTACGAGCTCCATCCGCTCCTGGACGACGTGGAACGCCGCCGCACGGGCGTCGCGCAGGTCCGCCGAGTCGGGGGCCTCGGCGAAGTGGCGCAGGAAGCCGAACTGGGCGTACGCCTCGGTGTAGTTCTCCATCGCGCGTCCCGCGGGCACCGCTGTCGAGGTGTACGCGTCGATGACTGGCCCGAAGTCGAGCCCGGGGTCCTCGTCGACGGCCCGGAAGAGGACCTCGTCCGAGAGGTCCTTGACCAGCCCTGTCAGCGTGGACAGTTGCTGGGACGCGGTGACGAGGTCGAGAAGATCGCTCGGGGCTTGGGGGACGGTGATTTGAACCCGCAGCTGGTCGAACTCCCGGGCAACGGCGTACAGCTCGTCCTGCTCCAGGCCGGCGCGGCCGGTGTGATCTGTCATGACGGGCTCCGGCGGGTGGGACGGTCGGGGGCAGGAGAGCGCGGGGCTGCGGTGGTTGCCGGGGCCGAGGCGATGGTGGCGTGGGGGCAGCTGCGGGATCGAGCCGCGTCGATGCGGGTCTCCGGCGGGGTGGCGGCCGCCAGGCTGCTTGTACGGGGTGGCGCGGGCTCAGTGCCGGACGCAGCTTGTAGACGGCGCCGGACCTTGTCCAGCGGGCCCAGGGCGTGCAGGGCGTAGCCGATCAGCCGTCCCGGGGCCAGGGACTCGTCGTCGGCCAGTGCCCGCACCTGCCGGGCGGAGGCCGCGGCCGTGCGGACGAGCGAGGCCTGGACGACCTGCTCGCCGAAGTGCTCGGCCACACCGGAAAAGGACAGCGGATCGCAGACACGCAGGACGCGTTCGCCGTCGAGAGTCCCGTCGGACAGCGCACCCCGGCGCTGCGTTTCCCACAGCACGGTCAGCTGATCGATGGGTTCGCCCCGGTGATGCAGGGCGCCCAGGGCGCGGTAGATCTGCTGATGGCCGATGTCCGCGAAGTCGCCGGGACGCAGCCAGTCGACGACGTCGAGCAGCTGCTCGGGCCGGGCGATGATGCAGCCGAGGAGGAACTCCTCGTCGGCGAGGACCTGTTCGTCGACCGACTGTGGCTGCTGCAAGGCCAGCGTGATCGAAGCCGGGGGCGCTAGCGGTCGTGGCTCGGTTCCCCACCGGTGGGCGAGATCGGCGAGGACCTCGGCCAGGATCTGGGCGTGGCGGACCGTCTCCTCGACTCCACCGCGCACGGCGTCGGCACGCGCGGCCTGGTGGAGGCGGATGGCGTGCTGGGTGACGCTGCGGTGGATGGCGCCCTCCAGGACCATCCGCCCGTAGACGGGCGCATGGGTGGGCCGCGGACACGCGGAGATCAAGGAGTGGGCGTACGACGCGGTGAGTCCACGGGTCCGGGTGCCGGCCTCCCGCACGGTGTCCGTCACCCAGGACAGCGGGATCGGGTCTCCGTTCTTCCCCGTTGTGGCCGGGTGGCCGTCGGCGCGGAGCTTGAGCATCGCGGCGTAGAGAGCGGCGTGTGCCGGACGGGAGAAGTGTTCGGGCCGCAGCCAGGGCGAGAGATGGTCGAGCTGAGCGGGGTCGAGGAAGACCGAGCCCAGCACCGCCTGCTCGGCCTGGACGAGCGGCGTCACCGCCGGTCCTTCCGCGCGGCTGCGCGCTCTGTGCGCACCTTCGCGACGGCACGGTCGGCGGCGGCCATGTCGGCGGCGAAACGGTCCAGTTCGCCGGTGAAGACGGGGTCCGAGGCAGGCATGGCGTCGGTCGGGGTGATCAGCCACCAGTTGCCGTCGCGGCGTACGGCGGGAGTGCCGGCGAGCCGCTCGGACGGGCGGACGGATGCCCAGGTCGGTACGGGGTGGGACATGGGAGCACCTCAAGAAGAACGAAGGGGAGGGCGAGCGGCGGCTCGGGGACGCGAGGGGTCGTACATCCGCGCGTCTCGTGCGGGCGTCGCGTCGGGCCGGGGTGGTCATGCCGCCGGGCCGAAGTCGTCGTGGTGCGGCTGCTTGGCCAGCGCGCGCTCGGTGATGGCCGCGGTCGCCTGGGCGGAGGCGGCGCCGAGCCGGTCGGCGTCGGGCTCGCGGTACCAGGGCTTGAGGTTCAGGAGGGCGGGGCGGATGCCGGTGGCCAGCAGCAGTGCGGAGCCCTTGGGCAGGGCCCGGATCGCGTCGGCTGGCAGCACGCGCTCCTGGCGCATCGACACCGACGTGGACTTGCCCGACTCGCTGGTGGACACGGACACCGTGCGTACGTCGTGGTCGCCGACGAGGCGGGAGAGCTTGTCCGCGAAGTCGGCGTCGTCGATGCCGGAGCCGACCAGCTTGATCGTCGCGGCGGACCACAGGGCGTCCATGCCGGCCTCGCCCCATACCCGTACGCCCTGGCGGTAGGACTGCAGGATCGTGATCGGGATGACGCCACGGGACCCGAGGTGGGAGTACAGGTCCGGGAGGTCCGAGATTTTGCAGACGTTGGCGGCCTCGTCGAGGATCGCGAGCAGCGGGGCGTCGAGGCGCCCGCCGTCGCGTTCGGCCTGGATGACGGCCGCACGCATCACCGCGTCGGCGGCTGCGGCGATGATCGCCGAGGCGGAGCCGCCGCCGTCCTTCGACAGCAGGAACAGGGTGTCCTTGCTGGTCGCGAACTCCTCCGGCTTGAATTCCCGTACCGTCTCCAGGCCGTTGGGCGGGGTGACCCAGCCGGCGATGCCCGGGTCGAGGAGACAGCTGGCGTACTGCCGGGCGGTCTCGAAGATGCCGTCGCGGGTCTCGACGGCTCCGGCCACGGTGCCCTGGAGCTGGGCGGCGACGGCGTCGAGGCTGGCGTCTTGCAGCAGGTCGATGGGGGTGCGGTCGGCGGGGGAGGCGAGCCAGGCCAGCACGTCGGTGATGGGCCGGTGGTCGCGGGCCGCGGCGAGGAACAAGGCGGTGAGGGTGTTGGCGGCGGCGGTGGACCAGAAGTCGCCCGCGCTGGACTCGTCCACGGAGGCGGTCACGAAGTGCCCGGCCAGCCGCCGGGCCCCGGCGAGATCGTGGGCGTCGGCGAGGATGTCCCACCACATGGTCCGCGGGGCGTGGGCGATCTGCTGCGGGTCCAACGTCCACACCGTGCCCACTTGGGAGCGCTCGTCGAGCGTCGCCGTGAAGGCATCGCGGGCCGCCTTGTTCGAGGTCAGCAGCACCGGGCCGGGGGCGCGAAGAATCGCGGGTATCGCCAGCCCGGAGGTCTTCCCGGAGCGGGGCGCCATGATCGCGAGGAGTACGTCCTCCCAGGAGGAGCGGACCTCGGTGGCACCCGGCTTCAGCGTGCCGAGCAGTACGCCGCGGTCGTCCGGCGCGACGGCCTTGGGCTTGGTGCCCTTCAGGCTGGGCCGCAGGTCGATGGCCTTCGCGGCGATCTTCTTGGGCAGCAGGTCGGCCAGGTCCCGCTGATCGGCCAGCCCGCTGGGATTACGGCGAACGCGCAGCCACAGTCGGCCGCCGAGGACGGCTGCTGCGGTGAGCGCGGCGGTGGGCAGCAGGTAGCAGCTGGTGAGGACGGCTGGCTGGGCGAGATGAGGCCAGACACGTTCCGGGTGCAATAGCGCGTTAGTTGGTTGGAAGGCGGCCCACGGATCGGAGCCGGCCACGGCGTTGGCGAGATTGCCGAACAGCCAGGCCAGCGAACCTCCCGCCATGCCGAGACCGGCGATGGCGATCAGGAGGTAGAGGAGGAAGTCGGTGCCGGTGGTGGTCGAGGGCGTGCTGGTGCGCGGAGATGGCAAGACGGGATCCAGAGGGGTGCGGACCTACGGGTGGCGGCGGGGCAGTGGGTTGCTCTGGCGATCACGAGCGGGCTCCTGGCGGCTGCGGCGGTGAGTAGGGGAGTCGGACGGAACGGCGGGGGAGCGGTCAGCGAGGCCGGCCCGGCCGGGGCGTGGTGGGTGGTGTGGCGGAGGGCTCTTCGGCGGCGGGCGCGGCTCCGGTGTGAGGGCGCGGGGCCGTCGCGTAGTAGCTGGCGACGCCTTCCTGCCAGCTCCGCTTCTGGGGCGGTCCGAGCCTCTGCGTCTGGTGGCCGGCGCCGCGCAAGTCCTCGGCGAGAGAAGTGAGCGTGGCAGCGGCGTCCTCGAAGAGGTGGGACAGGTCCCAGCCGTCATCGGTGTCGGCGACGTTGGCCTGCACAGCCGCGGCCTCGAAGAACTCGCCGAGGCGGACGAGGACACCGTCGTCCGGGTCCACGACGTGCTCGACGAGGTCGGCCGCCTTCGCGTACGTCTCGGCTCCGTTGAGCCGGTCGGTCAGGGAGAGGATCTGCTGCCCGTAGACGCGCGTGCCGAGGGGATCGGTGGGCGTGGTGATCCGGGTGACGTCCAGGCCGGGATCGAGTTCGACCTGGTAGCCGACCGCGGTGAGCATCCGGTCGGCATGGCTGGCCATCTGGTTCTCGCGCTCTTCGCCCATGTCCCAGGGCAGGCGGTACCAGAAGGAGAGCGGGGTGGTCTCGATGACGAAGCCGGCGCGCTTGAGGAGGGTGACGGCCAGTTCGTCCCCGCCTGCGGCGGTGACGTTGCCGGTCGGCTCGCGAGAGATGACGACATCGGGTGTGGTGGACATGGAGGCCTCCGTGGCGGGTCAGAAGTGTGGGTTCTCGGTGGGCCGGTCGCCCCCGGTGGCGGCTGCCAGCAGCTCGGGCAGGTCGCCGGGGTCGGCGTCGCGCTGGTCCAGCCACCACCCGGCACGCGTCAGCGGTCGCGCGGTGTCCTCGATGGCCGTCCACTCCGCCTCGCTGGTGGTGCCTTCGACGACGAGGGCGGTGTACGCGGCGGCCATGAGCTGGTGGCGGCAGCGGGTGCCCCAGGCGATGGCGCGGTCGGTGCCCTCCAGAGGAGGCATCCGATACCGCGTCGACCATTCCTCGGCCTCGGCCTCCTCAGTGGCTCGCTTCTTCGCCAGCCACTCGGCCTTGGACTCGGTGTCCTCGCCCTGGGCGGCACGCCAGCAGTCGGCGCAGTCGCGCTCGGCGAGCCAACGGGCGTAGCCGGCACGCCGGTCGGCCGGACGGTCGGAGAGATCGGCCTGAGTGCTGTCTCCACAGGCATGGTTGATGGTCCAGATCTTCTTTACGGCCATGAGCCGGGCTCCTTGTGCGATCGAGAGGAAGGTCAGCGCGTACGACGAGGGCTGGACGGCGAAGCCGGTGAACGGGCTGTTTCGTCCGGGGAAGTGAGCTGGGCGGCGGGGCGGTGCGGGGAAGACGCGAGAGCGGCGCGGGCACGGGCGGTGTGCGTGACCGACGGGACGTCGTGCCGAGGGAGCAGCAGCACCTCGGACAAGGACGGGGCGTTGCCCGGCGTCAGGTCCGGCATGACCGCCAGGTCGAGCTGGGCGGTGACGAGCTGGTCGCCGAGGAACGCGACGTGGTGGGCGATGGTGCGCAGGTGCTGGCCCAGCTCGCGGCCGTTGGCGGTGTCGAGCCGATCGCACCAGGCGGCGGCCGTGTCGATGAACTCCTCCAAGTCGCCGACGACGCCGTGGTGTTCGTCGAGGATCTGCTCCAGGACGTCGGCGACATCGGCCGAGCGGCGCAGCTCGTGCAGTTCCCCGGTCAGGGCCGTCAGCGACTGCCCGGGCAGCGCCTGGCGTTCGGGCACCCCGTCCGGCGTCGGGATCGGCGGCGGCAGCATGATGCGGGGATCGGCAGCGACCGAGAGGCCGACGTCCTGGAACTCGCGGCTGGTGCGGGCCACGGCCCGCACCGCCGTGTTGTGCGGGGTGTCGTCGGACAGCACGTAGAGATCGAGGGTGCTGTTGTGGCGGAAGTGGTGCTTGCGCAGCACCTCGTCGAGGAACGGGTGGTCGTCCGACACGGCGGCGACCACACCGAACTCCGGGTGGACACCGAAGGCGACGTCGGGCTCGAGTTGCAGTTTCATGCTGAAGGCTTCCTTCGGGTTCGGACGACCTAGCGGGCGCGGACCGGCTGCCGGGCGGCTGGGGCCGGGCGGAAGGCGACCGTGCTGTCGGGCCGCTGCGGTACCGAGGCGCCCGCGCGGGCCGGGGAGATGGCGGTGGCGGCCTGGGCCCGGCGCTGCCAGGTCGCGGGAGTCGGATCGGGACGTCCGTTGCCGCGGATGTAGGAGAACGCGTCGAACGCGAGGGCTGTGCTGTCCAGCCGCGTCTCGACGTACCGAAGATCGCCTTCGCCGTGCAGCAACACGCCCTCACCTGTGCGCATGTCGGTACCGACCGCGCGCAGCGTGCCGTCGGGATCTCGGACCTGGTCGTGCACGACGATCCGGGCGGCCCGGATGTCGGCAGCGAGTGTGCGGGAAGCGGTGAAGACCGCCTCCTCGCCGCCCAGGCCCTCCTGGACGGGGTTGTTCGATGGCCCGTCGAAGAGGCTTCGGCTGGGGGAGGGCCGGGTGGCGGGTTTGAGGTCGTACTCGGCGTCGGAGGTGACGCTGTACCGCGCGGCGCGCAGCGACTGGACGGCCTGCTGCCCGCGCCGCGTCAGGTCGCGGTCCGGCCCGGTCAGGGCGTATATGCGGCTGTCGGCCAGCCGCTCGAAGCCGACCCGCCGCAGTATGTGATCGGCGACGTGGTTGGCGTGCGACATCGCGGCCACGACGCCGTACTGGGCGTGGTGGGCGACGGTGATGTGCGGGGGTATTTCCGCCACGAGAGGTGCACCTCGCAGAGGTCGGGGCTGTGCGGAGGACGAGGATGTGGCCCGAAGACGGATTTGGCGGGGCCGGGGAATCCGCGCTAGCGCGATCGGCGCACGCGGTCGTGCGGGACGAGGCCGGGCGGCGCCGCGGCGGCGGACACCGCCGCCGTCGCGACGCTCTGGCGGGTCGCGTGCGGCGACCGGTCGCGTGCGGCCTGGACCTGCGCGGACTGCTGTGACCTGTCCGGTCGGCCGTGCAGGGCTCGCTCGGCTCGTGCCATCTCAACGAGCGCGCCGCCGCTCTCCATCCAGGTCAGGGAGTAGTGCCAGCCCTCGGCATTGCGCTCCACGACGGCCTTCGCGAACGCGGCCTCGGCGCGAGAGTGATCCGGCAGCAGCGCACCAGTGATGTCCTCGAAGTCGGCCTGAACACGCGCGCCGCCCTCCAGGGCCTCACGCAGCACCCGAAGCCGGTACGGCCACCGCCGATCCGCACGATCCTCCGGATCCAGGAACGGGAGCGTCTCCTCGGCGTGCGCGACGAGAGCAGGACCGTGGTCGAGGAAGGGAGCGAACACACCCCACATCTCTGCATCCCGCTGCTGCTGGCGCAGGTCGTAGCGCTCGTCGAGGGGCCAGTGGTCGTCGTCGCACAGGCTGTCGGAGAGCGCGTCCCACTCGCCAAGGACCCGCTCGCCGGCAGCTACCGCCATGGCGACCTGTTCAACGCGTGCCTCACGCACGGCCTGCTCGTAGCGGGGAAGCAGCCGCTCGGCCACCGCCGACGCCGCGCGCACCGGGTCCGCGTCGACGACGATGCCGTTGGGTGCTTTCACCCGGTCCGCGACATCGCTGCCGCTCGGCTGCAAAGCGGCGACCAGAAACTCACGTTTGCGCCGCGGGCGGTCGACGACGACCAACTCGCAACCGGCGTCGCTGGTCAGCACCGCGTCCCGGGACAGCACGAACTGATCGAAGGCCCAGTCCACATGCCCGAGATCCCAGACCCGCTGCGCGAGCGGGAACTGATCGGAGTACGCGGCGTGCTCCTGGGCGACGACGGCCCATGAGCCGGGCAGCCGGGCTGCGAGTCCCTCGGCGAACGCCACAAGGTCCGCGCGGTCGTTGGGCCTGCGGGCACCGGAGGCGACCTGGCGCTCTGAGGCCGACGCGGTGAAACGAGATACGGGGAGGCTGCCACCGCGAGAGGTCGGTATCGGGTCAGCCATGACGGAGCACCGCTTCGTTGGGTGGCGGAGCCTGTTGGGCGTCGAGCCGCCGGGATTCGTCAAGGACGCCGAACGGGCCTGTGGCCAGAGGGATATAGCGGTGAGAGGAGTTGGCCGCGATCGCGCGGATATAGCGCTGGACGAGCCGATGCGCCACGCGGTGGATCGTGTACTGATGAGGCATGAAGGCGGACTTCCTAGGAACGCTCGGGGCGGGAAGACTCGGGGGGCCGGGATGTGGTGCCGGCCCCGAGCGGTGGGATTGATCAAGGACGAGTGATCGCGGCCATCCGGGCGTCCGTGTCGAACAACTCGCGCTCCTGCGGATGCAAAAGATGTTGAGTGATGAACGATCGGCCTGCGACCTTCCACAGGCCGCGTCCCTTGGTGAGTGCGGAGACGGCCTGGGTCTCGACGCCGGTGAGCCCCAACAGGGAAGCAGCGGAGGCGAGTTGGTCGGCTTCCTGGCGGTAGATGATCCGGGTGGAGCAGTCGGTGAGCAGGCCCTCGGCCAGGGCCCGGCCGCGGGAGCCGGCATCACCGGCGGCGAGCAGGTCGCTGAGGCGGTGGATGACCATCAAGTTCGCGATGCCGAGGCCGCGGGAGAGCTTCCACTGGCTCTGCATCCGTTCCAGCAGGGCGACGTGCCGCATCACGCGCCAGGCCTCGTCGTAGATCACCCAGCGCCGTCCTCCGGCGGGGTCGGCGAGGGCGGACTCCATCCAGGCGGAGGCGCAGGTCATGGCCAGGACGAGCGCGGTGTCGTCGCCGGCGCCGCCGAGGCGGGAGAGGTCGATGGACAGCATCGGCGCGCTCGGGTCGAAGGCCACGGTGCTTGGCGCGTCGAACATGCCGGCCAGGTCGCCGTGCACGAGTCGGCGCAGTGCGTGGGCGAGGTCCTCGGCGGCGTGCCCGAGGCGTCCGGACAGCTCGCCGAGCGCGGCATCGAGTCGCTCGGGAGAGCCGAGGACGTAGGCGACCTCGCCCAGCAGCGGAGTGGTGCCGCGGGCCTCCGCGTGGGCGACGACCTGGTCGAGCGCCACATCAAGGGCGGTGTGCTCCATGGGATGGAGCTCGCGCCCCAGGATCGTCTTCGCGAGCGAGCCGAGCAGCAGAAGGCGCCGCTTGCGGACCTCGCCCGTCCAGTCCTCCTCGCTGACGCCGTACGGCCGGGCGGGCGCATCCAACGGGTTCAGGCGCCCCGGGAGGCCGGGGCCGAGCGCGATGGTCTGTCCGCCCAGCTCCTGGGCGACGACGGTCCACTCGCCCTTCGGGTCGCAGGGCACGTAGATCCGGTAGCCGAAGGCCACGGCGCGCACCGCGAGGGACTTGGCCAGGGCGGACTTGCCCATGCCGATGATCCCGGCGAGCAGGATGTTGGGGTTGGTGAAGCCGTCGAGACGCCCGTAGAGGGCGAACGGGTCGTAGGTGAAGGCCGCTTCGGCGTGGACGTCACGGCCGATGTAGATCCCCTGCGCGCCCAGGCCGCCCTCCGCGAGAAAGGGGTATGCCCCGGAGGCCGTAGCCGTCGTCATCCGGTGGGCGGGGAGCTTGAGACGGCCGCTGCGGGCGGAGGCAGCACCGGGACGGCCGGTCGCCGGGTAGGCGGCCCGGAGGTCGGGGTCGAGACCGGGTGCGGGGCGGCGGGCTTCGGGGCGTGCGGCGTGGCGGGCCTGGTCGCGGGCGGCGGCGAACTGATGACGGGCGGCGCGTGCGGTTCGGCGGTCGCTCTTGCGGGGGACGAACAGCGGGCTGGCGCTGGCGCGGGTACGAGAGGGCATGAGGGTGGTGCTCCTGGCGGTCAGTGGCGGGTCAGGCCGGTGAAGGGGTCGCGCAGATCGGCCGGGGTGTGGTCACGGCGGACGCGGGCGGTAGTGGCCAGGTGGCGCTGGCACACGGTGAGTTCGGGCGCTCCCTCGGGCTGCCGGGCCCGGCAGGCCTCCCGGGTGGGGAGGCGGCCGGAGCCGGGGTGAGGGGCTGCGTGGAAGGCGGCGTGGAGGTGTTCGGCTGCCTGCCACAGCCGGATCCGGCACGCCCGCAGGTGGTCGCCCTCCGCCCTGGCCACGGGGGTGGTGCGGGCGGTGTGGGCGTCGAGGAGCCCGTACAACGCGACGACGTGGGCGTGCAGGGAGTCGAGTTCGGCACGGCCGGCGGCGACCGGGGCGACGGGCATGTTGATCGCCTGGTGGAAGTCGAGCGCGGCGGTGGCGAACGGGACGAAGTCCGGAGCCAGTTCGGGCAGGGGCTCGGTCGGCATGAGGGTGCCCTTCGGTAGAGCGCGAGATGGTGGTGCGGGTGCGCTACGGGCGGGCGAGGGGCAGGGCGGCGTTGGTAAAGGCCTCGGCCTGCTGCCAGGTCAGAAGGCGCAGGTCGACGAGGGCGGCGACGGCGGCCGTCTCGATAGCCGCGCAGGCGGCGTTGAGCTGTTCGTCGGTGTCGGCGCTGACGGTCAGCAGGCCGGTGAGGGCGACGTCAGCGTGTCCGGCGATCAGCTGGCGCTCGCGCTGCTTGATGTCGGCGTACTCGACCGAGTCCTCCTCGGAGTCGACCTGCCCCTTGCGCTGCCGCTCGGCGGCGTCCGCGATCACGGTGGCCTTGCGGCGCTGGACGTCCTTGAGCGCGGAGTCCAGGCCCTTGGGCTCATAGGTCAGCGAGAGGGTGCGGCGCACGCCGGAGGTGAACAGGAGCTGGTGCAGGAAGCCGGGTGAGGTTTCGATGCGGGGCCAGTTCTCTATCCAGAACGTGGCGTGGTGGGCCGAGTCGGTCTGGATCCGGTCGGCCTTCTCGACCAGGACGACGGGTCCGGCGGCAGCGGGCTCGGCCTGCGCGCGGCCGGAGGAGGACCACTGGTCCAGGGCGGCCGATGCCTTCGGGTCGTACGCGGTACGGATCACGGCGGCGATCTCGGCAGCGTCCAGCCAGCCGCTGGGGGTGAGACCGGAGTTGCGGGCGGCCTGGTCGAAGGTGGCGGTGAGCTGGGCCAGGACCGTGAAGCCGCCGGTGAGTCCGCCTCCGGCCTGGTTGATCAGGCGGCGGGCCTCTTTGAGGTCGAGGGCGAGCGCGACGTACGCCTCGTGCGGGGCGGCGGCGGGGCCGGCGGCGGCCAGCAGGTCGTTGTAGATGGGCCCGGCGAGGTGGGTCTGGGTGTTGCCGTGCTCGCGCCAGTAGCGGTTGAGCGCGTCGCCGGAGTCGGGCACCGTGCGCTCCAGGACCTGGACCCGGGCGATGTGCCCGGTGCGCGCCAGGGCCGCCAGCGTGCGCCCCCAGCCTGCGACGTTGCTCGTCTGGGTGGCCGGGTCGAGCAGGGCGAAGGCACGCGAGGAGACCTTCACGACAGCGGTGAGGGTGCCGTGGTGGGGATCGTGCACCGCGCCGAAACGGCCATGCGGGGAGGTGACCACCCGAAGGGACGCCGCGGTGCCCGGGAGGTGGAGTAGGCCCTCGCGGCGCGGCCGGGTGGACGGCCGTGCCAGCCAGACCAGCTGGCCTCGGAAGCGGCGCAGTGCGTATCGGGCGGTGATGGGCGCCCAGTCGGCGAGGGAGCGTCCGCGATGGCGGATGAACACCGCCGCCAGGATGACCGCCCACAGCGGTATGAACTTGAGCGCCCCGGTGACGCCGGAGGTGAGCAGCACCGCGAGCAGCAGCAGCCCGGTGAGGGTGACGACGATCAGCTGAGGAGCCGACAGGCCGAGCAGCACGCCGCGCCGCGAGCGATGCGGGAACTTCACGGTGGCCGGGCCATCGGGCTGAGAGGTGTCGGAAAGCATGGCGAAGCCGTCCTTGGAACGTGGAGAGCAAGAAAGAAGAGGGGAGGAAACGGGGCGGGCGGCGCCGGAGGCGACCTGCGCCGCCCGCCCCGTCAGGCGAGGGCTACGAACCCGATCCGCCCGGCGGCTGGGGGTAGACCCACCGCTGCGGCGTGGCACCGCCCTGCGGAGAAGGCCCGTTCACCGGAGACGGCCCGGTGCGTCGGGGTGCCGGCGGATCCAGGTGCGTGACCTGCGGCTGTGCCACCGCCGCGCCCTGGGGCGTCGGTCCGGAGGAGACCGGTGCCGTGTCGGCCGCCGCCCCCTCGCTGGGACGCTGGATCAGCGGCTGACCCTGGTCACCATCGGTGGGAGGCCGCCGGATCAGCGCGCGGCCCTTGTCGCCGGTGGCGTTCGGGTCCTCGCCGAAGCGGAAGTGGGTCTGCTTCGGCTTGTCGTCCCCGGCCGATCCGCCGGTCGGGTCGATGCCGGAGGCGACGCCGCCCCAGCCCTGGCCCGGGACCTTCGAGGGACCCTGCGGAGCACGCATGCCGGTGCCGGCCTGCATCGCGAGTTGGCCCGCGGTCTTCGTCGCGCCGGCGGCCACCGCGAGTCCGGCGACGCCCGCACGGTGCATGTCGTCCTGGCCGCCGCCGTCGGCCGCCCAGTGCACGAACTTGTACGTGGCGTAGGGGCACAGCATCACCAGGACCATGACGACGATGCCCGCCATGGCGTCGGACAGGGCGGCGAGCCCGTCGGAGGCGTCGCTCTTGCCCATGGCCGAGACGCCCAGCAGGAACACGATCGTCATCAGCAGCTTGCTGACGATCAGGGTCGCGGTCGCCTCGATCCAGCCGCGCCGCCAGCGCTTGGCGACTTCCCAGCCGCCGCCCGCGCCGGCGAACACCGCCAGCGTCACCAGGACCAGGATGCCGACCTTGCGGGCGACCATCACCGCCCAGTACAAGAACGCGCCGATGGCACACCCCAGGCCGACCATGGCGGGAATCGTCCAGCCCAACGCGTACATCGGTCCAAGGTTGTTGACCTCGATGACGCGGCGGATCGCGTCGTCGACCGAACTGTTCGCCGCCTTGAACAACCCGGCGGACAATGCGTCGACCACGGTCAGCGCGACGGTGGTGCAGGCGATGGCGGCGAACGCGAACAGGACACCCACCGCCGTCCCAGTCACCGCTTGCGCGAGAGCGCGTTCGTCACGGCGCCAGGCGGCACGCATCAGCTGCAGACAGAACGTGCCGACGGTCAGGATCAGACCGATGGGCAGCAGCAGCTCGTAATTGTCGCGGAACCACGCGGCGTTGAGATCGACGGCCGTGGTCTTGTCGACGGCCGTCGAGGCGAGGTCTGCGGCGGACTGGGCCAGCTCGCCCATCGACTTGGCGATCCAGGCACCGATGCCATCGGTGATCGCCTCGCCAGTCGAACCGACGACGCCGCCGACGGTGTTGCAGACCGTCTGCATCAGGGGAAGGTCACATGCCCCCATGAGGGCACCTCCTTTCGGGGATTGGGGGCGATCAGGGCGCGACGCTCGGCAGCACGCCGACCAGGGCACAGGCCTTGTCGGGGCGGCACTGGACGGCGAGCGTCGTGGAGCGGGACTCGGCTCCGGCCCCGGAGCCCTTCCAGGCGATGGACTGCTTGCCGGTGACCGTGACGGCGTAGACGTACGCCTCGGTGATCGCGCCGGGGTCCTGGGCCAGGGCGGTCTTGAACGCCTGCGGGAAGTGGCCCTCACCGACCTTGGCGGTGGCGTGCTGGCGGTTGTCGTGCATCCGCGACCACAGCACCGGGCTGGGCACCTGATCGGAGACGGACTCCCAGTCGGCGTACTTCTTCTCGCTGGTCATCCACCGCTTGAGCCCGGCGACGTGCTCGGCCCGGGAGAAGGAGCGGGTGTCGTATGTCCACAGGACCTTGGTGGCCGCCTTCGCGAACTCGATCGGATCGCTCGTCCGGGGCGGCGACGCAACGGCCTCACGCTGACCGTCGGTCGCCTCCGGCGAAGCCGCCCGCGGCGTGGACTTCGGAGTCGGGGAGGGCTTCGCCGAAGTGGGGCTCTCCGTGCGCGTCAGATACGCGAGGAGACCGGCGACGGCCAGCAGCACGGCGAGGACGAGGCCGCCCATCAGGGCACGCCGCAGGACCGAGGAGGGCGCCCCGTACGTGCGCTCCTGAGTGGTGAGAGAACGTTTCTTCGGCATTAGTGGACCTGCGTCCCCATCGCCGAGAAGAACGCGACGATGCCGTTGGCCGCGCCGAGCAGCAGCGCGCACCCGGCGGCGATGACCGTGCCCTTCTTCCCGTTCGCCTCGGCCTGGTGGCCGCCGCTGTGGTGACCCCAGGCCCAGACGATGGCCGAGATCGCCAGGGCGCCGACCACCGCGACGATCCCGAAGAGGTTGATCGAGGAGACGACGTTCTTCAGCACGTTGAGGCCGGGGAGACCGCCCTCCTTCGGCGTGATGCCGGGGTTGTACGCCAGGAACTGGGCGTGCTGCATGAGCTTCACTTGGAACTCCAGTGCGAATTTGGGCACGCGAGGGCCCGAGAGGGGATGGAGCGAGGGGAGGGGGAGAAGAAGCCGGTCAGACGACTCGGCGGGCGGCGACGATGTCTGCGCGCCAGTCGGCGAGGGTCGAGATCTTGACCACGTCACCGGTTTTGGGGGCCTGCAGAATCAGCCCCTGGCCAATGAACATCCCGACGTGTTCCGGCACCTTGGCGGTGCCGCGGGTGAACAGGAGGTCACCCGGCTTGAGAGCATCGACGCTGACCTCCTTGCCCTCCCTGACCTGCGTGTATGTCGTCCGGGAGAGCGAGACACCGCCGGCCTTGTACGACGCCTGCATCAGCGACGAGCAGTCGCACCGGCCCATCGGGTCCTGGCCGTGCGGAGCGGAACACGAGCCGCCCCACTGATACGGCGTACCGAGCTGGCCAAGGCCCCAACGGATCGCTGTACGCACCGACTTGGGCGCAGTCGCCGGGATCTTGTAGCCCTCGGGAACGGACCCGGCGGGAATCGCGCCGAACGAGGAGCCGTCCTCGCCGGTGCCGCATTCGGTAGTCGCCGAGGAGCCCGTCTGCTCGACCTCGTTGCCCGAGTCGCTGTCCTTGCCGGAACTCCCGCTTTGACCAAGGGCCTTGGCGATGGCCTTCTGGAGAGCGGTGGCCAGCGGCTCCCACTTCGCGTACGCCTCGGGATAGCCGCTCTTCTGAACTTCCTGCGCGGCCTGGGCGATGGTCATCGACTGCCAGCCCGAGACCTTGAGCAGGCCCTCGTAGAACTTCGTCGAGGCGTGCACCGGATCACGAACCTCCGCGGCCGTACCCCAGCCCTGGCTGGGACGCTGCTGGAAGAGGCCGAGCGAATCCCGATCGCCGTAATCCAGATTCCGCAGTCGTGACTCCTGCAGTGCCGTGGCCAGGGCAACGATCTGCCCCCTCGCCGGCACCTTCATCGCGACGCCGGTGGCCTGGATCGTCTCGGCGTTCGGTATCTGCTTCTCGGGTTCGTCCAGCCCCGAAACGGACACGGACTTCTTCCCGTTCCCCTTGAGGATCGACTCCACCTGCTTCGCGACCGCCGCGCTGTCCACCGTTTGTGCACCGTCCGCGGCACAGGAGGCCTGGGCGCTGCTGGAACCAGCCACAGCGACGGCGACCGGTGCGATCAACAACGTCGGGCCGAGCGCCACGGCCCCTGCTATGGCAACGACCTTCTTCACGGGCGCTGCCCGAACGCCAAGTGGCGAGACAGGGAATCTGGCCCTGGGGAGGGGCGCGCCTGGGCATGCTGCATCGACAGCTCCTTGCTCGTAGGCAGCGCGGCGCAGCGTTCTCGTCGAAAAGGCCACCGGCACCGCGCCGGATATGAATTCGCGTCCCTGGGGGAGGCGGGGAAACCAGGGCCGGGAGCTGCTAACTCCCGGCCGCTGGACCCTTGCTGGAAAGCGGCAGCCAGCCGCGCTCGTAATCTCACTCGCCACATGGGGGAGTCCCCTTCGTCGATTAGGAAATCAGTCGGTGGGGTGCTAGGCATGCTGCTGTCTGGACGGAACAGCACGTATCGGCACAGCTCAGCAGGGATGGAACCAGGTCTCTTCCTGCGAACACGGCGAGACTGTAGGGACGAAATCCGGCCGTGCCAAACGGCCCGTGCTTCGGGCGGTTTGGGGTTGCTGAGTAGAGATCCGACTCATTGGGTGCGGCCGGAATTTGGAGTTAACCTCCAGCGCATTGCTCCCAGCTGCAGCTGCAGCTGCTTCTGCCGTTCCGCGGAGCGACCCATATCGACGTGCGCAGCCCTCCGTGAGCGGAGAAATGTGCGCACGACCGCCTCCCTGAAAGAGAGAAGTGCGCAATGCCGTACACCCTGTACCGAGGCGACGCGCTGACCGCCCTCGCTGGCATCCCAGATAACAGCGTCGATGCCGTGATCACCGACCCGCCCTACAACAGCGGCGGCCGAACGAGCAGCGAGCGCACCGGCCGCTCCGCGCGCGCGAAGTACACCTCTGCCGACGCCGAGCACGACCTCGCCAACTTCCCCGGAGAGAACCGAGACCAGCGCTCGTACGGGTTCTGGCTCACCCTCCTGCTCACCGAGTCGTATCGCGCGACCGTCGAGTCCGGCACCGCGCTCGTCTTCACCGACTGGCGGCAGTTGCCGACGACGACGGACGCGCTCCAGGCCGCCGGGTGGACATGGCGGGGGATCGCGTCGTGGCACAAGCCGGTCTCCCGGCCGCAGAAGGGCCGGCTCAAGCAGTCGTGCGAGTACATCGTGTGGGGAACCAAGGGATCTGTGGACGCCAACCGCAACCCCGTCTACCTGCCCGGTCTCTACACGGCGAGCCAGCCCCGGAAGGGCCGCGTGCACATTACGCAGAAGCCGGTGGAGGTGATGCAGGAGCTGGTGAAGATCTGCCCGCCGGGCGGAACGGTCCTGGACCCCTTCGCTGGCTCTGGGACGACCGGCGTCGCAGCCCTGCGAGAAGGTCGCCAGTTCATAGGGGTCGAACTCTCCAAGCACTACGCCGACATCGCAGAGGAGCGTCTCCACAATGCTCTGACGCAGGACGACTTCGAGCTCGCCGGACCTGAGGAGTGAGAGCGAGAAGCTCCGTCACTGGGGCCAGGACGCAAGAAAGGGCGGTTGCGTCACCAGGTTCGTGTGACGCAACCGCCCTTGACCGTGGGACGAATCAGTAATCCGGGGGCTGGCGTCCCCACCCTGCTGGCGTGAAAATCGGGTCGTGGCCGTCCGGCTGACGTCGTGTCGCCTTGGTGCGATCCGAGCCCGGGAATCAGTAGGACGCTGGGGGTCCACCGACAGGCACCCGGATGTGTTGCCTCGAGCACGAGCATCAGACTCTTCCGCCTGACGGACCCCTGTCGGACGGTCGCGCGGTCGCAACCTGCCTCCACCGGAAGGAGACGCATCGTCACGACAGTGGGTCGGGATTTTCGCATCAGGAGGCTTCGATGCTCTGCCGGATCAGACCACCCGCCCGATCGAGATCCTCACGCGATCCAATCCGTACCTCGATGCCGTCCCGGATGCCTAGGCACCCCAACCCGCGGATATCCCGCGAGAAGCCGTCCTGCATCTCCACCGTGTCGGGATCCAGCTTCAGATTGACTACGAGCACTCGGTTGCGAGGCTGAACGCGCACCGTGGCGACATTCTTGATCCGCCTGTACGCGATGTAGTGGAGCTGGGTCTCCTTCTGCACGTCGCTGTGCGAGAGGAGAACCTCGTCGAGGTCCGCATACAGTTCCTGCAGGCCCTGCGGGGATTCGTCGAGGTACTGCTGCACCGACTTTGCCGAGCCCGGCCCGGAGGGGCGAGGCGTGTTCTGGGCTCTCCTCCGCGACGGGAGAGCAGCGCCGGCAACCGAAGCTACGAGCTGGAGCGTGAGCACGTCGTCGAACACGCGGTAGCCCACCAGGTCGATCCGGCGGCCGATCATCTCGATGGCGACAGTGTCGTGGTGCGTGAACGACCCGGCGATGCAGACGATTCGGGGATTACTCCAGTCGATCTCCTCGGCCGCCCTGGCGCCGAACTTCTCCCTGACCAGGCTCTCGAACTCGTGGTGGTGGTCGTGCAGCCACGACAGATACGAGAGCGCCTGGTTCACGACGTTTTGGTCGCGCGTGCGCTTGTACTCCACGATGACAGGCGTCCCGCTCTCATCCAGGCCCAGCGAGTCGATGCGGCCCCGGTGACGACCGGTGCGGTACTCGGTCACCAGGAAGCGGATGCCGAGCATCGCTTCCATATTGGCCTCGATGAGAGTCTGCAGATCGCGTTCCACGCCCACGGAGGCTCCGGGTATCTCGGTAGCCTGCCTACCCCTCACCCTGAAGACCTTCAGGTCGCTCACGTATCTCCCCGGCTCTGCCTCGATCACTGCAAACGAACAATCGAAACCAGGGGGCATATATTCCAGTGAAGTTCGAGACCTGATGGCTGGGGTGAGGCGATCCGACGCATAGCTCGGATGTCGCCCCGTCTCGCCTTCCGGTCGCCGGCGAGGCGGCGTCCGCATGCATTGTGACGGTGGCCTCCCCCGTGTGATCTGCCAGGGGAGGCCACCGTGTCCAGGGGCTGAGCGCTCGCGGCATGAGGGCTTTCCGCTTGCAACGGCTGACGCGATCAGGTGAACCCGGAGCCCAGTGCCGTGCTCCTCCCTGCCGCCGTCCGAAGCCGTGCCGACCCCGAGCGAGTTCTGGCCGGCCATTTCGGGCTCCATCAGCCCAGCGACTATCAACTCACCCGATCTGAAAGCGGCTTCTCGCACGATCGCTGCCTCGCGGCTTGGCCGTTGAGCAGCCTCAGAGGCGACCGGTTTCCGGATACTCCAGCGTGATTGTCAGTGGCAACTGTCAGGGTAGGAGCAGTAGATGTGAACGAGGGGCGGTGTAGGTGCTGCAGCGTGATGACTCGGGAATCGCAGAGTCGTTCGATTTAGATTCGTTGACGGTGGGCGACCGGCTCAGACTGTTCAACTTCACCCAGCGCGATAACCACGTCGCGTACCTGTGGGTGCTGCGGGCGATGAATGTGCTGCGGGCTGTGCACCAGGTTCAGGTCCACACCGATGACGTGGCGAAGTCCTTGAGTGAACTTGCGGCAGCGCACGACGAGGTGCCGAGTGCTACGGACCTGAACCTGCGGGCGATGCTCGACAACCTCGCGGCCGAGGATGAACAGGTCCTCTACAAGGTGGAGGATGCGACGCGGTGCGGCAATCTGGCCGCCTACCGCAATCGCCAGTCGGTGTACCAGTTCACGGAGATCGGCTACCGCGTCTACTGCGCGGTGGAAGAGGTCATCGGGTCGCGGGTCCAGGACGCAAACCTGTCGCGTCTGGTCTTCGCCGACATCCTGGCGGACTTCAAGGCCCTGGCCACCGCGAACCGGCAGGGTGACCAGGACGAGGTCTACCGCAAGCTCACCCGCCTCGACAGCGTGCTGGAGGACATGACCCAACGGGCAGCGCGCTTCTATTTGACGCTCAACGACGTAGTGCGTACGACGGACATCTCCCCCGAGACGTTCCTCCGGTACAAGCATGCACTGCTTGCCCACATGAGCGAGTTCACGGCCGAACTGGAACGCTATGCGCCCCGCCTGGCTGAGGCTGTGCATGAGGTGGAGGACACCGGGGTGGAGACGCTGCTGGAGCGGGCTGCCGCAGCGGACGAACGGCCCATGATGCGCCCGGCTGTACGGCTGGAGGACTGGCGGAGGCGCTGGATGGGGCTGCGGCAGTGGTTCTTGGCCGATGGCACGGGCGGGTCCAGGGCAGATCAGTTGCAGGGCGCCACCCGCACTGCGATCTCTGGGGTCATCGCCTTGCTGAGGCAGGTCACGGAGTCACGCAGAGGCGGCGTGAGCCGCACTACTCAGCTGCGGCATCTGGCAGCGTGGGCTGCCGCGGCACCGGATGAGCAAGCGGCGAACGCTCTGGTCGCCGCCGCTTTCGATCTGCGCGCCGTACGGCATCTTTCGGGCGCCCATGACAATGACGACCAGATCTCGCCGCGTTCGACGTGGTGGGAGGCGCCGGGTGTGGAGATCAGCGTCAGCCTCTTCAAGCACGGTAAGAGGCCGGCGCAGGGAGGTCCGCAGCCGGTGCGGAGGTCCCGGGGCGCGCACGCCCGCCTGCGCGAGGCGCAACTGGCAGAGCGGGCCGCGGAACGGAGCGCGGCGGAAACGCTCCTGGAGCACGGACCTCATGATCGAGTACTGAACCACGCGGAGACTCGCGCCGTGCTCAAGCTGCTGACCCGCGCCCTGGAGGCGCGAACGGTCGTCGCGGGACGTCTGCGCTCAGGCACCGGCAGCAGCGATGTGCTGACGCTGCGTCTCGTGCCCAGCGAACGCGGGAGTCGCGTGCGGACCGAAACTGGCACGCTGCACCTGCCCGGTTTCGCCCTGGAGATCAAGCCCCATGGTGCGATGCGTCGCCGTCTTGGATCGGAGGCGCCCTGATGCCTGCCCATCGCGTAGCCGCATCCGTGGAGCCCGCGGACCTCAGCTCGTACCAGCAGGCGGCCCGGCTCATGTTGTTGCACAGCGTGGTCACCGAGACCTACCCGCGGACCAAGGCGCTTGCGTCGGTCCTGCAGTGGGCCGACGAACTGACGAAGGACTTCCGGGACCTTTTCGGATACACGCTGTCCACGAGTGCCCGTCATGCTCGCCTGCTGCGGCGGCTGGATACCTTCGACGAGAGCCAGGCGTTTCTCACGGTGAAGAGTAAGAAGCCCTTCGACCGGCGGCGGCTCGCATACCTGTGTCTGGTCCTGGCGTGCTTGAACCGGTCGCGGATAGAGATCACCCTCGCCGATCTCGTCAAGTTCCTTGCTCCGTACGCCAACGCCATCGAGTATCTCGGCTTCGACGCGACGGCAGCGGGCCACAAGGACGCGGTCGTTGACGTGATGGACTGGCTGGTCGACCGAGGGGCGCTGCGGATTTCCGACGGTTCCACCGAGGACTGGGCCCGCGACCACGATCGTGGGGACGCGCTGTTCGACATCGACCACGACACCTGCGCAGCCCTCTTCAAGCCCAACAGGCCCTTGCAGCACCTGACGAGTGCCGACGGTCTGCTGGACACCCCGACCGCGGGCACCGGGCGGGACCCGCGTCGGCGTCTGGCTGCCCAGCGGGCCCGACGGATGCTCATCGAGCACCCGGTGGTCTACTTCGCCGGCATCGACCCGGAAACCGCGATCGCGCTGCGCCAGCCCACTCTGGCCGAGGACATCGCGCGTCTGACCGGTCTGCCCGTCGAGCGCCGGGCTGAGGGGATCATGCTTGTCGATACCACGGGGCGCTTCACCGACAAGCGTTTCCCGGGGCGAGGAGGAGCAGTCAACCGGACCGCCGGTCTGATACTGGCGAAGATCGCGGACCTGCAGGAGGACCCCGACCGTTCCGGCAGCCTGCAGCGCCTTCTCCCACCTGACCCGCGAGAAGAACACGCGGACCTGCTGAGTCGCATCGACATGGCCCTGCCCGAGGCCGGCACGCTCGAAGCCCTCGCCTATGACCCGCAGACAGACAACGGCCAAGGGACACACGGACCAGGAGCGGAAGCCGACGCAGGCGAACAGCGGGCGGGCCTGCCGTTCGTTGAGCAAGGTGTGCTGGAGCAGATGATCACCGAGCTGTACGAGGAGTTCGGTCCGTCCTCGTTCACCAACAAATGGCAGGGCGATCCCGGAGGGCTCCTGGCCGAGGCCCTCTCTCTGCTGGCAGACCTGCGCCTGGTGCACCTCGTCCCTGGGGGAATCCTGGTGTGCCCTGCCGCGGCGCGTTACCGCAATATCACCGCCGTGCTGCCTCGACCTGCGTACGAAGGTCAGTTCGCCCTCGACTTCCCCCTTGAGGACACCTCTCGATGACGCTCATCCCGCATCCCCGCAATGCCGAGTATCCGGAGGCCCGATTCAAGCCCACGCGTGCGGGCGTGATCGGCCTGTGGGACTACATCGACGAGGAGTTCGTCTTCGCCGACGGTCGCCTGGTGCTGCGCGGGCACAACGGATCCGGCAAGACCAAGGCCCTGGAGGTGCTCTTCCCCCTCGTGCTGGACGGCGTCCTAGACGCGCGACGGCTGGATCCGTTCAGTGGCGAGGAACGGACCATGAAATCGAACCTGCTCTACAAGAAGCAGGAGTCCGCATACGGCTATGTATGGATGGAGTTCGCCCGCACTGCGCCTGACGGCAAGGTCATCGAGGCTGTTACCGCTGGCATCGGCATGCGAGTGACGAAAGCGATGCCCTCGCCGGCCCGCTTCTACTTCGTCACCGATGGCCGCATGGGCCTCGACTTTGGTCTCCTGGACGATGCCTCGCGGCCGCTGCGGGAAAAGGCACTGGCGAAATTGCTGGGCGAGGATGCCACGTACGAGACGGCAGAGGCATATCGCGATGCCATCGACGACCGGCTGTTCGGCCTTGGGCGAGAGCGCTACAGCCAACTGATCAACCTGCTGCTCCAGTTGCGGCGCCCTCTCCTGGCCAAGGACCTGGATCCGGTCAAGGTGTCTGACACCCTCACCGCGGGTCTGCGCCCCGTCGACGAAGACCTGATCAAGCAAGCCGCCCGGGACTTCGAGAACCTCGCAGAGATCCAGGCGCTCCTCAATGCCTTGGCCGGGGCCGACACAGCCGTACAGAACTTCCTGCGTGAGTACACCAGTTACCTGCAAGTCCACGCCCGAGACCGCGTAGACCAGGTCAAGGAGCGCACACAGGCCACGGCCGATGAGTGCGACAAGATCCTTCAGGCAGCGGAGGAACGGCGCACCGCCGACGGGCAACTGGCTGAGGCACGGCAACGCCGGGACACCGGTGAACGGCAGTGCAAAGAGATCGGCACACGTCTCGCCACCCTCAGGAATCATGACGCCGTTACGCAGCAGAAGGACCTCGACGAGCTACGTGACCGAGTGCGCGACGAGAGCCAGGGCATCAAAGACAGCGACCGCCTCCTCAACGGCGCTTGGGGGCACCTGGCCACTCTCAAGGGTGAGGCAGGGAAGGTCGGCGACCGGTGCGAGAAACTCAACGCAGCCGCATCACGGCACACCCGAGACCTCTTGGACGCGGCACGCCGCTCCGGCATCGTCCTCGAAGAGGACGCACTGAACTTCGATGCCGCGTTCCCGACGCACGTCGTCGGGTACACGACCGCGCGCGAAACCGAACTCGAGGATGTGCGCCACCATCTCACCGCAGTCGAGCAAGCTATGGAGGATCAGGGCCGCGAGCAAAAACGTGTGGATATCGCAGCTGCTGAACTCACGGAGACCGAGCAGAAGTCAGCTGCCGCCGCCGATCAGCTCAGCCAGGCGCGCGCAGAGGCCGCCCAGGATCTCGACCAAGTCATCGCTCGCTGGACCGGCGACGGCGAAGCCGCGGTTCTCTGCCCCGCCGACCGTGCACCCCTGCTCGCTGCTTTGGCCGCCGCAGGAGAGCCGGCAGCGACCCCGCTGCCTGAGGTCTTCCGCTCTCTCACTGATCAGCGCCGAACTGCAGCCCTCACCCGCGTCGAAACGCTCAAGAGGCAGTACGACGACATCTCGGACGCCCTGCACAAGACGCGAAGCGAGCGAGACAGGGTGGCGGCTGAAGAAGACGAGGCACCTCCGCTCAGCGACCTGCGACCCGCCAACAGAGAGGGAAGGCCAGGCGCTCCGCTGTGGCAGCTCGTACGGTTCGCCGATCACATTTCCGATGACCACGCTGCCGCGGTGGAAGGCGCCCTGTACGCGGCCGGGTTGCTCACCGCATGGCTGCACCCCGGCTCGGAGGCCACCGACCAGGCACTGCGCGATAAGGTGGCCGACGCTTATCTGCGTCCACTGCCCGTCACACAACGGCCCAGCGGGAGCACACTGGCCGACATCCTGGTTGTCGAAGACCAGGAACATGTGAGCCCCGAAGGTGTGCAAGCCGTCCTCGCTTCCATCGGTGTCACGGACGAAGCTCCGACAGCTGACAGAGACATCGACACGGATAGCGCCCCTTGCATCACCGTCGGGTCGCATTTCTCCCTGGGCGTTCAGGTCGGTGCCCATCCCAAGGAACAGCCGGAGTACATCGGAGCCACTGCACGGGCTGCACGCCGACGTGAGCGGCTGAGCCGCCTCGATGGGGCCATCACCGTGGTGGAGACCCAGCTCACAGATGCCGAGGGTCAACGGCAGGACGCCCAGGAGGTGTTCGACGACTTCGACCGCGCGCGCTGCCAGCTTCCCAGCACCCAGATGATCGACGAAGCGGCACGCCAGGTGGCGGTGATCGCCGGCAATCTCGCCGGGGCTCGCCGTCGCCTTGAGAAGGCTCGCAAAGACCTTGATGGTGCTGTTGCCCGTGCACACGAGAAGAAGCGGCTGTTGAGACAAGCTGCCACTGCCGCGCGGCTTCCTACGACCCGTGAGGAACTGAAAGGTGTAGCCCAGGCAGTCACCGATTTCGGCGCTGCCGGCAAGGAGCTTGCGGTATGCCGAGAACAGATTGATGAGGCCGAGAAGGACCTCGCGGGCCGCAAAGAGATTATCGAAGGGCAGGCGCAGACCTACGCCGAGGAGGCCGAGCAGCTGCAGACACGCAAGGGTGCTTTCGCCGTCCTGGAAGAGCGGCTACGTACGCGGCAAGAGACGCTTGAAGCACCGCTCCGGGAGATCCTCCAGAAGATCAAGGTGGCTGAGGGGCAGCTGGCGGAAGCAGAGAAGGCACACCGGCGGGCGGTGAAGGACGTCGAAGACCAGCGTGACCGGCTCATGAAGGCCAAGAACACTCTGGAGTTCGTCGGCGACGTCCTGACGACCGCCGTGCGTGAGCAGGTACGAACGACCCTCACCCTTGAGCCGTATGCCCGGCCGGACCTGCTCGGCCTCCTCGACACAGTGGTGGACACCGTTTGGGTACCGCGCGAAGTGTGGCCATCTGCCGAGGAGACCGTGCGGCGACTCATGGACACGCTGACTGCCCACGACACCTCGGTCACTGGCATCGAGGCAGCCCGCAGCGCCGTCCCTACGACCGTCATCTCCCTTGTCGACGCACTCGATGAAGCCACTCAGGGCCGCCGTATCACCGAGAGCCTCCTGAAGACCGCCACCACAAAGATTTCAACGGCCATCACCACGTTGGAAGGCGCCCTGCTCGGATCCGATCAGGGCTACCTCTTCGAGTGGGAGCAGGCCGGCGACATCATCCTGGCCCGGGTTACCGACAGCGAAGGCCCGGCGCCGGTGGCGGACTTCGGGCGCCGATTGGCCGAACAACTCGCCGACCAGCGGGTATTGCTGGAGGAGAAGGAACGCACCGTCCTTGAAGACGGCTTGCTGACCGGGCTCGCCGAGCAGATTCACAGCCGCACCACTGCGGCCCGCGATTTGGTCAGGAACATGGATGCCGACACCCGGGCCAGGCCCATGTCGTCCGGAACGACGGTCGGCATCCACTGGGTCGTCTCCGACAGCCTGACCGACTCCCAGAAGGCCGTCAGCAAACTGCTGGAGAAGGACGCGTCCGGACTCGCCCCCGCGAGCTTGGCCGAACTCCGCTCCCACCTGCGCAGCCAGATCCGCACCAAGGCCGCCGTAGACAAAAAGCAGAGCTACCAACACGTGATCGCCGAAGTCCTGGACTACCGATCCTGGCGCAAGTTCGAACTGCGGCTGTTCCGCCCGGGCATGAGTGAGGAGGAGAGGAAGAAAGGAGAAGTTCTCACCAAGGCCAAACACAGTGTGATGTCCGGCGGTGAGAAGTCCGCCTCCATCCACCTGCCACTCTTCGCCGCCGCCCACGCCCAGTACAGTTCCGCCTACCCCACCTGCCCACGCCTGATCGCCCTCGACGAGGCGTTCGCCGGCATCGACGAGAAGTACCGCCCCGACTTGCTCGCCCTCACGGCCAAGTTCGACCTCGACCTCTTCATGACCGGCTACGACCTGTGGATCACGTATCCCGACGTGCCGCAGATCTCGCACTACGACATGAAGCACGACGAGGCATCGCACACTGTCTCCGCCATGCTGCTGGTCTGGGATGGCGAACAGATCCTCGACGACGTCGGATACCCCGGATCCGAAGATCTGGCCGCCGAGCTGCTCAACTTCCGGCCAAGCCGCCACGTTCCGGCCCACGCGGGGTTGCTCACCGACGTGCCTGATGAAGAGCCCATAGACACCGGCACTGAGGAAAACGAGGGGGAGTAATGAGCCTGCCGACGCCCGACGCATACGAGCGCTATCGCGGCCCCGAGTTCCGCCGCCTTCTTGGGGCCGCCCGGCGCTCTCTTGAACGCAATGGAGGTGAGATCACCGGCTCCATCGGCCTGACGAATCCAACGACAGATGAGCGCAACGCCATCATCGGCATCACAGGCGCGTATCGCTCTGCGGACGTCCGCCGAGTTTCTTTGCCACTCGAGGCACTGGACCAGAACGTCCGCAACGTCACCGGAGCCTCACTCCGTGACGTCTTGGAACGAATTGGTCCTCCACTACGGTTTCGAGCCGACGAACGGAGCGCCATCGATCAGGCCCGCCAGCAGTTGCTGGCCGAGGGAGAGGCCAGCGCGCTCCACGTCGAGAACCCCTGGTACAAGGAGTGGCTGAGCGGCCTAGCCTCCGACGGGACGATCACTGGGCTGATCAATAAGAAGGACGAACGCCTCCTCAGCCAGGCCATCCGCGTTCTGGAATACCTCTATGCCCGCGCCAGCGGGTCGCCCCCGGTCATGCTGGCCGCCTTGGCCGACGCCACCACGGGAAACACCAAGGCCCTCAACCCTGGCCAAGGCTCACTGCCGACCCTCGTACTCCGCGCGCTGGCAGCAGCACGAAGAGTTCCGCTCGAGGCAGGAGCCGAGGCCCGACGCGAGCTCTGGGACGCGTTCGACGTCATCGTCGACGACCTGGCCAGCCGTGTCCTCGTCCTCAATCTGCCGGCGACTGGTCGAGGGCTGGGGGAGTGGCTCACCGACGCGGCTCGATACGGCACCCCCTTCCACGTCACACTCCACCAACTGGTCACCTTGCCTGTCACTGTTCACCTGCCGCGGGTGTACGTCTGTGAGAACCCAGCCGTCCTCCGCCGCGCCGCCGGAGAACTCGGCGCGAGCAGCCCGCCGTTGATCTGCGCCGAAGGCCGACCGTCAACGGCCTTCCACCGACTGGCCCGCTTGATCGTCAACGGTGGAGGCCAGCTCTTCTACCACGGGGACTTCGACTGGCCGGGAATCGACATGACCAATCAACTCATCGGCCGCTACGGAGCCGAGCCCTGGAAGATGAGCGCTGAGGACTATCTGGAGGGGCTCCGGACCGAAGACGACCATGTCGCCTTGTCCGGGAAGGCCCGCAGCACTTCATGGGACCCGCGTTTGAGCAATGCGATGCAGGAGCATCAGGCGGCTGTCTACGAGGAAGGAGTTGCTGACGCTCTCCTGGCGGAGTGGGATGACCAGCCCTGATAGTCATGGAACCTGCGGATTGGTATCCGCCCGGGGCACATCGGCTGAATCTGGCCAGGGCTGCTGATCGCAGGTAGTGGGGACGATGATCGGCATGGCGACCGATAACGAGAAGCAACCGGCGCTGTGCTTCTCCGAGCAGGCCCACTAGGTGGGGCGGGCGGCCGAGCGAGGGCCCGCGGAGTACCAAGACGAGTACCAGGATGTGACCGGCTTCTGACGCTCCGAGCCGGTGGAGGTCAGGTGGCGTCGATCGGGCTGTGAGCCTGTTGCGTCCGCCGGGCCTGCTCTCAGGGCAGCCACGTATCGGTCTGTGGGCCCTGCTGCGGAATCTGGACGGACCGGGGTGACATTCCCTGAGATCACTGAGACGCATTCATAGCAGCATGATTACGGACATAGAGCCCGGAAGCTTGACCCAGTCCGATGTGATCACTTCCTCCTGGGGGATGCCGATCAGTAGGCTGTAGCGGTGATTCGTCGGTGTCCATGCCCCTCGTGCCTTGCTTCTTCTACGGCGGAGCGCATGCATGCGCCGAGCGAGGTTGTGCTGTCGTTGCGGGAGTCAGGGGGTGTGCGGTGAGCGGCGCGACTCTGCCTTCGCGTATCGGTCCGTACCTCGTCGAGCGGCGGCTTGGCGCGGGCGGGATGGGGGAGGTGTACCTCGCCTACTCGGTCGCGGGGGAACCGGTCGCCGTGAAGGTGATCCGGCCCGACCGCACGGATCCGCACACCCGCGCCCGCTTCGAACGCGAGGCGACCATCGCGCGCACGATCTCGGGAACGGGCCGTGTGGCCCGTTTCATTGAGGCGGATCCGTTCGCCGAGCAGCCTTGGCTGGCCATGGACTACGTTCCGGGCCGTCCGCTCTCCGATGTCGTGAAGGACCAGGGTCCGCTGTCTACGCCACTCGTGGCGAGCCTCGGCGCGCTGCTGGCCGAGGGGCTGGCCGCTGTTCACGCCGCGGGTCTGGTGCACCGCGACCTGAAGGCGCAGAACGTCGTCCTCGGTGACTTCGGTCCGGTGATCATCGACTTCGGGCTGGGCGCCTTCGTCGGGGCGTCCAATGGGTCGCTCACGCAGGCCGGCATGGTCATCGGCACGGTGCGTTGCATGCCGCCCGAGCAGGCCCTGGGTGAGCTGGACGTGACGCGGGCCGCTGACGTGTACGGCCTGGGCACGGTCCTTCTGTACGCGGCGACCGGGCACTATCCGTACGACGGCGCCCGGTGGGAGGCGGTGGCCGCTCAGGTGGTCAACGCCGAGATCGGCCCCGACCTGTCCGGGCTGCCTGCTGAACTGACCCCCGTCGTATCGGCCATGCTGGCGCACAGGGCGGAGGACCGCCCCTCCCTGGAGGAGGTGACCCGGCAGTGTGCCGATCTGCTGCGTCTACTGGGTACGAGTCCGGCCCGGGCACGGCGCGCTCTGATTCAGGAGACGACGCCGAAGGACCATCCCACGATGGTACTGCCCCAGCCTGACACGCCCATGCTGGACCGGCTCGACTCGCTGGAGAGGCAACTACGCGAGGAGTCGGTGTCCCCGGCGGAGAACCTCCCCGCCTCGTCGTCCGACCGTGAATCCAGCCCGGACGCTTCGGCCGAGAGCGATGTCCGGAGCGACGTCGCAAGCTCGCTCGTGTCCGTGCAGGAGCCCCCCAGCGAACGCCCAGCCGAACCCGCGCCGAAGAAGGGCCGTCCCCCTGCTTCCCGGCGGGTCGCCGACGAGCTGCGCAAGCGCTACGCGATGGGACCGGCACTCGCCTGGTCGAAGCGCTGAACCGCTCTTCCTCACCTTTCGCCGACGGGGCCGGTCCAGGGCGATACAAAGGGTGCGCAGCAGCACACCGCACATCACGAGCACACAGTCCACAGAGGAGCACCACGTGACCACGGCGATGCAGCCCGAGGTTCCTGAGGCGCGCGACGCCGATGCGGCGCGGTCGGCATTTCCGGCCGGTACGAAGCCGACCTTCGCTCCCGGCGCCCAGGTGCGCATCCGCCACGAGCAGTGGCTCGTGAAGTCCGTCGACGAGTCCCGCGACGGACTGATGGTCGAGGTCAGCGGGGTGTCCTCGTTCGTCCGTGGCACGGACGCGGTGTTCTACTCCGGCCTTGACCAGATCGATGTACTCGATCCGCGCAAGACCCGGCTCATGCCCGACGACACCTCCAGGCACGCCAAGGCCCGCCTGTACCTGGAGGCGGTCATCCGCAAGACCGCGCTGCCGCAGACCGAGCACGGCATCGCGCTTGCCGACTCGTTCCTCATGGACCGGCAGGAGCACCAGCTGCGCCCCGCAGAGCTGGCGCTGTCCATGCGCAACCCGCAGCCCCGGCTGCTGATCGCCGACGTGGTCGGGCTAGGCAAGACGCTGGAGATCGGCATCACACTCTCGGAGCTGATCCGGCGCGGGCGCGGCGAGCGCATCCTCGTGGTCACGCCCGCCCATGTGCTGGAGCAGTTCCAGCGCGAGCTGTGGACCCGCTTCGCCCTGCCGCTGGTGCGCCTGGACTCCACCGGCATTCAGCGCATCCAGCAGGAGATCCCGGCGGGCCGGAACCCGTTCGCTCACTTCAAGCGCGTCATCGTGTCCGTCGACACCCTCAAGTCGGCGACGTACTCCCACCACCTGGAGAACATCACCTGGGATGCGGTGGTCATTGACGAGTCGCACAACCTCGTGAACAAGGGCACCCGCAACAACCGCCTCGCCCTCCGGCTCGCCGAGCAGACCGATGCGCTGATCCTGGCCTCCGCGACCCCGCACAACGGCAATGCCGAATCCTTCGCCGAGCTGATTAAGATGCTCGATCCGGCGGCGATCGCCGACGCCAAGAATTACAAGGTCGCCGACCTCGACCACCTCTACATCCGGCGTACCAAGACCGACCGCGAGGTGCGCGACGGTCTAAAGGGCAAGCCCTGGGCCGAACGAGGTCCCTCCCTTCCGGTGTCGGCTCCGGCGACACCGAAGGAGGTTGCCGTCCTGGAGAAGCTCGAAAAGGAGTGGACCCCGGGGGATCCGAGCCGTTCGTCGGTCTGCGCCGAGCCGATCATCGCCTACGGATTCCTGAAGGCGTTCCTCTCCTCCCACGTCGCGCTGCGGAAAACCCTCGCCAACCGCCGTGCCTACCTCGACAATCCGAAGAGTCGTACGGCGAAGGGCAAGGCCAAGACCGCGCCGGACACTCCCGAGCGCCGCGCCGCTCTCGCCGCGGAGAGCAAGGCTCTCGCGGAGCTGGAGGCGCTGGTCGCGGAGTTCACCGACCAGGACTCCGCCAAGCTCGACGCACTCGTCCGCACGCTGAAGGACGACCTCGGCATCGGCCCGCACTCAGAGCGCCGCGTCGTGATCTTCTCCGAGCGGGTCCACACCTTGGACTGGCTGGCCCGGGAGGTCCCGGCCCGCCTCGGCTTCAAGAAGAAAAACCTGGCCAAGCCCGACGCGACGCGTCCCTGGAAGGCGTACGACGGCGTCGTCGAGGTCATGCACGGCGACACCACCAACGACCAGCAACAGCGGGAGATCGTCGACCGCTTCGGCCGGCGCGAGGAGCCGGTGCGGTTGCTGTTCACCGGTGACATCGCCTCCGAGGGCGTCAACCTGCACCACCAGTGCCACGACCTCATCCACTACGACCTGCCCTGGTCCCTGATCCGCATCGAGCAGCGCAACGGACGTATCGACCGTTACGGGCAGGCGGTCAGCCCCGAGTTCCGTGCGCTCACCCTCACCGCCGACGTGCCCTGGCGGCGCGACGAGGAGAGCGGCGAGATGCTCACGCTCGACGACCGGCTCGTAGGCACCCGTCTGTTGCGCCGCGAGGCCCAGGCGCATGAGATCGAGACCGGTGAGGGCAGCGCCGAGGCCGTTACCGGTCTCTACAACGACAAGAAGGAAGAAGACCGCCTCACCTACGACCTCATCAAGGGCGGCACCGTCGAACGCTCCATCAAGCAGTCCCAGCAGGAGTCCGGCGGGGTCCTCGCGGGGCTGCTCGCCGGCGCCAACGCACGGCTCGCCGACCCGACGGCCACTCCGGCCACCCTCGGCACGGCCGCGGTGCCCGAGGCCGGCGTACCCCATGTGTTCGCCGATACCAAGGCGTACTTCCACACAGCGGTGGACCTTATCTACCCGCAGGCCGAGCGCGAGGCACTCGACTGGAAGCCCGAGACGGCGGGCGGCCGCATCGAGTTCACTCCGCCCGACGACCTTCAGTACCGCTTCAGGGAGCTGCCGAAGTCGTATCTGGAGCAGGAGAAGATCCTCACGACGCCCAAGTACGACGGCACGCTGCGTCTCACCTTCGACAAGCAGTACGCCGCCGACCGGCTGGAGGCCGCCCGCAACGCCAAGCAGGGCAAGACCGACGAGCCCACGTCCCAGTGGCCCAATGTCTCCTACGTCTCCGACATCCACCCCGTGCTCGACTGGGTGACGGACAAGGTCCTCGCCAAGCTCAAATACGACGAGGCGTTCGTCCTCGCCTACCAGCCAGACGCCGCCAAGGCCAAACGGATTGACGCCGCTCTGCCCGCGGCCCTGACCGGCCCGGTCTATCTGCTCCAGGGCGTCTACTCCAACGTGGCGGGCAAGCCAACGGTTGTGGAGTGGATGGCTGTCACCGGTCTCGCCGAGGCCGCTCCTCGCGTGTGGCGCATGGACTCGGCGTTCCTCGCCGCCTGCGGCGTGGGCCCCGACATGCCCGGCCGCGCCCAGCCCGTCGACCGCGACCTCCTCCAGGAACTCGTCCCCGCGGCCGTCGACGCCGCCGAGAGCCACCTGCGTGAACGCCGTGCCGACTACGACAAGCAGGTCGACTCCTACCTGGCCCCGTACGAGGACCGGGTACAGGTCTGGGAGCAGGGCGCCCTGATCGCCGTCGGCAACCAGGAGCGCCGCCGCAAGCAGGTGTCCGACACTGCCAAGCGCCGCCGCGACCTCGTACGCCGTCTGCGGACCGACGGGGACCCGATGCTGCGGGTCCTCGGCGTCCTCGAACCTCTCCACCCCACCACCGTCACCGTCGCACACGCCGAGGAGTCTGCGCGATGAGCTACACCTACGACTCCTTCGCAAACCGCGGCGAATACCTTTCTGCCCACTACTTCAGCGAGGAGCTGGAGAACACCCTCAAGAAGAGCAAGGCTGGCGACGAGGGCCTGTTCACCCTGTGGACCAGCCGCGAGACCGACCCTCACGACCCGCAGCCCACCCCGCGCGAAGTCCTCCCCCGGCTCCGCGGTGAGTACCTGTCCACCGTGCGCCCCTTCTTGGCCGCCCGCGCCCAGCAGGAAGAACTCGGCAGCACCTACGACGACCCCACGGGCGAGTGGGCCGAGCGCCTCACGACCTGGCACGCCGCCGTCCTCAAGGCCCTCGGTTACGACGGTGACCGGCCCGAGCCGATCACCGTGCACAACGCGGGCAAGGAGTACGAACTCCAGGTCGCCTGGCACGGAGACGGCATCCTCGCCGTCGACTGCGGCTGGACGGCCAAGCTTGACGACGCCCTCGACCCCGATGAGGCCGGACAGCTCCTCCACCCCCTCAAGACCGCCGACAGCCTCCTCGAAGTCGGCGAGAAGCTGGCGGGCTGGCTCTTCCAGAGCGAACTGCACGAGCCCGGCGGCGACACGCCCCGCTTCGTCCTGCTGCTCTGCGGCGGCGTACTCGTCCTCGCCGACCGCAACGCCTGGGCCGAAGGCCGCTATCTCGCTGCCAGCCTGGATGCGTCCCTCGCCCGCAACGACACGGCGAAGGCCGGCGAACTCGCCCTCCTCGCCGCCCTCTACTCCCATGACATGCTCGCGCCCCGCTCCGACGGCAAGGGTCGCCGAATCGACGACCTGCTGAAGGCGTCCCGTGACAACGCCGTCGGCGTCAACTCCGAGCTGCGCAAGGGGCTCCAGCACTCGGTCGAGATCATCGCGAACGAGGTGCTCGCCCGCCTGCGTGAGGCGGAGGTCGAGCCGCGGGAGATCGAGGACCTCAAGAAGGGCCCGTTCGCCAAGCAGCTCACCCGCGAATCACTGCGCTACCTCTACCGCATCCTCTTCCTCCTCTACGCGGAGGCTCGCCCCGAGTTGGGCATCCTGCCCGCCGACGACTCGACGTACCAGACCGGGTACTCGATCGCCCGGCTGCGCGAACTGGTGGCGCGCGAGCGAAAGCTGGTCGACGAGGACAGCCGTATCGGTTTCCACCTCTACGCCTCCCTCGACGTCCTCTTCAACAAGGTCAACTACGGCCACCGCCCGCACGGCACCGAAACAAACGACGACAAGCCCGCCGAGGAACGCAGCGAACTACGCGGCCTGCGCTTCGAGCCGCTCCGCAGCGAACTGTTCGACCCCAAGGCGATCACCCTCATCGGCCGCCGCATCCTCCACCCCCACTGGGATGAGGACGGCGACGAGCAGCCGCGATGGCTGGACCTGCGGCTGCGTAACGCGGCGTTGCACCAGGTGCTGCGCCTGCTGACCATGAAGGAGGCTGGTCAGAAGGGTAGACAGGGCGGCTTCATCTCCTACCGCAACCTCGGCATCAACCAGCTCGGCGCCGTCTACGAGGGCCTGATGTCCTACACCGGCATCATCGCCAAGGACGAGCTGGCCGAGGTCGCCAAGCCCGGTGCGAAGAAGGGCGACAAGCAGTACGGCGATCCCGAAAAGGGGTCCTGGCTCATCCCCGCCGACCGGCTGACCAAGTACAGGGAGAACACGTACGTTGTGTACTCCGCCCAGGACGCTGAGCAGTACGGCCTGCGTGGCCCCAAGAAGTACGCCGAGGGTAGGTTCGTGTACCGCTTGGCCGGCCGTGACCGCGAGACGTCTGCCTCGTACTACACCCCCGAGTCCCTCACGAAGGTCACCGTCGAGCTGGCGCTCAAGCACCGCCTCGACCAGGAGAAGGATGCCGACGGCAATACGGTCCAGACCCGCGCGAGCGAGCTTCTGCGCTACACGATCTGCGAACCGGCCCTGGGCTCCGGCGCGTTCCTCAACGAGGCGATCAACCAGGTCGCCAAGGAGTATCTGAAGCGCCGCCAGGATGAGCTGGGTGTCAGCCTGGACACGTCGAAGACTCTGGATGCCGAGCAGAAGGTGAAGGCGTACATCGCCCTTCACAACGCGTACGGGATCGACCTGAACTCGACGGGTGTGGAGCTGGCGGAGGTGTCGCTGTGGCTCAACACCATGCACCCGGGCATGCGCGCGCCGTGGTTCGGCCTGCATCTGCGGCGAGGCAACTCCCTTATCGGAGCCCGGCGTTGGGTGTACGAGGCCGAGCGCATCAAGAAAGAGCGGACGATCGGTGCGCACACGCCGACCAAGCTGCCGTTCCGAGCGGCTGGGGATGGCTCGGAACAGTTGCTGCCGGATGGGGCTGTGCATCAGTTCCTTCTGCCGACGCCTGGGTGGGGTGCGGTCGCGGGGGCGAGCGGGGATGCGAAGAAGTTGGTGGAGCAGCTCGCCGGGCCGCAGTTGGAGCAGTTGAAGGCGTGGAAGAACAGCATCAAGGCGAAGCCCAAGACAACGGGCGGCAAGGGTAGCCAGCTCGCTCGGTTGCAGGCGGCGGCTCTTCGCGTCGAGTTCCTGTGGAAGCTGGTCGCCAAGCGCATGGAGCTGAGCGAGCGAGAGATCGCCCGCACCATCGATATGTGGGGGACGGATCGCGAGGAGGACGCGGAGGAGTACGCCTTCCTTCGCCGCGACAAGCGGAACCCTGACCAGAGCCTGCCACTGACTAAGGAGCAGGTCTTCAAGGACCTTTTCGCGGCGGAGGGCTCCCCGTACTGGCGGCTCAAGCAGGTCATGGACGCGTGGTGCGCGCTGTGGTTCTGGCCGCTGGAGAGGGTGGGGCTGCTAGATGGGGCGGACGCGGAGTACGCGACGGCTCCGGTGGTGACGGCGCAGGCCGGGGCCGACCTGGACGCGTTGTTGTCGTCGGTGGCCGGGCCGGTGGTGGAGGTCGCGGAGCGCGCGCCCGAGCCCACGCCTGTGCCTCAATTCCTTGAGCCCGGCCTGCTGTTCATCATGGACGGCGACCAGATTTCCCTGGGTGAGGCTGAGAGCGACGACGAGGCCGGGAAGAAGAAGACGGCCAAGAGGACACGTGGTTCCTCTGCTCCCAAGAAGCCCAGTGGACCGGCGCGCCGCCGCGATGTCATTCCGCTGGCGGACATGGACGACTGGATCGCCTTCCTGGAGTCCATGCTCGGCACGGGATCGGTGCCGGAGGAGACCTTTGCCACGACGGTCGACTCCCTGGAGGAGCTGAAGAAGCTCGAAGACCTGGTCCAGGCCGAGATGGGTATGGACGACGCCCGTAAGGCGGTTGAGACGCGGTATCCGTGGATGCGGGTCGTCCGTGATATCGCGGAGGGCCAGGGTTTCCTTCACTGGGAGTTGGACTTCGCTGGTGTCTTCACCGGCGAAGCGGGGGGCTTCGACCTTCAGGTGGGTAACCCGCCATGGGTGCGACCGGAGTGGAAAGAGGATCCGGTCCTGGCGGAGTACGAGCCTTGGTTCATGCTCACGGAGAAGCCAAAGGCGGAGGACAAGAACCGGCGGCGGGGTGTCGAACTCGCACGCGAGGAGGTGCAGGAGTACCTGCTCGGCGAGGTGACGAACACGGTGACGATGGCGAGCTACCTCTCGGCGGCCCCTGTATATCCGCTGATCTCGGGAAGTCAGCCAGATCTGTACCGAGCGTTCATGTGTGAGGTGTGGGCCCACGCGGGGCGCGGCGGAGCAGCCGGGATGGTGCACCCTGACACCCATTTCGCGGGGGACAAGGAGGCCGCGCTGCGGGCAGCGGCGTACCGGCGGCTGCGCGTGCATGGTGACTTCGTCAATGCGGGCAATCGCTTCTTCCCGCCGCCGGTGGGGCGGTCGAGCCACTTCGGTGTGCACATCTACGGGGCCGAAGGCGAAATCTCCTTCGATTCGTTGTCGTGGCTCTTCACTGTCGACACGCTTCGGTTGTCCGCCTCCGCCGAGAACACGGGCGCCGACCCCGGAGTCAAGTACGACGGCGACTGGGACGAACGCCCCCACCCGAAGCGTGTCGTCCACGTAACCCCGGACACCCTCAAGCGGTGGCGTCGGCTGGCGGGTGATGAAGGGCCCTTGGAGCACACGCGTCTGGTCACGCCGGTGAGTACGGCGGAGGACCCGGCGATCGACGCGCTGGGTACCTATGCCTTGCGCCTCGGCGCGCTGCATCCGGATATCTCACCTGGGTACCACGAAAGCGGCGCCAAGAAGGCGCACTTCGGTCCGAAGAAGGACCAGCGGCTCATCGACTACAACACCGGTATCGACGGCCAGGACGACTACCACGCGAAGACGTGGAGCGACGTCATCCTCAAGGGACCGCAGATCGGCGTTGCCAACCCGATGTTCAAGCAGCCCAGCCAGGGCGGCGGTGAGGTACGCGGCCTTGACCCGAAGGGGCTCGCGAACGACGCGGTGCCGGAGTCGGAGTACCGGTGCGTGGCTCCCCAGGACGTGTTCCTGGGCGAGCAGGACAAGTGGCCCGACTGGGAGGAGTACGAGGCGCTGCTCGCATCGCAGGAGGAGCGAGCACAGGCTCGGCTCCGGATCGCGGAGAAGCGCGAGGTGGAGCTGGAGGAGGTAGAGGACGAGCAGGTCGAGAAGTTCCTGCTTGCCAAGGCGAGTTATCCGTACAGCGAGGACTATCGGATTGCGTGGCGCCAGATGATCGCGCCGGACACTGAGCGTGCCTTGTATTCAGCGTTGTTGCCCCGTGAAGTCACGCACGTGGACAACGTGCAGAGCATGCGCGTAGGCAGCGAGAAGCGCACAGTCCTCGTTAGTGGCATGTGGGCGGGGCTTCCCCTGGACTATCTGCTGCGCATCACCGGGCTTGGGCACTTGCGGATCGGTGCCGCAAGCGCCCTTCCGGCCCCTCAGGAAGACCACCCCCTAGCCCCCGCCCTTCTCCTCCGCACCCTCCGCCTCAACGCCCTCACCACCGCCTACGCCGACCTCTGGTCAGAGCTCTACGACCCCAAGTGGCCCGGCTACGAACCCTGGGCGATCAACTGGCCCAACCTCAAGACCGAGCTGCACAACGTCACCCCCACCTGGCAGCGCGACACCCCCCTCCGTACCGAGTACGCCCGCCGCGCCGCCCTCGTCGAGATCGACGCCCTCGTCGCCGTGTGGCTCGGCATCGACGCGAACACGCTCATCGCCATGTACCGGGCCCGTTTCCCGATCATGCAGGACTTCGACCGGGTGACCTGGTTCGACGCCGAGGAGCGGAAGATCGCCGGAGACCGGTACACCTACGGCTTCGACCAGACCAAGGACCACTGGACCCAATTCGAGAAATACCGCGAGGCCTACGACAAGGACCCGCACACCGACACCCCCGTCCCCGACGGCTACACCGCCCCCTTCTACAAGGCCAACCGCGAACGGGAAATGCGCAAAGCCCACGCCTACTTCAAGCAGCGCCTCGACGAAGCCGTAGCCAAGGGTCTGTGGGACCCGCAGAAGATGGAGGTCCCGACCCCGTGAGGCCGACCCTCGAAGCACAGGGACTCAAGGAGAGCCTGCTCCAGTACCTGTCCACGACGTACGGCCTGGCAGACGAGGGTGCCCGTAAGGCCCTGAACTCCTTCCTCGGGGACGAGACGACGGGTATGTTCCGCGGCCCGTACCTCCGCCTGCGTACCCCCTTCACTCCGGCCGACGACGGCTGGCAGCAGCACCTGGACTGGGTCCGTACCGACGGCTGGACGCCGTACGCCCACCAGGCCCGCGCCTTCGCCCGGCTCACCTCCAAGGACGGCCACACACCTCAGCCCACGCTCGTCACGACAGGCACTGGTTCCGGCAAGACCGAGTCGTTCCTCTACCCCGTACTCGATCACTGCGCCCGCGAGCGCGCGGCCGGGAACAACGGGGTCAAGGCGGTCTTCCTGTACCCGATGAACGCCCTGGCCACCGACCAGGCGGCCCGTATCAACGATCTGCTCACCGATTACGACGAGTTGAGCGGTGTTCGCGCTGGCCTGTACATCGGGGAGAAGGCGGCGACGCACTACGACCGGGTCTACACTCGCCGCCAGGACATGCAGCTGTCCCCGCCGGACATCCTGATCACCAACTACAAGATGCTCGACCTGCTGCTCCAGCGCGCGGCCGACGCCCCGCTGTGGGACGACAGCGACATCCGCTACGTGGTCGTTGACGAGTTCCACACGTACGACGGTGCGCAGGGCACCGACGTCGCCATGCTGCTGCGCCGCCTCGCTATCGCCGTCGATGCCAACCGGCCCGGCATGCCGCTCGGCTTGATCACCCCTGTCGCCACCTCCGCGACCCTCGCCTCCGGCACCGATGAGGACGGGGTACAGCAACTCCTCTCCGTGGCCACCAACGTCTTCGGCGCGGAGTTCACCGAGGATGCGATCGTCGGCGAGGACCGGCTGACGGTCGACGAGTTCATCCTGGGCGAGGACGAGTCGATCCCGGACGCGAGATTCCTTCCCGGCCAGGCCACTCCCCCCGAGACCCTGACCGCTCTGCCAGACCCGGCGTCCGGCCCCGAAGAGCTCGCGGACCTCGCCGAGGCTGTCACCGGAAGCCGTGTCACCGACCCGGTCGCCCTCGGTGCCGCGCTCAAGCGCAACCGGCTCACGTATGCGGTCCTGAACGCCTTCGACGGCACGGTGCACACCTACGACGAGGTGCTCGACGTGATGCGCCGCAGTGGTGCGAAGAGCTGGGACGAGGCGATCACGACGCGGCCGCAGATCGCCGCGCTGGCACTCGCCCGCTTCGTGGCCCTGCTGTCCGAGGCTCGCGACCCGGAGGCGCCGGCCGCGATCAGCCGCCCCTTCGTCCAGATCGAGGTGCACCAGTGGGCGCGGTCCGTCACCCGCATGCTGCGTGGCGTACTGCCGTGGCCGAGGGCCGAGTTCGCGTGGGACATGGCCGGGGCGCAGAGCCAGTCGCGTACGACGCCGGACACCACCACCTCCCGCGACACCAAGGTCTTCCTGCCCGCGGTGTACTGCCGCGAGTGCGGGCGTTCCGGTTGGTCGGTCCTCGCCCCCGAGTCGGACTTCGAGGAGCTGAACTTCGAGGCCCACAAGATCCGTCGGGCCACCGTCACCGCGGAGAAGGCCAAGGTGCGCACCCTGGTGGCGGCCACCGACAACGAGGCCCGCGAGGGCAACGGCCGTACCGCCATGGATCCGGCGGCGCAGAAGTCTCTGACGACCGGCGGTGCGGGCGTGCTCATGGTGCTCGACGGTCTGTCCCAGCGCCTGCGTCTGCCCGATCCCCAGGGCGACTACGACGACGAGGGCAACCCGGCGCCCGCCGGTCCCGACTCCGCCTTCGTCCTCGTCCAGCTCGGCGACACCGCGGAACGGGCCGCCAAGGACGACTGGTGCCCGGCCTGCGGTACGCACAACGCGATCCGCTTCGTCGGTACGGGTGCCGCCGCGCTGGCCGCCGCGTCCGTCACCCAGCTGTTCACCGGAGGGGAGATGGACAAGGAGCAGCGTGAGACGAAGACGCTGATGTTCAACGACTCGGTGCAGGACGCCGCGCACCGGGCCGGGTTCGTCGCCTCCCGCTCGTACACCTTCTCTCTGCGGGCTGTGTTCACCAAGCACCTGAGCGAGCAGCGGCCCAGCGCGCTCAACGACCTCGTAGCCGACGTCGTCGCGGCCACGACCGACCGTGAGACGCTCGCCGCCGTTGTCCCGCCGGACCTGCACGACGACACGGGTGTGGCGCGCCTGCTGTCCGGCCAAGGACGCGGCGGGGACAAGAAGACCTGGGACCTGATCGGTGAACGGTTCGCGTTCGAGGCCGTGATGGAGTTCGGGCACCGCTCCCGCAACGGCCGTACCCTCGAACTGACCCGTACCTCAGCCGCTTGGGTGGACATCCCCGACGAGCAGGGGGCCGTGGCGCTCGTACGCGCCGCTCATGAGGAGGCCGCCCACCGTGGGCTGACGCTCACCGAGCACGATGACGCCCGCTATCTGGCGTTCCTGCGCGGCCTGTTGGAACGGCTGCGCACGCGGGGAGCGGTCGGGCACCGGTGGCTGGAGAAGTTCCTCGACGAGGCGGGCACCAGCCGCTACTTCATCTGGGGCGGCCGCCCGCGCGGTATGAAGGCCTTCCCCAAGGGGGTCTCCGCACCGAGCTTCCTGCTCGCGCGGCCCAAGCCGAGCAGCGAGTTCGACTTCGCCGCCGGACGTCTGTCTTGGTACCAGACCTGGGCCCAGCGCTGCCTCGACATGACCCGTGAGCAGGCCGACGAGTTCTGGGTGCGGCTGCTGCCCGGGCTCACCGACGCCGGGCTGCTCGCAGCACGTACCCCGAGCGACACGGCCGCCCGCCTGTACGGCCTCCAACCAGGGGCCATCCGGCTGCAGTTGCTGACCGACGCCCAGGTCAACGAGTCGTATGTGCGCTGTCCGAAGTGTTTCTGGGAGCAGACCGTCCACCCTTCGCTGCTGGCCCAGTACCACGGGCAGCCCTGCCAGGCGTACCGCTGTACGACCGGGCGGCTGGTCGCTGGCGACCGGTGGCTGGAGACCGTGGACCGGCACGACCGGGACCGCGACTACCGCGACGACTACTACCGCAGCCTTTACCGGCGAGCGGGTACCTATCAGGTCATCACCGCCGAGCACACCGGTCTGCTCTCCCGCGGTAAGCGCGAACGCGTCGAGGACGCCTTCCGCAACGGTCAAGGATTCAACGACCCCAACGTGCTGTCCTGCACGCCCACCCTGGAGATGGGCATCGACATCGGCGACCTGCCCGCCGTCGTCCTTGGCGCCCTGCCACGCCGCCCGGCCAACTATGCCCAGCAGGCGGGCCGGGCCGGACGCCGTACGGGAAACGCCTTCCTGCTGACCATCCCCGACCGCAAGCGCCGCGACCTGTACTTCCTCGACCGGCCACGGGACATGATCGACGGACGGATCGTGCCGCCGGGCTCGTATCTGTCGGCCATCGAAATCCTGCGCCGCCAGTACACCGCCCACCTCCTCGATCTCGCGGCGCGCGGACGGCTGCTGCGCGAGGACGGCAGGCCGCTGGCCGCGCTGTCACGCCGGGTCGACGAACTCTTCGGCCCCTCCGGCTACCTCGCCGACTTCACCGACGCCGCCCTCGCCCACGGCGAGGAACTCGTCGCGGGCTTCCTCGCGCTCTTTCCGACCGGCGTGAGCGACACCGCCAAGGAGGAGTTGGAGAAGTACGCGGTTCGCGGTATCCGCAGCGCGATCGAGAAGGCCGAGCGGGAGTGGGAGCGCGAGAACCAGAAGCTGCGCACCCGTATCCGTACGATCCGTTCCGCGATCGACGAGCTCAAGGACGGCGACGACGAACAGGCGGACACGAAGGCGGAGTTGGAGGCCGAACTCGGCGCCCTCTCCAAGCAGGGCGCCACGCGCCAGCGCCAGCCCGCCCAGACCGTGCTGTGCGATCTCGGCCTGTTGCCCAACTACGCCCTCATCGACGCCACGACCACCCTCGACGCCACCGTCTTCTGGCCCGAGGGCACCACACCCGAAGGCCGGCCCCGCTACAAGTCGAAGTCGTTCTCCTACGGGCGACCGCGCGGCTTCGCCCTGTCCGAACTCGCCCCCGGCAACACCTTCTACGCCGAGGGCTACAAGCACCGGATCACCGGCATCGACATCGTCACCGGCCGAGACCAGGACTGGCGCCATTGGCGCTTCTGCCCCTCGTGCGGCTATGTCCGCACCGAGAACGCCGAGAACGACATCACACCCTGCCCGCGCTGCGGGGAGACGGGCATCGCCGACTCCGGCAGCCTGTGGCAGATCGTCCAGCCCAGTGTCGTGACGGCCCGCGACAAGCGGGAGGACGCCAGGATCGGCGACGAGAGCGACGACCGCGACCGCCGCTTCTACACCGTCGTCGACATGGTCGACATCCACCCCGACCACTTCGCCAAGGGCAAGTCCTGGCGGCACACCAAAGAGATCTTCGGCGTCGACTACACCCGCCGTGCCGTCATCCGTCGTATCAACACCGGACCGCTCAGCATCGGCGCCCAGGAGAACGACCAGCTCGCCGGAAAGCCGGTGCGCATCGCCCCCTTCCACGTGTGCACCGCCTGCGGAGCAGCGAGCGCAGACGGACGGCCGGTCTTCGACGACGACCGGGACGCCGTCGACAACTCCGCCAACCGTCAGCGCGAACTCAAGCACCACACCCCCTGGTGCCCACTGCGGCGCGGCAAGAAGGGCGTATCCCAGGAACCGGTCCTGCTCGCCCACGAGCTGGAGACCGAGGCGCTGCGCATCCTGTTGCCGGCCGCGACCGTCCTCGTCGAGGAGAAGGTCCACTCCTTCCAGGCGGCCCTGCGCCTGGGCGTGGACGGCGCCTTCGGCGGCGACCCGCAGCACCTCGCCACCACCCTCGCCACCATGCCGGACCGTGACACCGCGGAGACACGACACTTCCTGGTCCTGTACGACCGCCTCCCGCACGGCACCGGCTACCTCGACCGGCTCACCGACCCCGCGGCCTTCCGTCAGGTGCTGGAGGGCGCGCGCCGGCTGCTCGTGGAGTGCCCCTGCAACGAGGAGGGCGGACCGGCCTGTCACCGCTGTCTGTACCTCTACGCCGACGAGCAGTACATCGAGCGCGTGTCCCGCCAGGCCGCCTTGGAGATCCTCGACGAACTCCTGGGCACCGACACCGACGCCTGGGACACCAAGAAGGTCGGCAACACCGATCAGATCGGTCTCGACGGACAGGTCGAGTCCGATCTGGAGGCACGCTTCCTCAAGGCACTGCGCGGGTGGGCCGGACAGCGCGGCGACGCCGTGCTGGAGGAGAGCGGCGACAACAGCGCCTATCTGCGTCTCGACGAAGTCGGCACCGTGCACGGCTGGCGTCTGACCGCCCAGCGCAACGAGGGTTACACGCGTACCGACTTCACCTTCGAACGCGTCGAAGGCCCCAAGCAGAAGATCACCGTTTACCTCGACGGTCACCGCTTCCACGCCTCCCGCCGGCACAACCGGCTTGCCGGCGATGCCGACAAGCGCAGCCGGCTCCGGGCCGAGGGACGTGCCGTCTTCCAGCTCACCTGGGACGACCTCGACGCCTTCGAGCGGCAGACGAACACGGCCGAGTCCGGCGCGGGGCGGGAGGCGGCCGAGCCGGTGTGGCCGCCGTACCCGCGCAGTGCCCAGGACCTCGCCAAGCGGCTCTTCGCCGACCGTGGCGGCGACGACCTCGCGGCCACTGCCTTCACCGACCCGATGACCATGCTCCTCGCCTACCTGCGCAGCCCGGACGACGCGGCCTGGGGCCGGCGGGCATCAGCCATGGTCGGCGGGCTCCTCGGGACCGGCCAGGAGATCCTCGTCGGCAACGGCACCCCCGACCAGACGCGCCAGACGCTCAGCGGGCTCCTTGACGCCTGGGGCCGCACCGACGGCATCGACCCGGCGCCCGTCCAGGGCACCGGCACGCTCAACCTGTTCCAGACCTGCGACCAGTCCGGTCTCCCCGTCGCCTTCCTCGTCGACGGGGCCACCGGCCACTGGTCCGCCCTGGCCTGCCTCGACGACACCGCGCTCGACCAGCTCGGCACACCCGAACACAAGGCGCGCTGGCGCGCCTGGCTCCAGTGGTCCAACATCCTGCAGTTCCTCGCCCACGATGGCGGCGATGGTATTCAACTCACCACAGCCACCGCGGCGCGCTTCGACATCTCGGTCCTCAAGGCCTTCGGCGGCCTTGGTGAACTCGAATCCCTCGTCGTGCGGTACGGCACCGGCACACCCGCGCCGCAGCCCGTACCCGCAGAGGACTCCAACGAGACTCCTCTCGAAGCAGCGGTGCGGGATCTGCTGTGGGACCAGGAGATCCTCGAATACCTTGATGAGGACGAACCCGACGCCCCCCTCACCCGCCTCGCCCACGTCTTGGCCGACGGCGGCAAGAAGGCCCCTGCTTACGGCTACGAGCTCGGCGAACGCGGTTGGCTCGCCGACTTCGTCTGGGACCACGGCACCCCGCAGATCGCCGTCATGGCCGAGCCGTACGACCAGGAGGACGAGGAAAGCGACAAGACCTGGAGCGCTTATCGCGACGCCGGGTTCACCATCCGCTCGGCCGACGACTGGCTCGCCGATCTCGATGCTCTGTTGAGCGTGCTCCCCGACGCGACCGCCCGTCCCGACTCCGAAGAACAGAGTGCCGCACGATGACCGCACGCCTGAGCCTCTACCAGAAGGCCGAGAACGAGCTCTACAAGATGGACTCGTCGGTTAAGACGAAGTTCTACGACTTCTGCCACCAGTTCCGCCTCGACCCCGATCACCCCAGCCTCGACCTCAAGCCCCTCAAGGGCGACGGCCGGATCTTCCGCGCCAAGATCGACCGCTCGTACCGGGCGCTCCTTGCCCGGGCGGGTGTCGGCGCCGACGGTGTCCAGCAGTGGCTGATCGTCGCCGTCCGCCACCGCAAGGACGTCTACGAAGAACTCACCGTCGCCATCAACCGGATCACCGGCGAGATCGAGTTCGTCGACCTCGGCGTCGTCGGCCAGAGCGTCCTCCAGCGCGCGGGACTCCAACTCACGCCAGCCCAGGACGAGCACACCGCACCGGCCGAGCCCACGCCCGCCCTCGTCGTGACGCCACAACCGGCTGCCCCCGCCGAACCGCTCCTCGTCGGCTGCACCCCCGAGGACCTGCGCCGGCTTGGTGTCGCCGACGCTCTCATCGGCCCGGCCCTCGCCGTCACGACAGACGAGGAACTCGACCAACTCATCGCCGGCGCCCCGCGCCTGACCGCCGAGGTCCTAACGGGCCTTGGCTCCGGCATGTCCGTCGCCGAGGTCGAGCGTGAGATCACCCAGCCTGCCTCCACCGAGCTCGAACCGGGCTTCGAGAACGACATGGCGGCGGCCCTCACCCGTACCGCGGTCACCACGGTCGACGACGACATCCGCAACGTGCTGGCCGAGGGCGACTTCCGAGCCTGGAAGGTCTACCTCCACCCCACCCAGCGCAAGATCGTCGAACGGAACTACAGCGGCCCCGGCCGGGTCAGCGGCGGCCCCGGCACTGGCAAGACCATCGTCGCCCTGCACCGGGTCGCCCGCCTCGCCGCGGCTCTGCCGCCCGGCCACGGCAAGCCGATCCTGCTGACCACGTACACCAAGAACCTCACCGCCGACCTGCGCTCCCGGCTCACGTCGCTCATGGACCCGGCGCTGCTCGGCCGTATCGACATCAAGCACATTGACCAGCTCGCCCAGAGCGTCCTCAACGAGAACACCGCGCCCGGCGCGCAGCGCAGCCTGATCACCGACGACCGGGCCCTAGACGTACTGCGCGAAGTCCTCTTCGAACACGACGAGCAGCGCTGGGACGCCGAATTCCTCTTCGACGAATGGGAACAGATCATCCTCGGCCAGTCCCTCGCCACCCGCCAGGACTACTTCAAGGCCCGTCGCGCCGGCATGGGCCGTGCCCTCAACCGCCCCGAACGCGCCGCCATTTGGAAGCTGCTCGACCAGTTCAACCTGCGCCTCAACGGCCTGGGCCGCGAGACCTGGGCCCAGGCCGCCGAACGCGCGGCCCGCTACGAGATGGAGCGCGCCCGCAAGATCCAGATCCGGGCCGAGCGCAAGGAGGACATCGGCGGCGGCGACCTGGCCCACCTCGACGACAACAGCTCCGGGATGCGTTACCTCCGTCATCGCTACCAGCACATCGTTGTCGACGAGGCCCAGGACCTCAGCCCCGCCCACTGGAAGATGCTGCGCGCCATGGTCGCGCCCGGCGCGGGCGACCTGTTCATCGCCAGTGACACCCACCAGCGGATCTACGACCGGCAGGTCACCCTTTCCACCGTCGGCGTCAACATCCGTGGCCGCTCCTCGAAGCTGACTCTCAGCTACCGCACCACTCAGGAGATCCTCGACCAGGCCGCCAAGGTCGTCCGCGGGGCCACCTATGACGACCTCGACGACGGCACCGACACCCTTGAGGGCTACCACTCCCTGCTGCACGGCCCAGCCCCCGAGTACGTCGCCTGCGCCGACTGGACCGACGAGATCGCCCAGCTCGCCGAGGCCCTCAAGCAGTGGCGCGCGGACATCACCCAGCCTGCCGAGGACGGCACCGTACGCGATCCGAGCGGCACCATGGCCGTCTGCGTCGCCGACGGCGAGATGGCCGGCCGCGTCGCCGCCGACCTGGAGATGAAGCACGGCATCACCACAGCGACCCTCACCAAGGACGGTCCGCAGGGCGGCGGCGAGGTCCACATCGGCACGATGCACCGCTTCAAGGGGCTTGAATACCAGAAGCTCGCGGTCGTCGGCGCGAGCGACGGCATCCTCCCGCGCACCGTCCTGATCGATAAGTACGCAACGACCGACCCCAACCGCTACGAACGCGAACTCAAGAAGAGCCGCAACCAGCTCTTCGTCGCGACCACCCGAGCCCGGGACGCGTTGCGCATTTCCTGGCACGGCAAACCTAGCCCGTTTCTGCCCTTGTAGGCCGGGGCGACTCTGAGCCGCTGCGGCCACCACCACGGGGCAGCGCCCCCCAGCAGCAAGATTGTTCGACAGCAAAGCCCGTAGTTCGCTGGGCGGGCTCGGGAGCATCCCGCCCAGCGAACTATGTGGGTGGGGGCGCGTTTTGGGCGAGGCGGACGCGGTGGCCATCTGCGGTGTCGCCGAAGTCGCGTTCGTCGTCGTTGCGGAAGCGTTTGTAGAACCACTCGGGTACTCGGGTGGTGTCCAGGCGGGTACGGAGTACGCCGTCCTGCACGTCCCGTGCGACGCTCCGTAGGTGGTGCCATTCGTCGTCGGGGACGGGGCCGGGGCGTCCGTTGTGTAGCTCGGTGTTGACGACCTTGGTGAGTCGGTCGCGTTCGTCGGCCACCTTGCGTTGGCCGGACCAGATCTCGTAGGAGATCTGGTAGGCCGCCAGGGACGGGACGAAGAAGCTGAGGAGGGTGTCGAGCAGCGTGGCGTCCGCGACCGCGAGACCGACGACGAGGCCGATGGTGGTCCACAGGATCACGGTGGCGGCGATGAGGTGGCTGTAGCGGCGGCGGAGGCGGGCGTCCCAGGCGAGGTTCTGTTCCTGGGCGATGAACACGTCGTAGGGGTGGTGGACGTCGTTGGTGGGGTCATACCAGCCGTCGGTGATGCGCTTGTCCTTCGCGCCGCCTCGGGGGAGCTTGCGCGCGAGACGGCGGACATCGGGTTCGGGGATGGGGTCGCCTGCAACGGTTGCGCGCCACGGCAAGTGGAACAGGGCGATGTCGAACATCTCCTGGAGCAGGGCGCCCTGGCGGGCGGTGTTCCCGGCGAGGCCCTTGAGTAGGAACGCGGAGACGACGAACCAGAAGAACCCGATGATCGAGACGGCTGTCCGGCCGTGGCCGATCAGAGTGATCAGGACACCGGCGACGGCGAGCGCGACGGCGGTGGTGACGCGTACGGCTTCGAGGAGCTGGCCGCGTTGGTGGCTTGCCGCCGCGGCGCGCTGGAGGAGCAGCATGTCGTCGTCGAGCTGCCGCTCGTGGATGGCCCGAGGCGGTATCCCGCGGACGCCGCCGGGGTCGGTGGAGAGGTTCATGGCTTGGTCATCCGGTTCCCGAACAGCTTCTTCCACTCGTCGTAGGCGGCGCGTTCCTGGCCCTCGTCCTCCAGGTCGACCGCCCGTTCTGCGATGGCGCGGGCCTGGTTGAGTGCATTGGCCGCGGCGAGTTTCTGGGTCGCGTTCATGACGGCGTTGACGTCACCGCCCAGGCCGGCGGGGTCGGGCCACTCGTCGCCGATGCGTTCGGCGGCGGTGGCCAGGAACAGCACAATCTCGTCCTGGTAGCGCCCAATCGGCGGTTTCACCAGCGACTGGGCCATGACCTCCAGCAGGAAGGAGGGCGACACGGGCTCGCCGAGTTCGCGGTTGATGCCCTTGACCATCTTGACGAAGGGTACGTACTTGCCGTCGCAGTCGGCGTTCTTCGCGATGCTCAGCTCGTGGTGACGCTTGGGGTTGGTCGCGATCCAGCCGCCTGCCGAGGGGTCGGGGATGAAGTAGCCGCCGTCGGCTCGCTTGAAGGCGGGGACGACATCGATCGACATGACCTCGTCGTCGGGGCCGTAGGGGATGACAACGGCCATACCGTCACGGGCGGCGGAGCTCCACTTCTGACGGAGCAGCGTCTCCAATGCGTTGATCACTTGGATGGGAGCTTGATCGCGGAAGCCTGCCTGGGAGCCGTTGGCGTCCAGGACCACGAAGATATCGATGTCCTTGAGCTTCTTCGTCTTGGTGTCGCGCCGGTAGCTGCCGGTGAGGAAGTCGTCAACGAGGTCCCAGTGCGACCGGACGAAGTCGCGGATGGCCTCGTGCCGTGCCTTCGCCAGGTCCTGCTCGGTCTGGGTGATCTCCAGGTTGTGCTTGAGGTTGGTGAAGGCGTCGTCGACGTATCCCATAGTGGTGTCTTCCTGCTCGTGGTCTCAGGTGTGGTAGTACCGCATGCCGGTCGAGGCGTGCGGGGCAGAGCCGAGGGTGCCGAAGGTGATGCCGCGCAGGCCGTCAGTGCTCACCCGCTGGCCGGGCCCCCAACCCGGTTGCGGGGTGCGGGGTCCGTTGAAGGTGCAGAACAGCCGGTGAGTGGTGCCCGTGGGCACTTGGTCGAACTTGGCTCGGAACCGGGCGGCCCGGGCACGGGAGGCGGTGAACTCGGCGTTGCCGTCGCCGGAGGTGGTGTAGGACACCGGGAACTCGATCACCGGCGCCACGGCGCCCGAGGGCTGGTGGCACTCAAGGACGACCGTGTCGAGTGAGCCCTCCTCGATCCACGCCTTGATCGCGTTCTCGTTCTGCACCCAGTCGCGATGCAGCCGGTCCATGTTGATCCCCAGGTCGGCGAGGATGTCGGTGATGGTGCCGAGGATGACGTCGGTCAGGTGCGTGGCGGTGTGGGTCCGGGTGTAGCTGTAGGTATAGGTGGAGGTCATCACTGGGTCACCGCCCGTCGCAGAGCCTCACGGTCGATCAGCGGACCGGAGTTGGCAGCTTTCGTCTCCGGAGCGGGCGGGACAGCATCGGACAACCGGGCGTGACCGTCGGCTGCTGCCTTCACCTGCTCCTGGAGCGGGGCCGGGGACGGCAGATGGATCGTGAAATCGTCGGCGCCCGCCGCGCCTGGGACGGGGTTGAGGTTCTCCTCCAACGTCAGCGCCTCTGTGCCGGACACCGTCGTGATCTCGCAGTGCACCTTGCCGGCAACCAAGGTGATCGGGTGCTGCTGCAGGTGCCCTGCCGCGATCAGCATCCGCCCGACCGACTCGGCGGCCGACATCGCCTGCACCGCCTCGTCGCGGGACAGCGCGGAGGACTGCTCCACGGTGTCCGCCACGAGGTCCGCGATCACCGTCCAGGTTCCGCTGGCGCTGCGCATAGGAGAGGCCGCCACCTGCCTAGTACGCCGCACGGGACACCTCCGACTGGCCCGTCTCCCCGACGGCGTTGCGCACTGCGGCGGCCAGGTCGTCTTCGGTGAGGCGGCCGGGGTCCAGCACCGTGTCCAGCCGCTGCGCCAGGGCTTCGAAGACCACCTTGCGCGTACGGCGGCCGTCCAGCCCGTGAGCCGCTTCGGCGATGCGGTCCATCGCCGAGGAGCGGGCCAGCTCGCCCAAGGCGGGGTACTTGTCGGCCAGCGTCAGCAGCGTGGAGGCCAAGATCTTCCGCAGCGCCTCCGGCTCGGGAAGCGGGACGAGGATTGCGGCGTCGGAGCGGGAGAGGAACGCCTCGTCCAGTGCGGTGGTGAAGTTGCTGGTCGCGACGAAGAACAGGTGCGGGTGCTCGGCGGCGTTGAGATCCAAGGCAGTGAGAACCGCGTCGGTGGCACGGTGGACATCGGCCGGGTTGGCTGCCAGCGACGCCGCCGAGCGGGCGACCGCCATCGACTCGACCTCGTCGAGGATCACCACGGTCGGCACGCCATCCGATGCGAGACCCGGCACGTACTCGCCGAGCAGCTCGCTGACCCGCTGCTGCGACTGCCCGTGCTCGGCGCTCATTAGCCCGTGCGGGTTGATCTCGATCCGCCGGACCGCACCTCCGGCGACATAGCGGGCGACCTGCGCCGGCAGACCCCGTGCCAGGGTGGTCTTGCCGGTGCCGGGAGGGCCGTAGAGCGTGCACAAGCCGTGCAACGCCGTCACCGCAAACGGCAGGTCAGGCCGCACAAGCAGCGACAGCACAGTCTGGTTGCGCAATCGCTCCTTGATCTCCTCCGGCACCACGATGGCGTCCCACAACGCGACCTCCGCCGAGTCGGCGGTGATCACCTCGTCCGACAGCACGCACTCCTGAACTCTCAGCACCTCAGCTCCGTCCCCCCACACGTGGCGGGTCACCTCAGATCTGAACATCATATTCCGCGTTTTGGGTACAGTACACGACGTGGAGGAGATGCAACTCGACACACTTCACTCGGGCGTGTTCCGCTGGAGCTGAGCGATTTGACCGACCGGTAACCAAGGTGTGCCTAAGATGCGAGCGGAGCATTCAAGATCGAGAATCGTCCGCTGATCAGTGGACGTTGACTGGCCCGGAGACGAGCGACGTGAACGACCCGCAACTGGACCCCGGCGACATCGCAGCCCTGTTCGATCGCGCCCGACTGCGAATGGCGCGCGAACTCCGTGGGCTCACCCAGGTGCAACTGGCCCGGGAAGTGGGCTCCGTCACCGCAGCCTCGATCAGTCAGTTCGAGAACGGACACACCAAGCCCGCCACATCGACGCTTCGCCGGCTTGCGGTCGCCTTGCGGGTACCGCCGTCGTTCTTCGCCGCTCCAGCCCGCCCCCCTGCCCAGGATCAGGTCAACGGGTTCTTCCGCAGTCTTCGATCCACCTCCCCCCGAGATCGCCAACAAGCGCTCGCCTACGTGCACCTCGCGAGGGAACTCGCGCTTGAGCTCGAAAAACACGTCGCGTTGCCCGACCTCAATCTGCCGCGCGTCCCAGTTGGCGAAGGACAGCCTCTTCAGTCCGCCGATATCGAACAAGCGGCAGCCCAGGTCCGTGACCACTGGAATGTCCCACGCGGTTCAGTTCAAGATGTTGTGCGACTGCTGGAAATGAACGGAATTATTGTCGTCCGCTTCCGTGTCAGCATCGAAAAAGTTGATGCATTTTGCGTCGACTTCCCCGATAGGCCCGTTGTCGCTCTCGGGGCCGACAAAGGGCTGCGCGACCGCTCCCGCTTCGATGCGGCCCACGAACTAGGCCACCTGGTCTTGCATGGCGTCACTGGAAAAATTGGCGACAAGGTCACTGAGAGCCAAGCCCATGAGTTCGCCGCCGCGTTCCTCATGCCAGCCGACGACATCAAATCCGAACTTCCGGAACGGCTCGACTGGCCCGTATTTCTCCGCTTGAAGGCAAAATGGCACGTCTCTCTAGCCGCCCTCCTGGTCAGGGCAAAAACGCTCGGCGTCATGAGTGAACACACCTACGCGCAGGGATGGAAAGCCTTGTCAGTCCGAGGATGGAGGAAAGTAGAGCCAGGCCCCCTGGGAAATCCAGAGGCTCCGGTACTCCTGCAACGCGCACTAGAACTCATGGAGACAACCGGCATCTCCTTCGCCGATTTCATCTATCGTTCCGGACTTCCGGAGGCCGACGTTCGAACCCTGCTCAGCCGGGATATCAGCGAACGCCCCCGCGTGGAATTCTGACCCACCTCACCCGTCACTCGGTACCCGAAGCTATAGAGGCCGAAGTGGTGGCCTTCCCAGCGCCGACGTAGTTCGACGAGCCCGACTTGGTCCGTGATTACGACCTCGGTGCTTGCTTCATCGGATACGCGCGCGGCTGGGACCCGTCCGGCGTCGACCGCGCCTGCCCCGCACCCCGCGAGCGCGGTCCAGGGCCAGTTCCATGGCCCTGCCGGACACCCGTATCGGGCCCACCGCAGCCGCTCCAGCTCTGACACCCGCTTCTTCTCGGGCACTTCGAGCAGTCGGACCATCTCGGTGTGCAGGTCGTACGGCGCCGCCTCGTAAAGCGTGGCCTGCAGCCGGTCGTTCTCCTCCTAGCGGACCGCGGCCACCATCTGTCAGGTCCCCCTTTTCAGCGCCCGCATGTTCACCGAGTCGATCGCGCAGCGGGACCAGTCCAACTCGCCGCGGGAGCCGAGCTCGTCCAGGACCAGGCGGTGGAGCTTGGCCCACACTCTGGCCTTCGTCCAGTCGGAGAAGCGCCGATGGGCCGTCGCACCCGACGGCCCGAACGACGCTGCGGGCAACTGCTGCCACGTGCAGCCCGACGTGGCCACGAACACGATCGCCGCCAGCACCTCCCGGTCACCATGCCGACGTCGGCCACCGCCCTGAGGTCGCGAAGGCGCCTCCGGCACCACCCGCTGGAACAGGTCCCACAACTCATCCGGCACCAGCCGCTCAACAATCCCCACCACCGCAGACTATCGAAGACACTAAATGAGATGACGTCTCAAGAGGACCGAGGCTGCCGCGTGCGAGGGGCAGCCCAAGGGTGCGTCATATCACCGAGGGCATCCCACGTGTGCCGTCACCACGGAGCGATGCGCCGCGCCACCGAGCATGACAGCGTGATTTCACCTCCGTTGTCATCCGCACGCGGGCGATGCATTGCCGTTCGGGATACAAAGCATCAGTGACCGCGAAGCACACCGATAGGCCCCGGGCGCTGACCCGGGAGAAGCTGCTCGCGCGGTCGGCGGCCAAGAGGCATTCGTCGTTGGGTCGGTGGCACGAAACCCCAGGCCAGACGCCAATCCGCGAAAGATTTCCCAGGGACTTGTCAGGGACTTCCACCTCTGTCCGAGGGACTTTTCAGGGATTTTCCGCCGCGTAAGCGGGGAAGGCCCTGACAGCTCCGAACGATGCAAAGGAGCAGGTCAGGGCCCATTTCCTCAGAACTCGATGATGTTCACCGCAGCCCGTCCCGCGCCGTCTCCTTGTACTTGACGCTCGTGTCGGCCCTATTTGGTCATGGTCGTGAGCTTCGAATTTGGCGTTGCACGCTCGACTTGCGTCACGGTGGGAGTTCTTCAGGGACTCTATGGCGACAGGATCTACGCGGCATCCGACGGCACGTGACATGTCTGTGGGGTGGCGGGGGCGCTGGTTCGGGGTGAGGAAGCTGACTGGGGGCGTTATGGCTCCGAGTCAGATGTTGGCAAGATGGCCTATCGCTCCGGATTCCGAACGGTCGGTGGGCGCGATGCCAGGTATCGTCCTGCACGCCCGGCGGGGTGGCCTGAGGCACCTTTCCAAGCGGAATCGTCGACGACGATGCTCTACGCTGCTCGGCGGTCGCTGCCATCACCTCATCGCTCGTGACGGCTTTCCCCTTCCCTCTGGAGTCACCTGATTACCTCACGTCAACCGGGTTCGTTGGTGAACAGAGTTTTGACATCCGTGGGTGCATTCGACCGCTTCGTTGGACTCTGTACGCGTGAACGCCCAGGTATCGAGTTCGCCTAGTTCGGCTGCAACGTTGGCTGCCCTGTTATCAGTTGAAGTCGGCCCGTGCAAAACGGGTGCCGTCACCACACTGATCACTGCCCGAGTGTCCGTGCTCGGTCGCGTAATTGTGCGACTGTTGGAGGATGGCGTATGCCCACGCAATTCATGGACGTCAAGGAGACCGCGGAGTACCTGAACATGTCGGTGGCCTGGGTGTACAGGGAGGCTCCCAGCCTGGGGCTGGTCCCGTACAAGTTTGGGCGCGGCCGCAACGCGAAGATTCAGTTCAAGATCTCCGACGTTCAAGCGTGGCTGAAGCAACAGAAGTTGGGCTAGTGCAAGCTCGAGTAAGAGCTCGTAACACGATCTTGTTGAACGGCTCTGTTCGGCCGTGTCCGGTGTGACCAATCGACCGTTCGGGATGGTGTGACTACCCGGCCGTGGACGGTGGACGATGCCCTGTGGGCGCTGATCGCGCCGCTGCTGCCGCCCTGGTCCGAGAAGGCTCCTGGCCCGCGGCCGGTGCCGGGCCGGCTGTGTCTGCAGGGCATCTTGTACGTGCTGCGCAACGACATCGCCTGGCAACTCCTCCCGCTGGAGCTGGAGCTGGAGCTGGAGCTGGGGTTCGGGCAGACCTGCTGGCGGCGGCTGGAGCGGTGGCTGCCGCGGCCGTGCGAGCCATCATCGGGCCCCCGGTCACGGAAACGCCGTGACCGGGGCCCCAGGATCAGCTACCGGGGAAGGTGCCGACCGCCGCTAGTTCCGGTACCGGAACACGATCCGGCCGCGCGTCAGGTCGTACGGCGGGAGCTCCACCAGTACCCGGTCTTCCAGCATGATCTTGATGTAGTTCTTGCGGATCTTCCCGCTGATGTGCGCGAGCACCTGGTGGCCGTTCTCGAGCTCCACGGTGAACATGGCGCTCCGCAGGCACTCGACGACCTTGCCCTCGACTTCGATGACGTTCTTGTTCTTCGTCATCGCACCAGCTCCAGGTTGCTGCTCATCGGCCGGGCGCCGATGCCCTCGAACAGCGCCGAGGCTGCTTGGTTGGACTCGTGGACTTCGGTCCAGGCGCCGGCCAACCCGGAGCGGTGCAGCGTCCCCAGCGCGTGGGCCAGCAGCGCCCGCGCGATGCCGCGGCGCTGCTCGCCGGCCCGGACCGCGACCAGCCCGACGCGCGGCCGGTTCACCGTCACCACCCGGATCAGACCCAGGTAGCGGTCCGGCGCCGCGGCCACCGCGTACTTCGACGGGTCGACGATGGTGTCGCCTTCGGGGCGGCGAATTACCTCCGCGGGCATCGACTGCCACCCGACGGTCGCCTCGACTTCGTCACGGATCGCGCGGTCCACCGCCCGCAGCAGACTCTCGTCCGCCTGACCGGCGGGCACGATCGTCACGCCCGAAGGCGGCAGGACTGCTTCGAGCCCTGTGACCCGCGGGTCGGTCGGCACGACGTACTCCCACTCGCGGCGCCGGATCGTGAAACCGGCCCGTCGCCAGCCGGCCGTCAGCTCGACGTCGGCTTCGTCGACCACCGTGTACAGCGGCGCTGGCAGTTCCGCCAGCATCGCCTCGGCGAGCCGGTCGAAGGTGGCGTCGTGCCAAGCGTCGATGCTGACGAACAAGCGTCCGTCGGGCCGGTGCGACGCATGCCCGCGGCCGACCACCAGGTCGTCATCCAGTGCATGCCATTGCCTGTCCGCGACGCGCGTGATCATCACCGCGTTCTCGCTCAGGCCAGATGTGAAAGGCTTCGTGTTCATCGGAGTCTCCTTCCAGGAGTGCCTCGATCTCAGGCGCTCCTGGCGACACCGAACGTCAGCCGCCGGACCGTGACGGGTTGAGGAAGCACCCATGGGTAACTGTGTTCACGGGGCTCACCTCCATACGACGACTTCACGGTCCACCACGAAAGTAGCAACGGGGCGCCGCCTCGCTCAAATCCTTTCCTATAGGAACCTGTTGGGGATCTTCCGTTGAGATTGGGAGACCGTACCCAGGCCCCCGGTCCTTCTTGGACCGGGGGCCTTTGGCGCATCAGGCAGCCAGCCCCACGTCCAGGATTTTGGCCGCCTTGCCGATCGAGCCTGGCATGAGGTGTCGGTAGATCTTGAACGTGATGTCGAGGCTCCTGTGTCCCATCCACTCAGCCACATCGGTGATCGGGATGCCGTTGGTGAGGCAGTTCGAGGCGAAGAAGTGCCGGAAGCTGTAGATGACCATCCTCTCGGGGATGTCCACATGTCCGGCCGTCTTGATCCTCCGCCACCGGATGTCGAGGCCGTAGTACGGGAAGGCCTTGCTGGGATCCTTCGGGTGGCGGAGAAGGTACCCGTCCACGGTGCCGTGTTTGTCCGCGTACCAGTCGATGGTGTCCTTGATTCGTGCCGGAAGGGGCACGTCACGGTACTCGCCGGCTTTGCGGTGCTTGAGCCGCGCATAGTCCCTGGTGGTCTGGTTCACCTGCTCGCTGATCCGGTAGACGTCGTCCGCCACGATGTTGTTGATGTTGACTGCCGCTGCCTCACCATTTCGCATCCCGCAGCCGCTCATGAGATCGGCGATCAGAAGGAACGTGTCGTCATCGGCCGCGCGTATCTCTCGAAGCTGTGTGACCGAGGGGATGACCGCACGTGTCGGGTCGTACTGAGGAGGCTTGACACCCTCCAGGGGGTTCTGATCGAAGATCCCCAGCCGGTGAGCATCGAGGAGGATCGCTTTGAGCTTGTCGTAGGTGTTGGACTGCGTGGCCAGGCCCACGCCGTTGCGCTCCATCGTCTGAATGAAGTCGTCCACAACCTTGTGGTCGAACGTATTCATCCGGCGGCTCTGGAAAGCCGGGAAGAGGTGGTGTTCGAGGAGCGAGTTGAGGTGCCTGACGGACGCCGCGCCGAGATCCCGCTGGCCGGCCTTCCATTCAGCGGCGTACTCCCTGAACTGCATCCCCCCGTACTTGTGGATGCGATCGGCCCTGCTCTGATTCCTCGGAGCGGCCTTCTTCGCGTTGTAGACATCAGTCAGTCGCGTGATGGCCTTGTCCTGGGTGGCGAACCCGGACTCCTCGGTCTGCTTCCCGGCCGCGCTCCGGTACCGGATCTTGTACTCGTGGGGGCACTTGGACCACCGGGCCTGGGGATGCTCGCAGTCCTTGAAGAAGGTGCCCATGCCGCGGGCCAAGCTCTTGCTCGCCATGCTGTCTCGACTCCTCTGGAACCCATGCTGACGGTTTGCTGACCGCCGATGGTCCGAGACGTCTCTGACCTGCACGAAGCCGTGAAACGTGTGATATGTGGTGGAACTTCATCGGCCGCACCCAGCAGGACATCGAGCAGGCCCGCCAGGACTGGATGACGGGCTCGCGCTTCGGAGAAGTGAAGGGGTACGACGGTGACCCACTGTCTGCTCCTGAACTCCCGCCTGTGCCGCTGAAGGCGCGGGGAAGGGTGCGTTGACCTGGGAAGAGCCGGGCTCCGGTCCGAGGAGTCCGGGAACTCTCCGCCTGTCCTGCAGCGACGATCTCCGGTGGCGCGGGCCCTCGGATGCGGCCGCACAGACACGTCCGAGGCCGTCCGCGTTTCCAGGGTGTGGGTAGCTTTGGCCGGACGGATGCTGACACCCGATGGTGAGTTCAGTTCTCCGACGGGTCGTCAAAACCATTGAGTTTGCGATGTGTTCGCCTGGCGATTCGGGTCCAAGCATCAGCAGGGTGCCCATGGCGGCCATGACTCCGGGCAGGATGTCGCGACGGCCGATCCAGCATCGCAGAGACCGCCACTGCTTCGGCTCGGCGATGCCGTGTTCCATCATGATCCGCCGCCGGGAAAGGCGGCGGGCGCTGTCCTAGTAGTTCCTCTCGCCAGGCCCCGCGTCCTTGGCGGGTTTCCTCGGTGGGGCGCTGACTTGGTGGGGGAGTCGCGGGCCAGCCCGGTACAGCTGGAGTGCTCTTCGATGCCCTCGGCCCGGACCTGGGTGACGTCGGGATCCGTCCAGGGCGCACCGCACCGAGCCACAGCCTCGGCCCTGCCCGTCGCTGATCACCGCTGGAAGCGCAGCACGACGACTGTCACCGTTACCCGGTCACCGATTACCAGATCATGGTTCGGTCCGGCACCAGCCGTACGTTCCCGGTCACGACCCCGATGCTCGCGCAGTGCGTCTTCCTGCGGCGGGGCGTCAGCGCAGTGCAGCCTCGCCCGCGTGGACGGCACGCATGGCGCGCTCGACAGTCTCCTGGTTTTCGCCGACCGGAGCCACGTAGTCGATGACGTCGCGCGCGGCGTCCTCCCCCAGCATTCGGGTGATCACCCACGCGGCGAGATACTGGGACGCCAGGCAACCGCCCGCCGTGGCGATGTTCCCCTCGGCGTGGATCGGCGCGTCCAGCACGGTGACGTCGCAGGCTTCGACGAAGGGCCGGCTCTTCATGTCCGTGCACGCCGGCATGCCATCCAGCAACCCGAGCCGGGCGAGCACCAGCGCGCCGGAGCACTGCGCCCCGATCAGCTGTCGCGAGGGGTCGAGCCGCAGCCTGGAGATCAGCCGGTCGTCGGCGACCACGTCTCGCGCCTTCACCCCGCTACCGATCAGCACGACGTCGGCTTCGGTCACGAACTCCATCGGGCGCTGCCCGGTCACCTCGACGCCGTTCATCGACGTGACCACCGGCGTCGGCGTCGTAATGAAGGCTTCCAAGCCGTCCTTACGGCACCGGTTGATCAGCCCGGAAGCGATGAAGCTGTCGAGCTCGTTGAACCCGTCGAAGGTGACCACGGCTACCTGCATCACAACTCCTTCAAGTACGACATCAGATCCCGAGCCTCCCTGGTGCGCGGTTCCGGGTCGAGAGCCAATCAGCGGCTGGTGGCATGCCTACCGCCGCTCTGCGTTTCACAGTTTTGCGCCTGACTACCGTACGCCGACCTGCCGACCTGCCGACCTGCCGACCTGCCGACCTGCCGACCTGCCGACCTGCCGACCTGCGAGCATGCCGACCAGGAGGGTCGAGCCGCCCTCCCTCACCGCAGCCGCGCCGGAGTCCGAGGCGCCGTCCCGGCTGCACCCCGGCGCACTCGCCGCGCCTCTGGAACCTTGGGAGAGCCGACGTACTGGAACAAGTCAATTCAGTGGTGCGAGCTCCTGCGCCGGCCCGGCACCTCCAGGGCTCTGGTCACCGGCGTGGGCGAGGGCAGACTCGCGTTCGCGCTGGCACGGCAGCCGATCAGTGATCCCGCGTTGGACGTGCTGCCCGTCATGTCGGAACGGCTGGGCGCGGTGGTGCCGGCCGATCGGTTGGCCGAGCGGGACTCCGTGGCACCTGGACGACCTGGCCGACCTCTGTTTCGTCGTCGCACCCCAGGAAATCAGATCCGCTTATTTCGACCAGCTTGACCGGTAAATGTTCCGCCGCGCTGAGCGAGCTGCTCGACGCCGAGTTCCGCTTGCGGCCCTTCGTCCACTGGAAGGACGCACTGGCCCAGCAACGCATCACCTACAGCCTCATTCAGACACCGGAGGAGGCCGCGCAGGACCCCCAGCTACGCGTGAACGACAGCGTCGTACCGCTGGAAGGAGTCAGCGGGCTTGAGTGCATCATCAGCGGCCCGGTCAACCCCCGAAGGGTGCCGAAGGTGCCGGAGAAGCGAGCGCCTGACCTGGGCGAACACAACGACGAGATCCTCGCCGAGCTCGGATTCGGCCCGCCGAGGTTGCCAAGCTCCGCGCCCAGGGAGCGATCCCCGGCACGACGGAAGCGAAGACGGCGCACCCTGACATCCCGTGCTTTCACGGCACTTGACGCCTGCCGAGACCAGGGTGTCGGTGATCCGGTGGATGTGAGCGGCGGCGGCGACCTCGCGGGCGGCCCCGTCCAAAGCGGGCACGGCGGGCGAGGGTCAGATCAGGCGGCCGGAAGGGGCCAGCGATCGCCCGCACCTATGTGCCGTGTCTCTTGCGTCTGCCGCAGCAGCACGGATGGTCGGGGGCGATCCCAGGGCTGTGGAGCCCGACAAGGCTGCGGAGACTCCGCTGCAGCACAACCCGGATCGCCTACGTCCTGACGGCTCACAGCTCCCCGACCGCTGCACCGAAGTCGAGCTCGGTGCGGGAGCGCTCCTGCATTCCGCGCTGCATGAGAGCGCCCATCCGGGCGGTGCTCGATGCGTCGCGCGCCAGGATCTGGAAGAAGCCCGCGTCGACCTGGACGTCCTCCTTCGCCGGGAGGCCGGCCGCGTTGATCCGGCGCTTGGCGAGCCGTACGGCCGCCTCAGGGAATCCGGCGATGCGCTCGGCGAGACGCTCGACGTAGGGAACCAACTCCTGGTCCGGCAGAGCCTTGTTGACCATGCCGATGCGTTCGGCCTCGCGTGCGTCGAGGTCCTCGGCACCGAGGATCACCTGCATGGCCTGGCCGCGTCCGGCCAGCCGTACGAGCTGCTGGACCGCCCCCGCGCCTGGGAAAGTGCCCAAACCCACTTCGGGCTGGCCGATCACCGCACGCTCGACGGAGGCGAACCGCATGTCGCAGGCATAGAGGAACTCTCCGCCCGCGGCGCGCGCCCGGCCCTCGAGGACCGCGATCGTGACGGGTCGTGCCTCGCTGAGCCGGCGGTACAGCGCACCGAGGCTCACGTCGTCCGGCCCGCCGGACGTTGCCGCCGTCGCCGTGTACTCGGCGATCCGCTCGACGTCCACGTGCGGGATGAAGAAGTCGGGGTCCGCACTGCGGAAGACGACAACCCGCGTGCTGTCGTCGGAGTCAGTCGTGTCGAGCAGTGCGATCAGGTCTGCGACGAACCGCTCGTCGATCAGGTTGATCGGGGGGTTGTCGATCGTGGCCCACAGGACCCCGTTGCGCAGTTCCGTTCGGATCGTCTCGTGCTTCTCGGACATCGGCTTCAGCTCCTCCGCCAATTCCACTTGCTTTTTGCAAGCGCTACGATCACCTTGGCCGCTTCACCTGCAAAAAGCTGCGCCAGTGGGGCCAAAGGCACCTGTTCGACGACGAGCCCATCAATCGCGTCATCGACGCTCGCACGGGAAAGCAACCCCAACTGATCACGCTCACCGCCGAGGACGGCAGGGAACTGTTCCCCGAGGACATCCGGGTGGTCCAGTCGCGTGCGGCAGACCCCATCGAGACCGCCTTGCCCATCGAGACACCTCGCCGTCGCGCGGCGGCACGACCTGACCGCCCTCGCCGACGCCCGAAAGCAGAGAACTGACAGAGACCGCCCGGCGGCAATGCGACCTGGCGGACTCGCGTTCATCCAGTCGACAAGTCCGACACTCGGCGGCGTCGCCCGCGCAACGGACGTGCGGCGGCTGGACACGTGTCCCCGGCGGTGAACGGCGACGAAACGCGTGCCGTGTCAGGCATCAACGCCATGGGTGTCAGGTGTCGGCAATTCGAACCACACCGTTTTCCCTCGTCCGCTGGGCGAGTTGCCCCATGCGGAAGCCGGCGCGGAAACGATGACCAGCCCCCGCCCTCCCTCGGCCTGGTCCTCCTCGCGCGGAACCGTCACGGCTTTCGCGAGATGCGGATCACTGTGACGGACCTCAACGCGTATGCGTTCGGGAAACTCGCGGACGTAGACGTACACGTCGCTGTCGCCGTGGACCAAGCCGTTGGTGACGACCTCCGACACCAGGAGTACCTCGATCCGCGATCGCCGAAACGGCAGACGATCTTGAGGTCCGACAACCGCCCATGACCAGCACGAGCACACGACCACCAAGGCACACCAGCCCCGTGACCAGCGACTTCACTATGGTGGATCTTCACTGGTCACGACAGGGCCAAGAAGGCCCGGCCGGCCCGCGACAGCAGTCGCCCCGGGGCCGGCCTTGGCCGGGGCGGCTCAGCCCAGGTAGAAGTCCCTGCGGGCGGCCACGTACGCCTCGATCGACTGGGCGGGGATGCCCGTCACGCGCTCGACGCCGTCGGCCGTGCGGTCGTAACGGTTGTCCCGGTGCAGCCGGGCCATGGTGGCGGCGTGCTGTTCGATGTGCGGCGGCAGGCCCATCCTGGAGAGCCCCTGGGACTGCCACCGGTCCAGCGGCACGTCCACGCAGGACACCGGACGGCCCAGCGCCCGCGAGAACTCCTCGGCCAGCTCAGTCATGTCGACCGAGCGGGGCCCGGTCAGCTCGTAGGTCTGCCCGATGTGCGGAGCCGGGTCGCGGAGCACGGTGGCGACCACCCGGGCGACATCGTCCACGGCGACCGGCGAGGTGCGTCCGGTGCCGAACGGCAGCGCGATCGTGCCGCTCTCCTGAATCGACCGCGCCGCCATCATGGTGAACAGCGGATTGTCCAGGAACGACGTCGGCCGGATGTGCACCACGGGCAGCCCCGACCAGTCGAAGACCTGCTCCGCCAGCCAGTGCAGCCGCTGCTGGTGCGACTCCTCGGTGCTGGTGGCGGTCATCTGCGACACCGTCATCTGCGACAGGTCGACCAGGGCCTCCAGCTTCCCGTACTCCCTCGCAACGGAGGCCACCACGGTCGCCGCCAGCAGATGGTCCGGCGACACGCGCATCGCGAAGTACATCCGCGCCACGCCCTGCAGCGCGGCCGCTACCGTCTCGGGCCGGGTCAGGTCACCGATGACGACCTCCGCGCCGAGCGCCCGCAGCTCATCCGCACGCTCGTCCTCGCGACGGACCATGAAACGCACCGGCACTTCCTGAGCACGCAAGTGCTCGAAGACCGTACGGCCCACGCCGCCGGCACCGGGGATAAGAACAAGGTTGCTGGCAACCATCAGTCGATCTCCTTCGGAATAATGGAACAACTGAGTTGAGGTGTGATCACAGCGTCAGCGGAGCCGTCAGCAAGGCGTTGGCCCCGGCGATGTCAGCGCTGATCCGGGTGGCGACTTCACAGGGGTCTCCAGTGCTGTCGGGGGTTCTGCGATCGCCGGGCGGAGGAGGTCAGCGGCACCGAAGTCGGCACAGACCTCACCCGCGGGCGCACCCCTTCGAGCACCGTGTCGACCATCCGCTCGGACTGCCCCTCCTCGAGCTGCCGCAGCACGGTCTCGATGGTGGAGGTGTCGGCAGTGCGGCGACGTCCCCGGCAGGCGGTCGCCTCCGGTGTCTCGCGGGGATGGTTCGTGATCACCGTTGGGCTCGGACGGCCTGGCGCTGGGACTTGTCACCGTCGGCGGCCAGCGCGGCGTCCTTGCGCGGCAGGAAGAGCAGCACGACGACCGCGCCGACCAGGGCGACGGCCGCCGCCCCTATCGCGGTGATGTGCATGGCATGGATGAAGGCGTCGTGCGCGGGCCGCACCAGCGTCCTGCCGGCCGGTCCCAGCTTCTCGGCGACGGCCAGGGTCGCCTGGACGGATTCACCTGCGGCGTGCCGGTCGGAGGCGGGCAGTACGCCCAGGTGGCCGTCGATGCCGTTGCGGTAGGTGGTGGACAGCAGCGACCCCAGCACGGCGACCCCCATGGCCCCGCCGACCTGCCGGAAGGTGTTGTTGACCGCGGATCCGGAGCCGGCCTTCTCCCGTGGCAGCGACGACATGATCATGACGGTGGCGGGCGGCATCACATGGGCCATCCCCGTGCCCATCAGGAAGAACAGCACCTCCAGCACCCAGATGGGGGTGTCCTGGCCGAGCAGCAGGAAGCCGGCGAAGGCCACGGCGGTCAGGACCAGGCCGCCGGCGCACACGGCTCGGGCACCGAAGCGGTTGACGACCAGCCGGGCCCGCGGGGCGAAGAACATCTGGGAGACGGCCAGCGGCAGCACGAGCAGACCGGACTGCAGGACGCTGTAGCCCCGCACGCTCTGGTTGTAGAAGACGCTGAAGAACGTGACGCCCATGAGGGCGAAGAAGACCAGGCCGATGGCGGCGACGGACGCGGAGAACCGCCGGTTGCGGAAGTAGGTGACGTCGAGGGCCGGATGGTCGCTGCGGGCCTCGTAGACCACGAAGCCGGCGAGGACCGCCAGGCCGCCGAGGATCGTCGCCCAGGACTCGGGCCGGGTGAAGTCGCCCAGCTGGCCGCCCTTGATGATGCCGTAGACCAGCAGCGCCAGACCGACGATCGACAGCAGCACGCCGACCGGGTCGAGCCTGCCTCGCCCGGGGTCCTTGGAGTCGGGGACCAGCACCACCATCGCGACCAGCGCGACGACCACGATCGGCACATTGACCAGGAAGACCGAGCCCCACCAGAAGTGCTGCAGCAGGATGCCGCCGGCGATGGGGCCGGCGGCGATGGCGAAACCGACCACACCGGTCCAGATGCCGATGGCCTTGGGCTGCTCGTCGCGCTCGAAGACGTTCATGATGACCGCGAGGGTGGCGGGCAGGATGAAGGCGCCGCCGAAGCCCATCACGGCGCGGAAGACGATGAGCTGCCCGGAGGAGTCCGACAGCGCGGACAGCGCGGATCCCACGCCGAACACCAGCATGCCGAAGAGCAGCACCTTCTTGCGGCCGAGCCGGTCACCGAGCAGGCCCGCGGTGAAGAGCAGTCCGGCGAAGACCAGCGTGTAGGAGTTGACCGCCCACTCCAGCTGGCTCTGGGTGGAGCCGAGTCCGGTGGGAGCGGGCTCGGCGATGGTCTTCATCGCCACGTTGAGGATCGAGTTGTCCAGCATCACCACCAGGAGGCTGCACGCGAGCACGGTCAGGATGGCCCAGCGCCGGCGGTGGACCGCCTCGGAAACGCCTCGTCGCTGGGCAGGCGGCACGGGTGGTGTGGACTCCGCGGGCTTCGAGGACTCGGTGGGGGTGGGTGGTGATGCCACAGGGGGTCTCCAGTGCTGTCGGTGGTACTGCGATTGCGGGGCGGAGGCCGTCGGCCTCAGACGGTGGGAGGCAGCGCACGGCCTGCCTGACCTGCCGGGTGATCTCATCGAAGGCGAAATAGATGTCGCAATCAAACTAAACGCAGGTTAGGATAGATGACAAGCGACAGCCATCTGAGGAGAGTGATTCCGTGGGCCGCGTGTCGAAGGCGCAAGCGCAGGAGAACCGGCAGCACGTTGTGGCCACCGCCTCCCGGATGTTCCGCGAGAAGGGCACCGCGGTCAGCATCGCCGACCTGATGAAGGCCGTCGGGCTCACCCATGGCGCGTTCTACAAGCAGTTCACTTCCAAGGAGGACCTGGTCGACAAGGCCATCGCCCACGCCTTCGAGGATCCGGCGGCACACTCGCCGGTGGGGCTGGAGGAGCACGCCGGGGAGCACGAGGCCGCCCGCCGGACGCTGATCGAGGACTACCTCTCGGTCTGGCACCGCGATCACGTCGGGGACGGCTGCCCCGTCTCAGGATTCGCCGCCGACCTGGGGCGCGACCCTGACCAGGCCGCCCGCTCCCAGGAGGTCTACATCAACGGGGTACGGAACCGCGCCGCTCGGCTGGCCACCGGCGACGACGACGGCATGGCCCAGCTCTGCACCATGGTCGGTGCCCTCGCCCTCGCCCGCGCCACCCGGGGCAACCCGCTCTCCGAAGAACTGCTGCAGGCCGCGCGCACGGCTCTCACCGAGGGCGGCACCGGGCGGTCGGAACCGCAGCAGCGCACGGACTGACCGGGGGCCGGCGGACGGCGTCGGCCGCCGTCCGGGCCCGACTGTGCGGCCGACCGGGCCCGCGGGTCGGCTCCGGGCCGGGCCCGGCCGTCAGTTCCCGGCCCGCGGCCGGACCACACCGCTGCTCATGGTGGTCGCTCTCAACGACACGGTCACCGACCTGGCACTCGCCGCCTACGAACGGGCGCTCGAACCGAAGCGGCTGCGGTTGCTCCCGGGCGGCCACTTCGACCCGTACACCACGCAGTTCGACCAGTCGAGCGCCGCTGCCCTCGCCTGGTTCCGTGAGCTCCTCACATGACAGGCGAACACGCCCGCAGGGGGCGCACCGCCAGTGCGAGACGGAGGAGGGACCATGCCCCACCTGACCTGCGCCGTCGACGACGGCCTCGCGACTCTGGTCCTGAACAACCCGCAGCAGAACCGCACCGATTCACTGACGGCCACCGAGCTCGCCGAAACCCTCGAGGCCATCGGCCGCAGCAGCGCCCGTGTCGTCCTCGTGCACGCCGAAGGCCCCGAGTTTCCGCTTGGCGGCCGGGTGATGCGTGGCCCGGCACTGACCCGTCCGGCCGAATCGCCGGCTCTGCTCCTGGACCGACGAACGGAAAGCACGGTAGGAAACCAACGTGAATGATCTGCTCACCACGGTCATCGAGGCCCATGGCGGGATCGAACGCTGGCAGGAACTGACCCAGGCGCAGGCCACCATTGTCAGTGGTGGCGACCTGTTCGCCATCAAGGGCCTGCCGCAGGATGCCACGCCACGGATGATGACGATCAGGCTGCACGAGGAGCACGCCTCGGTACAGCCCTTCGGTGCTCCTGACCAGAAGACCGACTTCACGCCCGGACGAGTGAGCATCGAAAAACTCGACGGGCACGTGGTGGCCGAACGCAAGGACCCTCGGACGTCTTTCTCCGGACACACACTGGAGACACCCTGGGACCCGCTGGACCGCGCCTACTTCAACGGCTATGCGTTGTGGACCTACCTGACCACGCCCTTCCTGCTTGCCATGCCCGGCTTCACGGTCACCGACATCGAGCCGTGGCGGGAAAGAGATGAGGTCTGGCCAGGTCTGCGCGCCGCCTTCCCGCTCCAGATCGCAAGCCACAGCGCCCACCAGGACTTCTACTTCGGTCCCGACCGGCTCCTGCGGCGCCACGACTACCACGTCGACGTGGCCGGCGGATTCGCCGCCGCACAGTACGTCTACGACTACGCAGAAGCGGACGGCATCGTGCTGCCCACCAAACGCCGGGCTTACCGCCGCGACACCGACGGTCGTCCGCTCATGGAGCAGGTCATGGTCTCCATCGACCTCAGCAACGTCCACTTCAGCTGACAGAGCCTTCTGTCGATGCCCCCTCTGTCAGCTGCTGTCATGGCACACCGGGTCGAGAGACATCAGCGCTGTGGGTGACTCTGTCCCGACCCACCTCGGTGAGCCATACCTTCAGGAGGAACCCTGGATGGCTTGCTCGGACCAGATCGTCTTCCCGTTCTGGCCATGGCGGCAGCCCCATCGTCCGCCGAGTTGAGCGACGAGGAACAGGCCGCGTCCTCCCTCGTCGGTCATGTGGGCACGCCGAAGGCGGGGTTGGGTGCAGTTGGAGTCGGTGACCTCGCACACCAGGACGTTGTGGCGAAGCAGACGGAGGTCCATCGGCGGACGACCGTAGCGGATGGCGTTGGTCACCAGTTCGCTGACGATGAGTTCGGTGGTGAAGAGGAGGTCGTCCAGGCCCCACGTGGTGAGTTGGCGGGTTATCCACTTTCGAGCCTTGGAGACGGCGGCCGGATCGGCCGGGATCTCCCAGTGAGCGGTGTCCGCCACTGGGACGGCGCGGGTGCGGGCCAGCAGCAGGGCCGCGTCGTCGCGCGGCGCCTGGTCCGCCAGGTCGGAGAGGAGAGCCCGGCCGGTTTCGTCCAGGGCACGATCCGGACGGCAGTACGCGGCGAGGGCTTCGGTCAGGCGCCGCAGGCCTTGGCCGGTGTCGCGATCGCCTCGTTCGACCAGGCCGTCGGTGTAGAGAGCGAGGACGCTGCCCGGCTCGACGTCGATCACGGTGGTCTCGTACGGCATGCCGCTGAGGGCGAGTGGTGGCCCTGGGGAGATCCCGACTGCTTCGGCGGTTCCGTCGGGCCGGACCAGGACGGGTGGTGGGTGGCCGGCACTGGCGATGGTGCAGCGCCTGGTGACCGGGTCGTAGACCGCGTACAGGCAGGTGCCGCCAACAATGTCGCGGTCGTCGAGTGGGGCTTCGGCCGCGAGGCGCTGGACCAGGTCGGCGATCCGGGTGAGCAGCTCGTCCGGTTCGAGTTCCAGGTCCGCGAGCGTCTGGATGGCGGCGCGGAGGCGGCCCATGGTGGCGCTTGCGGGCATGCCGTGGCCGACCACGTCTCCGGCGACAAGGGCCACCCGGAGAGAGGGCAGAGCAATGGCGTCGTACCAGTCGCCGCTGCTGCCTGCTCCCCCGCCTGCGGGCAGGTAGACGCCGGCGGTCTCGGCTGCCGGAGTGTCGGTGGTGGCCGGGGGAAGGAGGCGCCGCTGCAGCGCTACGGCCGCCCTGTGCTCGCGCGTGTAACGGCGGGCGTTGTCGATGGCGAGCGCACCCCGTGAGGCGATCTGCTTCATGAGATCCGCCTCGTCCTCGGTGAAGAGGTCGGATCGGCCGCAGCGCCAGGCCGTTATGGCGCCGAGCGTGAGCCCGCGGGCATGCAACGGTGCCACCATCACCGAATGGGCGCCCTTCGGGACGAGATACTCGACCAGGTGCGGGTCTCTGACCATGGCGATGAAGTCGTCAAGGCCGAAGACGACTGGCTCGCCGTGTCGGAAACTGTGCAGCAGGGGGTGGTCGGGAAGGGGCGGGATGGACTCGCCGCGCTTGATGCCGGCCGGCCACACCGCGGTGGCCGGTGCAAGGGCCGCGTTGCCCATGTTTCCACCGTGCAGCTGCTTCGAGGGTTCTTCCCCGTCGGAAACGGAGTGCGCAAGGTCGACTGCGGCGAGATCCCCGAACGCAGGTGCGAGAACGTCCGCAAGGTCCTGTGCGGTGCGCACGACATCCAGGGATCCTCCTACTCGTTCGGCCACCTCGCGGGCGAGATCCAGATGACGGTGGGCGCGCATCTGGTCGGCGTTGTCGAAGTACAGGGCTGCGACCCCCGTGGGGCGTCCTCGCGCGTCCTCCAGACGGAAGGCGGACAGCGACAGCGCGTGCTGCCGCGCCGGATCGTGCCGCCAGCTCACTTGCTGGTTTCTGCGGATTACTGGGGCACCCGTCTCGATTACCTGGCGCAGTAGTGCCTCGAGGTTCTCGGCGTCCTTGGCGCACAGCACGTCGCTCAGCCGAGCGCCGGGCTGTACCGGACGGCCGTCGAGAGTTCCCGGCGTGGCGTTCGTCTGCACAGTGGTGAGATCCGTGTCGTACACAGCGATGGTGATCCGGTTCTGTGCGGACAGTGCACGCAGGAGCGCCGCGCCCTGTTCGTGGCCGGCGACGTGGTGGGTAGGGGCCGCCAGGACGAGGACCTCCGCCGAGCCGGAGCCCCCCACCTTGGTGGTCCGGAAGGTGACATCGATGGTGTCGCCGCACTGGTGCCACAGCCGTACCCGGCCGGATGCCGGTATCTCCGCGTCGCGCAGGTCGTCCGGGAGGCCGGCCACCAGTTCCCGCACGGGGCGGCCACAGACCTCCTCGGCGCGGAACCCCGTCAGCTCCTCTGCTGCCCCGGTCCACCGCACCACCGCGCCTCGATTGTCGAGCACGGCGGCTGCCGGACCGTCGCAGGCATGCGAGCTGTCGCTGGGACCGGAACCGGAGACGCCCGTCGATCCTTGGGAGGCGCCTGCCGAGTAGGCGTTCTTGACATTCTCTATGTCCATCCGTGGCTTCCTTCTGTGGCTTGCTTGGCGAGAGCCTGCGGCTCGAGAGATCGGCATGCTGTGGCAGCCGTCGGCCGCCCGGTCGGTCGCGCGTCACGCCGCAAGGGCTTTGGAGGGCAGGTCTTGTTCGGCCCAGACGACCTTGCCGTCCGTTGCGGAGCGGGAGCCCCACCTGTGGGACAACTGAGCGACGAGGGAAAGACCGCGGCCGTTCTCGTCGATGTTGTGGGGATGACGGGGGCGTGGGTGGCTGGGGTTGCTGTCGGAGACTTCGCAAGTCAAGAACTGGTGATGGATGAGCCGTAGGCGGATCGGCCCGCCGCCGTAGCGGATGGCGTTGGTGACCAGTTCACTGACGATCAGCTCCTCGGTGGTCACCAGATGCTCAAGCCCCCATTCGCTGAGCTGACGGGCGGCTGCCTGCCGGGCGATGCGGACAGCGGCCGGCTCGTTCGGCAGTTCCCAGGAGGCAACCTGGGCCGGTTCGAGTCCGCGAGTCCGCGCAAGGAGCAAGGTGACATCGTCCGCCGGGGCCTGAGTCGGCAAGGTCTCGATCACGTGGGAGCACAGGTCTTCCAGGGACGAACCGGACTCTGTCAGGGCGGCGCCCAGGCGATCCAGGCCCACGTCGATGTCGTCGTCGCGGGACTCGACCAGACCGTCGGTGTAGAGCGCGAGCAGAGTTCCCTCGGGCAGTTCCAGTTCCACGGACTCGAAGGGGACCAGACCGAGGCCGAGGCCGAGCGGGGCCCCGGAGGGCATGTCGGGGAAAGTGATCTGGCCCTGCGGGTCGATGATCGCGGGCGGGGGATGCCCGGCCCGCGCCATCGTGCACCGTCGGGTGACCGGGTCGTAGACGGCATACAGACAGGTGGCGCCCACCGACGCGGGGAGCTGGTCCGGAGCGTCGGCATCCTCCTCGCTCAGCCGCCTGACCGTGTCATCGAGGTGCGCCAGCAGTTCGTGGGGAGGCAATTCCATGTTCGCGAGCGTGCGGACGGCGGTGCGCATTCGGCCCATCGTCGCCGCGGCGTTGATGCCGTGTCCGACCACATCTCCGACGACGAGGGCCACCCGGGCGCCAGACAGTTTGATCACGTCGAACCAGTCGCCCCCCACGCCGTGGTCCATGTCAGCCGGCACATAGCGCGAGGCCACATCGAGGGCGGCGCCGCCTCCCACATGGTGGGGGAGCAGGTCGCGTTGGAGCGTGAGGGCCGCGGTGCGTTGGCGGGCGTACTGGAGAGCGTTGTCCAGGCTGAGCGCGGCCCGGGTGACGAGCTCCTCGGCGAGGAGGAGGTCGTCCTCCTGGAACGGCGTCGGCTCCTCGGAGCGGCCGAACACCGCCAGTCCCAGCACACAGCGCCGCGCACGGATGGGCACGACCATCAAAGAGTGGACGCCGCTGTCACGGAGCTTCTGCGTCCGCACAGGGTCGTGACGGACCCAGGGGCCTGAATAGGTGTCCAGCACCGGTTCCAGGTAAGACCTGCCCGTGTGCAGGGCGGTGGCGAACAGCGAGGTCGGGAAGGGGCGGATCACGTCTTGGCGCACCCACGGCAACTTGAGGACACCCGGGTCGATGGAGGCCACACCGGCACGGCGCAGCACAGGTGGGCGGCCGTTCGCCTTGCCGGTCCCCGCCGAGGGATCCACGCCGAACGGAACCGACTCCATCAGGTCGACGACTGCGTGGTCGGCCAGCAGGGGCACGGCAAGGTCGGCCAGTTCCTGCCCGGTCCGCATGACCTCGAGGGTGCTGCCGATGCGCGTGCTGGCTTCGCTGAGGATGGCAAGGCGCTCGCGCGCACGCCGGTTGCCGGTGACGTCCACGCTCATGGAGCACACTGCCAGTGCCGTGCCGTCCGCGTCCAGGAGGCAGAAGAACGAGGCCGAGAACGCGTGCTCCCGGCGCCGGTCCGTCGACGACCACGCCCGGTACTCGTGGACCGTGGTGATGCCACTGTCCAGCACCTGCCGCATCACTACCTCGAGCGCTTCGGCCTCGACGGCGGGCAGTGAGTCCCGCAGCCGGCGTCCGAACCATCGCTCACGAGGAGTGCCGTGGTGGCGCTCCATGACGTCGTTGACCCAGGTACAGCACAGCTGCGGGTCATAGACGGCGATGCCGATCGGTGCGTGGGCCAGGAGCGACTCCCGCACAGCTCCGTTGGACGGCCCCGAGGACAGGGTGCCTATGTCGGTCACGGACACCAGCCACCGGGTGCCGGCGTCCTGCCCCCACAGCAGCGAGATCCGCAGCGTCATTTTGATGGGGTGGCCGTCGCGGTGGCGGACCGTCACGGTGCCGGACCAGCCCTCCTGGGCGCGGCACTGCTCGGCGAACGCCGAAGCACTCGGGGCGTCCTCGGCGGGCGGCAGCACGTGTGCGGCGGACCGGCCCACCACTTCCCCCGCCGAGTACCCGACAAGCTGCTCGGCGGCGTGCGTCCACCCCACGACGGTCCCCTCCGCATCGAGCATGGCTATTGCCGCATCGGGTATCTCTCGGGGGCTCACCGGTTCGGTGAGTGGCGTGTGGTCGGTGTTCGTCATCCGGTTCTTCCCATCGGTGCGGGTGTGAGACAGCGTCGGCATGTGCGGCGTCGGCCCGATCTGTGGCCGTGGTGGAAGCCGGCACGACGTCTGCCAACCTTGGACGACTTTGTCCACTTCTGATGAAATAGTCAGATACGACCGCTTTATCGTCAAGTCCCCCGAAGCTGATCAAATGCCCAGATATGACCGTGCGCTGTCAGGTCACGCCATCGCGGAGTCGGGACTGGTGGGCCAGGGTGGACAGTTGAGACTGGCAGTGCAATGATGAATTCATCAGAATTGCTGCTCTTGTTTATGGAGCACGCCGATGCCAGTCACACGCAGGAACCGATTCGAACGCCGTCGCGCCGAGACCCGCCAGGCACTCGTCCGCGCCGCGCGGCAGATCCTGGCCGAGTCCGGCGGCACCAGCGCCAGCATCCATGCCATCGCGGAGCGCGCGGACGTGGGCCTCGGCTCCTTCTACAACCACTTCACGGGCAAGCCGGACCTGTTCGACGCGGCCGTGGCCGATGCACTCGAGGAGTACGCCCAAGCCGTCGACGAACGCCTGCACGGCGTCGATGATCCCGCCGAGCGCCTCGCTGGGGGCGTGCGGCTCAGCGCGCGCATGGCCGAGTCATACCCGGAGATCATGCAGATCCTGTGCCACAGCCAGCTCGGTCGTATATGCGCCGGCGACAGACTGGCTCCGCTGGCGAAGCGCGACGTGGAGCAGGGCATGGCCGCAGGCCGGTTCACCGTGGTCGACCCGGTGATCGCCCTGACCGTGCTGAACGGCAGCCTGCTGGCGCTCCTGGAGTTGTGGTGCAACCAGCCCGGGGCCGACAGCGACCAGGCCGCAGGCACGATGGCCGAGATGATCCTGCACATGCTCGGCCTCTCCCCGGATGAGGCCCGTGACCTCGCCCGGCGGCCCCTTCCCGCGGCAGCGTGAAGAGCATCCTGTCGCGCACCGGCCGACTGGCGCCGACTGCGCACCGGTTCCTGCGGCCTGCGTAATGCAGCGGGGTGGCTGGTTTCCCTCGCTTGCTGTCGCCCCGCAGCCTCAGAGTTGGATGGGCAGGTGGCGGGGTCCGCGGAGCATGGCGTTCTGGCGGTAGGGAGGCGGGTCCTGGACCAGGCGGGCCGTGCCGAGGTGGGGGAGCAGCGCGCCGAGCGCGGCCTCGGCTTCGATACGGGCGAGTGGCGCGCCGAAGCACAGGTGGATACCGCTGCCGAAGCCGACGTGCTGGTTGTCCGGGCGGGTGGGGTCGAACCGGTCGGGTTCGCTGAACCGCATGGGGTCGCGGCTGCCCGAGGCCAGCGCCAGGATGACTGACGTGCCGGCGGGGATCGTGGTGCCGGCGACGTCGATGTCGACGAGGGGAACCCGCTCGCGCATGTGGACCGGGGGCTCGTAGCGCAGCAGTTCCTCCACCGCTTGCGGCAGCAGGCCGGGATCTTCGCGCAGACGGTCCAGCTGGTCGGGCCGGCGCAACAGGGTGAGGACGCCGTTGGCGATCAGATTGACCGTGGTCTCGTGTCCGGCGATGAACAGCAGGATGGTGTTCACCGCCAGGTTCTCCTCGCTGAGCCGTACGGCCGGGTCCGTTTCGTTGACGAGGTCGGAGAGCATGTCGCCGGTGGGCCGACCGCGGCGCTGTTCGGCGAGTTGGACCAGGTACTGGCCCATCTCCTGCTCCGCCTGGCCGGCCGCCTGGTCCCGTTCGGCGGTGTCACCTTCGGGCCCGATGTCGGCGGACGCGACGAGGGTGTCGGTCCAGTCCTGGAAGAGCTGCTCGTCCTTGTCCGGGATGCCGAGCAGGCGGCAGATCACGGTAACGGGAAGTGGGTAGGCGAAGTCGTCGACGACGTCGATCTGCCTGCCCTCCTGGAACACTTCCGCCAGTTCCTTGGTCAGCTGGACGATCTCGCCGCGCATGGAGTCGACCCGGCCCGGACTGTGCGGCGGGCCGAACGGCCGCATGGCCGAGTTGCGCAGCCGGTGGTGCTCGGGGTCGTCGAGCCGCAGGAACGACGGTTGTCGTGTCACCTCGTACGGAGCGGGAGCGGTGCGCGAGCGCGCATCAGCACTCATCCGGGGGTCGTGCAGCAGCGCGACGATCTCGTGGTAAGTGCCGATCAGGTAGCTGCCGTCCGCCTGCCGCACCGCGGGCCCCGCCTCGCGGAGTTCCGCATACAGCGGGTAGGGGTCGGGGCGGTTGGCGTAGTCGGAGATCCGGGCCAGCAGGGTGTCGGAGGCCATGGTGGCTCCTCGTGGTGGGGCGGGACGTGGGTCAGCCGGGCTGCACCAGCGTCAGCCGGCGATCCGGCAGGTAACCGGTGAGCGCCACGGTGGGGCCGTGGGACAGCCCGCTCGGATCCGGCACGTCGGACGGAATCGCGACGTCGGCCGCGATCGCACGGTCCTGGGCGCCGGGCGGGGGCGGGAACGGAGCAGCCGTCTCGATCAGGTGCTTGTAGTAGTCGAGCGACTTGGCCATGTCGACGGTGACCGCGGCGGTGACCCGCCCCTTGTAGCCGTAGACCACTGCCAGGCGGCGCGCCTCCAGAGAGCCTTGGGCGATGACCACATGGTCGGAGTAGGTGGGCACGCCCACCGACTTGATGTTGAGCCCGAACTGGGTCGACCAGAACGACGGGACGGCCAGGTGCGGGCGCTGCAGGGGCCCCGGATTGACCATGTTGTGGGCCGCAACCTCGGCCTGCTCGACCGCGTTGCCCCAATGCTCCAGGGAGAGCATCTGATAATCGAACAGTGGGTGGGGGAAGCGGGAGACGTCACCGGCCACGAAGACGTCGTCGGTGACGATTCCGTACATGTTGAAGGCCCGGCATCCGGCGTCGCAGGCGATCCCGCGCGGGCCCGCCGCCAGCCCGGACTCCGCCAGCCATTCGACGTTGCGTACCGCGCCCAGCGCCACGACGCAGACGTCGGCGTCGACACGGGTGCCGTCGGACAGCTCCGCACCGGTGAAGCTGCCGTTCCCGCGCAGGGCGGTGACCGTCACCCCGGTGCGCAGGTCCACGCCGTGGTTGCGGTGCATGACGGCCGCGAGCTTCGACAGGGTGCCGCCGAGCGCGCCCACCAGGGGTGCGGGGCCACGTTCTGCGACCGTGACCTCCAGTCCCCGCTCCCGGCAGGCCGAGGCGATCTCCGAGCCCGTGAAACCGGCGCCGATCACCAGCACCCGCTCAGGCCCGGCGGCCAGCCGCTCGGCCAGCCCCCCGGCGTCCTCGCGGGTGCGCAGGGTGAACACCCCGTCCAGGGAGGCTTCCTCCGGGTTGGGCCAGGGCCGCGCGCGGGTCCCGGTGGCGATCAGCAGCCGGTCGTACGGCAGTGACTCGCCGTCCTCCAGCAGCACCTGTTTCGCGAGCAGATCCACGCCGGTGGCGCGCACGCCCAGCCGCCAATCGGCGTTCGGGTCCCGGCGCATCGGCAGCCCGGTGGTGTCCGCCGTAGCCTGGCCGAGCAGCACCTGCTTGGACAGCGGCGGTCGGTCGTAGGGCGGGTGGGGCTCGTCCCCGACCACGGTCAGTGAGCCGGTGAAGCCCTCCTCGCGCAGCGCCTCCGCGGCCCTGAGCCCGGCCAGCGACGCGCCGACGATGACGATACGGCCCTCCTTGAGGTCACCGGGCACCGGCGCTCACCTCCTCACCGAGGAGGATCGCCTGCACCGGGCACGCCGCCGCGGCCTGGCGCACGCGCTCGACCTGGTCGTCGGGGACGGCCGTGGCGTACAGCAACCCCTCTTCGCCGTGCAGCTCGAACACCTCCGGCGCGAGGAAGACGCACTGCGCGTAGCCCTGGCAGCGCGTGAGATCCACAACGGTCTGCATCCCCACCACTCCCTCCGTTGTCGCACCCCCTCCTTTCCAGCATGGGGCCGGACCCGGGCGCCCGCATGCCACGGCTCCGGAGACGGAAATCCCGGGCAGCTCGCCTGCCCAGGGCGACGGCTCAGCTCAGGGCGTGGTCGAGTCCGAGGGCCGCGCCGATGAGGGAAAGGGTGGGTGAACGCCCGGGAATTGCTGGGAAGTTGCTTGCCGGTGTGGCTGATCTCCTCGGTGTAGAGCCCGAGGTGGTCGATGCAGGTGAGCATCTTCCCGAAGGCCGGTCGGACTTCGTCCAGGCGGCCGACGCGGTCTCGGCGAGGACGCCGTGCTGTTCATGCCGCTGCCGGCAGTGCGGGCCATTTTCGCCGCGCCTCGACAGTTCCATACGTCGTATGGTAATCCTGGGGGGTACTTCCGTACGCCGTATGGAAGAGTTTGCTCGGATCACACCAGGCGCCGCATATCGCCTGCATGTAGCCGATGGTGCAGATCGCACAATCGGGAAGGAAAGACCATGAAGAAGCTCACGAGGCGCGTTGCCGTCACCGCTTTCTCTGTGGCGGTCGCGGGTGTCGCCGTTCTCGGCGCCGGGGGCACCGCTTCGGCCGCGACTTCTGCATCCGCGCACGTTCAGCGCCCGGCCCTCAGCGTCAACGCCGTCGACTACCGCTGGGACCACGGTGTCGGCTACCTGCTCGAACTGGGCTACTCCTGGGACGAGATCTATGGCTGGCACCACGACGGCCGGGATGAGATCAGCGGTCGCTGAACGCCGCTCAGGCAGGAGTGAAAGTCGATGGAGTCTTTGAAGACCGTCATGCAGGGGGTGGCCGTAGAGCTTGTTGTCTCGCGCACCTACTCGCTGTCGATGTGCATGAGCCTGCGCTACGAGCCCACTGATCCCTATGTCGTCCGTGCCACCTTTTTCACCGACACCGACGAGCCGGCCGAATGGGTCCTGGGGCGTGATCTTCTGGCCGATGGCCTGAGGGGTTCCGCAGGCTGTGGGGACATCCGGGTGTGGTCGGCCGTAGGCCGTGGTGACCATGCGATGTACATCGTCCTCGGGGCTCCCGCGGGCACCGCCTTGCTCGAGGTTCCCGTGCGGGACGTCAGGGCCTTCCTGGAGGACACGGAGGCGCTGGTGCCACGGGGTACCGAGTCCGGACACATCGACTGGGAGCTCGAACTGGCGAATCTGTTCGCGAAAGGCTGAGAGAAGCCTCCCAACCGCCGTGCCGCTGGGGACCTTTGACCCGGCGACAGAAGAGAAGGAAAGAGTGTTCATGTCCCAGTACCAGCTTCGTGTCTACACACTGCGCAGCCCTGAGGCGCTCGTCGCCTACGAGAACATCTGGGCGAAGCACATTCCCGGTATGGCCAAGCACAGGATCGCCACGCACGGCGTCTGGACGGTGCCCGCAACTCCTGGGAGTGAGGCGCCCCAGCTGTACGCCCTCGTTTCCTACCGGGACGCCGACGACGTTCAGGAGCGGCTGGAGGCGTACCTGTCCAGCCCCGAATTCCGCGCGGACATGGAGGGCTTCGACATCAGCCAGATCGTCGGCGTCGCCGAGTCCGTGCTGACGCCCACCGCCGACTCTCCCTTGCGGTGACGGGTACCGAGCCGCTCGAAGTCTGCGGCGACCTTCTCGGTCGTGTCACGCCGCGCAACTCCGCCAAGGCGCCCGCTGGACGGCAGCGGGCATGGACGAGACCGGCGAGGTCGGGGGGAGTTGCGGAGGACCCGGTTGAGTGCGTGCTTAGGGCGGGCTGTCGCCCGCAGAGCGCGCACGTGGATCCGCTGACGGTGTACACCACCAGGTCGGCCACGGATCGGTCGCCCGGCCCAGCCGCAGCGCACCGCGCATCTGCAGCGGCCGCATGGAGAGGGCCTTCCCGGATGTGATGGGTGCCTCCTCATACGCCGCAGCCTGAGCCCGCCCGACCACGGGCCGCAGGCGACTTCCAGGAACAGGAACCACGGCCCGTTCCGCCCGTTCGGGTGCCGTACGTAGGTCCGCAGGAGTGACCGTCACCACGGGCGGCGAGTCCCCCTCGCTGGCATACGGCTTGATAACGTACATCGTATGGAAAGAGCGAAGCGTACCCCTAGAGGTACTCGGAAGAGGGATGTGCCTCTGACCGAGGCAGGGATCTGCACCTCCGCCCTGCGACTCATCGACGCGGACGGGGTCGAGGCGCTCACGATGCGCAAACTCGCCGCCGCGCTGGACGCGAACCCAATGTCGCTGTACCACCACGTGCCGAACAAGGAAGCATTGCTGCGTGGCGTGGCGAGAATGGTCGGCGCCCGGTTCCGCACCGTGACACTGGAGGACGCTCCCTGGCAGGAGCGTATGCGCCTGCTTGCCGCGGATTTCCGGACGCTGGCACACCGCCATCCCAACCTCATGGCCTACTCGTTCAGCCAGCCGGACTTCATCCAGCCCGAAGATCCCTTCTGGGTCGCGCTCACCGCCGTGCTGGACGCCGCAGGGGTTCCGCAGTCGGATATCCCGCAGCTCGCCGCGCTCGTGTGCGCCGTCGTCACCGGCGTGATGATCGCCGAGCTCAACGGCGCGCTCCACCGGTGGTCGAACCTCCAGCCCACCACACCCGCCTCCGGCGAGGACGGGCCGACGAACGAGGGCTTTGGCGAGGACCGGATGTTCCGCCTGGTGCTGGACACGATCATCAGCGGCATGGAAAGTCGGCTCGCGGCCGATCACGCCGGTGGGCGCGACGGCCGGCCCCCGCAGAACTCCTTGCGTGCCTCCGGACGCATCCCCCGTCAACTCCGCCCACCGGCCGCACGCTGCGAAGGAGGGCCCCCGGGGAATCCCGTCTCGGACATGGCGGCCGGTTTCGACCCGAAAGAGCAGTGAGGGTCAAAAGCCTAGACATGCTGTTTTTGTTCAGCCCGGGGATGTGCTTGGCCCAGATGGTCTCGTAGGCGGCGAGCGCCTCGGGGGTGCGCAGTGTGTAGACAAGAAGCTGGTACTGGGACATGAAAACTCGGTCCCCTTGCGGTTCTCTGAGTGGGTGTCATGGGTGACACGGGACAGCGCGGGGGCAGGGCATGGCTATGGGCCACTTCACCGTGTCCGACCAGGTCATCGCCCTGACGGTGGTCAACTGCTGCCTGCCGGCGCTCCTGGAACTGTGGTTCAACCGGCCGGAGGCCGACGTTGGACGGGCAGGTGGCGCGGCCCGCGCAGCATGGCGTTCTGCCGGTTGGGGGGCGAGTCCTGGACCGGGCGTGCCGTGCCGAGGTAGGGGATCAGCGTGCTGGGTGCGGCATGGGCCTCGATGCGGGCGAGCGGTCCGCTATAAGCACAGGTGGATGCCGCTGCCGAAGCCAAGGTGCTGGTTGTCCGGGCGGGTCGGGTCGAACCGGTCGGGCTCGGGGAACCGCTTATCGTCCGGCACGGCCGTGACGTACAACAGGCCCTCCCCACCGTGCAGCTCGAACACCGCGGGCGCGAGAAACGGGCACCATGCATACCCTCGGCAGTGCATGAGGCCGACAATGGTCCGCATCTTCATCGCTTCGTCCGTTGTCTCACCCCCCTCTTCCCGCATGAGGGCGGAACGGGAGGCTCGCACGGCGACTCGTCGAGGGACGCCGCCGGGCCCGCCCGTCAGCCCAGGGCGCGGTCGAGGTTGAAGGCGGCGCTGATGAGGGCGAGGTGGGTGAATGCCTGGGGGAAGTTGCCCAGTTGCTGCCCGGTGTGGCTGATCTCCTCGGCGTACAGGCCTACATGGTTGGCGTAGGTGAGCATCTTCTCGAAGGCCAGGCGGGCTTCGTCCAGTCGTCCGGCGCGGGTGAGGGCCTCGACGTACCAGAAGGAGCAGATGGAGAACGTGCCTTCGTCGCCTTCGAGGCCGTCGGGGCTGGCCTCCGGGTCATAGCGCCAGACGAGGGAGTCGGAAACGAGTTCGTTGCCGAGGGCATCGAGGGTGGACAGCCAGACGGGATCGGTGGGGGAGACGAACTTGGTCAGCGGCATCATCAGCACCGCGGCGTCCAGTACGTCGCCCTCCTCGTGCTGGACGAAGGCCTGCCGGGTGGGCGACCAGCCCTTGTCCATGATCTGCCAGTAGATCCGGTCGCGGACCGGACCCCAGCGGCCGAGTTCGGCGGGCAGGCTACGGCGCAGGGCCATGCGGATGGCGCGTTCGATGGCGACCCAGCACATCAGCCGGGAGTAGAGGAACTTCTTCCGCCCGCCGCGGGTCTCCCACACGCCCTCGTCCGGCTGGTCCCAGTGCTCGCAGACCCAGTCCACCAGGGCGCACACCGCGCGCCAGTGGCCACTGGACAGGGGCCGGCACCACTTGTCGTACAGGTACACGGAGTCGATCAGAGCGCCGTAGATATCGAGTTGCAGCTGGGTGGCCGCGCCGTTGCCGACCCGCACGGGCGCCGAACCCCGGTAGCCCTCCAGGTGGGGCAGCTCGCGCTCGGGCAGCTCGGCCCGTCCGTCGATGCCGTACATGACCTGCAGCGGCCCGGACGGTCCGTCGTCGCGCCGGTCGATGTGCTGGGTGAGGAAGCCGATGAACGCCTCGGCCTCCTCGGCGAAGCCGAGTCTGAGCAGCGCGTAGACGGCGAACGCGGAGTCGCGTATCCACGTGTAGCGGTAGTCCCAGTTGCGGCCGCCGCCGAGCTGCTCGGGCAGGCTCGTGGTCGGGGCCGCCACGATCGCACCGGTGGGGGCGTAGGTGAGCAGCTTCAGGGTGAGGGCGGAGCGGTGCACCATCTCCCGCCAGCGGCCGCGGTAGCGGGACTGCTGCAGCCAGCGCCGCCAGAAGGCGACCGTGGCGGTGAACTCCCGCTCGGCCTCGGCGTGCGGGCAGCCGCGCGGCGGACTCTCGTCGGTGACCCGCTCGAGCGCGAAGACCGCCGTGTCGCCCTGGGACAGCGTGAACTCTGTCCGTACGTCCTTCCCGTCGGACTCGAGCGGCACCGTCGCGGTCAGCGTCAGCGACAGCGCCTCGGAAGCGAACAGAGCGGCGCCGTCCAGTATCCGCAGGGTGTGCGGTTGGGCGCCATAGCCGAAGCGGGGAGCCACCCGGGCTCGGAACGGGATCGTCCCGCGGACGCACACCACCCGCCGGATCAGCCGGTGGCGGTCGGACTCGCCGGCGTGTGTCACGGGCATGAAGTCCTGGATCTCCCCGAGCCCGTCCTCGGTGAAGAACCGGGTGATCAGTACGTTGGTGTCGGGGAAGTAGAACTGTTTCGTCTCGGCAGGCACGGCCGCGGACAGTTCGAACGCCCCGCCCAGGTCCGCGTCCAGGATGGCGGCGAACACGCTCGGGGAGTCGAAGGACGGGCAGCAGTACCAGTCGATGGTCCCGTCGGTACCCACCAGGGCCGCTGTGCGCAGATCCCCGATCAGGCCGTGCTCGGCGATCGGCAGGTACCGGGCTGACGTGTGCTGTGTCGGCGCTCCGGACATCGCAGCGGCCTCTCTACGCTCCTGCCTCCACTATGGCCCTTCGCTGTCGCGGCGGCACCAGGTCGGCCCGGCGGGGACGCCGCCGGACCGCGCACCGCCCCCCCCGGAGCCGTTCCGCTTCCGTCACGCCCTCTCGCGGGCTCGTGCGACATGGTTCTCCACTCCGGCGACCGCGGCGTTCAGCGTGGAGTTGAACATGGTGTCGATCACGTCCTTGGAGGGCGGGGGCGCGTCTTCCCCGTCGGGGCCCGACGGTGCCGGTGGCAGAGTGGCCCACCGCTGCAGTGCCCCGTTCAGTTCGCTGAGCAGCAGACCTGTGAACACACCGACCAGGGTCGCGGCGACGCGCGGAATCTCCTCCTCGGGCAGTTTCGCGGTGGCCAGGATGTTGATCAGTGCCTGCCAGAAGGGGTCCTCCGGCTGCACGTAGTCGGGGCGCGTGAAGGAATACCCCATCAGTTTCGGGTGACGGTGCGACAGTTCGCGGAAGTCCCGGGCCAGTTCACGCAGTCGGTCCTGCCAGGGGATGTCTCCCCGCTCCTCCGCGCTGAACTGCGAACCGACCCGGTGGGCCACGCCGCGCAGCACGGCGTCCTTGTTCGGCACGTGGTGGTACAGCGACATCGGGTTCGCGTCGAGCGCGGTCGCGAGTTTGCGCATGGTGAGCGCCTCGACCCCGTCGGCATCGATGAGCTGCAACGCCATGGCGTAGATGCCGTCCTTGGTGAGCGGTACGTCCCTCTTTCTCGTGCCCCGAGGGGGCTTCCGTTCAGTAGCCATACGGTGTATGGTACCAGCGTCGGCAGCAATAGTGGCACCTTGTCAGTCCCCCGTTCATCCGGCTTCGCGGCGGTGGGGCTGGTTGCGGTGCTGTGCGCGCTAGTGAACGGTGCCGACTGGCGGCGGGCGGTGGACAAGTCCCGGACTGGTGGCCTTGGTGGGCGACGAGGTCGTCAAGGCGCGCGCCTTGAACGGGAAAAGGCACGACTGGAAGCCGTGCTCGAGGAGTGCGGCAAGGCGCTCGAGCAGCGGCTTCAGTGCACTGCCGCCTGAACGCGTGCAGGCATAGAACCAGGCAAGGCGTGTCGGCCGCCCCCCTTCCGTGGTGTGCTCGCCTGCGGCAGCAGATCGCAGGTATGCCCTGCCGAGGGGACCTTGGCGAACCCGGCTTGCCCGCTCTCACGGACTGATGCCGGACCGATCGAGCGCGACGTGGAGATCAGAGGCGCAGCCGCGAGGCGGCACGCGCGCCTGCTCCTCCGGCGCTGCCGTCAGCCGCCAACGCGCATGGATGCAGACCTGGCCTCCGTGATGCGTACTGGCAGGCAGGGGGATTGGCTGCTCACCGGAATGTCGCCGGAGCCGCCGCCGCGGATCGTAGGTGTCCTCCACGGGTTGCACCCACCGGGGGAAGCCCTGTCAAGCCGCCGGCTGACGACGACCGGTCTCGCCCCTCGCCTCCTCCAGCCGGGAGAGCGTTCGGAAGCGCCTGATCTTGATGCGACCCCGCTGCGCGAGCGACGCCGTCCCTGATGAGCCGAACCTGTTTCTCGACCCCAGGCCTGCCGATTGAGGTTCCATACGTCGTATGGTATCACTGAAGGCATACAGCGTATGGAAATCGGGTGCCGCCGTACCGGCGCCCTGCCACACCGAATGGCGCCCTGCCCGCCTTTCCCCTCGAAGGAGCCACCATGACCACACAGCCCGAGACCGACCTGCGGCCCATCCGGTCTCCGCGGGGGGTCCCGCTCTTCGGCCACACGCCGCAGATCCCCAGCACCAACCCGGTGGAGTACTTCGGCAAGCTGTCCAAGCAGTTCCCCGAGGGCCTCTACGGCATGGAGATCGCCGGCATCGAGCAGGTCTTCGTCTGGGACCCGGACCTGGTGGCCGAGGTCTGTGACGAGACGCGGTTCTTCAAGCAGATCGACAAGACGCCGCTGGCCCATGTCCGGGACTACGCGGGAGCCGCCCTGTTCACGGCCCACCAGCACGAGGAGGAATGGGGCATGGCGCACCGAGTCCTCCTCCCGGCCTTCAGCCAGCGGGCGATGAAGGGCTACTACGGGCAGATGCTGGAGATCGCCCAGAACCTGGTGGGCAAGTGGGAGCGCAAGGAGGGCCAGCCGGTCAACATCACCGACGACTACACCCGGCTGACCCTGGACACCATCGCCCTGACGGGGTTCGGTTACCGGTTCGACTCCTTCGCCAAGGAGGAGTTGCACCCCTTCCTCAACGCGCTGCTGGAGGCCCTGATCGAGTCGATGCGGCGCTCGCAGGAGCTGCCGATGATGACCAAGATGCGCAAGGCCGATGACAAGAAGTACCGCGGGAACATCCAGCTGATGCGGGACCTGGTCGAGAGTGTGATCAAGGAGCGCCGCGAGGGGAAGGGCACCGGTGAGGACGACCTGCTGGGCCTGATGCTGGAGGCCACCGACCCGGAGACCGGCAAGCCGCTGGACGACGACAACGTCCGTGACCAGGTGCTGACGTTCCTGATCGCCGGTCACGAGACCACCAGTGGTCTGCTGTCGTTCGCCACGTACTCGCTGATGCGCAACCCGCACATCCTGGCCCAGGCCTACGCCGAGGTGGACCGGCTGCTGCCGGGTGACACGGTCCCGGACTACGACACGATCATGCAGATGGACGTGATCCCGCGGATCCTGGAGGAGACCCTGCGCCTGTGGGCTCCCATCCCGATGATCGGCAAGTCCCCGCTGGAGGACACCGTCATCGGCGGCTGCTACGGGCTGAAGAAGGGAGCGCGGGTCAACATCCTTGAGGGTCCGCTGCACACCCACCCCAAGGCCTGGGACCGGCCGGAGGAGTTCGACATCAACCGGTGGCTGCCGGAGAACCGGGTCAACCACCACCCGCACGCCTACAAGCCGTTCGGCAACGGCGTACGTGCCTGCATCGGCCGGCAGTTCGCGCTCACCGAGGCTCGTCTGGCCCTTGCGCTGGTGCTGCAGAAGTTCAAGTTCGCCGACATGAGCGACTACAAGATGGACGTCAAGGAGGCGCTGACCCGCAAGCCCGGCGGCTTCGAACTGAACGTGCGGGCCCGTCAGGAGCACGAGCGGACCGTTTTCGGCGCAGTGGACCTGCAGAGCGACGACACGCGGGCGCAGGCCGCGGTCAGCGGTGTGGGGGTGAACCTGACCGTCGCCTACGGCTCCAGCCTTGGCTCCTGCGAGGATCTGGCGCGCACGATCGCCGACCGCAGTGAGCGCTCCGGCTTCGGCACCACGCTGACGAGCCTGGACGAGCTGGGCGACAACCTGCCCACCGAGGGCCTGCTCGTCGTCGTGGCTTCCAGCTACAACGGCAAGGCCCCGGACAACGCGCAGCGTTTCGACGAGCTGATCGCCGCCGGACTCCCGGAGGGCTCGCTGTCCAACGTTCGGTTCGCGCTGCTGGGTGCCGGCAACACCCAGTGGGTGGCCACCTACCAGGGCTTCCCCAAGCGGATCGAGGCAGGCCTGCTGGCCGCCGGCGCCACCCGCGTCATCGAGCGCGGCATCGCGGACGCCGCCGGTGACTTCGACGGCATGGCCTCCCGCTGGATGGACACCCTGTGGGCCACGCTGGCCGAGGAGTACGCCGCCGACACCTCCGAAACCACCGGGCCGCGCTTCGAGGTGCAGCTGCTGACCGAGGCGGAGGTGCGTCCCGCGATCGTCTCCGAGCAGGCCTACCCCCTCACCGTGGTCGCCAACGAGGAGCTGGTCAGCGACGCGACCGGGCTGTGGGACTTCAGCATCGAGCCGCCGCGCCCGGCCGCGAAGTCCATCACCATCGAACTCCCCGACGGTGTCACCTATGACACCGGCAACCACTTGGCCGTCTTTGCCAAGAACGAACCGGCCCTGGTCAACCGTGCGCTGACGCGGCTCGGCGTCGAGTCCAACCAGGTGCTGCGCCTGGACCAGCCCGCCGGCGGCCGCACGCACCTCCCGGTGGGCACTCCCGTCACCGCGGGTCTGCTGTTCACCGAGTTCGTGGAGCTGCAGGACGTGGCCACCCGCTTGCAGATCCAGACGCTGGCCGGGTATACCGAGTGCCCGTGGACCCGGCCGCAGCTGGAGGCCTACACGGCCGACACCGCCGAGGCCGAGGAGGCTTACCAGAGCGAGGTCCTGGGCAAGCGGGTCTCCGTGCTCAACCTGCTGGAGCGCTTCCCGGCGGTCGAGCTGCCGCTGGCGGTGTTCCTGGAGATGATGGGCCCGATCCGCCCGCGGTTCTACTCCATCTCCTCCGCCCCGCTGGCCAATCCGCGGCACGTGCGGCTGACCGTGGGTCTGCTGGAAGGTCCGGCCCTGTCCGGCGACGGCCGGTACCGCGGCACCTGCTCCGCCTACATCGCAGGCCTCAATCCCGGTGACGTGTTCTACGGCTACGTGCGTGTGCCCTCCCCGACCTTCGCGCCGCCGGCCGACCCCGCCACGCCGCTGGTCCTCATCGGTCCCGGCACCGGCATCGCGCCGCTGCGCGGCTTCCTGGAGGAGCGTGCCCACCAGCACGCGAACGGCACCCAGGTGGGCCTGTCCCAGGTCTTCGTCGGCTGCCGCCACCCGGAGCACGACTACTTCTACGGCCAGGAGATGCAGGACTGGGAGCAGTCCGGGATCGCCCAGGTGCACACCGCCTTCTCCGCGGTGACCGGCCACCCGGCCCGGTTCGTCCAGGACGCCATCGTAGGTGCGGCCGACACCGTGTGGCAGGCCATCCAGGACGGCGCGTACATCTACGTCTGCGGCGACGGCCGCCGCATGGCACCCGCCGTGCGCGAGGCGCTCGCCGCCATCTACCGCAAGTACACCGGCAGCGACGACGAGGCCGCCCAGCAGTGGCTCGCCCAGCTGGAAGCGGACGAGCGCTACCAGCAGGACGTCTTCGCCTGACCCTCAGACGCCGGGAGGGTGCGGCGGTCCTGACACCCCGCACCCCTCCCGGCCACCACTCATCCACGAGGCACCACACGGCACCCATCGGCCCGAACGCCGGAGTGCCGCTCACAGAAAGCAGAGCACCATGGACACCATGCTCGCCGGACGCTTCCACCTGGACAGCAAGAAGTTCGCTGTGGAGGAGGTCCCCGTCCCCGTGCCCGGCCCGGGCGAGGTCCTCATCGAGGTCAAGGCCGCCGGCGTCTGCCTCTCGGACGTCCACCTGCTCGACGGCTCCCTTCCTCCGCTCTTCCTGGACTCCGACACGGTCACCGTCGGGCATGAGGTTTCCGGTGTGATCCACACCCTCGGTCCCGGCCTCAAGCGCGGCCTGACCGTCGGCACCCGCGTCACCCTGGAGGCCGGCAAGAGCTGCGGCCAGTGCGCCGGCTGCGTGCGCCGCCGCCCCTGCAGCCAGATGCGCACCGCCGGCATCGACTACGACGGCGGCTGGGCCCAGTACATGGTCACCCCCGAGGAGACCCTCATCCCCATCCCCGACAACCTCCCCTTCGACCAGGCCGCGATCATCCCCGACGCGGTCTCCACCCCCTACGCCGCCGTCGTCGCCACCGCCGGAGTCCGTCCCGCCCAGTCCGTCGGCATCTGGGGCGTGGGCGGAGTCGGCGCGCACAACGTACGCATCGCCCGCCTGGCCGGCGCCGCGCCGATCATCGCCGTCGACCCGCTGCCCAGCGCCCGCGAGCGTGCCCTGGCCTTCGGCGCGGACTTCGCCCTCGACCCGGCCGCCCCCGACTTCGCCGACCAGGTCCGCGCGGCCACCGGCGGACGGGGCCTGGACTTCGCCTTCGACTGCGCCGGCGTGCCCGCCGTCCGCGAACAGGCCGCCGCCGCACTCGGCCTGGGCGGAGTCCTCATCCTGGTCGGCATCAGCCCCAGGCCCCTCACCATCACCGAGGGTCTGACCTTCAACTACCTCGGCAAGCAGGTGCGCGGCCACTACGGCGGCACCCCCGAGTCCGTCACCGAGCTGGTCCGGCTGGCCGAAGTCGGCCGTCTCGACCTGGCCCCCTCCATCACTGACCACATCCCGTTCGCCGAGGCCGCCGACGCGGTCAACCGGCTGGAGAACAAGATCGGCGACCCGATCCGCCTCATCCTCGTCCCCTGACACCCGAACAGAACCCGTAGCTGAGCCAAAAGTTCATCAAGACCACCTCGGGCAGGGGTGAGTGGGCGCCGGTGCTTGAGGGAGCACCGGCGCCCACGGTCTTGTGCGGACGGTCAGTTCACAAGGTTTCTTGGTGAGCGCGGAACCGACAGGGGAGTTGGCCGCGCGGATGAGGGTGCGGCGGGCGGCGGCTGCCGCGACGGCTGGACATCACCGGAGGGCGACAGCCGGGTGCTCGCCGACGGGGGGATCAGGCGTGGTTGAGCCCGTACCGGGGGCCGAGAACGGCGACTGCCTTCTTGAGCTCCTCGCCGACGTCGTCGAGACGATCCGCCTCCGCGGGGTCGACGGCCGCGGTGATCGCCGCTATCGGACTGCCGTCGGCTGCCAACAGGGGCGTGGCCACGGCGAAGGCGTCCTTGAACGTGACTCCGCGGTTGAAGGCGAGTCGGCGGGAGCGGATCTCGGGGAGCTCGGCGAGGAACTGCCGGACCTCTCCTGCCTGTTCCGCACCGGCCAGCTCCAGGAGCCGGTACATCTCCTCGTCGGGGACGCTGGCGAGCAGAGTCTTGCCGGCAGCGGTCGTGAAGAGGGGGCGACGTGCGTGGGTGCGCGCGACGAAAGTCAGGCTGGGCGACTCCTGCCCCGCATGGTCGGCGTAGACGAGGGCGTCGCCGACGCGCACCCCGACCAGGACGGTGCAGCGGAGGACTTCGCTGAGCTCGACCAGGAACTGGTGATCGAGAGACAGCGCGGCCAGCTTGTTCGCGCGAGCGGCGACGATGAAGGGCCCTGGTCCGAGGTGGAACCGGCGGTCGTCCTCGATGAGGTAGCCGCGGGCGAGAAGTCCGTTGGTCAGCTCCTGAACGGAGCTCTTCGCCGCGTCCAGGGCGGCTGCCAGCTCAGCCAGCGTCACTCCCCGCGGGTTCATGGCCACGGCTTCGAGGATCCCGATCACTCGATCGACCGTGCGATGCGGGCGGACAGGCATGCGGCTGATGCTAGCACCGCCCTGTCCGCCAAAAGTCCGTGCACAAGCCTTGTCAGGGAGGCGTGGGTCGCCGTAGCGTCCCAGCCATCCGGAAATCCGGTTCACCGTACGGAAATACGTACGCCCCTCCATGCACCCCTACGCACCACCTCGCATGTCCCGGAAGGTCCACACTCGCAACGAAAGGCCCGAAAACATGACCGCATCTGTCTCTCCCGTCGTGGCCACCACCCGCAGCGGTGCCCCGCTGCCGCTCGTCTCCCTGCCGCAGGGTGAGTTGCTGACCGTCAACATCGACCAGATCCCGCTGTTCAAGGATCTTGTCGCCCCCGGCATTCACATCCAGACGCTGCGCCTGGACCCCGAGCGCGGAGAGTGGGTTTTCCTGTCCACCTTGGCACCCGGTGTCGAGCTGCCGATCCACTACCACACCGGTACGGCTCAGGTGTGGACGATCCAGGGCCGCTGGCTGTACCACGAGTACCCCGACCAGCCGCAGACGGCGGGCTCCTACCTGTACGAGCCCGGCGGCTCGGTGCACACCTTCTACACCCCCGAGGACAACACCGAGGACACCGTTGCCCTGGCCTGGATCGAGGGTGCGCAGGTCAGCTTCAAGGAGGACGGCACCTTCCACTCGGTCATGGACGCGGTGACCCTCCAGCACCTGACCGAGACCGCGGCGGCGGCGCAGGGCACCGGACCGGTCGGCTACATCCACGGCGGCGCCGCCGGCGTGATCAAGTCCTGATCGGCAGGGGAGCAGCCATGCGACCGGCGTTCGACGGCATCCGGGTCCTGGAACTGGGCCAGATCTACAACGGCCCCTACTGCGGGCTCCTGTTCGCACAACTGGGCGCCGACGTCATCAAGGTCGAGCCACCCGGCGGTGAGCCACTGCGCTTCCGCTCGCACGAGCCGATCGAGTCCCACGAGTTCGTGATGCTCAACTCCCACAAGCGGAGTGTGATGCTCGACCTGAAGACCGACGCCGGTCGCCAGGCGCTGCTCGACCTGGTCGAGACCGCCGACGTACTCATCGAGAACTACGCGCCGGGCACGATGGAGCGCCTCCAGCTCAGCCCGGCGCGGCTCCTCGAACACAACCCGCGTCTGGTGGTGGCCTCCGGCAAGGGCTACGGGTCCACCGGCCCCTACGCCCACATGTCGGCCATGGACATCACCGTGCAGGCGATGTCCGGAAGCGCCTCGGCCACCGGGGAGGCCGACGGGCCGCCGACCAAGGCCGGAGCCGCGTTCGTCGACTTCTCCGGCGGCATCCACCTGTTCGGGGCGATCAGCGCGGCCCTGTTCCAGCGCGAGCGCACGGGACGGGGGCAGATCGTCGAGGTCTCGATGCACGACACCGTCTACCCGATGCTCGCATCCAGCCTGGGCGGCCTGCACAACAACCCCGGCCGAGAGCTCCCCGAGCGCACCGGGAACCGGCATACGGGCATGGCGATCGCGCCGTACAACATCTACGAGGCGAGCGACGGATGGCTGGCGATCATCTGCATCGCCGAGCGGCACTGGCGCGGCGTGGCAACCGCACTGGGCCGGCCCGAGCTGATCGACGACCCCAGGTTCCGCACGCAGAAGGACCGGGTCGCCCACATCGACGCGGTCGACGAGGAGGTCTCTTCCCGCACCAGGACGCGGACGCGTGCGGAGCTGGTGCGGGACCTGCAGGCAGCCGGTGTGCCCTGCGCGCCGGTCAAGTCGATCCGCGAGGTCGACTCCGACGAGCACCTGATCCAGCGCGGCATGATCCAGTACGTCGAGCACCCGGCCAGGGGCCGGGTGCCGGTTGCGGGATGCCCTCTGAGGCTCAGCGACTCGCCGGTGGGCCCGCTGCGGGCCGCCCCGCCGCTGGGCGAGTCGACGCGGGAGGTTCTCGCGGAGCTTGCCCGCCACGCGGAGGCCGCAGGCGAAGCCGGCACCCAGATCAATGATGAGGATCCCAGGCATGTTCACACCTGAACCCGGTACTCCGCTGGCGGAGTACTACGACCAGACCCACCCGCGGACCGGAGCTGTCCTCTCGCGCCGGAGCCTCGGCACGCTGGACGCGGTGAGCATCGGCCGCTACGCACTGACCATCGGCGCCGCGGACCCGGTCCACTACGACGCCGCAGCCGCACGTTCGGCCGGGTACGCGGACGTCGTGGCGCCACCGAACATGCTCGCCGCGATCGTGGAGTGGGGCATCGGCACTCCCGAGGCCCAGCTCCAGCCCGACGGGACACCCCTCGGCGGTGACACACCCCTCGGTGACGGCGACCTCGGGCTGCGCGCCATGGGCGCCGGCGAAGAGATGGAGTTGGTCAGTCCCGTGACCGCGGGCACGGAGGTCATGCTCGAAACCACCCTCGAGGCGGTCACTCCCAAACAGACCCGCGCCGGCACCTGCGTGTTCGTCACCACCCTCCACACGTTCACGTCCGCCCAGGGTGCCGTCCTCAACCGCAACCGGCGCACCGTCGTACTGCGCAACCCCTTGCAGGAGTCGTAGTGTCCATCAACTACCAGGTCGGGGACACGCTCCCACGGCTCAAGCACACGGCCACGGCCTTTCAGCTGTTCCGCTACAGCGCGGTCACCTGGAACCCCCACCGCATCCACTTCGACGAGCCCTACGCACGCGAGGAGGGCCACGGCGGTCTCGTGGTGCACTCCCACCTGCGAGCGGCGCTCGCCCTGCGCTGTGTCACCGAGGCTCTCGGCCCCAAGTGGCGCGTGACGAAGGTCGCCTACCGCCTGCGCAAGCCCGTCTGCGTGCCCGCCAACCTGGCCTACACCGCGCGGGTGACCCACATCGAGGGCGACAGCATGACCCTCGAGCTCGCCGAGGAACACCCCTCCGGCGAGGTGGGGTTCGAAGGGACGGTACGGGTCAGCAGGGCCGAGGGAGAGAACGCCGGCGGTCTTCGCTCCTCTACACCGGAAGATTTGGCATGACGTCAGCATCAGAACGGGGCCTGCGCCCCCTCCGCGTCGGGAACTGCTCCGGCTTCTACGGCGACCGCGCCTCGGCCATGGCAGACATGGCCCGAGCGGGCGGCATCGATGTCCTCACCGGTGACTACCTCGCCGAGGTCACGATGCTGATCCTCGGGAAGGCGCTCACCAAGGACAGCACGAAGGGCTTTGCGACCACCTTCCTGCAGCACCTGGACGCGGCGCTCGAGCACCTCGTCGCCAACAGGATCAGGCTCGTCGTCAACGCCGGAGGACTCAACCCCGCCGGGCTGGCCGCCGCGACCCGCGAACTGATCGCACGCCACGGTCACGACCTGCGGGTCTCCCACATCGAAGGCGACGACGTCTTCGGCAGCCTCGACGGTCTGCGGCAAGCGGGCCAATACCTGCCGCACCTGACGAGTGGTCAGCCGCTGTCGGACTGGCCGCACCAGCCGCTGACGGCCAACGCCTACCTCGGCGGCTTCGGCATCGCGCGCGCCCTCCACAACGGCGCCGACATCGTCGTCACCGGCCGCGTCACCGACGCCTCTCTGGTCGTCGGTCCCGCCGCCTGGTGGTGGGGGTGGACGCCTGACGACCACGACGCCCTCGCCGGCGCGGTCGCCGCCGGACACGTCATCGAGTGCGGGCCTCAGGCGACCGGCGGCAACTTCTCCGGGTTCCGTTCCGTCCCCGACCTCGTGGAGCCAGGGTTCCCGATCGCCGAGATCGCCGCCGACGGCTCCTCGGTGATCACCAAGAACCCGGGCACCGGCGGCGTGGTCACCCAGGACACGGTCACCGCCCAACTGCTCTACGAGATCGGTGAACCCGCCTATCTCAACCCCGACGTGACCGCCCACCTGGACACCGCCACGCTGACAGACCTCGGCGAGGACCGCGTCCGGATCAGCGGCGTGCGAGGCTCGTCGCCACCCAGGACGACCAAGGTCGCGATCACGGGGGTGGGAGGCTGGACGAACAGCGTGATCCTGGCGCTCACCGGCACGGACCTCGACGCGAAGGCCGCCCTCGTGGAGCGATTCGTCCACCGCTACGGCGAGGCCGCCGGCGGGCTCGCCGCGGTCGCCGTCGAGCGCATCGGGCGGGCTCAACCCGATCCCGACACCCAGAACGCGGGAACCGAGCTGCTCAGGATCACCGTGCAGGGGACGCAGCAGGCCGCCGGGCGCGCCTTCTCGTCGCGCGTGATCGAGCTGGCCCTGTCCAGCTACCCCGGGCTGTACTCCCTCGGCCCTCCGCAACCGGGGTCCGCGTTCGGTGTCTACTGGCCCGCACTGCTCGACCAGCGGACGCTCCAGCACACGGTCCACCACTACGACGGCACGAGCGAGATCATCGCCCCCGGCAACCCGGACGGCGCCGGTGGCGAGGTAGTGCCGCAGGCCGAGCCGGCGCTCGCGCCATCGGTGCCTGCGCCGCGGGCGGACGAACTCGTCGTCGCCCCACTCGGTGAGATCGTGCACGCCCGCTCCGGCGACAAGGGCGGCGACGCGAATCTCGGCGTCTGGGTACGCGACCGTGCGGCATGGGACTGGCTCAGGTCCACCCTCACCATCGACGAACTGCGACGCCTTCTTCCCGAAACACGCGCCCTGGAGATCTCGCGCCACGAACTCCCCAACCTGGGCGCGGTCAACTTCCTCGTCCGAGGGTTGCTCGGGACCGGCGCCACCTCGACACTGCGCCTGGACTCGCAGGCCAAAGCACTCGGCGAATGGCTGCGCTCACGCACTATCAAGGTGCCGCGATCTCTGGTGCAATCCTGAGGACGCCATGACCCACGACAGGCCTCACGGGTGGACGGCAGCTGGCGCGGCCCGCGGAGCACGGCATTCTAGGCTTCCGGCATCAGCCGGAGATCGGAGGCTCGCACGGCGACTGCTCCAGGGACGTCGCCGGCCGGGCCGCCCGTCAGCCCAGGGCACGGTCGAGGTTGAAGGCCGCGCTGATGAGGGCGAGGTGGGTGAACGCCTGGGGGAAGTTGCCCAGTTGCTCACCGGCGTGGCTGATCTCCTCGGCGTACAGGCCGACATGGTTGGCGTAGGTGAGCATCTTCTCGAAGGCCAGGCGGGCTTCGTCCAGTCGTCCGGCGCGGGTGAGGGCCTCGACGTACCAGAAGGAGCAGATGGAGAACGTGCCTTCATCGCCTTCGAGGCTTGCCTCGGGGTCGTAGCGCCAGACCAGGGAGTCGGAGACGAGTTCGTTGCCGAGGGCATCGAGGGTGGACAGCCAGACGGGATCGGTGGGGGAGACGAACTTGGTCAGCGGCATCATCAGCACCGTCAGCGCGTAACCCGTTGCAGAGTCAGCCGCCGACAGCCGGGTGATCCGTGTGCAGATGGTCAAGGATGGCGCTGGAGATCTCGGCGAGATGGTCGATCTGCTCTGCTGTGAGACGGTCGATGACCAGGCGCCGCACCTCCTGGGCATGGCTGGGGGCTGCTTCTTCCAAGGCTGTGCGTCCTTCTGGCGTGAGCGCCGCATACATGGCGCGTGACGCGCCGCTCTGGCGCTCCACCAGGCCGCGCTTGCACATGCGGGTGAGCTGGTGGTGGAGGCGGCTCTTCTCCCAGCCCAGCTCATCGCTGAGCTCATAGGCACGCAAGCGCCCGCCCGGTGCTTCCGACAGGGCGACAAGTACCGAGTAATCAGCGTTTGACAGGCCGCTGCCCGCCTGGAGCTGCTGTTCGATACGTGACCGCAGAACCTCCTGCATCTGAATGAACGCCCGCCAGGCGCGCAATTCGCGCTCGCTCAATCCGTGCCGCTCCATGGCCCCAGCATACCTTTGAGTTGACATGTCTACTCGACTGAGTACTGTTGAGGTGACACATCAACTCGATGGTGGTTCCGGAGGGACGTAGGTCATGGAAGCCCGGCAAGGCGCAGCGGAGCGCAGCGTCGTCCGCGTCGAGAGGAAGATGCATTTCGGAGGGGACACGCAGGTCGACGACAGGAACGTGGTCATCACACCCATGAGGCCGGAACTCACGGATCCGTTCCTGCTGCTGAGCGAGGACTGGTTCTCCTCGCCGGGCTTCGAATGGCATCCCCACCGCGGTCTCGAGACGGTCACACTGGTCCTCGACGGCGTCCTGGAGCACGGTGACAACATCGGTCATGTTGGCGCGCTGACCACTGGAGACGTGCAGTGGATGACCGCAGGGCGCGGAATCATCCATCGCGAGCTCGCCTTCCGCAACGAACGGGCGCACATCCTGCAGCTGTGGGTGAACCTGCCCGGCGAGATGAAGATGGTCGACACCCGTTACCAGGACCTGCTGGCCGACGGTCGACCCGTCATCGAGACGGACGGCGCCCGCATCGACCTCATTTCGGGCGAGGCCGGCGGCGTCCAAGGCCCCGCACTGAACAACTGGCCCATCTCCGGAGCGGTGATCACCCTTGAGCCCGGCCGACGCCTGGATCATCTGCTGCCCGGCCGGGATCGTGCCTTCGTCTACGTCCTGTCCGGCAGGGTGACGGTCGCCGGGCGTCCCGTGCGCGCAGGGGAGATCGCCTGGTCCGACCCCCTTCCCCAGGCTTCGCTCTCGAGCATCGCGCTTGAGGCCGCCGACGGCGACGAGCACAGCGTGGTCATGGTCTACAGCGGTGAGCCGATCGGTCAGCCCGTCACGATGGGGGGCCCGTTCGTCATGAACAGCGCGAGCGAAATCGAGCAGGCCTTCCGCGACTTCCACAGCGGCGGGTTCGGCGACATCCCGAACCAGGCCCGCCTGCAGTTCCGCTGACATCGGGGTACCCGGCACCCCCGTCTTCCCAGACCGTGTGCCCGCAGGCCCGGCGCGGCACGCATAATCCGGTGCCTTCACCTCCGGCTCCAGCCCAGGAAAGGAGAACCTCGGAACCCGCGCATCGCCGGCTCTGATGCACCTTGCCGTGGCCGCCGTGCTCATTCCGGGACTGGTCGGCACCCGAAACCCGGGGCCAGGCCGTGAGCCGAAGCACGACAGCGGGCAGACGTGACCCGGCGGCGCCTTGAGGGCGACCCAGCAGGATCGGCGGCTCCGGCGTCAGCGGGCGGGTGTCGACACGGTGCGCTTTGGCCGAGCTCAGCACCATCCTCACGGCCTACAGGTCCATATCGGCGTTGCCCTCGTCGTTCCAAGAGTCTCGCCGCTTGGTCGCGCTCTTGGCGGAAGCGCCCTTCTCCTGCCCCTCCAACAGCTCCAGGAGCGCAGCGTCTGCCTTTTTGCAGTCTTCCTTGGTCAGTTCGAGAGGGGCGTTGTTGTAGACGGTGTACCGGTCGGGATGAATGATGTTGTTGGTCCTCAAGGTGAAGGTCAGAAGCGAGCACCACCCCTTGCGGTGGCCCACCCTCACTTGGATTTGGACCTTGTAGTCACGGTGCTCCGGAACCAACCAAGAAAACGGTGCCTCGAACTCGAGGAAGAGTTGTTGCGCTTCTCTGCCGGCCACGACGAATCCGGTCGGCAACTCCGGGTCCTCGTCCGGCTCGGGTTGGAGACGAGATCGTGAACCCGTCCACAGGAGTGGCAGATGGGAGGCGGGGTCATCAGGGAAGCTCAGCCTGAGATCCTGCACGACGATCGGCTTGACACCAGTGTTGTGAAGGACGAGCGGAAGCCGCAGGCGAACCGTGGAGCCGTGGACAATCGCCGCAAAGGACTGAGGCTCCCACGACTGCAGGCGCCCCTGTCTGGCGTTGAGCCACCAGAACGAGGCGATGGTGAAGAGCAATGCGCAGATTGACAGCAAGCCCGCACCCGAAATCGATGAGGATGCATTCTGATCAGCAACGGTCATCACGAAGATCACAAATTCACCTCAGGGTGGGCGCGCTATCAGGACTCGGTGAGGCGAGGGCCTCGTGGGCGATCGCCCACTCCTTTCATCCCCGCTCGGCCGCGTCCAGCTCGGCTCGGATGCGGCCGGGTTCCCCACGCAGCCCCTCGACTCGACGGCGCGCGGCGAGTTCGTGCTGCTCCGGCAGTACGACGGCCCACGACATCCGCGGCCTCCCCCGGGATCGACGACACGACAGCCCACCACTCCCACGGAATCACCGAGCCCATGCCTCATCGGAGAAAACGCACTCATCACGCCGGAAAGACAACAGCTCCTCAGGCATTCCAGTGCGCCTCAAGGGCTGCGGCGACCTCGGCCGGCTTCTGGATCAACGTCCAGTGGCTGCAGTCGAGTTTGACGACCCGGGACGCTCGCACAGCTTGGCCGAGTTCATCGGCGAACGCGATCGGACAGGCCGGGTCGAGCGTCCCCCAGAGGACCAGGGACGGCGCGCACACGTTCGCCAGTTCCGGTTCCCATTCCGCGCCCACCGTCACGGCGGAGCGGTACAGATTGAGGATGCTGTCCCTCATCGACCCGTCCACGCGACGGACCATTTCCTCGGCCACGTCAGCCGGGACATCGAGTTTGCTCAGGTCCTTGGCGAAGGACGCTGGGTCAAGCTCGTTCATGAACCGGTTGCCCTCGACCGGGTCCTGCCAGATCTTGGCCAGCGGATGCCAGCCGTACCGAGCACTGACCGGAGCGCTGCTGCCGGCCCACGTACGAACCAGGTCCGGCCGTATCGAAGCGACGCGCGCGGCGAGAATGCAGCCCCAGTCATGGCCGACCAGATCCACCGGCTCGCCGACTTGCTCCAGCCGATCGATGAGCCAATCGACGTACTCCTCTTTGGTGGAGCCGAAGTCTTGCGGCCGCGGCGCGCCGAAGCCGGGCAGGTCCCAGGCCTCGACGTCACTTCGGCTCAGGTGCCGGCGCACACCGTCCCACACACGGTGGGTGTCGGGGACGCCGTGGATCAGAACTGCAGGCATGGACGAGCTCCTCGTGGGTCAAAAGCCTCATACATGAGGTTTTTATCATTATTACGTCCTTTGGTCCCGAAGTGCGAATCGGGGCCTTGGGGCCGGAATGTTCCGTCCCCATGCCGTGAACGCATGGTGAACGCATGGCCGAGGGGTGCCGCCGCTCCGGAGGCATCGTCAGACCGCTGAACAAGGGACGACCACCGGCGACCCGGCTGTCCATCACAGCCTGCGGCCGGTGGATGTGGTGGGGACGAGAAGGGCAGACGCACCCTTCGGTGGTGTGCCATGAATCGGTGGCCCGGCGAGCCCCCCGTAGAACCGCTTGGGCAGCGAGAGCACCGGCAACAGGGCACCTGCCGGCGGCGCAGGCCCTTCCGCTGCCGGCCGGGTCACAGCCTGATCGTGGGAATGCGATGCCTGCCGGCGTGGCGGTGCGCGTCAAACTGAGCAACGGTCCCGCGACCACGGTGGGCGATCACTCGGCTGTCGGTGTGACCCGCGAGTAGCGTGAGTTACGGACGAACCCGCCTGGAAGGGGTGTGTGACCATGGTCGAGCACCGCACCGTCACGGTTGGAGGGCGTCGGCTGCACATCGCGGAGGAGGGTGAAGGACCCCTGGTTCTCCTGCTCCACGGCTTTCCCGAATGCTGGTACAACTGGCGCCACCAGTTCACGCCTCTGGCCGGGGCCGGATACCACGTCGTCGCCGTTGACCAGCGCGGTTACGCCCGCAGCGACCGGCCCGCCGCGGTTGAGGAATACACCATCCTGCACCTCGTCGGCGACGTCATCGGCCTGATCCGCGAACTCGGCGCACAGCAGGCCGTGGTCGTCGGCCACGACCTGGGCGGCATGGTCGCCTGGTCCACCGCGCTGATGCGGCCCGACGTCGTCCGGGGGGTCGTGGGCCTCAGTGTCCCGCCGCCGCAGCGCGGTCCGGTTCCTCCGCTGCAGGCGATGCGCGAGCTGTTCGGCGGCCAGTTCTACTGGAACTACTTCCAGACCCCCGGCGTCGCGGACGCCGAGCTCGCGAAGGACCCGCACGCCACCATCCGTCGCGTGATGTACGGCCTCTGCGGCGACAACCCGCACAGCGACCCGCCGGTCGAGCCGCTCGTCCCACCGGGCAAGGGATTCCTGGACCTCTTCGAGGACCCCGAGGAACTTCCCGCCTGGCTCACCGAGGCCGACATCGACACACTCGCGACGGAGTTCACCGAAGCCGGGTTCACCAGCGCCCTCAACTGGTACCGCAACTTCGACCGCAATTGGCAGCTGACCGCCCCATGGGACGGCGCGCAGTACCAGATGCCCGGCCGCTACCTCACCGGCGATCGGGACCTGGTCTACGGGTTCCCGGGGATGGACCAACTCCTTCCCGCCCTGCCCACGCTCCACCCGACCGTCGGACCGGCGCACATCCTGCCCGGCTGCGGCCACTGGATCGCCGAGGAACGCCCCGGCGAGGTGAATTCGGCGCTCCTGGAATTCTGCGGCGCCCTGAACAGTTGACGATCAGTCGGCTGCGGTCGAAGTCGGCACGTCTTTCGGCAGCTGTCCGCGGGAGCGCCGGGCGCCCACAGTGGTGCGGGTGCTGTCACTGCAGCCGCTACCGCTGCGCCTACTTCGGCGCCTACCCCGGTGTGTGGCGGCACGGCGACTGGATCACCCTCACCTCGCACGGCTCGGTGATCGTCCACGGCCGCTCCGACGCCACCCTCAACCGCAACGGCGTGCGCCTGGGCAGTGCCGACATTCACGACGTCGTCGAACGCCTCCCCGAGATCACCGAGGCACTCGTCATCGGCGCGGAGGAACCCGGCGGTGCAGAGCTGCGAGGTCCTGTCACCCCTGGGTTCCCCGACCGCTTCGGCGGTAGTCGGCCGGACCTGTCGGCGCGAGCCGATCGGCTCGCGGTCCGGTGCGGGTGCCACCGATCCGATCACTGCACGCGTGTGAACTGAACCGGTGTGGCGCAGGTCACTCTGAGACAAGTTGACTCATAGGCGCTCTGTGAGTCAATCTGTCTCACATGAGGGGGAATGCCGTTGCACCAGCGGCGTTCCCACGTAACCCGACCGGTGCCCTTGCCCCTCCCCTCTCTCTGCACAAAGGAGCAAGTCCATGACCACGCAACCCGTGAGCGACCGCCGTGCCACGTCCCCGGGCGGCATCCCGATCCTGAGCGACGCGCAGATCCCCGACACCAACCCGTCCGCGTACTTCGTGAAGCAGTCCGAGCAGTTCCCCGAGGGCGTCTTCAGCATCGAGGTCGGGGGCCAGGAGAACCTCTTCGTCTACGACCCGGACCTGGTGGCCGAGGTCTCCGACGAGACCCGTTTCGGGAAGCCGATCTTCGCGCCGCTGACCCATGTCCGGGACTACACCGGCACCGGCCTGTTCACGGCCCATGAGGAGGACGACGGTGAGATCTGGGGCATGGCGCACCGGATCCTCATGCCGGCCTTCAGCCAGCGGGCCATGAAGGGCTACTACGGGCAGATGCTGGAGATCGCCCAGAACCTGGTGGGCAAGTGGGATCGTAAGGAGGGCGAGTCGGTCCACATCACCGATGACTACACCCGGCTGACCCTGGACACGATCGCCCTGTCGGGGTTCGGCTACCGGTTCGACTCCTTCGAGAAGGAAGAGCTGCACCCCTTCCTCCGGGCGCTGCTGGAGGCGCTGGTGGAGTCGATGCGGCGCGCGCAGGAACTGCCGAGCATGACCGCGCTCCGCAAGGACGACGACAAGAAGTACCGCGAGAACATCCAGCTGATGCGGGACCTGGTCGAGAGCGTGATCAAGGAGCGTCGTGAGGGGAAGGGCACCGGTGAGGGCGACCTGCTGGGTCTGATGCTGGAGGCCACCGACCCGGAGACCGGCAAGCCGCTGGACGACGAGAACGTCCGTGACCAGGTGCTGACGTTCCTGATCGCCGGTCACGAGACGACCAGTGGTCTGCTGTCGTTCGCGACGTACTCGCTGATGCGCAACCCGCACGTGCTGGCCCAGGCCTACGCCGAGGTGGACCGGCTGCTGCCGGGCGACACGGTCCCGGACTACGACACGATCATGCAGATGGACGTGATCCCGCGGATCCTGGAGGAGACCCTGCGCCTGTGGGCTCCCATCCCGATGATCATGAAGGCGCCGCTGGAGGACACCGTCATCGGCGGCCGCTATGAGCTGAAGGCAGGGACGAAGACCAACCTGCTGATGGGTCCGCTGCACAGGCACCCCAAGGCGTGGGACCGGCCGTACGAGTTCGACATCGACCGGTGGCTGCCGGAGAACCGCGCCCAGCACCACCAGCACGCCTACAAGCCGTTCGGTAACGGCCGACGTGCCTGCATCGGCCGGCAGTTCGCGCTCACCGAGGCTCGTCTGGCCCTTGCGCTGGTGCTGCAGAAGTTCAAGTTCGCCGACATGAGCGACTACAAGATGGACGTCAAGGAGGCGCTGACCCAAAAGCCCGGCGGCTTCGACCTGCTCGTCCGTCGCCGTCAGGAGCACCAGCGGACCGTGTTCGGCGTCGCGGACCTGCAGAGCGACGACGAGCAGCAGCAGGCCGCGGTCAGCGGCGTCGGGGTGAACCTGACCGTCGCCTACGGCTCCAGCCTGGGCAGCTGCGAGGACCTGGCGCGCACGATCGCCGACCGCAGTGAGCGCTCCGGCTTCGGCACCACGCTGACGAGCCTGGACGAGCTGGGCGACAACCTGCCCACCGAGGGCCTCCTCGTGGTCGTCGCCGCCAGCTACAACGGCAAGGCCCCGGACAACGCGCAGCGTTTCGACGAGCTGATCGCCGCCGGACTCCCGGAGGGCTCGCTGTCCAACGTTCGGTTCGCGCTGCTGGGCGCCGGCAACACCCAGTGGGTGGCCACCTACCAGGCCTTCCCCACCCGGATCGAGGAGGCGCTGCTGGCCGCCGGCGCCACCCCGGTGGTCGAGCGGGGCATCGCGGACGCGGCCGGTGACTTCGACGGCATGGCCTCCCGCTGGATGAACACCCTGTGGGCCACCCTGGCCGAGGAGTACGCCGCCGACACCTCCCAGGCCAGCGGCCCGCGCTACCAGGTGCAGCTGCTCACCGAGGCCGACGTGCGCCCGGCGATAGTCTCCGAGCAGGCCTACCCCCTCAGGGTCGTGGCCAACGAGGAACTCGTGGCCGACGCGACCGGCCTGTGGGACTTCAGCATCGAGCCCCCGCGCCCGGCCGCGAAGTCCATCACCATCGAGCTCCCGGACGGCGTCACCTATGACACCGGCAACCACTTGGCCGTCTTTGCCAAGAACGAACGGGCCCTGGTCAACCGTGCGCTGACGCGGCTCGGCGTCGAGTCCAACCAGGTGCTGCGCCTGGACCAGCCCGCCGGCGGCCGCACCCACCTGCCGGTCGGCGTCCCCGTCTCCGCAGGGATCCTGCTCACCGAGTTCCTGGAACTGCAGGACGTGGCCACCCGCGCCCAGATCCAGACGCTGGCCGAGCACACCGAGTGCCCGTGGACCCGACCGCAGCTGCAGGCCTACGTCGCTGATACCGCCGAGGCCGAAGAGGCTTACCAGAGCGAGGTCCTGGGCAAGCGGGTCTCCGTGCTCAACCTGCTGGAGCGCTTCCCGGCGGTCGAACTGCCGCTGGCGGTCTTCCTGGAGATGATGGGCCCGATCCGCCCGCGGTTCTACTCCATCTCCTCCGCCCCGCTGGCCAATCCGCGGCACGTGCGGCTGACCGTGGGTCTGCTGGAAGGTCCGGCCCTGTCCGGCGACGGCCGGTACCGCGGCACCTGCTCCGCCTACATCGCAGGCCTCAATCCCGGTGACGTGTTCTACGGCTACGTGCGTGTGCCCTCCCCGACCTTCGCGCCGCCGGCCGACCCCGCCACGCCGCTGGTCCTCATCGGTCCCGGCACCGGCATCGCGCCGCTGCGCGGCTTCCTGGAGGAGCGTGCCCACCAGCACGCGAACGGCACCCAGGTGGGCCTGTCCCAGGTCTTCGTCGGCTGCCGCCACCCGGAGCACGACTACTTCTACGGCCAGGAGATGCAGGACTGGGAGCAGTCCGGGATCGCCCAGGTGCACACCGCCTTCTCCGCGGTGACCGGCCACCCGGCCCGGTTCGTCCAGGACGCCATCGTAGGTGCGGCCGACACCGTGTGGCAGGCCATCCAGGACGGCGCGTACATCTACGTCTGCGGCGACGGCCGCCGCATGGCACCCGCCGTGCGCGAGGCGCTCGCCGCCATCTACCGCAAGTACACCGGCAGCGACGACGAGGCCGCCCAGCAGTGGCTCGCCCAGCTGGAAGCGGACGAGCGCTACCAGCAGGACGTCTTCGCCTGACCCTCAGACGCCGGGAGGGTGCGGCGGTCCTGACACCCCGCACCCCTCCCGGCCACCACTCATCCACGAGGCACCACACGGCACCCATCGGCCCGAACGCCGGAGTGCCGCTCACAGAAAGCAGAGCACCATGGACACCATGCTCGCCGGACGCTTCCACCTGGACAGCAAGAAGTTCGCTGTGGAGGAGGTCCCCGTCCCCGTGCCCGGCCCGGGCGAGGTCCTCATCGAGGTCAAGGCCGCCGGCGTCTGCCTCTCGGACGTCCACCTGCTCGACGGCTCCCTTCCTCCGCTCTTCCTGGACTCCGACACGGTCACCGTCGGGCATGAGGTTTCCGGTGTGATCCACACCCTCGGTCCCGGCCTCAAGCGCGGCCTGACCGTCGGCACCCGCGTCACCCTGGAGGCCGGCAAGAGCTGCGGCCAGTGCGCCGGCTGCGTGCGCCGCCGCCCCTGCAGCCAGATGCGCACCGCCGGCATCGACTACGACGGCGGCTGGGCCCAGTACATGGTCACCCCCGAGGAGACCCTCATCCCCATCCCCGACAACCTCCCCTTCGACCAGGCCGCGATCATCCCCGACGCGGTCTCCACCCCCTACGCCGCCGTCGTCGCCACCGCCGGAGTCCGTCCCGCCCAGTCCGTCGGCATCTGGGGCGTGGGCGGAGTCGGCGCGCACAACGTACGCATCGCCCGCCTGGCCGGCGCCGCGCCGATCATCGCCGTCGACCCGCTGCCCAGCGCCCGCGAGCGTGCCCTGGCCTTCGGCGCGGACTTCGCCCTCGACCCGGCCGCCCCCGACTTCGCCGACCAGGTCCGCGCGGCCACCGGCGGACGGGGCCTGGACTTCGCCTTCGACTGCGCCGGCGTGCCCGCCGTCCGCGAACAGGCCGCCGCCGCACTCGGCCTGGGCGGAGTCCTCATCCTGGTCGGCATCAGCCCCAGGCCCCTCACCATCACCGAGGGCCTGACCTTCAACTACACGATGAAGCAGGTGCGCGGCCACTACGGCGCCACCCCCGAAGGCGTCACCGAACTGGTCCGGCTGGCCGAGGTCGGCCGCCTCGACCTGGCCCCCTCCATCACCGACCACATCCCGCTCGCCGACGCCGCCGACGCGGTCAACCGGCTGGAGAACAAGATCGGCGACCCCATCCGCCTCATCCTCGTCCCCTGACACCAGAACAGAACCCGTAGCTGAACCAAAAGTTCATCAAGACCACCTCGGGCAGGGGTGAGTGGGCGCCGGTGCTTGAGGGAGCACCGGCGCCCGAGAAACCTCCTCCAGCGCTGCCGCGTCCGAGAAGGTGCCGGGTGACGTTGCCGAGGGCCAGGTCCAGGATCCCGGCGGGGGCGCGGCGTACGTCGTCCTGCTGCCGATCGGTCAGGGCGTCGACAGAGACGGGGACGCCGGTGGGGAAGGCCATCAGCGTGTCCAGCAGCGCGCAGTGCGAGTCGCTGATGTACTTGAGGCCGGTCTGCTGGCGGCGCGCATGCTCGCCGGGGTCAATGGCCAGGTGCAGGGTCGCGGCACAATAGCCGCGTGGCGACGGCATCATTACGGGGCAGGTCACCTCAGCCTGGATCCACCGTGTGAATTCTGTTGACCGTATTCAGGCGGTTCAGGGTGATCTTTCGGTGTGCGGGCAGCGGTGAGAGCCGGGTGGCCGTCCGGTGCGGGGTCTCCGAGTTCTTTCGGGTCGTGGGCGGACAGGGACGGTCGCCCGGGTCAGGTGCGCATGCGGTGTCCTGTCGCTGTCCACAGGGCGGCGAAGTCGTCCGCCCAGGGCCAGCGTTGAGGCAGGTGCAGAGTGAAGCGGCGGGCTCCGGTGGCGATCCGGGCCGGGATGTGGATCAGGTGGCGGCGGATGGTGCCGCTGCGGGCCCGGGCGTGGAAGGTGGAGGCGAGGTGGCCGGCGACCCGGGCGAGGTTGTAGGCGGTGGCGGCCAGGGTGAGCCAGGCGGCGTTCGCGGTGAACTTCCCCGACGGAAGATGGGCGAGCGCGGAGGCCTCCAGGTCGGCGAAGACCTGCTCGACCTGGGCGTGTTCGCGACGCATGGGTTCGGCCTGGGACGAACGGGCTGTCGGTGAAGATGACGTGGTGGCGCCAGACGCCGAACAACTCGGCCTGCCCCTCCGGCACACTCTTCGAGGCCAGCCGCTTCACGCGGCGCACGATCAGTCGGGCGGTGGTGCGGAACGCCTTCTTCTTGCTGGTGAACGCGGTGAACGGAGCTTCGGCGATTTCCGCGTCGGAGATCCAGCGTTCCTCCGCGGCGTCCCACGCCGCGCTCGTGTACTTGATCGGTGTCCAGGCGGACTCGTCCATGCCCGCGATCGACTCGCGGATCGTCTTCTTCACCGCCACGGCCAGCGAGAAGTGCGCGCCCGCCGTTCGGCACACGTCCACCACCTTGTGGGAGAAGTACGCCGAGTCCGCACGCACGATGATCTTCGCGGTAATGCCCATTGCCCACCGCCCGCACCGTGGCCAGAGCCTCGCGCAGCAGGCTCGCCGCCCCCTTGCCGGAGCCTGCCGAGCCCTTGCGCAGCCGGGTGGCGACGATGACCCGAGCACAGGTTGCGGTCTTGACGGTGACGATCTGGAAGTGCAGACCGCGCTGCTTGGTGTAGCCGAAGGAGGCGCCCTGCTTGGCCGGCCCGTAGACCTGCTTGACCTTGGAGTCGATGTCCACGAACACCACCTCGTCCCGCTTCGGGACCAGACCGGTGTGCGCAGCCAGAGTGCAGGTGAACGCCCGCACTGCGGACTCGAGTTGGCGCACGTGCCCCCCAGGTGAAAGCGCGCAGGAACGTGCCGAGCGTGGACGGCGCACGCACCCCGCCGAACAGGCGGGACAGGCCACCGTGCCGGTGCACGTCCAGGTCCTCGATGCTGTCGGCCCCGGCGATCATGCCGCCCACGATCGACAGGGCCTTCGCGTCGGCCGCCGTACCGGCACCGTTCTTCGCGCCGGTGAGTTTCACCTTCTCGGCCATCAACCGGGGCAGACCGCACCGCTCGGCCAGCCGGATCGTCGGGATCAGCCCGGCATGCGCGATCAGGTCCGGGTCGTCGAACGCGGCGAACAGCGTCGCCGGACTATGGGAGACCCTCACTTACGAGGTGCCTTGCTTCGTGGGACTGATGAGGGCGTACGAACTCCCATCATCCCAGGTCAGCGGGCACCTCTTTTCATTTCGTCGTCCACAGACCGACTATCGTGCGGTGGATCCTGGTCACGACACACCTCGGTAGATCTGGACTGCAGGATGAGAGGCCAAGCGGTACGTCCGATACTGGCAGAACCGGGGGGGCATCCTCTGCTCATGCTCATGCTCATGGGCCGCGTCAGGTCCACCTGGCTGGTCGAGCTCTTCGTCGAGCGGCTCCCCATCACCGTCATCGTGGCGGCCGCCGGCGTCGACACCCTCCACGGCCTGTCCCGCATCCTGCCGTTCCTGGACCCTGTATCCACCGACGAAGCGGCTCGCCTGTTGCGAGGCGGCAAATGATGACCTCACAAGACCTGCCCAGCGAGCGCCACGAGCACCTGATGGCGATGCGCGGCGCGGAGCGCATCGACGCTTCGGATGTCAAAGCGCAGGTTGCGGATCGGCGCTGGTCACATGGGCGCTGTCAGCCCAAAGTAAGCGGACTTTTGTGTTCCGGGGACCAAGAGCCGGTGCCGCGGTCGCGGGTTAACTGCTCTGTGTGGGTGGCAGGAGCCGGCCACTCGGCCCGGCCGCTGGGGCGTCACCGTGGTGCTGTGACGGTGCCTGCGCGGCCGGGCCGACGGTACTGGAGCAGTGTGCGAGGCAGCCATGGACAGTTTGGTCGGAGCATGGGCCCTTGAGGACTTCTCGGAAACATGTCAGGGGACGGTCGTCCGTCCGCTCGGGGAGCGTCCCAGCGGGGTGCTGCTCTACGCCGCCGACGGGTGGATGAGCGCACTGCTGACAGCCGATCCCGATGTGGCCCCGGTCGCATCCCACGTCCAGGAGACAGTGGGCCGGACCGTGGCGTATGCCGGCCGCTGGGAGCGCGAGGCGGACGGGCCGGTCATGCACCTTATTCAGGCCAGTCACTACGCACCGTGGGTGGGGACGACCTTGGTGCGCGATGTCCGGTTCAGTCCGGGACGGCTGGAGCTGACAGCCGCCGGGGCCGATGAGTCCCTGTTGCGCCTGCGCTGGCGACGGGCCGACGCCTGACGGCGTGGGACCGGGCCGGCCGCCCGCCTCACAGCCGGAGCAGCGACAACGACCGCCTGGCTGATCACCCTCTCATCCCCCTTTCCCCTTTCCCCTTTATTGTCATGGAGGTGTTGTGCCATGCGCACAGCCAATCTGAACGGCCGTCTGGTGCTCGTCCTCGACGACGGTGTGGTGGACGTGGAGACGGCCAGTGACGGGCTGTTCTCCTCGGACCCGCAGGCAGTCTTCGACCGCTGGGCCGAGTTCCGCGACTGGGCCCGGTCCGCGGCCGCGACCGGCCACGAGCGGACGCCCTTGGAGGAGCGGCAGCTGGGCGCGCCGGTTCCGCGCCCGCGGCAGGTCTTCGCGGTCGGGCTGAACTACGCCGACCACGTGGCGGAGTCGGGGGTCGCCGTACCGGAGCGTCCCGCTGTCTTCACCAAGTTCCCCACGTCCCTGACCGGGCCGTACGACACGGTCTCGCTGCCGAGTGCCTTGGTCGACTGGGAGGTCGAGCTGGTAGCGGTGATCGGTCGTGAGGCGTCCCAGGTCGCCGTCTCGGACGCTTGGCAGTACGTGGCCGGCCTCACGCTCGGCCAGGACCTGTCCGAGCGCGGCATCCAGTTGTCGGGACCGGCGCCCCAGTTCTCCCTTGGCAAGTCGTTCCCCGGCTTCAGCCCGACCGGGCCGGTGCTGGTCACCCCGGATGAGTTCGACAACCCCGACGACCTCGCGCTCGGCTGCGCGATCGACGGCGAGACCATGCAGGACTCGCGCACGTCCCAGCTGATCTTCTCGGTGTCCCAGCAGATCGCCTGGATGTCGTCGATCTGCCCGCTGCTGCCCGGCGACCTGATCTTCACCGGCACACCGGCAGGCGTGGGCGGTACCCGGGACCCGCGCCGCTTCCTGGCCCCCGGCGAGGAACTGCGCAGCTGGATCGACGGCATCGGTGAGCTGCGCAATCCGCTGGTCGCCGGCCCCAGCTACCCCGAAGGCCCGCAGGCCGTCTGACGCGCGGCTTCCGCACCTTCCTGCGTACACCACCCGCACACTGAAGCTCTTGGAGGAGACTGCCATGGCCCTGCACCGCGTGGCGCACATCACGATCGGGGTGCCCAATGTGGCCGACACCTCGGCCTACTACGCCGATTTCGGGCTGACGGACCTCGGCGACGGCCGATTCGCCACTGCCGACGGCGGCGAACAGCTCAAGATCGTTCACGCGGCGCGGCGCCGCCTGGAAGAGCTCACCCTGAGCGCCGACGACCCCGACGACCTCGGCCGGATCGGCTCGGCCCTGGACCGGCTCGAGGTGCCGTTCGTCCGGGAATCCCACCGCCTGCGCGCGGTCGACCCGGGCACCGAGGTGACGGTGACCGTCGAGGTGCAGCCGCGCATCGTGCAGCCCGCAGCCGCGCGGATGCCGAACAACGCTCCCGGGCGGATCGAGCGGACCGGCGAGCGTGCCCCCGGCGTACTGCGTGAGGGGCCGGTGCGCGTCCGCCGCCTGGGACACGTCGTCCTGGGCTCCACCAACCAGGAGGCTTCCCAGCGCTTCTTCACCGAAGGGCTCGGCTTCAAGGTCAGCGACCAGGCACCGGGCGCGGCGTTCCTGCGCTGCTCCACCGACCACCACAACGTCCTCGTCCAGCAGGCCCCCATCTCCTTCCTCCACCACACCTCCTGGCAGGTGGACGACGTGGACGAGGTCGGACGCGGCGCCACCCGGATGCTGGAAGGCCACCCCGAGCGCCATGTGTGGGGTCTGGGCCGCCACCAGCTGGGGTCGAACTTCTTCTGGTACCTCAAGGACCCGGCCGGCAACTTCTCCGAGTACTACTCCGACATGGACTGCATCGTCGACGACCAGCTGTGGACGCCCGGGATATGGGAGGACGCCCGCGTCGCCCTGTACAACTGGGGCCCGCCGGTACCGCCGTCCTTCCTCCGACCCGAGGACCTCGCCGCAATGATGACCGGCGCGCACGACGCCGGCTGAGCGAACGAAAGGAACGCAGGCGCGTTATGAGCACCCCTACCAAGGGCCCCGCCGCGGGGGCCTACGACGTGCTGGTCGTCGGCGCCGGTCCGGTCGGGCTGGCCACGGCGATCCAGCTGGCCACCCGAGGCCGGCGGGTCGGCATCGTCGAACGCTGGCCGCAGCACTACCCGCTGCCGCGCGCGGTCGTCTTCGACCATGAGGCCGGCCGCATCCTGGCGTCCCTGGGGCTGGACATGGCCGCTGTCAGTGAACCCGCTGTGGACTACGAGTGGCGCAACGGCGAGGGTCAGCAACTCCTCCGTTACGACTTCTCGGACGGCAGCTACTCCGGCTGGCCCAACCTGAGCGCGTTCAACCAGCCCACCCTGGAAGCGGCCCTGAACGAGCGCGTCCGGTCGCTGCCGGAGATCGACATCCTGCGCGGCTGGGAAGCCGTCGGCGTCCAGGCGGGCTCCACGGCGGTGGAGGTCACAGTGGCGGAGAGCACCGGAGACGCGCCCTTGCTCCGTGACGGAGAACGCGCGCAGCGTACCCTCCAGGCCGCGTACGTCGTCGGCTGCGACGGCGCCAACAGCTTCATCCGCTCGTGCATGCGCACCTCGGTCACCGACCTCGGCTTCGAGTTCGACTGGCTGGTCCTCGACGTCATCCCCCATGACCGGGACCGCGAGTGGACGCCACGGAACCTGCAGCTCTGCGATCCGGCCCGGCCGACCACGGCGGTGGTCGGCGGCCCGGGCCGCCGCCGCTGGGAGTTCATGCGCCTGCCCGGCGAGTCCATCGCCGAGCTCCACCAGGCCGAGACCGCCTGGAAGTTGCTCGAGCCGTGGAACCTGCACCCGGACAACGCCACCCTGGAGCGGCAAACTGTCTACACCTTCCAGGCACGCTGGGCGGACTCCTGGCGCGACGGCCGGCTGCTGCTGGCCGGGGACGCGGCCCACCAAATGCCGCCGTTCGCCGGGCAGGGCCTGTGCTCGGGCCTGCGTGACGCCATCAACCTGAGCTGGAAGCTCGACCTGGTGCTGTCCGGGAAAGCCGAGGACAGTCTGCTGGACACCTACACCACCGAGCGATGCCAGCATCTGCAGCATGCGATCGAGAAGTCTGTGGGCCTGGGGAGGGTCATCTGCGAGCCGGACCCGGCCGCGGCCGCCGAGCGCGACGCCCGCATGATCGCCGACCAGCAGGCAGGCCGCGTACCACAAGGAGATCAGTTCCTGGTGACCTTCACCGGCGGACTGCTGGACCGCGACTGCACCGGCGCCACGGCGGAGCCGACCGGGCAGCTCAGCCGGCAGGGATGGGTGCGGTTCGGGGACCGTACCGGCCTGTTCGACGAAACCGTCGGCATCGGGCTCACCCTGCTCACCACCGGTGATCCGCGTGACGGGCTCGACGAGGACACCCTGGCCTGGTGTGAAGAGGTCGGGCTCCGCCTGCTGAGGATCACCGACGACCCGGCGGCGAACGGCCCCGACGTCGTCGTCGATCTCGACCACACCTACCTGGCCGACCTGGCCCGTACCGGCCTTGAGGCCATGCTGGTGCGCCCCGACTTCTACATCTTCGGCGGCGCCAAGAGTGCGGCCGACATCCCGCGTCTGGTGGCTGCGCTGCGCGGCCGGCTCACGGCGGTCCCCGCCCCGGAGGTCACCGCTTGAGCCACCGGCGCCACAGCCGGTGCCCATGGCCGGCCTCGCTGAGCACAGCGACGCGTGACACGGCCGGCGCTCACCGCGCTGCGCCGTGCCGACGCGCGGAGTGAACCAGCCCGGCCGGTGAACGGTGCGACCGTCCCGGCCGGGCAGCACGCCGTCGGCCGCACGGCGGCGCTCGTCAGCGGCGGGGTCCGCGGCTGCTCGACTCTCCGGGGAAGATATGGTCCCCTGACCTGGGTGGCAGCAGCGAGCGGCCCGCTCGCGCGCCTCCCCGGCGACGGAGGGACGGGAAGCGTGACGGGACAGTGGCTCCAGTGGTTGCGGCCGGATCCCGGCCGCCTGACCGAGCCCGTCCTGTCGCCGGTGGAGCTGGCCGCGGCACGCACGGAGCTTGGCGCGGCCGCGGTCGAGTGGGCGCTCCAGAGCGCCGACGCCATCGCAGAGGAGGTTTTCAGGAAGGTGCCCGAGCACGGTGGCGGTCCCACTGCCGGGACCACCCTGCGACGTGTGACCCAGTCCGCGGTGCTGACCGGCCTGCACTTGATGGCGTCCGACTTCAGCCGGCCCATCCCCACCCTCGCCGAGGATGCGCTGGAAGGATGCCGGGAGTTTGCACGCCGCGGAATCCCGCTGGAGCTCGTCCTGCGGGGAGTGCGGCTCGGGCACGCGCAGCTGGCGCACCGCCTGGCAGCAGGAGTCGAGGAGCACGTCCCGGCCGACCAGCGCCTGGCCGAGCTGCGCCGGATCGACGACCTGATGTTCACCTACGTCGACGCCCATTCGAGCGCCATGGCCGAGGAATACATCGCCGAACGGGACCGCTGGCGCGGCAGTGACGAAGCCGCCCGCCGCGCCGTCATCGACGAACTGCTGGCCGCCCGCCCGGTCGACCGGGAAGCCGCCGCCCTGCGTCTGCGGTACGACCTGTCAAGCACGCACGTGGCCGCGGTGCTGTGGGGCGACGACACTGCCATCTCCGCGCCCGCCGCAGAACGGCTGCACCACGTGGCCTCGACCATGGCCCGCGCCCTGGAAGCGGCCAGGACGCTCGTCATCCCGGCCCACGACAACAATGTGTGGGTATGGTTCGCCGTCAGCGGCGAGACCGCCGAAGACCACATCCGACACCTGCGCAGCTCCCTGCCCGAGCCGGCAGGGGTGCGTGCGGCTCTCGGCCCGCCCGCACCAGGGCCCCACGGCATGCGCCGCAGCCATCTGGGGGCGTTGCAGGCACAACGGATGGCCTTGCACGCTTCGGGCTCCTGGCTCTGCGACTACCGGGACATCCGCCTGGCAGCCCTCGTCACGGCTGACTCCGAACACGCACGCTGGTTCGTACAGGAGGTCCTCGGGCCGCTGGCCTCCGAGGGAGCCCGCCTGCATGAGCTGCGCGAAACCCTGCGCATCTACCTCGCCGAGGAACGCAGCCCCCGCACCGCGGCCGAACGCCTGCACATTGCCCGCAACACCGTCACTTACCGCGTCAAACGCGCGGAGGAACTGCTGCCCGTGACCACCACAGCAGTCAGCTCACTGGAAGTGCGCGTAGCGCTCGAAATGGCGGCTGCCTCGCCAACCGGCACGTCGGCCATCAGCTGAAGGCTGTCCTACCTTCAGCCTGGATCCACCGTGTGAATTCTGTTGACCGTATTCAGGCGGTTCAGGGTGATCTTTCGGTGTGCGGGCAGCGGTGAGAGCCGGGTGGCCGTCCGGTGCGGGGTCTCCGAGTTCTTTCGGGTCGTGGGCGGACAGGGACGGTCGCCCGGGTCAGGTGCGCATGCGGTGTCCTGTCGCTGTCCACAGGGCGGCGAAGTCGTCCGCCCAGGGCCAGCGTTGAGGCAGGTGCAGAGTGAAGCGGCGGGCTCCGGTGGCGATCCGGGCCGGGATGTGGATCAGGCGGCGGATGGTGCCGCTGCGGGCCCGGGCGTGGAAGGCGGAGGCGAGGTGGCCGGCGACCCGGGTGAGATGGTGCTCATACGACCCCAGGAATACCCTCCACCTCCAGCGCTGCCGCGTCCGAGAAGAGCTCCGGCGCGCCCAGGGCGCACTCCGCCCAGACCGTCTTGCCACGTCGGGCATGCCGCGTCCCCCAGTGCTCGGTGAGTTGGGCGACGAGGAACAGACCTCGCCCGCCCTCGTCGAAGACACGGGCCCGGCGCAGGTGCGGAGTCGTGCTGCCGGCATCCGCGACTTCGCACATGAGGGTGCGATCGTGGATGAGACGCAGCTGGATGGGAGGCCGGCCGTAGCGGATGGCGTTGGTGACCAGTTCGCTGACGACCAGTTCGGTGGTGAAATCGAGTTCCTCCAGTCCCCAGGTGGTCAGCTGCTGGGAGACGCTCGCTCTGGCCCGGGCGACCTCGGCCGGGTCGGCACCCACGTCCCACGTGGCGACCTGACGGTCCCCGAGGGTGTGGGTGCGGGCCAGGAGGAGTGCCACGTCGTCGTGCGGTCGGTCTGCGGGCAGCAGCGCTTCGAGGACGGTGTCGCAGGCGGCCTCCAGGGAGGGAACAGGCTGGGCGAGGGCCTGGCGGAGCAGGGTGAGACCCGCCTCGATGTCGTGGTCGCAGGCCTCGATCAGGCCGTCGGTGTAGAGGGCGAGGAGGCTGCCCTCGGGCAGGTCGATCTCCGCCGCCTCGAACGGCAGGCCGCCCAGGCCGAGTGGCGGGCCGGCGGGCAGCTCGAGGATGTCGGCGATTCCGTCCCGGGTCATCACGACGGGCAGGACGTGGCCCGCGCGGGCGAGGGTGCAGCGGCCGGCGACGGGATCGTAGACGGTGTACAGGCAGGTGGCCCCTATGTCCCCCGCGGATTCGGTGTCCGTTTGGGCAGAGACTTCGGCGGACAGGCGGATGACGACGTCGTCCAGGTGGGTGAGGAGTTCGTCGGGCGGCAGGTCGATGTCGGCGAGGGTGCGTACGGCGGTCCGCAGTCGGCCCATGGTGGCGGCGGCGTGGATGCCGTGCCCGACCACGTCGCCCACCACGAGGGCGACCCGGGCACCGGACAGCGGGATGACGTCGTACCAGTCGCCGCCCACACCGAGCTGGGCGGCAGCAGGCAGGTAGCGGCAGGCGACCTCCACGGCGGACTGCACGGGTGTACCGCGCGGGAGGAGACTGCGCTGGAGGGCGAGGGCGGTGGCGCGCGCGTGCGTGTATCGGCGGGCGTTGTCGATGGCCACCGCCGCCCTGGCCGCGATCTCCTGGGCGAGGAGCAGTTCCTCGTCCCCGTACGCACCGGGCTTGTGGTGACGGAAGAACTGGGCGACACCCAGCGTGGTGCCACGGGCGCACAGCGGTACCAGCAGCATCGATGCGGACGGGCCGAGGTGGTGCCGTGAGGGTCGGCCGGTGACCAGGGCGCGAGCCGGTGGTGATCCGTCCGGATACCTGTGGACCTGCTGCGGCGCAACCGACGATTCCCCGTAGATCGCTTCCGGGTTCGTCGTCTCGGGGTAACCGTCCGTCACCGACTGCTGGGCGACCCGGCGGACCACGAGTGTGCCCTTCGCGGGAGGCTCGTCTCCGGAAGGCGTTTCGAGGAGGTCGACGGTGACGGCGTCGGCGAAGTGCTCCGTGGCCAGGTCCGCCAACTCCTGGGCGGTGCGGGCGATGTCCAGGGTCGTTCCGACGCGTACGCTCGCCTCGTTCACCACCGACAGCCGCCACTGCACCCGGCGATCCCGCTCGTCCTGGAAGGCCAGGACGCCCGTCTCGGATATGCGGTCCATGTACTCGGTCGCCAGTGCGATCAGCTTGCGTGTCGCCGCGTTGATCGGCTCGGCATCGCTGGTGAGCCGGGGCAGCTCTTCGAGCAGCCGGTCGAGGACGAGGCCCTGCGCGAGCCGGAAGGCGCGCAGCATCGCTGTGACCGGCTTCCCGCGCTGAGCCAGCCGACGCGCGCGCTCTGCGTCGGCGGCCGGCGGATCGATCCGCCTTGGCTCGATGTCGTGCTCGATGCCGAAAAGCAGGGCGACGACGTGCTCGGCGACGTTCTCCCTCGTCATCTGTGCGATGTCGGGTTCGTCCCACAGTTCGGGGACCTCGTGCCGCAGGCATTGCTCTACGTCGTGGATCAGCTCGTCCGCTCGCGGGCTGAGTTCATGTGCGGCACGGGACAGAAGACTGTCCGCGGTGAAGTCCACACTGAGGACGTTACGCCGTCCTGGTGGACCGCGAAGCCTCAGCCGGCCGCATCTGGCTGCGCGGTGTCCGGGAGGAATCCGGTCTCACGGGCTGGGCGTGGTCGAGGGCAAGGGTCCGCGCGGCCACCGGCGGAGGCGCCCACGGCTTTCCGGTGTCCACGGGGCCTGGCGCAGCCGGTGCTCGGGTCAGTCGAGGTCGGGCAGTGGCCGCCGGGTCACCTGATGGGCGTCGTCCGGTGGGACGCCGAGCATGCGCAGGACCATCTCGGCCAGGTCGGAGGCGGCCTCGTCCCCGTCGAGGTCGGGGCGGGCCAGCCGCAGGGCCACGAGGGACAGCAGGGTCCCGCCGAGGGCGGACAGGGCGGTGGTCGGGTTGGTGCAGGTGAAGCGGCCCGAGGCGATGCCGATCTCCAGGTCGCGCAGGGCTCGAGGGGCGAGGCCCCGGTCGGTGTGGATCTGGGCCAGCCCGCGGTCCCGCAGGATCCGCATGAGTTCAGGGTGGGAGTTGGCCATGCGGGCGGTGAGCCGGAAGCCCGCGGCGACGAGCTCGGCCGGGTCGTCGATTCCTTGTACGCGCTCGTCTATGACCTGCCCGAACTCGTCCAGGGCGTCTGTCACCGCGGCGTCGAACAGCTCCGTCTTGGACTCGAAGTGGTTGTAGAAGGAGCCGAAACCGACGTCCGCGCGCTCGGCGATGGCCTGGATGCTGGCGCTGGTGTCCCCGGTCTCCGCGAGGATCTGCCGGGCCGCACGGACGAGCGCCTGGCGGGTCTCGGCACGGCGCCTCTCGAAGCGGTTCTTGGGCGGGGCTGACGTCGGCATACGGCGAGTGTAACAACCGCTGCGATGAGTCCTCCATTACTGATGAGATTATCAATTATTTGGGTCCACCCTATTGACGATGGGTAACGGCAAAGTTGATGATTTCCTCATTACAGCAGTGTTGCTTGGAGGACACCATGTCCCACACCCCCGTTAACAGGGCCGCTCCCCAGACGCCCCACCAAGACCTCCACAGTGAACAGGGGGCCCTGCGCGGCGAGCACCCCGGACGTTCCCGGAATCCCGTGATCAAGGCGGCGGACCTGGCCTGGCTCGAGTTCGAGAAGCCGGACCTGGACCGGGCCGAGGTCTTCGCGCGTGACTTCGGGTTCGCGGTCGCCGCCCGCACCGAGGGGGAGCTGTGGCTGCGCGGCACCTTCGCGGGCTCACCTTGCATGGTCATCCGGCGGGGGCGTGCGTCCCGGTTCATCGGGCCGGCGTTCCGCGCGGCCGAGCGAGCCGACCTGGACCGGCTGGCCAGCGCCACCGGCAGTACCGTCCGGGACATCGGCGTACCGGGCGGCGGGCAGTCGGTCGCCCTGCTCGATCCCTCGGGCCTGCCGGTCCGGGTCGTGTACTGCGCCGAGCAGCTGCCCGCCCTGCCCGAGCAGGAGCCGCTGATCCTCAACTTCGGTACCGATCACCGTCGTACGAACGCCACCCAGCGTCCGTCCCGTGAGCCGTCCCGAATCCAGCGGCTGGGCCATGTGGTGCTGGAGACACGCGTGTTCGCCCGCACCCTGGACTGGTACCTGGACACCCTCGGGATGATCGTGTCCGACTTCCTGTTCCTGGACGGGCAGCGAGGGCGCGGGCCGACGATGGCGTTCATCCGGTGCGACCAGGGGAGCGTGGCCGTCGATCACCACACGCTGGCCCTGCACCTGGGGCCCGGTACCGGCTACGTCCACTCGGCCTACCAGGTCACCGACCTCGACACGATCGCCGCCGGTGGGGAGTACCTGGCCGAGCGCGGCTACAAGCGCAGCTGGGGCATCGGCCGGCACATCCAGGGCAGTCAGCTGTTCGACTACTGGCGCGACCCCGACCACTTCATGCTGGAGCACTTCGCCGACGGCGACCTGTTCTCCTGCGACCTGGAGCCCGGCTGGGCGCCGATGTCGGCGAGCGGCCTGGCCCAGTGGGGCCCGCCCGTCACCCGCGACTTCCTGGGCACCAGCCCGTCCCCCGCCAAGCTGCGAGAGGTCATGACGGCCCTGCGTGGCGACAACGAACTCGACCCCGCACGCCTGCTGGGCCTGATGAAAGCGATGAGCTCATGAGCACCAATGTTCTGCGCACCACCGAGGGCTGGTGGGTCATCCGGGACGAGCGCGCCGTCCGCGTCGAGACCAAGGCGGTCACCACCGCCGAGCTGCTCGCCGACCGGGGCGCGGTCCGCGAGGCCGCCGCCTCCGCCGAGAGCGGCACGCCCGTCGCCGACCTGGTGGCCCTGCCTCCGGTCACCACCCCGTGCCGGGTGGTCGCCCAGATGGTCAACTACCGCAGCCACGCCAATGATTCGGGCTTCACCGGCGACATCCCGCCCACCTTCTTCCGTAAGGCGTCCGGCTCGGTCAGCGGCCCCCATGACACGATCATCCGCCCCGCGCACGTGAAGTTCCTCGACTACGAGGTGGAACTCGGCCTGGTCATGGGCGCGACCCTGCCCGTGGGCGCCGTCGTCGAGGAGCAGGACCTGCCGCGCTACGTCGCCGGCCTCGTCCTGACCAACGACGTCAGCGCCCGCGACGTCCAGCTGACCAAGACCCAGTTCTACGAGAGCAAGTCCTATCCGACCTTCACCCCGACGGGTCCGTACCTGACCCTGCTGGAGCCCGAGGACTTCGCCCATCTGCTGAACCTGCGGCTGCGGCTGTCGGTCAACGGCGTGTCGCGCCAGGACCGCACGCTGGCCGACATGATCGTGCGGCCCGCACAGGCGCTCACCCTGCTCGCCCGCTTCCAGACCCTCGACCCGGGCGACCTGCTGCTGACCGGCACTCCCGGCGGTACAGCCCTGAAGGCCCCGCCCAAGGCGGCCGAGAAGATCGGTGCGCTGCTGCCGCCCGCACTGAAGTGGAAGGCGTTCTTCAAGGGCCAGGCCAAGAACCCCAAGTACCTGCACAGCGGTGACCTCATCACCGCCACGATCGCCACCCCGGACGGACGCATCGACCTCGGTGAGCAGCGGACCCCCGTTACGGACGCAGTATGAAGGCCGCATCCCGGAGACCGGTGGTGATCATCGGTGCGGGACCCGTCGGGGTCACCGCCGCCCTCCTGCTCGCCCGGCACGGAGTGCCCAGCTTGCTCCTCGAACGCCACCGGGACATCTACCCCCTGCCGCGCGCCGTCGTCGTGGACGACGAGATCCGCCGGCTCCTGCAGAGCGTCGGTGTGCACGAGGAGTTCGCCGCCCTCGCCCGTCCGGCGCCCGGGCTGCGGCTGCTTGACGCCCGGCGCCGCGTGATCACCGAATTCCCGCGGTCTTTGCAGGGACTCCACGGCTTCCCGCAGCTGAGCATGTTCAACCAGCCCGAGCTGGAACGCCTGCTGCGTGACGCCTTGGCGCGCCGCCCGGAGTGCGAGCTGTGGAGCGGGGTGGAGGTCGTGTCCGTCACCCAGTCCGACACGCAGAACACCGACGCACCCGACGATCCGACGGGTCCGGTCCGGGTCACCTTCCGGCGCGACGGCAGCGACGAGGAGGAGCACCTGTGGGCCGATGCCGTCCTCGGCTGCGACGGTGCGGGCAGTCTCACCCGGGACGCCATCGGCACCGACTTCGAGGACCTGCACTTCCAGGAGAGCTGGCGGGTCATCGACGTGCGCACCAGCCGCCCGGTGCGTACCTGGGAAGGCGCCGAGCAGATCTGCTGCCCCACCCGGCCGGCCACCTTCATGCGCATCAGCGAGGACCGCTACCGCTGGGAGTTCCGGCTGGCCGACGACGAGAACCTGGACGGCCCGGACGGATGGGAGCGCCTGCGCGAGCTGGTCGCCCCCTGGGTGGACCTGCCGGCCTCGCAGGGCGACGACTTCGAGGTGATACGGCAGGCGCAGTACACCTTCCAGGCCCGTCTCGCCGACCGGTGGCGCAGGGGGCGCGTCTTCCTGCTGGGCGACGCCGCCCACCTCACCCCGCCCTTCGTCGGGCAGGGTCTGTGCTCCGGCCTGCGCGACGCCAACAACCTCACCTGGAAACTCGCCCGCGTCCTCCAACAGGGCGCACCCGAGGGGCTGCTGGACACCTACGAACGCGAGCGCAAGCCGCACGTCCGCCATGTGATCCGCGTCGCGGTCGCCGTCGGCTGGGCCATGACCGGTGGACAGGACCGCGGTGCGGCCTTCCGCCGGGCCGTGGTGGGCGCGGTCTGTCGCATCCCCGGCGTGACCGCGGCGGTGAGCCGCGACCTCAGCCCCGCCCTGAGCGCCGGTCCACTCGTACGGCGCCGTCCCAGGCTGACCGGCCGCGTGCTGGCCGGCACCTTCTGCCCGCAGCCCTGGGTACGGCATGACGGCAGGCGAGTGCGCCTCGATGACGTCCTCGGGGACTCCTTCGCCGTCCTGACCGCTGTGCCGCCCACGGCGCAGATGACGGCCGTGGCCACGGCACTGGGCGCCCAGACGATCCACGTCGACGACCTGGGCGACGACGGCACCCTGGCCGGCTGGCTGGCACGCGGCCGTGCCGACGCCGTCCTGCTGCGCCCCGACCGCGTCGTGACGGACACCGTCCCGGCCGGCACCGGCGACTTCACGGACACCGTCGCCTGGGCCCCCCTGCTGCACACGGCCCGCCGTATCGCCGACGCCCGGCCCGCCTGACGAGGAGCACCACACCATGACCGCCCCGCACCCCGCGCCGTATGCGGACCCCTTCTTCACCCCCGACCCGAAGTCGGCCGCCCACAGCCGCATCGCGGACTTCGCCCGATGGGCGGCCCGGCACCGGGGCGCCGAAGGGATCCAGGACCCCACGGACTACCGTGCCTTGCACCAGTGGTCCGTCACCGACCTCGAAGGGTTCTGGGCCGCGGTGTGGGAGTACTTCGACATCGAAGCGACAACTCCGTACGAGGGGGTGCTGGCCGAGGAGTCCATGCCCGGCGCCCGCTGGTTCCCCGGCGCCACCCTCAACTACGCCCATCACGCGCTGCGCAATCTGCAGCCGGACGCTCCCGCGATCACGGCCCTGGACGAGACCGGAGCCGGCTACGAGATCACGGGGCGGGAGCTGCGCGCCCGGGTCGCCTCCGTCGCTGCCAGCCTGCGCGACCTGGGCGTCGGACAGGGCGACCGGGTGGTGGGCTATCTGCCCAACACCCCCCACGCCATCGTCGCCTTCCTTGCCACCGCAAGCCTGGGCGCGGTGTGGTCGGTGTGCGGCCAGGACTACGCGCCCAAGGCCGCCGCCGACCGTTTTGCCCAGCTCGAGCCCACAGTGCTCATCACCGCGGACGGCTACCTGTTCAACGGCACCACCCACGACCGCCGCGCCGCCTCGCTCGAACTCGCCGCCGCCCTGCCGACGGTGAAGGCCACCGTGCTCGTGGACCACGTGGGCCTTGCCTGGCCCGAGGGCGGGGACTCGGGGCTGATGGTGCCCTGGGAGGACGCGGCCACCCGCGTCGAGTACCTCACCATCGCCCCGGTGCCGTTCGACCACCCTCTGTGGGTCGTCTTCTCCTCCGGCACCACCGGCCTGCCCAAGGGCATCGTCCACGGGCACGGCGGGGTCCTGCTCGAACACCTCAAGATGCTCGGCCTGCACACCGATCTGGGCACCGGGGACCGCCTGCTGTGGTACACCACCACCCACTGGATGATGTGGAACCTGGTCGTCTCCACCCTGCTGACCGGTGCCACCACCTGCACCTACGACGGCAGCCCGGCACCGCAGGCGCGTCCGGACGTCCTGTGGGAGCTGGCGGCCCGTCACAGGGTCACCGTCTTCGGCACCAGTCCTCAGTACCTGCTGGCCATGGCCAAGCTGGGCATCGAACCCTCCGTGCACGACCTGTCGGCCATCCGCGTCGTCGGCTGCACCGGCTCCGCTCTGCCCGCATCCGCCTACCCCTGGGTACGCGACCATGTGGGCGCCGGCGTCCAGCTGGCCTCCACCAGCGGCGGCACGGACATCGTCTCCGGCTTCGCCGGCAGCGCCTCCACGACCCCCGTCTGGGCGGGGGAGCTGTCCGCCCCCAGCCTGGGCGTGGCGCTGGCCGCCTACGACGCGACGGGCACCCCTGTCCTCGATCAGGTCGGCGAACTGGTCGTCACCCGCCCCATGCCGTCCATGCCGCTGTACTTCTGGAACGACCCCGACGGCAGCCGCTACCGCGACGCCTACTTCGGCGCCTACCCCGGTGTGTGGCGGCACGGCGACTGGATCACGCTCACCTCGCACGGCTCGGTGATCGTCCACGGCCGCTCCGACGCCACCCTCAACCGCAACGGCGTGCGCCTGGGCAGTGCCGACATCCACGACGTCGTCGAACATCTCCCCGAGATCACCGAGGCCCTCGTCATCGGCGCGGAGGAATCCGACGGCGGCTACTGGATGCCGCTCTTCGTGGTCCTCGCCGACGGGGTCGGCCTGGACGATTCCCTGCGCGACAGGATCCGCGACGCGATCCGCGCCGGCGCCTCACCCCGCCACGTCCCCGACGAGATCCTCGCCGTACCGGCGCTCCCGCACACCAAGACCGGCAAGAAGCTCGAGGTTCCCGTCAAGCGCCTGCTCCAGGGTGCCCCCGCCGAGCAGGTCCTGAACCCCGCGGCGGTCGACAACCCCGAACTGATCGCCTACTTCGCCCGGTTGGGCGCGGAACGGAACAAGCGGTCAACACACCAAACATGACGTCGGTCAGGGGACCACAGGCCTACCTGACAGCACTGGGTCCTTGCGCCCCGCCCGGCTCCGCAAACCCCGTCCCCACGGGGTGGTGCCGGGGCGGTCAACCCGCCCCGGCACCACACACAACCGAAGTAAGAGAGAAATGATGAGCATGACCGACCGCGAACCGCAGGCCCTCGATGTCCTCGACGACGCCGGACGAAAGGTGCTGTTCACCGAGGCCCGCACCGCGAACACCTTCGCCGAGGTGGCCGTTGCCGACGACGAACTCGCCATGATCTGGGAACTCGCCCGCTGGTCGCCGAGCGCCGCCAACGGCCAGCCTCTGCGGGTGCTCTTCGTGCGCACCCGCGAGGGCAAGGAGCGACTCGTCCGGCATCTCGACGAGGGCAACAGGGCCAAGACGCTCAGTGCGCCGGCCGTGGCGATCCTGGCGTACGACGTCGACTTCCACGAGCAGATGCCGACCGTCTTCCCGGCTCGCGGCGAGATGCTGCGAGCGGCGTTCGCCGACCAGACGGAGAAGCGCGAGAGCCTCGCGGCCTACAACTCGGCACTGCAGACCGGGGTCTTCCTGCTCGCGGTGCGCGCGGCGGGGCTGGCGGCCGGTCCCATGGCGGGCTTCGACAGGGCCGGCGTGGACGAGGAGTTCTTCGCCGGTACCAGCTGGCGTTCGCATCTGGTGGTCAACATCGGTCACCCCGGCGCCGACCCGTGGTTCCCGCGGCTGCCCCGCGTGCCCGTCGAGGACGCCGTCGCCTATGCCTGAGGCACTACCGCCGTCTGGTAGGTGAGAGGCGCCATGCCGTGGGCGCCGGTGCTCTTCGGAGTGCCGGCGCCCCTTTTCATCGGTGACTCGGGCACCGGTAAGTCCCAGCTGCTGATCGCCCCTTGTACCGTAGCCGCGATGGCTGGCTACCGGGTCACGTCCTGGCCACCAAGCTCGTCGGGGCCGCCGACGAGAAGCAGCTGACCAAGACGATCGCCCGCTACGGCCGAGTCGACCTTCTCTGCATCGACGAGCTGGGAAACCGATGACTTCAAGCACAACGAACACTCCGGGCACGGCGAGCACCTTCTCCATCGGAGGCGAACACCGGGTAACTCGGCTTGGGTTCGGTGCCATGCGCCTGGCCGCCGAGCCCGGCCCTGAGCGGGAAGCCGCCATCGCGGTAGCCCGGCGCGCCGTCGAGCTGGGCGTCACCTTGATCGACACCGCCCACATGTACGGATGGGGTGCCAACGAGGAACTCCTGGCCGAGGCCCTGTGTCCATACCCGGACGACTTGCTGATCACCACCAAGGTTGGGGTCACCCAGTCCGGGCCGGAAGGGTGGGCGTACGACGCACGGCCGGAGAGCCTGCGAGAGCAGGTCGAGCAGGGCCTGTACCGGCTCCGGACCGAGCGCGTCGGCCTCCTGCAACTGCACCGGATCGACCCGAAGGTTCCGGTCGCTGAACAGGTTGGCGCGCTCCGCGAACTCCAACTGGAGGGGAAAATCGGGCACATCGGGCTGTCCGAGGTCACCACTGTGCAGCTCGCCGAGGCTCGGCAGACCGCCGAGATCGCGAGCGTACAGAACCGCTACAACCTCTTCGACCGAGACCACGAGTCGGTTCTGGAGGCATGCGAGGCCACTGGCATCGCCTTTCTTCCCTGGCGCCCCGTCGCCGCAGCAGCCAACTCAGGCCAAGCCTCCGCGCTCGCCACCGTCGCCACCGAACTCGGCGCCACCGCCCACCAGGTCCTGCTCGCCTGGCTGCTCGCCCGTTCCCCGGTCGTCCTGCCGATCCCAGGAACCGCCTCGCTCGCCCATCTGGAGGAAAATCTCGCTGCGGCAGACCTCCGGCTCACCGACTCCCAGCGGCAGCGCCTCAACCGTACGGCCGTGCCCGCGTAGCGGACCGACCGACGTCGGCCGGTGTCAGAAACCGTAACTCACCGACAAAGCCACGCATCCCCCGCGGTCAGTCGGCCTGCTGCTCGGCGGGGCGCAGCCCGGCGGTCCACTTCTCCTCGATGCGGCCGAGCTTCCACACGGCTAGGGCAGCCGCCCACGTGGCGAAGAAAAGGCCGACGATGACGAAGCCGATGGTGTTCAGGCCCAGGCCGCTGATCCAGTCCCAGAACGCGCCGTGCAGGCCGGCCTTGTCGGCGAGCAGGCCGAGCAGCTCGGCGGTGCCGATGATCAGCGCGACGGCGACGGCGACGGACAGGCCGGTGATGGTGAGGTTGAAGTAGACCTTCCGTACCGGCTTGGAAAAGGCCCAGCCGTAGGCGAAGTTCATGAAAGAACCGTCGATGGTGTCCAGCAGGCTCACGCCGGCCGCGAAAAGGACCGGCAGGCAGAGGATGGCGTACCAGGGCAGGCCGGAGGCGGCTCCGGAGCCGGCCAGCACCAGCAGAGCGACCTCGGTGGCGGTGTCGAAGCCATGGCCGAACGGCAGGCCGAGCGGATACATCTGCCACGGCTTGGTGATCGACTTCATCACGCCTCCCAGCAGGCGGTTGATGAGGCCGCGGTTGTTGAGCTGCTGCTCCAGCGGCCTCGTCGAAGTGGCCGGACCGCATCTGCCGGTGTTCCGTGCGTTGTATGAAACAGGTGCAGGCAGGAGGGTGCCCTTGAGCCCCTCCTGCCTGCACCTGTCGGGTGCGGTCAGGAGTCGCTGATCTCGAGATCAGCGGCCATCTCCCTACCGCCGGCGGTTGTCATGGCGACGTGCACGGTCTGAGCCCACCCGTGCCGATGGCGCCTGACTCACCGGTTGTCGCGGCCTCGGTCGTTGTCGGACCGGTCCGAGTCGCGGTCATACCGGTTCGAGTCGTGGTCATACCGCTTGGAGTCGTGGTTGTACCGGTCCCAGTCGCGGTCGTACCGGTTCGAGTCGCGGTCGTTCCGGTCCCAGTCGCGGTCGTTCCGGTCCCAGTCGTAGCGGTGGTTCCTGTCGTGCTTCCAGCTGCAGTCCTCGTCATCCCAGTAGTAGAAGTGACCGCGGCGGTCGTACCGGTCCGAGTCGGTGAAGTGGTCGCTGTGCTGGCGGGCGCGGTCTCCGTCCCGGCGGTAGTCCTCGGAGTTGTGCCGGTAGGCGACAGTGCGGTCCCCGCGGTGGTCGTCGGCCTTGACGCTGACGGCCGGGCGCTGCACGTGCGCAGACTCGGGAACCGCGGCCGATGCGGTGCCCCCGGCGCCGAGAACGGCGCCACCCGCGACCGCGGCGGAGGCGGCAGCGAGAGAAATGCGCTTCGTGAGCTTCCTCATGGTTATCTCCTTCGTATTGGCGTCGTCCGCAAACCCAGCGATTGCTGTGCAGGTGATGCGGTGCGCCCCATCTATGTCGAAGCCGTATCGGCGAGTTCACCCCTCGTGAGGGCACAGCCGGCGACCATCAGTCGAAATGGAGGCCGCCGGTCCGGCGGCTCTCCGCTGCTTTCCATACGCTGTATGGAAGTACAGTGATATCAGAGAATGTCCGAAAATGTCGAATGCAAGGGTCCGCGGCGCTGAGGTGCAGCTCACTGGATCTGGTCGCGGCCTGGGTGTGCCGGCCTGCTGAACGGCCAGGACGTGGCTTGCGGCGGACCGAGACTCTGCTGGCCAATTCTGGGGGGCTGGGGTGAGCGGGCCGTGGGTCCGGGGGGATCGTCTGCGCGGCCGTTGACCAGGTGCCGAACTGCTTCCTTGCCTCTGCGGAGGAGCGAGGCCCGCCGGCGACGTCACTCGACGCCTATGAGACGTCTTGACTCACAGAGCATGTTCGATACATAATGTCTCACAGGCGGGGGGATCTCCTGCCGAGTACAGGACCTATGAGTGGTTGAGGAGTGGCCATGGACAGGACCGAGAACGTCGTCGTCTTCCGCTTCACCGAACAGGCCTCCGCCTACCAGGCGCTCAGTGAGCTGAAGCAGCTCGGCGGCCCGACCGTGGAGGTCACGGGCGCGATGCTCGTCGAGCGCCGACTGGACGGGACAGTGCGGATTCCCGAGGGTGCCGACGCCAGGGCGGGAGAGGGCACCTTGGTCGGAGGGCTGGTCGGTGCGGTAGTGGGCCTGCTGGGTGGACCGGTTGGCGTGGTGCTGGGCTGGGGCACCGGAGCCCTGGTGGGCGGCGGCGCCGACTGGCGGCGGGCGACGGAGAGCTCCGGCCTGGTGGCCCTGGTGGCCGACGAGGTCAGCGCGGGCAGCACGGTGCTGGTCGCCGAGGTGGCCGAGCGCGACACGGCGGCGATCAACCTGCTCGCCATGCGATTCGGTGCGGTGCTTGAGCGCAGGCCGTCCGAGCGGGTGCGAGCCGAGGTCAAGGCGGTCCGCGAGGCGGAGGAGGCGGCGGAACGCGAGGCCGCCAAGGCGCGCCGGGAGCAGAAGAAGGCCGAGCTGGAAGCCACGATGGAGGCCCGCGGGAAGGCGCTCAAGAAGCGGCTCCAACGCCCCGCCGCCTGACTCGCTCACACGTCATCACAGGCAGGGCCCAGGTCGCGGAACTGGGCCCTGTTGCTGTTTGCTGTCGGCGTCCGTTGGCTCCGCACGGCCCTGAAACGCGCTGATGGACGATGGCCGACCTGCGGTCGGCTGAGGCGCTGGTCGATCCAGTGCAACTGCTCGATTTCACCTCGCCGGGCGGGATGCCCTCAGTCCCTGCAGCCTCGGCATGCTGATGCACCGCGTGATGGGCCGGGGCGGCTGTCGGCGGGGACGGCGTTGTGGACTAAGGGTCGGGTCCTCGCCCGCTCGGGGCGTGTGCCGACCGGGCGGGCGAGGACGTTCGGGCTGCGCCGGCAGGTGCCCGGCGCGGGTGGGTCAGGCGGGCGGGGCTCCCCAGGCGGGCGTGGTACTGAGGTACGCGGGGATCGCTGCGGCGTCGGTGTACGTAGTGGAGGTGCCGCGGCTGTAGTCGCCGACCTCGTCGAAGTTCGACCAGTCGGACTTGCTCATCCGCAGTTGCAGGTCGCCGGTGTTCTGGCCCATGGCCAGGGTGCCGCCTGTGAAGCCGACTTCGAGGTAGGCGTCGGCTCCCGGCACGGGCGTGGTGAGGGGTACGACCTTCAGGCTGACGTTGGAGCAGCCGACGGCCGCGTAGTCGCACCAGGCGTTTACGGTGGGCGAGCCGCCGTCCCGGGTGAAGTAGTAGCGGGCCGTGACCTTGGACAGGTCGAGGGAGCCACTGCCGGTGTTGACGATCTGAAGGCCTGGCCGGATGGCGTTGTCGGTGGCCGAGGAGTCGTTGTTCTTGTAGAGGACCTTGAGGCCGCCCGAGGGGTCCGGCGTGCCGCCGGACGTGTCGGTGGTGACGCTCAGCGCGGCGGAAGGCGCCGAGGCGTTCCCGGCGGCGTCACGGGCGCGGACGGTGTAGCTGTACGCGGTGCCCGCGCTGAGCCCCGTGTCCGTGAACGCGGTGCCGGCCACCGGCGCGGCCGTGACCTTCGTGCCGTCGCGGTAGACGTCGTACCCGCTCACGCCCGTGTCGTCGGTGGACGCCGTCCAGGACAGGGAGACGCCGGACGCGGTCTTCGCGGTGGCCTTCAGACCGGTCGGCGCGGTCGGCGCGGTGGTGTCATCGCCCGGGGTGCCGCCACCGTCCGTGGGCACGGCCGGGTAGGCGTTCCTCACCAGCATCGCGAACTGCTCGGGGAACCAGTGGCCCGCCAGGGGGGCGTTCGGCAGCGCACCCGTCTTGTTGCCTCCCGCGTTGGGCGCCGTGTACGTCGGGTCGCACATGGGGTCCATGCGCTTGCCCTCGTCGTTGGGAATGTCGGAGCTGGCGCCGTCCGACTCGCCCGGCGGCTTGATCCACAGGAACGCGTCGAGGTGGGAGTCGGGGTAGCCGGAGGGAGCGGCCTGCGGTGGCAGCCCGAGTCCGGCGCCGCTGACGTTGCACCAGAGGCCCCGGTGTGCCCGTCGGTCGGCGCGGGATTCGTTGACGTAGGTGTCGAGGGTGGTGCTGGTGCTATCCGCGGTGGGACGTCCGGTGCCGCCCCACCCGTTGCGGGAGGTGTCGATCACCATGCCCGTCGACGTGGGCCAGCCGGCCGCGACGAGCGCCCGGTGGACGTTCCCGGTGAAGTCCGACTCGTCGAAGTTGGGGTTCCACTCGTAGAACTTGCCGGACTTGGCCATGTTCCCGCCGACGATCTTGTCCGGATCGGTCAGGAACGGCTCTTCGAGCGGCGTGTAGTTGGCGACGTTGCTGATCAGCCCGTCGACGCTGGAGAATCCGGCCGCGGTGCCCTTGGCGACGTCGGTGTAGAGCTGCACGGTCTGGGACAGGTTGTTGTCCCAGCCGAGCCAGCCGGAGTGCGCGAAGTCCAGGTACGTGTAGACGTTGGGGACGGCGTGCAGGTTCTCCAGGGCGTACTGGATGCCCTTGACGTAGATGCCACTGCTCTTGGCCTGGGCGCACTCCGGGTCGGCGCTGTTGGTCACGAGGTTGGGCAGGCCGTCCGGCTCGATGACCGTCGTGATGCGGATGTCCTGGTACTTCGGGTTCTTGAGGACGTTCGCGATGGCGTCGACGTACTCGCTCTTGTAGCGGTCCAACCCCGCTTGAGTCAGCGGGAGTTCGCCGTTGGAGGCGAGCGCCGCGCAGTCCCGGCCGGGCAGGTCGTAGACCACGAACGTCGCGGTGATCGGCTGCCCGGGCTTTTTCTGGGCCAGGGCCAGATCGAGGTGGTCGGCGAGGCTCTTGCGTCCGGCGTTGGCGGCACCGCCCCTGATGGCGGCGATGCGGTCGAGCCACACCGCGGTGGGATAGGTCCCCACCTTCTGCATCCTGGCCTTGAGCGAAGCGTCCGAGGTCTGCGCCGCCGAGGTGCCGACGAGGTCGGTGTAGTCGGGGTTGACGTAGAAGCTCGCTCCGGCGAACGGGTTGTCGGCGTGGGCTTCGGCGGCTGCTGCCGGGTGCCCGGCGAGCTGCCCTGCCAGGCTCAGTGCCAGGGTGGCGAGCGTCGCGGCCAGTGCGGTCGTCCGGCGCCGTCGACGGCCCGGTCTCGGCCCGTGTGCCGGTGCTCGGCCGGTTCGGTGTGTCATGTGCCCTCCTCGTGGGTGATCTGCGGGTGATCTGCGGGTGGTACGAGGTGGTGTGGGGTGGAGCAGGGTGTAGTCCGTGGGCACGGGGCCGACGTGCGGTCAGCTGCCCGTGCAGTGCAGGGCGGGTGTGCCCGCGGTGCCGTTCGCGGTGAAGCCGAAAGAGGTGGTGACGCCGGGGAGCAGGGAGCCGTTGAAGGCGGCGTTGCGGACGGTGGCCCGGTCCTGGGCGGTGGTCAGTGAGCCGTTCCACAGGCTCGTGAGGGTGGAACCGACCGGGTCCCAGTCGACCGACCAGCCCGTCAGCGCAGCGGAGCCGGTGTTCTCGACCGTGACCTCCGCCTGGTAGCCGCCCTGCCAGGAGGAAACGGTGCGGAACCGCGCGGTGCACGCGCCCTGCGTCGGGGTCGGAGTGGGCATCGGCGCCGGGTCCGTGGCGTCGTACGTCAGCCCGTACCCGTACGGGAAGAGCGCAGCCTTGCCGTCGCCGTCGTTGATCGGCTCCTGCGAGGCGCTCTTCATCCAGGTCACCGGCAGCTTGCCGGTGGGGGCGTAGTCGCCGAACAGTACGTCGGAGACGCCGGCGCCCTCGGTGCCGGGCAGCCAGGAGGCGAGCAGTGCCTTCCAGTCGGGCAACTGGGCGGAGATGTCGAGCGGCCGGCCGGAGACCAGGACCACGACGACCGGCACCCCGCTCGCCTTCAGCCGGGCGAGGGTCTGCAGATCCTCCTGGTCCAGCCCCATGCTGTTCGGCCGGTCGCCCTTGCCTTCGGCGTACGGTGTCTCGCCGACGACGGCGACAGCGGCGCCGTAGCTCGCGTCGACGCCGTTGCCGTAGCGGTCGTAGGTGACCCGGGACGGGTCGGTGACGGCGGCGCGGATGCCCTGGAGGATGGTGGTGCCGTCGGTGACGGGACCGCTGCGGCCCTGCCAGCCCACGGTCCAGCCGCCGCTCTGGTTGCCGATGTCGTCGGCGGACTTGCCGGCGACGAAGAGCTTCGCGGACTTGGGCAGCGGCAGGATCCTGCCGTCGTTCTTCAACAGCACCTGGGACTCGCGCGCCGCCTGCCGGGCCAGGTTCCGGTGCGCGGCCGACCCGACCGTGGCAGTGTACGACCGGTCGGTGAACGATCGCTCGAACAGCCCGAGTTGGAACTTTTTCGTCAGGACGCGGCGGTTGGCGTCGTCGATCCGGGACTGCGGGATCCGGCCCGCACTGACCTCGCCGCGCAGCAGAGTCAGGAAGTTCTTGTAGTCGTGCGGCACCATCACCATGTCGACGCCCGCATTCACGGCCGTGCTGATCTCGGCGCCGGTGAAGCCGTTCTGCCCGTCGAGCTGGTCGACGGCGGCCCAGTCGGATACGACGAACCCGGTGAAGCCCAGTTCCCCCTTGAGGACATCGGTCACCAGGTACTTGTTCGCATGGGACTTGATGCCGTTCCAGCTGCTGTACGACAGCATCACCGCCCCCACGCCGCGGCGCACCGCCTCCTTGAACGGCGGCAGATGGATCGCCCGCAGCTCGGTCTCGGACAGCTCGGTGTTGCCCTGGTCCACGCCGTCGGTGGTGCCGCCGTCGCCGAGGTAGTGCTTGGCGGTGGCGAGCACGGAGGCGGGGCCGGCTCCCAGGGTCTCGCCCTGCAGGCCGGTGACGAACGTCGTCATGGCGGAGGGCAGTTCGGGTGTCTCACCGTACGACTCGTAGGTACGGCCCCACCGGTCGTTGCGGGCCACGCACAGGCAGGGGGCGAAGTCCCAGTCGATGCCGGTGCCGGACACCTCCTCGGCGACCGCGCGCCCGATGCGCTGGACGAGCGCGGGGTCACGGGTGGCGCCGATGCCGATGTTGTGCGGGAAGAGGGTGGCGCCGCGCACCGCGTTGTGGCCGTGCACGGCGTCGATCCCGTAGATCATCGGGATGCCGAGCGGGGTGGTCAGCGCGGTGCGCTGGAGGCTGTCGTACATGTCGGCCCAGGTCTGGGCGTTGTTGGGGCTGACCGCGGAGTCGCCCCCGGACAGCACGGACCCGATGCGGTACGTGGCGAGGTCGGACTGCGGGACGAGGGCGTCCTTCTCGATCTGCGTCATCTGGCCGAGCTTGTCGTCCAGCGTCATACGCGACAGCAGGTCGTCGACGCGGTCGGCCACCGGTAAGGACGCGTCCAGGTAGGGGAGGCCGGCGGCGGACGAGGTGGCGGCGGGCTCCGGGACGGCGGCGGCCGGCCCGATGAGGGGCAGAGCGGTGGCGCACAGGGCCAGGGCGGCCGTCGCCGGGCCGCGGCGGGCGGTCAGGAGGCGCATGCGGGTGGGCCTTTCCGGGAGGGGCCGGGAGCGGGCGGCGCCGAGCGAGGGCCGGGGCCCGCCCGCTCGACGGCGGGGAAGGCGGGCGGGCGCCGGAGTGAGCGGATGCGTCAGACGGTGGTGCAGGCGGCGCCGTTCAGGCTGAAGCCGGCGGGCGCGGCGAAGGTGCCGGAGTAGCTGCCCTGGAAGCCGAAGGACACCTGGCCGCCGGGCGCGATCTGCGCGTTGTACGCGAGGCTGCTTACCGTGACCGCTCCCGATGACGGGGAGACGCCGGCGTTCCAGCTGCTGGTGATCTGCTGTCCGGCGGGCAGGGTGAACGCTAGCTTCCAGCCGTTGACGGGGGAGGAACCGGTGTTGGTGACGGTGACATCGGCGGTGAAGCCGCCCTGCCAGACGTTCGTCGCGTAGGCCACCTTGCAGGCCGTGGGGCTGCCGGGGTCACCGGGGTTGCCGCCGCCGGTGTTGACCGTGGAGGAGAACGAGGTCACGGCGAGGCCGGCGCCGTCCTGCCAGGGCTCGAAGCCCGCCTGAACGCTGGTCAGGTACCAGCTGTTCTGCGCCAGCCCGCGGGAGACGGCCTGCCGGGCGAAGTCCATGACGTCGAAGTTCCAGCTGGTGATCGCCGACGGTGCGACGAAGGACAGCACGTCGTTGGAGCCGTTGTTGCCGGACCACACCTGCCACTGGCGCCCGGCCACGGTGGCCGTGCCGACCGGCGAGCCCACGGGCTGAACGGATCCGACCTTGTTGAACCAGACCATGATCTCGGTCCGGTTGACGCCGTCGGTGCGGGGCGTGGGGTCCAGCCAGATGTCGTACGCGGCGTCGTACATCGCGTTGCTGACATAGCTGTAGGAGATGCCGGTCGGCGCACTGGAGATGGTACTGAGCTGGGCCGGAAGGCTCGATCCGGGCGAGCAGTTGGTGTAGTGGCAGCCGTTGTAGACGGACGGGTAGGAGTTCGGGGCGCCGTTCGTGGGTACCGAGCCGTCGGCCTGGGTGATCCTGAATCCCGAGTCGGTGGCGGTGATGCACTGGGCCTCGCTGGTGCCCCAGCGGTTGTTCTGGACGACGTAGCGGCCCTGGATCGTCGTCGACCCGAACGGTTCGCAGATGGCGGTGTCGGCCTGCGCCACCGGGCCGGTGGTCAGCAACGCGGCCAGCGAGACGAGCGAGGTGAGCAGGACGCCTAACAGGCCACGCACGCTACGGGCATGGGGCGGTGACTGTCGCATGCGGATCCTCTCCGAAGGGGTGGGGAGTAGGTGCGGGAGCGCTCCCACAACACGAAGATGGGAGCGCTCCCATTCCCTCGGTTTCGGCAGGGACACTAGGGGGGCTTCATGTTCCTGACAAGACTGTCGGCGTGAACCTGCCGAAGCGTTTTCGAAGCTGCAGGTCACAGAAGTGCGTGATGCGCCAGCACCGGACCCCGCTTGGGAGCGCTCCCAAAAGTGCTGTGTTCGCCGACGGCGGTCAGGCCGACTCGCGCACCACCAGCTCCGTACGGAGGATGACGTGGCGCCAGGCCATGGCAGGCTCCTCCACCTCCTCGAGGAGCAGCCGGACCATGGCCCGCCCGATCTCCTCGATCGGCTGACGAACCGTGGTCAGTCGCGGCTCGGTCTGCTGAGCCAGCGGAAAGTCGTCGAAACCGATCACGGCGACGTCCTCGGGCACCCGCCGTCCCGCCGCGCGCAGCGCCTGAAGAGCCCCCGCCGCCGTGGTGTCCGACGCGGCGATGACGCCGTCGATCTCCGGATGCCGTTCGATGAGCTCGGCCATGGCGCGGCGCCCGCTCTCTTCCGTGAAGTCGCTCTCGGCGACCCAGGACGGCTCGCCCCTGAGACCCGCCATCGCCAGGGCCTCCTGATAGCCGCGCAGTCGGCACTGGGCGACGTGCATATCGAGTGGTCCGGTGATGGTGGCGATCGCTCTGCGGCCCCGTTTCAGCAGGTGGGAGACGGCGCTGCGGGCACCGCCGACGTTGTCCGCGTCGACGTAGCTGACGTACTCGTCGCCCGAGCGGCGTCCCAGCAGTACGGTCGGCAACCCGGCCTCGACGAGCATGTCCGGCAGTTGATCGCCGGCGTGTACGGACACAAGCAGGGCTCCGTCGACCCGGCCGCCACGCGCGTACTCGAGGAAGCGCTGCCGCTCGGCGTCCGAGCGGACCAAGGTCAGCAGCAGTTGCATCCCGGTGTCTGCCAGCGCGTCCCCGAGCGAGCGGACGATCTCGGAGAAGAACGGCTCCGCGAACTGCCTCCAGTCCGGCTCCGTCAGGACGAGGGCGACGGCGTCGGCCCGCTGCCCGGCCAGGGACCGGGCGGCGAGATTGGGCACGTAACCCAGTTCCTCGATGGCTTGCCGCACAGCCCGGCGCGTCGACTCCTTCACACCGGCCGCGTTGTTGATGACGCGGGAGACCGTGCCCCGTCCCACCCCCGCGTGGGCGGCCACCTCCTCCAGCGTCGGCGCGCCAGGGCGTCGCCTGCCCATGACCACCTCCCCACGAGATCACCGATCTTACGGCCCGAAGGAACCGAGCACCCAGCTTCTGCAGCGGCGTGACCGCACGGCTGAGGAGCCTGGCGCCGGGCCGTACCGCGACCGGCACTTCGCGTGCGCCGCCGCCGTCACCGGCCATGCGCTCCTCGAAGCGCATAGGACATGGTCAGCCGGTCGCCGGCCTGGGCAGCCAGGGTCGAGGGAGCGTTTGAAGGCGGGCAAAGAGGTCTCCGTGTCGTCGCGGACGACCTGGTGGAAAGCACCGATCCAGAACAGCGCCTCGCACTCGCCCCGCACATCACCACGCAACGCGCAGGGTGCCCGCCCCGGCCGCCGAAGGCCGGGGCGGGCACCCCCACGTTCACCGATCCGCGCGGTGGAAGCTCACACCAGTGGCCACAGCGCTGCGGTGAGGGCGAAGCCCATGAGGCCCATGGCGGTCGTCTGGACAGTCCACGTCCGCAGGCCGGTGGCGACGTCGAGGCCGGCGAGCCTGGTGAACATCCAGTACCCGGCGTCATTGACGTGCGAGAGCGCGAGGGCGCCCGCACCCATCGCCAGCGCCACCAGCGACAGGTGACTCGCCGACAGGTCGGCTCGGTCCAGCAGTGGCGTGAGGATGCCCGCGGTGGTGATGAGCGCGACGGTCGCCGAACCCTGGGCGGCGCGCAGCGCAAGGGACGTCAGGAACGCCAGCAGCAGGACGGGCAGTCCGGTGCGCTCCAGGACGTCGGCGATCGCGTTGCCGATGCCGCTGGCGACCAGCACCTTTCCGAAGACACCGCCCGCCCCCGCCACCAGGATCACCGCCGCGACGGGCGGCAACGCCGAACCCATCACCTCGGCGATGCGTACCCGGTCCCAGCCACGCCGGGCCCCGAGGAAGTAGGCGCACAGGCCGAGGTCGATCAGCAGCGCCACCATCGGGGCCCCGACCACGGTGAGCACGGACCGCAGGACCGAGTCCGCTGCGAGGGTGTTCTGGCCGATGGTGCCGAGGAGGATCAGCACGATCGGCAGGACGATCAGCGTCAGCACCATGCCGAAGGACGGCGGGCGCACGTCGGTACCCGACACAGTCGGCTTGGTCAGGACCGCGGTGCCGTGGCCCTCCGGCGCCACGCTCCCGGTCGTCTCCGCCGGGGCGGGCGTGTCCTCGGCGGTGCCCGTGGCGCCGTACACCTCGGCGTACACCGCCGGGTCCATCGGGTACTCGCGGCGCGTGAGGCGGCGGGAGAGCAGGTAGCCGAGCAGGGCCACCACCGCCGTGATCGGAATGCCCATCAGCAGGACCAGCCCCTGACTGGCGCCGATCGCCTCGATGGCCGCGACCGGGCCGGGGTGCGGCGGGAGGAAGGCGTGCACGGTGAGCATCGCGGCGCCCATCGGCAGCGCGTAGACCAGTAGCGGCTTGCGGGCGGCGCGGGCGACGCCTTGCGCGATCGGCATCAGGATGATCAGGCCGACCTCGAAGAACACCGGGATGCCCAGGAGGAACCCGGCGACAGTCAGCGCGAGCGCGGTACGTCGGGTGCCGAACTTCTCGATGAGCGCGTGCGCGAACGCGTGGGCGCCGCCGGAGAGTTCGATGATCCGGCCGACCATCGCGCCGAGGGCGATGATGGTGGCGATGTGCCCGAGCGTGGAGCCCATGCCGTCCTCGATGGTCTTCACCAGGTCGGCGGCGTGCACGCCCGCGGCGAGCGCGACGCCGATGCTGACGACCATGAGGGCCACGAAGGGCTGTACCTTGCCCTTCAGGATGAGCAGGAGCAGGGCCGCGACTCCGGCTACCGCGATGATCAGAAGGCTGCTGTTGCTCATCGTCCCGCCCCCTCCGCACCGTCCCGCGCCTTCGGGGAGAGCACGGTGACGACAGAGGAGTCGTCGTGGGCGCCGAGCCCCGCGCCTTCCCCGAGCAGGTACAGCTGGCAGGCGGCGGCAGCCAGCGGCACCGGCACATGGGCGTCCTTCGCGATACCGGTCACGATGCCCATGTCCTTGACGAAGATGTCGAGCCGCGACTTGACCTCGGGCTCGGGGCCGTCCTCGTACGCCTGGACCATGCGCGGCCCGCGGTCGGCGAACATGAAGGAGCCCGCGGCGCCGTGCTTGAGGCTCTCCACCACCGCGGCCGGGTCGAGCCCGAGCCCGCGGGCGAGCGCGATCGCCTCGGCCGCCGCGGCGATGTGCACGCCCGCCAGCAGCTGGTTGACCGCCTTGAGGGCCTGCCCGTCGCCGGGTCGCGGTCCGACGACGGTGAGCGTCGAGGCGAGCAGGTCGAGCACGGGCCGCGCCGCCTTCAGCGCGACATCCTCGGCGCCGACGACGATCAGCAGGTCGCCCTCGCCGGCCCGCACCGGGCCGCCACTGACCGGCGCGTCCACGGTCAGCACACCGCGCTCGGCGAGCCGTCGGGCGGTGGCGCGCGCCGCCTCGGGACCGACGGTGCTGGTCAGCACCACCACCGAGTCCGGGCGGAGCGTTTCCACCGCGCCGTGTTCGCCGAACAGAGCGCCCTCGACCTGGGCCTGGTCCCGGACGGCGAGGACGACGACGTCGGCCTCGCGGGCCGCCTCGGCCGGGGACGCCGCGTCGCGGGCCCCTTCCGCGGCGAGTGCAGCCCTGCGGTCGGCCGCGATGTCGTAGACGGTGACGGGAAGTCCGCCGGCCAGTCGCCGGGCCATGGGCATACCCATGGCGCCGAGGCCTATCACGGCTGCGTGGGGACGGGGGTGGGGAGACATCTTTGTCCTCCAGGGGAGAAGGGAGAGGGGAGGTGCGTCGCGGCTGGGGAAGGGCCGCGACGGATGAGTGGGGGGCCGCGGGGGACGGCGAGTGGTGTCAGCCCAGGCCGTCAGGGGGCGTCAGGCGCGTGATGACCTCCAGCGCCGCGGCGGTCACCGCATCGCGGCCCGCCGCCCACACGGAGACCACGTCGGAGCCGGGCAGGGCGCCCGGGAGGGTCGTGCGGACGGCTTCCAGGAAGGCGCGCCGCAGTTCGGCGTTGACGTTGACTTTGGCGACACCACGGGCGAGGGCGCCGTGGAGCTGTTCGACGGGCAGGCCACTGGCGCCGTGCAGGACCAGCGGCACCGGTACGGCCTCGTGGATCGCGGCCAGGCGCTCCAGGTCGAGGCGTACCGGATCCTTGGTGAAGCCGTGGACGTTGCCGACCGCGACGGCAAGTGCGTCCACGCCCGTCGTGGCCACGAACTCGGCCGCCTGTGCGGGGTCGGTCATCGCCGCGGCCCGGGCGACGGCGTTCGTGGAGACGTCCTCGTTGCCCGCGAGGGCCCCGAGTTCGGCCTCCACCCAGGCGCCGTGGTCGCGGGCACGGCGTACCGCCTCGCGGGTCAGGGCGATGTTCTCCGCGAAGGGAAGGTGTGAGCCGTCGACCATGACGGAGGTGTAGCCGGCCCGGAGGCAGGCCGTGATTTCCTCCATGTCCCGGCTGTGGTCGAGATGTACGCCCAGGTGGGCGGCGGAGTCTTCGGCGGCGTCCAGCGCCAGCCGCATCAGCGCCTGTCGCCCGGCGTGTTTGAAGGGACTCGAGCCGGCCTGGATCAGCACGGGCCGTCCGGCGGCCTCGGCGGCCGCCGTGATGCCCTGGACCGTTTCCAGGTTGTACGCGACGAATCCGGGCAGCGCCCGCCCCTGGGTCACGGCCCGCTTGAGGGCGTCGGTTCCGTGCAGCAGCATCATGCGCTCCTGAGCAGGTCGAGGGTGTCGGCGAGGGCGTCGTCAGCGCCGACGTTCCCGGCGAAGACGATGTAGGGGATACCGGCGGCGGGGCCGTCCACCGGCTCCCACAGCGAGACGATGCCGGGCAGGAGCGTGCCCCGTGCCCAGGCGCGGCGGATCCGCAGACCATGGGTGGCGGTGTCGCTGGAGGTGATACCGCCCTTGGCGATGACGAATGCGGGTCGGCGGACGTCGTTGACCCGGCGTACGGCCTCTACGAGCGCCGCCGAGACCTGGCGCGAGATCGCCAGGCTGTCGTCCTTGTCGGCACCCGTCACCAGCGTGCGCGAGGTACGGATCACCGCGTCGGAGGACTCGAGTGCAGAGGCGGCGGCCGCTGCGACCTCGGTGATGTGTGCGTCGCGCCGCTCCTCGTCGAGCAGGAGGGCGACATCCAGCTCGAACTCGCTGATTCCGCCGCGTTCCCGCAGCCGGTCCAACTGCCGTGTGGTTAGCGACACATGGGAACCGACGGCGATGAGTCCGTGCGGGGCGTCCCCGCGCAGTCGGTGCAGTTCCGCCGGCGTCAGGGGCGGCCGACCGGACTGGCCTGCGCGGGCCCGCACGAAGGACGGCCCCACCCGGTACAGCAGCCGCGAGCCCTTCTCCTCCGCCTCGGCGAGAGCCAGGGCCAGCACGCGCAGGTCGTCGTCGCAGACCGCGTCGACCACGGCGGTACGCCCGTCGCGCAGCGAGGCGAGCATCCGCGCCGTGTGCGGCGGGCCACCGCCCCGCAGGTCGTCGAGCGTGATGCGCAGCACCTCGTCCGCGGGCACACGACCGTCCGTCTTCTCCTCGACCCACTCGGGCAGTGAGGAGCTGCGGTAGCCGAAAGTGGCGTCGCGGGCGAACTCGCTCTCGCCGACCGGCAGTAGCCCGTCCGTGGTGCGCATCCAGTGGCGCGAGTCGACGGTCAGCCGGCCCGCCTCGATGTAGGCGGGTACCAGTACGACCCCGTCCGGGGCGCCGATGCCCAGCTCGGTGAGCTCCTCCGCGAGGACGTCGGTCTCCAGCGGGAAGTGGCCGCGCAGGGTCGAGTCGCCGCGACTGGCCAGCACGTAGCCCGCGCCTTCGGCCTCCGACGCTTCCTGAAGGGCGCGCACCACCTCGCGGTTGCGGGCGGCGGCGTCCTCCGGCGACAGACTGCGGGTGTTGGTGAGCACGAAGAAGGCGGAGCTGTCCTGGCGCAGCGCCCAGCGCAGGTCGTCCACCGTCCAGGAGGTCAGCACCGGGACGTCGGCGACGGTCTGGGTGCCGGTCGGATCGTCGTCGAGGACGACCAGAGGGGGCCCTGAGGAGATACGGGCGGCCACCTCGTCGGCGGTCACCTCGCGGATCGGGGGCAGTCCGTCCAGCACTTCGTGTTCGGGCACCGGCGTGCCGGGCCGAGTGGGGGCGGAGCGGGAAAGGGGCATGACGCATTCCTGTGCTGAGCGGGGAGATGGGGGAAGGTGGAACATCAGTCGCCGTCCCGCTTGATGACGTGGGCGCGCAAGTCGTCCGCGGTCTGGTTCATATGGGCCTCCATGGCGGTACGCGCCGCTTCGGGGCTTCCCGATTCCAGTGCGGCCAGCACTGCCACGTGGTGCGCGATGGCGTTGTCGCGGATCTCTGGGACGGCCGAGGTCTCCCGCCGGCCCTCGACGAGCAGCGGACCGAACGGCTCGAACAGCAGCGGGACGAAGAGGTTGCCCGTCGCCCGCATCACTGTGTCGTGGAAGTCGATGTCGGCCTGCACGAACTGCTCGGTGTCACCGGCTTCGGCCGCCATGCGCATGACGTCCAGATGCTGCCGCAACGCGTCCAGGTCCTCCTCGGTACGGCGGGAAGCGGCCAGCTCGCAGGCGCCGTTCTCGATGAGGCGGCGCGCCTCGATCAGCCGCTCGGACAGGGCACCGCTGGAGGTGCGCGAGGCCGCGCGCACCACGGGCTCCAGGGCCGTCCACCGGTCCGGCGGGTTGACGTAGGTGCCCCGGCCGCGCACCACCCGGACGACGTTCTGCGCGCGGAGTTGCTTGACCGCCTCGCGCACGGTCAGGCGGCTGATCCCGCCCTGCTCCGAGAGCTCGCCCTCCGGCGGGAGGGCGGAGTCCGGCGGGTACCGGCCGTCGATGATCGCGGTGAGCAGCTGCTCCGCGAGGTCGTCTGAGAGCGACATGGTGAGCACCTCACGTTCTATGACATCAGACGTCAGACATCAGACGTCAGACATCAGATGTCTACCTGCCGGAAACAATGACAGCGAGAGAGGGGCGCGTCAATACCTGGTGTAGTGACGTCGAAAGGGTGCTGCGCTCGACCGCCTACCCGGGGGAGACGCGACCCGAGCGCTCGCCCTGCAGCGGCCAAGGCCGCCCGCCGCGGCCCGCCTACCCGATGCCGCACAGCACCCTGCGCGCCCTCGTCCTGGCCGCCGGACAGCGCCGCCCGGAGCGTGAACATCAGGAATTGCGCAGCAGAGTCGATCGACGGCCGTGCGGCTGTCGGGACTTCCTGCCAATGTCGCCCTCGGCCGGTGTGCCGAGGTCGACTCGCGAACGCCAGAGCTGTGCTCCCGCGTCCGGGACCCCGGTATGACCATGACTCCAACCGGTCCAACGATGGCCGAGGCGGCAACAACCGGTGAGACATGGGCCGTCGGCACGGGTGGGCTCAGACCGTGTGCGTCGCCGTGATGCCCGCTGGCGGTAGGCAGGCGGGCGCTGATCTGGGGATCAGCGACTCCTGACCGCGCCCGGGCGGCAGGCGGGAGGGGCTCATCGGCACCCTCCTGCCTGCACCTGTCGACATTCCATACGACGTACGGAACAGGTGATACCGTACAGCGTATGAAACGTCCCGCGCCGACTTCGCCCGGCCGGAAGGCCCCCTGGGCGGGGGCTCGGGTCTGCTCGTCGGAGGTCGGCTGGACAGCTGGCGTCCGCTCCACCCCCGCCTTGGCCCACTCCGGCCTGCCGCTCGGCGCGCGTGGCCACGTCGACACCCTGCACCCTCCAGGTCAGGGGCCTCGACCACGTGTGGGTCGCGGGCGACAACGCCCAGGTTCCCGATCTGGCCGAGGGCGCGTGATGCCCTCCCGACGCGCAGCACGCCGTACGCGACCCCGGTGTTCGCCGACAACGTGATCGCGGTTCCGCGCGGCCGTCCGCCGAAGGAGTACCGGCACAAGAACCTGGGCGCGCTGGCCCGCCTCGGCCTCCACAAGGGCGTCGCGATCCTCTTCACCGAGGCGGCCACTCCACCGAGGCGGCCACGCCGTCCCACAGCCGCATCTGATCTCTCCGCCCGTTTTTGTCCCTGTCTCTTTCCGCCGTACCCCGTCCGCTGCCTGGAGCGCTGTCCCCATGACACAGAACGCCATCGCCGCCGCTCGCGGCGCTGAGACCGCACCTGAGAATGTGCCTGTCGACCCGTCACACCAGCGCCGCTGGTGGATTCTGATGGTCATTTCCCTCGCCCAACTGATGGGAGTCCTCGACGGCACCATCGTGAACATCGCCCTGCCGTCCGCCCAGCGCGACCTGGGCTTCTCGGACGGCGACCGGCAGTGGGTGGTCACCGCCTATGCGCTGGCCTTTGGCAGCCTGCTGCTGCTCGGCGGCCGGGTCGCAGACCTGGTCGGGCGGAAGGTGACCTTCCTGGTGGGTCTGACCGGCTTCGCGGCCGCTTCCACGCTGGGGGGCGCGGCGAACAGTTTCGGCATGCTCGTCACCGCGCGTGGGATCCAGGGCCTGTTCGCTGCTCTGCTGGCCCCGTCCGCGCTGTCGCTCCTGATGACCACCTTCACCGATCCGCGCGAGCGGGCGAAGGCCTTCACCGTCGCGGGCTCGGTCGCCGGTGCGGGTGGAGCCATCGGCTTGATCCTCGGCGGGGTGCTGACCGAGTACCTGGACTGGCGCTGGACCATGTACGTCAACGTGGTCTTCGCGGTGGTGGCGTTCGTCGGTGGCGCGGCCCTGCTGCACCGCACCCCGCGCAACACGTCCTCGAAGCTCGACGTCCCTGGCACCCTGCTGGTCTCCGCCGGCCTGTTCTGCCTGGTCTACGGTTTCTCGAACGCCGAGACGCACGGCTGGGGTTCGGTGGCGACCTGGGGCACGCTGGCGGCCGGTGCCGTACTGGTGGCCCTCTTCGTCTTGCGGCAAAGCAGGGCGGCATATCCGCTGCTGCCCCTGCGGGTCCTGCTGGACCGTAGCCGCGGCGCCTCCTTCGCCGCCCTCTTCGTCAGCGGCGCGGGCATGTTCGGCGTGTTCCTGTTCCTGACCTACTACCTGCAGCAGAGCCTCGGTTACAGCGCCCTGAAGACCGGCTTCGCCTTCCTGCCCATGATCGTGGCATCGTCGTGCGCCTCCGCCGTGGCCGCCAACGTCCTGGTGCCGCGCATAGGCCCCAAGCCGGTGGTACCGCTGGGCATGGCCATTGCGGCCGCCGGCCTGGTCTGGATGACCGCGCTGGACCTGAACAGCGGATACGTGACGCAGGTGGTGCCACAGCTGGTGCTCGTCGGCATCGGGCTGGGCGCGGTCATCGCGCCCGCGATGAGCCTGGCCACGTCCGGCGTGGCCGCGGCCGACGCCGGAGCCGCGTCCGCCGCCGTCAACACCGTCCAGCAGGTCGGCGGGTCCATCGGCGTCGCCCTGCTCAGCACGATGGCCTCCGAAGCCGTCACCGACTACCTCTCCGGCCGCAACCCCGAGGACCCTGGCGTCCTGGCCCAGGCCGGCCTCGAGGGCTACTCCTCCGCCTATTGGTGGTCGGCGGCCATCTTCGTCATCGGCCTGGGCGTGACCGCCCTGCTCTACCGCCGCGGCGTGCCGCGGCGGGACGAGAATGCCGCGCCTGTCGTTCACATGTGACCAACGAACGGGTCTGTCGGAGAGAGGCGCAGACCGGACTGCAGTCACCTGCTGCCGTGCACGAGGAGTAAAGGGGGGAAGTGTCCGGGTACCTTTGGCGGGGCAGCACCGGGTAGTCCTGTAGCTACTCTGCGGCTGCCCAGTTCCCGCCTCTGAGACAGAATGTTTCATAGTAAGGTGAAGGCCGCGTTGTCTCACAGAAGGGAACAGAGAGGTGCAAGACAGAATCGATCCGCGTCTGTTGCGCAGCCGTGACGCGATGGTCTCGGCGGCCACCGCGTTGCTCACGGAAGGCGGGCTGGAGGCCGTGACGCATCAAGCGGTTGCCACCCGTGCCGGCGTTGGCCGGGCCACCGTCTATCGGCACTGGCCCGGCCTTCTCGACCTCCGCCTGGCCGCACTGGAAGCCGGTATGCCGCCTCTGCCTCCGATGCCTGAGGAGCTTCGGGCCGCTTCGGGCAACGATCCGCGAGCGGAGCTCGTTCACCGTCTGGGCGTGCTTGCGGAGCGGTGGGACGACGAGCGGGCTGGTGCCGTCCTTGCCGCGGTCCTCGGCGGCTCACGGCATGACGAAGGCATGCGCCGCCTCCGGGAGTCGCTGATGAACCAGATCGCCGATGCCCTGCGTCCCGCTGTTGCCGCGGCCGTGGAGCGCGGCCAGCTCCGGTCCGACGTCACCCCCGAAACCTTTGCCATGGCTACCGCGGGGCCCCTGTTCTTCGAGCGCTTTCTCGCCGGAAACCGCCTGGGGCGTGACATTGTGGACGCCGTCGTGGATGCCGCAATGCGGGGCTGGTCCTAGCGTCGCTGAGTCCCCGGCGTGGCTGGATGTCCGCCGTTGGGCCGGGGCTGATCAAGGTGGCAATCCCTCGCACTCGTGAAGAGCTGCGAGGTCCTGTCATCTCTGGGTTCGCCGCCTCAGTGACAGTCGGTCGAACCTGTCGGCATGAACCGATCGGCTCGCAGTCCGGTGCGGGTGCCACCGATCCGATCACTGCGCACCTTTGGACTGAATCAGCGTGACGTAGGCCTCTCTGAGGCAAGTTGACTCATAGTCTCTCTGTGAGTCAATCTGTCTCGCATCGGGGTCGCGAAAAGGTAGATCCCGTGACCATCCGCAGATATCGCCAATGTCATCGCATTCACGCACAAAGTCTCTGATGGAGGAAACCGTGGCCGCTTCGATCACCAAGAAGGCGGGCAAGGGCAACACCGACGGTCCAGCACACGTTGCCGCTGACGGAACTGACGGCGGGCTGACGGTCGATGCCCATCGGCTCATGGCCCAGCCCTGTCATCAACCGATGCCGCGCGTGACCAGGCGGATGCGTCGCGTCGCCGAGCAGGAGGACGCGTCCCCGGCGCCGGCGATCGATGCGGACCCGGAAGCTGTAGGAGCAAGCCATGGCCAAGTTCTCGACCTGCCCGTGACCACGTGATGGGCCGGGTATTTCGAAACGGCCGCCCTCGGGTTCCGGTGCCGCGTCGCCGTCATCACGAGTGACAGGTGAGTCTCTCCCTCGCGAAAGAGCCCTTCAACTTTCCGTACAACGTATGGTATCACTGAAGAAGAGTTCCGTACGACGTATGGAACCTCGGGGTATCAACGCATCGGCACCTCTCTCGCGTCCGGTGACGCAGTGCAGAGCCGACCGACGCGCAGGAAGCAGCGCGGCCCGCGCTGCTGCATTCGAACCCTGCCCCGCGAATTGCATCAGTGACCCGAGCGCCGCTGCACTGGCACGCGCTCTGAGCCGAAGGAAAAACCTGTGAATAACCTCGCGAAGCGCATGTCTGTCGCCATCGCCTCCCTGGCGGTGGCCGGCGGAGCCGTTCTTGGTGCCGGGAGTGCTGCGTCGGCTGCGAAGGCGACGCCCGAACACCCCCAGCGCCCGGCTGTCAGCGTCGGGACCAACGGCCACCGATGGGGCGGCGACCGCAACGACCGCTGGGGCGCCGACCAGGGCCACGGCTGGCGTCATGGCGGGGACCGTGACGAGGAAAGCCGGTACAGCGACGACGCCTACGGCATCGGTCGTTGACACGAAGGTCGCCTTCGTCAGGCAACTGATGTTGGTGACATCCCGCACTGGTCGTCGTAGTACCGCTTCTCTGTTCAGGCCTCGCTTGTTCCGACGACAGAACTTCCGATGGCCCTCCCCGTATGACTCAGCACCAAGAGTGAGAGCAATGAAGTCGTTGAAAACTTTGATTCGGGGGCTATCTGTACAGCTGGTCGTCTCCCAAGAGATGTCCTTGTCCATGACCATGAGGCTGCAGTACGAGCCCAGCGATCCCTATGCTGTCCGCGCCGCATTCGGCGTTGTCGGCAGCGACGAGACGGTGGAATGGATCATTGGGCGAGATCTTCTGGCCGATGGTCTGGAGGGCCCCGCCGGCGAGGGGGATGTACGCGTATGGCCCGCCGAGGAGCAGGACGTCAGCGACTTTTACATCCTTCTCAATCCGCCAGATGGCACGGCCTTGTTCAAAGCCCCGGCGCGGGAAATCAAGAAGTTCCTGCAGGAAACGGAGGCACTGGTGCCCAAGGGGGTCGAGCCCGGGCGCATCGACTTGGACGCTTTGCTGGCGCACCTCATCGCCGAAGGATGAAGGAACCCAGCTGCTCCGCACCGAGTGGGTGGGCCGCTCAAGGGCTCCGCGTCACCGAGTTCTGTTCGCGTGCGCATTCCGGGGCTGGCACACTGAATTTGTGCTTCCGTTGATGGCCGCCGCAGTTCAGGATGGGTTTCCATCGATTCCTGGCGCCGGCGTCGTGTCGGTCTGCGCGTTGCTCTTCACCGTCGCATCCTTCTGGTGGATCAACGCCAGGCAAGGGCACCTGAAGTCCTGGGAGCCTCATTCCTTTGCCGCGATTGCCCACTGCTCCATGGCTCGCCTGAGGCTTCCGCTCGTCCTTCACAACACCGGTGCCAAGCCGATAGTCGTGCAAGATCTCAGGCTGAGCTTCCCTGATGAGCCCGCCTCGCATCTGCCGTTCCTGTGGATGTCTTCACCGTCCCGGCTCCAACCCGGGCCGGAGGACGAGCCGAAGTTGCCGGCCGGATTCGCCGTGGCCGGCAGAGAAGCGCAGCAAATCCTCATCGAGTTCGAGGCACCGTTTTCCGGATTCGTTCCGGAGCCCCGTAATTACAAGGTCCAGCTCCAGGCGAGGGTCGGCCACCGCAAGGGATGGCGCACCCTTCTGACGTTCACCTTGAGGGCCGCCAACATCATTGATCTCGACCGGTACACCGTCTACAGCAACGCACCGCATGAACTGACGAGAGAGGAGAGGCAGAAGGCAGACGCCGCGCTCCTGGAGCTGCTGGACGAGCAAGAGAACCTCTCTGCTCCGGGCGAGAGGGAGCAGCGGGACTCTTCGAATGACGAGGGCGACACCGGGACGAATCGCTAGAGCGGGAAGACGGTCCCGGGCTTCGCCGTGGCGAATGTGCCGACGCCCCGCCCGCTAGACCATCGTCCGGCCGTCACCGGAGCGTTCGGCGACCACGGCGTGAGTGACCGCCCCAGGCCCGCGCCCAGGAGGTCTGCCGCGGCCGCCCCGCTGCGACGGCGGTCCCCCTTGGCCTGGCTCAGCCGACACCTGCTCCCGAGGGCGGGCCGTGTGGCACCAAGTGTGCAGCGTGTCCGCGAAGTTCAGCATGGGCGGGATCTTCAGAAGGGACAGCCTGGGCAGCGGTGTGGTGTGCACCGCTGCCCGGGGCTCGGCTCAGAGCAGGGACTCGGCGGTGATGGGCAGGTCGCGCACCCGTCGGCCGGTGGCGTGCGCGCCGGCAGGCGTCGAGGGCTTCCCGGGTGTCGGACGCTGTGGTGAGGGAGAAGGGATACATGGCCACTCACTTCCGGCCCGTGGCCTGCTCGACCGCGCGCACGATCTTCACGTAACACCCGCAGCGGCAGATGTTGCCGCTCATCCACTCCCGGATCTCGTCAGCGGAGCCGGTGTGGCCCTCCTGGATACAGCCGACGCCCGACACGATCTGGCCCGGCGTGCAGTAGCCGCACTGGAACGCGTCCTGGTCGATGAACGCCTGCTGCAGCGGATGCAGTTGATCGCCGTTGGCCAGGCCCTCGACGGTGGTGACCTCGGAGCCGTCCAGGCGCACCGCCAAGGTGAGGCAGGAGTTGACCCGGTGTCCGTCGACCAGGACCGTGCAGGCCTCGCAGGCACCGGCGTTGCAGCCCTTCTTCGAGCCGGTCAGGCCGAGGTGCTCGCGCAGCAGGTCCAGCAGCGAGGTCCGGTTGTCGACCGTGACGGTGTGCCGCCGGCCGTTGACGGTCAGACTGACGCGGCTGCTGGGCGCCGCCTCGGCGGCAGCGGCCTCCTCGACGCCGAACAGCGACTGACCGGCGGCCAGACCGCCCGCCGCGATCACACCGCCGGCGACGGACGTCGTCGCGATGAAGGTACGGCGCGACGGTGCGGACGGAGGTTAGGGCGGGGGAGACGCGGCTGACTCGGAAGTTTCGGTAGACATGCTCACTCTCTCGATACAGGGAAGGTGGGGGACTTGCTGATCGGCGTGAGCCCACGACGGAGGTTCACCGTTGCCTCTCACGGCATTTCGGATTCCGCCCCCAGCCTGGTGCGCCAACCGGCCGTGTGGCAGGGCGGGTTGTGCCAGGTAACGACTAGCCAGGGTGTGACAGGGCCCCTCTCCCACCTGTCGCACAGGCCACGGGGCTGTCAGACTGTTCTGTTCGAGAAGCGGGGTCAGTCCTGGAGAACGCCGATGCGCCGCAGCCACGACCGGACTTCGGCATCGGCTTTCCGGACTTCCTCGCCGCGCACCGCGAGTCCTTCACCGATGGTCGCGCCCCGGCAGGAGGCCGCGTAGTCGCGCTCGGTGGTACCCAGTCCGCTCATGGCATACGTCGTGACCGGATGGACCGTCTTGCCGCGGAATTCGTACCTCTCGGCGAAGGTCGACATGATCATGGGTGCTCGGACGTTCCAGATGGGGCTGGCCAGTAGCACCACGTCGTAACGGTCGATCGAGGACGGGGGGTTGGCGATGGCCGGCCGTGCATCGGCGTCCTGTTCGCGGACATTGCGGGCGACCGTCGCGTCGTAGTCGTCGGAGTAGGGGTCGACGGCTTGGATGCGGTGCACGTCGCACTCGATGTGCCCGCTGATCATCCGGGCGAGGACTTCGGTGTTCCCGGTCTTGAGATTCGTACGCCCACCGTAGGAGTAGTTCTCACCCGGCCGGGAGAAGTAGGCCAGCAGGATCCGCTTCCCGGATCCAGTGGCCGGAGCCGGGCGCTCACTTGACTCCGGCGCCGCCCCGCTCGACCGCGACCGGGAACAGCCGGTGATCTGGACACCGGTCATGACGGTGGCTCCTCCCAGAAGTACGCCACGAAGGAGCGTGCGTCGCCCCGGCGCGGCGGGTTTGCCCTTCCCAGTGCCGAATCCGCCCGCTGTCATCCGGTGCTTCCGTTCACGGAACGGACAGCGTCGAGATCCGCGCGCACTGCCTGCGGCTCGGCTTCGACAGGCAGGTCGGCCGGGTCCAACACGCCGTCCACGGAGCCGGATTCATCGCTCTTCAGGACGCCGAAGAGCCCGTCCCAGTCGGACGGCTCCTCGCCCTCGGCGGCGATGAGCTCGAACGTCTTGCCCAGCGCGGTGTCCGTCAGCAGGCTGCGGACCAGCGTCTCGGCGATCTGGTCCCGGGCGATCCCGCCGTCGGCCGTACCGCCCTGCTCCAGGACGAGCCGCCGCTGTGTGGGGCCGGCGTGGTCGAACCAGCCGGGCCGGACGATCGTGCAGGGCAGGCCGCTGGCTCGCAAGAGACGTTCGGAGCGCCGCTTCCACGGGGTGGCGCCGGGGATGTCGCTGCGCGTGGCGTAGATGGAGGTCATGAGTGCCACGCGCGGCTGGGCGCCGTCGAGGGCTTCCAGGATGTTGCGTACGCCGCCGTAGTCGACGTGCGCACGGGCGTCCGGGCTGGGATCGCCACCGGATCCGTGGGTGAGGACGATCGCGTCGGCTCCGCTGACCGCGTGCCGCAGGGAGGCGGGATCCTCGAGGTCGCCCTGTACCAGTTCGACGCCGGGGAGCAGTTGTTCGGCTCGTCGCATGTCGCGCACGAGTGCCCGCGGGCGCAGACCGTGTCGCTGCGCGGCGCGCACGGCGAGCTGTCCGATGCTGCCGGTCGCGCCGACCATGAGTACGTCGGTGATGTTCTGGTTCCGGGACATGGTGAGGCCTTGGTCCGTGAGGTGGGTGCTGCCGTGAGAACGGCGAGGAAAGGTCCCTCTCGGGCGGGTGCCTGGGGTCGTACGGTTGGCGGCACCCGCCCGAGAGAGCCGGGTCAGCCGTCCAGACGCCGCGCGCTGAGCCAGTTGACCATGGCCGGGTCGTGGTGGTCGAAGAACAGCGAGGCGCCGGTTTCCAGTGTGGCGATGGACGCCATCTGGTCGTCGGTGAGCTCGAAGTCGAAGATGTCGAAGTTCTCCGCCATGCGGTCGGCGCGGACCGACTTGGGGATCGCGACGACGCCGCGCTGGGTCAGCCAGCGGAGCACGACCTGGGCCACGGACTTGCCGTGCTTCTCACCGATCTCGCTCAGGACCGGATTGGTGAAGAGGTTGTTCTTGCCTTCGGCGAACCCGCCCCACGACTGGATCTGGACCCCGTGCTCGCGCATGAGTTCCTGGTCGGCGGTGCGCTGGAAGAACGGGTGGGTCTCGATCTGGTTGACCGCGGGGGTGACCTCGTTGTTGAGGATGAGGTCGAGGAGCCGGTCGGGGTAGAAGTTGGCGACGCCGATCGCCTTGATGCGGCCCGCGCGGTGCAGGTTCTCCATCGCGCGCCACTGGCCGTACACGTCACCGTAGGGCTGGTGCATCAGGTACAGGTCGAGGTGGTCCAGGCCGAGCTTGTTCAGCGAGGTCTCGAAGGCACGCTTGGTGTTCTCCTCGGCGGGCGCGTCCTGGACCCACAGCTTGGTGGTGACGAACAGCTCCTCGCGCGGGATGCCGCTGGCCTTGATGGCGCGGCCGACGGCCTCCTCGTTGGCGTAGGCGGCGGCCGTGTCCAGCAGCCGGTAGCCGGCCGCGAGGGCGTCCGTGACGGCCCGCTCGGTCTCCTCCGCGGGGATCTGGAAGACGCCGAAGCCGAGGATCGGCATCTCGACGCCGTTGTTGAGGGTGACGTTCTGCATGGGATTTTCTTTCTGTGCGGGACGGGGTGGGGCAGGTGACCGGTCAGCGTTCGAGCGGGCGCGGGCTGGCGTCGGCGGCGGGGGCCGGAATCTGATGAGGGACTTGAGTGCGCAGCAGCACGGTGGCCACGACGCTCACCGCCACGGTTGCCGCGGCGATCAGGAGACTGGTGTGCAGGCCGGAGACGAACCCGGTCCGGTCGGCGACCAGCGCGCCGAAGACGGCGACGGCCAGAGCGCCGCCGAGCTGGCGGGCGGCGTTCAGCACGCCGCTGGCGACGCCGACACGTTCGGCAGGCACCTTTTCCAGCAGCAGCGCCGTCAGCGCCGTCACCGCCATCGCGCCGCCGGCGCCGACGGGCACCATCAGCACCACCGTCAGCCATACCGGCGCGCCGGCGGGCAGGGCCACCATCGCCAGCAGGCCTGCGGCCATGAGGGACTGCCCGGTGATCACCGGCATCCGCGCACCGAGCCGGGAGGCCAGGCGGGCGGCGACGGGGCCCATGAAGGAGGTGAGCACGGTCATCGGCAGGAAGGCCACGCCGGTGGCGAGGGCGCTCAGCCCGTGCACCTGCTGGAGATAGAGGCCCAGCAGGAAGATCATGCCGTAGAAGCCGACGTTCAGGGCGAACCCGATGGCGACCGAGAGCGACATCGTGCGGGAGCGCAGCAGTGGCAGCGGTGTCATCGGATGCCGCCCACGGGCCTGGGCGACCAGGTAGACGACGGCCGCCACGATCGCCACCGCGAAGGCGACCAGGACCCGCCCGGCGCCGAACCCGTCGGCACCGGCCTCGATGACCGCGTAGGTCAGCGCACCCATGGCGGCGACGGCGGCCACCTGCCCGGTCCAGTCGAAGGGCACCTCCTGGCGCGGGGAACGCTGGGCATGCTTGAGGAGCAGCAGGGCCACCGCGCCGACGGGCAGGTTGACGAAGAAGATCATCCGCCAGTCGATGAGGGTGAGCAGCCCGCCGGCCACGGGCCCGGCCGCGGCGCCGACGGAGCCGCCCACGCCCCACAGGGCGATCGCCTTCGCTCGGGCCGCCGGGTCGGGGAAGGTCTCACGCAGCAGGGAGAGGGAGGACGGAACGACGACCGCGGCCCCGGCTCCCTGCACCAGCCGCGCCGCCACCAGAACGCCCAGGTTCGGCGCCATCGCGCAGACCGCGGACGCCGCCACGAAAAGGCCCAGACCGCAGGCGAACGCCTGGCGCGCCCCGATACGGTCACTGACCGCGCCCGCGGACAACAGGAACGCGGCGAAGGCGAGGGTGTAGCCGTCGACCACCCACTGCAGCCCGGTCATCCCGCTGCCGAAGCCGCGTCCGATCGAGGGCAGGGCCACGTTCACGATCATCGCGTCGACCATGATCGTGAAGAAGCCCAGCAGTACGGCGGCCAGCGCCGGACGTGCGCCGGGCTTGATCTGCGGCGGCGGACCGGCCGCGCCGACTCGTAGCGATGCGGGCGAGGCGGACGTGGACAAGGGGTGATCTCCTGCACTGGGAAGGCCGGGTGTGCTGTCAGAAATCGAGCCTCGCGCTTTTCCGGCCCCGGTGGCAGGCCGGGATCTGCCAGGGAGTGACGTTCAGGGGTGTGACAGGACCCCCCACGCGCCTGCCGCGCAGGTCAGCGCGGTGTGACACTGGCGCTATGGCATCCGAGCAGAGCAGCAGCGCCGACATGGAACTGGGCCGGTTCCTGCGCGCGCGTCGCACCCAGACCCGCCCCGACCAGGTCGGTCTCACCGTGGGCGCAGGCCTGCGTCGCACCCCTGGTCTGCGCCGTGAGGAGCTGGCGACGCTCGCCGGCATCAGCATCGACTACTACGTCCGTCTGGAGCGCGGCAAGGAGACCCGTCCCAGTCCCTCCGTGCTCGACGCCCTGGCCCGCGCCCTGCACCTCGACGACGCCGAGCACCAGCACCTGCGCGAGCTGGCCGCCCGGGCCGCCAGGTACGCTCCCGAACCCGCGCCGCCGCCCAGCCGAACCGTGCGTCCGCACCTGAAGCTGGTCCTGGAGACCCTGCGGCCGAGCCCGGCCTACATCGTCAGCCGCAGCATGGACCTGCTCGCCTGGAACCCCGGCGGTCTGGCCCTGTACGCGGGCCTCGCCGACTGGCCCGCTGCCCAGCGCAACCTTGCCCGCTACCTGTTCCTCCACCCCACCGCGCGCACTCTCTTCCCCGACTGGGACTACCAGGTCCGGGGCTGTGTCGCCCGGCTCCGCGCCGTGGCCGGCACCGCCCCGGACGCCCCCGATCTCACCAACCTGGTGGGTGAACTCCTGCTCAAAAGCCCCGACTTCGCCAAGCTGTGGGAGCGCTACGACGTCATCGGGCGCAAGAACGTCCAGAAGACCTTCCACCATCCCCAGGTCGGCGTCCTCACCCTCAGCGGCCAGAGCATGCACCTCGAAGGCACCCCCGGCCAACGCCTGGGCGTCTACACCGCCGAACCAGGGACCCCCGACCACGACGCGATGCTCCTGCTCGACATGACCGCGCCTCAGCCCGCCGGACATCCCGACACGAAGGCGGAACAGCAACGGCGCACCCAGTCCTGACGAAGGGTCAGGTCGAGGACGAGGTGGTTTCGTCCTGGGACGAGGTCGGTTCGTGCGGCGTCGGCTGCGAACCGAGCATGTCGAGGAGGACGAGGGCGTCGTAGTCGGGGCTGCCCGGCTCGGCGTAGTACGTGATGAGCCGGTGGCCCGGCGTGCCCTCCAGCTCCATGGACTGATAGCCGAGGGTGAGATCGCCGACCTCGGGGTGGTGGAAGGTCTTGCGGCCGTGGGAGTGGCCCCTGATGTCGTAGCGCTCCCACAGGCGGGCGAACTCCGGGCTTTTGAGCAGGAGTTCACCGGCCAGCCGGGCGAGGTCGGGGGCGTCGGGGTCGGTGCCGGCGAGCGCTCGCAGACGGGCGACGCAGCCGCGGACCTGGGTGGCCCAGTCGTGGAAGAGGCCGCGGGCCGCGGGGTGCAGGAAGACGTAGCGGGCGATGTTGCGCTGCTTGAGGGGCCACTCCTCGATGCCGGCCAGCAGTCTCAGTCCGCCGGGGTTGGCCGCGAGCAGGTCGTTGGTACGGCTGACCACATGCGCGGGGTTCGGCCGCAGGCTCTCCAACAGCAGCTTCACGCCCGGCCGTACGGTCCGGGTGGGCGGCGTCGGAGGTTCCGGCGCGGTGCGGGCGGCGAGGAGGGCCAGGCTGCGCAGGTGCTCGCGTTCGTCCTCCTCCAGGCGCAGGGCACGGGCCAGGGCGTCGACGACGGACGGGCTGGGCCGGGTTTCCTTGCCGCGTTCCAGGCGGGAGTAGTAGTCGATGCTGATGCCGGCGAGGGTGGCCAGTTCCTCACGGCGCAGCCCGGGCGTGCGGCGCAGTCCCGGGCCGACCGTGAGACCGGCCTCGGCCGGGGTGATCCCGAGCCGGCGGGCGCGCAGGAAGCTGCCCAGCTCGGTACCCCCGCTGGTGGGCTGCTCACGTGTCATGCCTTCGAGTGTGCGGACGCAGGTGACCCGCGGGTAGGCGCGTGGGGGGCCCTGTCATACCCCTGAACGCGGTTCCCCGGCACGGCTCGGTCTGGCACGTGACGCGTGCGCGAGGGAGCGTTGCCGGTGTCGGGATCCTCATCCTGACGGCCTTGTGCGCCGGGTGGCCGAGCCGCCCCGCTTTGCGCCCGCACCGCCACTGATGAGGAACACCACCACAACCGCTGACAGGAAGCAGGCAGAGTTCATGCGCACGACGACGCTCGGCACCAACGGCCCGGAGACCGGCGTCCTCGGCCTGGGCTGCATGGGAATGTCGTACGGCTACGACATGGCGACCCCACGGGACGAGGAGACATCCGTCTCCGTGATCCGACAGGCGATCGACCTCGGCATGACCCTGATCGACACCGCCGACGTGTACGGCCCGTACACCAACGAGGAGTTGGTCGGCCGGGCCCTGGCCGACGGCTACCGTGAGCGCGCGGTCCTGGCCACCAAGGTCGGCGTGACCGTTCGCGACAACGCCGAGGCCGCTGCATCCCCACGCCCTGTACCCAACGGCCGCCCCGAGCACATCCGCAAGTCGATCGACGCGAGCCTGCGCCGCCTGGGCACCGACCACGTAGACCTCTACCAGCTCCACCGCGTCGACCCCGAGGTGCCCATCGAGGAGTCCTGGGGCGCGCTCGCCGAGACCGTGGCCGCGGGCAAGGCCCGGTACATCGGCCTGTCCGAGGCGACGGTGGACCACATCAAGCGGGCCCAGGCAGTGCACCCGGTGACCTCCGTGCAGTCGGAGCTGTCGCTGTGGACGCGGGACTGGATGGACGAGGTGCTGCCGTACTGCCAGGAGCAGGGCATCGCCTTCCTGCCCTACTCGCCGCTCGGGAAGGGCTTCCTCACCGGCCGGTTCGCCTCCTTCGACGGCCTGCCCGAGGACGACTTCCGGCGGTCGCTGCCGCGCTTCCAGCAGGACGCGCTGCGCGCCAACTCCGCCCTCGTCGGCAAGGTGCGGGACATCGCCGAGCGTATCGGGGCCACCCCGGCGCAGGTGGCGCTCGCCTGGGTGATGGCCCACGGCGAGTACGTCGTCCCAATCCCCGGCACCAAGACCCCGAAGTACCTGGCGGACAACGCCGGGGTGGCGGACGTCGCTCTGAGCGCGGCCGACTTGGCCGAACTGGACGCGCTGCCCGACCCGCAGGGTAGCCGTTACTGACGGCTCTTCAATCTTTACTGACCACCCATCAATTCTGTATCGAGCAACAAGGAAACTCACCGCTATGCGAGCGACACTCATGTACGGCGCAGGAGACGTCCGCGTCGAGAACGTCCCGGACGCGACGATCCAGCAGCCCACCGATGCAGTGGTACGCGTCCTGCGTTCCTGCGTCTGTGGCAGCGATCTGTGGCCCTACGGGTCCCTGCCGGCCACGGAACACGGCCAGCGGATGGGCCACGAGTTCCTCGGCGTCGTCGAGGAGACGGGCGCGGATGTGCCCGGACTCAGGCGCGGCGACCTGGTCGTGGCGCCGTTCGTCTGGGCCGACAACACCTGCGACTTCTGCCGCGAGGGACTGCACACGTCCTGCCGACATGGCGGCTCGTGGGCACGGAACGGCATCGACGGCGCTCAGGGCGAGGCGGTGCGCGTTCCTCAGGCTCAGGGCACGCTGGTCAAGCTGCCCGTCGCGGAGGACTCGGCGCTGCTGCCCTCGCTCCTCACCCTGTCCGACGTGTTCTGCACGGGCCACCACTCCGCGGTCACGGCCGGGGTCAACCCGCGGACGACCGTGACGGTCGTCGGTGACGGAGCGGTCGGGCTCTCCGCCGTACTGGCCGCCAAGCGGCTCGGCGCCGAGCGGATCATCCTGATGGGCCGGCACAAGGACCGCACCGACCTGGGCCGCGACTTCGGCGCCACCGACATCGTCGCCGAGCGTGGTGCAGAAGGCATCGAGCGCGTACGGGAGTTGACCGGGGGAGACGGTACCCACACCGTGCTGGAGTGCGTCGGGACGCTGCCGGCTCTGGAGACGGGGCTTGGCGTGGTGCGCGCGGGCGGCACGATCAGCCGCGTCGGCGCGCCGCAGTACGGTGAAGTCCCGCTGGGTTTCCCCGAGTTCATGAAGAACGTCACCCTCACCGGCGGTGTGGCCCCGGCCCGCGCCTACATCGAGGAACTGCTGCCCGACGTCCTGGAGGGCCGCATCGAGCCGGGCCGCGTCTTCGACCGCACGGTCGGCCTGGACGGCGTACCGGACGGCTACCGCACGATGGCCGACCGCGAGGCCCTGAAGGTCCTCGTCCAACCCTGAGCCCCGACATCACACTCCCGACACCTTCGGCACCCGTTGGCGGTCAGCTCCGCACACTCCCGACCTGAAGAAAGCTCGCTTCACCGTGCCCACTTGGCTGATCACAGGATGCTCGACCTGACTCGGCCGCGCTCTCGCACACGCGGTGCTCGAACTGGGCTGGAACGCCGTCGTCACCGCACGGAACGTCTCATCGGTGCAGGATCTCCCGGCGCTCTACCCGCACACCGCCCTCGCGCTCCCGCTCGACGTGTCCGACAGTACGCAGGTCGCCGAGGTCGTCCGGGCGGCCGAGGACCGGTTCGGCGGTGTGGACGTGCTGGTCAACAACGCGGGGCACGGCTATCGCGCCGCCGTCGAAGAGGGCGAGCAGGAGGATGCCGCGGAGCTGTTCGCGACCAACTTCTTCGGCCCGGTCGACCTGATCAAGGCGGTGCTGCCGGGCATGCGGGAGCGTCGCAGCGGGGCGATCGTGAACGTCTCTTCCATCGCCGGCCGGCTGGCCCTGCCCGGCTCCGGCTACTACTCGGCCACCAAGTTCGCCCTCGAGGGTCTGTCCGATGCCCTGCGCAAGGAGGTGGCGCCGCTCGGGATCAGGGTGGTCCTGGTCGAGCCCGGAGCCTTCCGGACGGACTTCGCGGGGCGCTCGCTCCAGCAGTCGAGCGCCGCCATCGCGGACTACGACGGCACGGCCGGCCTCCGACGCAAGGACAACGACACCACCCACGGCCGCCAGCCCGGCGATCCGGCCCGCGCCGCCCAGGCCATTGTCGGGGTCGTGGACGCCCACGAAGCCCCGTTCCGCCTGCTGTTGGGCAGACCAGCCTGGACGCCCTGGCGTGCCTGGTCTGCTGGGCCATACCTGCTCACCTCTCCGAGGTTGGTCTGGGCTGCCCACGGCGACACCCGGAAACCTTCATGAATGATGGAATCGTCAGCTGGTATTGACTGACGCCTCAATCGTAAGTGAGGATTTCGTCACCCGTCCGAAGGGAGCCTGTAACATGAACCGGCAGGACCCGCATACCGATCTGCACAGCGAGCAAGGTGCGTTGGCGGGCGAGCACCCGGGCAGGGCGCGCAACCCGATCGTGAAGGTGCACGACCTGGCCTGGCTGGAGTTCGAGAAGCCCGATCTTGAGCGGGCGGAGATGTTCGCCCGGGCGTTCGGCTTCACCGTGTCCCTGCGTACCCATGACGAGCAGTACCTGCGCGGCACGGACCCGGGCTCGCCCTGCGTCCTGATCCGCCGCGGCCCCCGTTCCCGGTTCCTCGGCTCGGCCTTCAAGGCTGCCGACGCGAAGGACGTGCTGCGGCTCGCGGACGCGACCGGCGCGACGATGTTCTTCAAGGGCCAGGCTCAGAACCACAAGCGGCCATCCTCGCAGTGCTGCTCGCGCTGATCTTCTTCGCCCTGGGCACGGCCAAGGTCCTGGCCCTGCAGCCGATGCGCGAGCTGGCGCGGAGGTCGGGTTCTCCACCGCCGCGTATCGCCGGACCGGCGGGCTCGAGGTCGCCGGGGCGGTCGGACTGCTCATCGGCCTGATCGAGCCGCTGATCGGCACCCTCGCCGGTGCCGGGCTACTGCTCCTGCTCGCCGGAGCCCTCGTCGTACACCTACGTAAGGGTGACGGCCCGCGGAAACTCGCCCCCACTGTCTTCTGCGGACTCCTTTTCTTCGCCTACCTCATTGTCCACATGGGAGCGACACGATGAACACGGTTCCTGTAGTAATCGTCGGCGCGGGCCCCACCGGGCTCACCGCTGCGACGCTGCTTGCCCAGTACGGCGTCGAATGCCTGGTACTCGAGCGGTGGGAGACGATCTACCCGCTGCCCCGCGCTGCCACTCTCGACGACGAGGTCCACCGCATCCTCGCGCGCCTCGGACTCCGCGACGATTTTGCCGCGATCTCCAGGCCGCACCGGGGCCTGCGACTCATCGACAGAAACATGCGGGTGTTGGCCGAGTTCCAGCGTGACACCGCGCCAGGCAGACACGGCTACCCCCAGGGGAGCACGTTCGACCAGCCGGAGTTGGAGTCCATCCTTCGTACGAATCTCAAGCGGTACCCCACCGCCACCCTGCGCGGCGGCATCGAAGTCACCGGACTTACCCAGGACGGCAGCGGGGTGGTGGTTGACGTCACCGACCGGACGACCGGCACGGCGGAATCCATCCGCGCGGCGTACGTGCTGGGCTGTGACGGCGCCAACAGCCTGGCCCGGGCCTCGATCGGCGGCAGCATGCAAGACCTGAAGTTCGAGCAGCGCTGGTTCGTCATCGACGTGCTCACCGAGGCCGACCTCGGCCAGTGGGAAGGCGCGCACCAGCTCTGCGACCCGGCCCGCGCCGGCACGTACATGCGGATTGGAAAGACCCGCTACCGCTGGGAGTTCCAGCTGACACCCGGGGAGACCGCCGACGACTACCCCGACCTGGACCGGCTGCATCCGCTGATCTCGCGCTGGACCGGGAACATCCCCGTCACGGAGCTGGAAATCGTCCGCGCGGCGGAGTACACCTTCCGCGCGCAGATGGCCGACCGGTGGCGCGACCGGCGACTGTTCCTGCTCGGCGACGCCGCCCACCTCACCCCACCGTTCATCGGCCAGGGCATGTGTGCCGGGGTGCGCGATGCGATGAACCTCGCCTGGAAGCTCGCCGGCGTGCTCGGTGCGACCCTGCCCGAGACCGTGCTCGACACCTACGAGATCGAACGCAAGCACCACGCCCGCGCCATAATCAAGCTGGCGAAGCTCATCGGCGCCGCGATGACGGCCGGCGGCGAGCTGGGCAACATCATCCGCCGCGCGGTGGCGCCTCGGCTGCGCCACGTACCCGGCCTCATCGACCTGGCTACCGACAGCGAGACACCCCCGCTGCGCCGCTGCGACCTGGTGGTGCGGCCGCGCCTGCGCCGTACCCTCGCGGGCCGGCTGTGCCCGAACGCGGTCCTCGACGGCGACCGCCGCTTCGACGACGTGGCCGCGGGCCGCTTCGCGATCGTCACGTCCACCGAGCCGTCTGCGGAACAACGAGCCGAAGCGGAGCATAGGGGAGCAGTTCTCATCACGGCCCGACCGGGAAGCGAGCTGCACCGATGGCTGACGGAGGGTCGTGCACAGTCAGCCATCGTCCGCCCCGACGGCACTGTCCTTGCTGCCTCGAAACAGCTGTCGAGGCTCTACAAGGTTCTGCCTACGCCGGCGTCGACGATGATCCGGTAGGAGATGTCAAGCCTGAGGCCGGTCCCCTCGCCCGCGGGCTTCGTGGTAAAGAACGGCTCGAAGATCCGCGGCCGGACTTCCGGTGGGATTCCGCAGCCGGTCCTCCCTGCGGCGTGTGCTCGTAGAACCCTCGTAGTGGGCCGTCGAGATCGACAAGGTCGAGCCGTCCATCTCTGGCGAGGTCCAGCAGCTCGCTCCACGGCGTGGGCGAGCGCCGGCAGCAGGTCGCGGTGATCTGCCACCTCGCCGTCGCGCCAGCTGCCGCGCGGATTGAGGATGTACTGGTCTTCACACACGAGCCAACGGACGTCCTTCGCCATGGTTGCGACCAGCAGCAACATCGGACTCATTCATCTAGCTCACGCCCGGGGTCCGTCAGCAGGGCCGCGCCGCAACGCCCGACCTGGCGGTTGAACCCCCACGCTCCACGGCCGGCCTCGATGTCTTGTGCGGGGGAAAATGCGCATGCCCCTGTCGATGACGGCTACTGCGAGGGCGCGTTGTGTCGACGCCGTGTTGTCTCGCTGGGGTCGGCCCCGGCGGGAGGCCGGTCCTGCGAAGGGCTGTCGTGCGTGGGGCGATGCCCGCCGCGGAGGGCCGAGGCGACCGCGGAGACCAGCGCCATGCCCGCGGCGACGCTGAAGACGACGGCCAGCCCGTGGTGGAACGGGCCGGAGACCAGGTGCGGGAAGAACGTGTGACCGGTCAGGGTGGCACGTTGGGCCGCGGAGAGGTGGGTGAGGACTCCGTCGGACGCGAGCAGGTGCTCGATGGGGTTGTTGCCGAGGAATGTGGCGAACAACGTGCTCACCGGAGGCAGCGATGCCGCGTGCTCGGCCGCGCCGGCCGGCACGCCGTGGGTCTGGAGTCCGCTGCTGAGCGCCTTGGGTAGCGATGAAGCCAGCCCGGAGACCATCAGGGAGAAGAACACGCCGATCGACAGGGCGGTGCCCGAGTTCTGGAACGTGGAGCGCATGCCCGAGGCGACGCCCCGGTACTCCGGCGGCACGCTGCCCATGATCGAGGACGTGTTCGGAGCGGAGAACATGCCCTGGCCCAGCCCGTTGAGCAGCAGCAGTGCCGCGAACAGCCCGTAGTCGAAGTTGACCGGCAGTGTGAGCAGCCCGAGGAAGGAAACCGCGACGACGAGCAGACCGGTCGTGGAGAACATACGGGCGCCGAACCGGTCCGACAGATAACCGGACAGGGGACCCGCTATCAGGAAGCCCAGCGTCAGCGGCAGCATGAAGATGCCGGCCCACAACGGGGTGTCCTCGAAGGCGTAGCCGTGCAGGGGCAGCCAGATGCCCTGCAACCAGATGATGAGCATGAACTGCAGCCCGCCGCGCGCGATCGCGGTCAGCAACGCGGCCAGGTTGCCCGCGGCGAACGCCCGCACCTTGAACAGGGCCAGGGCGAACATGGGGTCGGCGACGCGCGACTCGACGTAGCAGAAGAGCAGCAGCAGGACGGCGCCGCCGATCAGGCCGCCGAGCACCCATGGATTTTGCCAGCCGGTGGCGTGGGAGCCGTAGGGCTGGATGCCGTAGGTGATGGCGGCGAGCAGGATTCCGGCGCCCGCTGCGAAGGTGATGTTGCCCAGCCAGTCGATGCGGCCGGGGTGCCCCGCCGAGGTCTCGCGCAGGCTCAGGTACGACCAGATCGTGCCGGTGATGCTGATCGGCACGCTCACCCAGAACACCGCGCGCCAGTCGACGGCGGCGAGCAGACCGCCGGCGAGGAGGCCGAGGAATTGGCCGGCGAGCGCGGTGATCTGGTTGACGCCGAGGGCCATTCCGCGCTGGCGGGCGGGGAAGGCGTCGGTGAGGATCGCGGCCGAGTTGGCGGTGAGCATGGAGCCGCCGAAGGCTTGCACGATGCGCCAGAGAATGAGCCACAGGGCGCCGGCGCCGGCCCGGAACGGGTCGAGGGACAGGGCGACGGAGGCACAGGCGAAGATGAGGAAGCCGAGGTTGTAGATCCTGACCCGGCCGTACATGTCGCCGAGCCGGCCGAGGACGACGACGAGCACGGCCGACACGAGCAGATAGCCCAGGATCATCCAGAGCAGATAGCCGATGTTGCCGGGCGCGAGCGGGTCGAGGCCGATCCCGCGGAAGATCGCGGGCAGCGAGATGATCACGATGGAGGCGTCCATCGTGGCGATCAGCACGCCGAGCGTGGTGTTGGACAGGGCGACCCATTTGTAGCCGGGGCCCGCGGGAGCGTCCTTCCGGCGCGCCGAGCGCACAGCACGCGCGGTCACAGCCGCTCCGCCAGTCGGTCGAGGAGGGGCAGGGCGGAGGCGAGTGTCTCGCGCTCCTCCTCGGTGAACTCGTCCAGGACGACCGAGAGACGGTGGACGGACTCGGAGCGTCGCTCCGCCAGCATGGCCTGTCCCTCCTGGGTGATCGCCACGATGATCCGCCGCCCGTCCGCCGTGTCGGGGGTACGGCCGACGAGGCCGCGTTGTTCGAGTACGGCGAGCGTGCTGGCCATCGCCTGTGGCCGTACGCGCTCCAGTTCGGCGAGGGAGCCGGGGGAGTTGGGGCCGTCGGCAGCGAGTCGTGCGAGCACCGAAACCCCGGAGAGTGACACGTCCCCCACGGCGTGAGCCTGGCGTAGTCGCCGGGTCATGCGGCCCACGGCGAGGCGAAGGTCGGACGCGAGCTGGGCGGTGCCGCTCGGGACGCGAGTGTGATCGGTGCCTGTCTCTATGACTGCCTTCACAGGTATTAACACTAGGTTTATCAACCTGAAGTAATCAATCAAACGTAAGTAATGATTGGACGGGGACTCCCGCGGCTCGGTCGTTGTGTTGCGGCTGAATCGGTGGGACAGCCGCGGGTCCGGCCTACCGTCCCTCTGGCTGGCAGCACCGCGGTGCGGTCGGGTGCGAAGGAGCACTCGGCGGCGGCACTGAGGGGAAGGAGGAGCGCTATGGGTTGCGCAGCCGGTCGGCGCTTCGTGGCGGAGGCGGACTGCGCCGCCGCTCTGGGGGCGTACCTGCGGGACGTCGCTCGCGCGGAACTGGTTGGGCATCAGTCATCCACACCTGGTGCGCACGTGTCGCCCCTTCGGCTCGCACGAGTCACAGTCCTCGCATGCAACCCGGAGGTCGGTTGCGCAGGGCTGCGCGTAGCTGCGGAGTGGGACCAGAGGTGCGTGGTTGGGGCCGACCACAGACCCGACCACGGCACTCCGGAGGCCAGTCCCAGCGCCGCGGCCGCACAGCTGGCCTGGCGACGGCCTACTGACCCGGCTCACCCGGCGCGCATGAGAATCTCAAGTAGAGGCGGCATCCCCACCTTTCGCGGTGCTCAACTCCCTTCTATGCAGCTCTCGTACGCAGCGTTGTCGACCAGGTGGTAGAGCTCGAGAGCGCCGTGGACAAGCACAAGGGTGAGGACACCGGCCCGAATGAGAACCGGCGCCATAATCGGGACGCCGTCTCACTGACCGGTGACTGTGCGGCCGTCACGCCAACGCTTGATGTCACCCGAGCAAGCCGTCCAGAACCAGCCCACATGATGATTCCCACCCCTGCGAGGGACCGCAGAGAGCCTTGCGACCACGGTGGAAATGTCTCGCGGCCATGCGGACTTGCCGCGGCCATGCCACTGATGCGGCGGGCGATGGTCGCCGGCCTCCTCCTCGAGCAGATGCGTCGCGGCCGTCTCCGTGCCCGGTCGACGTTCTTGCGTGCAGGGCGCCCGGCAAGCCGACGGCGGCGCGCCAGCGAGTCGCTGCGCAGCACATCTCCTGCGGCAAGAGTTGCGCCATCTCTTGCCGCAGCTCTTTCAACTTCGGTTGCTCTCACCAGAATTGGGCCCCAGCATCATCGCTGGTCACCACACGATATTTCTGTGGTCGGGGGCCTGACATCCCCTCAGCAGCCCCCTGCACCCACCCAGCACACGGAAGAAAGGAGGGAAGGGGTGGGGGTAGAGTGCGCTGCTTCGGGGGATCGGGGCGGCTGTTAAGTGGTTGCGCGTCGGCGGGGCCTCCGCGCCGGCCGGCGCTACCACGCCACCGCAGACCCAAGCCCACGCCGTCGGCGGAGTCGGCACCGCCACCGCTGGCCAGGAGGCGGATGTGCGTCGGCGACGCTTGAGCTGCCACCCACTTCTACGGCTCGGTTCCAGCGCTTGTCGCACCACCTCTTGATCACGATGGGCGTGTTGATGGCGAGGCGTGGTCGCAAGGGCGGACTCGAACTCTCGGCCGAGTATTGGCGCTTGCTGCAGTCCGGGGTGGGAACGGTCGAGGCGTGCAGGCCGTAGGCATCGGCCGCAAGACCGGCTACCGCTGGCCGGCGGAGAACGGCGCCCTGCCACCGGACAGACTTGCCTAGTCCTCCCGCTTGGGACGGTGCCTATCCCTGCTCGAGCGGCAGCGCATCGCAACGCTGGCGAACGCGGTCTGAGAGTTCGTGCCATCGGGGCTCCTCGTCCTCACAGAACCCCGCACGCCACCCAGTTGATCAACGCGGCCGCCGCTGCCCGCGAGAACATGAGTAGCCGAAGTTCAACGTCCTTGGAGTCGCGCATTGCGACGTGACCTCCCAGTTCCGAAATCTCCACGCAGTCGTTCGCTCCGCCACTGCACGAGCGCTTCCGCCACCCCGCTATCGCGAGGTCGACGTCGTGAGGAGCGTTGCGTGGAACGGTCGTACGGGACGTGTTCACTGATCGAGCTCCTTGCTGATGCGTGCGATCTGAGTGCGTGTCTCCGACGGGCTGATGGCGCCGGCCCTCAACTGGTCAAAGATTTCTGTGTAGTTGTCCACGTCCTCGGCGGACTCCAGGTACACGCCTCGGGGCCGAGAGCGAGCTTGAAGCGGCTACGTACCCACCACCTCCAGCTGCCGGTCAGGAGGGTGAACGCGAACGCAGCCCATCCCGTCAGCTTGGGCCAGTCGGCCCACCATGACGGGTCAGTACAAGAAGCAACCATGCGCGAGATTCTGGCGGTAATCAGGTGAGCTGCGTGGCCCGTCCGTGAATGTGATGTTCGCGAGGCTGCTGTGCTCGCTGGCTCAGGGCTAGACCTGCCGGTCGGCGGAGCTAGTCGACGTTGAGGGACCGGCGTGCGGCGCTGATGATCCGATGGGCGTCGGGACCGAAGACGGCGGACTCCCGCAGCGTCTTCCAGACCTTCAAGTGGGTTGAGACGCTCCCCATGTCGTCGAGCCACAGCTCCGCGTGCCAGTTCTCCACGATGACCTGGGCGTCGTCGTAGATCCAGAAGCCTCCGCCGGGCGGGAGCTTGAGAGACGCGGAGAGCGGGACGATCCCGAGCTCGACCGTGTCCAGGCCGACGACTCCGGCGAGCCGGTCGAGCTGCCCGGCGAGGACCGACGGCGGGCAGATCAGCGACCGGAGGACCGGCTCCCAGAGCAGGATGTGATAGCGCCTGCCGGAGTCGTAGAGTCCCTCTTGGCGCCGCATGCGGGAGCGCACGCCCTCTTCGATGTCGCGCGGCGACTGGTGCAGTTCGGCGAAGCGGCTGAGAATCGCGCGCGCATATTCCGGTGTCTGGAGCACGCCGACGATCCAGCTCGACTCCCAGGCGCGCAGCACCGTGGAGGCCGCCTGCGCGGCGTTGTGGGCTTCCTGCACGGCCTTGTGGCCGGAGGCGAGCTGCCGCCGCCAGCTACGGACGTGAGACTCAAGCCCCCTCAGACGGGCCAGCAGTTCCTCGGCCGAGTCCGGCTGGTCGGTCGCCTCGGCCCACGCCTTGAGGTCTTCCGCCGACGCGGTCTGGCGGCCGGTCTCCAGCTTCGAGACCTTCGACTGCGTCCAGCCCAGGCGCTCGGCCAGGGCGGTGCCGGTGAGCCGACCTCCCGGCGTCGACTCGCGCAGCTCCCGCAGGCGTTCACCGAGGGCTGCGCGTGCCGTCTGGAAGTCGGTGCTCACCGAGTCTCGCTCATTCCTTCGCGGCCAGGTCTGCCGCGAACTGCTCGTAGGGGACGGCATGATGCCAGGCGGCATCGCGCACCATCGAGTACCGGATCACCTCGTCCGGCTGGGTGATCAATTCGACGTTGACCAGGTTGTCGGCGTCGTCGAAGTTGAGCAGGGCGACCAGCCGCGAGTCGAAGATCCAGAAGTCCTCGTCAGGGAGCCGGAGGCCCTTCGCCTCGTCGCGGGACAGGTTGCGGATGTCCTCGCCCAGCGCGGCGTTCTTCTCGGCGTGCGTGAGGAGGTAGCGCTGCCCCGGGGTCGCGGGGCTGTCGACGAGGCGCACCCGCTCGACCCGCGCGCCCTGGCCGGTCTGCTGCCGGATCGTGCGGCAGTACGGTGTGTCCATGTCCCAGGTGGGGCGTTCGCCCCGCTCGAACTGGGCGTAGGCGTCGGTGGCCTCGTCACTCGCGTACCGGCGCCGAGTCTCCAGCCGCCAGGCAGTGTGCTTGAAGGTCTCGAACAGCCCGTTGAAGGCATCCAAGTCGATGATCTTGGCTTCGCGCGTCAAGTCCTTCGGTCCCCAGTCAGTGATCAGTTTGCGCGGGACGACGATGGGCACCTCACCCTCGCCCAGGTGCTGAAGCTGGGCGATGTCCTCCGGATCGGTGAGCGGCGGCCCGTGAACGATGATCTCGCGGCTGTCGAGATCCTCATGGACGGACGGGCAGCCGCCCTCGCCGGACCCCGTCCCGTTGAAACGCAGTCGCCTCATGATCTGCCTCCCTCGCAGGGTTTTGGATCAGCTTCGCGTCCGGTCTCGCTGCGCGGCTACGGCCTTCTGGCTGCCAGATGAGAATGTCCATGAATAACTCGGCCCGAACAAAGAATAGTTGAGAATATGCGCTAGCTGCCTCAACTGGTGCTCCCCAACGCTGAGTTCATGACCATTGCACAGGAGCCCGGCACCACCGACGCCGTGGAGGAAGTCGAGGTGTTGCGGGGGCGCACGGCGGCGGGCGTCGTGCTGCCGTCGCTGGCGGCGGACCAGGCGTCGCCGTCACTGAACCTGATCACTCTGGGCCGGGTGCGCGCCGACGTCGCGCTGAGGCTCGCCGACCTCATCAGGCGGGGGTGCGCATGAGCGGATATACGCCGGCGATCGGCGATCTGGCGTACGACGAGGCGACGAACCAGGTCGGCCGGGTCGTCGACCGCATCGGCGGCTACTGGCAGCTCAGGCCGTCGGGTGGCGGTCGCGAGTGGGACGCGCACGGCCCACTGCGCCCCGCCACGCAGGCGGAGCGGCTGTCCTGTGACGTCGCGCTGGCGAATGCGACGAGCCGGGGTGAGCGGCTGTGAGCGCCGCGACCGATGAGGTGACGCTGTCGGCCGAGTGCACGCTCGCCCGGCGGCCGGGCTACAAGGACGTGCACCGCGAGTGCCGCCAGACCAAGGACGTGCCTCTGCCGCACTCCAACGGCATTCTCCTTGTGGCCCGCTGCGGCTGCGCCTGTCACCGCCGGGGCGGTGGGTCGTGACCGAGGCCCCGCACGTCTGTCGTCACTGCGACGAGGAGATCACCGACCCGGACGACGCGGTCCATCTCGGGCACGAGCCGGGCAGCTCGGGGCCGGGGTGGGACATCTGGGCGCACCGCGCGCACGCCTACCTCGTCGGGCCCGACCCGAAGGCGACGGAGATCCTCGCGCGCGTCCTGATCGCGCGTGCCCTGCAAGGGAGCGATCCGTAAATCCCAACGGCCTATGTGGGGAGTGGACTTCGGCGCTCGCGATCCCCTTCCGCGACGACGGGTCGTGGCGCGGTCCGAACTCACCTCTGCGGTGTGAGCTTGAGGCTCGCCTTCAGGGAGTTTAGCCCAAGGCCGTGAAGTTACGGCGTTGTGCCTGATCGCAAGGTCGGCTGTGTATCTCGCGGTTGGGCGGACGCAGGAAGCGGAGCTCCGGTAGAACGGCTTGTCCTCCAAGACGAGTCGTTCACCACGGGAGCTTCGCTGTCCGGTCAGCGTGTCATCACCCGCGAGATCGCGGTAGCCGAAGGTCTCTTCGCGCCGGGCCACCTGGGCGAGTTGACCCAGCTCGTACCCTTCGAGATGGTCGACGCCGCGCTCGTCGAGTGCGGTGCGGTCCAGCGGCGGCTGCGCAAGCTCCCGGCCCCCCGCAGCGGCGGCGAAACCACCCACGGCAAGCGCCTGTCCCGCTCCCTGCACACCGGGATGATCGTGCTACTGGACCGGGGCTTCTCCTCCAACGCCTTCCTGGCCACGGTCTCCGGGACCGGGGCGGCATTTCTAGTCCGCTTGTCGGCCACCCGCAAGCCCACCGGTCCTGCGACGCTTCGGCGACGGTTCGTTCCTGTCCCGGATCGGCACGCTGGAGGTCCGCATCATCGAATGCGAGATCACCATCGCCACCACCGCTGGGCGCACCACCGGGGTCTACCGGCTGGCCACCACCCTGCTCGACCACCGCAGCCACCCGGCATTCGAGCTGGTCAAGCTTTATCACGAGAGATGGGAAGTGGAATCGGCCTTCTTCGCGATCAAGAAATCCATGCTCGGGCGACGCGTCTTGCGCGCCCGGACCATGCCCGGCATAGCCCAGGAGGTCTACGCTCTGCTGGCCACCTACCAACTGATCCGCACCGCCATCGCCGACGCAACCACGACCGTCCCCGGGGCCGACCCGGACCGGGCCAGCTTCAGTGTCGCCCTTCAGACCGCCCGCGATCAGGTCGTCCAGGCTGCGGGCGCGATCGCCGACACTGCCATCGACCTCGTCGGCGCGATCGGCCGAGCCGTCCTCGACAAGCCGATGCCCGACCGCCGCCTCCGCGTCAGCCCACGTGCTGTCAAGCGCCCACTGTCCCGCTACGCGTACAAGAGCCTGGGTCGACCGGCGCACTTACAACGCCACCATCAGCATCGACATCCTGTTGACAGAGCCGATCAGCCCATAACTTCGCGGCCGTGGGCTTTCGGCGCGCGACGCGAACCCCGTGCGATACCCGGGTGGGAGGCCGCCTTCCTCTTACCGCCACCGGCGTGGGCCTGGTGCTGCTCGCCTTCGCGCCGTCGGCCGTCCAGGACCTCTCCCGTCGGCTTGCTGAGGATGGCGGTCGGGCCATGCCCTCCAGAGGTGCGGATGCACGTCGGTGAAGGCACCGGGCGGTCGCTGCAGCAGGGTATGTGACACCTCTTGCCACCGGCGTCGCCGTGTCGGTCGCCGTCGTGCCGGTTCACCGGCGGGGCGTGCGGGCCTGAGGTCAGATGTCCCACCAGTCGAAGGAATGGGTGGGCACATGCATGCCGCAGGCACGATCGAGGCGGACCAGTTGGCCGCGGTGGAAGATCAAGGGTTTGCGGGGGCCGCCGGCCGCGGCCAGACGCTGTACTCGGCCCACCACCGCTACGTGGTCGCCTGCGGGGAAACTGTCCTCCACGTCGCACTCGATCCAGGCCGCCGCCCCGCCGAGGCGCGGAGCCGCCTGGTCCGTCAGTTCCCAGTCGCCGGTGGCGAACCGGTTGGCCGAGCGGCCTGCGAAGGCCGCGCACACCTGCTGCTGGTCTTCGGCCAGCACGTTCACGCGGAAGTGCCCTGAGCGGATGATCGCCTGTGCGCTGGCTGACTGCCGGCCGCAGTAGAAGACCACGAGAGGCGGGTCGAGGGAGACGGAGGTGAAGCTGCCTACCGTGACGCCCACCGGGCCCTGCGGCGTCGTGGCGGTCACCACGCACACCGAGGTCGGCACATGGCCGAGTACGCGGCGGAACACCGCGGGCTCGGCCGTGGCGGCGGTCGGGTCTGTTGCGGCAAGGGCGGTTGCGGACACAGCAATCTCCAGGGGAGCGGGAGCCGGACCATGCGCCGCCTGCCGTCGCTCGCGGCGTCGGCGGCGTGGGTTTCACTCCAGTGAATCCACGGTTGCCTCCGCATGGCATTGGGCTGGGCGGCCAAGTTGGGCGCACGATTTAGGGCCACGGAGTCAAGTTGTCGCCGAACTGGTCCGGTGGCCCAACCGACGAGACGAACTCTGCGGTCCCGGACACACGACAGCGATGCGGACCGGGCGTGGAATGCCGGTGGCGGCACCTCGCCACGTGAGGTGCGCCACATGAGCCGCGAAACTCCGGAGGACCCCATGACCACGACCACATCCGCCCCGCAGGCGACCGCCGCGTCCGCCGCGGCGCTGAAGGAGAGTGCTGCGGCACTGGTGCCCTTGCTGCGCGAGAACGCCGCCCGCACCGAAGCGGACCGCAAGGTGGCCGAGGAGAACATCGCGGCCCTGTCTGAGGCGGGGCTGTTCCGGTTGACCGTGCCGCGGCGCCTTGGCGGCCACGAGGCCGGCATCGGGACCTTCCTGGAGATCACCTCCGAGCTCGCGCGCGGATGTGGTTCCACGGCCTGGGTGACAACGCTGATCAACGTCTGCAACTGGATGGTCGGCCTCTACCCCGAGCGGGCCCAGCAGGAGGTGTGGGGCGAGAACCCCGACGCGCGGGTGTGCGGAGTGCTCGCCCCCAGTGCCACCAGCCGGGCCGTCGAGGGCGGACTGGTCGTCACCGGACGCTGGGGCTTTGCCTCGGGCAGCCTGCACTCTCAGTGGGCGTGCCTCGGCGTCCCCGTGGTGGACGCCTCCGGACAGCAGGTCGACCAGGGCTCCGCTCTCATCCCGATGGAGGATCTGACGATCGAGGACACCTGGTATGTGGCCGGCATGCGGGGCACGGGCAGCAACACCCTCGTCGCCGACGAGGTCTTCGTACCCGCGCACCGCATCATGTCGGTGACCCAGGGCGTGCAGGGCACCTATCCGACCGAACGCAAGGACGAGGCGCTGTATCGCTCGGCGCTGGTTCCGGTGCTCGCGCTGGTGCTGGCGGGACCGCAGGTGGGCCTGGCGCAGGCCGGCATGGACGTGGTCACCGCCTCCCTCGCCAAGGGCAGGGGCATCTCCTACACCTTCTACGAGCGCGCCAGTGACGCCCCGTCCACGCAGATCCAGCTGGCCGAGGCGGCCCAGCTGATCGACACCGCCCGCCTGCACCTGATGCGGGCCGCGGACGACATCGACAGCTGGGCTGCCCACGGCGAGTACATGCCGTTCAAGACGCGGGCCCGGGTGCGGATGGACACCGGCTACGTGGCCCGCCGCTCCCGTGAGGCCCTCGATCTGCTGCTGAGTATCCAGGGCGCCGGCAGCTTCGCCGAGGCCAATCCGCTGCAGCGAATCTGGCGGGACCAGGAGACGGGCAGCCGGCATGCGGTGATCAACCCGGCCATCGCCGGTGAGGTGTACGGGCGGGCGCTGCTGGGCATCGAGGAGCAGGTCACTCCCCTGATCTGAGCGGATCAGCCGTAATCGTCAGGAGCGTCGGGAAGCACCGTCATGCGAGTCATCTTCCTCCGGTCGGAGCACGGCGGGGCCCAGCGTCTGCGCGGCCTCCAGGGCGGTCATCAGCTCGGGCAGTCGGTCCGTCAGGTCGTGCCCGAGCAGTTCCTGAGCACGCTTGACCCGGTAGGTGACGGTGTTGCGCGCCACGTGCAGCTGCGCCGCGGCGACCGTCAGGCTCCGCTCGTTGCGCAGGTACAGGCGCAGCGTCCGGCGCAATTGGCCCGCGTGCCGGCTGTCCGCCGCCAGCGCCCCCAGCTCGTCACTCACGAAGCGGCGCAGGGCGGGCAGGTCGGCCGAGACCAGGGCCGCCAGCTCGACATCCGGGTAGTCGACGACCGAGCCCGTGCTGCCGGGATTGAGCTGCATGACCCGGACCGTGTGCTGGGCGTCCTCATGCGACTGGCGGAACCCCGGCAGCCCGTGCCGTACCGAGCCGCAGGCGAAGCGGATGCCTTCCTGGTACGGCAATTCGCCCGGCGTGCCGGTCGGGGGCGCGGCGTGCGGTTCTCCCCACGCCCACACAGTGGTCCGGCCGGTGGGGATGACCAGGGTCGACGTGCAGCCGCGCCGGTGCAACAGTTCGGCCGCCGCCCGCTGCAGATCGCCGGCGGCGTCCGCGGTCGGGCTGTCACACCAGGCGATGACGGCGAGATGGCGGCCCTCCAGCCGGTAGGCGAGGAGCTCACTCGCGGCTTCCTGCCGTACCGGTTGACCGCCGAGAATCAAGCGGACGGTCTCCTCGCGGGCTGCGGCGCCGCTGGTGAGCCAGCGGTCGTGCTCGGCCAGGTACTCGGCGGTCATCCGCGAGGAGAACTCGTCGACAAAGCCGAAGAGCAGCTCGGAGACGCGGCGGAACTGCTCCGCGCGTTCGGGCAGCGGAACGATTTCCTGGCACGCGGCCATCAGGGCGTTCGTCAGCGCAGCGTGGGAGACGCGGATGCCGCGCAGCACCTTGTCCAGGCCGAGGCGCCTGCGAGCGAACTCGCGGTCCCCCAGCAGGGATTCCTCCGGGACAACCAGGTCGGCCGCAGGGTCGGCCAGCAGGAGCAGCGCGTAAAGCGTCGCGGCTTCGGTCCCCATCCGGAGCGTTTCGTAGGGCGCCGGTCCGCCTCCCAGTTCGGGAACCTCGTGGATGATGACACGGGCCAGCTCGTCACCGACAGCGATGGCCCAGGCCACGGGCTGGGGGCCGAGGCGGTCGGTCGCCTCGGTGATGCTCTGCGCCGAACTAACGGGAGTTCGCGGCGCGTCCCCACGGCCGGGAGCGAGCCGGTAGATCCAGTCGGCGGGACCGGATGTGTGGTGAGCCGTCATGACGCCGCCCTTGCCGTAGTGAGAGCAGCATGCGCTGCTGTGCCTTGCGGAGCTCCCGTGGTGAACGACTCGTCTTGGAGGACAAGCCGTTCTACCGGAGCTCCGCTTCCTGCGTCCGCCCACCCGCGAGATCCACAGCCGACCTTGCGATCAGGCACAACACCGTAACTTCACGGCCTTGGGGTTTAGCCCGGTCTAAGTCACCAGCATTGTGCCTAGCCACAACGGGAGAAGCCCCCGGATTTATCCGGGGGAGGAGTCGCGACGTGTCCTCCGACAGTTCAGTTACGGCCTACGGCACCAGCCCGGTCGCGCTGATGACAGTACTCACGGGTGGGGGGTGATGACGGCGCGTCCTTGGATCTTGCCGCCGTGCAGGAGCTGGTATGCCTCGTTGGCGCGTTCCAAGGGGAAGTGCTCGACCAGCATCTTGATCTTTTGCTGTTGGGCGAGGGTGATCACTTCCATCAGTTCGGGAAGGGAGCCCCAGTAGGGCGAGGCCACCGAGCACTCGTGCGGCGGGCTCGAGAAGTTGACGGGCAGGGCTCCGCCGCCGAGACCGACGATGGTCAGCTGGCCAAGCACCCTGGCCACCTGAGCAGCCATCCGCAGAGTCGGGTCTATGCCGACCATGTCCAGCACGAGCTGAGCGCCCTGCTGCCTGGTCATGTCATTGATGCGCGTGACCGCCTCCTCGCCCGAGAGCAGCACCTCGTCCGCGCCCATGCGCTTGGCGGTTTCCAGCTTGCCGGCATCGGTGTCCACGGCGACGACGGTGGTCGCCGCGCTGAGCGCTCGCACCATCTGGATGGCCATCTGGCCCAGACCGCCCACCCCGATCACCACCGCGGTCGAGCCCGGCCCCAGCAGGTGCACCGATCGCTTGACGGCGTGATAGCTGGTCAGCCCCGCGTCGCTGAGCGGGGCGGCCTGGCGGGGGTCGAGGATGCCCAGCGGAATCAGGAATCGCGCCGCCGGGACCAGCAGGTACTCAGCCATTCCGCCGTCGTGACCGCCTCCCAGGCCCCCGCCCTGACCACTGACCTTCTGGCAGTAGTTCTCCCGGCCCTCCCGGCAGTTGGCGCACACCCCACAGCCCCAGGGACCATAGACCATCACAGGGTCTCCGGGCGCGAACCCGGTGACGCCCGGTCCCAGCCTCTCCACCCATCCCGCATTCTCATGGCCGAGCGTGAAGGGCAGTTCCGTGGCGAGCCCAGGTGGTGGTCCGGGTGCCTCCATGATGTGCAGATCTGAGTGGCACGCACCGGCACCCCCGACCTTCACCAGGACTTGCCCCGGCCCGGGCTCGGGCACCGGCACCTCGCGCAGCTCGGGCGGTTGCTGCCATCCGACTAGTTGAAAAGCCCGCATAGCGATCCTTTACGCATGCCGAGTCAGTCGCGGATCCCGTCGATGTCGACCAGGAGGTGGCGCGGGCCGCGGAAAATCTGGTTGTGGCGGTACGGCGGTGGGTCCTCTACGAGCCGGGGGTTTTCCACCCGGCGGACGAACTCGCCGACCGCGACCTGGACCTCGAGCCGCGCGAGCGGAGCGCCGAAGCAGAAGTGGATGCCCTGGCTGAACCCGAGGTGCTGGTTGTCTCGGCGTTCGAGGTCAAGCTCGTCGGGGTTGGCGAACCGCTTCGGGTCGCGGTTCGCCGAGCCATATGCCAGGAAGATCGGCGCGCCCTTCGGGATGGTGGTGCCTGCGATGTCGATGTCTTCCACCGCGGAGCGGGTGTGCCAGAACTGGACCGACGACTCGAAGCGCAGCAACTCCTCGACCCCGGGCACGATCAGCTCGGGCCGGCGGCGCAGCTTCTCGAGCGCGTCGGGGTGCCGCAGCAAGGTGAGCACGCTGTGGGCGATGAGATTGACCGTAGTTTCATGCCCGGCGAAGATCAGGAGCAAGGCATTGCTCACGAGCACGCCCTTGGACATCCCTGCCTCCGGGCCGTCCTCGTTCACCATCGCCGAGAGCATGCCCGGGCCGGGCTGCTGGGCGTACCGGTCGAGCAGCTCAGCCGCGAACTGCCCGAACTCCTCTACGGCCTGGCGACCCCCGGCCAGTCGGCTCTGCATCTCCTCGGAGGCAGCCTCGGGGCCGAAATCCAAAGAGTCCAGGGCCGTCTCGATCCAGCCGTGGAAGCGTGACTCGTCTTCCAGTGGCACGCCCAGGACCTTGCAGATCACGGTCACCGGCAGGGGGTAGGCGAACTCGTCGACGGCATCGATCCGGGTCTTGCCCTGCATGTTGTCCAGGAGGCCGTCCACGATGCGGCGGATCTCAGGTTCCAGGTCGGAGATCAGGTGAGGGGAATGGGGCGGGCCGACGAAATGCGGCGTCATCATCCGGCGATCTCGATCGTGCTCGGGTGGATCCTGGGTGATGATGTTCGGCTCCAAAGAGACGACCGCCTCCGTGATCGGCTCGGCCTCCGCCGAGCCCTCGGCCGGGGGCGCAACCGGGACGGGGAGCTTCCTGACATCCGAACTGACCCGGGGGTCGTGCAGCAGCGCGACGATCTCTTGGTAGGTACTGACGACGTAGGTGCCGTCCGGCTGCCGCGCCACCGGTGTCCTGCGGAGTTCCTCGTAGAACGGGTACGGATTGGCGCGGTTGGCGTAGCGGAGGGCCTGCTGCCAGGGGGTTTCCTCGACCACGAGGCTCCCCTCCTTCTTCCTGTGGATGCTGTCCGCTTGCACGCCCGACCCGGCGGGCGCGTCAACGAGGGCGAGACCGGAACTCGGCCCTCCGCTCGCTCGGGTCGTGGCCGGTCAGGACGACGTCGGGGATCGCCGTCGGGACGCCGGGTTGCGGGAACTCGGCCGGGATCGGCTTCATGTCGGGGGGTTGGTCCCAGCCCGGCGGCGGGGGCGGGAACGGACCCGAGTGCTCGATCAGCTTCCCGTAGTACTCCAGCCATTTGCCGTGATCGAAGGTGACGGCGGCGACGATGCGGCCGCGGCGACCGTAGGCGGCGGCGAAGTGGCGCTCCTTGACGGATCCCTGCGTGAAGACGATCTCGTCGCCGAAAGGCGGCACGCCGACGGACTTGATGTTGACGCCGAACTGACCGGACCAGAAGCCGGGCAGCAACAGATGCGGGCGATAGTGGGGCTCGAGGTTCACCATGTTGTGGGCCGCGACCTCGGCGCCGAGAACGGCATTGTCCCAATGCTCCATCGCGAGGAACTGGTACTCGTACAGCACGTGGGGCGCGCGCGCCACGTCCCCTGCCACGTAGATGCTGTCGGTGATCACGCCGTTGACGTCGAAGGCGCGACCGCCGGCGTCGCAGCCGACGCCCCAGAAACCGGACGCCAGCCCGGCGTCCTCCAGCCATTCAACGTTGCGGATCGACCCCAGCGAGGCCACCACCACGTCGGCGTCGATGGTGGTTCCGTCCGAGAGATGAGCACGCCGCACGTGTCCGCCGGAGTCGCCCTCCAGTGACGACACGCCCAGCCCGCAACGCAGGTCCACGCCGTGGTCGCGCTGCATCTCCGCGGCGATCTCACCGATCACCCCGCCGAGCGCGCCGACCAGCGGCGCCGAGCCCCGCTCGACGACGGTCACCGGGAGATCGAGTTCCCGGCAGACGGAGGCCACTTCCGAGCCGATGAACCCGGCCCCGATGACCATGACCCGCGACGGCGGCGCGGCCAGCGCCTTTTGCAGCTGTGCGGCATCATCACGCGAGCGCAGCGTGTAGACCCCGTCCAGGGCGGCCTCGTCCGGGTTGGGCCACTGTCGCGCGCGAGTGCCCGTGGCGATCAGCAACCGGTCGTACGGGATCTGCTCGCCGTCGGCCAGGCGCACCTGCTTGGCGGCCCGGTCCAACCCGGTGGCGGCCACCCCGAGCCGCCACTGCGCATTCACTTCTCGCAGGCGGGGCAGCTTGGTGTGGTCGGCCGACACCCAGCCTTTGAGCACCTGCTTGGACAGCGGGGGACGGTCGTAGGGCTCGTACGGCTCGTCCCCGATGATGGTCAGAGACCCGGTGAAGCCCTCCTCACGCAGGGCTTCGGCAGCCCGCAGTCCGGCCAGGGACGCACCGACGATGACGATCCTGCCGTTGGCCCTGAACTCGCGCACCAGTTCTGCGACCGTTGCCGGCACGGTCATGACGTCGCGCTCCCCTCCGCGCCGTCCAAGCGGTCGATCACGATCGCCTGCACCGGACACGCCGCAGCGGCTCGCTCGACCTGCAGGCGCCGCTCGTCATCGGGGTTCGGCTCGTAAGTGAGCGCCTCCTGGCCAGTCAATCTGAAGTCCTCGTGCGCCAAATACACGCATTGTGCGTATCCCTGGCACCGATTCAAGTCCACGGCGATCCGCATGGGCAGACTCCTTCCGATCTGCCGCCCAGCTGGACAGCCCACCCGTCGCCCCGCCGACGCCGCCGGCTGAGCACCCGTATGTTCGATCTTCTTCGCCACGGCGGTACCTTCGCGGGGACGCTTACTGCCGGTGAGCGTCACGGCCCGAAGGTCACGGCAACATCCGATGGCGTCGGCATCAAGATTTGCCCCGGCCGTTCCCCCTAAAACAATGCTCGCCCTGTCTTCCGACGACCGCAAACCCGCTGTTACGGAAGACATCTCTCAGGGCAGCTGTCGTTCTTGATCACTGACCGGTTCGTGCAAGTCCCGGGGGGCTTCCGGAGTGCCCGCCCGCACGGAAGCGGCCACCGTGATCATGAGCGTTTGTGGAGACAATACGGCCCCGGCCGACCGAGCCGGTTGAAGCCGCTGATCACGCCTTGCACGCCCGGTCACCACCCTCAAGGACCTCACGGTCGGGTGCCACTGAAGGACCCGGGCCAATGTTGTTGGGCAGCGAGCGGAGTAGGGCCGTACGTTCTGTCATCTGCTGGCGCAGGAGTTGGTTTTCGACCGTCGTCTGGTGCAGGGCGCCGATGAGGACTTCGACGTCGGCCTTGAGTAGCTGGTCGGCGAGCACGCCGTTGAAGCCCTACCCGCCCGGTGGCGCCATCGACGAAGCTGCCTGCAGGGAGCGCGGGACCCGGCTGCCAACGGGTGTGCGGCACGATTTTTCGACATTCCTTGGCCCGCGACGCTCGATAGTCGATGCGGTCGATTCGCAGATCGGGCAACACCTCGCCGAGTCACCGCACATGCCGACCAGCAGACTGGTCGTCGGCGGTCTGTTGCGGACCTGGCAGTTAGTCAGTGTGCGATGAAGTCGCCGTCGATCGGAAGAGCGACACCGACCACGAGACTGGCACTCGGCTGCACAGCCGGAGAACGGCTGCGGCGATTTCGTCCGCGCGCCCCAGCCTTGCGATTCAACGCGGCGAAGGGCGGAGGGTCTGCCCGGTCTGCGGGGTTGACTGGGTGGGGGTTCATCGCCGTAACGCGGTGTACTGCTCAACATGTTGCCGGAAGAGGGAGCGGCGACCTGGCGCTCCTCGACGACCATGATCGCAGCCGGTGGGACCGGGAGCTCATCGCCGAGGGCAGACCGTGGTCCGTCGATGTCTACGCCGCGGCCGGCCAGGGCCCTACCAGACCCACGTCGCGATCAACACCGTCCACAGCGACGCTCCGACGACGGACGCCACCGTCTACGACCAGCTGATGGCCCCGACCCCGGTGGTCGCCCTTAACCGCGCGGTCGCCGTGGCGGAGACCGCGGGCCGGCGGTGGCGCTACCCCTGTTCGACGCCCTGGATTCTGGATGGCCACCACGTCTTCCACGCCGCCCGCGTCGGGCTGCTCAGCCGCCTCGGCCGCGGCGGCGGGAGCGTACGACAACGCGGCGGAACACGCCGACAACGCTGCAGAGCGGGCGTACCTGCACCGGGCCCGCGATGTCCTGCGCTGCCCCCGCCGACGGTTTACCTTCCGGCTCGTCAGGGCTTGCGGCCGATGAAGGCGAGCAAGCGAGTCTGGACGTCGGCGCTCTCCGGTACCTCGACCCGCGGTCCGTACTGCCCGCTCGCACGGAGCACGTCGTCGAGCGGCAGCATCCCGTCGAGCAACTGGGCGCATTTGGCGGGATCGAGGTGTTCGTCCTGGCCGGTGGCCCGTGCCAGGTCCCAGGTGTGCATGAAGACGTCGGCGGTGTAGAACTGGTCGACCGCCCGGTCCAGTGGGATCTCTCCGATGTGCGGGTTCGACAGCAGCTTGTGTGCGGTGGCCGGATCGTCGAGGAGGTCCTGCACCCCGTCGCGGTGGATCACCCAGGCGGCCACCGGGTCGTCGTCCACCGAGGGCCCTTTCGGCAGTTCGACTCCGGCGCCGGCTTTCAGGAAGGCGGGGAACCACTCGACGAGGTGACGGACGACGTCCCGGGCGGCCCACCCCTCGCACGGTGCCGGCTTGTCCCATGCCTGTGGATCCGCGCCGCGTACGCGGTCGGTGAATACGCGTGCCACGGTGCGGTGCTCATCGGCTGCTGTTCTCGCCATGATCAAGATCCCGTCTCGGTGTGTCGGTCGGCGCTGTCGCTCTGTTGACCGGCGAGCAGCTCGTCAAGCCGCTCGTAGCCTTCGCGGACGCCGTAGTCCATGCCGCTCTTGAGCATCGAATCGCGGGCTTCGATGGAGTCCATGAGCGACTTGCCGGTGACCCGGGTGCGACCACCGAGGTCCTCGAAGACGGCCGTCTCCAGGCTGACGCCGTCCGGAAATTCCTCGTAGGTGAAGGTCTGCACGATGCGTTCGTTGGGGCGCACCTCGTGGAACACACCGTGGAAGCCGTACTCGGTCCCGTCTTCGTCGCGATGCACATAGCGATAGGAGCCGCCGCTCCGCGCGTCGTACTGGTCGATCCGCATCGTGAGCCGGCGCGGGCCGAGCCACTGGACGACCAGATCGGGGTCGGTGTACGCCCGGAACACGCGCTCCGGTGGAGCGTCGAACTCCCGGATGATCAGGATGGTGGGCAGATCCGGGTCGGCCTCGATCCGCGTCTCGTTGCGGTGGGGCGTGTCGGGGGTGCTCATGATGCCGCCTCTTTCGTCGGGGTGCCGGTCGCCGGCTGCTCGCCCATCTGTTCAAGGAGGGCATCGAGACGGCGGAAACGGTCCTCCGCCTCGCGCCGATATCGTTCGATCCACTTCGTCATCAGGTCGAAGACCTCCGCCTCGAGGTGGCAGGGTCGCCGCTGGGCGTCTCTGCTGCGACTGACCAGGCCGGCGTCCTCCAGGACCTTGATGTGCTTGGACACGGCCTGAACCGTGACGTCGTACGGCTCGGCCAGTTCGTTGACCGTGGCGTCCCCGGCGGCGAGCCGGGCCACGATGTCGCGCCGAGTGGGGTCGGCCAGTGCGGAGAACACCAGCGACAGCCGATCGTCGGTCACTTCGCACCCTCTCGTATTCAACCGATTGGTTAAATACCATACGGCCGGGGTTCGGGCTTGTCAACCAATCGGTTGAATAACGGCGCGCCGTCCGCGCACGGCGAGAGGCGTCCGTAGCCGGGCGTCAGCCGTCGGTGCGTCGCCGGGGGCGGCGTCATGTATGGCTACGCGCGAGAGCGGACCACGCTGCGTAGCGAGCTGCCCAGCGACATCGGGAGGCCGATGCCGTCCAGGGCTGCCCCACGCGACACAGCTCACGCCACTCTCATCCTCAACTGCCGCTGGAACTCTGCCTTCCGCCAAACCTCAGCTGTCTGGCGTAGTGACCCATGCCCCAGCGATCCGTACGCTCCCCGGTGGCACTGATCCGAAGCCGATCGGTTCGCTGGGAGTGGAGGCCCGCCGTGCACCCAGGCCGTACCCGCGTGTTGATCTGGACAGCCCTGGCCACACTGGTCATGGCGGTCCTGCCCGGGACCGCGACCGCGACCGCGGGCGTCGGCGGCGAGGGTGGGGGCGGCGGCGCCCGTGTCGTGGCGGAGGAGAACGTCGGCCCTCACCTGGTCGACCTGACCGTTTCGTCGCCCGCTCTGGGCCGAACCGCCAAGGTGCGGCTGCTGACCCCGGACGGCTGGAACGAGCGGCGGAAGAGCCAGCGGTGGCCGGTGTTGTACCTGCTCCACGGCTGCTGCGACACGTATGACAGCTGGACCCGCGAAACCGACGTCGCGACGCTGCCGCAGCTCCGCCACACACTGGTCGTCATGCCCGAGGGCGGACCGGCCGGGTGGTACAGCGACTGGTGGAACCACGGCAAGGGCGGCCCGCCGGCGTGGGAGACCTTCCACCTGCGCGAGCTGCGCCCGCTGCTGGAGCACGGCTACGGTGCCGGCGAACGCCGGGTGATCGCCGGGCTGTCCATGGGCGGCCTCGGCTCCCTGCTCTACGCCGCGCACCACCCCGGAATGTTCCGCGCGGCGGCGAGCTACAGCGGCGTGGTGCACCCCTTGTACGGCGACTTCCCGTCCGGCCTGATGGGCGTGTTGAAGGAGTTCGGCGAGGACCCCCTCGCCCTGTGGGGCGACCCGGTGGCCCAGCGCGCCATCTGGGAGGCGCACGACCCGTACTACCTCGCGAACCGGCTGCGCTCGATCCCCGTCTTCTTGTCGAGCGGCGACGGCACCGCCGGCCCGTTCGACCCGCCCGGCGCCTACGACGACCTCGAGGCACTGCTGAACGAGATGAACCACGCTGTCGCCGACCGGCTGAAGGCCGCCGGGGTGCGGCTCACCACTGACTTCTACGGACCCGGCACCCACGACTGGCCCTACTGGGAGCGCGAACTGCACCGCTCCCTGCCGCTGCTGCTGCACGCCCTGCAGCCGGGCCGCTGACTGAGCCCGACTGAACGTTGTAGCTGCGTGCGTGAAGCGCAGGCTCGATCAGGTACGGCCGACTGTGCGTTGGCCGTAGCCGTCACGGAAGCGCGGTCACAACCGTTTCAAGACGCCTCATCAATTGACGCCCCACCCTCGGTGCAGCGCAGCGCTGCGCAAAGCTGAATCCCAGGTCCTCGGTGCACATCCAGGTCCAGCAGATGGAGCGGCTGGGGACTGCGGAACGCCGACGGGGTGCCCGACCCTGCTCGGACACCCCGTCATGGGTCAGGTCACCGGACGATGACCTGGGCGCTGCCCGTGATGCCGCCGGAGGTCACCGAGATGGTGACGGTGCCGGGACGGTGGGCGGTCAGGGCTCCGGTGGAGGGATCCATCGAGGCGACCTCGGGGTTGTCGGAGGTCCAGACGTGGGAGGCCGGGTCCGCGATCGGGATGGTGAGCGGTGCGATGTTGTCGCCGGCGACTTGGTCGCCGGTCGCGGTCAGGGTGACGTGGTCGCCCTTGGCGATCGGGTCCTTGGGGGCCTTGACGGTGATCGACGAGAGGGCGGGCTCGACGGTGTACTGCAAGTCACCGTCGTCGCCGATCCGGATCAGACCGAAGTGGTAGATGCCACCCTGGTCGGCCGGGGCGTAGGCCGGCATGCCGAGGTCCGCGAAGGTGAACTGCGGGATGCCGCCTTCGGCGGTGGTCACGCTCTGACCCTCGGGGTCGAGGATCTGCTCGGCAAAGCCGCGGGCGTGACCGTACATCATGACCACGTGCTGCTTCGGGTGCGTTTCCTGGTAGCGCTGCACCAGCCGCAGGTACATCCGCGCTTCCCAGCGGTCCGTGAACTGGCTGTTCGCGGCCGGGTGCGGGTCGTACGCGGGCATGTGGGTGATGACCAGTACGTCCTTGGCGGTGGTGTCTGTCAACTGCTGGACCAGCCAGGGGTACTGTGCGCCCGCCGGGTCCTGGAACGGGTCCGAGGACTGCAGGCTGCCGTGCGAGTTGTCGGTGACGATCAGCCGCGCCGCGCCCTGAGTGTAGGAGTAGTGGGTGTCACCGAAGGTGTCGCTGTAGTTGCCGTTCTCGGAGTCGGCGCCCTGGGTGATCTCGTGGTTGCCGACGATGTCGCGCTCGGGGATGCCGAGGGCGTCCATCTTGGACTTGGCGTACTGCAGGTCCGCCGACTTGCCGTCGTCGGACATGTCACCGAGGAACTGGGCGGCGTCCGGCCGGGCCTGCGGGCTGAGGGTGGGCAGCCGCTTGGCGATGGAGTCCATCACGTTGCTGCTGACCGACCCGGGGTCGCCAGCCAGCATGTGCGCGTCGTCGCCGGCGAGGAGGGTGGTGCCGCGCCTGGCGAAGTCGGCGGAATCCTCCTCGAAGGACAGCCACTTCGGGTTCTGCGGGATCGCGTGGTACTCGGGCGCCGTGACCGGTCGCGGCGAGTACAGCGCCTGCAGGCCCGCGACATTGAGCGAGCCGCTGTAGGCGGTGCTCGGGCTGATCGCCAGGAAGTCGATGAAGCTGATGGTCAGCGGGAACTGCATGCCCGCCGGCAGCTGAGCGACTGCCAGGTGCCAGTCCTTCCAAGTGACGTAGGTCGGGTAGAGCGTCGTGGACGTGCCGTTGACGCCGATGTACTTCTCGGCGAGCTCGATGCCGTTGCCGTCACCCTTGATCCACACACCGATGGCGGTGGGAACCTGGCCGTTGTTGGTGTCGGTCTTCAGGGTGGTACGCGGCGAGAGCACCAGCTGCTTGACGCCGGAGCCGGCCGGCATCGAGTAGTCGAGCCGCAGCGACCCGGACTCGGTGGAGCCCGGCGGGACGACGCCGGGGTCGGCGGTCAGGGTGGCGGGCTTGCCGGTGGTGTTGTTGCTGAGGCGCCAGACGTCGAGGCTGGTCATCGGGTCGATGACCTTGCTGACGCTGCCGACGGCGATCGACGTGGTAGCGGTGGCGCCCGCGGCCGTCGCGCTCACCTCGGCGAGACCGCCGTTGTCGTCGGTCGCGGTGAACAGGCCGTGCGCGTCGAGGGTGCCCAGATTGTCCGGCGTGACCTTCCAGTTGGCCGCCTCAGCGGGGATCTGCACCTCGCCGCCGTCCTTGACGGTTCCGGACAGGGCGAGCTGCTGGGTGGCGCCGTTGTCGAGGTCGGCCTTGTCGGGCGTGACCGTGAGGGTCTCGAGCTTGCTGACGACCTCGAGCTTCTCGGAAGTGAAGGCCTTGCCATTGGAGGCGATGATCCGGCCCGTGCCGGTGCGGTGCGGGGTGAGCTTGCCGTCCTCGTACGTGGCGAGGCCCGAGGGCTCGATCCGGACGTCGACCCGGCCGGCCGACGGGTTGGCGAACCGGTCGATGGAGTGCACCGGGAGCGGGATGGAGCCGCCTGCGACGGTGGTGACCGTCTTGCCGCCGTTCACCACGACCTTGACGGCCGGTCCGGCCTCCTTGGCGGTGGAGTAGAAGAAGATCCCGTTGGCGACCGGGCGCTCGGTGTTGCCGGGCAGGTCGGACGGTGTGTTGACGACCTCGGCCTGGTCGGCGCCGGGGGCGCGGCTGACCATGCCGGTGGAGCCGCCGCCGTCGAACAGCATCGCGGTGTGGGCGCCGTGGGCGACCATGTAGCCGGCGACCTGCTCCGGCGTCACGCCGAAGGCCGTTGAGGCGCCGCCGTGGCCGTCGACGGCGACGACGATGGCGTGCTTGCCGTCCTGGGTGATGCCGACGGCGGTCTCCGGGTTGGCGCCGCTCGGCGGGGTGCCGGTCGGGTCCTTGTAGACCTTGCCGTCCTTCACCAGCGTGGCGACACCGCTGATCAGCTGGGTGACATCGTTGTCAGGAGACAATTGGGTGGTGATGCCCACCGTGTCACCCGTGCGCAGGTCGTTGCTCAGCCACTGCCCGCCGTCGCCGGCGCCGAGCAGACCGAGTTGGTCGGCCGAGAGCCGCGGCACGGTGGTGACACCGGTCTGCACGCTGTCGACGACGAAGCCGCCGTCGGTGGTGTGGCCGAGCGCAAGGGTGGAGGGCTTGGACAGGCCCGGGGTCTCACCCAGGTCGGGGGTGACCTCGGTGATGCCGCCGGACGCCACGTCGTTCACGGTGTTCACCGAGGTGAGCGCGCGGGTCGCGGAGCCGGCGGTGATCGTCCCGGAGAAGGTTTCCGGGCCCATCACCATGGTGCCGTCGGGCTTGACGCCCAGCTGGGAGGCGAACCCCGGCTTGGGGCTCTTCAGCAGGTGCCCGTTGGAGATGATGCCGCCGAGCGGACGTCCGCTGGCGTGGATCTCGAAGTAGTCGCCGTTGACGCCGGCCACCGCGTGGGTGCGGTGGGCCATCGATGACGGGGTCTCGTCCGCCGGGTTGGTGATGGTGTCGCCGGCCTCGACCATGCCGACCCGGAGGTTCGGGTCGCCGAGGTCGGCCTTGAGCACCTGGATGTGCTGGCGGCCGCCAACGGTGTCGTAGGTCTCGCTGTAGTGCTGCAGTCCGCGAGTGACGGTCTCGGCCGGCGTACGGGTGTAGTCCACCACCGACGGCCAGTTTTCCGGTGTGTCCGGGAGCCAGTTCCGGTCCACCACATGGCTGTTCGCGACCGGGTCGTCGGCGGAGCCAAAAGCGGTTCCCGCCCCCGTCACGGCACTGGCGAGCGCCAGCGCCACCGCGGTTGCCAGTGCGGTACGGCGAGCGCCGGCCCCCACAATTCTCTTTGCGCCAAGTCTCATTGCGTGCTTCCTTACGGACGTGCGCGCCGGTGGGTCACCGGCGCGCACAACCACCGCACACCCGCCCGGCGGATCACAGGTTTCCGTTGCGGGTGACGCAGATGACCATCAGAAATGCTCTCCGACCGCATTCAGTCAAGTTGCGTTAACCGTCAACTTTCACGCGCCTAGGAGGACCTGCTAGGTCTTCCCCGGCATAGATGATCTTGAGTCAGGAGCTCGCTGCCGCCTGCCGGCATCAGGAGCACGCTGCCGCCTGCCAGGTGGAGCAGAGCAACTCCCATGATTGCGCCACGTTTTGGAACACCGGACGCACGGTCCTGTCCATGGGGCGTGTTCCGGAACCGTTCTTGTCCTTGGCGGTCTGTCGGCGCGCCGCAGCGGGCGAGGCTCCCGGCGGGCGCGATCTGCTCTGCGGAGTCGATGGTCAGACGGTAGCGGGTCTTGTCGGCGACCCGATCGGTGACGTACTGGCACCAGTTGGTCGGCGTACGGCGGAGCCATGTGGACGGGTCCTGGTCGGACTTGGACCGGTTGGAAGCGCGCGGATTCGTGGATTCCTGGACCATTGCAATGTCGACCCCATCCTGCGGGCGCCGTAAAGGGCGTCATCGCGAGCGAGTTCGGCAGTATCCAGGCGGCGCGAGCGGTTGTCGGTGCCGAGAGGGCGGCTGGGACGTGGTCACGCCCGGCGAACGGCTCTGTGGAGGATTCCCCCCCCGCGCCCGGCGTCGAGGTGGCGCACGCCGGCTTCGTCGCCCTCGAGGTCGGTGAACTCCCGACCCGCGTACCGTGACAGCATCCCGCGCCCCACCGTGATCGTTCTCGCCGATAGCCGCCGTACCAAGGCTGGCTGGAGGATGCACAGGACGTTGGCCCGTCCGCGGGCGAATCGGATGGCGTGGTGGAGCTGTCTATCCCTTCGGGCGGGGCCGAAATGATGCAGTACACCGGGGCAACCAGGCCGAACGTGGTCAGCAGGGCCCGGCGGCGTCCAGGCGGGTGGTGCCCCGTGCGCGCTGCGATGCAGCCGGGTCCGCGGATGGCCCTCCAGCGCCTTCAGCAGGCTTCGTGCGGCGGTGGCGTACACGGTGGGATCGGCGATCGAACGGGTCACCGTGTCGGCGATGTCCTTGGCGGCATTGCCGGGCTGGAATCCGCTCATCGGCACGTCGAGACCGGGGAGGGCGGCGACGCTGTCGACGTCGAGGAGGTTGATGCTCTTCCTCCGCCGCAACTGCCCTACAGCCAGGCATCACCGCCTGGATCCAGACCGGAGGCAACTGGGCCCGTTACGCCGTAGAACTCCACAACCGCCCCCACCGCAGCCTTCACTGAGCCACCCAGCAGATGCTAGTAAATCGCGGAGCGCTTGACGGTCCAGCGGCCCTGTCCTCTCAGCCAGGATTCAGAGCGATTGAAAAGTTCATCTCAAAGGCCTCCTCATGCCGCGGTCCGGCGGGTGTCGCGGTGGGTCTGGGCCGCAACCATCAGGCCGTCGAGCGCGTCGCGGGTGTTCAGCAGGTCCTCGATGTGGGCGGAGAGCCGGTCGCGCTCCTTGGCCATGCGTTCCAGCGCGGCGTCGGAGTTCTCGTCGCTGGGCGCGTCGCGGCACGGCATCAGTTCCATGATGGTGCGGCTGGACAGCCCGGCCTTGTACAGGCGCTGGATGAAGGCGACCCGCTCGATGTCGTCCTCCGTGTAGTGCCGCTGCCCGCCGGCGCTGCGGGTGCTGGTGAGCAGTCCCTGCTCCTCGTAGTACCGCAGCGAACGGACACTGGCTCCGGTCCGCGCCGCGAGTTCGCCGATCCGCATCTCACCCTCCCGACCGTGACCTGGGCCCCAGGACTTGCATCTCACATTGATGTCAGGTTTTAGCGTACCTGTCGGGCCCGCCGTCCTGGGCCCTCGACTCGTACGAAGGAGTTCCGGCATGACCGGCAAGACCACGCTGTTGGACCGCTACCGCCTCGGCGATCTGGAGCTGCCCAACCGTGTCGTGATGGCGCCGATGACCCGGGTCCGGGCCGCGGCCGGGAGCCTCGCGACCCCGTCCATGGCGGTCTACTACGCCCAGCGGGCCACCGCCGGGCTGATTGTCACCGAGGGGGTGCAGCCCAGCCTGGTCGGGCAGTCCAACCCGGGCACCCCGGGGCTGTACACCGACGAGCAGGTGGCAGTCTGGCGGCCCGTCACCGACGCCGTGCACGCCAACGGCGGGCGAATCTTCGCCCAGATCATGCACGGCGGCCGGGTCTCGCACCCCGACACCACCGGTCTGCAGCCGGTCGGACCGTCCGCCGTCGCCGCCGTGGGCGACGTGTTCACCCCGACCGGGCCGCAGCCCGCGCCGGTCCCTCGCGCACTGGACCTCTCCGAGGTGCCCGAACAGGCCCGCTCGTACGCCGAGGCCGCCAGGCGCGCCGTCGACGCCGGGTTCGACGGCGTCGAACTGCATGGCGCGAACGGCTACTTGATCTCACAGTTCCTGTCGTCCAACGCCAACCTGCGCACCGATTCCTACGGCGGCCCGATCGCCCACCGCATCCGCTTCGCCGTCGAGGCGGTCGCCGCCACGGTGGACGCCGTGGGCGCGGCCCGCACCGCGATCAGGCTCTCGCCCGGCACCACCTTCTGGGGCGTCGAGGAGACCGAGGTGCCGGAGCTGTACGCGGCCCTGCTCGCCGAACTCGCCCGCTTCGACCTCGCCTACGTACACCTGGAGGCGACGGCCGAGGAGGAGGTGCTGGTCGGGCTGCGCCGCGCGTGGCCGGGCAGCCTGATCATGAACCCGGTGCTCCCGATGGGCCCGAAGCAGACCGACCGGACCGCCGCCGACCACTGGCTCGGCCTGGGCGCGGATCTGATCAGCTTCGGCCGCGCCTTCATCGCCAACCCCGACCTGGTGGAACGGCTCCGCACCGGCCTGCCGGTCGCGCCCGCCGACCCGGCCACGTACTACCAGGGCGGCGACGCGGGCTATCTCACCTACCCCGCCTACCAGTACACCGCCTGACCGGATACGAGGGACAGCGATGAATTCGCTGAACAAGCCCCAGGGCGACGCCCGGACGGCCGTCATCATCGCCGGCCGGGTCATCGTCCCCGCCGAGGACGTCGAGACGTTCGTCGCCGAGGCATGGGCGACGTCGTACCCGCTCGCCGCGGCGAACCCGGGAACCTGCTGATCTCGTTCTGCGTGGAGGACGCGGCGAGCGGAACCGTCACGGTGCTCGAACAGTGGGCGTCCCAGGAGGCCCTCGACCGGCACGTGGCCGCACCGGAGGTCACGGCGCTCCTCACCAAGTGGGGCCCCGCATACGCAATGAGGTGCGCAGGTTCGACGCCGACGAGAAGGACCCCTGGGCCTGAGCCGAGCCGGGTCAGGCGTGGGACCTGGCCGTCGCCGCGAACGCGTCGGCGGCCGCCGGCACATGCCGGGCGTATGGATCGGATGCAGGAACGGAGGCCGTCGCAGCACCCTGAACCCGCTTGCCAGACAGTCGTTGGACCCGCTTCTGGTGCGCGGGTTCGGGAGATTGGAAGTGCAGGGTCTGCTGTCCTCGGCCGCTACAGCTTGACCGCCTTCACTCCGGTCGGCGACCTGGGCCCGCTGCGCGACCCGGACGCGCCGGAGCCGGACGAGGACGACGATGGCGAGGAGGACTGAGAGGGCGGTACGTGAGCTGATATCCGTGTTCGGGGTCGACCCGGGGGAAAGATCGCTTACCAGCCCAACGACCACCAGGGACATCACGTTCCACCAACAAGATCACAACACACTAGGCCCAGATGTATTCCTCAGCAATCGCGCCGTCGAGCCACTTGGCGACGGTTACCATCCGGCCTCCGCCTTCGAACTCGCCGACGACACACGTCCACGCCCCGGATCCAAAAGCGATCGGGTGGGATGTGATCTGAGGCGGGGTGCCGCCCGCTGATTCGACGTAGGCCTTCATGGCGTCGATGTGCTGCTCAATTCCGCGAGTCGGTGCTTGACCCTTCCAGTCCACCACTACGTCGTCGGTGTGGTGGTGGGCAAACACGCCGTGCCAGTCGGCGGTGTTCCATCCGATGAAGTCAAGATCATCCATACCCTTGAGGTTGCTTTCGATCTGGTCTTCTTGCATGAGTCACCCCTTTCCTGGACGAACGAATCCCCCGGCCGGTGGCCGGAAACCCACCAAGAGGTCGGATCGCCTCCGCGTCGATGTCGATTTGAACACGCCGTTCCAGTCGGCGCCTGTCCGGAACAATCCAACGCCACGTACCCCGAACGCCGAGATCAAGGTCGCTGGCGAGGACGGTGAGGGTCTTCTGGGTGCCGCGGAGCTTGTCGGCTTCCTCGTCGAGGGCGGCCAGGCGCGCGGTCAGTTCCTCAATGCGGGTCCGCAGGTCCTCGGTTCCGCCGGTGATCTCGCGTTCGCGGGCGTCGATTCGATCCAGGAACGGCGCTGAGCAGCTTGCGCGCCGCCGTCTTCGTCAGCCGCTTCTCAGCGGTCGCGGTCCGATCCCGGGGAGCGCGCGGCTCGATGCCGATGACCTTGACCGCCTTGGCGAACTCGGCGTCGAACCGCTCCTTGCCGAGCGTGCTGCCGAGTTCGCCGGTCCGCGTGCGCGACGAATTCAGGTACGGGCGCGAGGGCGGCGTTCCTCCTCGGCATCGCTGCTCGCTGCGCCGGTCAGGATCGCGCTTGCGACAACGTCGAAGAGGCGATCGGCGCGTGGCGCTAGCGAGGGTTGATCGCCGAGCCAAGCAAGCGCCGCTACCAGCGCGAACAAATCGGCGCCATCAATGTCGGTCCGCGCCATGCCCGCAGCCTGGGCACGGGTGAGGAGCCGCGCACCGGCCGCGCGCAGGGTGACGCACGAAGCGTGGAGTGCGGACTCGGTGTCCTCGATGGCGGCTGCCATCAGCACGGTCACGCCTCGATACTCAGTTGTCCACGCGACGCAGTCGCGTAGCCACGAAACGAGAGCATCGTCGGGCGAGCTGGACGTTTCGAGGGCGCTTGCCTGAGCGGTCAGCTCGTCGAAGCTTGTGCGGAGCAGGGCATCGAGCAGCGCCTCGCGCGTCGGGAAGTGACGCAGCAGTGTCGCGAGTCCGACATCGGCCCTGCGCGCGATGTCGCGCAGTGACACGTCGACGCCTTGCTCGGTGATGGCGGTGCCCGCTACTGCGAGCAGGTGGTCGCGGTTCTTCCTGGCGTCGGCCCGCATCTGCCCCTCTTGACTATTCGGATCAGTGGTCCATATATTCGGATCAGTGGTCCATTTATGTGGATCGCTGATCCGAATAAGCTTATCCCGCAGCGCGGGCAGGAGAAAACGATGCCGACACACACGATGAGGGCGGTCCGGCTCCATGAGCACGGCGGCCCTGAAGTTCTGCGTTACGACGAGGTGCCGATTCCCGAGCCGGGGCCGGGTGAGGTGCTCGTTCGCGTGCACGCGGTCGGCATCAACCCCCCCGACTGGTACCTGCGCGACGGGATGTCCAACCTGCCTCCGAAGACGAGGCCGAAGTTCAGCTTGCCCGTGATTCCGGGGACGGACCTGTCGGGCGTCGTCGAGGCCGTCGCCGCGGATGTGGACGGCCTCTCCGTCGGTGATGAAGTCTTCGGTCTCCTTCGCTTCCCCAGCTTCGATGGCAGCACATATGCCGAGTACGTGGCCGCGCCCGCGTCGGACCTCGCGCTCAAGCCGGCCGGCATCGATCACGTGCACGCCGCCGGGGCGCCTATGGCCGCGCTCACCGCGTGGCAGTTCCTGATCGAGCTCGGACACGATCACCCGTCGCCCTTCCAGGCGGCGCAGCATCGCCCGGTGCCACTCGACGCCAACGTGACGGTGCTCATCAACGGAGCCGCGGGCGGCGTGGGGCACTTCGCGCTACAGCTGGCGAAATGGAAAGGTGCACGTGTCATCGCGGTGGCATCGGGCGCGCATGAATCGTTCCTGATCGACCTCGGCGCGGACGAGTTCATCGACTACACCAAGAGTCGACCCGAGGACCTCGTGCACGACGTCGACCTCGTTCTCGACACCGTCGGTGGCCCCGACAGCAGCCGCTTCCTGCGCACGCTCAAGCGCGGCGGCTCCCAGTTCCCCGTGTTCTTCGGCGAATTCGACGAAGAAGAGACCGCGAAGCTGGGCGTCACAGTCACGGGCACCCAGGTCCGCTCGAACGGCGCGCAGCTTGCCGAACTGGGACGCCTCCTCGACGCGGGCACAGTCCGCGTCGCGATCGACAGCACCTTTGCGCTCGCGGATGCCCGAGCAGCGCACGAACGCGCCGCCCGAGGGCACATCCAGGGAAAGATCGTGCTTACGGTCGCTTAGGAACGAGCCGTTTCGCCGACGCGTTGGCGCTCCTCCGCGGGGCACCGGTGGCCATCGAGACGCCGATGCGGAGAGATTGGGGCGCGTCTGGGGACCAGGCGGCCGCGATACTCGCTGCGGCGAACCGGGCGGACCCGTGCGGTCGGCTCGGTTCGCCGCAGGAGATCGCCGAGACGGTCGCATTCCTGATGCTGGCGGAGCCGCGTCTATCACCGGCCAGCACATCACTGTCGCCAGCGGCGGCGGTCCGGCGTCCTGACGGTGGAGCAGTCGGTCGCGACGACGGCGGTGATGGTGTCACCTGGGCAGCTTCGTGGTCCGTTCGGGGTGGGCGGCGGCGATGTAGCGCATGGCGGTGCCGACGCTGATTCCGAACAACCGCATCGGCCGTAGAGGGCCCGCAGAGGTGAAGGCTTCGTCGAGGATGCGGTCCTCGCGCTGTTGCCGCAGCGATAGCCCCAGTGAAGGGAAGTCGTTTTCGGCATGGTGACGTCGACGGTCGGGTGGTGGGGGTCCATCGCGGGCTGCTGGCTGACCAGCAGGTGGGGCGCTGTCATGGACTGCCTTCGCACAACGGTCGCGGCTCTGCAGCCAGGGCCGGCCGGCGTCGAATGCACGGGAAGGCATGACAGCGCCGTCTCCGCAGCTGCCGGGCGCGCGTATCGCGCGGCCAGCAGGCGTGCTGCGCTGCGTGCCTCCCAAGCACTGGCACCGACCCCAACCCGGATGACCATGGACATCGCGGGGGCCTGCGCAGAAGGTGAGCGCGGAGGATCAGGTCCGGTCTGACCCGTCGGACCTGAGCCGGTCGGCCGGTCCGGGGAGGCCCGGGGCTCCTTTCCCGGGCATGGTGGAAGGGTGATCGTGCTGGCCGTACTGTTCGCCCTCTTGGGGGCTGCAAGTAATGCGATGGGTACGGCCTTCCAGCGCAAGGCGGCTGCCGACGTGGCGAGCGGCGGCGGCCTGCGACTCCTGCTCGAACTGGCCCGACGGCCGTCCTGGCTGATCGGCATCACCGGCGTCGTCGGGGCCGCGGTCTTCCAGGCCCTGGCCCTGGTGAACGGGCCGCTGGCCCTGGTGCAGCCCCTGTTCATCCTGGAACTGCCTTTCGCCCTGCTGATCGTCATCCCGCTGCTGCACCGGCGTCTGCCGCGGGCCGGCTGGTGGGCTGTCGGCGGTGTGGTCGCCGGCCTCGGCCTGGTCCTCGGCTCGGCAGCCCCCTCGGGAGCACGTGACCATGCGTCGATGGAGCGATGGATCCCCGTACTGTCGGTCTGCCTGGGAGCCGTGGGAGGCGCGATCGCCGTCGCCCGCCCGGGGCGCCCGCCGCTGTTCCGGGCCGCCGTGCTGGGATCGGCGTCGGCCATCAGCAACGCTTTGACCGCCGCGCTCCTGAAATCGGCCACGGGCACGCTGGCCGACCACGGCTTGTACGCCTTCCTCACCACGTGGCACACCTATGGATTCGCGGTGACCGGCGTCACCGCCGTCCTATTGCTGGAGAACGCGTTGCAGGCCGGCCCGCTGGCGGCTTCGCAGCCCGCCCTGACCATCGGCGACGCGACGGTCAGTCTCTTTCTGGGCATCGTCCTCTTCGAGGAGAGCATCCGCACCGGCTGGTGGCTGCTCCCGGAAGCGATCGGGGTCGGACTGATCCTGTGGGGTGTCCTCCGGCTGACCCATGTGGTGCCTCACATCGGCGGTGTCGCCCACTGACCGACGGCCGGCAGGGACAGGCGGGCCGCGCAGCACGGCCGGTCCGCGGTCCGCCGCGGTGACGGTGGTCGGCACGACCTGGCCGGAGCCAAGGCCGGCAGCACGGCGCGCCGGCGACCGCCGTCGGATGCGGCGTGGGGTGCGTCAGGCGACCGCGGGGTCGAGCAGTCCTGTACGCCCTCTCCCGCCAACCGAACTGGTGAAGGGACCCGCAAGGCATTGCTGGCGTGTTCTCGCAGCTCACGCGGCCAGATCAACGCCGAGGGAGTGGACGAGGGCGGGCGCCTGCACGGTGACCAGCACGGCGAGAGCGGCGCCGGTCACGACGAGCAGCGAGGATGGATGCCCGGCACCCGGGCAGTGATGTGCGTCCGTGTCCGGCCAGGGGCACCGGCCCGGCTCGCGGAGGGAGACAGGCGTGGAGCAGCTGACCGGAATCGAGGAACAGGTCGCACTGGTGGACGCCGCAGCGCGGCTCATCGCTGAGCGGCCGGTAGACGTTACTGACCCCAACTGGCAGGCGACAATGCGGCAGAGGCCTGCCCCGCTGGACGAGGCGGGGGTCCGTGATCAAGCCGAATCAGCACTGCGATCCGTGATCGCGGTCTACGAGTACGGAGACGAGGCGCTTCGCGCCGCCATTCGCGCGCTCTTTTCCCGCTACACCTCCTTCCGCTGGGCGGCGCATCTGCCCGTTGAGGCCACAGCCGAGGGATTACGGATGCGCGTTCTGCACATGTCCGCCGTCGACCAGGGCGCCGATACACGTGATGAGCTGGTTGCACTGCACTGCGTGTGCGCGCAGGCTCAGGAGGCGGGGATCGACATCCGGCCGATCCTGCGAGAGGTTGCGGAACTGTCCAGCCGGGACGACAAGTACGGCATGGGGTCGATGCGGGACATCCTCCTCCGCGCAGCGCGATGACGCGCTCTCGCAGCCGTACCGACCAGTCCTGTTGGGACCCACGCCGTGGTGAGGACACCAAGGAAGCGCAGCAGCGACGGGGCTGTGCCAGCAGCTCGTAGGCCTCCTCACCCAGCCGGCTGAGGAACGCCGCCTGCACAACGAGCAGCACTGGCCGCCCCTGGACGGAGCCGGCCGATGCGAAACGGGCCTCGTCCGGGGGGAGTTCTCACAGTTGCTGTGACTGGGATGGGTCTTGCTTCGCGGCGGCGTGATCTTGCACGCTCATGGAGCCCGCGAAAGGTGTCGAGGAGGATCGTGTGCCGACTGAAGCCAGCCGACATCCTGGCACCGCCCGGGGCGGTCGCTGACCGCGTTGCACGATGGGAGGCGATCCTCGACACGTCGGTGTCGGCGAAGCCGGAGTATGAACTCATGGTCCCGCTCGAGCAGGACGCGGGAGTGACCGCCGGTTCTCCAGCCGGGCGCCGAGCACTTCTACGATCAGATCGCCTGGTTCACCAAGGGCCAACAGCAACGCCCCGTCCCGGGGAGAATGACTCTGTCAGCGAGAAGGCCCTCCGGAACCCTGCAGATGCCTTCGCATGCCGATTCCCCCGCCAGTGGGCAAGGTTGTGCGGATGGTCAGGATGTCGGGGTGGCACTCGTACCCGGCCTGGCAGCAACTCGGCGTCTGCGGCTACGGCATCGCCCGCAGGCCCGTGTACATCAGGGGCCTTGTGGACGTCGCTCCGCGCGCAGGCAGTTGCCTTCGGCGGAGTCTGGTGACTGGAGGCCGGGGTCTGAGAGCAGTAAGGGCTGCGCCACCGATGGTGTATCTCCGTCGGCTCTGCTGCCCGCGCCACAGCGGTAGGTCCCCAGCTGGTGGCTGGAGCTCGACGCACGAACCTGCCGTGCTCAGTATGACCGGACCCCCACTCGGGGCGGTCCGACATCGGCTGCCCCGGTCGAGGTCGCGTTGTCGCGAGCCCCCTGCGCGGTTAGCCTGCGGGGATGGAGATCCGGGTGGGCCAGGTGGTGGTCCACTACGTGGAGCACGGGACCGGTCGACCCGTGCTGGTACTCCACGGCGCCGGCGTCGACCACCGCGAGGCCGAGGCTTGCTTCGAGCTCGTTTTCGACGGCGTTGCGGGGCTGCGGCGGATCTATCCTGACCTCCCTGGAATGGGCCGGACAATCGCTCCCGAAACGCTGCGCAGCGCCGACGACGTCCTCGACACGCTGCTCGACTTCGCCGACGAGGTCATCGGCGGGACCGCGCACCTCCTCATCGGTCACTCGGCGGGCGCGTACTACGCGCAGGCGATGGCCGCGAGGCGCCCGGCGCAGGTCGCTGGTCTGGCGCTCGTCTGTCCGTTGTTGCCAGGACTGCGCGATGTCCCAGAGCACCGCGTCGTCGCCGGATCGGGTGAGATCGGTGACGACGTCTTCCGGAGCTATTTCGTGATCCAAACCCCGGAGATGCTCGACCGGTACGAGCGTTACGTCGCCCCGGCCGCCGCGCTCGTCGATCAGGCAGCGCTCGAGCGAATCGGCGAACGGTGGGCGCTCACCCCCGATCACGCGCCGGCTTACGCGGGTCCGACAGTGGTCGTGGCGGGGCGGCTGGACTCGACGGTCGGGTATGCCGCCGCTACCGACCTCGTCGACCACTACGCGCACGCCTCGCTCGCCGTGGTCGACGACGCCGGACATGCCCTACCCCACGAGCAACCGGAAATCCTGCGCGCCCTCCTCGCTGAGTGGCTTGCGCGCGTCGACCGCTCGAGCTGACCCGAAACAGGCTCGGCCCGGATCAGCATGGTTCCGAGTTGAGCGCGGGTGGAATGCAGGGCCAGGCCCCGTGTGGCCATGGGGTCAGCGCACGGTCACCAACCCGCCTCCGGCGTACGGGACGTCTGGCCGGCCGTGCAGGCCGAGGCGCCGGCCGCGGATCGTCCGCCGCCTGGCCCGGCCTCACCGCCAGACCGATGCGCCGCCGGCCAACCCCGCAGCCGCCTGTAGGTCACGCTGCTGTCGTCGTTCCGAACGACGAGGGACGCGCGGGTGCGCACGCCCCTGCGCACAGGAGCGGGGGCCTGCCGGTGAGTCAGCTTGTGAAGAGGAAGTACTTCCAGCCGCCGTGCGTCATCGAGTTCAGGCGTCAGTGTCGGCGTGGCGCGCGAGACGTCGACGGTGTCGGCCGCGGTCGCCGCGGTGTGCGACGCGTCGCGCGCGTAGGTCACCGTGTACTTCACCGTGCCGCCGCCGGGCGGAGTGTCCGTGAAGGAGAACTTGCCGCCGGCGCCGAGGGACTTGGTGCCGAGCGACTTGCCGTTCGGCGAGTCCATGTCGGTGCGGGTGACAGTGAGCGGGGTCCCGGCGGCCGGCGCGAGGGTCGAGGTCAGTGCCCTTGACCCTGCCGGCCCGCGACGCCCTGCAGGGGCTCCCGATCCAGGACGAGAGCAGGGCCGACTACGAGTGCAGCAAATTCCGCCACTGGACCGACGCGGACCGCGACGGCTGCAACATCCGCGTTATCTGCACTCCCAAATCGGGCTAGAGCAGAACGTCCCTGGTGCATAGCGATCTTAATATGCCGACAGATTTGAGGCACATGAGGCACACACATGAGGCACATGAGGCACAAGGGGCCTGCTGCGTTCAAGCTGATCATTCCCCATCGCGTTGCGGCAGACGTCGTGGGGGAGTTGTCTCCTGAGCCACAGTGTCGCCAACGCGACGGTACGAGGTCGGAACGAAGGCTTCTGACCAAGGACGCGCAGGGCGGCCACCGCTGAGTGGGTGGTCGGCAATGATCAGTGCATGAACGAGATCGTGTTGATGTCAGATCCAAAGGTTGCGGCGATCCCGACAGCCGACCGCGGCGAACGGAGATGTGGACGGTGTCCCCGGGCCGGGCGTAGTCGAGGAGTGCGCGGAACTTCGGCCGCTGGAGGGGGTGGAGGCGGCTGGACGTGCCGCCGTCCTCCTCGAAGACGACTGTGGATCGACAGCGCTCCGAGGCCCCGGAATGTCCGGGTTCATTGGACACGTCGACCGTCTGTCGTCAAACGATCGTTTGACGACAGGCGGTCAGGGTTCGATCCTCGGTCGCAGGGTTGAACCCTGGTGAGGGTTCTGCCCGTTTCCCGCCGCCCCGTTCGGCCTTACGCCCTCGCGGCCGCCAGAGGCCGGCGACGGCGCCCGCTCTTCGCCCCGAGGCAGTGCCGTCCGTGAGCGTGAACAACGGCGGCCATGGCCAGGCCTCGGCTCTGCCAGTCGTTGCGGACCATGTACGGGATCTTGAGACCACGAGCAGCCCATGGCAGGCTCATGCCGCATGATCGATGAATTCGCGAAAGACAACCTGCACGGGAGACTGCGGCGGGACCGCAAGGCGCTGCTCTGGAAACTCGACGGCTTGTCCGAATATGACGCCCGCCGACCTTTGACAGCGACCGGGACCAACCTCCTCGGCCTGGTCAAACACGTGGCCAGCGTCGAGGCCAGGTACTTCGGCGAGGTCTTCGACCGCCCTTCCCCGGAACCGCTGCCCCGGTGGCAGGACTCCAACGGCAGCGATCTGTGGGCGACCGCGGACGAGACCCGCGATCAGATCATCGGGTTCTACCGGCGCACGTGGGAACACTCGGACGCGACGATCAACGAGCTTCCCCTCGACGCCCCCGGCCACGTGCCGTGGTGGCCGGAGCCTTATCCCAACACGAACCTGTTCGCCATCATGGTCCATGTCCTCGGCGAGTCCATCCGGCATACCGGGCACGCCGATATCCTGCGCGAGGGCCTCGACGGCCGGACCGGGGTGCGCGCCGAACACGAGATGCAGATCGACGAGGAAGCCCGTGCAACCTACTGCGCGAAGATCGAGCAGGCCGCCAGGTCGGCCGCACCAATCAAGGCTTAGTTACTGACTTTTGCGGCGTGATGTCGTTGAGGGATGACGATGTGTGATCGTCGCGGTATGCCGGTTGTGTGAGATATCCGCAGGGTGGTGGGCTGACGCCTGAACGGCAGGCGTTTCGCGAGCGGATCCGGCTGGAGGCCGCGGAGCGCTTCGCAGTCGGTGCCTCCACCGCCGAGGTCGCCAAGGAATTACGGGTGAGTGTGCGCTCGGTGCAGCGCTGGCGCCGGGCCTGGCACGACGCCGGCGCGGAGGGGCTGCGGTCTGCCGGACCGGTATCGCTGCCCAAGCTGAGCGAGAAGCTGTTCGCCGTGCTCGAGCAGGAGCTGGCCAAAGGGCCGGTCGCCCATGGCTGGCCGGACCAGACGTGGACGCTGGCGCGGATCAAGACGCTGATCGGGCGCCGGTTCCACAAAAGCATGACGCTGTCGGCGATCGCGCGGATGCTGCACCGGCACGGCTTCAGTCACCAGGTCCCAGCCCGCCGAGCCATCGAGCGCGACGAGGAGGCCGTGGCGGGCTGGGTGAAGGAGACCTGGCCGCAGGTGGAAGGGCCGTGGCGGCGCTCGACGCCTGGCTGTGCTTCGAAGACGAAGCCGGGTTCTCGATGACGCCGCCCACCGCACGGACCTGGGCCCGACGCGGCCACACACCCGTCATCCGGGTCCGGGGACGCTCCCAGCGCCGCTTCTCCGTTGCCGCGCTCGCCTGCTACAAGCAGGGCGAACACTCACGGCTGATCTACCGGCCCAAACGGCATCTCGATCACAAACGCGGTGGCAGACGCAGTTTCACCTGGACCGACTATCGCGACCTGCTCATCGCCGCCCACCGGCAACTCGGCGCACCGATCGTGCTGGTGTGGGACAACCTCAACGTCCACAAAGACCGCCGATTACGGGAGTTCATCGACACCCACGACTGGATCACCTGCTACTTTCTGCCGGCCTACGCACCCGACCTCAACCCCGTCGAGGGCATCTGGTCCCTGCTGCGGCGCAGCAGCCAGACCAACACCGCCTTCACCGACCCCGACCACCTCATCAGCACGCTTCGGCACGGTCTCCGCCAGATTCAGTACCGCAGCAAGCGCATCGACGGATGCCTCGCCGAAACCGGCCTCACCTTGACGACATCACAGCGACAACGTCAGTAGACATACCAGGCAGCCTGACATCAGCTCCCTTACCGGCGCTTGCGTTTTCCGAGCACCCCGGCCACCTGATATGCCCGCGTCACCCGATGTGGGCGTTCAGTCCACGCCTTCGTCGTCCTCGTCCAGCTCGGGCGCGTCCGGGCCGCGCAGCGGGCGTACCCGAGTGGCAGGCGACCCTGGACGCCCTCCAGGACCTTCCGGAGATCGGCACCGAAGGGCCGGTCGGCTACTTCGGCCTGAACATGGGCACCGCGATCGGCGTGCCGCTGACGGCGATCGAACCCAGAATCACCGCCGCGGTCTTCGGTCTCCACTGGCCCGACTCCCTGGCCAAGATGGCGAAGCAGATCACCATCCCGATCGAATTCATGCTCCAGTGGGACGACGAGCACATCCCGCGCGACGCCGGTCTCGCATTGTTCGACGCCTTCGCCTCGAAGGAGAAGACACTGCACGCCAACGCAGGCATGCACAAGGAGCTGCCGAGGTTCGAGGCTGACAGCGCGGTCCGGTTCTTCGACCGACACCTCGGCCGAGCGGTCACCTCGCCAGCCTGACCTGAGCGGCATCGGCGTCCGGCTCGCCGGTAGGGCGCCGATACCGCCGCATTCGCCTCTCCGGCCTCTCTGCAGGCCACCATCGCGGTTTGACCCGTAACCGCATGGGGTGTTTTGTCGGCAGCTACCGCGTCGGGTCGGGTGCGCGGACGGCCCACCGGCCCGCGCACCTTGAACGTCTCCAACACCGCGACGAACGGGGGCCTGTCGGCGGCCTGCCCGGGCATGAGCACGAACGCCAGCGGGCGGCAGCGCCGGTCCACGGCGAGGTGGACCTTGCTGGTCAGCCCACCGCGCGAGCGACCCCGGGCCGCTGCCCGCGGCCTACCGGCCGGTTGCCCTACCTGTGTCCCGCTTTGCCTCGTCGAACATGGCAGCAAGCAGGACGAGGCCCGCCTGGCTTCGATGGGTGTACCGCAGCTGTGGGTCCTTCTGGGGCCAGCGTCGCTCCGCCACCAGTTGTGCCAGACCCCAAGCCACGTTCATTCCGCCAGGAACGCCTCTACGCTTTTCCAGCGGGCACTCTGGAAGCGGACGGTGGCATAAACTGCGAGCAGTCCGGTCGCTACCCCGACGGGGAGAGCCGCGGCAAGCGGTGCATTCAAACCGTAGACCAAGATTCCTGCGTCCGCGCCGATAACTACGCTGGTGATGACGCCCACGCTGCCTGCGACGCTGAGCATCCGCTGGAACGGCTTGCGACTGGGTGTCAGCATCACGATCGCCTGTTCGGCTCCCGCGACCGCGCGAAGGTTGTCAGCCAACTCTGGCACCAATTCCGCGTAGATCGCTCGCAGTTGGGTAATGCGGCGGCAGAACTGCCAGTCGTCGATTGAGATTTCCAAGCATCGGACGAAGGTAACCAGGCCGAGGAAGGCCACGGAGGAGAGCACCACGACTTGAAAGATAGTGGTACCCGCATTGCGCCCGGAGTGACCGTAGAAGCCGAGCGCGATAAGGCCGGCCGACACTGCGCCAAGGAACATGCTGGCACGCCCGTTGGCTTCACCGATTGTGCCAGCGCGCGCGGTCTGTAGGTTGTAGTGCTCAGTGGTCAATAGCGTGATCCACGCTGATGCCGCCCCGCCAGCGGCGGAGAGCCGCAACGCATCCCCCGACTCAGAGGCCGGCGACTGCCCGGAACCGGATTCAGTCATGTGGGGGGGAACCTAACGTCGTTGATCGAACGTCGTCTGCAGGTGGCTTGCGCCGCAGCAAGAAGCTACAGCCGTGCCCGGGAAATCGGGGCGTAGAGCACAAGGCCGAGTGAGCGTGTCCGGGAGTGGATCCCGCTGAAGCCTCCGCGCGCCCGGACAGGTGGCGTGAAACCGTGTCCCGTCAGGAGGAGTTCTCGGACCGCTACTCCCACTTCGGCAGGGCCTCCAGCAGGCGCGGCATTTCGGGGGAGGCGACTTCGCGGAGGGACTGCGCGTATCGGGCAGGTGTGGCACCGTGGCGGTAGGCCTGGCCCGTCGCCTTCCCCCGTGGCGACGGGCCAGGGCTCTGTTCAGCGGGCGGGGCTTTCGGCGAGCGCGGTCGCTATGTCTTTATGGAGGTAGGGCGCAGATTCGAACGTCCCCTGGAGGAGCTGCGGCGAGCGATGCGCGGGCTCGGCATCGACACCGCGTTCAGCGCCGCGAATCTGAAGTTCGCCGTCCCGGCCGCGCTGGCGGGCATGGCGAGCGGCGTGTACGCCGGCCCGCTGGTCAGCACTGTCACCGGCGTCACCTTGGCCCTGGCCGGCCTGGCTCGGACGGTGACCGGCGAACGCCAGGCCCTCCGAGCCTCCTCGCCCTCCGCGTACCTACTGTCCGTGGAGAAGGGGCTGGAGACCCGGTCCCTCGTCCGCCGCGTTTGCCGTCGGATCCCCGGCGTGGGCGGCGACATCGCCTGAGGGTCGAACGGCGCCAGCTGGATCTGACGCAGGCCCAGATCGCTCGGTGGCCTACGGATTCCGGCCGCGGGCGCCGTCGGTGGCTGCCGCTGTGCGGGAACTCCCGTAGGCATTGATCCCACGGGGGCTCTGCGCCCAACTGTCGTCCCTCCCATGTCACAGACGGCCGGGCTGTCTTGTCTCGGGTAGCGAAGACACACGCTTACGTCAGGAAGATGATGGTCATGCGGGTGCGGGTGCGGGTGCGGGTGCGGGTGCGGGTGCGGGTGCGGGTGCGGGTGCGGGTGCGGGCAATGTTGTCGCCACGATGGAGCCGCACCGGGTGCGTCGGCTCGCCGTGGTCAGCTCGAGCGGGGTCGACCCGCACTCGTACTCCGGACCTGGCCGCGAGCATGCTGGCCCTGCTGGACGACGACCGCTACCTCCACCATCGGCGTCGTCACCACTGTCGACAACCCCACGTTGCTCCAGTGGATCCGCCGCGAAGCACTCGCCAAGAGCTGAGCTGATTCGTCCGCATTCCGCCGAGGCGCTACCGCAGTCGCGTACGCGCTCCTTTTCGACGGTACGCACCCCGTATTGGCATACATCAGGGTGTGTATCGCCAGGAAGAATCGATCTCACCGCTATCGGCTGTTCCGTTGTCCGGCACCCTCTGTGGTCAGCTTCGGCTGTCGCCGGGGGTGAGCAGACCTCGTCAACTTGGCGATTGCCTCCGGCAAGGGTCCTCGCAGCCCAGGAGGTCGGGCGAGCCCTCGACAGGCGTGGGCGGGCGGTGTTCGATGTAGGAAGGTCGGCGACGGGGGAGGATGAAAACTGCCATGGCTGGTTCGCCGCCGCTTGTGCGGATTGTTCCTGCTGAGCTGGGCGAGGGCTTGACAGGGATCCTGGTGGGGATTCCCGCAGACGTACTGATCTTCTTCACCATGGATGATCTGAGGCTCTCCGGCACCGCTGGGCGCGTTCAGATCGGCGGCGTTGTCGTTCTGGCGCTGCTCTGGGCGGTCAATCTTCTGGTGTCCCGGCCGCGTCAGCTGCGTGCGTTCAGCTCCGCTGTGGCGGTCGAAGATGCGTCGGTGCCGGGGCCGAACGAGGAGCGGACTCGCCAGCTGCGGCGGGGCTGCGTTCGCGTGGCGGCCTTCGTTCTCCTGGTGACGCTGGGCGGTGCGTACGTCGCCCATTGGCCGCTCTTTGGCCTGGGCGTTCAGCTGATACTGGGCCTCGGACTCCTTCACACCTGGCGGACTGCGATCTGGTGGGAGCGTCGGCACGGCGTCCATCTATGGAAGCCGGCACTGTCTGCCGTAGGTCGCGAGAACTGGCGTCGCTCCCCGTACTATGCGACGTCCGCAAGGGCCAGGTCCCTCACCAACAACGGCTAGCATAGTGCCCCGAGTTGCCTGGTGCGTGATGAGGCAGCAGGCGAGTCTGTGAAGGCCTCGCGGATGTCGTCACGTCGCTCCCAGCGGATGCGCAGTCGCTTGAAACCGTGCAGCCAGGCGAAGGTCCCCTCGACCACCCACCGGTAGCTACCCAGACCGGTGCGCCGTGCCGTCCTGACCCGCGACCGCACGCCTTCGGTTGGAGCGGCTCCTCGCACGGCGGCCCCAACCGAAGCGAGCCACGCCCTCCACGCCACGCGCGAGACGTAGATCCACCACCCGTGCCCCGGCCACCGACAGCCCGAGGTCGATCCCATCTGACTCGGCATTCGCGCCGGCCCGCTGCGGTGCGGGAGGTGTGGCGGGGTCGCGTGCTTCGATGTGGACGTGGAGAGCATCACGCATCGGCTCCTGACCAAGGGCTTCGGCCGGCCCAGTGGGCTGCTCGGCTGTCTCGGCGGCCGGCTCATGGCCCACGGCAACGCCGCCACCGAACGCCATGCCGTCGCCCTCGCAGCGCCCGCCGAACAGGACGTCGTCCTCGTCATCGGCCCCGACCCCGGCGTCGGCCTCGAAGCCGCCGCCCAACGCTCGGCCAGTGTCATTGGCATCGACCCTCAGACGTCATGCGCGCCATGGCCCGCCGCCGCTGCGCACCCCTGATCACACGCGGCCGCCTCCGCCTCGCCCCCGGCACCGCCGCCCACACCGGCGAACCGGACGCCACCGTCGACGTCGTGATCTCCGTCAACAATCTCCAGCTCTGGCCCGACGTCCCTGCCGCCCTCGCCGAACTCCACCGCGTCCTGCGCCCCGGCGGCCGCCTCCTCCTCTCCACCCACGAGAAGTGGCTCCCCACCGACCTCCCCACCCTCGCGACCACGGTCTCCGCGGCCGGCTTCACCTCCGTCCGCACCTGGACCTGGGAGCCCCCGACCCGCATGGCGTCGACGGCGGCCCAGCTGAGTGCGGTGCGCCCCTAGAGCCTGCCTGTTGGATCACTTGGTCCAGAGGAAGATTGCTACGATGTACAGGGCGGCTTGGTAGATGCGGGCGGTCTTGTCGTATCGGGTGGCGATGTCACGCCACTGCTTGAGCCGATTGATGCAGCGCTAGATGGTGCCTGCGCTGCTCGCAGGCGGTCTTGTCGAAGCCTGGTGGCCGTCCGCCGTGGCGCCCGCGTCGCCTGGATCATCCCGCGCGACCGGCTGTAGCGTCGGACCTTATGAGTTGGCTTCCTGACGACTTCGTCCACCCCGTCTACGTGCCCGTGCCCGACACCGCACTTCACCTGCGGCCGATCCGGGAGGCGGACACCGCACTCGACTACCCCGCCGTGATGGGGTCCCGAGAGCGCTTGTGGGAGATCTTTGGCCCGGCCTGGGCTTGGCCCAAGGAGACGATGACCTTTGAAGAGGACCGCATCGACTTGCTGCGGCACGAGAAGGAGATAGCCGTGCACCAGTCGTTCAACTACGCGCTGCTGGACGAGGAGGAGACGGCGATCCTCGGCTGCGTCTACATCGACCCGCCCGAGCGCACCGGCTCCGACGGTGAGGTCTCCTGGTGGGTAGTGGACGACCTTGTCGGCGGCGAGGTGGAGCGCGCGCTCGACGCGCTGGTGCCGCAGTGGATCGCCGCCGACTGGCCCTTCCAGCAGCCCCGTTGTCTGGGCCGCGACATCACCTGGCAGGACTGGCTCGCGCTGCCGCGCGCCTCGTGACACGTCCGAGGCGGCGCCTCAAGGGTGTCCCGTAAATGATCTCGGCGTTGTGTAGGCAAGCCGGGGTCTGAGCAGTCTGGTCTGCCATCCGGTGAGCGCGAGGTTGTGTAGCCGGGCAATGCCGCGCATGGCGTGGTGAATGCCGTCGCCCTTGAGGCGGCAGTCTCGCAGGACCTTGCAGCTCTTGATGCGGGCGAAGGCGTGCTCGACGCGAGCGCGGACTTGCTTGTGCAGCCGGTTGTGTTCGGCCTTCCAGGCGGCAAGTTCGCTTTGCTCGGCCGGCGCACGGTGCGGGATGACCAGCCCGGTTCCGGAAGGCAGCGGACTTCGAGACGCCGAACCGCGGGGCAAGCTGTCGCACCGTCAAGTTGGTTCGCCAGTACGCCGTGACCAGCAGTTCCGTACGCCGCGACCAGCAGCACCCGGTCTTCCCGGCATCATCCCCACGGTCGGCCCCTGCGGGCTGCATCGGCGCCCTCCCGCCGCGACGTAGCCACCAGCTTGCCGAAGCGATGGGCGCTCAGCCCGGTGAACGGGGCTGTCCAGGACGGCTCCGACGCCGTGATCACACGAGCCACGCCGGAGATCGTCCCACCCCTGGCAGGCCGCCCGCGGAAGAGGTTCACGGGCGTAGCGGGAACAGGCAGAACTCGTTTTTCTCGGGGTCGGTCAGGACGCAGTGGTCCTCATGGCGGGCCAGGACAGTGGCGCCGAGCGCGACGAGTCGGTTGCTCTCGGCTTCCAGATCGCCGGAGAGCAGGTCCAGGTGGAGGCGGTTCTTCGCGCGCTTGGGTTCCGGCACGAGCTGGCACCACAAGCGAGGCCCACTGTCTCGCGGCTCGATGAGGACAGTTGGGTCGTCCTCTGGGCCGGCGATCCCCTGCGCGCGCAGTCGCGCGAGTTCCGCGTCGTCGTAGGGGGCGACGGCGTATCCGTCCAGGGCAGCTGCCCAGAACCGGGCAGTGCCGGCGGGATGAGCACAGTCGATGACGATGTCGTGGAGTCGCGCCATTAGGACATCATGCGCACCAACAGCCGCCGCCGTCAGCACCGCCCGCTCGGATCGAAGAGCACTACTGAGGTTGAACTCGTAGTGCCTTGCGGGACCGGTTGGGATGCCGCCTTGCCGGACACTACGCCCGCCTGATCGGCTCGGCGGCCGGTGCCGCGAGGCGGCGCGGACAGCGTCGAGCGCGAACGGGTACGGCGTCGGGAACACGCCGGTGGATGATCCTGCGTGAAGGATGGGTGCCTGCTTCGTAGCATGAGCCGGTGATCACGTCCGGCGGACAGTGTCCTCAGCAGCGGCGCGAACGGCAGAAGGCGGTGCGCCGTCACCGCCTCTTCGCCCTCGGCCTGGTCGGAACCGGTGTGGTGGTCGCTGCGACGTTCGTGTTCCGTGCCGGCTCCGAGGGCACAGCCTCCATCGGCTCCGCCCAGGCCCCCCCAAGGACGACCGGGATCACGGCGTCCGGTGCACCGGCGCCGCCGCGCCCTACAGGCAACGTGCGGATCGCTGCCGTGGGGGACGTCGTGATGGGCTCGCTGCCGGACGACCTGCCGCCGGATGGTGGCGCCTCATTCTTCGACCCTGTCGACGACCTGCTCGCCGGCGATGTGGTGCTCGGGAACCTGGAGGGCACACTCACCACCGGCGGCCCCAGCAAGTGCTACGACAACGACAGCCCGAACTGCTTCGCGTTCCGCACCCCGCCGTCCTACGGTCGCTGGTTCAAGAAGGCCGGGTTCACCGTCATGAACACGGCGAATAATCACATCGACGACTTCGGGGCGGAGGGGCGGCGCGAGACGTTCGCCGCCCTGCGCTCCGTGAACCTGCCGTTCACCGGCCGCTTGGGCCAGATCACCATCCAGCGGGTACACGGCATCCGGGTCGCACTGATCGGGTTCGCTCCCGACCGAGGGTCGAACGACCTCACGAACATCCCCGCCGCAAAGCGACTCACCGCCCGCGCCGCAACGATGGCGGACATCGTGATCGTCACGATGCACGCCGGCGCGGAGGGCTCGGACCGCACCCACGTAGAACCCGGCACCGAGTACTTCCTCGGCGAGAACCGCGGCGACAGCTACCGCTTCAGCCGTGCGGTGATCGACGCCGGCGCCGACCTCGTCGTGGGCAGCGGCCCGCACGTGATACGGGGAATGGAGTTCTACAAGGGCCGACTGATCGCCTACAGTCTGGGCAACTTCTCCGGCTACAAGGTGCTCAGCCTCGGCGGCACACTCTCAATCAGCGGCGTGCTGCAAGTCACCCTCCGCGCCGACGGCACCTACGTGTCCGGGCGCCTGCGCCCGACCCAGATCGTGGAGCCCGGCACGCCGGAGCCGGGCGGCGAGGCAATCGACCTCGTCTCCAGCGTGTCGGAGGAGGACTTCGGCTCGCACGCCGCCCACATCTCGGCGGAAGGGACGATCCAGCGCCCGTAATTGGGCGCCGTAGACGGCTGCCTCGCCGAGTACCGGCCTGAGCATCAGACCCGCATGACCTGCCGCGACACATTCGGATAGCCGGCGAGGTGTTCGAGGATCTCGTCTGCGGTGTTGGTCCAGACGTAAGGCTTCGGGTCGGTGTTCCCAGCGGCGATCCAGGTGCGGATGTCCTTCTCCAGCGCCTGGACGGTTTTGTTGACGCCTCGTCGTATCTGTTGGTCGAGCCGGCTCATCGTCCTCTGTGGATGTCGTCGTCCACCGGCGGGTCGACCCCGATGTAGTCGTAGTGGTCGTTGTCCAAGATCACGTCCTCGGCCAGGTCGCTAGTGATGACCAGCTTCTTGCTGCCCACTTCGAGGTCGCATGCCGAGCAAAGGAACCCGTAAGGGATGAGGTAGACCGCTTGCCCACCGGCCGTCTCAGTGCCACGAATCCCCGCCTGGATCGACGCCGTCGATGCCAGCCAACTGCCCGGGGCCTCACCGGCTTCGCACCCCACTTGCTCCGAGCCCTCGACGCCGTGACAGCCGGCCTCACCCTGCAGGGCTTCGGCGTAGTCGGGTGACGTCCGATTTGTGCTCGAGCGAGGCCGACGTCGACAAGATCAAGACGGTTCGCGCAATCGCCATGCCATGGGAGGGGGCGGCGGCGTCCAGCCATGGTGTGAACCCGCCGCCCCATCCTCCGCCCCAGCGCTTGCTTCACCTATCGAAACTCGATAGATTCCCATCGTAACTCGATGGAAGGATGGGTCGTGGGGAAGCTGACAGTGCGTGCGCTGCGCGCCGTGCTCGCGGTGGTGCTCGCCGGCACCGTGTTCGTACAGGCATTGATGGTGTGGGTGTTGGCCAGCGGGAGCGACCCGGAGGACGGGTCGCTCCCGCTGACCCCGCTCCGCGTGATCACGTTCCTGGGCATGGTGTCGGTCCAGGTCGCTCTGGTCTGCGTATGGCGGCTGGTGACGATGGTGCGACGCGGAACCGTGTTCTCCCACGCCGCCTTCCGGTACGTGGACGGCGTGATCGGCGCGATCGTGGCGGTTGCCCTGTTGTGGTTCGCGGTCACGGCCCTCAATGCGCCGGGCCAGCGGGACGACCCGGGGGTCACCGTCATCATGGGCGGGATCGGCATGGCCATCCTCGGGGTCGCGCTCATCGTGCTCGTGCTGCGGATGCTGCTCGCCCAGGCCGTCGCGCGCGACGTCGAAGCGGCGCAGATGCAGGCAGAGTTGGACGAGGTGATCTGATGCCGATCGCCGTCGACATCGACGTGATGCTGGCCAGGCGGAAGATGTCCGTGGGCGAGCTCGCGGACCGGGTAGGAATCACGCCCGCCAACCTGGCGGTACTCAAGAACGGCCGCGCCAAGGCGGTCCGCTTCGCGACGCTCGCCGCGCTCTGCGAGGTGCTCAAGTGCCAGCCGGGCGACCTGCTGCGCTGGGAGGCCGAGGACGCCGCGGGCGGATGACGTGCCCCGGGGCGGGCGTGAAAACGCCCGACACCACCGGCCCGTGACACGGCACGTGGACCGCATGGACATGGATCGCCGATCACCCGCAGCACCGTCCCGACACCGTTGGGCAGATCCCGGTTGACCTGCACCGCACCGCACCGTCCCTGCCGACGATCGCGACCTGCGAACGTGCCCCCACCGCAAGCCCCGTCCTTCCAGCGCGGAAGGGCGGGGTTCGTCGTTGGGCCGGCAGCCAGGGCTTCGGCATGTCGCTTGACGCCCGATTATGACGAACTGCCAGTTCGACGGGGTTCTGGGAACGTGACAGGCACAGGCTTCGAAGATCATGGAGTTCTCGACGCCCCCGTGATCCGAGTGGAAGACCGTGTCTGCCGACGCACCATCGCCGACCCCGCCTGCCTTTGACCAACTCCGCGAGCATCCCGGGGCCGTGCCCGAGGAGATCCCGGGCCTGCTGGAGCGACTGGCCGAGGTGCCCGACCCTCGTGATCCGCGCGGCGTACGGCACGCTCTGGTCGTCGTGCTCGGGCTGACCGCGTGCGCGGTTCTGGCCGGAGCAACCTCCCTGCCGGCGGTGGGCGAGTGGATCACCGACGCCCCGCTGTCCGTCCTGGAGTGCCTTGCCGTACGGCCCGATCCGCTGTCCCCGAAGCGGTTCCCGCCGGCGGAGGCGGCGGTGCGGCGGCTGCTGGGCCGCATTGACGGCGACGCGCTGGACAGGGCGGTGGGCCGCTGGCTGGCCGACCGGCGCGCTGGCCGACGGTCAGCTGCACGCAGTGGCGGTCGACGGCAAGACCCTACGCGGAGCGGCCGGGCCCACGGGGCGCAAGACCCATCTGCTCGCCGCCTGCGACCACCTCTCCGGCCTGGTCCTGGCCCAACTCGACGTAGGCGAGAAGACCAACGAGATCAGCTGCTTCCAGCCTCTGCTGGAGACCTTCGCCGACTTGGCGGGCGTGGTCGTGACCAGCGACGCCATGCACACCCAGCGAGAGCACGCCAGCTACCTTTTCGGCCGAGGCGCGCACTGAATCGTGATCGTGAAAGGGAACCAGAAGAAGCTCCACAATCAGCTCAAGTCCCTTCCCTGGAAGCAGATCCGGCTGCAGGGCCGCCCTCGCGACACCGGCCACGGCCGCGGCGAGATCCGCCGCATCAAGGTGTGCACGGTGAACAGCCTGCTCTTTCCCGGCGCCCGCCAGGCCGTCCAGCTCAAGCGCCGCCGAGTGGACCGCAAGGCCGGCAAGGTCAGCATCAAGTCCGTCGACGCGGTCACCAGCCTCCCTGCGGAACAGGCCACACCCGCCGAGCTCGCCCGGCTGATCCGCAGCCACCGGAAGATCGAAGCCCTGCACCACGTCCGAGACGTGACGTTCGCCGAGGACGCCTCCCAGCTGCAAACCGGCTCCGCACCCCGCGCCATCGCCACCTGCCGCAACTTCGCCATCGGCGCCCTTCGCCTCGCCGGGAAGAGCAGCATCGCCGCCGGACTCCGGCACAACGACCGCGACGCCAGCCGACCGCTCGCCCTCCTCGGACTCACATGATCACGAAACGGACGTCACGCGACTGCGCCGCGGCCCTGCCTCACCCTGGAGTGGAGCTCCGGCGGCATCGAGGGCGCCGTGAACGCATCACGAAGATCAAAAGCAGCTCCACGGACGAGCTGGCTTTGAACTGCACCGCAAGATGAACCTGCTTCAGTGACCCTCCGCGACCGCTCCCAAAGATCTGTTGCCAGAACCGAGTTCTGGCAACACCGGGGCTTGCGGTGGCAGCCGCTCGGCGCGGTCGTACCCTGCCTACCGGCGTGTGTGCGAGCTGTTCGTGGGGTCCGGCTGACCAGCGATCGCGGCGAGCTGCAGCTTGGTCTCGTCCGCGCTGCCGGGCACGGCAGTCATGATCACAATCTTGAGGTCGGAGTCGCCGTCGGTCAGCACATCGCAGTCCACTGTGACTGTGCCCACCGAGGGGTGCTCGATCGTTTTATGGTCCTCACGGTGCGCGGCCACCGTACCGTTCGCCCACAGTTCGGCGAACCGTTGGTTGCCCGCACTCAATACGCGGATCAGCTCTGCCAGGCGGGTGTCGTGAGGGAAGCGGCCGGTGGCGCGGCGCAGGTCGGACACGACGGCGGCGTCGGTGGCGTCCCTGTCCAGTTCGGTCACCGGCCATAGCCCGAGGCGAACAGGACCTGCACCTACCGGGAACCTCTCGCGGGCGAAATTGCGCAGCTGCGGTGGCACACCTGAGGGATCGCCCAGCAGCGCAGCCCAACTGCGGTTCCACCAGATCAGCTGCCAGTCCGCCGCGAACACGGCGACCGCGACGTCCCCGAGCCGGGTCAGCACACGGTGAACGCCGGGTGGGATGTGGCCGGAGATCGCGCCGTCCGCCGGCGGGACGAGGTGGGCCAGCCGGTACAGATGATCCCGCTCGGCGGTGGACAGCTGCAGGGCGCGGGCCAGAGACGCCACCACCTGCGCCGAGGGCGTCGTGGCCCGCCCCTGCTCCAGGCGCACGACATAGTCGACCGACACGCCGGCGAGTTCGGCGAGCTCCTCGCGGCGTAGCCCGACCGCGCGGCGTGCCGGGCCCACCGGCAGCGCCGCGGCCGACGGGGGCAGCCGATTCCGCCATGTACGGATCATCGCCCCTAGCCCGGCCTCTGGTGTCGTCGTCATGTTGCCCATCTTCCTGCGCCTCGGTCGTCAAACGTGATGTCGATGGTGGTACTGCTGCTCCTACCGTTGAGGCGTCCCTGGCCGCGCGCCACGGGTGGACGAACAATGAACGCATGACGATCATCTTCATTACAGGAGCGAACAAGGGGCTTGGTCGCGAGACCGCCCGCCGCCTCATCGAACTCGGTCACACCGTGCTTGTCGGAGCCCGCAACCCCGAACAGGGCGCGGAGGCCGCCACCGCGCTCGGCGCGCGGTTCGTCCCCATCGACGTGACCGACGACGCGTCCGTCACCGCCGCGGCCGCGGATGTCGCCGAGCACGAGGGCTCGATCGACGTTCTGATCAACAACGCCGGCATCCACGGCCCCGCCGGTGATCCCAGCACCTTGACCGGTGCCGACGTCCACGGTGTCTTCGATGTCAATCTCGCCGGTGTGGTCCGAACGACCACCGCGTTCTTGCCGCTGCTACGCCGATCATCAGACCCGGTCATCGTCAATGTCAGCAGCGGAATGGGCTCGCTCGCCTTCACCCACGACCCGTCGCGGGTCGAGTCTGCTGCCATCGCGCCGCTCTACAGCGCCTCGAAGGCGGCGCTCACGATGCTGACCACCCAATATGCCAAAGCGCTGACAGACATCCGTATCAATGCCGCCGATCCCGGCTACACGGCGACCGACCTCAACGGCCACAGCGGCCACCAGACCGTCACCGAAGGGACGGACGCGATCGTCGGCCTCGCAACCGAAAAGCCCGGCGCCGGCTCCGGACGCTTCGTCGACCGAACCGGTGAGATCGCTTGGTCGTGAACCCGGAAGACACGTTGCTCGGCGGGACTCGGCGTCGTAGTGGTGTTCAGCTACGGCGCCTGGGCCGGCCAGGGCTTCGCTGGCCTGGTGCGCCGCAGCCCGCCGCAGTGCTGAGCGAGCAGGATGCGGGCGCGGTCGTCACCGCCGTACGTGCACACCGCGCACCCGGACAAGGCGCTGCCCAGGATTCGCTGACCGGGCGACACCTACACCGCTGAACTGGGCCGTGGAAGAGGTCGATCACGCCCTCTTCGGGGTGCCGTTTCCTCGCCGACAAGATGCCCGCCCTGTTCAGCCGCGCGGAGCCGAGAGGTTCCCTCGACGTTGAACCGGCGCGCGGTTTCGTAGACCCTGACGCTTCAGCCGATCCCGGCATCAACCCGCTGTCCAGGGGCGAAGCTTCTCCGGGTTGCGTACCGCCCAGATGTTTGTGATCCGGTCACCGGCGATCCGGAACGCGAACACGGTGACCGTGATGCCGTGCTGCTGGGCTATCAGGCCGGGCTGGCCGTTGACAGTACGCTCCAGCAGCGTCAGGTCGGGCGCGATGCGGGCGACGTCGAGATAGGCGCGGGCGATCCGTTCGCGACCCGCGATCGGCCGCAGCACGGCGCCGACCAGGCCGCCGCCGTCGGCGATCACAGTGGCGTCGGGGTCGAGGAGGCCGATGAGGGCGCTGACGTCCTTCGCCTCCCATGCCCGCTTGAAGTCCCGGACGATGCCGGCCTGGGCGGTCGTCGGTGTTGCCGGAGCCTGCGACGCGCGGATGCGACGGCGGGCGGAGGAGGCCAGTTGGCGGCAGGCCGCCGGCGTACGGCCGACGATCTCAGCCACCTCGGCGAACGAGTAGCGGAAGACGTCGTGGAGGATGAAGGCGACGCGTTCGGCCGGCGTCATGGATTCGAGTACGACGAGGAAGGCCATGTTGACCGACTCGTCGAGGGTGATCCGGTCCGCCGGGTCCGCCGTAACCCCGTCGGTCCACTCCCGGCGTTCGGGAAGCGGCTCGGGGATCCATTCGCCCACGTAGCGCTCCCTCCGCGCTCGGGCGGAGCCGAGCAGATTGAGGCAGATGCGGCTGGCGACCGTCGTCAGCCAGCCGCCGGGTGAGGCGATGGCATCCCGTTGCCGCCGCGGCATGGCGTACCAGCGGGCGTAGGTCTCCTGCACGACGTCCTCGGCGTCGGCCAGCGAGCCGAGGAGCCGGTACGCCAGATTGATCAACTGGCGCCGCTCGCTCATGATCGCGCTCAGGGCAGGATCGGGCCGACCGTGTCCCGGCTCGAATCGGTTGGTCATGGTGTCGCGTACTCCCTTGCCTCGCAACTGTCCTCATCTCTTCGACAAGACAGCGCACCGGATTGTGAGGTCCGTCCCGTCGCCTCACATTCCGAACGGCTGCGTTGTCGTACCAGTCGAACGGAATGGAGGAAGCTGATGACCGATTTTCAAGCGATCGCCGACCGCGTCGAGATCGAGGCGCTGCGCGGTGAGTTCACCGACGCGGCGATGATGCGCGACCGCGCCCGCCTCGCGTCGCTGTTCACGCCGGACGGCGTGCTGCGGATGCCCAACATCCCCATCGAGTTGATCGGCCGGGAGGAGATCCGTGCCGGGGGCGAGCGGCTGCAGGCGCAGTGGGACTTCTTCGTGCAGAACACACATCCGGGCACGATCCAGATCGACGGCGACACCGCGACCGGCCGCGCCTACATGCAGGAGATCGCGCGTACGCGGGACGGCCGCCAGGGACTCAACTACGCCATCTACCACGACCGCTACCGGCGCACCCCGGACGGCTGGAGGTTCACCGAGCGGGTCTACGAGGTCAGGTACCTCGACACCACCCCGCTGGCGGGCTCGGCGCCGCGCGCGGAGGGTGCGCCTGACGACCCGCCGGCCAGGGACCTCCGCGCCCCGCGACCCGGCACACCCGACGCAGCCCAGGAGGCATGATGACCATCTCGGCCTCGGCGACACCGTTCACGGATCCGGCGCCCGCGCACCGCTTGGAGCGGGCGGCCACCGCGCTGGCGGCACACAACTTCACCGTCGAGATCCTCGATGATGCCGCCGCCGCGCGTACCCGCGTCAAGGAACTGATACCGGAGAACGCCAGCGTGTTCACCGCGGCCAGCGAAACTCTCCGGCTGTCCGGCATCGACGACGACATCAACACCAGCGGCCGGTACCGGGCCGTCAAGCCCCGCGCGCTGGCCATGGACCGGGCCACCGAGGCCGACGACATCCGGCGGCTGGTCGCCGGCCCCGACATCGTCGTGGGTAGCGTCGCCGCGCTCACCGAGACCGGCTCCCTCGTGGTCGCCTCGGCCAGCGGAAGCCAGTTGCCCGCGTACGCCGGCGGCGCCGGGCGCGCCATCTGGATCGTCGGGGCGCAGAAGGTGGTGCCCGACCTGAGCACCGCGCTGCGCCGCCTCGACGAACACGCCCTCCCGCTGGAATCCGCCCGCGCCCAGATGGCGTACGGGCAGCCCAGCGCCATCAACCAACTCCTGGTCCTCAACGCGGAATCCCGTCTCGGCCAGGGCATCGTTCTGCTGCTCCGCGAGGCCATCGGGTTCTGAGCTTGACGTTTGACGTCGCGGGTCACTCGACCTGCTGAGATCCCCGGGATCCGGGTGCATGCGACGCGGCCGTTCTCCACGCTTCGAGATGCTGAGTAACGAAGTGCGAGGAACGGCCGCTGCCTTGGAGAGGCTCACCTGAGGCAGGGTATGCACCGTCGACGGCGGCCCGCAGTCAGCTCCCACGGCTCAGGGCGCCTCGGCTTCCAGCCGGTCAGCCGCCGGCGCCCGTCCTGCGCGGGTCGCAGTCGGGGCAGGCAAGGCTGTCGGCGGCATGCGGCCCCTGGGCAACGGGGATCCAGTGACGGTTGTATCGGCCGCGTCCGCGCATCACATACGTCTGCCGCGGAGTCCACCCACACGCACGAGGACCGGCCGGGCCGGAAGCGACGACAGGATGACCGCGGGCGGGGAGCTGTTCCCGCGGTCCATCAATTCCGCAGGCCGGGGCTACTCGGCGAGCCTAGCGATGCGGTCCCCGGCGGGCGGCGCCGGTGTCCCCGGTGCCCTGTCGCGGCGCCGTACCGTCCAGGCGGAGCGCGAGGACGGCCCGGTCGTCGTTGTCGGACCTCGCCGACCAGCGTTCGCTGTCGATCCGCACGAACGACACGACTGCCTCCGGGTCCGGGGCGTGCTCGCCTCGGAACCGTTCGCCGAGCCGCTGCAGGACCGGGTAGAAGACGCCGTCCGCGTCGCGCGCCTCGCTCACTCCGTCCGTGTGCACGACGAGCACCTCCCCAGGCCGCAGCGGATGCACCGTCGTGTCGTCTCCGCCTGCCGCCAGGGCGCCCAGGCCCAGTGGCAGCCCGGGCGCCGTGACCAGCCGGCGGGCGCCGTGCGGCCCGATCACCAGCGGCGAGGGGTGTCCGCGGTCGACGATCCGCACCTCGCCGCCGCCCGGCGCGAACTCCAGCACCAGCGCGGTCACGAAGAGCTCGGGGTCGCCCTCGTCACCAGCCGGGCTGTTGCGGGCGATACTGAGCTCCAGCCGTTCGGCCAGACTGCTCAGGCTCTGCCACTCGTGGGCCGACACCCTGAAGCTGCCCAGCACCGCCGCGACGGTCTGGACCGCGTCCAGCCCCTTGCCGCGGACGTCGCCGATGATCGCCCGTACCCCGAAGGGCGTCTCGCATACGTCGTACAGATCCCCGCCGACGAGCGTGCCGCCCTCCCCGGCCTCGTAGAACCCGGCGGCATGGACGGGCCCGAGCCGGCGCGGCACGGGCCGCAGCAGGGTCCGCTGCATGGCTTCCGCGACCGAGTTGGCCCGGATCAGGTGCTGCCGGGTCCGCTCCCGCTGCCAGGCCAGCGCGACGCTGGCGATACCGATGAGGAACGTGGCGGCGTAGACGGCGACATGGTGCTGCTCGTCGAAGTGGCCGGGGCGACGGGCGGCCATCCACATCTCCAGGCCCAGGCACACCACGGCCGACAGCGCGGTGCCCCGCGGGCCGCGCGTCGCGGCCGCGAGCGGCGGTACGGCGATGAGCATGAAGCTCACCGGTTCGCGGCCCCTGACGATCACTTCGGCGAGCACGTCGATTGCCACCGCGATCAGCGGCAGCCACCACGCCCACCCCCGGCGCGGGGACGGGGGCCGCAGCCCGGCACGAAGGCTTCCGCAGGACACGGCCCGCGCCCTAGCTTCCGTGCCCGCCGGGACCGGTTACGGAGCGGGCGGTGCCACCGCCCGACGCACCGCCCGTCGCCTCGGCCGCCGCGCGGCCGCCCGCGCCCGGCAGGCCGGCCTCGACGCGGGAGAGCTGGGCGGCCAGGCTGGCCAGCCACACCTCGAAGTCGACCAGCGTCGGCAGCGGCTGTGTGGGCGGCCACGAGGGTTCTGGCCGCGTTCCGTCCGGCGGCGGCCGCTCCCCGGTGCACAGGGCCGCGAGCCGATCGGTGGTTCCGGCCACCGCCCGGGCATCGGCCCGGGCCCGTTCCACGGCGTCCGGAGACAGGGCACGCGAGGGCATGTCGAAGCGGGGCAGCCACTGGGCCCCGAGCAGGATCTGGCGGGCCGCGATGAGCAGGCCGTGCCAGTCGGCGCCGGCGGAGGCGCCGGTGGCCGGTTCACTGCGGAACTGGTCGTAGGCGGACTCGGCCAGGCGCAGCCGGTGCAGGGTGGGCAGGGTCGACGGGGGAGGTGCGGAGCCCGGTGGCACGGCCGTCAGTACCGCGGCAGTCTCCTTGATCAGCGGCCCGCACTCGCGCAGCAGCCCTGCCATGGTCCTGCGCACCTCCTGGCGTGCGCCGGCCGGCCAGGCGAGCATCGCGCACAGCAGACCGATGGCGCTGCCGGTCACCACGTCCACGATCCGCGCCTCGGCCAGCCGCCAGGTGGCCGGCGCGATCTGGGCGAACGCGGTGGCCACCACGAGCGTGAACAGTCCCTGCGCCCAGGCGATGCCGAGCAGCGGCCCGAGCGCGAAGGCGAGCAGCATGCCCGGCGCGAGGATCGCGGCGTAGGTGTCGGTGTGCTGTCCGACGCCGATGAGCAGGGCGCCCGCCGCGACGGCACCCACGAGATTCCCGGCCACCGCCTCGCGAATGGCCGCCCAGGTCGCCCCTACGGTGGTCCTGCTCAGCGTCAGTACCGCCAGCAGTACCCAGAACCCGTGGGTCAGGTCGAGTGAACCGGCGACCAGCCGTGCCGCGCCGAGGGCCAGTGCGATCCGGACCGCGTTGTGGAACTGCACCGAGCGGAGCGTCATGTTGCCGACGATCCGGCGCAGCCACAGCCGGGATGTGGACGCCTCCGTGTACCAGAACAGCTCGCGTGGCTCGATCGGCGGGGTGCGCCGCCCGTCGAGGCCGACCCGTACGGAGATTTCCAGGATGCGCACCGACTCGGCGACGGCCAGCAGAGCGGCCTGCCGACGCAGCACCGGCACCAACGCCAGCTCGTCGGCGGCCGACTCCGCCGCCTGTCGCACGCGCATCTCCTGGAAGGCGCCGATCGCCTCGTCCATGCGCGGCGGGCCCGTGGCCGCCCGGCCCGCCCGTAGGGCCGCGGCACTCTCGTCGCACAGAGACGTCACCTGCGGCAGCAGCCACGGGGATGCCGGGTCGGTACGGCCGCCACCCCTTTCGTCCGTCCGGCAGCCGTCCCGTATGTCGGCCCGGCCGCCGTCCCGCAGGAGGTCGCGCAGTTGTCCCGTCTCGGTCAGATGGGCCAGCTGTTCGAGCAGCCGGCGGGCCCCGGAACCTGCCTGGGAAAGACCGCGCATCGCACGGCCCGGGCCCGCGGGGCGTTCCGCGGGCGGGATCTTGGACAGCCGCAGCCGCGCGCCCGCGGCGCGCAGGACCTCGGGCGAGGGGCTGATGCGGTCGGCGAGGGTGTCGCCGGCGGTCGCCACGGCCTTTGCGAGGCTCCATCGGTACGTCTCGCCCGCAGGCTGCGGCAGGAGGAACAGCTCGCACAGCGCCAGCAGCACCACGCCCACGGTGAGCCCGGCCAGCCGCATCCCGAGGGTCTGCGGTTCGTAGGGCGGGAAGCAGGCCAGGATGTAGAAGAGCTGGAGTCCCGGTGCCGCCCCGGCCGGCCGCGGCCCCGCGATGGCCGCGAAGGCCAGGAGGAAGCCGACGACGAGCATCCCGAGCACCGCCGCCCAGGTCTGCACCGCCAGCACGGTCCCCAGTGCCACCAGCACCAGGCCCACCGGCAGCGCCTTCAGCATCACCGCGGCGCGTTGGCGCCCGGACCCCGGGATCGAGGACAGCAGCCCGAGAGCGATGGGCGCGAACAGCGCGTACAGCGCCAGCACTGGCTCGTCGAGCCCGTACAGGAAGGCGTAGAACCCCGCGGACGCCGCCAGTGTCACCCGCGCCGACCGGTGCAGGATCTCGGCTCGCTCGGCCCCGCCCTTCACGGCGGGCTCCCGCCGTGCGTCGGGCGCGAGCCGAGTGGCGGGACCTGGCCCAGGACCACGAGCCGGTGGCGTACGGCCATGACGACGACGGAAGCCGCCAGGATCACCGCCCCGCCCGCGCGCAGGATCGCGTCGTACGCCGCCTCCGGCGACCATTCCGGCGTCATCGCCGTGATCGCGGCCGCGGCCGCCGCCAGCGCGACGCCGCCCAGCGTGACCAAGAACGTCAGCAGGACGCCCGACGCCTCGCCGGCCCGGTCGGGCGCCACGACCTGTTGTGTGGCGACGCTGGCAAAGGTCCAGCCCAGCCCCAGGCCCAGCCCGCACCAGGCGAACACCACAACGTACAGCCACCCGGTCGTCACATGACTGAGCATGACCATGCCCGTACCGGCGATGGTCCCGGCCAGCGCCATCACCACCGTCGGCCGCATGTGCGCGGACAGCCTGGCGCCGAGCGGCCCGCTCAAGGCCACGAGCACCGCGGGCGCCAGGAACACCAAGCCCGCCTGAAGCGGTGACAGGCCCCGCACCTGCTGCAGGTACAGCGTCGAGACGAAGACGGTGACGGCGTAGCCCATGTTGGTGACGGAGCCCGCGCCCGTCACCAGGACATAGGGGATGTTGCGGAAGAGCCGGGCATCGATGAGCGGATGCCGGGCCGTCCGCTCCCGCAGCACGAACAGCCCGCCCGCCACCACGGCGACGGCCAGCAGGGTGAGCGTGCGGGCATGGTCCCAGCCCCAGGCGCTGCCCCGCTCCACGGCCAGCGTGAGCGCCGCCAAGGCGCACACCAGGGCCAGACAGCCGGCGAGATCGAGCTGGCGGGGAGCCGAGAGGTCCCGGGAGTCGGGAACGCACACGTACGCCACGATCAGCGCCAGCACACTCAAGGGCGCGAGCAGCCAGAAGATCCAGCGCCAGCCGGGCCCTTCGGTGAAACCGCCGCCGACGAACGGTCCCAGCGCCGTGCCCACGTTGGCGATCCCGAAGGCCGCCCCCAGCGCACGCGCCCGGGTCGTGTCCGGGAAGACGTTGGTGATCACGGACACCGCCACCGGGAAGACGAAGCCGGCACCGATGCCCTGCACGATCCGTGCCCCCACCAGCGGCCACAGCCCCGGCGCGAGCGCACAGCCGACCGACCCGGCCGCGAACAGCGTCGTCCCGGCAAGCAGGATGCCCCTGCGCCCGAAGACGTCGCCCACTCTGCCGCCCACGATGAAACAGCAGCCGATGGCGAGCATGTACGCGGACAGCGTCCACTGGGCGGCCGAGGCGGTGACACCGAACTCCTCGGCGATCCCCGGGACGGCCAGGTTCAGCGCGAAGAAGTCGAGCTGGATGCAGAAGAGGGCCAGGGCGACCGCGATGAAGGCCCCCGTCCGCGCGGCCGGCGAAGACTCAGCGCGCATGAGCACGTTCCTCTCGGGCCGACGCCGCCGAGGCGTCGTGGGCGGGCCGGACACGCACCCCACCACCTCATTGTCGGACGACCCCGTACGCACCGCAGCCCGGCCACCCGGGACCGCGGCGGGCTCCTTCCGGGGACGACGGCAGAAACCACGCGAGCGAGACCGGAACGGAGCGGCGGGGCGAGTGCAGTGTCATCGGAGCAGTTCGACTTCGAGCCGGCGCCGAACTGGCTGGCAGGGGACTGCCTTTTCGTGAACGTCGGACGAACGAACATCCCGATGTACTCACTCATCAGCCGTCTCTGGGACAAGGCGCTGATCGTGCGGGGCCGACGCTTGCTCATACACGGGCACCCTTTTCGGCGCCGACGGGTCGCGAACGACCACGCCACAAGCCGGTGTCGCCGTCCGTTGACCTCGGATCTGCCCCATTGGTGTTGGACGGGCGTTGCCCCCCGGTGACCAGGACTACCCGCACCCCCGTAGACGGCGACGACGGGGCCCGATGGCTTCAGAGGGCGTTGTGCCAAGTCGTCTCGTCGAAGTCGGCCGGCAGGCCGCCTCCGGCCAGGTCCCAGGCCCACATTCCGACGAACGCGCCGGTGAAGCCGAGAGCCCGGATCTGCCCGTTCTCGAACTCCTCGGCGTGCTCGTCGGACAACACCGTGGCATCGAGCGCCGGGCCGATGTAGTGCCAACCGTCTCCGGTGTCGTAGCGGAAGCGCAGGACGGGTCCCCGGAGGTCGAGACCGAGACGCAGCCGACGCGTCTCGCCGAGGGGTACCCCGTCGGCTTCGTCCACGGTCAACGCCCCGCGGTCGCAGCGTGCCACACGGAGAACCGCCTGCCCTTCGTCGTCCGCGGTGACGTGCAGGAAGTACCAATTGCGCGTGTTGTAGTGCGCGGTGATCCCGGCCAGATGCTGGAAGGAACGCGGCCTGTACTCGATCGTCGCCTCGAACGCGCCGTCGAGGGAGGTCACCCGGCGGCCGACCAGGCTGGGGCCGATCAGGCTCTGCGGGGAGCGGCCGCCGTGTAGCCGGAGGTGGGACGGGCGGGCGGTGAGGGTGAGCCAGTCGGGTGTCGCGGGGCGCCGCAGCGTGGACCACTGCGGCCCGAGCACCGGTCGGTCGAAGCCGTCGAACTCGACGGCTTCGGCCCCAGGCGCGTCGGGTTCGTCGGCAGGCAGGTCCAGGGCGGGTACTTCCAGGGCGGGCAGGCCGGTGGGGACGCGCGGCCATCCGTCGGGAGTCCAGGTGACGGGTGCCAGCGCGGTCTCGCGGCCGAGTACGCACGGGCCTCGGTGGCCGTGGGGCCGGGCGACGAGATAGGCCAGGTACCACTGGCCCTTCCCGGTCTCGACCAGGCTGCCGTGTCCGGCCTTCTGCAGAGGCAGGTCCGGGTGGTGGCGGGCGGTGATCAGCGGGCCGTGCGGGTCCCGTTCGTAAGGGCCGGTGAGGGTGCGGGAGCGAGCGACGGTGACCTGGTGGTCGTAGCCCGTGCCGCCGTCCGCGGTCAGCAGGTAGTACCAGTCGGCACGGCGGTAGAGGTTGGGGCCCTCGATCCAGCCGGCCTGCGGAGGCAGCACGAGCCGCACCGGGTCGCCGACCAGGCGGCGCGCAGCGCGGTCGTAGCGGGTCGCCTCCAGGCCGGCCGAGCCGCCGTGGCCCGGCCGCCAGTCGTGGACCAGGTTCAGCAACCAGCTGTCGGGACCGTCGTGGAAGAGGGACGCGTCGAAGCCCCGCGCGTGCAGCGGCACCGGGTCGGACCAGGGGCCGTGGATCGAGGGGGCCGTCGTGAGGTGGTTGGGGCAGTCGGTGAAGCCGCCCGCGTACGTCGAGACGTTGCTGAAGACGAGGTGGAACAGGCCGCCCGCGTGCGTGAGGTTGGGTGCCCAGACCCCGCCCGAGTCGGGGCAGCCGGTGAGGTCCAGCAGGCGCGCGCTGTCCAGGGCTCCGCCGAGCGGTCGCCAGTGCGCCAAGTCCCGGGAGTGGTGCAGCCGTACGCCGGGGTGCCACTCGAACGTCGAGGTCGCAAGGTAGAAGTCGTCACCGACGCGCACGAGGGACGGATCGGGGTGCGAACCGGCCAGTACCGGGTTCTGGATGACCTGTGCCGTCCGCTGCCGCATGCGCTGTCTCCGCCTCTTCTGCCTCAATGGCAGCGCCCGCCAACCGCCTTGATCGCCGAGGACCGTAGTGTCGAACACGTTCGCACGCAATGCCCGGGAGGCATCCCGCGTGCAACACATCTCCCGCCGGTCGGCCCTGGGCTCCGCCATCGCCGCGGCCCTCGGAGGCGGCGGCCGTGTGGCGGGGGATGGAGCCGCTGGTGCGGCTTCGCAACTCCCATGGTGTTTGGAGCGGGCCCGGCCTCGACCGGCGACGGGCCCGTTTGGAGCCCCTTCAAAGCGCCCTCACGTGGCAGGGGTCGACCGTCCACCGCGCTGCCCCCCCGGCGGAAGGCCGTCACCAGTGCTGGTGACGGCCTTCGGCGGAGAGCCCCTTGTGGTGGTCAGGGGCAGCTGATGCGGGTGTCGCCGGTGTCCGTGGTGCAGGTGTCCGTGTTGGGGCCGCCGTTGGCGGTGTCGTTGCCGGAGATGTTGTCGACGGTGTTGAGGTTGTCGGTGCCGTAGTTGCCGATCAGGTTGTCGTTGCCGGGGCCGCCGTTCAGGGTGTCGTTGCCGTAGCCGCCGTCGAGGCGGTCGTTGCCGTATCCGCCGTACACGGTGTCGTTGCCGTAGCTCGCGTTGACGTTGTCGTCTCCGCCGAGGGCGCAGATCACGTCGTTGCCGAAGGTGCCGTTGAGGGTGTCGTTGCCGCTGGTGCCGATGATGCTGCAGCCGCGGGAGTTGTTGACGGTGGTGGTCCGTGTGGCGGTGTTGTTGGCGGGGTTCGGGTCGGTCTGGGTGGCGCTGAGCGTGGCCGTGTCGGTGAGGGTGCCGGTGGCGCGGGGCTCGACCACGATTGTCACCGTGGGGTGGGCGCCGGGGGCGAGGGTGCCCAGGGAGCAGTCCGCGCTGGTGGCGGTGGTGGTGCAGGTGCCCTGGCTCGGGGTGGCCGAGACGACCGAGGCGGCGGGTCCGGCGAGTGTGTCGGAGAGGACGACGCCGTTGGCAGTGTCGGTGGTGCTGTTGTTGACGGTCATGGTGTAGGTGGCGCGGTCACCGATACTGACGGTGGTGGGACCGGCCTTGGTGACCGACAGGTCCACGCCGGAGGGCGGCGGGGGCGGCGGGGTGCCGGTGCCCCCCAGGTAGCGGGCCAGGGCGAAGTCGCTGTTCGGGCCGCCCTGGCCGGCGGCGACGATCTTGCCGTCGGGCTGGAGCGCGATGCCGCGGGCCTGATCGCTGCCGCCGAAGTCGGTGGTCGCCAGGCCGCCGGTGCCGAAGCCGCCGTCCGGGCTGCCGTTGGTGTTGTACCGCAGGACCGCGAAGTCGCCGCCGGGCCCGTTGCTGCCGGCGACGACGATCCTCCCGTCGGGCTGCAGCACCACGTCCTGGGCCCCGCCGCCACCCGAGGTGAGGACCCGGCCGGCGTTGCCGAAGGTGGTGTCCAGGCTGCCGTTGACGTTGTAGCGGGCCAGCGCGAACCTGCCGCTGCTTCCCCCGGCCGCGACGATTCTGCCGTCGGGCTGGACCGTCAGCCCCTCCACGGACTCGTAGTCACCGAAATCGGTGCGCTCGATGCCGTCGCCGCTGAAGCTCGTGTCCAAGGTGCCGTTCGCGTTGTAGCGGAGGAGGACGAAGTCGAAGCGGGTCGTCCCCACCTCACCCCCGACAACGATCTTTCCGTCGGGCTGCAGCGCCAGGGCGCGCGCATCGCCGCCCTCCTCCGGCAACTCCGGCGCCGGGTCGTTGGTCACCATGCCGTCGCCGCCGCCGAAAGTCTGGTCCGGGGTGCCGTCGTCGTTGTAGCGGGCCAGCGCGACCCCGGCACCGCCATAGCCGACGGCAACGATCTTGCCGTCGCTGGGCTGCACCGCCACGTCCATGGCCTCTTGCGGGGCGCCGAAGTCGGTGAACACCCGGCCGTCGCCGCCCCCGAAACTGGTGTCCAGGGTGCCATTCGTGTTGTACCTGGCCACCGTGAACCAGCAACAGTTCTCGTAGCCTTTCCAGCTGCCGCCCACCACGACGATCTTGCCGTCGGGCTGCAGCGCCACGGCGTGGGCTTCGCTCCACTGGAAATCTGGGTTCATGTTGTTGATGGCGGTCGTCACGGTACCGTCGCCACCGAAACTGGTGTCCAGGGTGCCATCGGCGTTGTGACGGGCCAGCGCGAAGTCGCTCTCAAATACCGAATAGTCGGCGGAAGCGCCGACAGAGACGATCTTGCCGTCGGACTGCACAGCCACGTCGTTGGCGTGATCGTCGTCGGCGAAGCTGGTGAGCACCCTGCCGTCGCCGCTGAAGCTGGTATCCAGGTCGCCCGGGGCAGCGGCCGCGGTGCCGGGCAGGGCCAGGACGAGCGCCAGACCGATGGCCGCCACGACCACGGCCCGGGCCGCCCGTGACCGGCGGCGTCTTCCCCAGTATCGGCGCATCGCCGGTCGCAGATGAGAGGTCAGCATGGGCCGCAGCTTTGCGACAGACGCACAACAATCCGCCCGTCGCTGGGCCGCGTTGCGCTCACTGGACGCCGGAATCCACCCCCGCGGGTGAGAAACCGTGCCGAGGGCGGGCGAAATGTCAGTTGAGGACTTATTGCGCCCACGGGGCCAGGCCCGCGGCACCGCCCACTCAAAGACGGAGCCCCGTACGCAGTTGTACGGGCCCAGGCTTGCCCGGTTGTCACTCCGCTTCCGCCGGCCACGGCTGGACCGCTTCCGCGTACGGCGCGTACCGGTCGGCGCGGCCCGCGGGGTCGTAGTCCTGGTCGGCGTCCTCTTCGTTCTCGTTGTCGCGCCGGCCGTGGAGGGTGCAGGGCGATGTCCGGGTCGTGGTCCATGTCGCCGGTCAACGCGCCACAGGTCGGTGACGCTGTGGACCTGCGCCTGGGCCCGGCCCGTGCATGCGCCGCGGCGCCCGCCGGGCCGTAGGCCGATGGGCGCCGTGGTGTGCCAGTCGTGGGTACTGGCCGGTGGTTAGTTGAGGGTGGGGTAGTCGGTGTAGCCGGTGTGGTTGCCGCCGAAGCTGGTGGCGCGGTCGGGGGTGTTGAAGGGGCCGCCTTGCTGGAGGCGGGTGGGGAGGTCGGGGTTGGCGAGGAAGAGGCCGCCGTAGGCGATGAGGTCGGCGGTGTTGTCGTCGATCAGTTGGAGCTCTTCGGGGCCGGTGGGGTTGATGCCGGTGTGGGGGTTGAGGATGAAGGTGGTGGGCCAGGCCTTGCGCAGGCGCAGGGTGAGGTCGCGGATCTCGGGGGCTTCCATCTGGTGGAGGTAGGCCAGGTTGAGGGGGGCGAGGGCGTCGATGAGTGCGGTGTAGGTGGCGTCGACGTCGGTGCGGTCGGTTTCGTCGATGTCGTTGTAGGGGTTGGCGGGGGAGATGCGGAAGCCGGTCTTGTCGGCGCCGATGGCGTCGGCGACGGCCTTGGCGGTCTCCACGGCGAAGCGGATGCGGCGTTCGGGGGAGCCGCCCCAGGCGTCGGTGCGGGTGTTGGCGTTGGGGGCGAGGAACTGGTGGATGAGGTAGCCGTTGGCGCCGTGCAGTTCCACGCCGTCGAAGCCGGCCGCGATGGCGTTGCGGGCGGCCGTGGCGTAGTCGGCAATCGTTTCGGTGATCTCGTGCTCGGTGAGTTCCTTCGGCGTGACGAAGTCCTGCGGGCCCTGGTGGGTGTAGACTTGGCCCTTGGCCTGGACCGGGGAGGGGCCGACGGGGGTGAGGCCCATCAGGGTGGGGTGGCCGACGCGGCCGGTGTGCATCAGCTGCAGGTAGATGACGCCGCCCTTGGCGTGCACGGCGTCGGTGACGGTGCGCCAGGCGGTGATCTGCTGGTCGGAGTGGATGCCGGGGGTGTCGGGGTAGCCCTGGCCGATCACTGACGGCTGGGTGCCCTCGGTGATGATCAGGCCCGCACTGGCGCGCTGGGCGTAGTACTCGGCCATCAGCTCGGTCGCCGACTGGCCGGGGCCGTAGGCGCGGCTGCGGGTCATCGGTGCCATCACGATGCGGTTGGCGAGGCGCTTGCCGCCCAGTTCGGTCGCTTCGAAGGCCTTCGACATGATCATCATCCTTGCTCGGGAAAGACGGGCCGCCGCACGGGCGGTCCCTGGCGACCGGCCCCGGTGATGCTGCTCCGGAAGCCGTTTACTGTCCGAACAAGTAAGCCCCATGAATCCATTCCCCTGCACACGTGACCCCATCACTTCACGCTGAAATGGGCATGAAACGGCCGCATATTGGACTGCTGGGCCGGGTGGGAGGTGGAAGGGGCCGATTGGTTGTCCGAGCAGGGGATGTGCTTCGGAGAACCCGGAAGGAGCCGCTCGAGGGGCCGCTAGGGACGGTCGGACCTCAGCTCTGTGTGGGCCCCGCGTGCACATGGGCACTGAGCTCTTCGTGCGTCGGCGGTGCTGTGAGTGGCCGGGTGCCGTCCGGGCGCAGTCCGTCGACAAAGATGTGCACGTGGCGGGTGGCGAGGGCGGTGGCCTGTTCCTCGGGGAGGTAGGGCAGGGGGCGGCAGGCCAGGGCCCCGGTGGTGATCAGGTCCACGGGCGTCACATCGGGCCGGATGGCTCCCTGAGTGCGCGCGTGAGCCAGCAGGTCCTCGAGAACGGGGCCGATCTGGCTCTGGACCTCGACCGCTTCGGGTGTGGTGCCGACAGGGCCGCCGATCAAGGGGAGCACGAGCGTGTCCCGCTCCTCGACCAGGCGCAGCAGGAACCCCTCAATGCCGGCCAAGGGGTCCTGCGGGGCGGCGTCCAGTGCGTCGCGGGCGGCCTGGAGTACCAGGGTGAAGCCGTCGAGCACCACCTGCTGGATGAGGGCTTCGCGGTCGGGGAAGCGCCGGTAGAGCGTGGCGATGTTCACTCCGGCGCGGCGAGCGATCTCGTCCAGCGGCGCGGCGGTGCCCAGTTCGCGAAAGGCGGTGCGGGCGGCGGCGAGTACCTGTGCCCGGTTGCGGGCCGCGTCGGCCCTCAATCGCGGCGTGCTGCCCTCGCCGGCGGTGCGGGAAGTCACCGTGAGCCCGTCCTCTCTCGAACGTGCCGACCTGTCCTGATCGCTGCCGGCCGACGCATCGAGATTACGTCAGCGGCACCCCTCGCACCGCATAAGTGAAGGATTTCCTGCGCTTGGTGTACGGTGTCGGTGGATGAGCCCGCCACAGGCGCACGCACCGCGAGGACACCTCGGGTACGCACGACGCTCCGGCCGGCCTTCCGTTCGGGCTCCGTAGGCGTCGCCCGCTGTCCCCCCACGTATCCCGAGAGAAGAGATGAGGCGTCATCTGTGCAGAGGACACGTTTCGAAGGCAAGGCGGCAGTCGTCACCGGCGGCAGCCGTGGGATCGGCGCGGCCGTCGCGCGGCGGCTGGCCCGCGAGGGCGCGGCGGTGGCGATCGGCTACCGGGGCAACAAGGAGGCGGCGGACGCTCTCGTCGCCGAACTCGACACCGACGGCGGCCGGGCGATCGCCGTTCAGGCCGACGCCGCCGTCCCAGAGCAGACGGGGGTGCTGATCGAGCGGGCGGTGGCCGAGTTCGGCCGACTGGACGTGCTCGCGTCCTGCGCCGGCATCGAGCACTTCGACGCTCTCGAGAAGATCACGCCGGCCGACTTCGACCGCGTCTTCGCGATCAACACACGGGGGCAGCTGTTCGCCGTCCAGCACGCCGTCGCCCACATGCGCGAGGGCGGCCGGATCGTGCTGACCTCCTCGGTCAGTGCCTCCAAGGCGTTCTTCGGCCACACCCTGTACGCCGCCAGCAAGGCGGCGGTGGAGTCCATGGTGCTGAACCTGTCCGCCGAACTCGGGCAGAAGGGCATCACCATCAATGCCATCGCTCCCGGCGGTACGGCCACGGACATGGCGGCCGAGCACGGGGCCAGTTACCAGCACCCCGAACTGGTCGGAAAGCAGGACCTGTCCGAGTGGCTCAACGTCGAGGTCGCGCTGCGACGGCTCGCGCAGCCGGCGGAGATCGCCGCCGGATACGCGTTCCTCGCCTCCGACGACGCGGCTTACATGACCGGCCGCACCCTGCAGGTCGACGGCGGCATGTTCTAGGGACAGCTCGACCACCAGGGGGTGACGAACCCGCCCCTTGCCCCCGTCCTGCCCGCAGCCTCGTCCGGAGCACACCACCGAAGAGGCCTGGGCCCCGCTGACATCGGAGAGTTCCTCACCCCATGCACCAGAGCACCAAGTTCCCTCCCGGCGCCCCCTCCCGGGGTACCCCTCACGATCCCAGTGCGGATCCCGTAGCCGATCACGCGCGACACGCCAGGCACGTGCTGGTCGACTCCGAGCGTGGCGTTCCCGCTCCGGTGCTCGCCGCGGCCGCCGGCGCCCGCAAGGCGATGCTCGTACCTGTGGTCACCGCGTTGGCGATCGGCACCGCGTTCGTCGCCGTCTATCTCGCGGCGTTCCACGCGCCGTCAGTGCGTCACCAGCCCTTGGGCATCGCCGCCTCCGACAAGGTGGCCGCCCACGCGGAACTCGCCCTCAACAACGCGGCACCCGATGGGTACACCTTCTACCGCTACCCGGATGCCGAGGCCGCTCGCCAGGCCGTCACCCACGACAAGGTCCCGGCAGCCCTGGTCGCCGACGGCCGAGGGACGCGTGTTCTGGTGGCCGGGGCGCAGGGACCGTCCACGGTTTCCAGCCTCGCCACGGCGATGACGACTGCGGTCGGAAAGCCCGTTCCCGTGAAGGATGTGCTTCCCCTGGCAGCGGGGGACTCGCGCGGACTGTCGGTGTTCTACGCCGCCTTCGGCGTGGTGCTTGCCGGCTTCCTCTTCGCGGTGTCCTCCTACCAGATCGCTCCGCGCCTGCGGCTCTCGGTTCGCGTCACATCGATGCTGGTCTTCTCCGCCGCCTCCGGCGTGATGGTGGCACTGATCGCGCACACCGCCCTGAGCGCGCTGCCGGCATCGTTCGCCGTGGTCACCGTCGTGGTGGGCCTGCTGGCCTGGGCGTCCGCCGCGGCGGCCGGGCTGCTGCTGCGCTTGTTCGGGCCGCTCGGCATGCCAGTGGCCTCGGTCGTTCTACTGATCCTTGGCAACGCCGCCTCCGGTGGAATCCTGCCGGCCACTTTTCTGCCCGCATGGCTCTCCCCACTGGCTTCGTTCATGCCTCCGGCGGCGGCGGTACGGGGCCTGCGGGGCGCCGCCTACTTCCACGACGCGCATCTCAACGGAGCCGTGCTGACCCTGGCCGCATGGGGCTTGGGCTGCCTCGCTCTCCAGTACGTTCTGGACCGAGTTGCCGCCCGCCGCCCGCCGGTTGGGTCTCCGGGCTCCGTCGTCGGCGTCGGGCACTGAGATCGAGGGCGGACAGGGGAAGGACCGGCCGGAGACGCTCGAGCCCGAGACGCTGCGCCGAGTGATCGAGCGGGCCGTCCGGCACGGTGAGATATCGCCGGACAACCCCGCTCCCGACTTCGGACCGGGGTTCATCATCGGAGCCGCGTACGGCCTGGCGGCGATCGAGGACACGGAGGCCGACACCGCCTACCTCATGGGCGTCATGTATGCATCCGTCCTGCCCGTGCTGCTGCGGCGCTGAGCCGCGGCGGTGCCGTGCCGCACCTGTTAGGCGTTGGTGCCTTTTCCTTGGCCGCTCAGGTCTCCTGCGACGTGGCGCGGGCGAGACTCTTCTCGATCCGTCCCAGGACCTCGATGGCTTCGGCCTGCTGGGCCGGCGTCAGGCCTTCGGCGACGCTGGTCTCGAGGTCCATCCAGACCTGTTCCACGTCGCTGCGCAGGGCGTTGCTGGCCGCAGTGGGTTCGACGATGGTGACCCGCTTGTCGGTGGTGGAGGGGCGGCGGCGGACGAAGCCCGCATTCTCCAGGCGCCGGATGGTGCGGGTCATGGTGGCGGCGTCGGAGCCGAGCAGGCGGACGAGATCGGTCTGCCGCTGGGAACCTCGATCCCACAGCTGCATCATGACCAGCTCCTGGCTGGGGTGGAGGCCGACGCGGCGAAGTAGTTGGCCGGCCAGCATGCGGTGGAGGCGTGCCACGCGGAAGATCGCGTGATTGATCGCGCCGGCCGCGACGGACTCCGGCATGGGCACATTCGCCAGTCCCTCGGTGTCGGTTGTCATCGGCCGACGGGCGTCTGGGGTCGTTGGCTCGCTCATGCGTTCCTCGCGTGGCCTGTGCAGTTGATTGAACAGGTAAAGCGTACAGCTCCGAGGGGTGCGGAGGGGGTGTTGCTGGTCGAGGTGGCGGACTGCCTGCCTGGGGTGGCGTGGGTCACGGGGGAGCGGGATGGGTTCCTGGGATTTACTTGTTCGGACAGTGAACTGCTCCGGGGCAGCAGGACCCGGGCCAGTCACCAAGAACCCTCACCGGCCAGATGAATTTTGCAAGTCACCCCGCCCCGGGAGCGGCCCGAAGCCTCGTCCGGCCGATGCCGAGCGGGCTGGCGACGCCTGCCCGGAATGCGTGGCGCACGGCCACGAGCTCCGGTCGGCGTGTCGGCGCGCACGGCAGGAGGTGGAGTCCGCGCTGACCATGCTGCGTAAGGGACCAGTGGACCGGCGCCGGTGGGCTGAGTCCACGGAGCAGGGCTGGCACCGCAGATGCGATGCCGGCCGGTTGTCGCAGTGACGTCGGCCGCCAGGGTCAGCGCGTTCCCTTCGCCGCGAACGCGGCAAGGGCGTCGATGTGTCCTTGGTGATGAAGGCCGGGCCCGTCGGTACGGGCGCGGTGCCGCCGCCGCTGAAATCGCCGTTGGTCTTGTACAACCACAGTGAGTCGACCGCCAAGTAGCCCTGCAGGTACGGCTGCTGGTCGACGGCGAACTCGACTGAGCCGTCCTGGACGGCCTTGACCAGGTCCTTGTTGAGGTCGAAGGTCGCGACCTTGGCCTTCGTGCCCGCGTCGGACAGCGACTGCACGGCGGTCAGCGCGATGGGGGCGCCCAGGGCGAGCTGTCCTGCTTGAGCTTGGCGGTGATGGTGGACTTCACGGACGGCATGTCGGTGCCGTTGACCGGATGTCCGTCTTGCCGCTGAACCGTTCCTAAGGACTGAGCGGGGGTGAGTCCTGTTGCCAGGACCCGTGCTCAGCCGAACGCCCCGAACGGTGTTGGGCGTTCTGGTCTCCCGCGTTCGCTCCGCGTCCGGGCGGCACGGATCGTGTCCGTGGTCCGGGAATTCGGGGGCGGGTTCCCTCACGCCCGGAGATATCCGGTCGGGCCTGGACGGTCCGATGCCCCGCACGATCGCTCTGGTCGTGCGGGGGCGATGCCGTCCGTCGCCGGATCGGGTGTCCCTGGGCGCGCCGTCCGATCGCCACCGCTGCCGCGTCGTGACGAGTCATCTTGCGGTTGCTGCTGGTGAGGGGCTTTTGCCAGTGCTGGCCGCCCCACCGGGAGGTGTAAGCGGGATCGACCGCGACGATCGCAATGCCCATCTGATCGGCCATCGAGGTGAGCCGGGCGCGGAGCCTGCCGGTGGGCAGGTGGGAGATGAGCCGGCGGAACCGCTTCCTGCGGCCGTGTTTCTCGCGGGTCTTGTCCGCGGCGAAGTCCAGGTCCTCGATCGCGATGGCTTTTACGCCGCAGGTTGTGGCCCAGTGCAGCAGCCGGGTGAGGGCGTGCCGTAGCTGGGCGTCGCGGTGCTCTGCGCTGCCGGACAGGTCGTAGAAGAAGCGGCGCGGGGTGCCGGTCGGGTTGCCGTGGACATCCAGGCGCCAGGCGGCGAGGTGGTCGGCGTTCATGTCCACGCCGATCACGCCCTGGGCGAGCGCGGCGCCCAGCGGGATGGTCGGGGTGGGCGGGATCTGCCAGGAGGCGGTCAGATACCAGCGGCCACGGCCTACGTCCAGGCGGATGCGGTAGGCGACGGACCGGTTGGCTTCGACGCGGTCGGCCCACTCGGCGCCCCGGTGCAAGAACCTGACGCGGCAGGCGAGGACGTACCGGCCGTGCCCGGCGTTCGCCAGATGCGCGAGCGGTGCGGGCAGCTTGATGCTCACCTCGCCCCCGGGGCTGACGCGGATCGTCTCGTTGCCGTAGCGCTTCCCGGACTCTCCATCCGCCTGGCAGAACCAGCGTTCGGCCTCCCACCGCCGGCGCCAGTGCGTCTCGGTGAGCTGCGCAGCTTCGAGATGGTGCCGGGTGCGGGCCAGCCGCTTGCCGCCGCGTACGACGTGCACGAGTCCGGCTTCGCGGTCGGCCCGCTCGGCGGCCAGCCGGTCTTCCAGCACGTGCAGGCGACGCGCCTTGGCGTGCCACTCCTGCCTCGACCGGTAGCCCCCGGGGGCCCCTGGGAGCCCTTCTGCCCGACGGGCAGGGACAGCCGGTGTGCGATGGTGCGGATGCCCGCTTCCAGGTTCTGGATGTGCGTGAGCTGGCAGCGGCGGGCCAGCGCCCACTGCTCGTGCGACGCCTTGGTGATGCTGCCTGCCCAGCGCGACGACGACAGGGGCGTCAGCTCCCGCTTGCGGGCCGCCCAGGTGTCGGCGGAGTGTTCCAGGCCGTTCTGGCAGCGCGTCTTGAGGTCCTGCGAGGCGAGCGCGCCCAGATGCGCGCCGACCAGGCGCAGCACCTTCTCATCCCCGGGCGTCAGGTGCCCCAGCCGGGTACGGACCGCTACACCGGCCGGACCGGACGCAACGAACGGCTCCGCCGCTTCCCTCAGCCCGCCCACCCCTTCACCCCCGCCTGACCCCACCCGAAGATCCCGTCACCGCATCCAACGAGCACCATCCGCAAAGGTCACGCATTCGATAAGAGAACATCAGTTCCCTCCAGGCGGGTGGCACGACCACCCGCCACCGGCACTCGCTCCCGCTCACCAGAACCTGCTTGAGCGCACTCCAGCGACAGCAGCTCCAGACCCCTCCTTCAGACCGGCGCAGCGCTCCTCCACGGCCACCTGCCCCTGCTGCTGGATGACGCAGATCGCGTGCTTGGCCCCGAGCTTGTTCAGCCGCTCGCCGAAGGCCTCGCCCGCGATGGTCTCGTCCTGGCCGAAGTACTCCAGCATGCCGAGCTGCTTCCAGTTGCCCACGCCGGAGTTGAAGTCGACCACCGGGATGCCCGCCTGCTTGGCCTTGGCCGCCACCGAACATTGCCTAGCCGCAGGACGGGCACAGCCCCCGGTAGGTGACCTCGACCTCGGACACCGTGAAGCCGAAGCGCTCCTCTGCGGGGAGGTCGGCCAGCGGGTTGCCGGTCGGGTGGACATCGCGGATGGTGCCGCAGTTGGAGCACACCAGGTGCTGGTGCGGGTGGTGCGCGTTGGGGTCGTAGCGCTTGGCGCGGCCGTCGGTGGAGACCTCGGTGACCTCGCCGAGGGAGACCAGCTCGCCCAGGGCGTTGTAGACGGTCGCCCGGGAGATCTCGGGCAGCCGCTGTGCCGCGCGGGCGTGCACCTCGTCGGCCGTGAGATGCACGTGCTCGCCGTCGAGGACCTCCGCAACGACACGCCGCTGGGAGGTCATCCGCCAGCCGCGCTCTCGCAGTCGCTCCAGCAGGTCACTCATATCTGTTCACCTATTCGGGCTCAGTTGGATACGCCAAGTTTGTCGGTGGACGTCCGGGTTCCGATTGGATATGGGCTTGGCATGCTTCTTGACTTGGATTCTGTCCATCGTAGGATCAGTTCTGGCGATAGCCAAGGGACAGGAAGACTCCAGTACGGCAGGGGACAGCAACGTGACGGGACCACCTCGGCGTCCAGGCGATCGCCTCCGGGGTGCGCGATCGCGTGGGCCATACCTCCGTTCAAGTCGTGAGTGAGGTCCTCCACACACTCCGGGGCCCGCGCCCTGACTGTTCCACCGCCCGCAGTTTCTGAGCACCAAGATCCGCCCCGTCCGGAAGGATTCCCATGACTGAGAACCACGATGCGATCGTCACTGACCCGAAGCCGGAGGAGGCGGGCGGCTGCCCGGTCGCGCACGGGCGCGCCCCGCACCCGACCCAGGGCGGCGGAAACCGCCAGTGGTGGCCGGAGCGGCTGAACCTGAAGATCCTCGCCAAGAACCCCGCCGTGGCCAACCCGCTCGGCGAGGAGTTCGACTACGCCGAGGCGTTCAAGACCCTCGACCTTCCGGCCGTGAAGCAGGACATCGCCGAGGTGCTGACCACCTCGCAGGACTGGTGGCCCGCCGACTTCGGCCACTACGGCCCGTTCATGATCCGGATGGCGTGGCACAGCGCGGGCACCTACCGGATCAGCGACGGCCGCGGCGGCGCCGGTGCGGGCCAGCAGCGCTTCGCCCCCCTCAACAGCTGGCCCGACAACGGCAACCTCGACAAGGCCCGCCGCCTGCTGTGGCCGGTCAAGAAGAAGTACGGCCAGAACCTCTCGTGGGCCGACCTCATGATCCTCGCCGGCAACGTCGCCCTGGAGTCGATGGGCTTCGAGACCTTCGGCTTCGCCGGCGGCCGCGCGGACGTCTGGGAGCCCGACGAGGACGTCTACTGGGGTCCCGAGACCACCTGGCTCGACGACCAGCGCTACACCGGCGACCGCGAGCTGGAGAACCCCCTCGGCGCGGTCCAGATGGGCCTCATCTACGTCAACCCGGAGGGCCCGAACGGCAACCCGGACCCGATCGCCGCGGCCCGCGACATCCGTGAGACCTTCCGCCGCATGGCGATGAACGACGAGGAGACGGTCGCCCTCATCGCGGGCGGTCACACCTTCGGCAAGACTCACGGCGCGGGCCCGGCGGACCACGTCGGCGCCGACCCCGAGGCCGCCCCGATCGAGGCGCAGGGCCTGGGCTGGAGCAACAGCTACGGCACCGGCAAGGGCGCGGACGCGATCACCAGTGGCCTCGAGGTCACCTGGACCAGCACGCCCACCCAGTGGAGCAACGGCTTCTTCCAGAACCTGTTCGGCTACGAGTGGGAGCTGACCACCAGCCCCGCCGGCGCCCACCAGTGGGTGGCGAAGGACGGTGCCGGTGCGGGCACCATCCCGCACGCCCACGACGCGTCGAAGAGCCTGGCCCCGACGATGCTGACGACCGACCTCTCGCTCCGGTTCGACCCGGCCTACGAGCAGATCTCGCGTCGCTTCTTCGAGAACCCCGACGAGTTCGCGGACGCCTTCGCCCGCGCGTGGTTCAAGCTGACCCACCGCGACCTGGGCCCGGTCGTGCGCTACCTCGGCCCGGAGGTCCCGAGCGAGACGCTGCTGTGGCAGGACCCGCTCCCCGCGGTGACGCACGAGCTCGTCGACGCCGAGGACATCGCCTCTCTCAAGGCCCAGATCCTCGCCTCGGACCTGTCGGTGTCCCAGCTGGTGTCCACCGCGTGGGCGTCGGCCTCGTCCTTCCGCGGCAGCGACAAGCGCGGCGGCGCCAATGGCGCGCGCATCCGCCTGCAGCCGCAGATCGGGTGGGAGGTCAACGAGCCCGACCAGCTGGCGACGGTGCTGCGCACGCTCGAGGGCATCCAGGAGTCCTTCAACGCCGGCGGCAAGCAGATCTCGCTGGCCGACCTGATCGTGCTCGCGGGTGCCGCGGGCGTCGAGAAGGCCGCCAAGGACGCCGGCTTCGACATCGAGGTCCCCTTCACGCCGGGCCGCGTGGACGCCTCGCAGGAGCAGACCGACGTGGAGTCGTTCGCCGCTCTTGAGCCGACCGCCGACGGGTTCCGCAACTACCTCGGCAAGGGCAACCGCCTGCCGGCCGAGTACCTGCTGATCGACAAGGCGAACCTGCTGAACCTGAGCGCCCCCGAGCTGACGGTCCTCGTCGGCGGCCTCCGCGTCCTGGGCGCGAACTACCAGCAGTCCTCGCTCGGAGTCCTCACCGAGACCCCCGGGTCGCTGACCAACGACTTCTTCGTCAACCTGCTCGACCTGGGTACGACGTGGAAGGCGACGTCGGAGGACCAGACCACGTTCGAGGGTCGCGACGCCTCGGGCGAGGTCAAGTGGACCGGCACTCGTGCCGACCTCGTCTTCGGCTCGAACTCCGAGCTGCGCGCGCTGGCGGAGGTCTACGCGAGCGACGACGCGAAGGAGAAGTTCGTGAACGACTTCGTCGCGGCGTGGGTCAAGGTGTCGAACCTCGACCGGTTCGACCTCGTCTGATGACGACGTCCGGGTCGGCCCGCACGGGCCGACCCGGACGTCCTCGGTCCGCAGGATCTCGACGTCGTCCGCCTCCAGGGCGATGTCGAGAGGATCGCGGTTGGTGGAGGCCGGGTTCGGTCGTTGCGCGTCGTAGCGACGGGCTGACGCCCCTTCAACCGGCTTCCCACATCCAGTGTTCGAAAGAGCGCGCCCTGGGGTGCCCCCGTGCCGCACCATGAGAACGTGCGCGCGAGACTTTCGTACCAGCAGCAGGACGAGCGACCGGCCTTCTCGCTGGCGGCCGCGCTGTGGCGCGTCGGGGCCGAGGCCGTACTCGACGCGTGGACGACCGGTCCGGACGGTTCCCCCGTGTTCCGCGGCGCGGCGAGTCCCTCCGCGGATACGGACGACGCTGTCATCCTCCTGTGGTCGGCCGTCGCCGCAACCTCGTGGGGCGATATCCCGGCGGACTCCGGCCTGCCCAGCGGGCTCACCGGCACCGGCGGGGCCCGTCTCGTCCCGGTCCGCCTCGATGACACGCCGCTGCCGCCCTCCCTGGGCAGCCTGCGCCACCTGCGCCTCGCGGAGGGTACGGACCGTATGACGGACGTGGCGGCGGCCATGATCATGAACATCGGTTCAACCACCGTGTCCGCGCCCGCCGTTCGGGGCGACATCCGCGAAGACTCCCCGGCCATTGCCGACTTCGGCCGCCTGGGCCTGTTCGCGGCCTGTCCGCGCTGCGGCGTGAGCAGTGACCGGCTGCGCCCGTACATCACCGTCGACCACTTCAGCGACCGGGCTCTGCGCCTGGTCATCTGCGGCGCGTGCGGCTGGCAGGACGCCTGCGATCTCTGATTCCGGCGAACCGGAAGATTTCTGACGACCCGGAAGCACGCGACACGCGGGCGTGCGGACCGAAACCGTACGAGCCGACACCATGCGATGGGTTCTCCCGGGTCGGCAGACGGGGCGGGGGCGTTCGGCAGGAGGGCAACCGGATGCCGATCGGGATCGGCTGCCCTTCCATCGCCCGCCCAGCCCGACCGGACACGGGATCGGTCAGTACGTCGAGATCAGTACGTCCGGATCAGTGCGTCGAAATCAGTACGTCGGGATCAGACCGCCGGGCTCGGGTACGTCGGGTACTCCACCCCGGAGACGTGCTGGACGACGCGGATGACCTGGCAGGAGTAGCCGAACTCGTTGTCGTACCACAGGTACAGAATCGCGTTGTCGCCGTCGACCTTGGTGGCACCCGCGTCGACGATCGAGGCGTGGCGCGAGCCGATGAAGTCGCTGGAGACCGCGTCGGGGGCCGTGGTGAAGTCGATCTGGCGCTTGAGCGGCGAGGTCAGCGACACATCGCGGAGGTGGTCGAGGACTTCCTCGCGGGTGGTCTCGCGCCCGAGCCGCAGGCTGAGGATCGCGATCGAGACGTCCGGCACCGGGACGCGGATCGAGCTGCCGGTGATCGGTGCCTTGAGGTCGGGCAGCGCCTTGGCGACGGCGGAGGCGGCACCGGTCTCGGTGATGACCATGTTGAGCGGCGCCGAGCGGCCGCGGCGGTCGGCCTTGTGGTAATTGTCCAGCAGGTTCTGGTCGTTGGTGAAGGAGTGGACGGTCTCCACGTGGCCGCGCAGAACGCCGTACTCGTCAGCCATCGCCTTCAGCGGCGGGACGATCGCGTTGGTGGTGCAGGAGGCGCAGGAGAGGATCTGCTCGTCCGGCTTGATCGTGTCGTGGTTGACGCCGTGCACGATGTTGGGGACGTCGCCCTTGCCCGGCGCGGTCAGGACGACCTTGTCGATGCCGGGGCGCAGGTGCTCGGACAGGCCCTCGCGGTCGCGCCACTTGCCGGTGTTGTCGATGAGGATGGCGTTCTTGATGTCGTACGTCGTGTAGTCGACCTCCGACGGGTCGCCCGCGTAGATCACCTTGATCTCGTTGCCGTTGGCGATGATCGTGCTGTTCACCTCGTCGACCGTGATCGTGCCCTGGAACTGGCCGTGGATCGAGTCGCGGCGCAGCAGCGAGGCGCGCTTGACGATGTCCTGCTCGCCGCCCTGGCGGACGACGATGGCGCGCAGCCGCAGGCCGTTGCCGGAGCCGGACTTCTCGATGAGCAGGCGGGCGACGAGACGACCGATGCGGCCGAACCCGTAGAGAACCACGTCGCGCGGCTCCCGGCACTCGATCTTGTTGGCGCCCGTGGCTCCGGCGACGGCCTCGGAGGTGAACTCCTCCACCGAGAGACCGCGGTCGTCGGTCCTGTACGTCGCGGCCAGCATGCCGATGTCGATCTGGGAGGGGCCGAGATCGAGCGCGGTGAGTGCCTGCAGGAACGGCAGCGTCTCGGTGACGGAGAGCTCCTCGCCGGCGATCTGCCGGGCGAATCGGTGCGTCTTGAGGATGCTGACCACCGACTTGTTCACCAGGGAGCGGCTGTGAAGCAGGATCGTGACGTCCCGTTCCCGGTGCAGCTTCCCAATGAGGGGGATCATCGACTCCGCGATCTCCTCGCGGTTCTTCCAGTTGGTGAACGAGTCGTCGTTGACAGTCACAAGTTTATCTTTCGAGCTAGGCGGTGCTCATATGCTAAACCGTCGCCTTTTTGATCATGCAAGGGGTGCCCTGATCGGGTCTCATGGCCTCACCGGCCCGCGCGCAGATCCGCACCGACCTCCGCGCCGAAGCGGGCGCGCACCTGCGGCGTGTTGCAGAAGGCCGTGAACAGGCAGCCTCAGCTGCGGTGTTGGAGTGTCTGGTCATGCGGCAAGGGCGAGATCGCGCATGCGGGCGAGGGCCTGGACGGCGCGGCGGAGGCCGTCGCCGCGCTCACGCGGCTGAACCGGGCCCGGGAGTGCGTCGACGTCGTTCGCATGCATCGGCTCGCCGCAATGGGAGCAACGCAGGTCGACACTGCTGACCTCGCCGCACGCGTGGTGGCGGTACTCCCCGCGACCAGTCTCCGCTACTGAGGGGTTTCGGCCTGGGTGACGGCGATCTCGCCGGTGGGTGTGTCCCGGTGTCATGGGGTATTCCGGTGGGGGTGGCCTGACCGCGAAGCAGCGGGCTCAGCGGGAGCAAGTACGGTTCGAGGCCGCCGAGTTATTCGCTCAAGGTGTGCCGCCGTCGTAGGTCGCGCGGCGGTTACGGGTCTCCCGGAAGTCCGCCTGTGCCTGGCATGCCCGCCGGCGAGAGGGCGGTATGGCGGCTTCGCGGTCCAAGGGACCGTCGGGGACGCCGGCAGTGCACCGGGGCGAGCGCACCCACACCGTCTACCTCGACGACCTGAGCACCCACCTCGTGGGCGACTGGCTGCGCGAGCGCCGCCGTCGCTGGCTCCAGGCCCCCCATCCGCACCTGCTCATCACCACTCCTACCGGCACCCGGCATCACCGCACCTCAGCTACTTCGCTCCGCGCGCCGCCTTCGACCAGATCGGGCTGCTGCCGCGCCAGGTATGGGCCGACCGCATCCTGTAGGAGGCAGGAGAGACCGCTGATCCTGTGCACCTCGTGCGACTCTTCGGCATCCACCTCAACATCGTCGTGAAGTACGTGCAGACAACGCATCCGGACAACGCGCCACCCCGGATCCGCCGATCGGCCGACGCGGCGGACGAAGATGCACCTGCGGGCAAGCTGCCGCGTGCCCTCCTGCTCCGACGCTGTTACGGCGCGGTCGCCGACTGGGCGGTCCGCTGAATACTGAATGGCTCCCGTAGCCGACCACATTTCGTTCCCGCACAACCCGAGTCAAACGATCAGGGGTTGGCGTCCGTGAGCGGTTCTGGTGGTGACGGCTGTGGCGGATTGCCGTCTTCGACGCCGCCCATGCGGTTGCCGTCGGGATGGTGGACCGGGCGCGATGGGGCATACCGCTGTCCCCACTGGCGCAGCTCGGCGAGGACCGGAAGGAGGGCGCGACCGGCCCCGGTCAGGAGGTACTCGTAGCGCTCCGGACGATCCTGGTATTTGCGGCGTTCGACGACGCCGACCTCCTCGAGCTTGCGCAGCCGGGCGGCCACCATCTGGCGTGGCGCCCCGGTCCGGGTGCGGATCTGGTCGAACCGGTGCACGTCGAAGCCGATCTCCCGCACCACCAGCAGTGACCAGCGGTCGCCGATCAGCTCGAGGGCGTCGGCTATCGAGCAGATCCGGGTCCCGTCAGCGGCGAACGTATCGAAGTTTGCCATCGTCACCTCCTTCTGGTCGCTTCGGCGCCTCCAGTCTAGTCGGTTTGATTTTTAGACTGACCGTGCAACACAGGGAGCGCTCTGCCTCGCGTTCGCAGCGCTGGTGCACACCCGGCATCCTGCCAGCCCGGCCATGGTCCGCACGCTGGTCAGCGGTGCCGGTCTCCAGGACCCCGGGCTTTGGTACTCGTCGCACTCACGCCCGACCGCCACCGCAGGCTTGGCTCGACCAATCCGCTTGATTCGGTTGCTGCAGGCCGATGACGGACAGGAGTTCGAGCTGCTCGACAAGGCCAAGCTGGACCTCGAACGGCACGGCGGCCGCACTTCCCGCGGAGTGGCCGTCCGCGTCCCACAACGACTCCTTGCCCCGACCACGGCGAGCTGGCGCAACCCCACACCGGCAAGCCAGCTGTCCGCTCACTGACCGCCTACGACCACCAACCCTTGGAAGAGATCATCCAGTAGTCCGAACGGCCGGCGTTCAAGCGGCTCCCGACGTGCTGATGAGCTCGTCGGTGACCCACCGTGCGACGTCGGCGGGGTAGGGCGCCGGCAGTCCGAGGACGATGTGCCGGAAGCCGGCGTCGATCGCGTCGCCGATCGCGTCCCGCGTGACGCCGGGCTGGTCGTAGGAGACGGGCAGGTGGATCGAGCGGGTGACCGAGGCGGGGTCGCGGCCGATCTCGGCGCAGTAGCGGTCAAGGAGTGCGCTGCGGTTGATGACGTCCTCGATGTCGCCGCCCGGGATGTTCCACAGGTCGGCGTGCTCGGCGGCCACGCGCAGCGTCGGGGACGAGCGTCCGCCGATGAGGATCGGCGGGTGGGGGCGCTGGACGGGTTTGGGGTTGCCGAACGCTCCGGTGAGGTGGTGGTAGGTGCCGTGGTGGTCGAACGGTTCCTCCTCGGTCCACAACCGCCGGATCACCGTGCAGGCTTCGGCGAGGCTCCCCACGGCATGCGCGGAGTCGTGAAAGGGCAGGCCGTGTGCTTCGTACTCACGCCGGGCCAGGGGATGTCCGGGTCGTGAGCCGACGCCGATGCCGAAGTCGAGCCGTCCGCCGGAGACGATGTCGACCGTCGTGGCGATCTTGGCCAGCATCGCGGGCGGTCGGAACCGGTTACTGGTCACCAGCACGCCGAGCCGCAGTCGTCGGGTGTGCGCGGCGAGGGCTGAGAGCAGCGTCCAGCCTTCGTGGGTCGGACCGTCGGGGTCGCCCCCGATCGGCATGAGGTGATCGAACAGCCACGCGTGCTCGATCTCCGGGATCGTGTCCGCCTCGCGCCAGACCCGCAGGACGTCGTGGTAGTCGACCTGCATGGGGGCGGTCATGATCCCGAAACGGGGCCGGGGCGTGTGTGGCATGGAGCCGTTGGTCCTTTCGACGCCGTCGGTGCGCCGGCTGGGGCGTGTTACCGAGGTTCAGGCGGAACGTGCTTCCGGAAGGTGCGGGACTTGATTCGCTTGGGCGGTTGCGGCGAGGACGTGGCCTTCACCCGCTGCGATGAGCTGCGGCACCTCCCATCTCGGCGGGTGCCGGCGAGCTGGAGGAAGAACACCTTCTCGCCGGGCGCCTGCGCGATTCCCGCGGGCGCGGGAGCTGCGGGGGAGGATGTGGAGGCTGTACCTCGGACGATCAGCGGCGCCGCAGTGACGGGTCGAGCAGCGCGGGCGGGGTGTCGTACTTCTCGTCCGCGGCGAGGTCGGTGCCGGGTGCGACGATGGCGTCGATCGCGTCCAGTACGTCGGCGGAGAGCACGGTGTCTGCGGCGGCGAGTTGCGAGTGCAGGTGGTCCAGTGTGCGGGGGCCGATGAGCGCGCTGGTCACGGCGGGGTGCGCGGTCACGAATCCGAGCGCGAGCTGGATCATGGTCAGACCGGCTTCGTCGGCGACCTTGGCCAGCTGCTCGACGGCATCGAGCTTGGCCCGGTTGGAGGGGATCGTGGTGTCGAAGCGTTGCGGCATGAACGTTGAGCGGCTGGTGACGATTTCCTGGCCCTCGCGGATCGTGCCCGACAGCCAGCCCGAAGCCAGCGGGCTCCATACCAGCACACCGAGCCCGTACTGCTCGGTCACGGGCAGCACGTGGGTCTCGATCCCGCGCTGCAGGATCGAGTAGCTGGGCTGTTCGGTGACGTAACGGCTCAGGTGGTACTCGCGGGCGGCCCACTGGGCTTGCACGAGGCGGTAGGCCGGGAAGGTCGAGGAGCCGAAGTAGCGAATCTTTCCCGCGCGCTGCAGATCGGTCAGGGCCGACAGGGTCTCCTCGTCGCTGGTGCGCGGGTCCCACCGGTGGATCTGGTAGAGATCGACGTGGTCGACGCCGAGCCGGCGCAGGCTGTTGTCCAGCTCGGTGACCAACCAGCGGCGCGAACTGCCCTGGTGGTTGCGCTCGTCGCCCATGGGCATGCTCGCCTTGGTGGCCAGCACGATGTCGTCGCGTCGGCCGGCGATGGCTTTGCCGACCATCTCTTCCGACTCGCCGTCGCTGTACATGTCGGCGGTGTCGATGAGGTTGATCCCGCCCTCGAGAGCGGCGTCGACGATGGCGGTGGCCTCGTCCTGGGTGGTGCGCCCGATCTTGCCGAAGTTCATCGCGCCGAGCGCGAGGGAGCTGACCTGCACACCGGTGCGGCCCAAGGTGCGGTACTGCATGACCGTGTTCCTCCATTGCGGATGAAGCGTGGTGAATGCATGGCTTGGTTGTCGGCCCTTGCTCTGACATCATGAGCAAACGGAACCTTGTCCCGTTTGACGATACGGGACGCTGTCCCGTTTAGCAATCGCGGTAGCGGAGAGGACGGCGCGGTGAACGACAGCGACCAGGGCGCAGGGCACACGGCCCGGCCCAAACGGGCGGACGCCCGGCGCAACAAGGAGACCCTGCTCGACGCGGCCGCCGCGATCTTCGTCACGTCAGGCGTGGAAGCGCCGATCCGTGACATCGCGGCCAAGGCCGGCGTCGGGACGGCCACGATCTACCGCCACTTCCCGACGCGAGCGGACCTCATCATCGCCGTCTACCGCCACCAGGTCGAAGCCTGCGCCGAGTCCGGTCCAGCCCTCCTGGCGACCAGCCCAACTCCGCACGCCGCACTAGGGCGATGGATCAACCTCTTCGTCGATTTCCTCGTCACCAAGCACGGACTCGCCGCCGTGCTGCAGTCCGACAACGCCGGCTTCGACACCCTGCACGCCTACTTCCTCGACCGCCTCCTGCCCGTGTGCACCCAACTGCTCGACGCCGCAGCCGCCTCCGGCGAGATCCGATCCGACCTGCAGGCCTACGAACTCATGCGCGGCGTCGGGAACCTCTGCATCGGCGCGGACGGCGATCCCCGCTACGACCCACGCCGACTGGTCGAACTCCTCATCGCAGGACTGCGCCGACCGCACTGACTACCGGACAGGCAACTATCGATTCGAAGAACTGGGCGCTGAAGATCCGGAAGGCTGGACGCGCTCGGAGATCAGCTCGGTCACGATATGGCCTTGCCGTACTCGAATGCCTCGACGAGGGCGGGGATGCCGAAGCCTCAGGAGAACACCCGGGCTGGAGCCTGGTGGAGGTAGGCGGAGCCAGCGGATGGTGGCGACCCCGGGCGGGGCGGCAGTGGGCTGGGCAGGGCGGCGGACCGGCTCGGGCCAGGCGGCCGCACGCTTGCTGTCCCGCTGCATGGCAAGGCGCGGGTCCTCGCTGGCCAGTTCGGCGTGCACAAGCCGGTCGGTGCGGGCCGGCTCGCGGCGGAAGGATGCGGTCTCGGGCCCGGTCCACGGCCGCGTGCGCTCCACGCGCACCGCCCGCTCTGCCGCGGGACGGCACCACCAACAGCCATCGGGTGTCAGCTCGTTGGCGTACAGCCCGGGGATCCCCGGGCCTGCCCCGATCGAAACAGCCTGACGACCCCCCTAGTTGACGCCGACGCCGCGTGTGAACGGCTCGAAGGTGTGGCTGAAATGCCAGGGGTCCTGGGCGATCCCGGAGCAGGAGTTGGCGCCGGCGGTGCCTACGCAGCCGCCGTTGTCGCGCTGGAGTGCCCAGAAGGAGAGCGTGTTGATGCCCTTGGCGACGGCCCACTTCTCGACCGTGACGGCGTCCTGCGTGGTGAACGTCTCCTCGGGTCCGTAGTCGTCGATGCCGGGCATCTCGGTGACGCCGATCATGTGCCAAAGCTTCGTCGGGTTCTTCTTCGGGTAGAGGGCCGCCAGTTGGTCGTGCAGACCGGAGGCGGCCGTCTCGGTGTCGGCCGCCATGTCGTGGGTGGCGCCGTCCCAGTAGTCGAACGTCATGATGTTGACGACGTCTACGCGCGCGCCGTTGTCGACGGCGTTCTGCAGCAGGGCCACGCCGCTGGGCGCGAGGCCGGTGGTGGTCGTGGGGAGGGTGTAGGAGAACTGCACGTGGTGGCCGGTGCGTTCGGCCCAGTGCTGGACCTTGGCGATGGCCTTGTTGCGGCGGGCGATCCCGGCGGTGTTGTTGATGGAGTCGGCCTCGATGTCGAGGTCGATCCGGGTGACGCCGTAGGTCGTGACGAGGCTTTCGTACACCTTGGCGATGGAGTCGACGCTGGTGCAGCTGTCGGCCAGTTCGGTGCCGGTGGTGTCGGCGCTGTAGCCGCCGAAGGACGGGATGACGTTGCCTCCGCGGGCCTGGATCTCGGCGATGTCACTGCCGAAGGTCGCCTTGCCGATCGGCTGGGAGGACTCACCGTTCCAGTAGGCGGTGCATGATCCCGCCCCGGCTGTCTGGAGGAAGGCCATCGTGAGGTACTTGTTGCCCGACTCGATGGCGAGCGTGGCCGGGCTTTCGCCGGTCCATGCCTCGAAGTACGGCGCCGCAACGTGTGCGGGCATGGGCTTCGCGGCGTACGGGGGTGTCGATTGCGCGGCGAGCGCGCCACCTCCTCCGACGGCAACCAGCCCGGCCGACAGGGCGGTGACGGTCATGCAGGACAGCAACACGCGAAGAGGACCAGGTCGTCTCATTGACGCTCCCATAGTGAAAAAGAGCAGGCGGGGACAGCGGAAAGACAGAACCGAGAGACGCACGCCGGATCGGTGAGCGCCGGCGAACTCCCCCCTTAACGGGGGCGAACGACGACCATCGTTGGACTAGACCAATCATCTGTCAAGGTTCTTTACAGTTAACTGACCCGAGTTGGCCCGGGGATCCCCGGGCCTCTGGGGTCGATTCCGCAGGTCGATGCACACTCGTTGCGGCGGCACGTCCGATTCGCCCAAGCCGCCGTGAGTCTGGACCTGAGCAACGACGAACTCCTCTGGCCCACATCGCTGTTCGTGTCCGAGGTGGAGTGCGTCCTCCGATCCACGGGCTCTTGGCGGGGCCGGGCGATATGGCTCATGCCTGAGGCCTGGCTGGCGGAACCGCAGTCGCCGGCTTCGAGGACCTGCCCAACCACACCGTGCCGACAGCCGATCCCTGGGCGACCACCGCCACCGGCTGGGGCACCAAACGGGCCGTAATGGACCCGCACGACTGGTTCACGGAGCTCATCAACCGGGCGCCCGAGCTCAGGCACGCGGCCACGCCACGACCGTACTGGCCGCAGCGCCGTGGCAACGGACTCGCCCACGACGGCAGTACCGCGCGGGACACCCGACGTCACTTCGCGCGGCTCGTCGGCGAGTTCGCCGACAACGGCTACCTGGCTGAGGTGTTCGGCGAGGAACGCGTCGACGATCACAGCGAGCTGTTCGACGCTTCCGAGGTGATCGACAGGGCGCCTGGGCATCCCTGATCTGTGACCTCTGGCGCCGTAGGTGTGGGACGAGGACACCTTCTACGGGCTGATCGAAGTGTTCCATGACCTGGTGAGCCGCCCCCGCGTGCGGCACTTCCACTCCTACAGCGGCTGCGGATGGCGCCACTCGGAGTTCCGTAACGGCCCGGCACGCGTCCTGTACCGGTGGAAGGCCAACCAGCTGGTGCGCTCGGCCGGCATCGAGTACGAACTGGCCGCGGAAGGCGAGGACCTGGGGCGCATGACCGCCGTCACCGACGACGCCCGAAGCCGGCTGGTTCACCGAGCGCTCAACGACAGCGCACCCGACATCACCACTCGCATCCGCCACGCCATCGCGCTCTTCCGAGGACACGACACGTCAACCGAGGGCAGGCGGTTGGCGATCGTCACCCTCGCGGGCATCCTCGAAGAACGCCGCTCACTGATCAAGGAGCAGGTCGGGAAACCCGATGAAGGAGCGCTGTTCGAGATCGCCAACCGCTAGGATCTGCGCCATCGCAGGGCTGACCAGCGCGGTGAATACGACGAAGCGTTCCTCGACTGGATCTTCTGGTGATACCTGGTCACGGTAGAAGTCACCAACCGGCTGATCGCCTCGCGGAACCTCGCCTGAGACGGCGGATCAGTCGTCGAAGCAGTGGCCCTGGCCCTGCTTCCAGTCCGGCCTCTGCCGCCCGCTGGTAACAGCTGTTACCATTCTGCTATGGCGAAAACACAACTCGGTGCCAGGGTCGACGACGAGATCGCCGAACTTGCCAAAGCGCGGGCCAAGGACCGCGGGTTGAGCATGGGCGACTACATCGCAGAGCTGATCCGGGAAGACGCCGAGGGCCTCCGCGCCCGCGGGCTGGAGGCAGCCCGCCGGTTCCTCGATGAGCACCAGACCGTCTTCGATGAGGCCGAAGATGCCGGGCAGTCTGCCCCGGGGGCGCGCGCCGCGTAATGGATCTGCACATCGATGTTCCCTGGATCCTGCAGGTCGCCGAGATCGCCGGGGCAGGTGACCCGGCACCCGACGACTACGGGGTGCCAGTGGCCGCCGTCGCCTGCCACCGGGCCGAACTGCTCGAGCAGCCGGTCTACGACGGCCCTTACGCCCGGGCTGCGGCCCTGGTGCACATCCTCGGCCGCTGCCGCTGGCTGGAGCGCTCCAACATGGCGGTTGCCGCTGCGACCGGAGTCATGTACCTCGAAGCCTCCGGCATCCCGGTCAAGCCCACCCGCGAAGACGCTGTCGCCCTGCGTGACCTGCTCCGTGACCCGGCCTGCACGGCCATGAAGATCGCTGGTCTGCTGCGGTCCTGGCCCACTGCCACCTGATTAACTGCCCCTGCCTGCAGCCCGTCTCTTCCCATCCGCACGGGCCGCCGTGCTCCACGCCGCCAGTACATTCTGGTGCTGATGGGGCATCATGCGCCGTGTGGAGACGCCGTGTTCGCGGTGTGGCCGTCTCGTGACCCGTCGAGGTGGTGTCCGCCGCCTGGTCGCTGCGCGCACCGTGACCCGCGTTCATTCCGCGGTGAAGGCTCTCTGGCCCTTCGCCAGGCGGCGCACGTTATGCGACCCGCCGTCGGAGCATCGTGACGACAGACTGCGGGCCATGCCTGTTTGGGGTTGAATGGCTCATTCGCCTACATCCGGGGGGACGTATGTGGATGGCCGCTTCTTTCCCACTTGCACTCTCTGACGACGTTGGGTCGTGGTCAACTGCCCAGTGAGCTTTCGTGATCACCATGGGCATCCTCGGGAGGCTGGCGTTCATGGGGATCCTCTTGGCGGCCCTCTTCGGCGGCCCAGTGGGAGCCTTCTTCGCCCTGCTCGCCGTCATCCTGCTGTGGCTCTTGGGCCACTGGATCTGGACAGCGTGGCTCGCGCCGCTCCTCGGCGGCTCCTAAAGGACACGACGAAGCCCCAGCCGGAGGCGGTGCCGCTGAACCTCGCCTCGGCGAAACCGACCGTGCCGCCGCTGAACGTCACGCCGACGAAGGAGACCGCTCCTCGAAGGCGGTTGGTTGAGAAGCTACCGCCGTCGAAGACGGCGCCGGTGAAGTTGAAGTCGTGCTGGCACCAGGCGGCGGGTGCGTCCGGGTGCTGTAGATGGTTGTGGAAGACGCGGATGACGGTCTGCCGGACTTCCCGCTCACCGGCCTTGTGCTCGGGGGCTGTCGGGTCGGGTTGGTAGGGCATTCGGAGGCAGGCGCACAGGACGTCGACGCGCACCTGGCGTTGTTCTGCCCAGTCACGCCGGTGAGACGGACGGCGTCCTGGACGTGGCCGAGCTGTCGGCGGCGGTGGTGTACCGCTCGGCGCGCTGGCTTGCGTCCGCGCGGTGTGCGTCCCCCTCGGCGAGGAGCTGTTTGCGGTAGGCGTAGAGACCAGCGAGGACGCGGCTCGCTCGGCCGCCCCAAGACCTGCGGGGCCGAAGTGAGGGTGGCGATCGTGGCCACAGTGACCAGCGACCCTGCGTATCCAGCGGATGTGTCAGCACCGAAGCCAACGAACTCTGCCCATCGGTTGGCCCGAAGACGCCCTGGACCACCCCTGCGGCTGCTACCTCGGTGACCCGAGCCTCGGAATCAACACCTCTCCACGAGCTTCCGCGGGGCAGCACTAGGATCTTCGGCATGGCGAAGGGCAAGGTGCAGCGGCGGGCGCGGAAGGTCCTGGGAGAGGAACCCGTGGCCTTGGTCTGGTGTGAAATCCACAAGCCAATCCCCGTGCCGCCCAAGGAAGTTCACCGTGCCGCGGGCAAAGGTCGCCTGAAATCGCGCCACCACTGGTTGTTGTACGCCGGGGCCGTGGTGTTCTTCTTCGTGGTCGTGCCGATGATCTTGATCGACAAACTCGGCCGCAAACTGGACCAACTGCTGTGGTCCGGACGGAGCCGTAGCCATAGGACCGGACGGCCACGGACGACTCCACCTGACGCACAGCGCTCCGGCCGAGACCGCTCCCGTGAGAGCGATCCCGAGCAGGATCCGACCAACGGCGTCTTCGACGGGGACTGGAACCTGACCGCGGGCCAGCTGCTGCTGCGCTGGTACGGCCACTCGCCCAGCCCCAAGCGCCTGGTCATGCTGGCCCGCGACCGCATCTGCGTGGCCGCGTCCCCTCGCCGCCGGCTGTCGCCGACCAAGGCCGACGACTTCCGGACGGTCAGGGAGTTCACCCTCGACCAAGCCCGGATCGAGGGCGAAGCGGGCCAGCCGCGCGGGTACGCCACCTTCCGGCTCTGCTTTGCCGACGGTTCCTGGCTGGAGGTGGGCCGACTCGGCGAGCCGGAAGACGCCGATCACTTTCTGCGCACGGTCAGCGGCTGATCAACCCTTCCGGCCCGCCACGGCCGCTCAGTTGGGCTTGCCTCCGCAGCGCAACTGGCCGTGTGAGTGGAGCTCGTCAGCGACTCCTCCGACGTCCTGGTGGTGGAGGCGATGTCCACGGGTCGTCCGGGGCATCCCTGGATCTCAGCCCGGTGGCGGGTGGCTGCCCGGCCGGCGGCACCACAGGATCCGGGCAGCACCCAGAGCGTCGGTGCCGGTGCTCCCTACCGCACCTGTGCCACCGGTCGTCGCCGCACGACCGAGGTGTGAAGAAGACCGCCCGCCAGCGAGCCACCACCTCCTGGTCCCAGCTGCACCGCCAGCTGGGCTCCGAGCTGCCGCACCTGCATCCGGATGATCAGGTGGAAGTCCTCGTTCAGGTCGACGTGACAACCCCGGCGGACGAGCCGCTTCTGTCAGCCCTCATCGCAACGAGCTGTGCGCGGCCAACGCCGGGTCGGCCGCGCAGCTCCTGCCACCTATCGAGCCACCGCCTTCGCCGACACCACTGTGGTACCGGGGGCTGCTCATCCCTCGGAATCCGCTTCACGTCGAGTTGAGACGGTGATTACTTGGTTCGTGCTCCAGCGGTGGCCTTCCGCCCGCTCCTGCGGGGCGCTGTGGTCACACTGGTCGGATGTTCTCCGCCTGCGGTCCCTTCTGGCCCTGGGTGACGTCGAACTCGACTTTCTGCCCCTCCTGCAGCTCGCGGAAGCCCTGGGCGGCAATGTTCGAGTAGTGGGCGAAGACATCAGGTCCGCCGCCCTCCTGCTCAATGAAGCCGAAACCCTTTTCGCTGTTGAACCACTTCACGGTGCCCTTGGCCATGGCCTGCTCCTTCGAGGAAAGCCGGGCTCGCACTCTGCAGGCCCGGGAGGTGATCGCCCTGGTCCGGAGAGGCGCTGAACAGCAAGAACGCCCATGATCGTGATCACGGGCGAACGGGACTTCGGAACCACGACTGCTGATTACGACGCTACACCGCTCGGCCGACAGCCGCTGGCGACGCGGCCGGACTGCCGCCCTCGCGTCACGAGAGAGCCGCTTCTGCCGGCCGCAGCGACGACGGGCAGGCCGTCCAGGTGGAAGCGGGTGCTGATCGACGGAATCCGGTGGCGAGTGCAGGCGCGAGCCAACGCGCGCGGTCGCATCGGGTGGACGGTGAACGTCGGCTCCACGATCTGCCGGACTCACCAGCACGCCGCCTGGGCACGCCGGGACGGCCAGGCCCAGAAGGAACGGCTAACAGAGTGGTCCTGGAAGCGAGTGCTGTCGCCCGCCGGTCCCCGGCTTGACGATTCCGGGTGGTTCACACGGACACGGACGGCCTTTCCTGGCTGACTGCGTCGAGTAGCAGTTTCGCGGCCACCCTCGCCCCGTCGGTGCGGATCGTGCCGGCCACGGCCCTCGCTCGTGCGCTGGTCTGAGGCGTCAGGGCCGTGGTGAGCGCGGCCGACAGGGAGTCGAAGGTCGGCGTCAGGCCCTCGTGCGCCGCGCCGATGCCCAGCTCGGCCACCCGCCTCGCCCAGTACGGCTGGTCCGCGATCCGGGGGACCACCACCTGGGGCGCGCCGGCGACGGCCGCCGTAGTCGTCGTACCCGCGCCGCCGTGGTGCACGACGGCGGCCACGCGGCGGAACAGTGCCTGCTGGTTGACCTCGCCCACGACGAAGCAGTCGGCGGAGTCGTCGATCGGGGCCAGGTCCGCCCAGCCGCGGGCGAGGAGTACGCGGCGGCCCTGCGCGCGGCTCGCTTCCGTGGCCACCCGGGCGATGTCCGCTGGGGCGTGCGCGGCCATGCTGCCGAAGCCCACGTACACCGGCGATTCGCCGGCGTCCAGGAACGCCTCCAGCTCCTCCGGGAGCGGCCGGTCGTCGGGCAGGATCCACGCCCCGGTCTGCACGAGGTCGAGGTCCGTCATGCCCTGCGACGGACACAGCGTCGGGTCCGCGGCCAGCCATGGCCGGCCGGTGAGGACGTGGTCGCGGACGTTGTCCACCGGCGGCAGGCCGATCGCCGCCCGATGGCTGTTGAGCGCCTCGCCGTACAACGCGTTCACCCGCTGGGCGTCCTGCTCCCACAGCACCCGGTTGTCGGTCTCACCCTGCGGGGACGGCGTGCCCGGCCGCCTCCCCGGAGGGAAGTGCCGCGACGGCAGGCCCAGGATGTGGAAGCACGCGAGCACGTAATGGATGCCCAGTTTCTCGGCCACGTCCCGTGCGCCGGCCGGCATCAGGCCGGTCGCCAGCAGCGCGTCACATCCCTCGGCCGCCGCGGTGAGCGTCTCGAACCGTGCCGCGACCAGCTCGGGAGCGAGCCGGAACGCGTCCTTGGCCGTCGGTGGCTTCGTGCCGGCGACCACCGAGCGCACCGACGGGCCGAGCGGCACCAGCGGCACACCGACACGCGCCAGCAGCGCCGCGAACTCCTCGTCCGGCGGCGCGCACACCCGAGCCTCCACACCGAGTTCCCGCAACCCCACCGCCAGTCCCGCCAGCGGTTCGACATCTCCGCGCGATCCCCACGTCGTCAGCAACACACGCACTTCGCGACTCCCGTTTCTGCAGGTCCTGGCTTTCGGCCGCCGATTCTGCGATACAACCCGGGTCTTGCCGCAAGCCCCCCGGTGCGCTATAAGTTGAGAGTGGCAAGGAGTGGGACCTCCTTGCCTTTGCCTTTTGGTCGTCCGCTGTGGACGGCCAGCCTCCTCGCGAAGCGGCGACCCGCCGCGTACGGCGGTACATCGAGCAGGAGGACCTCCCCTCGGCCGTGCGCCGTCTCAGAACTTCCGACGCGGTGACGCGAGCCGCTTCCAGCAGATGAGGGCGCATCCGAGGCTGAGCAGAGCTTCGTGCATGTCGTCGTGGATCTCCCAGGGGCTCCGCAGACGGCGGAAGTGATGGAAGAGCGCGAAGGCACGCTCGACAACCCATCGCTGCGTGCCCAGACCAGAGCCGCGTTCGGTGTTGCGGCGTGGAATCAGCGGCCGGATGCCGTGTTCGCGCACCAGCCGTCGGTACTTGTCGTGGTCGTATCCGCGGTCCGCGAGGACCACGTCCAGGCGTCGGCGGGGCCGGCCGCGCTTGCCCCGCACCGGCGGCACGGCTTCCAAGAGCGGGACGAGCTGGGTGACTTCGTTGCGGTTGCCACCGGTGAGCGTGACAGCGAGCGGGATTCGGGTCCCGTCCGTGATCAGGCGGTGCTTGCCGCCCGTCCTGCCCCGGTCAACAGGACTACGTCCCGTCTTGGGCCGCCTTGAAGGGCCTGACGTGCGAGGAGTCCACGGCCGCGCCGCAGAAGTCGAGCGCGTCGGCGGCCCGCAGCTTCGCGAGCAGGACCTCGTGCAGCCGCTGCCACACGTCGGCCTCGTGCCACTCGGCCAAGCGTCGCCAGCAGGTCATCTCCGAGCCGAAGCCCAGCTCCTGGGGCAGATGTTCCCAGGAGATTCCGGTGTGCAGCACGAACAGGATGCCGTGCAGGACCAGGCGGTCATCCAGGCGCTTGCGGCCCGGGTAGCGCGAGCGGCGCTCGACCTTGGGCAACAGTGGCTCGATCACCGCCCACAGCTCGTCGCTGACCTCCCATGGCTTCGGCCGTGCCATCCAAGACCCCTACACCTTCATCAACCTGACACCGAGTCGGCTCCAACCACACTGTTGATCATTCTGTTAGAGGTTCTTGGCCCAGGGATCCCGCGAGCCGCGATGAGTCCTGGCGGCGTCCGGCGGTCGTACTGTCGAACCCGTTACCGAGGTGGGCTTCTGGTGCGCCCGAGGGGAATGGCCCGGTACTCGTCGATCAGACCCAACGCGGCCGCCTCGGCGGCGAGCGTCGCGCCGCCGATCGCGATGTCGCCCTCCCGCGGCTCGGCTTGCAACCGCTCGATCTCCTCCGCCAGGCCGCCGGAGGCCAGGCGGGCATTGCCCTGCACCGCCGACAGCGTGGTGGAGAACACCACCTTGGGGAGCGGCTTCCAGAGCGCGGCCCACTCGAGCCTTGAGTCGTCGAGCGAGGGATCCTGGTCGGCGGTCTCCCCGTACAGCATCGTCTCGTACAGCCGTCGTCCCAACAGGTGGACGCCGACCTGTCGAATCTCGTCGATCCAGAAGCGAAAGACCTCCTCGTCGGGCCCCGTCCAGTCGAAGTCGCCGTCCGGCCCGACGATGTAGCCGTCAAGTGACACGCCCATCGAATAGGTCACGCTTGGGCGCAGATCTCTCCTCGATGGCGTGGGCGGTTTCGGTGTCGCGGCTCCCGTTTTTACTGACGGTGACTCGTTTTTACTGACGGTGACTCTGTTTGTTGTCGGAGTTGTGAGTAATACGGGCATATAGCATGGCTTGCACATTTCTCGTCAATATTTCTCAGGCAGATCGAAACAGGGCGCGGGAGCAGGTGTCTGTGGGGCGGTGTCCTCCTCGCGGCCGGTCAGGGCTTGGCATGGTCGTAGAGCGGTCGGATTCGGGCAGTGGCCCGCCGGTGGAGGGGCCCCCGGCAGTCGGTCACCCTGGTGTGTTCCGGGAGCTGCTTCCTATGGCGGTTTGGGCGATCGACCACGACGGGCGTATGTGGATGTGGGCGTTGGCGGCGCAGGAGCTGCTGGGCTGGCGGCCGGAGCAGATCATCGGCCATGACGGGCTTCCCCTGCTGGTTCCGGAATGCAACTGGGAGCTGGCCAGGGAATTGAGTGCCCGGTCCCGGGCCGGCGAGACCGTGGTGGGGGCCTATCCGGTGCGGCACCGGGATGGGCACACCGTCGAGATGGAAATGTGGATATCCCCGATCAGCGACCCGGCAGGGCGGCCCGGCACGCAGGTCATCGCTGCCGAGACCTCTGCCGTGCGGCGCATGCGGGACTCGCTGGCGGCCCTGGAAGGGCTGTTCGGGCAGTCGCCGATCGGCCTGGCGCTGTTCGACCGCGAGCTGCGCTATGTGCGGGTCAACGGTGCTCTAGCTGAAATGAACGGCCTGCCCGCAGCCGCGCACGTGGGCAAGCGGATCCGTGACGTGGTTCCTGGTATCGACCATGGGGCAGCGGAAGCTTCGATGCGGAACGTGCTCCGTATCGGGCGCGCTGTGCTGGATCGCCGCACCGGCCGCACTGCCGCTGCCCCCGACCAGGACCGCATCTGGTCGTCTTCCTACGCCCCGTTGACCGACAGTAATGGCGAACGGCTCGGTGTGATCGCCTCGGTCATCGACATCACGGAGGGGGAGGCCGATCACCTGCGGGCCGAGCGGGCGCGCCAGCGGTTCGCCTTGCTGGCCGAAGCCGGAGAGCGCATCGGCACCACCTTGGACCTGCGGCAGGCGGCCCGTGGACTGGCCCAGATGCTCGTGCCCCAGCTCGCCGACACCGCCGAGGTGCTGCTGCTGAAGGGAGTGCTCGCACCCGACGACGTGGGCGCATCCGCCCACGGCCTGTTGCACCGGGTGGCCACGGCGGGACCCGGCCCCGTCACGCCGGCTGGGCAGCCGGCCGGCGAGGTGACGCACCCCATCCCACCCGGATCGGTGTATGCGACCGTCCTCGCCCACGGACGCCCCCGCACCGTGCCACTGCCGCTGCCTGTGCTGGGCGCCGTGCCCTCGATCCCGGTGGCGGGCCTGTTTGCCTACAGTGCCCCGGGCACCGCGCGTGTCGTCCCGCTGAACGCGCGGGGCAAGGTCCTCGGTTTGGTGATCGTCACCTGTACCCACGGCGAAGCGTTCGACGAACAGGACATGGTACTCATCGACGAGCTGGTCGCCCGGGCAGCTCTGAACATCGAAAACGCCCGCCTCTACGCCAGTCGGCACCAAGCGGCCCTCACCCTGCAGCGCAGCCTCATCAAGCCGCTCCCTACCGTGCCCGGACTCGAACTGGCCAGCGGCTACCTCCCAGCCAGCAGCGAGAACGAAGTGGGCGGCGACTGGCTCGACGTCCTGACACTCACCGACGGCAGGACCGGCCTGATCATCGGGGACGTCATGGGACACGGCATCCGGGCCGCGGCGGTCATGGGCCAGCTGCGCACCGTGGCCCGCACCCTGGCCTCCCAGAACGTCCCGCCGGGCCGCTTGATGCACCACCTGGATGCCGCAGTGGCCGATCTCGGCGACAGCGAACTCGCCACCTGCGCCTACGCCGTCTACGACCCGGCCACCTGCGGGTGTCTGATCACCCGCGCCGGCCACCCTCCGCCCGTCCTCGTCGACCCCCACGGCATGGTCCGGTTCCTCAACGGAACCTGCGGCCCACCCCTGGGTGCCCCACGCAATGTGCCCTTCGAGACCGAACACGTCCCTCTCCCGCCCGGCAGCCTCCTCGTCCTCTACACCGACGGACTCATCGAAAGCCACGACTACGACCTGGACCACGGCCTGGACCAGCTGGCCCACGCCCTGCACCGGCCATGCCAGACACTGCACGAAGTCCGGGACCACCTCATCACCGACCTGCTGCCCACACCATCGCATGACGACGTCGCCGTCCTTCTGGCCCGGCCTCGATGACGAACCAGCCGACCAGTCGTCGCGAACAAGCGAACAGGCAGCGGACCGCTGACCTGGCCCGACATCACCGCTCACACTCAACGCCGCTTCCCTGCCCCGCTTGCCGCCGACCAGAGCAAGCCCTGGGAGAAGGCCACACGCCCCGGTGTGGCCCTCACCCCGATCCGCGTCCGGCGCGGGTCCCCACACATCCGCCCTCACCTGCCCGGCCCGCGTGCCCAAACCCAGCCGCCCCGGCCCCGGCCGCCCTCCCGGTTCCAAGAACCGACATCCCGCCACGCGTCACGATGTGGGCAAAACCGTCAGTGCCTGTTTCTGATGGCTCGGTCAAGTTCCCCTCAGCATCTGTCTGTTCAGAAGGACCGGTAGATTCCCTCCGGGTCAGCGCGGGCCCATGCCGCGTACTCCTCGAAGCCCAGGTTGCCGATACTCAGGTTCGCGTGAACGTCGTGGACTGAGGCGGGGATGGTGCGGAACTCGCGGCCGTACTCGGTCAGCTGCTCGTGGTCCTCATCGTCCACGCGCTCCTATCGCGTCAGCGTGGTGACCGCGGAGACGAAGCTGCACACTGTGGTCTGCTCCGGCAAGGTCAACCCTCGACGCTGCGCAGCAGGCCATCGTCACCGAATGGACCACGGCACTCAGCAGTCCTGGTCTCGGCTGAACTGCCGACACTGCGCGGTGATGTGGGCGCAGCGGTCAACCGATAGGGGCGGCGCTGTGGCTGTGTGCGGGAGTTGCGACGTCGTTGCGACGCGAGATGGGGAGCCGCACTCGCGCGAATGTCCGCTGTGCGCGACTTCGGGAGTCACCTGCCTCGCCAGCCAATCGGCTTACGAAACGTGACGACGGCCTGATCGTTGTGGGGGGCGGGGCACGAACCGGCCATACCCTCAAGGAATATGGTCAGGGCCTCGTGCTGGAAGGTGATCAATCGATGCCGGTGCCGAGCTTGCTCGCGGTGTTCGCCCACCCCGACGACGAGTCCCTGTTCTCGGGCGGCGTGCTCGCCCGGCACGCGGCCGCAGGCGCTCGAACCGCAGTTGTCACAGCAACCTGGACCGCGGACACGCAACGCGGCGCGGAACTCGCCGAAGCACTTCGGATCCTAGGCACTGACGAGCCACGCATGCTCGGCTATGCAGACGCTCGCGTACCGCAGTCGGCTCCGGGTGTGTCGCGTTTCTGCGATGCGCCCCTCGACGAGACGGTGGGGCGGTTGGTCGCTCACCTGCGCCAGTTCCGCCCGGAGATCGTGGTCACCCATGACGCCTACGGCGGCCTGACCGGCCATCCAGACCATGTGCACACCAACCGGGTGACCACGCTCGCAGTCCAGGCCTCCGGGCTTGAGGGGCTCTATCCGGATGCCGGTGAACCTTGGCAACCGAGCGCCCTCTACCTGGCCACGCACCCGCACTCGGCTATCGGTGCGCTGAGCGACCTGGTCCGTGGGGGCAAGGCCATGAACACCGTTGCCGACGAGCGGATCACCGCAACCGTCGATGTCAGCCCCTGGCTGGAGCAGAAGTGGGCCGCCGTGCTGGCTCATCGCACCGAGGTGGATCGGGGGGCCGCGCCGGGCTTGCTTGCCGGATTCCCGACGGCCGTCCGGGAGCGGATTCTCTCCACCGAGTGGTTCATCCGCTACGAAACCGTCTCCACTGTGTCGTCCCAAACGAACCTGACCGTGTGAGCATGAGGTGCCGCAGCGACTCCCAAACCGATCGACTTTGATCACGCGGCACAGCCGCGACGTGACTCCCGAAGCCGTCGACAATCGACTCCCGTTCCCGCGTGCACAGCCAGCGTCGGCTACCACAGGGTTCCGTAGGTCCGGCAGGGGGGACGGCGGCCAGCAACGCCTGGGAGCGGGTGTCGATTCCTGCCGCCGCGGGAGCTCGCTCGCCTCGTCACGGACCAAGGACGCGAGGATGAGGCGGAACACTGGTGTCGTCGCGCCACGGAGATTCAATACAGTCCGCTCGCGCCTTCCCGCTCTACCTCCAGTGCCTCGTTCCCCGGCGAGCAAGTCGTACTGACGGCCCTGGTCACCACGGCCGTGTTGCCCTTCGTCCAGACGCTGGTGTCAAAATCCGCCGAGGACGCATACGCACAGGCCCGTGAACTGATCCGCCGCCTGCCCCTATGGCACCCGGGAAACCGCGGCGGCACCCGTGGTATCCCAGGTGCCCCTTCCATGCCGGCGTAGGCGCGGTTCGTCATCCTCGAGCCGAAGCCCACCGGCTGAGCCCTTCCACTAAAAGGCGTGGAACTCCTCAAAGGGCGGCTCAAACGGCGGGTCAGGCAAGCGCATGGCCTTGCAACGCGTCGCTGATTCGGCCTGGACATTGGCGGCAACCGTCGTAGGAGTGCTGCCCGGGAAGGCGCCGGGAATCACCGTCCACCCCAGGTTCTGCTCGTAGTAGCGCACAGCGGTTAGCACTGATGGCGCCCCGGCGTCGTCCATAACGATCAGTCCGCCAGGCCGGATAATCTTGCGCAAGAAGTAGAGATCGACGAAGACTTCATGGAACCGGTGACTGCCATCCACGAATGCCGCGTCGGCCACAAGACCTTCGGTGAGGAGTTGCGGGAGCGCGATCGACGAAGGAGCCGGGATGAGCGAGGCGATCGAGTCCAGCCCCGCGGAGCGCAGCAAGTCCCAGCCGGCATTGGACCAGTCACGTTCTTGAAACGGGTCGATGATGATGTGCCGGGGACTCGGCCGCTGGACTGTGACCAGCGCTTCACCGATCGCGAGCGCGGAACTGGCGTAGGCGAGACCGACCTCGACAACCGTCTGCACGCCCTCGGAGATCAGCAGGTCGCGCAACTGGTCGCAATCGCGTTCGGGTACCGTGACCGTCTCGAAGTCCGCCTTGCGGTCCCGCGTCCACGGCGGCCCCTCCTGCGCGAGCCGACGACGTACCTCCCGGATCCGCGTCCTGCGTTCATCCGATTTCATCGTGCTGGCCCTCCCTCCCCGTGCCCGCGCTGCCATCTTGTCTGCTCGAACCCCTGTGGGACCAGTTCGCCGCGCTCCTGTCCGCACGGGAGGCGTTCGCCGCGGACCACTCGCTGGGCTGTCACCGCCGCTGGATCGCCGACCGGACGGTCTTCGAGCACGTCGTGCTCGCGCTGGTCCATGGCTCCGGCCACGAGCGCATCTCCACTCCCGGATGTTGCGACCGCACTGTCCGACGGCGTGTCAAAGAGTGGGCTGAGCTCGGGATATCCGAGCAGATTCACGCCCTCGCCCTGGAAGCCTGCGACCGGATGATTGGTCTCGGGCTGGGCGAGATCTTGGTGGCCGGCTGCATCACCAAGGCCCCGTCCGTTGGCGAGAAGGCGGGGCGGTCACCAGTCGACCGGGGCAAGCGGGGACTGAAACAGCGTCGTGGACTTCTACCTCTGCCTCGCCGCTGTACTCGTCGCGCTCCGCATGCTCATCCGACGCGCGACCAGGCGCTACCGCTGGGACGGCCGACCCACCACCGCTGACTCAAGTGATCCATTTGCCGCCGGCGACCCTTAGCCGGCGCTTGGGCCTGGTCACCGAACCATCCCAGCGCTGAACCCGCTACGCGCAGGGCGTGGACTCGAAGCTCAGGCATGTTCTTCGTCGTGAAGCGAGGGGGCGTAGGAGATTCCGACGATCAAGCCATCGTCCGTGAGGAGCCGGGTCACCGTCTGTCCCCACGGCTCGGTACGGGCCGGGTGCAGCAGTTCGAAGCCCGCGCGTTCAAGCTCGCCGCCAGCCGCTGCGACAGCGTCCGCGTCCTCGACCTCGAACTCGATCGATGCTTGGGGGACCACTTGGTCGGCGGGCCACGTCGGCGTGCCAAAGCATGCCTCGGCTGCCTGGGAGAGCGGCCACACGCCGAAGTGCTTGCTGCCCGGGATGCTCTCGCTGGAGTAGTAGCCGTCGTCTTCGCCCTGCAGCGGGAGGCCGAGGGCGTCAATGAACAGTTTGCGGCTCCGCGGCGGGTCAGCGGCGACAACCGCCGTACTCGCGATGAAGAGAACGTTCATGTGACGCAGCCTACGGGCCGTGGTTCCCAGGAGGCGGAGACACCAGCAGCCCGGACGGCCCTGACCCTACAAGCAGCTTTACTGCCCCCTTTCTGGCCTACAGCGGTCCCCAATCGCCGGTCGGTCTTAACACTGCAATCGCCGGTCGGTCTTAACACTGCGCGCCCCTTGAGGGTGAAGGTTGATCGGTTCTGCGCTCATTCAGCACAGACTCCTCCTTTCAGGCCGGCCCTCCAGGTGACCCGCTTGCGGTCATGCCGGGGCGAGAGAGAGCCCTGTCGACGAAGTCCCCTACGAGCGCTGCGGTCTCGGGCACCATGATGTCCTTCGTAGGTAGCCACGGCACTCCAGCAGGTGCAGCGCGGCCCCCTCCCTTTCCTCGAGGAAGTAGCGCGGGATGCCCTTGCCTTCGAGGGTGTTGCAGCTGCCGCAAAGTGGCCCTTCTCCGAACTAGGCAGCTTCGGCTATCTGGGGTCGCCAGAAGGCTTCAGGTATGTGAGGCAGGTGGTCTTGCGCCGTATGCGCCTCACAAGTATCTGGGGGCTGTTGAGGCGCATTGGGCACGTGAGCCACGATTTGCCGCGCCGCGCCGCGCCGCGCCGCGCCCCCGCCCGTCAGGCGCGGCTCGCCGGCTCCGGCTCGGAGGGAAGTGCTGCCGCGCGGCGGGGGAGCAGCAGGGGGGTCGCCAGCAGGAGCACGCCGGCCAGGCCGATGGCCGTACGCGGGCCGAGCAGGCCGCCCAGCACGCCCCAGACGGCCGTCAGGAGCGCGGTCGAGGCCTTGGTCGTCACCGCCCAGGCGGACAGCGTGCGGGCGACCCGGTCGGTCGCGGTGCGCTCGAGGCGGTAGGTGGCGTAGACGGGGTTGAAGACCCCGCAGCAGAAGATGAGCCCGAGCTCGACGCCCATCACCAGCAGCAGCCCTCCGGTGCCCGGTCCCAGGAAGGCCAGGCCGACGGGCCAGAGCGCGCGCAGCGCCCCGGCCACGATCAGGACCCGGTGCTGCCCGAACCGGGTGACGAGCGGTCGGGCCAGCCGCGAACCGAGGAGCCCGCCGATCGAGGGGGCGGCGAAGGCGAGGCCGTACTGCCACGGTGCGAACCCGAGTCGGCCGAGCATCAGGACGGCCAGCAGTGGCTGGGCGGCCATCACCAGGCCGTTGAACAGGGCGGTGTTGAAGAACAGCGGACGCAGCGTCGCGTCGGCGAGGATGTACCGCCAGCCGTCGAGCAGGTCCCCGGCCCGCATGCGCGCGGTCTCCCGGCCCTCGGGTCGCGGCTCGTGCCCGCCCGTCGCGCGGATGCCCAGGGCCGAGAGCAGGTAGCTGACCGCGTCGGCCACCACCGTCGCCACCGGGCCGAGGAGCCCTATCGCCACGCCGCCCAGCGGCGGTCCGATGATCGTGGTCGTCCAGGCAGTGGACTCGAATCTGGCGTTGGCGACGAGCAGGTCCTCGGCCGGCAGCAGTGTCTTCAGGTACGCGCCGGAGGCGGCGCGGAAGGTGATGTCGGCCGCCGCGACGACGACCGAGACCAGCAGGAGCTGAAGGAAGGTGAGCACGCCGAGCGCGAACGCGGCGGGGATCGTCAGCAGCGCCGCGAACCGCACCAGGTCCATCGCGATCAGCACCGACCGCTTACGGCGGAACTCCACCCACGGGCCGAGCGGCACCGCCACGGCTGCGCCCACCGCAGCCCCCACGGAGGAGAGGGCGGCGACCTCGGCCGGTCCGGCGTGCAGCACCCGGATGGCGATCAGCGGGAACGCGCCGAAGGCGAGCCACGTGCCGAGCGCGCTGGTCCCGTACGCTCCCCAGAGCCACCCGAACCGCCGCCCCAGCCGGTGCCCGCTCCTCATGCCCGACGCCCCTCGCCCGCACAACCGATCCGCGATCGGAAGCATCAAAGCGAGGACCATACCCGGGGATCAAACAACCGCGGGGCCGCCGGCCACAACCAACGGTTGTGTCCATAGGGTATCGGCATGGACTTCGACACCGTCCGGACCTTCGTCGCCGCCGCCGACGGAGGGCAGTTCCAGGAGGCCGCCGCCGAGCTGGCGGTCACCCAGCAGGCTGTCTCCAAGCGCATCGCCGCGCTGGAGCGCAATCTCGGCGTGCGGCTGTTCACCCGCACCGCGCGCGGCGCCGAGCTCACCATCGACGGGCAGGCGTTCCTGCCCCACGCGCGCGAGCTGCTGCGCGTCGCCGAGCGCGCGGTCGCGTCCGTGCGCACCGGCAGCCGTCCGCTGCGCGTCGATGTGATCGCCTCGCGCGTCGCGCCGTCGGGCCTGATGCGCGGCTTCCACCGCGCGCACCCCGAGATCGAGCTCGACGTGGTGATGCTGTTCGACGTCGAGACGGCCGTCGACGCCATTCGGTCCGGCGCGATCGACGCCTCCTTCCGCGCCGTCGCCGTGCCCGGCTGGCCCCTTCCCGAAGACATCGAGTCCGTCCGGGTGCTCGACGAGCCGCTCCAGCTCCTCACCGGCCCCGCCCACGCGCTGGCAGGCGCCCGGTCGGTGACCGTCGCTCAGCTCGCCGGGCACCGGATCTGGATGCCCGGCATCGTCCCCGGTACCGAGTGGGCCGCCTATTACGACGACCTCGTCGCCGAGTTCGGCCTCACCATCGAGGCGACCGGCCCCAACTTCGGCTCCGATGCGCTCCTCGACACCGTCGCCGACACCCCGGCCCTGGCCACCTTCATGGGCGAGCAGACCCGCCTCGTCTGGCCCGCCGACCACGGACTGCGCCGCATCCCGGTGACCGACCCGACGCCCGTCTACCCGCACTCGCTCCTCTGGCACCGCGACAACCCCCACCCGGCGCTGGCCACCCTCCGCGCCCACCTCGCCGCCACAGCGGCCGGCCACGACGCCGCCGGGACCTGGGCGCCGGGCTGGGTGATTCCGCACTGAACGCCACCGTGTCTGCGATCACCGTGGCCGGATCGACGGACGGTGGCTCGGGGGCAGGCGTGGCCATCGGCACACTCCGGCCATCTCGGACTGGATCGGCGCGGCGCGGAAATGCTCTTCGAGGTTCTCACTGAGCGTGAGGAAAGAGCAGTCTCGCGATCGCCTCCAACGAGGCGCTCACCGGCTGGAGCAGGACCCTCACCGATTCGGGGCTCTGCGCGGCGATCGTAGACCGGCTCACCTTCAACGCCTCTGCCATCGAGACCGGCACCGAGTCATATCGCCTGGCTCGCCCCAAATCACAGAAGAACACAGCCGCAGGGTGACGCGCTCTGGTCAGTCTTCCAGGGGAAGCTCCTCCTGGTTGAAGCGGAGGCTGAGCTGGCTTCCCAGCTCGCGAAACCCCAGCGCCCGTGCGACGTTACGGGAAGCCATCGGGCGGGCACGCCATTGCGGGAGCAGACCGTCGGCGAGTGCTTGCGCCACCGCCGCGGAAGCGACCTGCCGCGCCAGCCCGCGGCCTCTTTCCCCTGGTGCGGTGAGCACGCACAGATGGGCTGCTGCCGCGGGCCAGGCTTGAAACCCTGCCGCGGCCACCACGTCCGCGCCATTGCGCACGACGAACGCAGCGGAGGTGATCTCGTCCATCCCGCTCTCACGGGCGTCCTCGGGCGGCACCGAGTTCACCAACGTCATCAGGTCATGATGTCCGGGGGCAAGCCGTTTCACGGAACGGTCAGCCGGCGCCGGGCGGAAGCCGTCACGTGACACGTATCCCAAGACCGCCGGACCCAGCACTTCATCCACCGGCAATACGGCCCGAACCGCGACTGGAGATGTCAATGCGGTGGTCGGCATCCTGGCCAGGATCCGACGCAGAACCTGTGCAGCCCTGTCGGTCGGCGCCGTGATGATCGCCGAGTCACCCAGCACCACAATCCCGACCCACGGTGGCGGAGCCATCTGCGAGGCAGGCGACGTGACCACGTTCAAGCCGTCCACCGGGGGAAACGACACCGGCACAGCAGCCAGCGTTTCCCATACTTCCTGGGCCTGCTTCAGCAACGGATCAACAGCCATCAGCGGATCCTGTCACCCCGAGATCACACGCGCGGAGGGATTCCGCCGGCCGCCCCAGTGACAAGACGCTTAGGTGGTCCCAACACACGCCATTCCCCAGGGCCACTGCAGGACGTCCGCAAGCCTCGAAGTCCCCACCAACTGGGGCCGCCCAGTTCCGGGCCAATCTGACCCCCGCCCCAGCGGCCGCTTGCCATGCCAACGAGATCACGCGCGAGGCGCGCGCCCTGCTGCAGGCCGACACCGCAGTGATCCGCGATACCGGAGACAACTGCCCTGGAGGGGCAGGCCGTTGAGATCGCCGTCCTGGACGCGGCTACTGGCCGGAAGCTCATGGAGACTCTCGTACGGCCAACCGAGAAAATCAGCCGGCAGGCGTCCTGGGTGCATGGTCTCTCCGACCACGACGTCGGCCGCGCGGCACCGTGGGAGAAAGTCCTGCCGCACCTGCGAAGAGTCACCCGTGGGCGCACGATCTGGGCCTACAACGCAGACTTCGACCGAGGCATCGTCGTGGGCGACACCCGTCGCGGGCAAGAAGCCGCTACACCTGGACGACCCGGGCGCCTGGTACTGCCTGATGGAGGGGTACACCCCTGATCACGGCCTTCTGTAACACGACTTAGTGCTGGACGTCCTGGACATCCCGCCGTGACACGGCCAGATAGCCGACGAACCCGACGATGGCGACGGTCCAGGACAGGGTGACGGGCCCCAGTCCCAGGGCGAGGCCGCCGCGGGAATGGCCGAGCGCCATCCAGTCGGCGACCGAGGCGCCGAGCGGGCGGGTGATGACGTACGCGGACCAGAAGGCGGCGACCGCGCCGAGTGCGCCCCAGCGGTGCAGGACGGCCGGGACGGCGATGGCGACGGTGTACAGGACGGCGGAGCCCAGGTAGCCGAGGCCGATCGTGGCGGAGAGGTCCCCGGCGGCGGTGCCGAGCGCGAAGGTGGCCAGCACGGTGGCCCAGTAGAAGATCTCGCGGCGGCGGGTGCGGACGCTGTGGATGGACAGGGTGCGTTCGCTCGAGTACCAGACGACGAACACGGCGGCAAGCGCGACCATGAAGAAGGGAGTCGAGATCGTGTACGGGACACCGAGGCCCACATGCAGGACGTCGGCGGCCATCGTGCCGAACACACTGACCATGACGATCGCCGTCCAGTAGATCCAGGCGACGTAGCGGCGGACAGTGAGCTGGAGGGCCAGCGAGACCGCGAGGGCCAGCCCGCCGAGGCCGACGGCGGGGACGGGCCCGAGCCGCTGGGCAAGGAAGTCGGAGGCTGTCTCGCCCATGCCGGTGGTGAGCACCTTGATCACCCAGAAGTAGACGGTGACTTCCGGAACCTTGCTCGCCAGGGCGGTGGCGGAGGGGCCGGCGACGCGGGGGTGACGGGTGAGGTGCTCTGTGCTCATGCCCCGCACGATGACATGGCGAACTGGCGTTGCCACAGGGGTCTTTACGATCGCTTGGGGGCTTCTGGTGCAGGAATTGCCAAGGGCGGCAACGGGCCTGAACGCAACCTGAACACCTGAACGGAACACCTGGTCAACGGCATGATCCCGGTGATATGAAGAGCGGTCACCCTGCAGTCGGCGCCCCAGTCGTCGGAGGGTTCCTTTCGTAATTCGAGAGTGAAACCTTCGTAATTCGAGGGTGAAAGGGAGCGGGTGAAATCGAAGTCGGTCACACTCCAGGACCGGACGATTGCCGGGCGTCACATTATTCACGAATCTGTTTGCGTTCGTCGACGCGGGGAATTTGATTTCTAGTGCTTCGGACAGGAGGCACGTCCGTGGGAGTCGGTACGCCGGCCGCGGGTGTCTCCGACCGGTCCCCGTGCGCGTACTCCCATGGTGACTGTCCACTCAACACCCCACGAGGGAGTTGTGAGCACCATGCGCGCCACGGCCAGAACGAAGCAACATCCCCACGACGACGCCCCGGACACCGCGGCCGCCTTCGTCCGGCTCCACCGTCTGCCCGACGGACCCGAGCGGCAGGCGCTGCGCGACGAGATCGTCCGCGCCTGGCTTCCCATGGCGGACCGCATCGCGGGCCGGTACCGCGGCAGGGGCGAATCCATCGAGGACCTGAGCCAGGTCGCGGCCCTCGGCCTGGTCAAGGCCGTCGACCGGTACGAACCGGCTCTGGGCAACGCCTTCGAGAGCTACGCGATCCCCACCATCACGGGCGAGATCAAGCGTCACTTCCGCGACCACATGTGGATCCTGCATGTGCCGCGTCGCGTCCAGGACCTGCGCACCCGGGTGCGCGCCGCACTGAAGGACCTGTCCCAGACGATCCAGGGCCGACAGCCCACCGTCGCTGAGATCGCCGAGTGCGCGCACCTGTGCGAGGAGGACGTACGCATCGCCCTGGAGGCCCTGGACAGCTTCGCCGCCCTCTCGCTGGACGCCGAGCTGCCGGGCAGCGAGGACGGATATGCCCTGGCGGACGCTCTGGGCGAGCTCGATGTCGGCTTCGACCTGGTCGTCGACCGCGAGGCCGTGAAGCCCGCGCTGAGCGCGCTGCCCGAGCGCGAGCGGACCATCCTCTACCTGCGGTTCTTCGGCGGTATGACACAGAGCCTCATCGCTGAGCAGCTCGGCATCTCGCAGATGCACGTGTCCCGTCTGATCAGCAATTGCTGTGCCACGCTGCGTGAGCAGGTGCTCGCCGATGCGGCATAGCTTCCGGAACGGCCGGGTGAGCCTACCCGGCCGCCCGGTCGAGTCTCCTCGGGCCGGGCGGCCGGGGGCGAGCTCACTGCCGAACCCTCCCGGGAATGGTTGGCCAGCATCTCGCCTTTCTTCGAACTACCGGGGCGGGCTGGATCCAAACACTTTTCGGGTCACGGAGTGGACGGAGGATCCGGGATCTGGGCCGGCCCGTATTTGTCGAGCGTGTCCTCGAGGACCGCGCGAACATCGGGCGACAGATCTCCTTTCTGACCCCAGACAATGATCATCTCCGCGATGGTGCGCAGCTTGATGTTCGTGTGCTGGGAGACCTCCCGCAGAACGGCCCACCCTTGATCGGGTGTCACCCGCCCGAGGGCGACCACCATGCCGATCGCCTGGTCCACGACGGCGTGCGAGGTGACTGCTTCCTTCAACTGGTCTATTTCTTCCCGCAGCTCGACGATCCGTTCCGGCTCCTGGGCGTCTTGGTTCATCGTCCCCTCCGGGATCGGGCCGCGTCCTTCGAGTACATCGTCGCCACTCGACGGGGTGCGTGCCAACGCGGGGAGGGGCACCCGCTCGGCGGGTGCCCCTCCCCGGATCGAGCATCCGGTCACGCGGCGATCGTCACCGCCGCCACCGCGGGCGTCCGCAGGGCGCGCCGGGCCGTGAACAGGCTGGTCCCGAGCGTCACCGCCGCCGCCACCGCGACGATGGCGAGCCAGATGCCCAGGCCCTGGCCCGGCCATGTCGCGTCCGTACGGACCAGGGTGAACGGGAGGATTCCCGCGAGCCCGGCCACGGTGCCGAAGAAGACCCCGGTCACCGTCAGGAGCATGCCTTCGGCGCCGACCATGGAGAGCACCTGGCCCGGCGTCGCACCGGCCAGCCGCTGCTGCCCGAACTCCCGGCTGCGGTAAGTCGTCGCCGCGTACAGGGAGTTGATCAGCATGATGCAGGAGAAGACCACGATGATGCCGACGACCACGAGATTGAGGGTCTCCAGGTTCTTGGCGTCGACGGACTTCGGCACGCCCGAGTCGTCGATCGCGTCGTTCTCCACCGCCTGCATATAGAGCGTCGCCGTCGCCATGCAGGTGAACAGGATCAGCGGCATCAGGACACCGGACAGTTCCTCGGCGCGCCGGCGCATGTTCCGTACGGCCAGATACCCGCTCGGGCCCGACAGCGGGAGCCGGTCGAGCAGGCCCTTCAGCAGCCTCGGGGACAGCAACGCGAACCCCACCGACAGCAGGATCGCGCCGTACGCGGGAGGCGCCATCAGCGCGGCGTCCCGCGCGGAGAAGGCAAACGTGGAGCAGACCGCCGCGACGCCCACGGCCAGGGCCGCGTACGCGAGGAACTTCCGCGCCCCGCCCCGGGGTTGACGGCGCTGCGTCGCCCGGCGTACCGCCAGGAACGCCGCGCCCGCAGCCGCGAGCACCGTGACGTCGATACCCGACAGGAGCGCGATGGGACCGAAGGAGTAGTCCACGGACCGCCGCACCTGACCGCTGTCCTGGAAGACGTGCAACAGGGCCTGCCCGCCGAGCATCGCCGGACCGATCGCCAGCACCGCGCCCACCAGCGCGACCGCCACCGACTCGCCGACGACCATGCGCTTGATCTGCGCCGGAGTCGCCCCCGAGCACCGCAACAGCTCGATCTCGGCGCCGCGTTGACGGACATTCACCGTCAGCGTCGAGGCGACCGCGAAGAACACCAGCAGGCTGCCGTAGCCGCCGACGACGCTCGCCGCGGTGGACAGCGACTCCGCGCTCACCGAGTCGACGCCCGGCTGCCCGGCCGTGTCGTGCATCGAGTTGAACGTCATGATGATCGCCGCGCCGAGGAACGCGGACAGCAGCGTCGCCGTGAAGCGCCCGGGGCGCTTGCGAATCGAGCGCAGGGCCAGAGCGAACATGACTCACACCCCCATCAACGCGTCGTCGCCCAGGTGCGCCAGACGCTCGGCCACGGCGTCAACCGTCGGCGCGTGCAACCCGCCCGCCAGCCGTCCGTCCGCGAGGAACACGACGGAGTCGGCGTAGGAGGCGGCGACCGGGTCGTGCGTCACCATCACCACGGTCCTGCCGTGCACCCGTACCGCCTCCTGGAGCAGACGCAGCACATCCCGCGCACTGCGCGTGTCCAGCGCGCCGGTCGGCTCGTCCGCGAAGATCACCCGAGGCTCGGTGACCAGCGCACGGGCGATCGCCACGCGCTGCCGCTGTCCTCCGGAGAGCTGGTCGGGCAGATGGCCGAGCCGGTCGCCGAGACCGACCGCCGTCAGGATCTCCCGGGCCCGCGCACGGTCGACACGCCGGTGGGCGAGCCTGAGCGGCAGGACCGTGTTCTGGGCGACGGTCAGCGTCGGCAGCAGGTTGTACTGCTGGAACACGAAGCCGATCCGACTGCGCCGGAACTTCGTCAGTTCGGCCTCGCCACCGCCCGTCATCTCCGCGCCGTCCACCATCACGATGCCGCTGTCGGGCCGATCGAGCCCGGCCGCGCACTGCAGCAGCGTGGACTTGCCGGACCCCGAGGGCCCCATCACCGCGGTGAACGAGCCCCGCGCCAGGCTGAGCGTCACCCCGTCCAGGGCCGTCACGGCACTCTCCTCGACCCCGAACGTCTTGCTGACCTTGACCAGCCGCAGAGCCTCCGGGGCGGGTCCCGATTCGTGCGTACGTCGCGCTCGGCGAAACATCGTCATCACTCTCCGTCCGGCACGCCCTGTGCCATGCCAACGAAGCTACGGAGACGCAGGCGGGACCACATGGGGCGCAGAACCCGTAATCCGGGGTGTAGACAGCACCACCCCGTACGGGTCACCACAACGCGCCGACCCCCGCCCGCCCCCGATGGAATGGACGCGTGACCGCGCCCCCGGACGACTGCCTCGCGCGCAACGAGTGGATCTGCGGTGAGTATCTGAGCACCCGCCGCCAGATCCTCCTCGATGCGGTGGTCCAGCACCTCCAGCTGACAGCGGTCTCCGTGCTCATCGGGCTCGTCCTCGCGGTGCCGCTCGCGGTACTCGCCCGCCGCTGGGGCTGGGCCGCGGGACCCGTCCTCGGCGTGACCACGATCCTCTACACCATCCCGTCACTGGCGATGTTCTCGCTGCTCCTGCCGCTGTACGGACTGTCGGCCGCCCTGGTCGTCGCGGGCCTCGTCCTCTACTCGCTGACGCTCCTGGTGCGGAACATCCTCGCGGGCCTGCGCGCCGTCCCCGAGGAGACCCGGCAGGCCGCGCGCGGCATGGGATACGGGCCCATCCGGCTGCTGCTCACCGTGGAACTGCCGCTCGCCGTGCCCGCAGCCATGGCAGGGCTGCGGATCGCCACGGTCTCGGCCGTTTCGCTGGTCACGGTCGGCGCGATCGTCGGCTTCGGAGGGCTCGGCAACCTCATCTACTCGGGCATGAACACCTACTTCAAGGCCCAGGTCCTCACCGCGTCCGTGCTGTGCGTCGTCATCGCCGTCGCCGCGGACCTCCTCCTGCTGGGCGTCCAGCGGCTCATCACCCCCTGGACCAGGGCGGCCCGCGGATGAACACCTTGAGCGAGGCCTGGGACTGGCTCACCGACCCCGCGCACTGGTCGGGCGCCGACGGCATCTGGCACCGCCTCGCCCAGCACCTCGTGCTGACCGTGGTCTGCCTGGTCATCAGCTGTCTGATCGCGCTGCCCGTGGCCCTCGTCCTCGGCCACCTCGGCAAGGGCGGCGCGCTGGCGGTCAACATCTCCAACATCGGCCGGGCGGTCCCCACTTTCGCCGTGCTGGTGCTTCTGCTGCTCACCCCGATCGGCAAGTGGGGCGAGGGCCCGACCGTCGTCGCCCTCGTCCTGTTCGCCGTGCCGCCTCTGCTCACCAACGCCTACGTCGGGATGCGCGAGGTCGACCGCGACGTGGTGCGGGCGGCGCGCGGGATGGGGATGACCGGGCGGCAGATGCTGTTTCACGTGGAACTGCCCCTTTCGCTCCCGATGGTCATGAACGGGGTGCGGATCGCCGCCGTGCAGCTCGTGGCGACCGCCACCATCGCGGCGCTCGCGGGCGGCGGCGGGCTCGGCCGGATCATCACCGCCGGCTTCAATCTGGCCAGTACGCCGCAGGTCGTCGCCGGTGCCGTCCTGGTCGCCGTGTTCGCGCTGATCGTCGAGGGGATCTTCGAGGTCGCCGAGCGGCTGGCGCCGTACTGGGCGAGAGGCTCGCGGTGAGGCGACGTACCGCACTGGTGTCCTTGGTCTTGGTGAGCGGCTGCACCACCGGCCCCTCCCTGGAGACCCGGGGCGCGGTCACCGCGTCGCCCGGCGACAGCAAGCACCTGACCATCGGCTCGGCCGGGTTCACCGAGAGCGACCTGCTGGCCCAGATGTACGCGCTGCTGCTGAACCAGGCCGGCTACAAGACATCCATGCTCACCGTCGCCAACCGCGAACTGTACGAACCGGCCCTGGAATCCGGCCAGATCGACGTCGTCGCCGAATACGCTGCCACCTTCGCCGACTGGCTCAACGCCAAGACCAACGGCGCCGACGCACCCCCCGTCGGCTCACCCGACCTCGACGCGACGATGGCCGCGCTGCGCAAGCTGGCCACGCCTCGCGGACTCACCGTCCTCGACGCCGGCAAGGCCGTCGACCAGAACGCCTTCGCCGTGACTCGGGCGTACGCGCGTCAGCACCACCTCAAGATGCTCGGCGACCTCGGAAGGTCCGGCCTGAAGGTGCGGCTCGCCGCGGGCGACGAGTGCGTGCAACGGCCGTACTGCGAGCCCGGGTTGAAGAAGACGTACGGCATCGACATCACCGCCGTCGACCCGAAGGGCGTCGGCACCACCCAGGCCAAGCGGGCCGTGCAGAACGGCCAGGACCAGATGGTGCTGACCACCACGACGGACGCCACCCTGGACGACTTCGGGCTCGTCCTGCTCGCCGACGACAAACATCTGCAGAACGCCGACTACATCGTGCCCGTCGTCAACCGCTCCCGCGCCGGCAGCGAGGGTGTCACCAAGGCGCTCGGCAAGCTCAACGACGTACTCACGACCGCCGACTTGGCGTCCATGAACGAGCAGGTGGACAGCTGGCGACGGCTGCCGGAGGAGGTGGCCCGGACCTATCTGAAGGACCAGGGCCTGCTGAAGTGAGGTTCCATGCGTTGTCAGTGGTGCCTTGTACGTTGCGGTCATGGGCGTATATCTGGTGAGTGTCGGCGCGCAGGAGTGGTGCGACGACAGCGAGGACGGGCGGGGAGAGACAGCCTCCGCCTTGAACGAGGAGTTGAGGCGGCGCGGTCTGCCGCCGTACGAGTCCGTTCCCGAGGAGACGGACTTCGTTCGCGGCTCCGGCCTGGGGTTCGAGGAGAAGCTGGTTCCTCCCATGGACGGATTCGCCGCTCTGTGCCGTGCGCACCTGTCGCGGGAGGAGGTGGAAACTCTCTGCGGCTGGTCGGTGCTGGTGCCGTTGTCGCTCGACGAGGAGATCTGGCTGCCCGTCGAATCGTCCTATACGGAGTCGACGATGGTCGCGGGTGCTCCTCAGGTCCTCGCCCTCGCGGAGCGGCTGGCGGCGGCCATCGAGCTGCCGGACGACGAGATACCGGCGACGTGCGACAACCTCGATCTGACCATGTGGTTCCTGGACGGGCCGGCGAAGGAAGCCGCCACCGCCGGATCGGGACCGTGGCGGGACGACCTGGACACGTGCTTCTACGTGGCGCTGTACCTGCGAGCCGCCCAGCACTCGCTGCGGCGCGGCTGCCCGATCGTCTACTGCTGACGACGCTCCGCTGCGGTCATGAAGGCCGGAGCCCGAGGTGACGGCTCCGTGACGTCGGTGACCGTACTGGTGCGGTCGGGCGGCTTCCCGGGCGGGCCGGGTGCCGGTACATGTTCTCTATGGGGGACTACGGGGGTATCCGCCGGACATGGCGGCAGGCATTACGTGAAGCGGTCCTGGGGGCGCGCACCGACACCAAGGCCGATGGACTGGCGAATCTCGTCGAGCCCGGCTGCGAGAAGGCGTACGAGCGGTTCGAACTCGTCTATTCCAAGCAGCAGGTGCAGCTTCAGCTGCTCTACGGGGAGTCGCAGCGGGCCTTCGAGTCGCAGACCAGACAGTCGCTCAGGATCACCGTGGGATGCGTGCTGAGCAACGTCCTGCGGGACGCGCGGCTGACCGGCACGGAGCCCGATCGTCACCTCGCCGACTATCTCAACAAGGAGATCTCCGGCCTGCGGGCGCGCATCGACCAGGACGGCGCGCTGGCGGTCAGCAGGGGCATCAACGTGGGGCTCAGCCTGGGCGCGCTCATCAGTGTCGTGCTGCTGTTCGTGCCCCTGCTGGTGGGAGCCGCCGGGCTGCTCGACCTGCTGCGGGTCGAGGTGGGCTGTAGCGATCGCTGGAGTCTGATGGGGGCCTTCGTGTGCGGGGGAGTAGGGGCATTCGGCGCGGTGCTCAGCGTCCTCGTACGGCTGCGCAACAGCGGGGAGGAGCTGTCGCGCCGCAGGACCAACGGCGACCGGGGTGCCGTCGCGCCCGGCCAGATGGCCCGCGGGATGCGCCACGAAGGCGTCTACCGGGTCTTGGTCGGCTGGATCCTGGCGCTGGCTGTCTACTTCCTGCTCAACGCCGGTTTCATCAAGCTGTTCGACATGCCCGCCACGCCCGCCGGGATCTGCGCGGACAACGGGGACGGACAGAGCACCGCCTTCTGGGGATTCTGGTGCGCCGTCGGCTTCCTGGCGGGCTTCAACGAACGCTGGGCCTTCGGACTCCTCGACCGCTCGAACCGGTCGGAGCACACCACCCCGTCCACGGTTCAGGCGTCCGCCACGGAGTCGAAGTCCACCTGACCCCGCGACACGCCGAGGGCGTCCGCGTCCACCGAGCGCCGCAGCGCCTCGTGCAGCTTCGCCGGGGTCAGTACGCCGAGGAAGCGCGCCCCCTCCAGCACGGCGACCCAGCCCGCGTCGTGCTGGAGCATCACACCGAAGGCCTGCTTCAGCGGGGAGCCCACCGGAACCCAGGAGTTCATGCGGTGGGCGAGGTCGCCGACCGTACCGCCCGCCGCGAGTTCGTCGACGCCGACCCACCCGTGCAGATCGCCATCGGCGTCGAGCACGACGGCCCAGCGGGCGCCCTCGGCGTCCAGCCGCCCGGCGGCCTGCGCGGCGGGCTCGTCCAGGCGCGCGATCGGCGGCTGCTCCAGGTCGTCGACCTCGATCGCGGTGACCGACAGCCGCTTCAGGCCGCGGTCGGCGCCCACGAACTCGGCGACGTACGGCGTGGCGGGCGTGCCGAGGACCGCCCCGGGCGTGTCGAACTGCTCGATGCGCCCCTGCCCGTACACCGCGATCCGGTCGCCGAGCCGCACCGCCTCCTCGATGTCGTGCGTGACCAGCAGCACCGTCTTGCGCACGGCCTCCTGCATCCGCAGGAACTCGTCCTGCAACTGCTCCCGCACCACCGGGTCGACGGCCCCGAACGGCTCGTCCATCAGCAGCACGGGCGGGTCGGCGGCGAGCGCCCGCGCCACGCCGACCCGCTGACGCTGACCGCCCGAAAGCTGCTCCGGATAGCGCGATCCGTAGGTCTTCGGGTCCAGGCCCACCAGATCGAGCAGCTCGGCGGCGCGCGCCCGCGCCTTCGCCTTCTTCCAGCCGACCAGCGTCGGCACGGTCGCCGTGTTGTCGAGCACCGTCCGGTGCGGGAACAGTCCGACCTGCTGGATGACGTATCCGATGCGCCGCCGCAGCAGCACGGGGTCGACCGTGGCGATGTCCTCGCCGTTCACGAAGATCCGGCCCGACGTCGGCTCGATCAGCCGGTTCACCATCATCATGGTCGTCGTCTTGCCGCAGCCCGACGGGCCGACGAGCGTGACGAGTTCGCCCTCGGCAACCTCGAAGGAGAGGCCGTCCACGGCGGTCGTGCCGTCCGGGTAGCGCTTGGTGACCTGCTCGAACCGGATCATTCCCTCACGCTAACCGGGCCGCCCGACGCCCGCTCACCAGCTGCGTCCCCCTGTGCATGAAGTGCAAGTTCCGTTTTTGAAAAGTTTCAATCCCGCCCGAGCGGCGCGCGTGTCTCGATCGCTCCATGACTGCGCCCCGCGGTCAGTTCTGTTGAATTCTGTCTGATAGTCGCGTTGTTGGAGTGGTGGACATGCGCCCCAGCCGCCACTACCTTCGCAGCCAGTTGAAGTGAAACGTTACAACTCACTTCCTCCGAAGCCGAAGGGATGACGGCGTGAACGAGGCGACACACAACGAAGGAACAGGCAACGTCCGGCGCAGAACGGTGCTCACCACCGCGCTGGGGGCCGGAGCCGTGGCGATGGCCGGAGGAATCGGCACCGGAGGCTCGGCATGGGCCGCGCCGGCCTCCGACCGCACCTCCCTGACGGGGCTGACGGTGGAACACCGCACGAGCCCACTCGGCGTGGACACGGACAAGCCACGCTTCGCCTGGCGCATGGCGTCCCCAGCCCGTGGCCGGCGCCAGACGGCCTATCGGATCCTGGTGGCCACCTCGCCCGAGCGACTCACCCGTGCCCGCTCGGACGTGTGGAACAGCGGCCGCGTCGAGTCACCGGACTCGGTGGCGGTGCGCTACGACGGCAATCCGCTGCGCGCCTCGACGCGCTACTTCTGGACCGTGAGCGTGTGGGACGAGGACGGCCGCGCCGTCACCGGCGCGCCGCCCGCCCATTTCGAGACCGGTCTGCGCAGCACCGACGGCGTGTCGGGCTGGGACGGCGCGAAGTGGATCAGCATGGCGGGCAAGGCTCCGAACAGCGCGGGGGCGCCGCTGCTGCGACGGCAGACCGCGCTCAAGGGGCGGGTCCGCGAGGCCCGGCTCTACATATCGGCCCTGGGCGTCTACGACGCCTATGTCAACGGCCTCCGGGTCTCGGTGCCGCAGGGCGAGGGCAGCACGTATGAGCTGCTCACCCCGGGCTGGACCAACTACGACACCACCGTCAACTACATGACGTACGACGTCACGGAACTGGTCGCGCGGGAGCGGCGGGTGACGCTCGCGGCGGTGCTCGGCAACGGCTGGTACAACTCCCGGATCAGCGAGGCGGCGACGGGCATCCCGGGACTGGACGACAGCAAGTACTACGCGAAGGACGGCAACCCTCTCGCCCTCAAGGCCAAGCTGCTGATCCGGTACGCCGACGGGTCCACCCAGACCCTGGTGACCGAGCCCGGCGGCGGATGGAAGGCCACGGACGCCGGCCCGTACCGGAAGGACGACATCTACGACGGGCAGACGTACGACGCCCGCAGGGAACTTCCCGGCTGGTCGGCGAACGGCTTCGACGACTCCGACTGGGCGGAGGTGGAGGAGCACGGCTTCGGCGCGAAGTTCCCCGACGCGAAGCTCGTCGCCTACCCCGGCGAGACAGCCCGGCTGATGGAGCAGTGGGACCGGCGCCCTGAGTCCGTCACCGTCTACAACCAGGTGGCCGGCGAGTCCACCAGCCCGAACGGCAAGGGCCACATCGTCGTCGACCCCGACCGGTCGGTCACCGATCCGAAGCAGGCGGCGAAGGCGGCCGTGACCCTGCGCACCGGGGACACCGCGGTCTTCGACCTGGGGCAGAACATGGTCGGCGTCCCCCGCTACACCCTGAAGGGCCCCGCGGGGGCCGAAGTCGTGTTCCGCTTCGGTGAGATGCTCAACGACGACAGCGAAGGCGCCGACGGACCGAAGGGCTCGGTCTACCTGGCCAACCTGCGCACCGCCAAGGCGACCAGCACCTACACCCTCAAGGGCGCGAAGGACGGCGAGACCCACCAGGACTCGCTGACCTTCTACGGCTTCCGCTACGTCCAGGTGACCATCGCCAGCCCGGACACCACCGTCACGGTCTCCGCTGTCACGGGCAAGGTCGCCACCTCCGCGATCCGTGACACCGGCACGGTGACGACCGACAACGCGCCGGTCAACCAGCTGTTCAGCAACGTCCGTTGGGGCCAGCGCGGCAACTACCTGTGGGTGCCCACCGACTGCCCGCAGCGCGACGAGCGCCAGGGCTGGACCGGTGACACCCAGGTGTTCTGCAACACCGGCCTCTACAACGGCGACGCGGTCAACTTCCTCAGCCACTTCCAGGACACCCTGATCGAGTCGCAGAAGACTTACGGCGTCGACGGTGCCCAGTTCACCTGTATCGCGCCCGGTTCCCGGTTCGCCTTCCCGGCCCCGGAGAGCGGCTGGTCCGACGTGGGCGTGATCCTGCCGTGGACCGTCTGGCAGATGTCCGGCGACACCAGTGTCATCGACCGCAGCTGGTCGGCCATGGCCAAGTACATCGACTGGATCCACGGCAAGTCGGGCGACTCGTACGCGGGTCAGGGCTCGGTGTTCGGCGACTGGCTGGCCTTCCAGAACACCAGCTCCCAGCTCATGAGCGATGTCTACTACGGTCACTCGACCCGCCTCATGGCCGACATGGCCCGTGCCACCGGACGAGACACCGAGGCCCGCGCGTACGACGAGCTCTTCGCGAACATCAAGCGCAAGTTCGTCGCCAAGTACCTCGGCACCGACTCCTCGGGCAGCCTCGTCCTCCGCTCCAGCCTCGGCAAGGCGTCGGAGGTGGGCGGCGCCGCTCCCACCGAGGACAACTCCCAGACCGCGCTGCTGTGGGCCCTGAAACTCGGCCTGTACGACACGCAGGTACAACGTCGCGAACTCCTGAGGCTGCTCGCGGAGAACATCGGGAACGACGCGGCCTACAAGAGCGCCCACCCGGACAGCACCCGCGTGCAGTACGCGGAGAACACGCTGTCCGTGGGCTTCCTTGGGGTGAACGTCCTCGCCCCTGTGCTGACCGACGAAGGCCGCGACGACCTGGCGTACAAGCTGCTCCATCAGGACGAGTTGCCCTCATGGCTGTTCTCGGTGAAGAACGGTGCCACCACCGTCTGGGAGCGCTGGAACTCGTACTCGAAGGCGGACGGCTTCGGCCCGGTCGAGATGAACTCCTTCAACCATTACGCCTACGGCGCCGTCGTCGAATGGATGTACGAGGGCGTGGCCGGTATCGCCAAGGACCCGGCCCACCCCGGGTTCAAGCACTTCTTCCTCCAGCCGCACCTCGACCCCACCGGGAAGATCACGCAGGTGACCGGCTCGCATGAGTCACCGTACGGAGAGATCGTCAGCGAGTGGTCGGTGAAGGGGACGACGATGACCTACCGGGCCGTGGTCCCGTCCAACAGCACGGCGACCCTGCGCATCCCCGCCACCGACCCCTCCACCGTCCGTGAAGGCAGGACGCCCCTGGCGCGGGTGCCCGGAGTCGAGTGCCAGGGCTTCGTGGACGGCGTGGCCGTCTACCGGCTGCCGTCCGGGGCCTACGAGCTGACTTCCGCCCTGGCCTGATCGCTCACCAGCACCACCTCCAGGGTGCGTGGACCGTGCACCCCTTCGACCCGGTCCAGCTCGATGTCACTGGTCGCGGAAGGACCGGAGATCCACGTCAGCGGGCGGGCCGGGTCGAGGCGCTCCAGGGCCTGGGGGACCGAGGAGACGACCTGATCCGGGACGCGTACGACACAGATGTGGTGGTCGGGGACGAGGGTGATGCGGCGGCGGCCCTGGTCGGGGCCACCGTCCAGGACGATGGTGCCGGTCTCTGCGATGGCCACCGCGCACGCGGTGACCACGCTGTCGACCGCGTCCAGCTCGTGCGGCGTACTGCCGAGCCGGTCCGGGACACGCGTCGCATCGGTCGCCGCCAGCCAGGCCTCGTCCAGCCCCACCGGTGCGACCACCGTCTCCGCGCCGCGCTCGGTGAGCAGCCCGGCGATCGTCGCCGCCAACTCGCCGGCCTGGCAACGGTGCACGACCGCCCGATAGTCCGCCAGATTCTCGGCGAGCAGATCCACCGTCTCTGCGACACTCCGAGCGCCGTGCTCGCGCAGATAACTCCGGTCAACGGCCTGCTCGTAAGGCGTGTCGTCCTGTCGTACGTCCGCGATCGCGCGCCGTACCCGGCCCAGGATCACATCCCTGCTGCTCACTTCGAGTCCGCCTTTCCGCCCTGCGTACGCTGCCACCAGTCGCGGAACGGCTCCGCGGGCACCGCCGGCAGATCACGGCTCGCACTCCACGCCTTGCCGGGGCCCGGCAGCGTCCGCGGATGGAAGCGGCGCGTCCGCGACGCGAGCCGCTGGCCGGTGCGCAGCGCGCCGGGGTGACTGAACGCCCAGCGCGCCGCGCGCATCGCCGCCCGCTCGGCGGCATGCCCCTTCGCGGGCTTGAGGACGACCTTGTTGCCGTCCCGCGTCGTCAGACCGCCCTCGACGACCCGTTCCCGCAGATGGACGAGGACTTCCGGGATGTCGATGGCGACCGGGCAGACCTCGTAGCAGGCGCCGCACAGCGAGGAGGCGTACGGGAGGGAGGCGTCGATCTCGCTCTGTATGCCTCGGAGTTGGGGGCTGAGGATGGCGCCGATCGGGCCCGGGTAGACCGAGCCGTACGCGTGGCCGCCCGCCCGCTCGTACACAGGGCAGACGTTGAGACACGCCGAGCAGCGGATGCAGCGCAGCGCCTGGCGGCCGACCTCGTCGGCGAGCGTGTCGGTGCGGCCGTTGTCGAGGAGGACCAGGTGGAAGGTCTGGGGGCCGTCCTCGTCCGTGGTGCCGGTCCATGTCGAGGTGTACGGGTTCATGCGCTCGGCCGTCGACGAGCGCGGGAGGGTCTGGAGGAACACCTCCAGGTCCTGCCACGTCGGCACGATCTTCTCGATGCCGACGACCGAGATCAGGGTCTCGGGGAGCGTCAGGCACATCCGGCCGTTGCCCTCCGACTCGACGACGACCAGCGTGCCGGTCTCGGCGACCATGAAGTTGGCGCCGGAGATGCCGACCTTGGCGCGCAGGAACTTCTCCCGCAGGTGCAGCCGGGCGGCCTCGGCCAGCTCGGAGGGCGTGTCGGTCAGGCCCTCGGGGGCCGGGCGGCCCCACTCGCTCATCTCACGGGCGAAGATGTCCCGGATCTCGCCGCGGTTGCGGTGGATCGCCGGGACGAGGATGTGCGATGGCCGGTCCTTGCCCAACTGGACGATGAGTTCGGCGAGATCGGTCTCGTAGGCGCGGATGCCCTCCGCTTCGAGGGCTTCGTTGAGCCCGATCTCCTGCGTGGCCATCGACTTGACCTTGACGACCTCGCTCTCGCCCGTCATTTTGACCAGCTCCGCGACGATCCGGTTGGCCTCGTCGGCGTCGGCGGCCCAGTGCACGGTGCCGCCCGCTGCGGTGACCGACTCCTCCAACTGCACGAGGTAGCGGTGGAGATGACGGAGTGTGTGGTCCTTGATCTGCTTGCCCGCCTCGCGCAGCGCGGCCCAGTCGGACACCTCGGCGACCGCCTTGGCGCGCTTGCTGCGGATCGTGTGGGTGGCGTGGCGCAGATTGCCGCGCAGGGTGGCGTTGTGCACGGCTTCGTGCGCGGCCTCGGGGAAGGCCGGCATCCCGACGAAGGTCCCGCTCATGTGCTCGGCTCCTCCACTGTGCTTGCGTTCATGTCAGCGGCTCCTCTTCCGTGCTCGCCAGGATCTCCGCGATGTGGACCGGCCGCATGCCCGTGTTGAGGCGGCCCATCGTGCCGCCGATGTGCATCAGGCAGGAGTTGTCGGCGGCGCACAGCACATCGGCGCCGGTCGACTCGGCGTTGCGCACCTTGTCGGCGCCCATCGCCGCGGAGACATCGGCGTTCTTGACGGCGAAGGTGCCGCCGAAGCCGCAGCACTCGTCGGCGCCGGGCAGCTCGCGCAGCTCGAGTCCCTTGACGGCCTGGAGCAGCCGGCGCGGCCGGTCGCCCAGGCCGAGGCTGCGCAGGCCGTGGCAGGTGGGGTGGTAGGTCACCGTGTGCGGGTAGTACGCGCCGACATCGGTCACGCCGAGCACGTCCACCAGGAACTCGGTGAGCTCGTACGTCTTCGGTACGACCGGAGCCAGTGTCCTGGCCAGCGTGTCGCCACGCCCCTCGGCGCGCGCCCGCTCACCCATCCGCGGATACAGCTCCCGCACCATCGCCCCGCACGATCCGGACGGCGTCACGATCGCCTCGTACTCCCCGAATACATCGGAGAAATGCCGGGCGAGCGGCTCGGCCTCATGGCGATACCCGGTGTTGTAGTGGGCTTGCCCGCAACACGTCTGACCCATCGGGAAATCGACGTCCACGCCCAGCCTGGTCAGCAGTTTCACCACGGCGCGGCCGGTGTCCGGATACAGCGTGTCGTTGACACAGGTCAGGAACAGAGCGACACGCATCGCAGCTCCTTGCTCTCGATCATCGGATGAGTGCTGGGGACACCCTGACACGCGTTCAGGGTAGTGGGGGAGTAGGCGGCGGGCGCGCGCCAGGGGAGTCCTCGCTCACGCACGGGTGAGCCGGTCCTCGGCGGCGCGCCACGCCGCCGTGTCACCCCGAGGCTCGTATCGCTTCAACGGCTGCGTGCGAGCGAGGAGTCGCCGCATCGACGTACGGTCGCCCACCAGGCCGTGCGTCCGGGCCTGGACGAGGACGTTGCCGAGCGCGGCGGCCTCCGCGGGGCCCGCCACGACCGGCAGGCCGCAGGCGTCGGCGGTCAGCTGGCACAGCAGGGCGTTGCGGGTGCCGCCGCCGACGATGTGCACGACGTCGACCGGGTGGTCGGCGAGGGACTGGGCCGCGCCGATCGCCCGGCGGTGGGCGAGCGCGAGGGAGTCGAGGATGCAGCGTGTGACCTCGGCGGGTGACTCGGGCACCGGCTGCCCCGACTCCCGGCAGGCGTCGGCGATCCGGTCGGGCATCCGGCCCGGCGCCAGGAACACGGCGTCGCCCGCGTCCACGACGGACCGCAGTGGCGCCACCTCGGCGGCGGCAGACAGGAGATCTCCCAGGTCGGGGTGCCCCCATTCGCGTACGCACTCCTGGAGCAGCCACAGGCCCATGATGTTGCGCAGATAGCGGACCGTGCCGTCCAGGCCCAGCTCATTGGTGAAGTTGGCCGCCCGGCTCGCCTCGGTGAGCACGGGCGCGTCCAGCTCCAGCCCGGCCAGGGACCAGGTGCCGGTGCAGATGTACGCGAACCGTTCCCCGGTGGCGGGCACGGCGGCCACCGCCGAGGCGGTGTCGTGCGAACCGACCGTGGTCACCGGGACCGGGCCGGTGAGCCCGGTCTCCTCCAGCACGCGCGGCTGGAGCAGCCCCGCCGGGTCGCCGGGACGGCGCAGCGGCGCGAACAGCTTCAGGTCGATGCCGAGCCGCTCGGCCACGTCGTACGACCAGTCGCGGGTGCGCGGGTCGATCAACTGGGTGGTCGAGGCGTTGGTGAGCTCGGTGCCCGCCTCACACGTGAGCCAGTACGTCAGCAGATCGGGGATGAGCAACAGCCGTTCGGCAGAGGCGAGTTGACGCGTCGAGCGGGCCGCCGTCAACTGGTACAGCGTGTTGAACGGCGCGTACTGCAGCCCGGTCGCCGCGTACAGCTCGGCGGCGGGCACAGTCGCCCACACCTTCTCCGCGACGCCCTCCGTACGCGCGTCCCGATAGTGCACCGGGTTGCCGAGCAGCGTCCCGTCCGCGTCCAGCAGACCGTAGTCCACGGCCCAGCTGTCGATGCCGACCGAGTCGACCTGCCCGGCCGCGCGCAGACCGTCGAGGACGCCCGCGTACAGCGCGAGGATGTCCCAGCGCAGACCCTCGGGGACCCGGACCGGCCGGTTCGGGAAGCGGTGCGCCTCGGCGAGTTCCAGGGTGTCGGGGCCGACGCGGCCGACCATGACGCGTCCGCTGGACGCGCCGAGGTCGACCGCGGCGTACGACTTCACAGCGGTCACCGCGTCACCGAAGGAACGCGGCGGCGACGCCGGCGTCGACCGGGACGTGCAACCCCGTGGTGTGCGTCAAGTCTCCACCCGTCAGGGCGAACACCGCGTTCGCCACGTGCTCGGGCAGCACCTCCCGCTTCAGGATCGTCCGCTGGGCGTAGAACTCGCCCAGCTTCTCCTCCTCGATGCCGTACGTCGCCGCCCGCTGCGCGCCCCAGCCGCCCGCGAAGATCCCCGAGCCGCGGACCACCCCGTCGGGGTTGACGCCGTTGACCCGGATCCCGTGCTCGCCCAACTCGGCGGCCAGCAGGCGCACTTGGTGGGCCTGGTCGGCCTTGGTCGCGGAGTACGCGATGTTGTTGGGACCGGCGAAGACCGCGTTCTTGGACGCGATGTAGACGACGTCCCCGCCCAGCCCCTGCGCGATCATCACCCTGGCCGCCTCGCGCGAGACGAGGAAGGAGCCGCGGGCCATGATGTCGTGCTGGAGATCCCAGTCGCGGACCGAGGTCTCCAGCAGCGGCTTGGAGATGGAGATACCGGCGTTGTTGACCACCAGGTCGACCCCGCCGAACGCGAGTAGCGCCGCCTTGAACGCCTCGGCGATCTGCTCCTCGGACGTCACGTCGACGGTGACGGCCACGGCCTTGTCGGGACCGCCAAGCGCCGAGGCGACGTCCGCCGCGCCGTCCGCATTGAGGTCCGCGACCACCACGCACGCGCCCTCGGCAGCCAGTCGCTCGGCGATCGCCTTGCCGATGCCGCTGCCGGCGCCCGTCACCAGCGCGACCCGCGTCGCGAGCGGCTTGGGCTTCGGCATCCGCTGGAGCTTGGCCTCCTCAAGAGCCCAGTACTCGATGCGGAACTTCTCCGACTCCTCGATCGGCGCGTATGTCGAGACGGCCTCGGCACCGCGCATCACGTTGATGGCGTTGACGTAGAACTCGCCCGCCACGCGCGCGGTCTGCTTGTCCTTGCCGAAGGAGAACATGCCGACACCGGGCACGAGCACGATCGCCGGGTCCGCGCCGCGCATCGCGGGGGAGTCGGGCAGGGCATGCCGCTGGTAGTAGGCGGCGTACTCCTCGCGGTACTCGGCGTGCAGCTCCTTCAGCCGGGCGATCGCCTCGTCCAGGCCGGTGGCCGGCGGCAGATCGAGGACGAGCGGCCTGACCTTCGTCCGCAGGAAGTGGTCCGGGCAGGAGGTGCCGAGCGCCGCGAGACGCGGGTGCTCGGCGCGGGCGAGGAAGTCCAGGACGACGTCGGTGTCGGTGAAGTGTCCGACCTGCGGGCGGTCCTGGGAGGCGATCGCCCGGATGTACGGCGCCAGAGCCGCGGCCCGCTCCCGGCGGTCCGCTTCGGACAGCGCTTCGTACCCCTCGACGACCGGCCCGAACGGCTCCGCCTTCCCGCGCTCGGCGAGGAAGGCCTCGGCGGTGCGGATGATGTGCAGCGAGTTGCGCTCGCACTCCTCGGCCGTGGCGCCCCAGGCGGTGATGCCGTGCCCGCCGAGGACGCAGCCGATCGCCTGCGGGTTGGACTCCTTGACCGCCGCGATGTCCAGGCCGAGCTGGAAACCGGGCCGGCGCCAGGGCACCCACACCACGCTGTCCCCGAAACACTCGGCGGTCAGCTTCTCCCCGTCGGCCGCGCAGGCGAGCGCGATCCCGGAGTCGGGGTGAAGGTGGTCGACGTGCGGCGCGTCCACCAGCCCGTGCATCGCCGTGTCGATCGAGGGGGCCGCGCCGCCCTTGCCGTGCAGGCAGTAGTCGAACGCGGCGACCATCTCGTCCTCGCGCTCGACGCCCGGGTAGACGTCGACGAGCGCGCGCAGCCGGTTTAGCCGCAGAACGGCCAGACCGGCCTCGGTCAACGTGCCCAGATCACCGCCCGAGCCCTTGACCCACATCAGCTCGACGTCACCACCTGTCACGGGATCGGTGTCGGAGCCCTTCGCGGACGTGTTTCCGCCCGCGTAGTTCGTGTTCCGCGGATCGGCGCCGAGCCGGCGCGACCGGGCGAGGAGGGCGGCGGCTTCGGGATGGGGTGCCATGGTGTTCTCAGTCCTTAGTCGATCAAGAGCGTGTACGTGTGTTCAGGCGCGCCGAGCTTTCAAGCGCCCCGAGCAGGAGCGCCCCGAAGGGGCGCGGGGAACTGCGCGAGCAGCCCAATTCGGCCCGCGGCCTGCGACCGGCCTCGCGCGGCAGACGAAGCCCAGCAATCACGCCCCCCAACCGGCCTGCTGCCCACCGACCCGCTCCGAGGCAATCCGGTCCGCCCATCCGGACCGGTGGTACGCGGCGACCGGATCGGGATCAAGCCCCAGCTCCTCACGAACCTCGCCGAGCAGCGGCCGTACGTCGGTGTTGTACGCATCCATGACCACGGCGTTCGCGGCAAGCACATCCCCGCTGCGCTGAGCCTCGGCGAGCGCGGCACGATCGACGAGGAGAGCCTTGGCGGTGGCCTCCTGGACGTTCATGACCGAACGAATGATCGCCGGGATCTTCGCCTCGATGTTGTGGCACTGGTCGAGCATGAACGCCACGTCCGGCGTGAAGCCGCCGCCCCGGATCACCTCGTACATGATCCGGAACAGCTGGAAGGGGTCGGCGGCGCCCACCATCAGGTCGTCGTCGGCGTAGAAGCGCGAGTTGAAGTCGAATCCGCCGAGCTTCCGCTCGCGCAGCAGCGTGGCGACGATGAACTCGATGTTGGTGCCCGGCGCGTGGTGGCCGGTGTCGACGACGACCTGCGCCTTCTCGCCGAGCTTGAGGCAGTGCGCGTACGCCGTACCCCAGTCCGGCACGTCGGTCGCGTAGAAGGCGGGCTCGAAGAACTTGTACTCCAGGAGCATCCGCTGGTCGTCACCGAGCCGCTCGTACACCGCGGCCAGAGCCTCCGCGAGGCGGTCCTGGCGCTCACGGATGTCGTCCTGACCGGGATAGTTCGTGCCATCGGCGAACCACAGCTTCAGGTCCTTCGAACCCGTCGCGTCCATGATGTCGACGCACTCGAGCAAGTGATCAAGAGCCTTGCGGCGCACCGCGGCGTCCGGATGGCAGATGCTGCCGAGCTTGTAGTCGTCGTCCTGGAAGGTGTTGGAGTTGATCGCGCCCAGCTTCAGGCCGCGCTCCTCGGCGTACTTGGCCAGGGCCGCGTAGTCGTCGACCTTGTCCCAGGGGATGTGCAGCGCGACGGTCGGCGCGGCCCCGGTGAACTCGTGCACCTTCGCGGCGTCGTCCAGCTTCTCGAACGGATCGCGCGGCACTCCGGGCTGCGCGAACACCTTGAATCGGGTCCCCGAATTCCCGTACGCCCATGACGGCGTCTCGACGGCCTGGGTCTTGAGGGCGGCCTTCACCGCGGCGAGCTCGGTCACTTCGGGGCTCCTACGACTTCGGGTCTGAAAAGGACTTCTTGAAGAGTTCAGTCTGAAACGATTCAGCAGGCCGAAGCTATGAGCCCTCCGTAGGGCTGTCAAGCCCTCACGCAAATACCGCTCTCCGTGACTCGGTTGTGACCTTTGGCTATCGAAAATTTCGACCCGTACCCATTGACGTGACCTGCGCTACCTGCCTAACGTCCCGGCAACCTAGTTGAAACCTTTCACGACGTCGTGAGGCCGACCCGCCCGCGTCGTTGAGGAGCCCCTAATGACCCACCAGTCCGACGCGGGTCCGGCCCCCGTGCTGGCGCTCAAGGACATCTCGAAGTCCTTCGGCGCCGTACGAGCCCTGCGGGACGTGTCCCTGGAACTGTTCCCCGGCGAAGTGCACGCGCTCGCCGGAGAGAACGGCGCGGGCAAGTCGACCCTCATCAAGACGCTCGCCGGCGTGCACCGACCGGACGCCGGTCAGGTGCTGCTGGACGGCGAACCCACCGTCTTCCACGGTCCCGCCGACGCCCGCGACGCGGGCATCGCGGTGATCTACCAGGAGCCCACGCTCTTCCCCGACCTGTCGATCGCCGAGAACATCTTCATGGGCCGCCAGCCTCGGCGGGCCCTCGGCCGTATCGACCACAAGGCCACCCACGCGGCGACCGCCGCCCTGATGAAGCGCCTCGGCGTGGAACTCGACCCCGACCGCCCGGCGCGCGGCCTGTCCATCGCAGACCAGCAGATCGTCGAGATCGCCAAGGCGCTCTCCTTCGACGCCCGCGTCCTGATCATGGACGAGCCGACCGCCGCCCTCACCGGCAGCGAGGTGGCCCGCCTCTTCGGCGTCGTGCGCACCCTGCGTGAGCAGGGCTCGGCGGTGCTGTTCATCTCGCACCGGCTGGAGGAGATCTTCCAGATCTGCCGGCGGGTCACGACCCTGCGGGACGGAGCCCTGATCTCCAGCGAACCGATCGACGGCATGACCGAGGACGACCTCGTACGCCGGATGGTCGGCCGCGATCTCGACGAGCTCTACCCCAAGCAGGACGTCGAGGCGGGCGAGGTCGCGCTGAGTGTGCGCCGCCTGACCCGCGAGGGCATCTTCACCGATGTGTCGTTCGACGTGCGACGCGGCGAGATCGTCGGTCTCGCCGGGCTCGTCGGAGCCGGGCGCACCGAGGTCGCCCGGGCCGTCTTCGGCGTCGACCGCTGGGACGCCGGTGAGGTGGAGGTCGACGGCAGGAAACTGACGAACGGAGCGCCCTCCACGGCCATGGCCGCCGGGCTCGCCCTCGTACCCGAGGACCGGCGCGCCCAGGGCCTGGTGATGGACATGTCCATCGAGCGCAACATCGGGCTCACCGGGCTGCGGACGACGGTCAAGGCGGGCCTGATGGACCGCGGTGCCGAACGCAGCCGCTCGCTCGACTGGGCGGTCAAGCTCCAGGTGAAGTACGCGCGGATCGCCGACACCGTGTCGACCCTGTCCGGTGGCAACCAGCAGAAGGTCGTCCTCGCCAAGTGGCTCGCCACCGGCCCGAAGGTGCTGATCGTCGACGAGCCGACCCGCGGCATCGACGTCGGAACGAAGGCCGAAGTGCACCGGCTGCTCAGTGAGTTGGCCGCCGACGGCGTGGCCGTCCTGATGATCTCCTCCGACCTGCCCGAGATCCTCGGCATGGCCGACCGCGTGCTGGTGATGCACGAGGGCCGGCTCACCGCCGAGATCCCACGCACCGATGCCACCGAGGAAGTCGTGATGGCCGCAGCCACGGGGAGGGCAGCCGCATGACGGTGACCGCACCCAACCCCGCCCCCGCCGCCGAGGTGCCCAAGTCGAGCGGCACCCGGCTGGTGGACCGCGTCTTCAAGATGCGCGAACTCGCCATCCTGCTCGTCTTCCTGGTGATGATCGCCATCACCCAGATGGGCAACAGCCAGTTCCTGTCCGAGCAGGGCATCAAGGACCTGCTGCTGAACGCGACCATCCTGGTGCTGGTCGCCACCGGTCAGTCGCTGGTCGTGATCAGCCGGAACGTCGACCTGTCGGTCGGTTCGACGCTGGGCATCAGCGCCTTCGCCGCCGGTACCTATCTGCAGGGCGGCGGGAACTCCGTCGTCGCGGTGGTCCTGGCCGTGCTGCTCGGCATCGGCTGCGGACTGGTGAACGGGCTGCTCGTGAGCCTCGGTCAGGTGCCCGCGCTCGTCGTCACCCTCGGCACGCTCTACATCATCCGCGGCATCGACTCGATCTGGGTCGGGTCCCGGCAGATCACCGCGGCCGGCCTGCCGGACGGATTCATCGACTTCGGTTCCGGCGGTCTCTCGGCCGTGCCGTGGCTGGCGATGATCGCGCTGGCCGTGCTGGTCGCGACGGCGTACTACCTCAAGCACTTCGGCAGCGGACGCGAGCTGTACGCACTCGGCTCCAACCCGGAGGCCGCGCGGCTCGCGGGCATCCCCGTCCGCAAGCGGATCCTGACCGCGTACACCTTCTGCGGAGCCCTCGCGGGTCTGGCGGGCGCGCTGTACCTCGCCCGGTTCGGCAACGTGGACTCCGGCACCGGCAACGGCTACGAACTCACCGTCGTCAGCGCGGTCGTGGTCGGCGGTGTCGTCTTCACCGGCGGCTCCGGCAGCGTCTACGGAGCCGCTCTCGGCGCGCTGCTCCTCACCTCCATCAACAGCGTGCTGCCGGCCCTCGGCGTCAGCTCTGTCTGGGTGCTCGCCATCAACGGCATCCTGCTCATCCTCGCCATCGCGGTCGACCGGATCGTGGCGCTGCGCGTGGCCTCCGCCCTGAAGAAGAGGAACGCCCGCCATGGCTGACTCCGCTCTCGCGCGCGCCGTCCGCTGGGACACGGTCGTCGGCGCCCTCCTCATCGTCGTCCTGCTGCTGTCCTTCGGGACCGTGGACGGCTTCGGCAACGCCCTCAACCTGTCGTTCCTGCTCGGCAACACCCTGCCGATCGCACTGATCGCCCTGCCGATGACCCTGCTCGTGGTGGCCGGGGAGATCGACCTGTCCGTCGCCTCCACGGCCGGCCTTTCCGGCGCGGTGATGGGCGCCCTGTGGAACCAGGGCATGACGATCGAGGTGATCATCCCGCTGTGCCTGCTCCTGGGCGTGGTGTGCGGGCTGATCAACGGCCTGTTGGTGACCCGGCTCGGGCTGCCGTCCCTCGCCGTCACCATCGGCACCCTCGCCGCCTACCGGGGCATCGCGCAGATCGTGCTCGGCTCGGACGCGGTGACCGACTTCCCCACGCAGTACCTGGACTTCGCGGCCGGACGCATCGGGAACACCTTCCTCCCGCAGGCGTTCCTGCCCTTCCTGGTGCTCCTCGCGATCGCCGTGGTCGTGCTGCACGCCACGCCGTTCGGCCGCTCGCTCTTCGCGGTCGGAGCCAGCGAGGAGGCGGCCCGGTTCGCGGGCATCCGCGTCAAGCGGCACAAGCTGATCCTGTTCACCGCGACAGGATTCATGGCCTCCCTCACCGGCATCTTCTGGGCGCTGCACTACGCCAGCGCCCGCTACGACAACGCCACCGGTCTCGAACTCTCCGTCGTCGCGGCCGTGTTGCTCGGCGGCATCGACTTCGACGGCGGCAAGGGCACGCTCGGCGGCGCGGTCGCGGGAGTCTTCCTGCTCGGCGCGCTGCAGAACGTGATGAGCCTCCAGGATGTCTCCGCCCAGTCGCAGATCGTCGTCACCGGCGTCCTGCTCGTCCTGTCCGTGCTCGGCCCCCGGGTGGCACGGCAGATCTCCGTCGCGAGGGCTGGGCGCAGAGCCGCCTCGGCGCCGCTGCCGAAGGCGCCCACTCCGACCTCGTAACCGCTCGCTCACCCTCGTAAAGGACGTACGCCATGCGCAAGTCATCCATCCGCCGCAGCTGCGCGGCCCTCGCCGCAGTCACCTCGTTCGCCCTGGCGGCCACCGCCTGCGGCGGCACCACCAAGAACGATGTCAAGGAGGACAGCGGTTCGGCCGCCTCGGCCGGCAAGGCCGACCCCAACGCCGCCACCAAGAAGGGCCTGACCGTCGGCTTCCTGCCCAAGCAGGTCAACAACCCGTACTTCACCTCCGCCGACAAGGGCGGCGAGAAGGCCCTGACGGAGCTGGGCTCCAAGTACAAGGAGGTCGGCCCGAGCAGCGCCACCGACACCTCCGGCCAGGTCAGCTACGTCAACACGCTGACCCAGCAGCAGGTCGACGCGATGGCCGTCTCCGCGCAGGACCCGGGCGCCCTGTGCACCGCGCTCAAGCAGGCGATGACGAACAAGATCAAGGTCGTCACCTACGACTCCGACACCAAGACCGACTGCCGCAACGCCTTCGTCTCGCAGGCCAGTGCCGAGGACCTGGGCCGCACCGAGGTGCAGCTGCTCGCCGAACAGATCGGTTACAAGGGCGAGATCGCGATCCTGTCCGCGGCGCAGACCGCGACGAACCAGAACACCTGGATCGACTTCATGAAGGACGAGCTGAAGGACCCCAAGTACAAGGACGTCAAGCTGGTCAAGGTCGCCTACGGCAACGACGACGCCCAGCAGTCCTTCCAGCAGACCCAGGGCCTGCTCCAGGAGCACCCGAACCTCAAGGGGATCATCTCCCCGACCACCGTCGGCATCAAGGCGGCGGCCCAGTACCTGTCCGGCTCGAAGTACAAGGGCAAGGTCAAGCTGACCGGCCTCGGCACCCCCAACGACATGCGCAAGTACGTCAAGAACGGCACGGTCGAGGCTTTCGAGCTGTGGGACCCGGCGAAGCTCGGCGAGCTGGCCGCGCGTACCGCCGTGGCGCTGTCGTCCGGGCAGATCACCGGCAAGGAGGGCGAGACCTTCAAGGCCGGTGACATGGGCTCCTTCACGATCGGCAAGGACGGCGTGATCAGCCTGGGCAAGCCGACCGTCTTCAACGCGAAGAACATCGACCAGTTCAACTTCTAGTTCGGAGCGGTACTTCATGCAGCGCGTCTGTTTCCTGCTCAAGGTCCGCGAGGACCGGCTCGACGAGTACCGCGAGCGGCACGCCGCCGTGTGGCCCGAGATGCTCGAAGCGCTCTCGGCCACCGGCTGGCACAACTACTCGCTCTTCCTGCGCGAGGACGGCCTGCTGGTCGGCTACTTGGAGACCGAGGACTTCGCGGCCGCACAGGCCGGCATGGAGGCCACCGACATCAATGCGCGTTGGCAGGCGGAGATGGCGCCGTTCTTCGAGTCGCTGGACGGCGCCAGACCCGACGAGGCCATGAAGCCTCTCACCGAAGTGTTCCACCTAGCCTGACCAGGAGCTCCGCACGATGAGACGACGCACACTGCTCGCGACGGCGCTGCTGGGCGCGGTGGCCGGCCCCGGTCTGAGCGCCGGTACGGCGCGGGCGGCCGACCCCGGCCCCTCCGTCACGCCGACCGGCACCACTCGACTCGACGCCCAGGCCCTGTTCTTCGTCTCCTACGACGGCCTGGTCAACAACAACTCGTTCCAGAAGAACGGGCTGTTGACCTACAAGGGCTACCAGTACGCGGCCTGGTACACCACGGACCGCAGCGCTGTCGTCGCCCGCCGGGCGCTCGGCGCGTCCAGCTGGTCCACGGTCACCCTCGCCCACCAGCTCAAGAGCTCCGACTCGCACAACGTGATCTCGATGGGCGTGTCCAGGACCGACGGCCGGCTGCACCTCAACATGGACTCGCACAGCGACGGCTTCTTCTACGTGAAGTCCGTGGCCGGGCTGCTCGACAACGCCCCCGCGTGGACTTCTGCGGTCTTCGGTGCCGTACAGACGAGCCTCGACGGGCTCGCGCTCACGACGCAGTTCACCTATCCGCAGTTCATCTCGACCCCGGAAGGCAAACTCCAGCTCAGCTATCGCGTCGGCATCTCCGGAAACGGCCGCAACGCCCTGGCGGAGTACGACGGTTCGGCCTGGACCGCGCTCGGCGAGTGGTCGAGCTCCACCGGGACGTACACCAGCGCGCACGGCTCCAGCACCGCCCGCAACATGTATCTGCACGGCATCGACTACGACGCGGGCGGCCGACTGCACTCCTTCTTCACCTGGCGCGAGCAGAACGGCGCCGTGATGTGCAACAGCGGCGGCATCACCAACCACGACACGGGCTACGTCTACTCCACCGACCGCGGCCGCACCTGGCGCAACGACGCGGGCACCCTCGTCGGCACCACCGGAAGCTCCGACACGGTCGCCGTCACCGACGCGGGACTCGTCGTCGACTCCCTCAACCCGGACCACTCCCTCATGAACCAGGAGAGCCAGTCCACCGACTCCACCGGCCTGCCGCACGCGATCATCAGCTATGTGCCCGGCCGCTTCGGCCAGTGCACCACCAACTACGTCACCGACCGGACGAACAACGGCCGCGCCTTCCACCTCCGCAAGAACTCCTCGGGCACCTGGACGAAGACCGAGATCCCGATCGCCCTGAATTCCAGCCAGCGCACCAAGCTGGTGCTCGACAAGTACGACAACGCCTACGCGATCATGCCGTTCGGCCGGATCGCCGGCGCCTCGAAGGCCTCCGGATACACCGACTGGACGCTCCTGTACGACGGCAGCGGTCTGAACGCTTTCGGCGAGGTCGTGATCGATGAGACGCGGGTCTCGCAGGATGGAATCCTGTCGTTCATGTACCAGGAGAAGTCCAGCGGTACGACGCCCTCGCCGCTCCATGTCGTCGACTTCCGGCTGCCCTCGTGAGCGTCGTTACCGGCGGGCACGCGGGTAATGTGATGGCCTGCCCGCCGCTTCTCGTTCCCCTGGAGGTTCCCGCCTGATGGCCCAGTCGGTGGGTATCAAGGACGTCGCCCGTGCCGCCGGAGTCTCCGTCGGCACGGTGTCGAACGTGATCAACCGCCCTGACTCGGTCGCCTCCGAGACCCGGGCCCGCGTGCTGTCCGCGATCGACCGGCTCGGCTACGTGCGCAGCGAATCGGCGCGTCAGCTGCGGGCGGGGCGCAGCCGGATCATGGGCCTGCTCGTCCTCGACATGGGCAACCCGTTCTTCGTGGACGTGGCGCGCGGCGCCGAGCGCGCCGCGCGGGACGCCGGGCTCGGCGTGATGGTCTGCAACAGCGCGCAGAGCTCGAGCGAGGAGGCCGACTATCTGTCGCTCTTCGCCGAGCAGCGGGTGCGCGGGGTACTGCTGACGCCCACCGACGCGAGCGGACGCAACATCGAGGCGTTCCGCCGCAACGGCATTCCCTTCGTGCTGGTCGACCGCGTCGCCGAGGGCACCACGGAGTGTTCGGTCTCCGTCGACGACGTGGCGGGTGGCGCGCTGGCCGTACGGCACCTCGTGGACGCCGGTCACCGTTCCATCGCGTACGTCAGCGGGCCGCCCGGACTGAACCAGGTCAGGGACCGCCGCACGGGCGCGCTGAACGCCCTGGCCGAGGCCGGACTCGGCCCGGACAGCCTGCGCGAGCTGCCCACCGAGCGCCTGGATGTGGCCGCAGGGCGCGACGCCGGCGCCCGGCTGCTTGGCCTCGCCGAGCGCCCCACCGCCGTTTTCTGCGCCAACGACCTGCTCGCGCTCGGCGTCCTGCAGGCCATGTACGCGGCGGGGGTCGGCGTGCCCGACGACCTGGCGATCGTGGGCTACGACGACATCGAGTTCGCGGCCGCCGCGGCCGTCCCGCTCACCTCCGTACGCCAGCCGGCCGTGACCATGGGCGCCCTCGCCGCCGAACTGCTCCTGGAGGAGATCGAGACGGAGACCGCGCCGGCGCCGCACGAACACCGGCGGGTCGTGCTCCAGCCGGAATTGGTGGTGCGTCGCTCGAGTCTGTCGGCGCGCTGAGCGCTTGTTCAGTTCCTGTCGACCGGAGGGCTGAGCCGCTGTTCAGTAGATTTTCTTGATCCCGGGCGCCGCGGCCTGAGGAACATGTGCTCAACTGGGACGCAGCCTGGAATCCGTTCGTCTCGGGAGCCCTGTTGACCGTCAGCTACCGCCAGCCCGGTGTCGTCCTCACCGACCACCGCTTCACCGTGCCCCTCGACCACGACGACCCGGCGGGGGAGAGCATCGAGCTCTTCGCCCGCGAGGTCGTCGCGAGCGACAGGGCCGACAAAGCACAGCAGGACCTCCCCTGGCTGGTCTACCTCCAAGGCGGCCCCGGCTTCGGCGCCAACCGCTTCGTCGGCAAACAGGCCTGGCTCGGCCGTGCGCTGAAGGAGTTCCGGGTGCTGCTCCTCGACCAGCGCGGCACCGGCCACTCCACGCCCGCCAACCGGCAGACCCTTCCGCTGCGCGGCGGCCCGCGCGAACAGGCCGAGTACCTCGCGCACTTCCGCGCCGACGCCATCGTCCGCGACTGCGAGGCCATCCGCCCCCGGCTCACCGGCGGCGCCCCCTGGACCGTACTCGGCCAGAGCTTCGGCGGCTTCTGCGCGGTGCACTACCTGTCCACCGCGCCGGAGGGGCTGCGGGCCGCCGTCATCACCGGTGGGCTGCCCTCGCTCGACGGGCATGCGGACGACGTCTACCGGGCGGCGTATCCCCGTATCGAGCGCAAGGTCGCCGCGCACTACGCGCGCTATCCGCAGGACGTCGAGCGGGCCCGCCAGATCGCGGAGTACCTCCTGCAGCACGAGCCGGTCCTCAACGGCGGCTACCGCCTGACCGTCGAGGCCTTCCAGTCGCTCGGCATCGTCCTCGGCGGCAGCGAGGGCAGCCACCGGCTGCACTACCTCCTCGAGGAGGCCTTCGTCCGCACCCCGCAGGGCCCGGCCCTCTCCGACGCCTTCCAGGAGGACGTACAGGGCCTCCTCTCGTACGCGGGCCACCCCCTGTACGCCCTCGTCCACGAGGCCTGCTACGCCCAGGGCGACCGCCCCACCGCCTGGTCCGCCGAGCGGGTACGCGCCGAGTTCCCGCAGTTCGACGCGGCCAAGGCCCTCGCGGACGACGGACCGCTGCTGTTCACCGGCGAGTCCGTGCACCCCTGGACGTTCGAGACCGACCCGGCGCTGCGCCCCCTGCGCGAGACCGCCGAGGAACTGGCCGCCCGGAGCGACTGGCGGCCGCTGTACGATCCCGCCCGCCTCGCCGCCAACGAGGTGCCGGTCGCCGCGGCGGTCTACCACGACGACATGTACGTCGACGCCGAGCACTCCCTGCGCACCGCGCGCGCCATCCGGGGCCTGCGCACCTGGGTGACGGACGAGTTCGAGCACGACGGGGTACGGGCCGGCGGGCCGCGCGTGCTGGACCGGTTGCTGGCGTTGACGCGCAACGAGGTCTGAGATCTCCGAGGGGCCTCTAGGATTCTGACGAGCCGTCAGAATCCTTGGGGGGCACGGATGATCGACACCACGCGGACGGACATCCCGGAGGGTGAGGAGCGGCTGCGCCTCGACGTCGAGGACGGCATCGGTGTCCTCACCCTCTGCCGCCCGGCGAAGCTCAACGCGTGGAGCTGGGAGTCCACGCGTCAACTCGGCCTGTTCGCCGGCCGGATCCGCTTCGACGAGTCGATCCGGGTGGTCCTGCTGCGGGCCGAGGGGCGGGCCTTCTGCGCGGGGATCGACGTCACGGCGCCGGGCGGCGCGATCACCGGCCGATCCGGGGCGGAGCGCGCCCGCCACTACTACGAGGGCATCCGCTGGGCGCACGAACGGTTCGCGGCCTTCGCACGGCTGCCGCAGCCCGTTGTCGCGGCGGTACAGGGGTACTGCCTGGGCTTCGGATTCGAGCTCGCGCTGATGGCGGACGTCCGGATCGCGTCCGACGACTCGGTGTTCGCGCTGCCGGAGGCCCAGCTGGGGGTCGCGGTCGACGCGGGCGGTGATCTGCGGATCGCGCGCGAGGCGGGCGCGGGATGGGCGAAGCTGCTCGCGCTGACGGGGCGCCGCCTGGACGCCGTCACTGCCGAGCGCCTCCACCTCGTCCAACTTCTGGTCGCACCCGACGAATTGGACACGGCGGCCCGCGCGGTCGCCGCCGAGATCGCGGCCAACGCGCCCCTCGCGGTCCAGGGGATCAAACGCGACATCGACGGGTTCGCGGACGCCGGACTCGCCGCGGCCCTCGACCGTACGGCGATGTCGGCGGCACTCAGCCTGACCTCGGACGACTCGCGCGAGGGATACGGGGCGAAGGGCGCCCGCCGCCTGCCTCGCTTCGAGGGGAAGTGATCGGCATGTTTTGATCGGGCACTGTTCTGCACTACGGAGGATGGGGCACCGATGCACGACAGCGAACTCCTCGCGGACCGGTTCGAAGAGCACCGCGGCCACTTGAGAGCGGTGGCCTACCGGATGCTCGGCTCGCTCACCGAGGCGGACGACGCCGTCCAGGAGGCCTGGCTGAAGCTCAGCCGCACCGACGCCGACGAGGTCAGAAACCTCGGGGGCTGGCTGACCACCGTGGTCGGCCGGGTGTGCCTGGACATGCTGCGCTCGCGCGCGTCGCGCCGCGAGGAGCCCATGGACGCCTTCGTCCCCGACCCGGTCGTCAGCCCTTTGGCGCGGATCGACCCCGAGCAGGAGGTGCTGCTGGCCGACTCGGTCGGGCTCGCCCTCCTCGTGGTGCTGGAGACGCTGGAGCCCGCCGAGCGGCTCGCGTTCGTCCTGCACGACATGTTCGCGGTGCCCTTCGACGACATCGCGCCCGTCGTCGGCCGTTCCTCCGCCGCGACCCGCCAGCTCGCCAGCCGGGCCCGGCGCCGGGTGCAGGGAGCCGCTGCGGAGCCCGAGCGCGACGTCACCCGGCAGAAGAAGGTCCTCGACGCCTTTCTTGCGGCCTCGCGCGGCGGAGACTTCGAGGCCCTCGTCTCCGTCCTCGACGCCGACGTCGTGCTGCGCGCCGACTCGGGCCCGCTCGTGGGCGGAGCGGCCGCCTCCAAGGTGGTCCGTGGCGCGGCGGCCGTCGCTCAACAGGCGCTCACCTTCGCGCGGTTCGCGGCGTCCTCGCGGCTCGTGCTGGTCAACGGTGAGGTGGGCGTCGTCGCGACCGTCGACGGACAGCCGATGTCGGTCATGGGCGTCACCGTCGCCGACGGGAAGATCGTCGCAATGCACATCCTGGCCGACCCCGAGCGGCTCGCGCGGCTCGACCTCGGGGAGCTGGGCGACTGACCTTCAGCCGGTGAAGGGCCCCCGCCCCAGCTGGTCCCGCACCGCCACCACCGGCTGGCTGACGAGCCCCCTGCGCTGCCAGTTCGCACCGTCCACCACCAGCGTGTGGCCGGTGATGAAACGGGCGTAGGGGGACGCCAGAAAGGTGGCGGCCCAGCCGAGTTCGCGCGGCGCGCCGACCCGGAGGGCGGGCTGGCGCGCGTCGTGGGCGTCGGCCCGGTCCAGCCGGCCCCGAATGTCGTCGGTCATGTCCTCGTGCGGCATCAGCCCCGGCACAAGACCGTTGACCTGGATGCCGTACGGCCCCCACTCCACGGCCAGCGTCCGGACGAGGTTCTGCACCCCCGCCTTGGCCGCCGCGCTGTGCGCGAAACCGGGGCCGCCCGTCCAGGCGTACGACGCGCCGACGTCGATGATCGAACCCGGTGTGCCCGCGGCGAGATGACGCCGGCCGAACTCGCGGGTCATCAGGAACGTCCCGGTGAGCGTGATGTCGACGACCGCCCGCCAGGCGTTCGGGGACATGTCCTCGGCGGGGACGGGGAAGTTCGCCGCCGCGTTGTTGACCAGCACGTCGGGCAGTGCGCACGCGTCGAACACCTCGGCGATCCGCTCCGGGTCCCGTATGTCGCACACGGCTGTGGTCACTCGCGTGCCCAGCTTCGCCAACTCCTCCTGTGCGGGGGCCAGATGCTCCTCGCGGCGACTGACGATCACCAGATCGGCCCCCAGCCGGGCGAACTCCGCCCCGATCGCCTTGCCGAGTCCGGTGCCGCCGCCGGTGATCAGTACGAGCGAGCCGTCGTACGTCCCGGCCGGGAGCGCGCTCGCGCCCAGCGGGGGAGGCACGGGGAGCCCGGAGAGCAGTGTGTCGTCCATGGCGGCCTCGATACCCGGTGTGCCTCCAAACCTCCAGGCATGAGGCGGGATTCAACGGCGCACGGCGTCGTGGAGCGCCGCCAGCAGATCCAGGGGCCGCCGGTCCGGCCACACGGCGCTCGTGCGGTTCATCGCGTACGAGAACCCGACCCGGCTGCCGGGCCAGGCGCCGTGCCGTGATCCCCACGCCCCGGCGTGCCCGAAGGCGTCGGGCGCCGGGCCGAAGAGGCCCAGCTCTGTCTGCAGCTCGAAGCCCGCCGCGTACGCCATCGGGCTGTTCCACAACGGCTCGGTGCCGCGCCGCAGTTCGCGCCGTCCGAGTTGTACGGTCGCCTCCTCCAGGACGCGGACGCCGTCCAGTTCGCCGCCCCGGGCGAGGCAGGCGTAGAAGCGCGCCATCGAACGGGCCGTCACATGGGCGCCCACGGCGGGGACTTCGGACCGGCGGAACGCGGCGCTGTTCCACAGGGCGGGCGCGTCCGCCGCGGCGAGGGGATTGCGGGTCAGGACGCGCAGCGGATCGTCGCCCGGAGGCGGTACGAGGACGCCCGGACCCGCGAGCGTGGTGGCGACCCGGTGATGCTCCTCGTCCGGCAGCCCGAGCCACACGTCCAGACCGAGCGGCTCCGCGAACTCGTCGGCGAAGAAGGCCCCGGCGCTCCGCCCGTCGACGCGGCGTATCAACTCGCCCGCCAGCCAGCCGTAGGTCTGCGCGTGATACACGAACGCGGCGCGCGGATCGTCCGCGGGCGCCTGCGAGGCGAGCAGCCCGGCCATGTGTACTGGGTCGAGGAACTCCTCGTTGTCGAACGGGACTTGGACGCCCGGCAGGCGCGCCTGGTGCGACATGATCTCGGCGACCGTGATCCCGGCCTTGCCCGCCGCGGCGAACTCCGGCCAGTAGCGGGCGGCCGGGGTGTCGAGGTCCAGTTGGCCGCGCTCGACGAGGAGGAGTACGCAGGCGGCGGTGAGGCCCTTGGCGCCGGAGAAGACGAGCTGCAGGGTGTCCACGCGCCAGGGGCGGCCGCTGTCCGGGTCGGCTGTGCCGCCCCACAGGTCGACGACCGGTTCTCCGTCCCGGTACGCGGCGAAGGCTGCGCCCGCCTCCTCGTGCTCCTTGAAGTTGCGGCCGAAGACCTCCGCGACCGCCTCGAAACCGGGGGCTGTGTGGCCCTGGATGTCCATCGTTCCGTCACCTCGGGATCGATCGGTGGGGCGGGGCGAGTGCGTGCCTGGCGGGTGTGGGGTTTTTCGCCCCCTCCGCCCCTACCCGTCCCGACCAGCCTTTCGGCTGCGGGTGTGTGGGGGCTTGTCGCGCAGTTCCCCGCGCCCCTTTAGGGGCGCGGGGAACTGCGCAATCTTTTGAGCGGGGGTCTGGGCAAACAATATCTTTTTTACCAACATAAATATACCCAACCCCCCCCCCCAATTTCCTCCAGTATATTAATTCTTATCCTAAATAATATATTCCCTTTTTCCCCCCCCTTATATAATATTATTTTGTCCCTATTTTATCTTTCTCTCTTTCCCTATTTTAAAAATATACCCCCCCCATATAATTTTTTTTTTCTCTTCTTTTTCTTTCCCCCCCCCCCAGCTCCTTTTCCACCTATATTTCTCCCCCTCTTTTGAGCGGGGGTCTGGGGGCGCAGCCCCCAGGGACGGGACGGGTAGGGGCGGAGGGGGCGAAATCCACTCGCCCAGGCATGGCGGAGAGGCTACCGACCGATGCAGTAATGGTCCAGACCATGTGCCATCGGTCCAGTTCAGACCGCCCCTCCCGGCTCAGTACGCTGGGGCCATGCAAGAAGACAGCGGAACAGTCCAGGACCGGCTCCTCGATCTGCGCGCCGACTGCGGATCGTGCTTCGGGCTGTGCTGTGTCGCCCTGCCCTTCGCCCGCTCGGCGGACTTCGCGATCGACAAGGACGCCGGGAAGCCCTGTCCGAACCTGGCGACCGACTTCCGGTGCGGCATCCACACACAACTGCGCCAGAAGGGCTTCACGGGCTGCACGGTGTACGACTGCTTCGGCGCCGGGCAGAAGGTGTCGCAGGCCACCTTCGGCGGTGAGGACTGGCGCTCGGGCTCGCGAGAGCACGCCCGGCAGATGTTCGACGTGTTCCCGGTCGTACGCCAGCTCCACGAACTGCTCTGGTACCTGAACGAGGCGCTCACGCTTTCCGCCGCCCGCCCGGTGCACGCCGATGTCCGCCGCGCGCTCGACAAGACCGAGCGGCTCACCCGCCAAACCCCCGAGGAACTCGCGGAGTTGGACGTGGCCGCGCACCGGCAGGAGGTCAATGTGCTGCTGCTGCGGACCAGCGAACTCGTGCGCGCGGGCGCCGGCCGCGGAAGGAAGGCCCGTCCCAAGGACCGCCGCGGCGCCGACCTCATGGGCGCCCGTCTCAAGGGAGCCGACCTGCGCGGCGCCAACCTGCGCGGCGCCTACCTCATCGCCGCCGATCTGACCGGCGCCGATCTGCGCGGCGCGGACCTGATCGGTGCCGACCTGCGCGACACCGACCTCACGGACGCCGATCTGACCGGCGCGTTCTTCCTGACCCAGCCCCAGCTGAACGCGGCCCGGGGGAGCGCCGGCACCAGGCTGCCGGAGTCAGTCACCCGCCCGGGCCACTGGGCGGGCCGGCACTGAGTCCGGTGCGGGCGCGCGGCGTTCGAGGTGCAGGCGCAGCCCCTCCGGCATCAGCGTCAGCCGCTCGGCCACCCGCAGCCGGTAGTCCGGGTCGGCCCGCAGTTCGTAGCGGCGCAGCAGCAGGCCGAGGACCAGGGTCGCCTCGTGCAGCGCGAACTGGCGGCCGATACAGGCCCGCGCCCCGGTGCCGAACGGCTTGAAGGTGTGCCCGGGCCGGGCCCGCACCGCCTTCGCGTCGAAGCGGTCCGGGTCGAACTTCTCGGCGTCGGCGCCCCACACGTCCGGATCGCGGTGCAGCATCGCCGTCAGGACCAGTGCCCACGCGCCCTGCCGCATGGGATGGACGCCGCCCAGCACCGTGTCCTGCCGGGCCTCGCGCGCGAAGGCCGGCGCCGTCGGCCACAGGCGCAGCGACTCGTCGAGGACCCGGCGGACATAGCGCAGCTTGGCGACCTGGTCGTAGCCGGGCCGGTCCGTGTCGCCCCAGACGCGGTCGACCTCGGCCCGGGCGCGCGCGGCGACGTCCGGGTGCCGGGAGAGGTAGTGCAGGGCGAAGGAGAGTGCACCGGACGTGGTCTCGTGGCCGGCGATCAGGAAGGTGATGACCTGGCGGCGGATGTTCTGCGGCGCCAGCCGTTCCCCGGTCTCCGGGTGGGCGGTCTCCAGCATCCGGTCGAGCAAGTCCCCCTCCCCGCTTGAGGATTGACGGTCCTTCACCACCGCATCGACCGTGCGATTGAGATACGCCATGTCCGCCTCGTTGCGACGGGAGGCGCCGCGCATGAGCAGCGGAGCCATCGGCGCGGGCACGGCATTGAGGCGCTGCGCGTACGTAAGGGTGCCCACCATCGCGTCCACGAAGGGATGCGGCCGGGAGCGCTCGAAGGAACCGAAGTCATGACCGAAGCCGGTCCGGGCGATCGTCTCCAGCGTCAGCTTCGTCATGTCGCCGGGTACGTCCACGCTGCGCCCCGCCGCCTGCTCCCGGTCCCAGCGGTCCGTCAGCCGCTCGGTCACGGCCAGCATCATCGGGTGGTAGCCCTCCATCGCCTCACGGCTGAAGCCGGGGGCCAGGACGTCGTGCGCCAGCTGCCAGTTGGGCTCGTGGTTGTACGCCGTGAACAGGCCGTCCCCGGCCACCGGGCGGAGATTGGCGACCCCCAGGCCCACATGCTTCGCGAACCGCGTCTCGTCCGCCAGCTCGGCCGCGAGATCCGCGCCCCAGACGAAGACGATCTCCTTGCCGAAGATCTTGCGCCGGAAGATCGGCCCGAGCAGGCGGCCGAAGCGCATCGAGTCCTGGAGCGGCGAACGGACATTGACGCCGAGCACATCGCCCAGCAGCGGGACACGGCGCGGTGGATGCGGAATGCGGTGCAGCTCCGGCCAGCCCAGCTCCGCGCTGCGGAACCCCTTGGGCAGTGCGGCCCCCGTCGTCTCCGCCATGACGCCATCTCCTTCGTGCCTGCGGCAGTTCGAATCTGTTGTACGTGGGTTCAATAACGGATTTCAGTCTCGTCCCGTTGTTGAACCCACGTCAAGTAAAGTGCGGGCATGGCCGGGAAACAGGGGGAGCGCCCGCGTCGGCGGCTCAGCACCGAGGAGCGCCGGGAGCAGTTGCTGTCGGTCGGGGCCTGCCTGTTCTCGGAGAGCCCGTACGACGACGTGTGGATCGAACAGGTCGCCGAGATCGCCGGAGTCTCGCGCGGGCTGCTGTACCACTACTTCCCGACGAAACGGGACTTCTTCGCGGCCGTCGTCGAGCGTGAGAGCAAGCGGATGCTGCGGATGACCGCGGCCGTGCCCGGAATCCCGGTCCGCCGGCAGCTCGGCGCGGGCCTCGACACCTTCCTCGGATACGTCGAGGAGCATGCGCACGGCTTCCGCGCCTTCCACCGCGCCGACGCGGCGGGCGACCAGGCCGTGCGCAAGGTCTATCAGCAGGCGCTGGCCGCACAGGAGCGGCAGATCCTGGAGGCGCTCGCCGCGGACCCCGAACTCGGCTGGGCGCCGGAGGACCGCCCCGAACTCCGCATAGCCGTCCGGGGATGGCTGGCCTTCACCACGGCCGTGTGTCTGGAGTGGCTCAGAGGGGCGGAGCTGACCCGGGAGCAGGTGCGCGATCTGTGCGCGCGAGCGCTGCTGGGCGCGATCGCACCCTGAGCCGACTCCCGCTCGGCGGGGCCGCAGGCTGAACAGGGTGCTCACAGGGTGGCGAGGCCTGGTTGGCGTACACCCGGATCTTCGATAGGTTAGGCAAGCCTTACCTAAGGAGGAATCTGATGGGTGACCGTCACACCTGGACGGCCGCGCCCGCCGCGGCGGAACGTGCCCGCTCGGTGCTCGCCGCGGCATGGTCCTGCGCGGTGACCGCCGAGGGCGGCCGGGAGGAGTTCGTCGGCGCGCACACCGTCGCCGCGGACGGCCGGGTGCTCCTGCACGTGCCGGAGGACAGCGTGCTGCTCGCGACGGCGATCTGCGCACCGCGCGGCGAGCCGTCCGCCGTCCTCGAGTTCGCCGACGTCGCGCCCGTTCCGCTGCGCAACCGGATTCGCGCCCGGCTGTGGCTCGCCGGCTGGTTCGTCCCCGAGGACGGGCACCTGGCGTTCCGGCCGACGCGTGCGGTGCTGCGCCAACCGTCCGGGACGGTCGTGCTCGACCTCGACGAGTTCGCCGACGCCCGGCCCGACCCGCTCGCGACGGCCGAGGCCACACTGCTGACCCACCTCGCCGATGCCCACCCCGACGCGGTCGAGCGGCTCACCCGCCTCGTCGAACCGGACAGCCTGCACGGCGCGGTGCGCGTCCAGCCCCTCGCCGTAGACCGCCACGGCCTCACCCTGCGCATCGAGCGGGCGCGCGGCAACGGCGACGTACGACTGCCCTTCCACTCACCAGCCGACGATGTCGCCGAGCTCACGGAACGCATGCACGTCCTGCTCACGCAGGCCGGCTCCACCGCCTGCCCCCGTGCCCTACAGCGGCAGCGCACAGACGGCGACGGGTGAGGCGAACGGCTCGCCCGCTAGCAGGAGTTCGCCGCTCTTGCCGTCGACATGGAAGACGCTGACCGTGCTCGACTTCTGGTTGGCGGCGAACAGCAGCCGCCCGTCCGGGGAGAACGCGATGTGGCGCGGGAAGTCGCCGCCCACCGGCACGGTGTCCAGGAGCCTCAGGCGGGCGCCGTCCGCCTCGATCGCGTAGCGCGTCAGGCTGTTGTGCCCGCGGTTGGCGAGATAGGCGTACGACCCGTTCGACGTCACCAGGATCTGTGCCGGGTAACTCGTGCCCGCACCCGTGCCCGTGGACTGCGCCGGGCCCGGAGTGAGCCGCCCGGTCGCCGGGTCGTAGGCGCAGACGGCCACGGTGTTGTCGACCTCGTTGGCGAGGTAGGCGTAGCGGCCGCCGGGGTGGAACGTGAGATGGCGCGGGCCGGCGCCCGGCCGCGTATGCGCCTGGGAGACCTCCGTGAGCGTGCCCTTGGACTGGTCGAGGCGGTAGCTGTAGACGGTGTCGGTGCCCAGGTCGACGGCGAGCACATGGCCGGCGTCGGGGCTGGTGATGAACTGGTGGGCATGCGGGCCCTGTTGGCCCGGGCCGGGCGCGGGGCTGGAGTGCGTGACGAGATCAGTGCGCTCGCCGAGCGCGCCCGAGGCGTCGATGGGGTGCACGGCCACGCTGCCCGAGCCGTAGTTCGCGCTCAGCAGCCAGCGCCCGCTCGGATGCACGGACAGATGGCAGGGGGCCGCGCCTCCGGTGCCGCGCGTGCCGAGCACCTTGTTCTTCGGCAGCCCTACGGCCGTCACACCGCCCTCCTCCCGCTCGTCGACGGCGTACAGCGTGCGGCCGTCCGGATGCAGCGCGAGATACGACGGGTCGCCGACGCCCGTGATGGTGCCGGCGGCGGTGATCCCGCCCGTCGTGGGGTCGTAGCCGGCGAGGCCGATGCCGGTGCCGCCGCCGTCGACCGAGGTGTACGTGCCGAGGAAGAGCGGGCGTGGTCCGGAGCGGTGGGCGGGGGACGGGGAGGAGCCGGTTGTGGGAGCTGTAGGCGTTGTCGGTGTCGTGGAGGCGACTGCGCGGTCCGCCCGGGGCGTGGCCGGTGCCGGGACCGTCGTCACCGCGACGGCTCCCGCAAGCACCCCGACGAAGCGGCGCCTGGTCCAGCCGCCGCCCGGGCCTCGCGCCGGGTCTGCACCACTGCTCATGCCTGCACCTCGGGTGTCGGTTGCCTCAGCTGTGACAGCCACCTTGACGTGTGACACCCGTGGAGTGCAAGAACGGCAACAGCCGTTGCGTACGGTGCAACGGCTGGTTGTCGGTTACCAGTCACCGTCCTCGACCGGTTTGCCCGGGGCGTCCCCGAGCGGCTTCACCTGCTCGGGCGAGGGCTGCTGCCAGGGCTCGTGGTCGTCGCCGAGCCAGTCGCCGACCGGCTGCACCGAGCCCAGCGTGTCCGCCGGGGCCAGGTCGGTGGCGTCCTGGTCGTAGTAGTCGAACCAGGGGAGCCCGGCCCGGGTGTAGGCCGCGCGGTCCACCGGGGACGGTGGGGGCGCCTCACCGGTGATGCGACGCCACTCCGGGGGCGTCACGAGATGGACGAACACGCGCCCGGCCGGCTCCTTGGCCCAGGCCTTGAGCGGCCGGTCGTCCCGGTAGACCTCCTGGCGCATGGAGCCGCCGACGCCGAGGCCCATCGCCGGAGCGCTCCGAGCGCGCCCCGCCGGAGCGCCCGCGGGGGCCGGAGCGGCACCCGGCGCGGGCGGCGCGGCTGCCATGGGGAACGCGGCGCCGTAGCCCCCCACGGGCATGCGCCTCAGCTCCTCCGCCCTGCGGCGCTCCGCCTCACGCCACGAGGCCAGCTCCCCGTCGTTGAGCGGGAAGGACTGCAGCTGCACGCCGCCCCACACCTCCTCGCCGGTGACCTGGCCCTCGACGGTGGCGCCCAGCCCCAGAGGCACCGCCACGAACTGGCGGACGGTGCCCTTCCCGGAGTTGATGCCGTCGAGCCACGACTGGCGCGGCAGCACCACATAGTTCTGCGGGTCCCGGCTGAGCCGGGAACTCCACGGCTTGCCCGAGACCGCGCACACCTTGCCCACGCCGACCTGCAGGGCGGCCGGCTCCGACGTCCCGGCGAAACTCAGCCACATGGCCTCGCGCAGATACACCGGCAGCATCACACCACCGCGGGCCCGCCATGCGGCGGGCACCGTGTCCGCGTAGTCCTCGACGCGCCGGATCGGGAAGTCGCCGAGCCCCGGAGGCAGGTCGTGCGTGCCGGTCTCGGGCAGTCGCAGGGTCCGCTTGAACCGCACCTGCACCCCGCCCGGCAGCCGCAGTGCGTTTCCGTCGATCCGTACGGTGCTCTCGGTCATCCGCCCGCCCCCTCGTCGTATCGCTGTCTCGACGCCGCAGCCGTCCCTCGACGTCGGACCACTTCCTCGTACCGCTTCCTTGTACCGCTTCCTCACGTAGAACGACGAGGAGCAGCGGGACGGTTCCGGTCGCGGCGCAGCCGCTGCGGGAGGCGCAGGTGTTGGCGCAGGCGTGTGAGGCGCGGTCGGCGCTCGCGCTGTTCGCGCGTTGCACGGTCCAGCTCCTCCAGGAGCCGGCGGGTGCGGTGCTCGGTGTCGAGCTCGTCGATGATCCGGTTGACCTCTGTCAGGACGGCGCCGTGCAGCTGCCACTGGCGGGCGTCCCGCTGGATCTCTTCGAGGAAGAGCTGGGCCAGCTTGTCGCGGGTGGCGGCTGCCGTGGTGAGTTCCGCGCTGAGCCGTGCCTCGGCCGACGCGGATCTGTGGCTCACATCGGTGGTCACCAGGACGGCGAAGCTGACGATGGCGTCGGCGACCTCGGACAGCAGCTGCGCCAGAGTGGCCCCGGCCTGCGGTTCGAAGAGCGGCTGGGGCTCACGTTCCTTGGCGAGATCGGTGAGGCTGCGCGCGAGGACCCGCAGCACCACGGTGCAGATCTCCAGCGTGTCGAGGCCGGTGCGCAGCACCACCCGGTACAGCAAACCCTCGCGCACGCGTGGGTTGAGCTTGAGGCTGTCCTCGGCCTGCCGCAGCGCCGCGTCCACCGCGACGATGTCGTGGTCGAGCCGGCGCGCCTCGTGCAGCCGCTCGGCCGCCAGCTGGAAGGGGGTGCGGCCCGCGGCCTCCTCGCCGATCCGCAGCATCAACTGCCGCGTCCGGCGCGCCAGATCCTCGATGGACTCACCGGCCTCGCTCACCCACACCGGAGGCGGGAACACGAGGTTGGCGCCGAGCCCCACGACGGCACCGATCAGCGTTTCCACGACCCGCGCCCACGCTGTGTCGCCCACCCTGGTGACGCCGAGGACCAGCATGGCGCTGATCGCCACCTCGGGCACGAACTCGTCGACCCGTACGAAATGCCCGACCACCAGTGAGGCCAGGATGATCAAGGCCAGGCTCCACCAGGTCAGCCCCACGAGGCTGCTGAAGCCGATGGCGATGACAACACCGGTGACCACCGAGTTCACGCGCCGGATGCTGGTGGTGATCGTGGCGTACAGGGTGACCTGCACGACCAGCAGCGCGGTGAGGGGCGCGGTGAGCGGCGCGGGCTCGGGGCTGAGGTGCAGGGCGACGACGTACGCGATCGTCGCGGCAGCCGTGGACCTGAAGGTCTGGACGGCCACCGGCTCACGGTGTCGCTTCACGAGCTGGGCGACGGATGTCGCCCACTCCTCACGTACCTCTCGCATCCTTGGGCTTTTCCCGTTCCATAGGTGTACCGAACGTATTCATTGAGGACCGTACTTGTCCGCAAGCGGCCCTAGATTGTCGTCATCAGCCGGAAGGCACCAGGAGGGGACCAGGATGAGCAACGTCGAGGGCATCGAATTGCTGACACGGGCGCACACCTACCTGCGCGAGGTGGTCGCGGCCGTGCCGGAGGGGGCGTGGGGTTCACCGACGCCGTGCGGTGACTGGACGGTACGCCAGGTCCTCAACCATGCGCGACTCGATCAGCAGGCGTACGGCGCCGCGATCACCGGCGCCGGCTGGCCCGACTCCGACCCCTTCCAGCCCGCCGACGCGCTGGACGCCGACGCGCCGACCGTGCTCGACAAGGTGCTGCGGGACGTCGCGGACACCTACGCGCCCTTGCCCGCCGACGCCGAGGAGGTGGCGACCCCGCTGGGGCCGCTGCCCCTGCGTCTCGCCGCCGCCGCGGGCGCCATGGACGCGGCCGTGCACGCCTGGGACATCGCCGTCGCGACGGGCCAGGACGCTCCGCTGGACGAGGAATTGGCCGAGGGCATCTGGGCTGCCGCCGAGCGGCTGGCCGATCATCTGCGGAACTCGTTCGGGGTGTTCGCCCCCGCGCGCGAGGTGCCCGAGGGCCACAGCCGTGCCGAGGCGCTGCTCGCCTTCCTCGGCCGGGACCCGCACTGGACGCCTGCCGCGTCCTGAAGCCATCACTGGGAGCAGGACAGTTGATCAACGACGCTGGCATCTCCAGCCACTGATCAACGACGGGTCAGCGTGTCCAGCGTCATGGCCACCAACTGGCCCTCCAGCCCGGCTTCTTCAGGCATGACCGCGGCCCGGAACGTGCGGGCGTGGAGCAGGGACAACAACCACCAGGCCGCCACCTGCGGATCAAGGTCCTGGCGCAGGTCGCCCGCCCGCTGGCCGTGGCGTACGAGCTCGGCGAACGTGTCGGCGAAGCGCCGGTGCGCGGCATGGACTGCCTCCCGCAGCTCCGGCTCGGCGGTCAGCGTGAACGCGTCCGCGAAGAGGAACCCGAGCGAGCCGCGGGCATGGAAGCGCTCCATGTGGCCCGGCTCCAGGAAGCCGGCCAGCAGATCCGTGACCGGGCGACCGGCCTCGACCGCCTCGGTGAGCGTCTCGCACACGCCGGACACGGCGCGGTCGACGACGGCCCGGTACAACGCCGCCTTGGAGCCGAAGTTCTGGAAGACAACCGGCTCGCTCACACCGACGCGGGCGGCGATCGCGGAGACCCTGGTGCGCTGGTAGCCGGTCTCGGCGAAGACCCCGGTGGCGGCGGTCAGGATCGTCTCCCGCCGCTGGGCCGGGGTCATTCGCACGCGTTTGGCGCGCTCGCCCCGCCCCCGCTCGGCACTTTCCGCCCGGCTCGTCGACTCGCTCACGTCCGCATCGTACGACCTCTTGCCGTTCTTACTTAGTCGTGACTAAGCTCGAAGCATGTACTTAGTCGCTACTAAGTAGGGAGTGATCGTGAATCTAGGACAGCTCCTGCAACACGGGGGACCGCACCCCGACACCGACGGGCTGACCATCGAGCATGCCCGCGGCTACGAAGTCTGCGGCGCCGTCTGCTTCGGCGGGATGCGGCCGCGGGCGTACAAGCGACTGGCGGAGCTCAGCGGCGCGCGCCCGGGTGACAAGGTGCTGGACGTCGGTTGCGGAACCGGCTACCTGACGCGCCGGATGGCGAAGGCAGTGGGCCCCGACGGATCCGTGCTCGGCGTCGACCCGTCCATCCCCGTCATCGAGTACGCGCGCCGCAAGACACAAGAACCGCAGTGCGCGTACGAGGCCGGGGTCGGTGAGGCGCTCGACGCGCCGGACGCTTCCTTCGACGTCGTCGTCACCTGCCTCGCGGTACACCACCTGCCCGAGGAGGTGCGGCCGGTCGCGCTCCGCGAGATGCTCCGGGTGCTGCGTCCCGGTGGACGGCTGCTGGTCGCCGACTTCCGGCCGCCGCGCACCCGACCCGTCCGACATCTCGTCGCCGCGACCACCGGGCATGTCATGGCGAACTACCAGGTGGACCTGCTCGAAGGGCTGATCGCGGACGCCGGCTTCGAGGTGCGGGGGCGCGGGGATGTGCGGCCCTGGCTGCGGTACGTGCAAGCCGTGCGGCCTGAGAAGGGGTCCGGATCGCAAGCTCGGTGATCAGCGTCTGCTGGACCAGGCGCCCGGCGCACGAGTGCCTGGAGCGACGCGACAACCGGGGCAAGGTCGTGCTCGCCGGGAGAGCTGACGCGGTGGGCGTGGAGAGCTGCCACCGCCGGGAGGGGGGGAGTCGACACTGCCATGCATCGGGAGTCGACACCGCGAGGAGAGCCGGCACCACCCTCACTCTCGAGCCTCCAAGGGCGGCTCCGAGGGCGTGCTGCGGTCGGCGACCGCTGCGGCCAGCTGCTGTTGCTGCGGCTCGGGCAGCGGGTCGCCGTTGACGCTGTTCACCAAGTCCTGGGCCACGTGGCGCAGTTTGGTGTTCGTGCGCTGGGAGATCGTGACCAGGACTTTCCAGGCGTCCTCGGCGCTCAGGGCGAAGGTGGCCATCAGGACGCCGCGGGCCAGGTCGATGACGGGACGGGTCTGCAGGGCCTGCCGCAGCTGGAGGAGTTCGATGCGCAGGTCCTGATCGGCATCGTCGTACTGCGTGTCCTCGTTCGTCCAGGCGAACAGGGGGCGCGTGCGAGTGAGGTCGAGCAGCCTCTCGACCGAGTCGCCGGCGGTGCGGATGGCGACGGTCTTGGCTTCCGCCAGCGCACGCCGGCGCATGCGCAGCAGGACGTTGAGCCCGGAGCAGTCGCAGAACTCGACGCCGCCCAGGTCGAGATCCACGCCGCTGAGGGAGCCGGCGAGGGCGTCGCGCAGGGCGCTCTGCAGTATCTGGTCGGTGTCGATGTCGAGGTCGCCGGACACCACCACGAGCACGCGGTCGTCCGCCGGGTGCGTCTCGATGCTCAGCCATGGCTGTGAATGCGCACTCGCCGAGGCGTGCGCCGCGCAGGCGACCGACTCCCCGCTCGTAAGGGAAAGCGCACGTTCTGACATGGCTGCCGCTCCCGAGGCATTCCGCCTGTCTCCGCCTCCTCCAGGCTCAGCCCTGGGGCGTCACACGTCAAGAGATACATGAAATTTCTTTCACCCTTTTGATTACGTGAATGCCGCGTCATATCCTGGCTTCATGGGTGGAGTACCGGAGACGCACACAGGCTGGACGTTCCTCACCAATCACGCGCGCGTGCTGACCGCGATCGCCGAGGACCCCAACACCCGGATCCGCGACATGGCGGCGCGCTGCCGGCTCACCGAGCGGGCCGTCCAGAAGATCATTTCCGATCTGGAGCAGGAGGGTTATCTCTCCCACACCCGGCAGGGACGCTCCAACACCTACCGCATCGATCCAGAGGCCTTCCTCCGGCACCCCGCCGAAGCCGGTCTCACCGTGACGGACCTCCTCGCCGTCCTTGCCCGGCACGACGCGCAACGCGGCAACCAGTCCCAGCAGTTGCAGACGGCACCTCCCCAGGCGCGCCGGGCCGCATCGGATCGGTGAAGCCAGGCGGCGCTCACGAGAGCCTGCCGAGAAGTCCGTCGAGCACCGCTTCCTGCCGCCGGGCGCAGGTGAGCGGGTGCTGACCTGCGCCCGGCTCAGGCTCTTCAGGCCTCCGGCGCCTGCTGGATCTTGGCGAGGGTCAGTACGTCCCCGCCGATGCCCCAGCCGCCGTCGGGGACCTCCTCGACCAGCACCAGGGTGGTGGCGCGAGCGCGCTCGCCGTAGATCTCGGCGTACAGGTCGGTGGTGCGGGTGATGATCAGCTCCTTCTGCTTCTCGGTGAGGGAGTCGGCGGGGACCTTGAAGTTCGCGAACGGCATGTCGATCTCTTTCTGCGGTGGGTCACGGGAGTCGCGAGGGCGGGAATCGGGGGCGTCGGGTCGACGTCGCCGCTGTGCCCCGCCGTCCCCTCCACCCTCGACCGGTACGTCGTCCCCAGCCAGGGCTGCGCCCACCCAGGGGTTGTCATCCCCTGGCTCGGACCCCGCCCGACGGGCGACCATGGGGGAGTGAACCTTCCCGAACTCGCCGCGTTCCTGAAGTCCCGCCGTGACCGGATCCGGCCGGTCGACGTCGGCCTGTCGGCCGGACCCCGGCGCCGGGTGCCCGGCCTGCGGCGCGAGGAGGTCGCACAACTGGCCGGCCTGTCGGCGGACTACTACACCGAACTGGAACGGGGACGCGGAGCCCAGCCCTCGGAGCAGACCCTGGCCGCGCTCGCCCGGGCGCTGCGCCTGGGCGGCGACGAGCGCGACCATCTCTTCCACCTCGCCGACCGGCCCCTGCCTCCGGTGGCGCACGGCCCGACCGCGCACGTCCAGCCGGCTCTCCTAGGTCTGCTGGACCGACTCACCACGACCCCCGCCCAGGTCATCACCGATCTGCACGAAACCCTCGTCCAGAACGAGTTGGCCGCCGCGCTCGTCGGCCGGCACCCCGCGGTACGCGGCCCGGCGGCGAGCCTCGTCCACCGGTGGTTCACCGACCCCGCCGCCCGCGCGATCTATCCGCCCGACGAGCACCCGCACCACTCCCGGGTCTTCGTGGCCGACCTCCAGGCCGTTGCCGCCCGGCGCGGTCGCGACAGCGAGGTGGCCAGGATGGTGACCGCGCTGCGGCGACGCAGCGCGGAGTTCGCCGCTCTGTGGGACACCCATGACGTGGCCCTGCGTCGGGCCGACCACAAGCGCATCGTCCACCCCGCGCTGGGCGTCATCGAGCTGGACTGCCACAGCCTCTTCAGCGAGGACGGACGCCAGCGCCTGCTGTGGTTCACCGCACCACCGGGCACCGAGGGCGCCGCGCAGCTGGAGCTGCTCTCCGTCATCGGCACCCAGGACATGGGCGCGCAGGAGAGCTCCAGGAACTAAGACGCAGGGCTTCGCTGCGAAGTCACACGTAGAGCTTCTCCAGGAAGGCCGACAGGCGACCCACCGTCCGGTCGATCTGCTCCTCCACCGTGAGGGTCTCCTCGAAGCGGCTCCCCGGGTCGGGGATCTTCTTGCCCCGCACGTACAGGGAGCAGGCGAGGTCGGCGCACATGTAGACGCCGACCGAGTTGCCCTCGCGGCCGGCCGTGCCCGCCTTGCGGGCCGTCATCAGTGAGACCCCGTTGCCCGGGTGGGTCGTCAGACACAGCGAGCACATGCTGCGGTGCAGGAAGCCGCGTTGGGAGGAGGGGAAGCGCAGGGTGACGCCCACGATGTCGTCGGCTCGTTCGGTGACGAGATAGCTGCGGTCCGGCGCCCCGGGATCTCGCCAGCCCAGGAAGTCCAGGTCGTCCCAGGGACGGTCCTCGAGGTCACGGGGTATCGCGAGGCGCTTGGCCTCTCCCTTGGAGCAGTTGATAAATGAGGTGCGGATGTCCTGCTCGGTGAGTGATCTCATGAGGGAGTTCTCCTGGGGGATCGATGGGTGGAACCTGCAAGCCGTGAAGGCGACACCTGCGAGCCTGCAAACCTAGGAGCACTAGGTTTGCGTCAAGGTACCCAGCCTCGCGGGAGACATCCAATGCATTTCGGAAACGGCCGCACACCGCGGGAGCAGGCCCTCCGTCATGTCGCGAGCCGCTCTCGGGGCCCCGCGCTGGATCCGACGCTGCGGGTGACCCTGAACTTCCACCCGGACCGGCTCGTGCGCGGGCTCCCGATCCTGCATGCACTGGCCCAGGACGGCACGTACCGCTCGCAGTTCGTGACGGGCACGAGCAACGGCGGGCTGACAGCGCATCCCGGCGGTGACCGCTGGCGCTGGGAGAGCCGGATCTTCGGCGCGGCGTACGACACCGCGCCCGCGCACGAGCGCCCCGTGTACGGCGGGCTGAACTTCCGCCGCCAACTGGTAGGCGCGTCCCCCCGGTTCGGCTCCTCGCACTTCCGGATGTCGGGAGAGGCGCTGGAGCGCGCCACCTTCTGCTACCCCGACAGCGCGGCCGAGCCGTCCGCGTTCGGAGTGGCGGCCGGCATGTCCCTGATCGAACTGGCCGAGGCGGACGACCGGGACGCGCTCGACGACTACATCGAGGCGCAGGTGCACGGACAGGTCGTACTGGCGCGGGACATGGAGGCACTGGTTCTGGACGCGAGCTACCGGGACACGCCCGTGGAGGCGGCTGCGCGGCGGCTGCCGTGCCCGGTCGAATGGCATCCCGGATACCGGCTCTCCGTCGAGGAGTTGCGCCGCCACGCGGACTTCCGCGGTCCGGAGTTCGCCGCACTCGGCGCCCGTATGGCCGAGGACGGATACCTCGACCCACGGATCATTGGGCACGCGGCCCGTACAGGACGCCACGAGCTGCAGGACCTGAAGATGGTGTGGCACTGCCTCGCCCGCTTCGGCGCCCCTCGGGGCGCGGGCACGGCCGTGGGCGGCCGCACGCCGGGCGTCAGCACCCCCAGCGCGTAGCCGCGGGCGACCAGTTCGGTACGGGTGGCCGCGCTCCAGCGCTCGGGCGGCCGCCGCAGGTGGTAGTTGACGCCGTCCACGGTCAGGCCCGTCTCCCGGGCGGCCTGCGCCGTGGTCGCGCCCCTGAAGAGCAGGGCGAGGATGCGGGCCTCGCCGGCCGTGACGGGCGGGGAGGGCGGTTCAGCGGCCCGGGACATTCGCTGACCACACGGAGCATGACCAGCAGGGCCGTGGACGCCTCGACGCTGTCGCTGACCGGATCCGTGGATCAGCTCCCCGTGGCGCCGCACCCTGTCGGCCGCGTCCCAGCGCACCGAGATCGGATATCGGGAGCGATGCCGCGGCCGCAGTGCCTGGGCGATCCGCTTCACTTGCGTCGCCTCCTGCGGCCGGAACAGATCCAGCGGGTGTCAGCGTCGGATGGGAAACTGCCCGGCATGATCGGACAGAACCCGAAAGCGGATCTTCTCCACTATCTGCAGGACGCCCGCGAAGCCTTGCTCTGGAAGCTCGATGGGCTCTGCGAGTACGACGCCCGCCGCCCTCTCACGCCGACCGGCACCAACCTGTTGGGGCTGGTCAAACACGTCGCCGGAGTAGAGCTCGGGTACTTCGGTGACACGTTCGGGCGACAGTATTTCGATGAGGAGCCGCCGCCCTGGTGGTACACGCAGGATGCCGAACTCAACGCCGACATGTGGGCCACCGCGGATGAGTCGCGTGAACAGATCGTCGGGCTGTACCAACAGGCGTGGGAACACTCGAACGCCACGATCGAGACGCTGTCGCTGGACGCGATCGGTCACGTCCCGTGGTGGCCCGAGGAACGACAAGAGGTGACACTGCACCATGTCTTGGTGCGAGTGACCGCCGAGACCCACCGACACGCCGGCCACGCCGATATCGTGCGGGAGCTCATCGATGGGTCCGCCGGGGAGTTGAAAGGCAAGGACAACATGCCACCAGGTGATCAGGCGTGGTGGGAGCGTTATCGACGCCGACTGGAGCGGGTGGCGCACGAAGCCGGCAACAGCTGATCCAGACCCGAGCGGCTCCGGCTGGGAGCCGTCACCTTCCCGCGGGTGCAGGTGTACTTCGTCGGCCGGCGCGCGTCGGCGGCGGGGAGACACAGGTCACATCCGTGAATGTCACAGGGGGTCGGGCTACCTCGTCCCAGGGGGTGTAGCCACTGACGACCACGGAGGAGCACACCATGGACGCGCGACTGAACTACTTCGCCAGCCCGACCGCGGGCAAGGCCCTCAAGTACTTCATGTCGGCGGGCAAGGCGATCAAGGACTCGCCGCTGCCGGCCGCGACGCAGGAGCTGGTGGCACTGCGCGTGAGCCAGATCAACGGCTGCGCCGTCTGCATCGACATGCACACCAAGGAGGCCGCCGCGGCCGGCGAGACCTCGGTGCGGCTGAACCTGGTGGCGGCGTGGCGGGAGGCCACGGTCTTCACCGAGGCCGAGCGTGCCGCGCTGGAACTGGCGGAGCAGGGGACCCGGATCGCGGATGCTGCCGGCGGGGTCACTGACGAGGTGTGGGCGTATGCCGCCAAGCACTACGACGAGGAGCAGCTCACCGCCCTGGTGGTCCTGATCTCGTTCATGAACACGGCGAACCGGCTGAACGTCATCACCCAGCAGCCGGCCGGCAACTACGAACCCGGGCAGTTCCACTGAGCGCCACGGGCACAGGTACGAGCACGGGCAACTGGCCCGGGGGCCGGCTGCGGGCCATCGGGCCCCGGGCTCGGGGGTGTTGGCGGACCAGGTCTGGGACCTGCTGAGCGCCGGAGCGCGTGTCCACGTCGGCGGCGACGGTTCCCGCATGGCTGGCACCCGGCGTCCGCGAGACCTTCCGCGCGCTCCCCGCGGAACGGACCCCGGGCGGCGACTCCAAGCGATGGCTGAACGACCTGATCGCGTCAGGACGTTACATCGAGGACGTCTACGCCGCCGGATGAGGACGCCTGCGTCCTCGGACAAGGACGTCTGCGCCATCGGACAAGGAGTAGAGCCCTGTGGGCCCACCTGGCAGAGTGGGCCCACAGGCGACAGGGGGCTGCGGTGGACACATGGGAGCGGGCTCGGTGGGTTCTCGACACGGCGGGACTGTCGTCCGACGGTCTCGTCGACTGCCGGACCCTGTCGGGCGGGACGTACAACACGGTCGAGGAGCTACGGCTCGCCGACGGCACCCGGTACGTACTGAAAATCCCTCCTGCGGCCACCGTCCCCGGCCTCAGCCACGAGCGAGAACTCCTCCGGTCGGAGGCGGAGTTCTACCAGGAGGCCGCGACGGTCGGTGTACCCGCGCCCGAAGTGGTCACGGCCGGGGAGCGCCACCTCCTGATGACTCACTGCCCTGGCACACCGTGGGGTGACCTGGACCCCGGTGAACAGGCGGTCCTGCGCAGGGAGTTGGGTCACCTGGTGGCCCGCCTCCACCACGTGACCGGCCCGGGCTTCGGTTACCCCTCCGGCGCCCTCGGCCCCCTCACCCCCGACTGGCGGACCGCCTTCACCACCATGTACGACGCCGTCCTGGACGACGCACGCCGCTACGACGCCTGGCTGCCCCGCCCCGTGGACGAGGTGGCCCGCACGGCGAAGCCCGCGTACGACGCCCTGGACGAGGTCACCGTCCCCCGCCTCGTCCACTTCGACCTGTGGCAGGGCAACATCCTGGTGGAGCGCTCGGACAGCACGGCACCCCGGATCGGCGGTCTGATCGACGGCGAACGCATGTTCTGGGGCGACCCTCTGGCCGACTTCGTCTCGCTGGCCCTGCTCGGCGACATCAAGCAGGACGAGGACCTCCTGACCGGATATCAAGAGGCGGGCGGTCGAGCGGAGTTCGACTTCTCGGCCCGACAGCGCCTCGCCCTCTACCGCAGCTACCTCTACCTGATCATGCTCGTCGAAACCGTGCCCCGCGCACCCGGCGCCGAACGCGTCGCCTGGGTGCGCGAGGCAGTGGCCCCGGAGCTGCTCGCCGCCCTCGACGAACTCCGCTAGGCCCTGTCGTCACACGCACCCGACGCCGCGAGGCCCCATCTCCGGGCGGTCAACGGGAATGTGATCACAGACCTAGGCCGCGCTGCGCCCCCGCCCGCCATGCGCCCGGATGATGTCCGCGTACCGGTGCCCGCTCCCCTTGATCGTGCGCTTCTGCGTCTTGTAGTCGACGTGCACCAGCCCGAAGCGCTTGTCGTAGCCGTACGCCCACTCGAAGTTGTCGAGCAGCGACCAGGCGAAGTAGCCGGCGAGCGGAACGCCCTTGCGGACCGCCGATGCGCAGGCCGCGAGGTGCTGTTCCAGATACTCCGTGCGCTCGGGGTCGTCGACGGTCCCGTCGGGGCGTACGACGTCGGGGTAGGCGGAGCCGTTCTCCGTGACGTACAGCTTGCGGGCGCCGTAGTCGTCGGTCAGGCGGAGCAGGAGGCGCTCGATACCGTCGGCGCCGACCTCCCAGTCCATGCCGGTGCGGGGCACGCCGAGACGGCGGACCGTGCGCACGTGCGGGGCCGGTCCGGTGGGGTCGTCGGCGACGGTGGACGGGAAGTAGTAGTTGAGGCCCAGCCAGTCCAGCGGCTGGGCCATGGTCTCCAAGTCGCCCGGAAGCTCGGGGAGTTCGACTCCGTACACCTCACGCATGTCCGCCGGGAAGCCGCGGCCGTGGACCGGGTCGAGCCACCAGCGGTTGGTGTGTCCGTCCAGGCGGTGGGCGGCCGCGACGTCCTCGGGGCGGTCGGTGGCGGCCTCGACGCTGGACAGGTTGTTGACGATGCCGACCTGGGCGCCGGGCACCGCGGCGCGGACCGCCTGGGTGGCCAGGCCGTGGCCCAGGAGCAGATGGTAGGAGGCGCGGACCGCGGCCGTCAGGTCGGTCAGCCCCGGGGCCATCCGGCCCTCCAGGTGCCCGATCCAGGCCGAGCACAGCGGCTCGTTGAGCGTGGTCCAGTGCTTGACGCGGTCACCCAGCCGCTCCGCGACGACCGCCGTGTACGAGGCGAAGTGCTGGGTCGTCTCGCGGACCGTCCAGCCGCCCCGGCCCTGGAGCACCTGCGGCAGATCCCAGTGGTAGAGGGTGACGGACGGCGTGATGCCCGCCTCCAGCAGCGCGTCGATCAGCCCGTCGTAGAAGTCGAGCCCCTTCGCGTTGACCGGGCCGTCGCCGCCCGGCACCACGCGCGGCCACGCGATCGACAACCGGTAGGCGTTGGTGCCGAGTTGGCGCATGAGCGCGATGTCCTCGCGCCAGCGGTGGTAGTGGTCGCAGGCAAGGTCCCCGTCGTCGCCGTTGTCGATCTTGCCGGGGGTGTGCGAGAACGTGTCCCAGATGGAGGGGGAGCGGCCGTCCTCGGCGACGGCGCCCTCGATCTGATAGGCCGACGTGGCCGTGCCCCACAGGAAGTCCTCGGGAAGTGCGGCAAGGTCGATGGTCACGGAAGTCCCTTCGGGAAGAGGAGAGTTGGTCACTTGACGGCTCCCGCCGTCAGACCGGCGACGAGATAGCGCTGCAGGAGCAGGAAGCCCGCGACCACGGGGACGCTGACGACGAGCGAGGCGGCCATGATCTGGTTCCAGTACACGTTGTTGAGCGTGGAGTAGCCCTGGAGCCCGACGGCGAGCGTGCGCGTGGTGTCGTTGGTCATCACCGACGCGAACAGCACCTCGCCCCAGGCGGTCATGAAGGCATAGACGGCGACGGCGACGATGCCGGGGATCGCGGCCGGCACGACGACCCGGAACAGCGCGCCGAGCGGTCCGCACCCGTCCACCAGCGCCGCCTCGTCCAAGTCACGCGGCACCGAGTCGAAGTACCCGATCAGCATCCAGATCGAGAACGGCAGCGAGAAGGTGAGATACGTGAGGATCAGTCCGCCGCGCGACCCGAACAGGGCGATGCCGGTGGCGTTGCCGATGTTGACGTAGATGAGGAACAGCGGCAGCAGGAAGAGGATGCCGGGGAACATCTGCGTGGACAGCACGGTGACCGTGAAGACACGCTTGCCGCGGAAGTTGTAGCGGCTGACGGCGTACGCGGAGAAGACCGCGATCACCACCGAGCAGACCGTCGCCGCGCCCGCCACGATCAGCGAGTTCACGAAGTACCGCGCGAGCGGGATCGTCGACCAGATGTCGATGTACGGGCGGAACGTCAGGCTGCTCGGCAGCCAGCGGAACTTCCCCGTGACGTCCGCGAGCGGCTTCAGAGAACTGGAGACCATGACGTAGACGGGCACCAGGACGAAGCCGGTGAGCAGCGTGAGGAAGATCCGCCGGGACCAGAGGAAGGAGCGCGGCGGGGCCATCGGGGACCTAGACATCGGCGGTCCTCCGTCCGCGTGAGGTGAGCACGAGGTACACGCCCGTCACGACCAGCAGGAAGAGCAGCAGGAGTACGGACATGGCCGACCCGGTGCCGAAGTTCCAGGTGACGAACGACGCCTGATAGATGTGGACCGAGATGAGGTCCGCGGCCTCGGGAGCCGTCTTGCCGAACAGGACGTACGGCGTGTTGAAGTCGTTGAACGTCCATAGGAACAGCACGAGGATCAGCACCTGGTTGACCGGGCGCAGCGACGGCAGGGTGATTCGGCGGATCCGCTGCCACACGCCGGCCCCGTCGAGGGCGGCCGCCTCGTACAGCTCGCCCGGGATGTTCTGCAGTCCGGCCATGACGATGAGGAAGGCGAACGGCCAGCCCTTCCACACGGAGACCGTGAGCAGCGCGTAGAAGCTGTTGTCGCCGATCAGCCAGAAGGACGGTTTGTCGCTGAGGTGCAGCTGGTCGTGCAGGACATGGTTCACCAGGCCGTTGTCGTGCTGGAACATGAACACCCAGGTGATGACGGCCGCGTACACGGGCAGCGCGTACGGAACCAGGAACAGGGCGCGCAGCAGGCCCCGGCCGCGGAAGGTGTCCTGCATGTAGATCGCGGCCGCCGTGCCGATCAGCCAGCACAGCCCGACCGACAGCAGGGTGAAGCCGACGGTGACGAGGAACGAGTGGAGCAACGCCTCGCCGACGGGCGCGTCGAAGTCCACCGACACCTTGTAGTTGTCGAGCCCGGACCAGGGCGCGGTGCCCCAGTCGCGGATGTAGAACTGCGTGAGCTCCTTGAAGCTCATCACGATGCCGATCACCATCGGCACCAGGTGGACCAGGAGTTCGAGGACCAGAGCGGGCAGAAGCAGCAGGTAGGGCAGTCCGATGCGTTTGATCCGCCCGGTGCGGCGCGGTCCACGCGCCGCACCGGGGGAGTCCTTGCGCACCGTCCGCTCGCCGGATTCGGCGGTGGCGGTCGTGGTGGTCATGTCGGTGCTCGCGCTCACTTCTTCGGCATCTGCTGCTGGGCCTTCTCGAGCTTGGCCTTCACCGACGCCGCGGTCACCGCGCGTCCGGCGGCCGCGTCGGCGAACAGGTCCTTGACTGCCGTACCGACCGCCGTCTCGAACTGGGACTCGTCGGCGACCTGCGGAAGCGCGGCAGCGCTCTGGGCGAGGGTGTCCTTCAGGACCGCGTTCGCCGAGGTGTTGAACGTGGTGTCCGACTGAGCGGCCTTGACCGGCGGGATCGAGCTGTACGCCGTGTTGAGGATCTTCTGCTCGCCGTCGCTGGTCATGAACTTCACGAACTTCGTGGCACCGTCGAGGTTGTCACTGTTCTTGAAGACCGCCAGGTTGATGCCCGCGACCATCGAGTTGACGTTGGTGCCCGTCCCCGGGGTGCCGGACTGCACGGGCACCGGGGCGATGCCGTACGCGTCCTCGCTCATGCCCTGCGACTTGAGGTTGGCGGACGCGGACTGCCACAGCAGCATCGCGTTCTTGCCCTTGGCGAAGTCGCTCACGGACTGGTTCTGCGCGTACTCGGCGTTGCCCGGGGCGATGATCTTGTCCTTCGCCATCAGGTCGACGTACTGCTTGACCGCGGCGACGACGCCGTCATTGGTGAAGTCGGCCTTGCCGTCCGCGGTGAAGAAGTCGGCCCCGTGCTGCTTGGCGAAGACGAAGGCGTGGTGGATGTTCTCGGACGGGTTCGAGCCCTCGGCGCCCAGGCCCCACTTGCCGCCCTTGGAGAGCTTCTTGCCGTCGGCGATCAGTTCGTCCCAGGTGGCCGGCGGCTTTGGGATGCCCGCGTCGGCGAACATCTTCTTGTTGTAGTAGAGCGCGTACGCCATCGAGTACAGCGGCACCGCGGCCGGGTCCTTGCCCTCGGCGCCCGTCGAGCCGAGCGCGGAGTCGACGAAGCGGTCCTTGCCCCCGATCTTGTCGAAGTTCTTCGCGTCCCACGGCAGCAGCGCCCCGGTGGCCTGCAGGGAGGCGCTCCAGGTGTTGCCGATGTTCAGGACGTCGGGGCCCTGGCCCGAGGTGGTGGCCGTGAGGATCCGGTTGAGCAGATCCGACCACGGCACGACCTCCAGCTTCACCTTGATCCCGGTCTGCTTCTCGAACTTGTCGAGTTCGGGCTGGAGGACCTTCTTGTCGACCTCGATACTGGCGCCCTGGTTCGAGGCCCAGTACGTGAGCGTCTTCGGTGAGTCGTTGGACCCGCCCCCCGTCGACGAGCCGCCACCACAGGCGGTCACGGCGGTCAGCATGGAGACAGTGACCGCACCGGCGGCCGCGGCTCGGATTCTGCGCATGGCTCAGGCGTCCCTTTCCAGAGGAGAGCCGCACCGGAGTGTGTTCACTTCCCGAACGACCCTCATGGCTTAATTTAGGACGTGAGTTAAGACCCGGAAGAAAGTCGCGTCAAGGGATCGCGCAGGGGTATCTTGCAGGTCGGGCAGGCCGGAAGGGAATCTCATGGCGGGGCGGAACGGGCGGACAGTGCGTGACCTGCGGCGGGGCAATCGCACCGCCGTACTGCAACGGTTGTATTTCGACGGGCCGATGAGCCGCTACGAACTGGGCCCGGCCACCGGACTGAGTTCCGGTTCCATCAGCAACGTGGTCGCCGAACTCGTCGCCGACGGACTCGTCGAGGAGGCCGGCAGCGTCGACTCCGACGGCGGCCGCCCGCGCACCCTGCTGCGCGTCGCACCCGGCAGCGGCCACATGATCGGCGTCGACGTCGGCGAAACCCGCGTCCGCGTCGAGCTCTTCGACCTCACCCTCACCGAACTCGCCCGCACCGAACGGCCGTTGGCGCGCCAGGGGTTCGAGGCCGACCGACCGCTGAAGCGCCAGGAATACGACGTCGAGGTCATCGTCGGCCACATCCGCGACGGCATCGCGGAGGTCCTCGCCGAGGCGGAGATCGCCCCGGAACAGCTCCTCGGCGTCGGCATCGGCGTCCCCGGCATCGTCGCCCGCACCCCCGAGCGCGGCGCGGTGGTGCACGGCCAGACGATCGGCTGGGACGCGGTCCCGCTCGAATCCCTGCTCCGCTCCACCTGCGAACTGCCCGACACCGTCCCGTACTTCGCGGACAACGGCGCCCGGACCCTCGGCCAGGCCGAGATGTGGTTCGGCGCGGGACGCGGCGCCCGCAACGCGGTCGTCGTCCTCTTCGGCTCCGGCGTCGGCGCCTGCCTCGTCACGGAGGAGGTGGAGAACGGCCGGTCCGTGGAATGGGGGCATCTGACCGTACGGGTCAGGGGGCGCCGCTGCCGCTGCGGCGCCCTGGGCTGCCTGGAGGCATACGCGGGCGCCGAGGCGCTCCTGGACCGCTGGCGCGAGGAGGGCGGACACCCCCCGCAGGGCACCGACGAGGAGACCGCGCTCACCGCGATGCTCGCCGCGGCCTACCCCGCCGGCGACGAGGAGCCCGACCCGGTGGCGCTCGCCGTCCTGGAGGAGACCGCCGAGTACCTGGGCGCGGGCCTGTCCGACCTGATCAACCTCTTCCAGCCCGAGCGGATCCTCATCGGCGGCTGGGCGGGCCTCCAGCTGGGCACCCGCTTCCTGCCCGCGGTACGCCGGTACGCGACCTCGTACGCCCTGCGCTATCCCGCCGAGCGCGTCTCCATCGACCTCGGCAAGCTCGGCCCGGACGCCGTCACGGTCGGCGCCGCGATCCTTCCCCTCGCCGACTTCTTCGCGCGGGGCGGCCGGCGCGCCGAGCCCGTCCAGGAGGGCCGGTCACCCGCCTGGCGTACGGCCCTGGAGGAGCGCGCCCCGCACTGATCCCGGGGCGGGTGGTTTCGCCGGACACCGCTGAGGTACTCGCGCCGGGCCGGAGACGGCCCGGCCATCGTGTGCGGGCCGCGCCCACCTGCTGAAGAATGGAGTGCGCCGTGACCGAACACCGGCAGGAGGGTCCCGGCGAGAACGGTGATCCGATCCCGCGGGACATGCCGGACCAACAGGCGTACGAGGGCGAGGACCCCTGGGACGCGCGCCCCGCACCGGGAGGTGCCGACGAGGGCGAGCCCGCCACGGACGTCCCCGACACGGACGAGGCGGGCACGGGCCGACAGGGCGCCCCGCGCTCGGACACCGTCCACCCCGAGCACCCGGATCCGGAAGAGTCCTCCGCCTGACCCGGGCAAGTCCTCCTCCTGACCGGAGAGGGAGACCCCAGGGAGACCTCATGGGCATGACCGACCGGTTGCGCAGCTGGCCCGTCTACCGTCAGCTCACCGGCGAGGACCGCCTGGGCCGGGGTGCCGCCGCGAAGTCCCGGCACACCGAGCAGCTCCGGCCGCGCATCGACACCGCCGAACGGGTGACGCAGTCCGTCTGCCCGTACTGCGCGGTCGGCTGCGGTCAACAGGTGTACGTCAAGGACGACAAGGTCGTCCAGATCGAGGGCGACCCGGACTCACCGGTCAGCCGGGGCCGCCTCTGTCCGAAGGGATCCGCGACCCTTCAGCTCACCACCGGCCCGGCCCGCCGCCACCAGGTGCTGTACCGGCGCCCCTACGGCACGGACTGGGAGCCCCTCGACCTGGAGACGGCCATGGACATGGTCGCCGACCGGGTGATCCGGACCCGGCGCGAGACCTGGGAGTGGGAGTGCGACGGCGTCCGCACCGCCCGCACGATGGGTATCGCCAGCCTGGGCGGGGCGACCCTCGACAACGAGGAGAACTACCTCATCAAGAAGCTGCTGACCGGCCTCGGCGTGGTCCAGGTGGAGAACCAGGCCCGGGTCTGCCACAGCTCCACCGTCGCCGGACTCGGCACCTCCTTCGGCCGCGGCGGCGCCACCACGTTCATGCAGGACCTGCAGCACTCCGACTGCATCGTCATCCAGGGCTCCAACTACGCGGAGGCCCACCCGGTCGGCTTCCAGTGGGTGATGGAGGCCAAGGCCCGCGGCGCCCGCATCATCCACGTCGACCCGCGCTACACCCGCACCAGCGCGCTGGCCGATCTGTACGTCCCGATCCGCGCCGGCAGCGACATCGCCTTCCTCGGCGGGATCATCAACCACGTCCTCACCGACGAGAAGGACTTTCGCGAATACGTCCTCAACTACACCAACGCCGCCACCCTGGTGAGCGAGGACTTCCGCGACACCGAGGACCTCGACGGTGTCTTCTCGGGATTCGACGAGGACGAACGCCACTACGACCCGCACAGCTGGCAGTACGAGGGCGTGGAGGTGCAGCAGCCGACGGGCGCGGTCGACGAACAGTACGAGGACCGGGTCCGCTCGGCCGCCGGGCCGGAGGCGCACGGCTCGGGCGGTGCCCGCACCGGCCGGCACGCGCCCACCGACCCCACCCTCCAGCACCCGCGCTGCGTCTACCAGGTCCTCAAGCGGCACTTCGCCCGCTACACCCCCGAGATGGTCGAGGAGGTCTGCGGCGTACCCCGCGAGACCTTCCTGCGCGTCTGCGACGAGCTGACGTCCAACTCGGGCCGCGAGCGCACCAGTGCCTTCGCGTACGCGGTCGGCTGGACCCAGCACTCGGTCGGCTCCCAGTACATCCGCGCCGCGAGCATCCTCCAGCTCCTGCTCGGCAACATCGGCCGCCCGGGCGGCGGCATCCAGGCCCTGCGCGGCCACGCCTCCATCCAAGGCTCCAGCGACATCCCGACCCTCTTCAACCTGCTTCCCGGCTATCTGCCCATGCCGCACGCCCACGTGCACATGGACCTCGACGCGTTCGTCTCCGCGAGCCGCACCGAGAAGGGCTTCTGGGCGAACATGCGGGCCTACTTCGTCAGCCTGCTGAAGGCCTACTACGGCGACGCGGCCACCCCCGACAACGACTTCTGCTTCGACCACCTCCCGCGCCTGACCGGCTCCCACTCCACGTACGAGACGGTCATGGCCCAGCTCGACGGCGTCTGCAAGGGCTACTTCCTGATGGGCGAGAACCCGGCTGTCGGGTCCGCGAACACACGCCTGCAGCGCCTCGGCATGGCCAACCTCGACTGGCTGGTCGTGCGCGACTTCTCACTCATCGAGTCCGCGACCTGGTGGCAGGACGGTCCCGAGATCGAGAGCGGCGAGCTGCGCACGCAGGACATCGGCACGGAGGTCTTCTTCTTCCCGGCCGCCGCCCACACCGAGAAGTCCGGCTCCTTCACCAACACCAACCGCTGGGTGCAGTGGCACTACGCGGCCGTCGAGCCCGAGGGCGACGCGCGCAGCGACCTGTGGTTCATGTACCACCTCGGCCGCCGCATCAAGGAGAAGCTGGCCGGTTCGACGGACCCGATGGACCGGCCGATCCTCGACCTGACCTGGAAATATCCGGTGAGCGGACCGCTGCAGGAGCCCGTCGCCGACGCCGTGCTCGCCGAGATCAACGGCCATGGCCCGGACGGGAGTCCGCTGAGCGCCTACACCGAGCTGAAGGACGACGGTTCGACGCGCTGCGGCTGCTGGATCTACTGCGGGGTGTACGCCGACGGCGTCAACCAGGCGGCCCGCAAGAAGCCCGGGTCCGAACAGGACTGGGTGGCCGCGGAATGGGCCTGGGCCTGGCCCGCCAACCGGCGCATCCTCTACAACCGAGCCTCCGCCGCCCCCGACGGCACGCCGTGGAGCGAACGCAAGGCGTACGTCTGGTGGGACCAGGACGCCGGGAAGTGGACCGGCCACGACATCCCCGACTTCGTACCCGACCGCGCCCCCGACTTCGTACCGGACGAGGACGCGAAGGGACCCGACGCGTTGCGCGGCGACGACCCGTTCATCATGCAGGCCGACGGCAAGGGCTGGCTGTACGCGCCCGCGGGCCTGGAGGACGGCCCGATGCCCACCCACTACGAGCCGCAGGACTCGCCGTTCACCAACGCGCTGCACCCCTCGACGCCGCGCTCTCCGGTTCGCGAACTGCTGCCGCGCGAGGGCAACCGCTATCACCCCAGCGGCGACGAACCGGGCGCGGAGGTCTTTCCGTACGTCGTGACGACGCACCGCCTCACCGAGCACTTCACCGCGGGTGGGATGAGCCGCTGGTCGCCCTATCTGTCCGAGCTGCAACCGGAGTTCTTCTGCGAGGTGTCCCCGCAACTGGCCGCCGAGCGAGGGCTGGAGCACGGCGGCTGGGCGACCGTCATCACCGCCCGCAACGCCATCGAGGCGCGCGTCATGGTGACCGAGCGGATCCGGCCCCTGACGGTGCACGGCCGCACCGTCCACCAGATCGGCCTGCCCTTCCACTGGGGCCCCAACGGCGTGTCCACCGGCGACGCGGTCAACGAACTGGTCGCCATCGCGCTCGACCCCGACGCCCACATCCAGGAGGACAAGGCGCTGACCGCCGACATTCGCCCCGGCCGTCGGCCGCGCGGGCCCGATCTGCCGCGCCTGGTGGCCGAGTACCGCCGCCGCGCCGGCATCACCGAAACCACCGGAACGGAGGCCCGCACATGAGCGAGGAACGGGTCGGCTTCTTCACCGACACGTCCGTGTGCATCGGCTGCAAGGCGTGCGAGGTGGCCTGCAAGGAGTGGAACGCGATCCCGGAGGACGGCCTCTCGCTCACGGGCATGTCGTACGACAACACGGAGGCGCTCGGCGCGTCCACCTGGCGGCACGTGGCGTTCATCGAGCAGCCGAGACCGGAGGGACGTACCCAACTCCCGCTGGCGGAGGGGGCTTCCGGGGTGGACGGCGGCATGCGCTGGCTGATGTCCTCCGACGTGTGCAAGCACTGCACGCACGCCGCCTGCCTGGACGTGTGCCCCACCGGTTCGTTGTTCCGCACCGAATTCGGCACCGTCGTCGTCCAGGAGGACATCTGCAACGGCTGCGGCTACTGCGTACCCGCCTGCCCGTACGGCGTCATCGAGCAACGCCCCGCCGACGGACGGGCGTTCAAGTGCACCATGTGCTACGACCGGCTCGGTGTCGGCCAGGAACCGGCCTGCGCCAAGGCGTGCCCGACGGAGTCCATCCAGTTCGGCCCGCTGGACGAGCTGCGCGAACGGGCCGCGCTCCGCGTCGACCAGCTCCACGAGGCCGGAGTCACCGAGGCCCACCTCTACGGGCACGACCCCGAGGACGGGGTGGGCGGCGACGGCGCCTTCTTCCTGCTCCTCGACAAGCCGGAGGTGTACGGGCTGCCCCCGGATCCCGTCGTCACCACCCGTGACCTGCCCACCATGTGGAAGCACGCTGGCGCGGCCGCCCTGTCCCTGCTGGGCGGTGTGGCGCTGTCGTTCGTCCTGGCCGGGAAGGGGCGCCGATGACCAGCTCCAGGAGCGCGAGCCCGCAGGAGCCCCGGCGACGCGGGCGGGGTCGCGGACGTCGCGGAGAACAACTCATGGTCCCGCGGACCGAGTTCGAGTCGTACTACGGCCGGCCCGTCATCAAGGCGCCCGCCTGGGCCGCCCGGGACATCGCCGGATACTTCTTCCTCGGAGGGCTCGCGGGCGCGGGGTCGGTGCTCGCGGCGGGCGCCCACGTGAGCGGTCGTACGACCACCGCGACCGCGATGAAGGTGTCCTCGCTCGCGGCCGTCTCGCTCTCCGCCGCCGCGCTCATCAACGACCTGGGACGGCCGGACCGCTTCGCGAACATGCTGCGGGTCTTCAAGCCCACCTCGCCGATGAGCGTCGGATCCTGGCTGCTGTCCCTGTACGGGCCCGCGGCGGGCGCGGCCGCGGCCACCGCGGTGACGGGCCGGCTGCCGCGCGTCGGGGCCACCGCGACCGGCGCCGCCGCGCTCCTCGGACCGGCCGTCGCGGCCTACACCGGAGTGCTGGCGGCGGACACGGCGGTGCCCGCGTGGCACGGCGCCCACCGTGAACTGCCCCACCTCTTCGCCGCGTCCGCGACGGCCGCCGCCGCGGGGATGGCCCTGGTGGTCGGCCCGACCTCCGAGAACGCCCCCGCCCGCTGGGCCGGCGCTCTGGCCGCGCTCGCCGAGACCGCGGTCACCGAGGCCGCGGAACGGCGCCTCGGGCTCGTTGCGGAGACCTACCGGGAGGGCAGGGCGGGCACGCTGATGCGCGCCGCCCGGGCGCTCACCGTGGCGGGCGCCCTCGGCGGGGCCCTCCTCGGCGGCCGGTGCCGTACCGCCGCGGCCCTGTCCGGCCTCGCCCTGCTCACGGGCTCCGCCTGCACCCGCTTCGGCGTCTTCGCCGCCGGGATCGCCTCGGCCGAGGACCCGAAGTACACGGTGGTTCCCCAGCGTGAGCGGGTGGAACACAGGCAGCAGGGTGCCGGAGCGGGAGGTGCATGACCTGTGAGGTAATCGACGCGGCTACGGCCTCCCGGAACCATGAAGGGCGTACCCGATCGACACGCCCGTCACCGGATTCCGGGAGGTTTCCCATGCCGTACTTCGAGAGCCCCGTCGATGGCGCCCGGCTGCACTTCGTCGACTACGGTCCCGCTGCCGGACAGGTGGTCGTGTTCGTCAACAGCTCCTACTTCGGCACGGAGATGTGGGAGTTCCAGATGCTGCCGCTCGCCGAGGCCGGGTACCGGTGTGTCGGGCTCGACCGGCGCGGGCACGGCCGGTCCGACGACGTGTGGGGCGGGTTCGACCTCGACAGCCTCGCCGACGATCTGGACGGGCTGCTCCGGCACCTCGACCTGCGCGAGGTGACGCTGGTCGGGCACTCCCTGGGCACCGCCGAAGTCGTGCGCTGCCTGACCCGGCACGGTGTCGAGCGGGTGGCCGGGGTGGCGCTGGTCGCGGGCATGGTGCCGGGGCCCGCGCGGTCCGCGGACCACCCCGCAGGCGTCGACCCGGCGCTCATCGAGGCCGGCAACGAGACGTTCCGCCGCGACCGGGCCGCGTTCTTCGCGGACGGCGCCCGCGCGTTCTTCGCCCTCGACCTCCCCGGGAACGACCTCTCCGAGGCGTATGTGCAGTCCATGGTCAACCGCTGCCACGGAGCGACCGCACGGGCCGGGGCAGCCCTGGGCGACCTCGTGGTCACCCTGAACGTCGCCCCCGAGCTGGCCAAGCTCGACCTGCCGGTCCTCGTCGTCCACGGCACGCACGACGCGTCGGCGCCCTTGGACCTGACCGGCCGTCGGGCGGCGGAGCTGCTGCCCGACAGCACGCTCAAGGTCTACGAGAACGCCGGTCACGGCCTGTTCGCCACGCATGCCGAGCAACTCACCGCGGATCTGCGCGAGTTCATGGCCCGCGCCTGAGGCCCCGCGAACGCCAGGCCTGAGGTCGTGTGAACGCCAGGCCTGAGTTCCCGTGAACGCCAGGCCTGAGTTCCCGTGAAGGTCAGGCCTGGCGTCCCGCGAAGGTCACGCGAACGCGTTCACCCCGGTCAGCTCCGCCGACAGCTCCCACAGACGCGCGGCCTGCTCCGGGTCGACCGCGTAGTCCTTTACGCCGAACCGCATCTCTTCGTCCTCGGGAGCGGGCTCGGCGATGTCGCAGTCCTCGCAGTACACCCCGCCCATGCCGGCCAGCTGCGGCGAGGTCGCGGCCCACACCTGGGTGGCCGCGCCCTGCTCGGGTGTCTTGAAGATCTCGGGGTGCAGCAGGTTGCCGTTCTCGTCGATCCAGCCGCGCTCGACCATCTCCTCCTTGGGGAGGTGCCGCTGCAGCGGAGTGAGGATGCCGCCGGGGTGGAGCGAGAAGGCCCGTACGCCGGACTCGCGGCCGAGCTTGTCGAGGTGCACGGCGAACAGCACGTTCGCGGTCTTCGCCTGCCCGTACGCCTCCCACTTGTCGTAGCCGTGCCGCCAGTGCACGTCGTCCCAGCGGATGCCGGAGGCGTGGTGACCGGTGGACGACACGGACACGACCCGAGCTCCGCCCGGCTCGATCGCGGGCCAGAGCCGGTTGACGAGCGCGTAGTGCCCGAGGTGGTTGGTCGCGAACTGGGCCTCCCAGCCGGGCCCGACCCGCGTCTCCGGGCACGCCATGATCCCGGCGTTGTTGATCACGAAGTCGACGACACGGCCCGAGGCGAGGAACCGCTCGGCGAAGGCACGCACGCTCTCCAGGTCGCCGAGGTCGAGCTCGTCGGTCTCGACCCCCTGGATGCCGTCCAGCGCCTCCCGGGCAACGGCCGGGCGCCGTGCGGGGACGACGACTCGGGCGCCCGCCTTGGCGAGCGAGCGCGTGGTCTCCAGGCCGAGGCCCGAGTAGCCGCCCGTGACGATCGCGAGCTTTCCGGAGAGGTCGATTCCCTGAAGGACGTCGTCGGCGGTGCTCCGGGCACCGAAGCCCGAGCCGATCTTGTGCTGTGCAGTGGTCATGCGTCGCACGCTACGAATTGGAGCGGACTCGAAGTCAAGCGGACGCCGCCGTCCCGGTGACCGGCACTTCGGCGGCAGACCCGGTGAGCGGCCTGAGGGCAAGGGAAAGGCCCCGACCGTGACGGGGGAATCTCGGTCGGGGCCGTCTGTGGTGGGCACGGATGGCGGTCGCCTCTCGGCGAAAGGCTCCACAGGGCTTCAGCCGAACGATCGTCCCTGTGGGCAAAAGGTGAGGCCCGGGGACACTGTCCCATCCGCACCCACGGATCGTTCAACGGGTAACTACCGGGGAGTGTTCCTTGGGTGCGGCGGCTTCCGTGGTGATGTGCGTCACGGCCTCGCAGGGACAGGGCGACGCCGGGACTCCGCGCCCCCGACAGACCCCGTCGGTCAGGGTTTCCTGGCCACCGCGCCGAACTGCGGAACGGCGGCGGGGGAGCCGGGCTCGGCACGCCATCGCGAGCACGAGACGATCCCCGGCGCGACCGGCTCCAGGCCGTCGAAGAAGGCCGTGATCTCCGCGCGGCTGCGGGCGGTGATCGGCGGGGTGGCGTTCTCGTTCCAGAACTTCATGGCCTCGATGTTGCCCTCGCCGCCGAGGTCGGGGTCGGTGGTGGGGTGGGTGAGAGCGAGATAGCTGCCGGAGGGCACGGCGGCCATGATCCGGCGCACGATGTCGTGCGCCTGCCCGGTGTCGAGAACGAAGTTGAGGATGCCCAGCATCATGACCGCGACGGGTTGGCCGAGGTCGAGGGTGGCGGTGGCACCCTCGACGATGCCGGCCGGGTGGTGGACATCGGCGTCGATGTAGTCGGTCGTTCCCTCTGGTGTGCTGGTCAGCAGGCTGCGGGCGTGGACGAGCACGATGGGGTCGTTGTCGACGTAGACGATCCTCGACTCGGGCGCGATCCGCTGGGCGATCTCATGGGTGTTGTCCAAGGTCGGCAGACCGGTGCCGATGTCCAGGAACTGCCGCACCCCGCAGTCGGCGGCCAGATACCGGACCGCGCGGCCCAGGAAGTCGCGGTCGGCGCGGGCCACGTCCCGGATCACCGGAAACATCGCCGCGACCTGGTCACCCACGGCCTGGTCGACCTGGTAGTTGTCCTTGCCGCCGATCCAGTAGTTCCAGACCCGGGCGTTGTGCGCCACGCCGGTATTGACCCTCGACGAACTGTCCACCGGGCGCTGGCCCTCACTCACGGCTTCCCCTCTCCACGTACCCACCGGTTGTCCTGGGCCGAATAAATCAGATCCGGCGGGACCACGTCAGGGGGTTGTCACACGTGCCGGAGTCTCCCGGTCCGCGGCCCAGGTCAGGAGCTCCTCCGCGGTCCATGCGGTGATCACGCGCTCGGCGGGCACCCCGCACTCCTCGGCCCGGGCGCAGCCGTGGATCTGCCAGTCGAGCTGGCCGGGGGCGTGCGCGTCGGTGTCGACGGAGAAGAGCACGCCCGCGTCGACCGCCCGGCGCAGCAGCCGGCGCGGCGGGTCGAGGCGCTCGGGACGGCTGTTGATCTCCACGGCCGTGCCGGACTCCGCGCAGGCCGCGAAGACGGCGTCCGCGTCGAACTCCGACTCGGGCCGGCCGCGCTCGCCGACCAGGCGACCGGTGCAGTGCCCGAGGACGTCGGCCAGCGGATTGCGTACGGCGGCGATCATGCGGCGCGTCATCGGCCTCGCGTCCATGCGCAGCTTGGAGTGCACGGACACGACGACGACGTCCAGCCGGTCCAGCAACTCCGGCTCCTGGTCGAGCGATCCGTCGTCGAGGATGTCGCACTCGATGCCGGTGAGCAGGCGGAAGGGCGCCCACTGCTCGTTGAGTTCCGCCACCACGGCCAGTTGCTCGCGCAGGCGCTCGGGGGAGAGCCCGCGCGCCACGGTCAGCCGCGGCGAGTGGTCCGTGAGCACCGCCCACTCGTGGCCGAGCCGCGCCGCGGTGCGGCCCATGTCCTGGATCGGGCTGCCGCCGTCCGACCAGTCGGAGTGCACATGGCAGTCGCCCCGCAGCAGCGCCCGCAGCCGCTCGCCTCCACGGACGAGCGGCGCCGTGTTCTCGCGCTCCAGCTTCTCCAGATACCCGGGCACCCCACCGGCCAGCGCCTCGCGCACGACCTGCGCCGTCTTCGGTCCGATGCCCTTGAGCGACTCCAGTGACCCGCCGGCGGCGCGCTCCGCCATCTCGCCGACGGGCAGCGCGGCCAGTACGGCCTCGGCGGTGCGGAAGGCACGTACGCGATACGTGGGGGCCTGGGCCCGCTCCAGCAGGAACGCGATCCGGTCCAGGGCCTCGACGGGGTCCATCGGCGCCTCCTCGCTCCGGCTGACTCCAGCGTTGCCCAGGCCTCGTGGGCGCGCACGGCGGAGGGACCGCGGGCCCTGCGGCCGGGGCGCCCCCCGGCCGCTCACCCGGCTGGGCGAACAGACCGATTCCGGCCCTCCGGCCGCACGTGGGGCCGCTGGGGCGGGGGTGCCGGAACCGCTCCACGGGCGACCCGGGGTAACCGCTCTACGCTCTATTTATGACCGAAATCGCGAGCCCCCACATCTCCCACCCACGGATCATGGTGCTCGGGGTGCAGCCGGGTACGCCGCCGTTCCGGATCATGGAGATCGACGGCGAAGTGGTCGGTGAGGCCAAGGCCATCACCGATGTCCTGGAGACCGCCGCGGCCTACGGCATCACCGTCCACGACCTCGACGACCCGGAGGTCGTCCGCTGGGTGGGCGGCGACAAGCTCACCTGGACGCCGCACCGACACTGACACCGGGCAGGGCCCGGACAGGCCGGGGAGCGCCGGGCAGGGGCCCAGGACATCCGGCCGTGACGTGACAGCGCACGGCCGTGCCACGCGAGCCTCCAGAGGTGGCTCGGCATCCAGCCGTGGCTCGGGGAGCGCGCGGACCTGCGGGTTACGCGCCGGTGTGAGCCGCGCGGGGACGTGAGCCCCGCACCCCGGCAAAGATCATCAATCGGCGGGAACCGCGCATGCGCCCGCTCCCGCCAGGGCACGGTGATCTCGCCGAGTGATCACGACCGCCCCCGGCGTCCCCTTTCCCACCGGGAGTCGTCATGTTCCGTGGCTTCGTCGTGCCCGCAGCCGCCCGCGCCCTGGCCGCCACCACCCTCCTGGGCGCCGTCCCGGCTACTGCGGCCGGCGCGCCGTCGGCCTGTCGACCGATCAGCACGGAGGGTCCGGCCGGGGCAACCCCGCCGGACCCTCCGCTCGCCCGCCCGAGCGGTCTTTTCAGCCCACGGTCCACTTCTGGTTGGCTGCGCCGGTGCACGTCCAGATCTGCAGCCGTGTGCCGTTGGCCGAGTTGTTGCCCGTGACGTCCAGGCACTTGTTGGCCTGGGGGTTCACGATGTCGTGGGCCGAGCTGACGGCCCACTTCTGGTTGGGTCCGCCCGTGCAGTCCCACAGTTGGACGGTCGAGCCGTCCGCCGTGCCGTTGCCGGTGACGTCCAGGCACTTGCCCAGTGCTCGGATGGTGCCGTCCGAGGACACCGTCCAGTTCTGGGCGGCGGTGCCGTTGCAGTCGTAGAGCTGTACGGGGGTGCCGTTCGCGGAGTTCGCCCCGGCCACGTCCACGCACTTGCCCGCGAGGCCCTTGATCGGGGCGCCGGTGCCGCCCGAGCCGTCGCTCGTCGTCACCGTCACCGAGTCCACGACGAGTTGCTGCGGGAAGGAGGTGGAACTGTCGGGGTCGCCCGGCCAGTAGCCGCCGACCGCGAGGTTGAGGATCAGGAAGAACGGCTTGTTGAACACCCATGTGTTGCCGCCCAGATCGGCGGGCGTGCGCCGCTGGTAGACCGTGCCGTCCACCGACCAGGTGATCGCGTCGGGAGCCCAGTCCACCGCGAAGGTGTGGAAGGCGTCCGCGAAGGCCTGGCCGTTCGGCAGGGAGTACGCGGCACCGATGCCGCCCGAGCCGGAGTACCCGGGACCGTGGATCGTGCCGTGAACGGTCGACGGCTCGTAGCCGACGTTCTCCATGACGTCGATCTCACCGGAGTTCGGCCAGCCGACCTGCCCGATGTCGTTGCCGAGCATCCAGAACGCGGGCCACATGCCCTGCCCGCGCGGAATCTTCATCCGGGCCTCGACATGGCCGTACGTCGTGGTGAACTTCCCGGAGGTGTTCAGCCGGGCCGAGGTGTACTGGCAAGTGCCGTACCAGCACTGGTAGTTGGCCGGGTTCTCCTTGCGGGCGGTGATCACCAGATGGCCCTGGCCGTCCAGGGCCGCGTTCTTGCTGCCGGACGTGTAGTACTGCCGCTCGTGGTTGTTGACGTTGTCGCCGGTCTCGATCTGCCACTTGGACGAGTCGACGGCCGACCCGGCGGCGCCGTCGAAGTTGTCCTGGAACGTCACGGCCGCGGCAGCCGCGGCCGGTGCGGGGCCCGCGTGGACGGGAGCGACGGCGGCGGACGCCACGAGCACGGCGGACAGCGCGGCGAAGAGACATCTTCGGAGCAGGCGTGGGGAGTCCATGACTCTCCCTTCCGTACGGCGACCCTGGGGACGGGTGGGCCGACTGAGGTGGGGGGTGCATGCTTCGCCTCTTGATTTAAGAAGTGAGGTAAGGGGGTGTCAAGAGTTTGGTACGGACCAACTCTGCAGTGTGCTGGGGCGAGTTCGTCGAGAACGCGTGCGAGGGACGGCGACGACGTGCGTCAGGCCTTCGCGTCGCCGCGGCGGGTGCGGCGGGTGCGGCGGGTGCGACGACGGTCGCGCGGGTGTATCGCCCGGCCGAGCCGGCGCCCGAGCAGCAGATAACCCACCAGGGCCCCGGCCGTGTTGAGGATGACGTCGTCGATGTCGAAGGCGCGCCCGGTGATGAGCGCGCCCTGGACCAGCTCGACGAGCAGCATGACCGCGGCGGTGAGCGCGAGAACGCGCAGGATTCCCCGGGCCCTTGGGGCCAGCACGGGCAGCAGCACCCCGAAGGGCACCCCGAGCAGCAGGTTCCCGCCGATCTGCTTGACGGCGTCGCGCAGCTCCGGCTGGGAGAGGTAGGCGTGCAGTGACCGACCCGGGTGGAAATTGCTGTGGACCAGCGCCTGTGACGCCGGGGACGGCTCCAGCGTCAGCCGGGCCAGCGCGGCGGCGAAGGCCACCATGGCCGCGAAGGCGATCAGCATGGCCAACAGCCGTACGGGGAGGGGCAGTGCCCTCGACTCCCGCGGGGACGCCGACGTCCGACGCCCGGATTTCGCGGCACGCGTGCGTAACGCCGTACGGACCATGCGATCCTCCCGGTTTCAACTGCCCTCTGGATAAGGGTGATTACCCCCGATGGAGGCTTCGATGCCGAGCGGCACGGCCGGTGGGGGCGTTGATTCGGGATCGCGGTGGTGGGACGTGGTGGACCGGGGCGGCGGCTGTCGGGTCAGCCGGTGGTGAGCACCATGCGGAAGCGGGCGGCGCCGGACATCATCTTCCGGTACGCCTCATCGGCCTGGTCCAGCGGCACGGTCTCGATCATCGGCCGGATCCCGTGCAGGGCGCTGAACGCCATGGTGTCCTGCACGTCCTGCGCGGTGCCGGACGGGTGCCCGCGGACGACCCTGCCGCTCATGAGCAGCTGGATCGGACTGATACCCAACGGCTCCGCGTCCACGCCGATGGCCACCAGCTCGCCCCGGTGGGACAGCCCGTCCACGGTCGCCGTGATGGCGTCGGAGTTGGCGGCCGTGGCCAGGACGACCTTGGCGCCGCCGAGGGACTGCAACGCGTCCGCGACGCTCGTGCCCGCCGTGCTGTCGATGTAGTGGTGCGCGCCGAGCTGCTTGGCGAAGTCGGCCTTGTCGGCCCCACGGGCGATGGCCACGGTCTCGAAGCCCATCGCGGCCGCGTACTTCACCCCGAGGTGGCCCAGACCGCCGATGCCGAGAATGGCGACCAGATCGCCCGGCCGGGCGGAGCTGCGCCGCAGCCCGTTGAAGGTGGTCACCCCCGCGCAGGCCAGAGGTGCCGCATCAGGCGCCGCCAGCGCGTCGGGGATCCGGGCGAGGGCGTCGGCGGGCGCGATCACGGACTCGGCGAAACCGCCGTCGTACGCCCAGCCGGGGACCTTCAGGTTCTGGCACACGACGAAGTCGCCCTGCCGACATGGCGTGCAGTGGCCGCAGCTGCCGCCGAACCAGCCGACCGCCACCCGGTCGCCCACCTGCCAGCCCCAGTCCTGCATGTCCTCGCCGAGCTCCTCGATGTGCCCGGCGATCTCATGCCCTGGAACCAGCGGGAACCGTACGCCCGGAACCTGGGCGTCGACGAAGACGGAGTCGCTGTGGCAGATGCCGCACGCGTCCACCGCGACTCGTACGTGACGGGGGCCCGGCCGCTGTACCTCGCGCTGGACCATCTCGAACGGACTGCCGGCGGCGGCCACCTGCGCGGCTCGGTAAGTGCTCATCGGGATCTCTCCGGGAACGGGAACGGGAACGAGGACGGGAACGACGGCCCCCCTGTACCAGCACACCAGTTCCCGCCCGATCACGCTCGCCGAAGCAGATCGCGTGAACGGTGGGCACTGCCCGGACGTCCCGCTGCCCCGTGACCGGTTTCCCTCCGCGTCTGCAGGGCACTCCGGGAACCGGCCCCTTCGCGCGCCGCCGCCTCGCCAAGGCGCGGCGATGCTTGGATGGCGCAGCGGATATTTCTGGGCAAAGCGGCGATCGAGGGGTCCCGGAGGTGGCGTATGAACCAGCGTGCGGCGCTCAGGGGCGCGCTCGAAGTCCTCGCGTGGTGGGCCGCCCTCGTGGTGCTGTGGCTGGTTCTCATCAGCACGGTGGACACGCTGGAACTCGTCGTGGGGGCAGCAGCCGCGCTGGTCGGCGCCGTCGCGGCGGGCGGTGCGCGGCGGGCGGTGAGCGGGCGGTGAACGGCTGGACCGTCGCGGCGACGGCCGCGCTCGGCGGGGGAGTCGGCGCCACGGTGTGGGGCGTCGCCACCGGGCCGCTGCGGCGCCGGGTCGTCGCGCAGAACCTGTCCACGTCGCTGGCCTGCCCCAGCCTGCTGCTCCTCGCTCAGGGCTACGACCGGCCGTCGTACCTCGATCTCGCCCTGGTCCTCGCGCTCCTCGGCCCGGTCGGCACCCTCGTCTTCGCCCGGCTGCTCGCCGACGACCTGGAGAAGGACCCGCCGAAATCCCCGTGGCTCACCTACGCGGTCGCCGGGTTCGGTGCCGTCGTCGTGCTCGTCCTGTGCGCGGTCGGCGGACCCGGCCGGGCGATGGTGAAGCTCCTGGTCACCGGCGCCCTGCTGATCGGCGGGAACCTCATCGCGTCACGGGCGCTGGCCGGCGGATTCGCGAGGAGCCGCCATGGATGACCCGCTCATCGTCGTCGCGCTGCTCTTGGTGGCCGCCTGCGCCACCGTGGCCGTCGCGGTGCGCGATCCTGAGCGCCAGGCCCTCGTCCTCGCGGTCCTCGGCACGACGCTGGCCGTCCTGTTCACCGTGCTGCAAGCCCCCGACGTGGGTCTCTCCCAGCTGGCCGTGGGCTCCGCCCTGACCCCGCTCCTATTGCTGCTGTCGGTCCGCAAGGTCCGGCGACGCGGGCGGAAGAAGGACAAGGCCCCGTGACGCGGCGTGTACGGCTGTGGATCCTGGCCGTGGGCGGCGCGGGCCTCGCGACGCTGCTCGTCGCCGCCTGCCTGCGGCTGCCCGGCTTCGGCGGCGCGTCACACCCGTACGGAGACCGGGCGGTCCACGCGTCGCTGTCCCGCCGCACCGCCAACACCATCGCGTCCGTCAACTTCGACCAGCGCGCCTTCGACACGCTCGGCGAGATGAGCATCCTCTTCGCCTCCGTCCTCGGCACGGTCGTGCTGCTGCGCCAGACCCGCGACGAGCGGCGCGCGAAACCGGAACCCGCCTACGTGGCACTCCCCGTGCGCCGCTACGCGCTGATCGTCCTGCCCGTCGCCCTGCTCACCGGCCTGTACGTCATCGCCCACGGACAACTCAGCCCGGGCGGCGGCTTCCAGGGCGGCGTGGTCGCCGCGACGGCCCTGCACCTGCTGTACCTCGGCGCCGACTACCGCGCTCTGGAACGGATCCGGCCGGTCGGCCTGTACGAGGCCGGTGACGCGCTCGCCGCGTCCGCCTATCTCGTCACGGGTCTCGCGGGGCTCATCGGCGGCGCGGCGTTCCTCGCCAACACCCTGCTCCCGTACGGCACGTTCAACACCCTGTCGTCCGGCGGGACCGTCCCCCTGCTGAACGCGGCCATCGGCATGGAGGTCGCCTGCGCGGTCGTCGTACTGCTCGCCCGCTTCCTGGACCAGGCCGTGGAGATCGAACAGGAGGGCGGGAAGTGATGTCCGTACTGCCGTATCTCGTCGCCGTGTGGATCTTCCTCGTCGGCTGCTACGGCATCGCCACCAGCCGCAACCTCATCCACGCCGTGGGCTGCCTCGCGGTCTGCCAGTCCGCCACGTACGTCCTGCTGCTGGCCGTCGGCTACCGCGACGGCGCCACCGCGCCCGTCTTCTCCGACGTCAAGCCCGGCTCACGGCCCGTGGTGGACCAGGTCGTGCAGGCCCTCGCCCTCACCGACGTGGTCGTCGGCGCCACCGTCACCGCGCTGCTGCTCGCCCTCGTCATGCAGATCTCCAAACGGCACGGCACCGTCGACCCCGACGAACTCTCGGAGCTGCGCGGCTGATGGACCACCTGCTGCCGCTGGTCGTCGCGCTTCCGCTGCTCGGGGCCGGACTGCTCGTCGCGAGCGGCCGCGGGCTGCCGCGGGCCGTCGCCGAGGCAGTGGGGTGCCTCGTCTCCGCGGGCACGGCGGGACTCGCCCTCGTCCTGCTGCTCAACTCCTCGCCGCCACTGGTCGAGTGGGTGGGCGGCTGGCAGCCCAAGGAGCGCGAGAGCGTCGGGATCGTCCTCGTGGGGGACGGGCCGGGGCTCGGTATGGCGGCGCTCGCGTCGCTGCTGACCCTGGCGGCACTGGCGTACTCCTGGCACTACTTCGAGGAACCGCCACGCCGCCACGCGGGTTCGTTCCCCGCCCTGATGCTGCTCTTCCAGGGCGGCATGTGCGGCTTCGCGATCGCGGGCGACCTCTTCAACGCCTTCGTGTTCTTCGAGTTGATGAGCGTCGTGGCGTACGCGCTGACCGGCCATCGCGTCGAGGAGGCGAAGGCCGTGCAGGGCGCGCTGACCTTCGGGGTGGTCAACTCCCTCGGCGCGTACGCCATGTTGCTGGGCATCGGGCTGCTGTACGCGCGCACCGGCGAACTCGCCATGGTGAAGATCGGCCGGGGCCTCGACCAGCACGGCGGGCCCGACGCCCTCACCCTTGCGGCCTTCGTGCTCGTCCTGACCGCCCTGCTGGTCAAGGCCGCCGCCGTGCCCTTCCACTTCTGGCTGCCCGACGCGCACGCGGTCGCGCCGACACCGGTGTGCATGCTGCTGTCCGGGGTGATGGTCGAACTCGGTGTGTACGGCGTCTGGCGGGTGTACGGGACGGTCTTCGCCGGGCCCGGCGGGATCCCGGCGGCCGATGTGGAGCGCGCCCTGGTCGTCCTCGGCGTGCTGACGAGCGTGTTGGGCGCAGTCATGTGCTGGTACCAGCGGCATGTGAAACGGCTGCTGGCGTATTCGACGGTCGCCCACATGGGGCTCTTCGTGGTCGGCATCGGATGGCTCACGCCCGAGGCGGACGACGGCGTCGCGCTGTACATCCTGGGGCACGCCGGGGTGAAGGCCGCCCTGTTCGCCTGCACCGGCATCCTGCTCGACCGATACGGCAGCGTGGACGAACACGCGCTGCACGGGCGCGCCCGCCCGCTGCGCGGGGTCGCTGTGATGTACGTCGTCGGGGCGCTGGGCCTGGCCGGGCTGCCGCCTTTCGGCACCGGGCTCGGCAAGGCCGTCACGGAGGAAGCGGTCGGCGAACCGCTCACCGTGCTGTTCGTCGTCGTGTCGGCGGTGACCGCGGCCGCGGTGCTGCGCGTCACCGCGCACGTGTTCTTCGGCCTCGGCCCCAAGCCGAAGGACGAGTTGTCGTACGAGACCACGGGCACCGGCGAGGAACCGGAGACCCGGCACCGGCTGAAGCGCGTACCGGACACGATGACCGCGGTCCCCGCGCTGCTGCTGGCCTCGTCCCTCGCCGTCGGCGTGGCGCCCGGCTTCGCCGAAGTGGTGGGACACGCCGTGAGCGAGGCAGGATCCGGCGGGGCGGTCACCTCGCCCCACTGGACCCTCTCCGGGGTGGTCCTCGGCCTCGCCTCCACGGCCTTGGCCCTCGGCCTGGCCGCACTCGCCGTGACCCGTCCGAGGCTGCTGGGGGAGCAGCCCTGGACGGGTCCGCTGCGGCGCCTGCAGTCCGGCCACATCGGCGACTACGTGGCGTGGATGCTGGCGGGCGCGACGCTGCTGGGGGCGCTGGCGCTGCCGGGGATTCTGAGCGGCTGACAGGGGTGCCCCGCGTACGCTTCTCCGGGCGTGCGGGCGGGAGCCGCCCCGCCCTGAAAGCGTGAGCCGCGGGCGTCGTTCCCCGAGGAACGCACCGACCCTGGACTCGTGTCCGGGCGCGGTCGCAGACGTCCGGAGAATGTGGGCCGCGTCTCAGAGGCTCTCCGTGGTGTCACACTTCCGGCCGCCCCGCCCTCTTGTCCGCAGAAACCGTCGGACTCAGAGGGAGAGACCCCATGAACATCGTCGTCTTCGGGGCGAACGGACCGACCGGGCGCCTGGTCGTCGAGCAGGCGAGCGTGGCAGGCCACGCGGTCGCCGCCGTCACGCGGCAGCCCGAGAGCTTTCCGGTGAGGGGGTCGCGTGTGCGGGTGGTCGGGGCGGACGTGTACGACCCTGACGCGGTCGAACGCGCGGTGGCCGGTCAGGACGCCGTGATCTCGGCGCTCGGCGTCCCCTACAGCCGTGATCCGGTCAGCGTCTACTCCACCGGCATCACGCACGTCACGCAGGCCATGACCAAGCACGGCGTACGACGTCTCGTCACCGTGACCTCCACGGTTCTCTTCGGGACACCGGCGCCGGGCGAGCGGCTGCTGTTCCGGAAGGTGCTCGAGCCGGCTGTCGTGCGGTTCATGGGCCGCACCGTGTACGAGGACATGCGGCGCATGGAGGAGATCGTCTGCTCGACCGACCTCGACTGGACGGTCGTCCGCCCGGGCGGCTTGTTCGACGCGGCGGCGGTGAGCGACTACGAGATCGGTATGTCGCGCCTGGCGGGCCGGTACACCGCACGGGCCGACCTCGCCCACGAGTTGCTGCGGCAGGCGACGGAGGGTCCGAATGTGCACGCCTATGTCGACGTGCGCACGACGCAGGGGACGCCGACCTTCTTCGACCTCATCCGGAAGGAGGCGTTCGCCGGCAAGGCGGCTAAGGCTGGTCGGTGATGGTGGCGTGCAGGGCGTACTGCGCCTCCGCGAGGTCCGCGACTTCGTCGATGAGGGGGGAGCGGCGGGCGCTGCTCCAGGCGAGGCAGACCTGATTCGGGCCGATGTCCTCGATGGGTACGTACGCGATGTCGGGACGTGTGTAGTAGGTGGTGGTCGATTGCGGCAGGACGATGACGCCCTCTCCCGCCGCGACGTGTTCAAGCTTTTCCTCGACGCTGTGGAAGTCGGGGGGCTGCTGCGCTGACTCGTCCGAGGGCCGACCGGGCAGGTCACGCCATTCGGGGACCGCGTCCGGATGCTGCAGAAGCGGTTCGTCCGCCAAGTCGTCGATGCCGACAGAGGACTTGCCGGCCAGTCGGTGACCGGAGGGCAGGACGGCCACGCGGGGCTCGCTGAACAGCGGTCGCAGGGTCAGGCCGCGCCGGTCGACAGGCAGGCGGATGATGCTCACGTCGACCCGACCGTCGTGCACGACCTGGATCTGGTCGTCCCAGGAGGTGCGGACCACGTTGACCACCAATTCGGGGTGGCGGGAGGTCAGCGCACGGACCGTGGCGGTGACGGTGATCCCGGGCATGAACCCGATGGCGAAGCGCGGTCGGCTGTCCGCCGCCTGACGCACCCGCCGACAGGTGGCCTCGGCGGCTGCCAGCAGCCCCACCGCGTCGTCGAGCAACTGCCGTCCGGCCGCGGTCAGTTCGGTGGAGCGATGATCCCGATCGAACAGCTGCACCCGCAGCTCGCCCTCCAGGGCACGGATCTGCCGGGAAAGAACGGGCTGAGCGATGTGCAGCTGCTCGGCCGCCCGCCCGAAGTGCAGCTCCTGTGCCACGGCGACGAAGTACCGAAGCTTCCTCAGATCAAGATCCACCAGATCCACCGCCTCGAACCAGGGGTCATACCCCCAGGGTATGGCAGGGCCGGAAAGAGGTCTTGGACGTGACGGCCGGCGCAGGCGCACCGTCGATGGTGTCCAAGACCTCCCCACGTAACGAAAGAGGCCCGTCATGAATCTCGCAGGTCAGCGCGTTGTGATCCTCGGAGGAACCTCAGGCATCGGCCTTGCCACGGCAGCCGCGGCTGCCCGCGAGGGCGCCGACGTCGTGGTCGTCTCCAGCAAGGACACCAGCGTCGAACGGGCGCTGAGTACTCTCCCGGCCGGGGCCAAGGGAGAAGCGGTCGACCTGACCGACGCGGGACAGATCACCGCGTTCTTCGAGCGCACGGGTGACTTCGACCACCTGGTGTTCACCGCAGGGGAACCGCTGGCCCTGATGACGCTGGACGACCTGGACATCGAAGCGGCCAGGGAGTTTTTCACCCTGCGCTACTTCGGGGCCCTGGCGGCAGTCAGCGCCGCCGCATCGCACATTCGGCCCGGTGGGTCCATCGTGCTCACCACGGGCATTGCCGCCGACCGGCCAGGAGCCGGCTGGTCCGTGGCCGCCAGTATCTGCGGCGCCGTTCGGTCCATGGTGCGAGCCATGGCCGTCGAACTCGCGCCGCTTCGCGTCAACGCGGTCTCGCCAGGCGTCGTGCGCTCCCCGCTGTGGTCGCAGATGACCGATCAAGAGCGCGACGACATGTACGCGCAGATGGCCGAGTCCCTGCCCGTGGGGCGCGTCGGCGAGACGGCAGACATCGCCCAGGCGTATCTCTTCCTCCTGCAGCAGCAGTTCGCCACCGGCACGATCGTGACCGTGGACGGCGGCGCCGTGCTGGTGTGACGACACACCCCTCCCGCCTGCCGACCGCACACCGGTCGGCAGGCGGCCAGGCCCCACGCGGAGCGACAGCGAGGCCGCCCGCCGGCGCGAAGGCTCACGCGGCGGACGGCCACCCGGCTCCGACGAAGACATGATCGACCGGACAGCCCTAGTCGTTCGCCGCCTTCGCGTAGCCCGTTGCCATGCCTCCCGCGAAGTCGTACACGATCACCTGCTCGTCGCCCACGACCCATGCGTCGTGCCCGGGCGGGCACACGAACACATCGCCGGGTCCGACTTCTCCTTCACCGCCGTCGTCCATGCGGAGGTGCATCCGACCCTGGACGACATAACCGTTGTGGTGGATTTCGCAGCTCTTGGTTCCTGCGATGGGGCCCACGGACTCGGACCAGCGCCAACCCGGTTCGAAGGTTCCCACGGCGAAGTCGAGCCCGGTCAGGTGGACCGCTTCGAGGTGGCCGCGGGGGAAATCACGCCGTTCATCCGGCTTCTCGACCGTCTTGACCTCAAGCATGACGGCTCCCTTCACTTGCCCCTTCCATCGTCTGCCTGCCCCCAGTGGACTGCCATCCGGGAAGCCGTGTCGACCTCGGCCGCTCAGGCACCGTAGGTGACCGTCACGTCCGTGAAGCCCAGGGAGCGCAGCAGGCCTTCGAGCATGCTGGTGGTGTTCGTCTCGGCGCGCGAGGTGAGCCGGCTGTCCTTCGCGGCGTCACCGATGTGCTTGACCGCGAGCTTCTGGACAGCCTGCTCGTTGTTGGGGTTGCCGGAGAAGATGTCGCCGATCCGGTCGAGGAGACCGCGCTGTTTGGAGACGGCGTAGGAGTGGTCGGGGTCGAGCGCGGGCTTGCCCAGCGCCGCGTGCGGCAGCCGGAGCGTGGCGGACGTGCGGTCGCCGTTGATCGTCACGTCCTTCTCGCCGAGCGTGCCGAGGTCGACATAAGCGTCGACCGTGCCGGCCCCCACGTACAGCGTGCGGGTGCCGCGGATCGCGTCCGGCAGGTACTTGGCGTCCTTCTCCAGGTCCACGACCACCTGGAAGTTGCCCGAAGCGGCGTCGTAACGGCTGATGTCCTGGATGGACTTGAGGAGGGCGGGGCCCGACCGGTCGTGCGTCTCGGTGCCGAACACATCGCGCAGCCCCGGCAAAAGGGCCAGCCGCAGCCCGGCGAAGAGCACCACGAGTACCAGCACGAAGGCGCTGACCACCTTCGCCCAGCCGGGCATGCGTTTGATGGACGTCGTCATGTCGACGGTCCTCCTTTCAACCGTTCGTGTACCCCTCAAGTCCCTTGACAGGCAGCCCCGTTGGCCGATCGAGGTAGGACGGGTCAAGTCGGGTACCGATGACCCCCGCTCCGACCGCAGTTCGCCGTACGCCGGGGGCGCACGGCGTCTGCTCGCCGTACCGAATCTGCTGGACGATCCACCGGCGTCGGCACAGGGCCGGGTAGTGCTCGTGAGGTGTGCCGATCTTGCCTGGTGGCGGGTATGTCGAAGACACACCAGATCAGCGCTCCGGTGAGCTGAAAGAAACGGCCTAGCCTCGACGGTAGAGGTCTCTCGGAGCCTTGACCCCGGGGGCACCGCGCGTGCCGGGCGTGGCGCGTGCCCATGTCCGGCCGGGCGGACCGGCTCGTTCGCACCACCGGGTCCGCCGTACCTTGAGGAGAGACGGATGGATTACTACGATCTCGGCACCCATCGCCGCCCCGTGACGACGTCCTCTCCCTCTGCACAGACGTGGTTCGATCGCGGACTGGTCTGGACTTACGCCTTCCACCACGAGGAAGCCGTCTCCTGTTTCGAGGCGGCCGCCGCGGCGGATCCCGACTGCGCCATGGCCTACTGGGGCATCGCCTACGCCCTCGGCCCGAACTACAACAAGCCCTGGGAGTTCTTCGACGGCGAGGACCTGGCCCGGACCGTCGACCGCGCCCACGCCGCCGTGGAACGGGCGCAAAGGAAGGCGGGCGGAGCAACCCCCGTCGAACAGGCTTTGATCCGGGCGCTGTGGGCCCGCTACCCGCACGCGGAGGCCGCCGAGGACTGCTCGGTGTGGAACGAGGCGTACGCGGACAGTATGCGCGCCGTGTACGAACTCGCCACCGACGATCTTGATGTCGCCACGCTCTATGCCGACGCCCTGATGAACCTCACGCCCTGGCAGCTGTGGAACCTGCCGACCGGCGAACCGGCCGAGGGCGCTCGCACGCTGGAGGCCAGAGCCGTCCTGGAGCGGGCCATCGCCACTGAGGCCGGGACGGAGCACCCCGGCCTGCTCCACATGTACATCCACCTCATGGAGATGTCGCCCACCCCCGAGACCGCGCTGCCCGTAGCGGACCGGCTGCGTGGCCTGGTGCCGGACGCCGGCCATCTTCGGCACATGCCCACGCATCTGGATGTGCTCTGCGGCGACTACCGACGCGTCGTGTCCGACAACAGCAGTGCGATCGTCGCCGACGAGAAGTTCCACGCGCGGGCCGGCGCGATGAACTTCTACACCCTGTACCGGTCGCACAACTTCCACTTCAAGATCTACGGTGCGATGTTCCTCGGCCAGTCGAAGACCGCGCTGGAGACCGCCGCGCAACTCGAAGCCTCCATCCCCGCAGAACTGCTGCGGGTGGAGAGTCCGCCCATGGCGGACTGGCTGGAGGGCTTCCTCGCCATGCGGGTCCATGTGCTGATCCGCTTCGGCCGTTGGTCCGACATCCTGCAGCTGCCGATGCCTGCCGAACCGCGGCTGTACTGCGTGACGACCGCGATGCTCCACTACGCCCGCGGTGTCGCCTTCTCGGCCACCGGCCGGATCGCTGAGGCAGAGGCCGAGCGTGAACGGTTCCACGAGGCGGTCTCCCGGGTCCCGGAGACACGGATGCTGTTCAACAACACCTGCGCCGACATCCTCGCGATCGCTTCGGCGATGCTCGACGGCGAACTGGCGTACCGCAGGGGCCAATACGATGCGGCGTTCGCCGCGTTGGAGCGGTCGATCGCACTGGACGACAACCTTCCCTACGACGAGCCGTGGGGATGGATGCAGCCCACCAGACACGCATACGGAGCCCTGCTCCTCGAGCAGGGGCGCGTCGCGGAGGCGGCAGCCGTCTACCGTGCCGACCTGGGGCTCGACGACACGCTGCCTCGCACGTTGCAACACCCCGGCAACGTCTGGGCCCTGCATGGATTCCACGAGTGCCTGGTCCGTCTGGGCAAGGTGGGGGAGGCGCGGATCGTGGCCCAGCAACTGAAGATCGCGGTCGCCGTGGCGGACGTACCGATCGAGGCGTCCTGCTTCTGCCGCCTCGACGCCGTCGCCGGCACCGCCGAGCCCCACTGCTGCTGAAGCCCAGTGGCAGGAGGCCCACAGCTTCGCCACCGGGTTCCTGGCTGTCGCGTGCCGCTGGGAATGTCGAATGCGACTCCGAGCTGATGCGCGAGTGGTTCGATGCCACCGGAGCGGTGGTCATGGGTCGGATGATGTACGACACGGGCGAGGAGTTCTGGGGCGACAACCCGCCGTTCCGGTCCCCGGTCTTCGTGCTCACCCACCGCCCCCGGCCGGCCCTGGTCAAGGAGGGCGGCACCACATTCACCTTCGTCACCGACGGCATCCACAGCGCCCTCGACCAGGCGAAGACCGCCGCCGGAGTCAGGAACGTCGACATCGCGGGCGGGGCGAGCACGGTGCAGCAGTTCCTCAGGGAGGGGCTCATCGACGAGCTGCAACTGCACGTGGTGCCCGCGCTCCTCGGAGAGGGACTGAGGCTCTTCGAGGGACTGGGCGCCGGGCGGCACAACCTCGAGCCGGTCAGGGTGGTCGACACGCCCCTCGCCACCCACCTGAAATACCGCTTCGTGAAGTGAACCGGCACGGATAGAGCTCGGCCCCGGCAGCCCGCTACTGCTGCCGGGACCGAAGGCGCCGCGTGATCGGCGGCAGCTTGTCGATGCGTCTCAAACACGTCCTAGCGCAGCGCCCGAAGGGGCCGGTCGCCCGACGCGCGTGACCACCACACCCCCTCTCCGTGTGTCAGTCCCGGCAGCCGCAGCTCGATGTCCCGTACATGCCGGGCCGGCAGCTCACCGGTGACCAGCCATGCGCTGCGCCCTCCGGTCGTCTCCTTGAACTCCGCTCCACAGGCGGCCAGTTGAGCCGTCACCGGGGCCAGCGCGTCGAGCGGGAGCTCCACCTCGAAGGCGTGATACGGCTCGTACACCCGTGTCCCCGCCCGCTCCAGGGCGCGGCGCAGCACCAGCGGGGTGAGTCCGCGGAAGTCGGCGGCCGTGCTGATCGGAGCGGCGAATCCGGAGCGGACGAGGGTGACCCGGTAGTCCGTCACCGGCCATCCCCGCGGACCGGTGAGCAGGGTCGCGTGGACCGTGTCCTCGATCGCCTGGTGGAAAGCCCGGGGCAGGGCGCCGAGTTCGGTCTCGTAGGTGAAGACACCGCCGCAGCCGCGCGGCCCCGGCTCGATACGCAGCCCGACCGTCGCCCAGAATCCGCTGTGCCCGTGGCGCTGGATCTCCTCGTACGCCTCACCCGTGCCCTCCGGCCGCTCCAGGAACCGCACCCGGCTGGGCTCGAAGTCGGCCTCGATGCCGAAGTCCTGGGCGAGCGTGGCCGCGAGGACCTCCTTCTGGACCTCGCCGTAGAGCAGCAGCGCGGTGCTGCCGGACGCGGCGGGCCTGGCGTGCATCAGCGGGTCCTGGTCGGCCAGCGCGAGGAGGGCGGAGCGCAAGCGGGCGGCCTGCGCGGGGTGCTTGGCCCGTACCAGCGTCTCCAGTGTCGGGGTCGCGAACTGCGGTGCGCGATCAGTGACTTCGCCGAGCCGGTCCCCGACGCGGATGCCGCCGACGCCGCGGAGGGCGGCGATGTTCCCGGGAGTGAGGGAGGTGGCCCCGGGCTGCCCGATCACCTCCAGCCCGAGCGCCCGGCCAGGCACCCGCGTGGTCCGGCCGTCGGCCTCGCGGCGCAGGAACGTGAGCCGCTCGCGGCGCTTCACCTCACCCTCGTACAAGCGCACGTACGCCGTTCGCTCGCCGCCGGGTCCGGGCCGTACGGCGAAGACCGTGCCGCGTGGTTCACCGGAGCGGGGGAGCGCCGGGCGGGGAATCAGCCGGACCACCGCCTCGACCAGCTCGGCGACGCCCTGTCCGCCGAGCGCCGAGCCGAAGTAGACCGGATGGACGGAGCCGTCGGCGGTGCGCGCGGTGAGCGATGCCCACAGCTCGTCCGGCGTGGGCGGCGGGCCGTCCACGAGCGCGGCCAGGATGTCGGAGTCCACCTCGGCGAGTGTGCCGGCCGCGAGGTCGTCGAGCGGGCGCGGCAGCGCACGGGCGGACGCGGTGCCGATGTCCGCCACGCGCGCGAGCGGCACGACGTACGGCGTGAGGCGGCGCCGGATGTCGTCGAGGAGCCCCTCCTCCCGCGCGCCCGCCCGGTCGATCTTGTTGACGAAGACGAGGGTGGGCAGGCCGAGCCGCCGCAGGGTCTTCATCAGGACGCGCGTCTGTGCCTGGACGCCCTCGACGGCGGAGAGCACCAGCACCACCCCGTCCAGGACCTCCAGGGCGCGCTCGACCTCGGCGATGAAGTCGGAGTGCCCGGGGGTGTCGATCAGGTTGATCTGTACGCCTGCGACGCCGAAGACGTCACGGACCGTGAAGGCCGCGACGGCTGAGCGGATGGTGATGCCGCGCTGCCGCTCGATCTCCCCGTCGTCGGTGCGGGTGTCCCCGGTGTCGACGCTGCCGAGCCGGTCGATGGCACCGCCATCGAAGAGCAGCCGCTCGGTGAGGCTGGTCTTACCCGCGTCGACGTGGGCCAGAATTCCGATGTTCAGGGTGTGCATGCGTGGTCGAGTCCTCGAGAACAGTCGTCCGGTGGGGGCGCTGGAAAGTTCCGAGGAATCGGCGCATTCCGTTCTCCTGAAATCGAGGGGGCACTGGCACCGTCATGATGGCGTGGCCCCGGTAGCCGTCCGCAACCCAATTTCCCCCCGGTCGAGTGGCCGAAAGGTGCCCAGTAGCATGAAGCACGCACCCCGGGTCGATCATGCCAACCGGCGACGCAACCCGGTTCGATCATGCGAGGAGCGGTCGTGCGTGACATCGCCGTGTTCAGCGGAAGTGCCCATCCCGAGCTGGCGGCCGAGGTCTGCGCGCATCTCGGTGTGCCCCTCAGCCCGACCCGCGTCAGCCGGTTCGCCAACGACTGCCTGGAGGTGCAGCTCCAGGCCAATTGCCGCGAGCGTGATGTCTTCCTGATTCAGCCGCTGGTCACGCCGGTGCAGGAGCATCTCGTCGAGCTGCTGATGATGTGCGACGCGGCGCGGGGCGCGTCCGCCGGGCGGATCACCGTGGTCATGCCGCACTACTCCTACGCCCGCTCGGACAAGAAGGACATGCCGCGGATCTCCATGGGCGGGCGGCTCGTGGCGGACCTGCTGGTGGCGGCCGGGGCCAGCCGTGTCCTCGCGATGACGCTGCACTCGCCGCAGGTTCACGGCTTCTTCTCGGTGCCGGTCGACCATCTGCACGCCCTGCGGGAGCTGGCCGCTCACTTCCGCAGCTACGACCTGTCGCGTACGACGGTGGTGTCGCCGGACCTGGGCAACGCCAAGGAGGCGGCGGCGTTCGCGCGGCTGATCGGGGCCCAGGTGGCCGCCGGTGCCAAGCAGCGCTTCGCCGACGACCGGGTGAGCATCAGTGCCGTCATCGGCGACGTCACCGGGCGCGATGTCATCGTGCTGGACGACGAGATCGCCAAGGGCAGCACGGTACTCGAACTCCTTGAGCGGCTGCGGGAGTTGGGGCCGCGATCGATCCGGGTCGCCTGCACCCACGGCCTGTTCGCCGCCGGCGCGCTCAAGCGGCTCACCGAGCAGCCCGACATCCTGGAGATCGTGTGCACGAACACCGTGCCGGTCCCGGTCGAGGACCACACGGAGAAGCTGCGCATCCTGTCCATCGCCCCGGCGCTCGCCGAGGCCGTGCGGCGCATTCACAACGGCGAGTCCGTCAGCGCCCTGTTCGACGCGCCTCAGAGCGAATAGACAGGATGGAGCGGAACTTCCTGCCCGTTCGCTCGGCCAGGGAGGCGGCGCGGTGCTCACCGGAAAAAGCGGTGCGGCGCTCGGCCGGGAAGCCGCGAAGCAACGCTCGGCGTCACCCAGGTGATCAGGAGGGCTTGCAGTGGCCAAGGCGAAATTCCAGCGGACCAAGCCGCACGTCAACATCGGCACCATCGGTCACATCGACCACGGTAAGACGACGCTGACCGCGGCCATGACCAAGGTGTTGCACGACCAGTTCCCCGACCTGAACCCCTACACGCCGTTCGACCAGATCGACAAGGCTCCCGAGGAACGTCAACGCGGCATCACGATCTCGATCGCCCATGTCGAGTACCAGACGGAGAACCGGCACTACGCCCACGTCGACTGCCCGGGGCACGCGGACTACATCAAGAACATGATCACGGGCGCCGCGCAGATGGACGGAGCGATCCTGGTCGTCGCGGCGACCGACGGACCGATGCCGCAGACCAAGGAGCATGTCCTGCTGGCCCGGCAGGTCGGCGTTCCGTACATCGTCGTCGCGCTCAACAAGACCGACATGGTGGACGACGAGGAGATCCTCGAACTCGTCGAGCTCGAAGTGCGCGAGCTGCTCACCGAGTACGAGTTTCCCGGCGACGACGTCCCGGTCGTACAGGTCTCCGCGCTCAAGGCCCTCGAAGGCGATCCGAAGTGGAGTGCGTCCATCCTCGAACTCCTCGCGGCGATCGATGAGTTCGTGCCCGAGCCGGTACGCGATGTCGACCGGCCGTTCCTGATGCCGATCGAGGACGTCTTCACCATCACGGGCCGCGGCACGGTCGTCACCGGCCGGATCGAGCGCGGTGTGCTGAAGGTCAACAGCGAGGTCGAGATCATCGGCATCCACGAGCAGAAGACGAAGACCACCGTCACGGGTATCGAGATGTTCCGCAAACTCCTCGACGAGGGCCGGGCGGGGGAGAATGTCGGACTGCTGCTGCGGGGCGTGAAGCGCGAGGACGTGGAGCGCGGGCAGGTCGTCATCAAGCCGGGCTCGGTGACCCCGCACACGGAGTTCGAGGCGCGCGCGTACATCCTGTCCAAGGACGAGGGCGGCCGGCACACGCCCTTCTTCGACAACTACCGGCCGCAGTTCTACTTCCGTACGACGGACGTGACCGGAGTGGTGACCCTCCCCAAGGGCACGGAAATGGTCATGCCGGGCGACAACACCACCATGCAGGTGCAGTTGATCCAGCCCATCGCGATGGAGGAGGGGCTGAAGTTCGCCATCCGTGAGGGCGGCAGGACGGTCGGGGCGGGGCAGGTCACAAAGATCCGGAAGTAGTCACCGGGGGGCCGGAAGCGGTCACACGGAATCCGACGTGGCCTCGGGCCGGGCCAGCGCCTCGTCCAGGGACGAGGAAGGCGGCAGCAGGCGCGCGAGGCCGGTCACCCGGAGGATGCGCAGGGTCAGCGGCTGAGTGCAGACGAGATGCAGCCGTCCGCCCCGGGCCAGGACACGCCGCCTGGCCCGGTAGAGCAGGCGCAGGCCCGAGCAGTCGAAGAAGTTGACGGGCCGCAGGTCGATCACGACCTGCGGTGCCGGGTCCCCGGTCGCGGAGTCCAGGATCGGGGTGATCTCCATGGCCGCGAGGATGTCGATCTCCCCGTGGAACTCCAGCACCAGGTGACCGCGGTCCTGGTGGATGCGCAGATGCCGGGTGAGCGGTGCGGGGTCGTGCGCCACGAAGTCATCACCTCCAACCGGCAGCTGACCTGCCTCGCGAGGACAGGGGCCAGGGTCACCGGGGGCCAGGGTGACAACGTCAGGCGAGCGTAGACACGTCGACGGGGCACCCGTGGTTGCAAAACCGTTCCTTGCTCTGCAAGTTACCCTCGATGGAGTGAATTCCAGCATGTTCGATTGACATATGTCTTCGATTTGCGCGGCGAGTCGTCCCGCTGTGCGTGCGCCGTGCTGCCGTGGGGCCGGGGTGCCCGCGTCACGACAGCGCGTGCCACGCCTTGGACAGCGCCCGGCGGAACTGATCGGTCTGGTGCGACGTGAGGTCCCCGACCATGCGCTCCTCTAGCTCCCGTACGGCTCCCGCGAACCGTGCGAGCAGCTCGCGTCCCTCGTCGGTCAGCAGGATCAGCAGCTCGCGCCGGTTGCGCGGATTGCGCTCGCGGCGCACCAGTCCGCGGCTCTCCAGCGAGCGCACCAGATCGGCCATGGACTGCGCCGTCACGAACGAGTCGCGCGCCAGCTGCGCCGCCGACAGGCCGTCGTGCCGCTCCAGGACGGTGAGCGAGGTGTACTGCAATGCCGTGATTCCAGCCGGTTTCACCAGCTCGTCGAGGTGTGAGCGCACGACGAGTTCCACCTGCTTGACCATGTAGAGCAGGGACGGGGGTGCCTTGGTTACCTGGGTGCCGACCATGGGCTCAGCCTAAGGCATTGACAGGAAACCTGTCCGTAACGAGACTGCCAACCAACAGGAATCCTGTTGGTTGAAATCTTGGCGAACAAGGCTGAGGAGTGGGCAATGACGACCACCTTCGAGAGTGGGCCCGGGCAGCTGTTCATCGGTGGACAGTGGCGCGAGGCGGCCGACGGAGCGCGTACGGACGTGATCGATCCGTCCACGGGCCGGGCGGTCACGACCGTCGCGGAGGCGGGCGCGGCCGATGTCGACGCGGCCGTGCGTGCCGCGCGGGAGGCCTTCGACCACGGCCCGTGGGCCGCGATGAGCGGCCGCGAGCGCGGCCGGGTGCTGCACCGCGTCTCCGAGCTGATCCGCGCGAACGCCGACGAGCTCGCGGCCCTGGAGAGCCTCGACGTCGGCAAGCCCCTCTCCCTGTGCCGCCCCGTCGACGTGCTCACCGCCGCCGACGAGTACGAGTACTGCGCCGCCCTCGCCCAGACCCTCGACGGCGCCACCCGCGACACCCCGCTCAACGCCTTCGCGTACACGCGCCGCGGACCACTCGGTGTGGTCGCCGCGATCACCCCCTTCAACTTCCCGCTGATCCTGTCCAGTTCGAAGCTCGCCCCGGCGCTCGCGGCCGGCAACGCCGTGGTGCACAAGCCCGCCGACGAGACCCCGCTCAGCGCCCTGTACATGGCCCACCTGCTCCAGGAGGCCGGCGTCCCGGACGGCGTCGTGAACGTCGTCACCGGCAGCGGCCCGGTCGCGGGCGAGGCGCTGCTGCGCAACCCCGGCATCGACAAGATCGCCTTCACCGGGTCCACCGCCGTTGGCCGGCACGCCGCGAGCGTCGCCGGTGAGGCGCTCAAGCCCGTCACCATGGAGCTGGGCGGCAACGCGGCCCACCTCGTCTTCGCGGACGCCGACCTGGAGAAGGCGGTCGGCGCGGTCATCAAGGGATTCGTCTTCAACACCGGGCAGTTCTGCATGGGCGGGCCGCGCCTGCTGGTGGAGCGCTCCGTGTACAGCACCCTGCTGGGCATCCTCGCCGACGCCGTCCCCGGAGTGCCGGTCGGTGACCCCCGGGACGCGGCCACGGTCGTCGGCCCGATGGCGGGGGACAAGCACCTGAAGAAGGTCGAGGAGTACGTCGCCCTGGCCCGCAAGGAGGGCGGCCGCATCGTCTGCGGCGGTGAGCGGCTCGACCTGAACGGCGGCTACTACTACAGGCCCACGGTGATCGCCGACCTCGCGGCCGACTCCCGCGTCATCCAGGAGGAGATCTTCGGCCCGGTCCTCACCGTGCAGGCCTTCGACTCCGAGGACGAGGCCGTCGAGCTCGCCAACTCCACGCCGTACGGCCTGGCTTCAGGCATCCAGACCACCGACCTGACCCGCGCGCACCGCGTCGCCGACCGGCTCCAGGCGGGCATCGTGTGGATCAACGACTGGGCGATGCTCGACCCCGCGGTTCCCTTCGGCGGGGTCAAGGACTCCGGCTTCGGCCGGGAGTACGGGCCCGAGGCGCTCGCCGCCTACACCAAGGTCAAGTCCGTTGTCGTCTCGCTCGACTGAGCGCCCCCGCAAAGGAGTTCACGCGATGTCCACCACCACCCGCGCCGCCGTGGTCGAGTCCGGGGGAGCACCGTTCACCCTCACCGACGTCGAGCTGGACGAGCCCGGCCCCGGCGAGGCCCTCGTCCGTATGGTGGCGACCGGCCTGTGTCACACCGACCTCGGAGTGGCGAGCGGCGGTCTGCCCTTCCCGCTGCCCGGAGTCCTCGGACACGAGGGAGCGGGAGTCGTCGAGGCCGTCGGCCCGAATGTCACCGGTGTCGCCCCAGGTGACCACGTCGTCCTGTCCTTCACCTCCTGCGGCGGCTGTCACAACTGCCGTGACGGACACCCCGCGTACTGCGCCACCTGGCTGCCGCTGAACCTCATCGGCGGCCGGCGCGCGGACGGCACCAGCACGATCAGCCGCGACGGGGCGCCGCTCGGCGGCCACTTCTTCGGGCAGTCGTCCTTCGCGGAACGCGCGTTGGTGGACGAGCGCAGCCTCGTGAAAGTCGATCCGAACGTCCAGCTGGAGTCCATAGCCCCGCTGGGCTGCGGGGTGCAGACGGGAGTGGGCGCCGTCTGGAACGTACTGAAGCCCGAGGCCGGCAGCAGCCTCGTCGTCCTCGGCGCCGGAGCTGTCGGCCTGTCCGCGGTGATGGCGGCGGCCCTGACCCCCGCGACCACGGTCATCGCCGTGGACAAGGCCGCCGAACGGCTCGAACTGGCCCGGGAATTGGGCGCCACCCACACCGTGAACGCGGCCGAGGCCGATGTCACCGAGGCGGTGCTCGCCCTCACCGACGGCCGGGGCGCCGACGGTGTCGTGGAGGCCACGGGCAGTGTCGCCGTACTGCGCAAGGGTGCCGACGCGCTCGCCCCGCGCGGCACCCTGGTCGTCGTCGGCGCACCGCCCTTCGGCACCGAAGTCGCCCTCGACGTCAACGCGTTGCTGCCCGGCAAGAAGGTCGTGGGCCTCACACTCGGCGACAGTGAGACCCAGACCTCCATCCCCGCGCTGGTCGCGCTCGTCCAGGACGGACGGCTTCCGCTGCACCGCCTGATCACCCACTATCCCTTCGCGGACATCGAGCGGGCGGTGCGGGACATGAGCGCGGGCAAGACGATCAAGCCCGTGCTCACCTTCTAGCCGACGACTTCTGGCCGACGCCCTCTAGCCGACGACGAGGACGAGCTTCCCCGTGGTCCGGCCGGTGTCGCCGAGCGCATGCGCCTCGGCGGCATCGGCCAGCGGGAAGGTATCGGCGATCGTGGGGCGCAACTTCCCCGCCTCGACGAGCTCCGCGATCGCCTTCATACCGGTGTGGGAGGCGTCGACAAGCATCCTGACCGCCCGTACGCCGAGCCGCTCGGCCTCCTCGTAGAAGTCCTCCGACCCGACCGGCAGGATCGAGACCACGATCCCGCCCGGGCGCAGCACGCGCAGCGAGCGCACGGAGTACTCGCCGCCGATCGTGTCCAGGACGACGTCGACGTCCTTCGCGGCCTCGGTGAAGTCGGTCTCCCGGTAGTCGATCGCCTCGTCCACGCCGATCTCCCGCAGGAACTCGTGCTTGCCCGCGCTCGCGGTACCGATGACGTACGCGCCCCGCGCCTTGGCGATCTGCACGGCCACATGTCCGACTCCACCGGCCGCCGCGTGGATCAGTACCCGCTGACCGGGCTGGATGTCCGCCGTCTCCACCAGGGTCTGCCAGGCGGTCAGGGAGACCAGCGGAAGCGCGCCCGCCTGGATGTGGTCGATCCCGGACGGCTTGTGCGCGAAGGCTCGGGCGGGGGCGGTGACGTACTCGGCGTGCGAGCCGTGGCCGAACGGGTAGGGCAGCATGCCGAAGACCTCGTCCCCGGGCTTGAAACGGGCGACGCCGATGCCCGCCGCCTCGACGACGCCGGAGACGTCCCAGCCGAGGACGAAGGGCGGCTCGCCGAGGAAGCCGCCCGTCTCGCGGTGCTTCCAGTCGGTCGGGTTGACGCCGGCCGCGCGCACCCGCACGAGTACTTCGTTGGGGCGCGGCGCGGGGCGCTCCACCTGCACTTCCTTGAGTACCTCGGGACCGCCGAGGACGTCCTGACTGATGGCTCGCATGGTGTTCACAGTGCTCATGGTGAACCAGCCTGCCCGGGCCCGCCCGGCAAGAAAATGGCATGATTGCCAACCTTCGATAAGATCGTGCCATGCATTCCGTGGAGCGAGTGGTCGTCCTGGCGCTGGACGGCGTCTACCCCTTCGAGCTGGGCATCCCCAGCCGGATCTTCGGCGCGGCGGACGGCCGGTACGAGGTGGTGACCTGCACTGTCGACGGCCGCCCCGTCCGCACCAACGCCGACTTCTCGGTCGCCGTCGACCACGGTCCGGAGGCGCTGTCCACGGCGGACACAGTGGTGATCGCGGCGATCGCCCCGGCCAGGCTCGTCGTGGAGCTCTCCGACGAGGTCGCCGCCGCACTCGCGCTGATCCCGCCCGGCGCCCGCCTCGTCTCCATCTGCACGGGAGCGTTCGTCCTGGCCTCGGCCGGTCTGCTCGACGGGCGCCGGGCGACCACGCACTGGCAGGTGGTCGACGAGTTCCGGCGCCTGTTCCCGCGGGTGTCGCTGGACCCGGACGTGCTGTTCGTCGACGACGGCTCGGTCCTCACCTCGGCGGGCGCCGCGTCCGGCATCGACGTCTGCCTGCACATCCTCCGCAAGGACCACGGCAGCGCGCTGGCCAACAAGGTGGCCCGGCGCTGTGTGGTCCCGCCCCTGCGGGAGGGCGGCCAGGCCCAGTACATCGAGCAGCCCGTGCCGGAACCCTCGGCGACGAGCACGGCCGCCACCCGCGCATGGGCCCTGGCCCGCCTCGGCGACCCGTTGACACTGACCGATCTCGCGGGCCACGCCCGGATGAGCCTGCGCACCTTCGCCCGCCGCTTCAACGACGAAGTCGGCATGAGCCCCGGCCGCTGGCTCATCCAGCAGCGGGTCTCCCGGGCCCGCCATCTGCTGGAGTCCAGCGACCTGTCGGTGGACCAGATCGCCGGCGAGGTCGGCTTCGCGACCGGCACCTCACTGCGCCAGCATCTGCACGCGGCGATCGGCGTCTCACCGCAGGCGTACCGGCGTACGTTCCAGGCGGCCCACTAGGCCGTTCCGGGCAGTTGATCTGATCGTTGGCCCGGGTATGCCGTTGCCCGGCGCGCAGCGGACTCTTCTCGGTCTTCTTGTGGCGGGGCCATCCGCCGGCCGTCGAACGATCCGCGTCGCTCGTGCGTCGGAGGAGCGACATGGCGGTGCGGGGAACAGGGGTGGGTATGCGTAAGTGGATCGCGGCGGCGGCTCTCGTCGGCCTGACGGTGGTGGGGTGCGAGGACGGGACGCGCGACGACCTCGTGGTCGAGGGAACGCCCCCGGCCACACCGTACTCCGGAGCGCTGGACGTGCCGATCAAGGAGATCGGCGACGGCAGCGTGCGCGCCAAGGAGAGTTCGGGCGCGGCGGGCCGGGCGCTGGAGTGCGACGGCGAGATCTACATGGGCGGCGGGGGTGACGGGTGGGGTCGGAAGGACGGCGGCTCGACGCCGGAGGAAGGCCTGAACGCCTACTTCGACATGGACCAGCCCGAGCTGCCGGACCGCGGCTATCGCGTGGAGCGCAAGGAAAAGGACCGTGTCCTGTTCTCGTACGACGTCAAGGGCAGGACCAAGGTGGCCGTCGTCGTCGCCAAGGACCAGCCGCACCGCCCTGGCTGGGGTCCCGAGACCAACGCCTCCTGCGACCCGTCCGAACTCCCGGCGAGCTTCACCGACTCGAGGTACGAGATCTGGACGGATCGGGACGGCCGTCGCGTGTCCACCACCGAGGTGAGCAGCTCGGCCGGCGCGGAGCACTGCGACTGGGAAAGCGCGCACTTCCTGTGGCTGGGCCAGGGCAAGGAGCTCAGGCAGTACGCGCGCGATCCGCGTGGGGTGCTCGGGAGCGAGGTGCTCAGCGCCGCGTACGACGGAGATGCCCGTATGCCGGTCGGCGCGCGGGACACCGGCTACCGCTTCCACGACTGGGAACTCTGGCTGACGGCGGGCAAGTCGACGGCGTACGTCCGTACTCCCGACGGCGTGGAGGCGTGGCCGGCGACGAAGCAGCAGGTGGGCTGCAAGTGACCCGTCAGCGGCTCCGGTGCAGGGCGACCAGCAACTGCCAGACCTGATCGGCGACTTCCTGTGGGGTGCCCTCCAGCAGGCCGTGCAGCCAGTCGGCGAGGACTCCCGCGAAGGTGGCGGCGACGGCGGAGGCCACGAGCGGGGCGTCCGGGGCGCCCACGAGGGTGCGCTCGGCCAGGCTGCGGGCGCGCAGATCCCGGTGCAGCACGAGACCGAGCGGGCCCCCACCGCCGGGGCCGAGGAGTGTGCGGTAGAGGGCGGCATGCGGGGCCAGTTCGGCGAAGAACGTGCGGAGGGCGGGCGGCGCGGACACCGGGTCGGGCCGTCCGCGCCACGCGTGCAGGGCCTCCACGGCGTCCCGTACGACATCGGCGCAGGCGTCGACGGCCAACGCCTCCAGGTCGGTGTAGTGCACGTAGAACGTGGCCCGGCCGACCCCGGCCCGCCGCACCAGCGCGGCGACACCGACCTCCTCAAGCGGCCGCTCGGCGCACTCCTCCAGCAGAGCCTGCCGCAGCTTCGCCCGGGTCCGGGCGGCCCGCGGGTCCTCGGGCGTCACCGCGCGACGAGGACGGCGGCCAGGGCGAGCGCGCCGGGAAGGGCCTGCGCGAAGAGGATGCGGCGGTTCGCGGTGACGGATCCGTACACACCCGCGATCACGACGCACACCAGGAAGAAGACCTGCACCCGGAACCCGGTCGGATCCGCCGCGATCAGACCCCACACCAGGCCCGCCGCCAGAAACCCGTTGTAGAGCCCCTGGTTGGCGGCCAGCGGCGCGGTCGCCCGGGCCATCTCCCGGTCGAACCCGTGCAGTTCCCGCCCCGGCTTCTTCTCCCACAGGAACATCTCCAGCACCAGGATGTACGCGTGCAGCGCGGCCACCAGGCCCACCAGCACGTTCGCGACCGTATCCATCGTCAGCAAGCTCCGTCGTACGTAGTTGTCGAGCAGTTATTTCATGGACAGGTGTCCACTATAGCTGGACACCCGTCCAGGAAGTCGCGGGGCGCCTCAGGTTGCCCTGTGCGCCCCCGGGGTAGCGATCACGGGATTTCCGTTGCTGGAGGGGGAGTTGACGTGTCGGGCAGCCTCGCGCCGGGTGGATGGAGCGGGAGTGAACGGGGGATGTGGGCCGCTTTCCGCAGAGGGGAGTGGTTCGCGGACCAGGGCGAGGTCCGGGCGTCCGTCGTACGGAGGCTGTTGCTGGCGCCGCCGCCGGCCGAGGCGGGGCATCTGCCCCGGCTGAGGCTCAGGGATGTGCGGATCACCGGGCGGCTGGACCTGGCCGAGGCCGTTGTCGCGGGGACTTTGCGGTTACGTAACTGCCACTTCGAGCAGGTCCCTTGCCTCGACGGCGCGCGCCTGGGAGCGCTGGAGATGCGGGACTGCGCGCTGCCCGGCCTGTCGGCCGTGGGCGTCACGACCGGCTGGAAATGCGAGATCTCCGGGTGCCGCGTGGAAGGGCCCATCGATCTCTACGGCGCCTCGATCGGCGGCTCGCTGCACCTGGAGAACAGCCGCCTGACCGGGCATGGTGAACGGCGCGGAGAACGGGCGCTGCAGCTGTTGTGCGCCACCATCGGCGGGGACATCCAGGCCGGTACGGGGCTGCGTGTCGACGGCTGCACCGACCTGCGGGACACCTCCGTACGCGGCAGCGTCGTGCTCAAGCGGGCCGAGCTGCTCAATCCGTCGGGGCTCGCGCTCAAGGCCAACAGGCTGCACATAGGAGGGGACTTGGACTGCCGCGGCGGGCTCGTCGCGCAAGGCACCGTCGATCTGTGCGACGCCCGGGTGGGTGGCGGCGCCCTCTTCGAAGGGGCCTCGCTCAGCGCTGAACAAGGGCCCGCGCTGCGTGCCCACGGCATAGACGTGGGTGCCGTGTTCAACTGCTGCGACGGGTTCACGGCGCGCGGCAGGGTCACGCTCAGCAGCATCACCGTGCGCAGCCGGGTCTGTTTCCAGGACGCCGTCATCGACGTGCCGTCCGGAACTCCGGCCCTCACCTGTCGCCGCTCCACCGCGTCCGAACTCCATCTGCGCCCCCGCGAGCCCATGCACGGAACCGTCGACCTCAGCCACACCCGCCTGACCATCCTGCGCGGCACGCCGGACAGCTGGCCGAGCGCGGTGCGCCTGGAAGGGGTCGTGTACGAGAGCCTGCTGCCCCAACTCCCCGCCGTGCAGCGGCTTCCCCTGCTCGCCCGCGACCCCGAGGGCTTCACCCCCCAGCCGTACGAACAACTGGCCGCCGCGTATCGCCAGCACGGCCATGACGGAGACGCGCGCACGGTCCTGCTCGCCAAACAGCGGCGCCTGCGCGCCACGCTGCCGTGGCCTGGGCGGGTGTGGAGCGGCCTGCAGAACATCACCGTGGGATACGGCTACCGGCCGATGCGCGCCGTGTGGTGGCTGTGCGCGATCATGTTCAGCGGGATCCTGCTGTTCACGCGGTGGCCTCCGCAGGCCATCGACCCGGGCAAGCCGCCCCACTTCCAGGCGGCGATCTACACCTTCGACCTGGTGCTGCCGCTCGTCGACTTCGGGCAGGAGCAGGCGTTCAGCCCCCGCGGTGGACTGCAGTGGGCGGCCGTGGTCCTCGTCTGCCTGGGCTGGCTGCTCGCGACGACGGCCGCCGCCGGCGCCAACCGCATGCTCCGCAGGTCGTGAGATCGGCGGGATGCGGTCGACCAGTGTGACGCGCGCACCCGCCAGGCCGCAGCAGGCCACGAGGCTCAGGCCGAGGTCTGACCACAGCACCTGCGCGAGCACCCCGCCGGTGAGGAACCGGTCGCCCGGCAGCCGCAGTTCGCCGAGCGGGCCGTCCGTGCCTGTGCTGTCGCCGGCCCCGGCCTCGGTGTCAGGACGCCGAGCGCCGGGGGAGGCTCCTCTCCGCTAGGCCGTACGCGGGTGCGGCGTCATCGACAGTTTGTCCGGCTTGACCGTCACGATGGCCTGCGGGCGCGGGGGAGCCGAGGTGAGCGTCAGCCGCCAGCGCTGGAGCACAGTGGCGAGGATGATGAGGAGTTCCGTCCAGGCGAACTCCTCGCCGATGCACTTGCGGCGGCCGTCGCCGAAGGCGAGGAACGAGGAGCGGTTGACGCTCTTCGCCCGCTCGGGTTCCCAGCGGTCCGGGTCGAAGGTGCCGGGGGCGCCGTAGACCTCGGGGTCGTGCTGATGGACGTACGGGCTGTAGATGACGTCCGCGCCCTTCGGTATCGGGTGTCCGTCCAGCGTGACCGGGCGCGTGGTGGTGCGCGTGACCAGCCAGGCGGGGCCGTACATGCGCATGGTCTCCTTCAGGACGCTGCGCATGTAAGGGAGGGCGGCCAGATCCTCCTGAGCGAGCGGGCGTTCGCCGCAGGCCGCGTCGAGCTCCTCGTGGAGGCGCTGCTCGATCTTCGGGTTCCTGCTGATCTCGTACAGCGCCCAGGCCAGGGTCGTCCCCGTGGTCTCGATGGCACCCGTCAGGAGGGTGATCGCCTCGTCCTGGAGCTGCTGGCGCGAGAGCGGGCCGGTCTCGGGGTCGTCGGCGGTGAGGAGGGTGGAGAACAGCCCACTCCCGGGGGCCTGTTCGGCACTCTGGTGCGCCGGGCAGCCCGCCGGCGCCTTGGAGGCCGCCGGTGCCGAGGCCGACAACTGCGCGCGGTGGTGGTCGATCGCCTGGTCGATCAGGACCCGCAGACGCGCCACACGCCGCTCGTGCGCACGGTTCGCCGGCAGCGGCAGCTTCGTCACCCAGCCCGGCAGGATGGTCTGCCGAATCGTGCCGCGCATGATCGCCGGCATCAGGCCGGTGAACTCCTCCTCGACTTGGGCGGGCAGACCCGACCCGAAGAGGGCGACCAGGAAGGTCGACAGGGTGAGATCGTTCATGTCGTCGTACGTCTCGCGCGCGACCCCGGCCGTCCAGGCGCCGGCCGCGGCCCGCACATGGTCGATCATGACGTCACCGCGGGTCGCGATGTGCGCCTTGTTGAACATCGGCTGCATCAGGCGTCGGTGCTTCATGTGCAGGTCGCCGTCGGCGATCGTGGCGAGCCCGTCGCCGAAGAAGACCCGCAGCGCGTCGATGATCTTCCCGCCCTTGGCGAAGGCGTCGACCTCCGTCACCAGCACCTTGCGGGTGACGGCGGGATCGGTGACGACGTAGGCCGAGGTGGGTCCGAGCAGGATCCGTACCACGCTGCCCTGCCGACGCAGGGAGTCCATGAAGTCGAGCGGACGACGGGCCAGTTGGTGGGCGTGTCCGATCAGGGGCAGGCGCCCGGGCGCGGTGGGTGCCGCGGTGGGGGAACCCGACAGGGAACTCATCCGTACGTCTCCTCAAGATCATTCCGAGTGGGACCGAGCATGACATGCATGCCCCTGGCGATCGCCGTGTACCCCGACGGCTTGATCACACCCGACCGTTCGGTCGTTGAGCAACCTTCCCAATTGCGGTGTCAGTGAAGGGATTTGTCGACGTGAGCACTCTTGTCGGAGAGTGACCGAACACTCACAGCTGCGAGGAGGGGAGTTGATCCTTTCGATCTCGAACCCGATAAGCTCCCCTGCGGCGCTGCGAGTTGACGCGAACAGATTCGGTCGCCTCGCTCTGGCGTTCCCCGACGCGTACGGCGCCTGCACACCCCCCCCGTTCGATCGTGTTGCTTGCGAAGGATGCAGATGGAACTTGCCACTCCGCCCCCGGCGGCGCGGGCACCCGTCGCCTGGTACAGCTGGTGGCTGATGCCGCTGGCCTTAGGTGCTGGAACCGTTGCCACCGCCGTCGCGGGACCCGACCAGGTCCAGATACCCGCGACGTTCGCCGGTGCCGCGGCCACCGCGGCCGGCGCCGTCTGTGTACGGCTGCTCGTCCGCACCCAGTCCCAACTGCGCCGCACCACCGGCGACTTCCGCACCTCGCAGGCCGAGCACTCGCAGCAGTGGCAGCAGCATGTGGCGGGCCTGGAACGGAAGTTCGCGGCCGAGCGCTCCGGCCTGGACGCCCAACTGGCCGAGCAGGCCCAGGTCTTCGAGGCCCGGCTCGCCGAGGACGCCAAGGCCTTCGAGGCCCGGCTCGTCGGCGAAGCCCAGGGCTATGAGGCGAGACTCGCCGGAGAAGCCGAGGTCTGGCAGGAGCAACTCGCCCGGCAGCAGGCCGTCGTCGCGCGCCTTGCCGACACGTATCTGCCCGAGGCGCTCGAGCGGCTGCGGGCCGGTGACGCCATCGACGACATCCTGCCGGAGGTCGCCGAGGAGCCGGACGCGAGCCCCGAGCTGCGGGCCGAGCTGCGCAAGGTCCTCAGGACCGCGCTGATCGGCGTGGAAGAGGAGTTCAACCGCTCGACCTCCGCCGAGCAGGCCGTGATCAGCATCGGCAGCCGCATCCACGTCCTGACCAGCAAGCTGCGCGGGCGCCTGCACGAGATGCAGGGCGAACACGGGCGGCTGCCCGCGGTCGCCCAGGGCCTCATGGAACTGGACCAGGAGATCGGCCCCGCCGACCGTCTCGCCGCCAGCATCGGCGTGCTCGGCGGCTCGGACCGGCCCGGACGCCAGTGGCAGGAACCGCAGCGGCTGCTCAGCGTGGTCCGCGGCGGTATCGGCCGCATCAAGGACTTCGACCGCGTCCAGGTCCGCCACCTGCCCGAACTCGGCGTCGACGGCGGCCTGGTGGACCACCTCACGCTGATCTTCGCCCACCTCCTCGACAACGCGGCCCGCTACTCGCCGCCCACCGAGCCGGTGGTCGTCTCCGGCAAGGAGGTCCCCAACGGCGTCGGCATCGAGATCCAGGACGCGGGCAAGGGCCTGAGCGAGGAGAAGAAGCGCGAGGCGGAGCAGTCCCTCACGGGCACCGCGGCGGGCCCCGGCCTCGGCGGCATCTCGGAGGACGCGAACCTGGGCCTGCGCGTGGTGGGCGCCCTGGCGCGCCGCTACGGCATCCGGGTCACCTTCGCGGACTCTCCCTGGCTCGGCACCTCGGTGGTCGTCGTGGTCCCCCACAAGTACTTCAGCCCGCTGCCCGCCGTCACCGAGCCGGTCGCCCCGTCCGCCGCGCCGGCGACGAGCGCCGAGCCCGCCCCGGTCGCGTCCGCAAAGACCGCCGAGGCCGTCGACACCACGCCAGGTGGCCTGCCCCGGCGCAGGAGTCGGCGGAGTGATCCGCCGACGCCGTCGGCGCGGCCCAGGCCCGCCGAGCGGACGGAGGAGACCATGGCCGCCGTACCGCCGGACGCGTCCTTCACCGGCCTCGCCGCCTTCGCCACGGCCGGACGCGAGAGCGACCCGTCGCGCGAGACGACCGCGGACCGCGACCCGGCAGGCAGCGGAGAGACGGCCGCCGGACGCGAGTTCAACGAGCACCGCACTGAAGAGAGCGACCAGTCCACATGACGCAACAGGGAACCGACGTGAGCTGGGCGCTCCGCGACCTGACGGAGAGCATCCAGGAGATCCGCTTCGCCCTCGTGGCATCGAGCGACGGCAAGGCCATCACCTCCTACGGCGCCGACGACCCCGACGACGTCGACCGCTTCGCCGCCGTCGTCGCGGGCCTGCAGGCGCTCGCCCAGCCGGTGGCCGAGCAGTTCCCCCAGTACGCCGGGCAGCTGCGGCTCGCGATGATCGAGGTCGACGGCGGTCACCTGTTCGTGGTGCGGGCCGGCGTGGAGACGTACCTCGGAGTGCTTGCCAAGGAAGGCCTCGACCAGGGTCTTCTCGGCCACCAGATGAGGGACCTGGCCCGCAGGATGGGTGAGCTCCTCGGCACCACTCCGCGCCTGGAGGAGCACTCTGGATGAGTGCTCCCCGCCCGCCCACGGACCCGTCCGGTCTCGAGCGCTACTACGTCCTCACCGGTGGCCGCAGCGGACCGGGCGGTTCGGCGTCGAGCCTTGACGTGGCGACCCTGATCGTCTCCCGCGCCGCGGCCGTACCCGGCATGCAGCACGAGCACGAGGACATCGTCCGCCGCTGCCGCGATCCGCTGTCGGTGGCCGAACTCGGCGCCCACCTCGGATTGCCCTTCAACATTCTCGCGGTGCTCCTGGCCGATCTGCTGGACGCAGGCCGCGTCGAAGCCCGTAATCCCATCCCGGCGTCAGGCGCCGGCAGCGGGCCCGACCTCGCGCTCCTTGAGGAGGTACTCAGTGGACTTCAAAGGCTTTGACCATCCCGACCGGCGGACGGCCGGGGGCACCCGCTCGGTGAAGGTGATGATCGCCGGCGGCTTCGGCACCGGCAAGACCACCATGGTGCGTTCGGTCAGCGACATCAAGCCGCTGACCACCGAGGAGACGCTGACCCAGGCCAGTGCCGACGTCGACAACCTGATCGGTGTGGCGGACAAGGCGGAGACCACCGTCAGCCTGGACTTCGGCAAGATCGGCATCAACGACGAGCTCGTCCTGTATCTGTTCGGGACACCGGGCCAGGAGCGGTTCTGGTTCCTGTGGAACGGTCTGTTCAAGGGCGCCCTCGGGGCGGTGGTCCTGGTGGACACCAGGCGGCTGGCCTCCAGCTTCCGGGCCATCGAGGAGATGGAGCGGCAGGACGTCCCCTTCGTCATCGCCCTGAACGTCTTCCCCGACTCCAAGGACCACCCGATCGAAGAGATCCGCGACGCCCTGGACATCTCCCCGCACATCCCGGTCGTGGCCTGCGACGCCCGCGACCGGGCATCCAGCCGTGACGTGCTCATCGCGCTGATACGTCACCTCAAGGAACGCTCTGCCGTCGCTCTGGAGCCCCGATGAACGACCAGCCCTTAAACGGTCCCGACGCCCCTCGCGGATGCCCCGTCGCACACGGCGGCGACGGCGACCTCACCCGGCTGTACGGGCCGGAGGCGGCGCTCGACCCGCTCGGCATCTACGCGCGGCTGCGCAAGGAGTACGGGGCCGTGGCGCCGATCCTCCTGGAGGGCGACATCCCCGCCTGGCTGGTCCTCGGCTACCGGGAGAACCGGCGGGTACTGGACAACCCCCGCCAGTTCAGCCGTGACGCGCGGATCTGGCGGGACTGGAAGGAAGGCCGCGTCGAGGCCACCTCACCGCTGATACCCATGCTCGGCTGGCGCCCCGACTGCGTATCGCAGGACGGCGAGCCGCACCGCAGGCTGCGCGGCGCGGTGACCGACAACCTGCAGACCGTCGCGGGGCGTGGTATCCGGCGGCACGTCACGCACTTCGCCAACAAGCAGATCGACGCGTTCGCCGACGCCGGCAGCGCCGAGCTGGTGGGCGATTACGCCGAGTACCTGCCGATGCTCGTCCTGACCAGGCTGTTCGGGCTCCCGGCGGCCGAGGGGCGCAACCTCGCCGTCTCCTGCGCCCAGGTCATCAAGGGCGGTGAGGACGCCGTCGCCCACAACGACCGCATCATGCGGATCCTCGCGGAACTCGCCGAGCGCAAGCGCGCCGAGCCCGGCGCCGACTTCACCACCGGTCTGCTCGGGCACCACGCGGACCTCGACGAGGACGAGATCCTCAGCCATCTGCGCCTGGTGCTGATCACCGCGCACACCACCACCAGCAATCTGCTGGCCCGGGTGCTGCAGCTGATCCTCACCGACACCTCCCGTCTCGCGGGTCTTGTGAGCGGACAGCTCAACGTGTCCGCGGTCGTCGAGGAGGTCATGTGGAACACCCCGCCGCTGGCCGTCCTGCCGGGGCGGTTCGCCGCCACCGATCTGGAACTCGGCGGCCACCACGTCAAGGAGGGCGACCTCCTGGTGCTCGGGCTCACCGCGGGCAATCTGGACCCGGAGATCCGCCCCGACGCCGGTGTCTCCCTCCAGGGCAACCAGTCGCACCTGGCGTTCAGCGGCGGCGCCCACGAGTGCCCCGGCCAGAACATAGGCCAGGCCATCATCGAGACGGCCGTCGACGTCCTGCTGCACCGGCTGCCCGGCCTGCGCCTGGCCGTACCGGCCGACGAACTCACCTCGACCGCCTCGACCTGGGAGACACGACTCGACGCCCTGCCGGTGGAGTTCGCGGCGCAGACCGCCGGGGTGTGAGCGCAGGGGGAGCCACGACACACGTGGCTCCCCGAGAGGGCTGCGGGCGTCAGAGGACGCTGCCTTCGCCTTGGGTTCCTGCTCCTTGCGTCGGGCCACGCCGTATGCCGACCAAGCTCCCTGGGGCACTGCGCAGCGGGAGGTGCCTGACACCACCCGCTCTGACACGGACCGCCTTTCTCCGGCGGGCCCGGTGGTTTCACCGCGATTCCCCGCCGTTCCCCGTTCGATCTGGTGCGGCTGTGGTGCGGTGTTCGGACGGCGGCTGTGCACGCCACACGTCTACTGCTCGGAGGCACGTATCCTCCGGCGCCATCGGCTGAAATGAGGACCTTGGTGATGCCGAGTGATCAACCGGGTGTCCATCCTCGGCGGGCAGGTCACACACGGGGGGAAGGATGAGCGGATGCACCGCAAGCGATCAGTGGCGCCCCACTCCGTGGATCGCCCCATCCTCTTCCTCGACATCGACGGACCGCTCATCCCGTTCGGGCCGCCGCCCGGTCTGCCTCGGACCCCTGCCTCGGGCTCCGAAGAGTTCCCTGCCCAGGGGAACCCACTGCTCGAGCGGCTCGACCCCACCGTCGGGCAGCGTCTGATGGCGCTGGGGTGCGACCTGGTCTGGGCCTCGACATGGATGGATGAGGCCAACGAGACCGTCGCCCCACGGATCGGGCTGCCCAAGCTGCCTGTGGTGGAGTGGCCGGAAGCCTCCACCGGCGACGGCCCGCGCGGCCTGCACTGGAAGACCCGCCCCCTCGTCGAGTGGGCCGGCCACCGCCCGTTCATCTGGGTAGACGACGAGATCAGCGCGATGGATCGCCTCTGGGTCGCCTCGCACCACCCAGGACCATCGCTGCTTCACCGAGTCGACCCGACCAAGGGCCTCACCGAGGACGACTTCTCCGTGCTAGCCGGTTGGCTCCGCACTGCCGTTCCACGTCTCGCGCCGGGAACAGGCGACTAGGCGGAGCCATCGTGGGATGCCGGGTGCGGCCTGGGAGGGGATCTCGCCTGTCAGGTCGGCTCCGCACGCGCTGAGGCCTCCCTCGACTCCGGCTTCGAAACGGCGCAACACTGCCATGGGCGGAGGGTCCGCTCGAGGAGCGTTTCAGCCTGGGCCACATCGGAGAGGTGAGGACATCGCGCTCGCCGTCCTCCTCCTCGCCGGCGCCGGGGCCGGCCACATCCATGGCGTGATGCTCCCCGCGCACGGCGGCGTCACCGTGTCGAACGCGCGGGCACAGGTCCGACCCGCGTCACCGTCGCTGCGGCAATCGGGCAGTAAGCGCACAGGTCCGTCCTGATTGCCGTACCGGGCAAAGGCGGCGAGATAGGTTCGAACCTGGCGTGCGAACCAACGGAAGGGGACTCGTCATGGGCCTGATCGGATCGATCGGCCTGATCCTGCATCCCAGACGCAACCCGGGACCGGTCATCGAATCGGTCGTTCAATGGGCCCGGAAGAGCCAGACCGAGGTGTTGGGGCTGCCGGACGAGGTGGGCCGGATCGACTGCAGCGCCGTGTCCGTGCCGGCGGCAGCCCTCGTCGCCCGGGCCGGACTTGTCGTCAGCCTCGGCGGGGACGGAACCATGCTCCGCGCCATGCGACTCCTCTTCGGCACCGCCACCCCCGTGCTCGGCGTCAACCTGGGGCGGTTGGGCTTCCTCGCCGAGATCGACGTCGACGACCTGCCCATGGCGCTGGACCGAGTCGACCAGGGCCACTACACCACCGAGCCCCGTATGGCCGTACGAACCCGCCTCCCGGACGGGCGCGAATTCCGTGCGTTCAACGACATCGCCCTCGTACGTGTACCCGGTAGCGGACTCGCCGCCATCGCGATCCGCCTCCAGGGCGACGAGTTCATCCGATACGCGGCCGACGCGGTCGTCGTCGCCACGACGACCGGATCAACGGCGTACAGCTTCGCCGCGGGCGGCCCCATCATGTCGCCCAGAGTCGAAGCCATCCTCGTCGTCCCCGCCAGCGCCCACTCGTCGTTCGACAGGGCGCTCGTCCTGCCGGCGGACGAGGACGTCACGCTCGAACTGCTGCCTACGACAGGGCGTCTTGCCGTCGAGGTCGACGGTGAAGTGGTCGGCTACCTCGACGCGGACGACCGGATCACCGTGACGGCTTCTCCCGCGGCGGCTCGAGTCGTACGCCTCGGCGGTACGACCTTCTACCAGCGGGCGCGCAGAAAACTCGGCATCAAAGGCAGCGTGGAAGCGGGCCGCCAAGCTCCCGAAGGCATGCCTTCGCCGTGAACGTCGCGGGCGGCGATCGAAGCCGACCTGTCCGACGTGCTGCTCACGATGATGGCTGATGCTCCGGGTCAGCCGTTCGTGCGGGCGGCGGCGCGGCGCTGACGTTTGCCGAGGGGCGCCTGGGAGAGGTCCTCGGCCTGGGACCTGAGGTTCTTGTAGCCGTAGCCCCGCTCGGCCAGCCACGCCTGCGCGGCCCCTTCAGCGCGTTCGGTCGCCTCCAGGATGTCCTCCTCGCTCTCTCCCGCGTCCAGGAACCGGAAGGTGAAGGCGGATCGGGCGGCAATGTCGTAGCTGAGGTGCCCCTCGGGGGTGAAGGCGGCGCGCAGTACGTCGTGCTCCGTCGCACGGGCCAGAAGTTCGGCGCGTTGGTCGGTGCTGAGCGCGTCGAAGACGCCGCGGACGGTGATACGGAATGTGCGAGTGGTCATGGCCCGACCCTAGGCAGCGGGGTCGGCCCGGTTCCATCGAGTTTCGCCGGGTGGAGCGCTTCGAGCGTCGCTACGGTCGCGCGGCCGTGGCTCTGCGCTGCCCGTGGGCCGGTGTCCGGCAGGAGGAGAGCAGAACTATGTCGCTCGTCATCACCAGCGGGCGCCAGGCCGGGGCCACGTCGACGCTTCTGCCCGGCAGGAGGATCCGGCCGGGCAGAAACGGCCGGTCACACCGCGAGCAGATCGTCCAGCGACCCCTTGCCCGCCAACTCCGCCGTGGCGGCCGGGCCTTCCTTCGACGCGGCGTAGCGGCCCGAGGTCAGGGCCCACTCGTAATTGCCGTTGATCCAGTGCTGGATGGCCTCCACGCCCATCCGGACCTGGGCGCGCTGCTCGGCGGTCAGGCCGAGTTCGTCGCACATGTCCGCGACACGGGCTTCGAGTTCGAGGTACTCGTCGAGGCATTCGGTGGTCATCCGGTACGCCTCGGCGGCGGCCTCCTCCCAGCTGCGACCGCGTTCGCGGTGCAGCACGGCTATCAGGTTGTGGCCGTCTCCTCGACGCTTCTCGCGTTCGAAGGAGTGGATGTCGTTCATGAACCCGATGGTGTCCGCGGCGAGATCGCGCATCCGGACCATGAGCGGATGGGCCTGCACCTGCGGCGGCACCTCGAAGCCGCGGCTGCGCTCACCGGCGTCGATGCTGTGGTGGATGCCCACCGTACGGCGCCGGAACTCCGCGTACTCCTCGAGGCCGAGAGTGCCCGCCAGACCCCGTGCCGCCAGGTCGACCTCCTCGGTGTGTGCCACCAGGAAGCGTCCCCAGGAGGCGGCGAAGCGGGTCCGCCAGGTCAGGGACATGCCATCCGAGAGCTGGGCCCAGACCTCCGCCCAGGCGATGGTGATCGGGCACACCACGCGGGGAGTGGTCCCGGCGGGGCGCAGCGGAGTGGCGATCAGCTCCCGCGCGACCTCCGCTATGCGGTCCGCGCGGTCGGGACTTCCCGTGTCGAACTGGTCGTCGAACAGGAAGGCCAGTGAGAACCAGTTCATCAGGACGACCATGTCGTCGACCGAGGCGTGGGGGTAGGTTCGTGCCGCCGCCTGGGGGAGGTCCCAGGACTGGTACTCCTCGAACCCCGCCTGGCTGCGCACCAGTCCCATGTCCCACACCCAGCGCAGATGGCGCTCTCGGGCGTACTCCAGGTGCTCGCTGACGGGGGTCTTGAAGGGGAGGTCGAACCTGACGTCCTGCGGCATTCGCGTCCTCTCTTGAGACGATTCACAGGCCCCCGCCCCTGCGAACAGGCGATCGTTATTGTCGCCCGCTGACTCGAACTGCTCTATCTGAGTCGATAGTTGATGACTCAAGTGCGCTTCGAGACTGCCCAGAGCCTAAACGATCTATGGTGTGAGATCTGTAACGCGTGATTGCGGGTGTGATACGTCTCAACTCGCCTCGCCGCAGGTGGAGTCGGGTGTCAGGCGTCCGGCTCCGCGTGGACGCGCTCGCCTCCCACATAGGTCAGCGCCACCCTCGTCTCGGCGATCGCCTCCGGCGGCCCGTCAAACGGGTCGCGGTCCAGAATGACCAGATCCGCCAGGGCTCCCTCCCGGACGCTCCCGGTGTCGTCGAGGTGGTTCGCGTACGCCGATCCCGCGGTGTACGCCGTCAGCGCGGCCGTGAGGTCTATGCGCTCGGCGGGCAGGAACACCGGGCCTGCCTCGTCGGGGCTCACGCGGTTGACCGCGACATGGATGCCCTGGAGCGGATCGGGGCTGCTGACCGGCCAGTCGCTGCCCGCCGCGAGCCGCGCCCCGGAGCGCAGCAGTGCCCCGAACGGGTATTGCCAGGCGGCGCGTTCGGACCCGAGGAAGGGGATCGTCAGCTCGTCCATCTGCGGCTCGTGCGCGGCCCACAGCGGCTGGATGTTGGCCGTGGCGCCTAGGCGCGCGAAACGGGGCACGTCGTCGGGGTGCACGACCTGGAGGTGCGCCAGGTGCGGACGCGTGTCGCTCGGCCCGTTCGCCTTCCGCGCCGCCTCGACGGCGTCCAGGGCGTCGCGTACGGCCCGGTCGCCCAGTGCGTGGAAGTGGCACTGGAATCCCAGTGCGTCCAATTCCGTGACATATGACGGCAATTGGGTCGAGTCGATGAAGCTGGTGCCCCGATTGGCCGTCGCGCAGCCGCATTTGTCGAGATAGGGGTCGAGGAGAGAGGCGGTGCCGTTCTCGGCGACCCCGTCCAGCATGAGCTTGACGCTGGTGGCCCGGAACCGCCCGTGGCTCAACGCGGCCCGCCGTTCGACGAGTTCGGGGATCTGTTCCGCCCCGCGTGCGCGGTCCCACCACAGGGCGCCGACGACACGGGCGGTCAGCGAACCGTCGCGGGCCGCGGCCAGATACGCCTCGGACGGATCGTCCATGCCCAGGAATGTGCCGACGAGTGCGTCCTGCCAGGCGGTGATGCCGAGCGCGTGCAGATGCCGCTGGGCGTGCAGCAGCGCGGCGAGCCGGTCCGCCGCGGTGGCCGGAGGGGTGATCCGGCCGACGTACTGCATGGCCCCTTCCTGGAGCATGCCGGTGGGCTCGCCCGAGGCGTCCCGCTCGAAGCGTCCGTCGGCCGGGTCGGGCGTGTCGCGGGTGACGCCCGCGAGTTCCAGCGCGCGGCTGTTGACCCAGGCGCCGTGGTGGTCCCGGTTGGGCAGGTACACCGGCCGGTCGGGTACGACGGCGTCCAGCAGCTCCTTGGTCGGCGTGCCGCCCTCGAAGGCCTCCATGGACCAGCCGCCGCCCGTGATCCACTCCCGGTCGGGGTGCGCGTCGGCGTAAGCGCGGACGGCGGCGAGCGTGTCCTCGGCCGTCTTCTCCCCGGTCAGGTCGCACTGGGTGAGCTCCAGGCCCGCCGGGACCGGGTGCACGTGCGCGTCCTGGAAGCCGGGCAGCAGCAGCCGTCCGGCGAGGTCGACCACCTCGGTCTTCGGGCCGACGAGGTCGTGGACCTCGGAGTTTCCGACGGCGGTGATCCGGTCGCCGGTGACGGCGACGGCTGTCGCGGTGCGGCCTTCGGGGGTGAGGACCGGGCCGCCGGTGAAGAGGAGATCAGCGTGCATGTTCCGTTTCCTTGCCGGGGTAGGGCGTGCGGGTGCCGTGCGGTGTTCTCAGTGAGGTGTCGCGAGCAGCTGTGGTGCGTCGGCGTCGGTGCCGTGCCCGGTACGGAAGTACGGGGACTTGCGGACCCACTTCGCCCACGCGGCGGCCACGAAACCGGAGACGATCATGGCAGTGGGGGTGAGCAGCAGGAACCACCCGTTGTCGGCGCTGACTTCGAGATGGTCGGTGGAGGTGTAGAAGGACCAGCCGAGATAGCCGCCGAGCCCGAGCAGCGCCGCGGCGCTCAAGGAGGGCAGCACCACTGCCCGTATCCCCTGCCGCCAGTCCTCGCGCAGCAGCCCGCGGAAGCGGACGGCGGCCGCGAGGGCGGTGAGCGCGTAGGACAGGGCGACGACGATCCCGACCGCGTTGACCGTCGCCATGATCATGTCGGCCAGCCGGGGGATCACCAGGGCGAGCGCGGCCACGGCCGTCGCCAGCGCGCCGATCAGCAGCGTCCCGGCCGCGGGAGTCCCGTACCGGGCGCTGACCTTGGACCACACCGGTCCGAGCGTACGGTCCCGGCTCATCGCGAACATTCCGCGAGCCGTCGGGATCACCCCGGCCTGGAGCGAGGCGACGGCCGAGAACATCAGGGCCACCAGCGGCAGCGCGGCCAGCGGCTGTGAGGCCAGCCGGTCGCCGAAGAACGCCAGCCCCTCGGCGCCGTGCCCGGCCAACTCCGGCTCGGACAGCACGCGTTGGAAGGCGACGGAACCGAGCAGGAACAGCCCCAGCATCGTCACCAGCGTGATGGTCCCGGCCCGCGAGGCGTCCCGCGGGTCGCGCACCTCCTCGTTCACGGTGAACGCCGCCTCGAAGCCCCAGTAACAGAACACCGACAGCAGCAGCCCCTGTGCGAGCGCCGACGCCGAGGGGATCTCGAACGGGTCGAACCAGCTCAGGCTGAAGGGGTGCGGCCCGGTGACGATGCCGTATCCGCAAAAGCCCAGCAGGACGACGTACTCGAAGACCAGCAGCCCGCTCTGCAGCCGCGCGGCGGTCTTCACGCCGGTGACCGCGGTGAGCGTGACCGCGACGAGGACCACGATGCCGACCGCGGTCGTCTGCGCGGTGGAGCCCGGGTCGAGCGCGAGGCCCGCCACCTCGTGCAGCCCCGCCTCACCGGCGAGCTGGAGCATCGCCGAACCGGTCACGGCCGTGGTGTACGCGAGGAACGCCACGGTGGCCACGATGTTCACCCAGCCGACCAGGAAACCGAGCCACGGAGTGAGCGAACGGCCCACCCACACATAGCCGTTGCCCGCGTTCGGCTCGACCCGGTTCAGCCGGGAGTAGGCGCCCGCGATCCCCAGGATCGGCAGGAACGCCAGCAGCATGATGGCGGGCAGATGCAGCCCGACCACCCCGGCCGTCACGCCGAGACCGATGCCGATGCTCGTGGTCGCCGCCGTACTCGAGGCGGCGATCGCGACGCCGTCGACGACGCCGAGGGTCTTGCGCAGGGACGGGGGATCCGCACCGTACGGCTTCTGCGTCATGGCCTGCTCCGATCGCACCCGGGGCCTGATTCCGGCCCGATGACCGGAAATGAAACTGCCCGGGCCCTTAACAGGTCAACGCTGTTGACATAAGGTGCCCGCACCGGAGGGAGAGCCCATGACGCCCACGAACGACCGAGTCGTCCCGCCCGCCGCCCGCCGGCGCAGACGCCCCACCAAGACGGGCGTCGTACTCTCCGAGGAACTGATCGTCGAGACGGCGCTGCGGCTGCTCAAGGAGCACGGCGCCGACGCCCTCACCGTCCGCCGCCTGGGCCTCGCCCTGGGCGCCGACCCCAGCGCCCTGTACCGGTACTTCCGCGACACCGACGACCTGCTGCTCGCCATCGCCGACGAACTCATCGGCCGTACGCTGCGCACCTGGCACCCCACCGGAGACTGGCGGGCCGACCTGCGGGACCTCGGCCTGCGGATGCACTCCGGTTCCCTCGCGCATCCACAGGCCGCGGTGCTCAGCTCCTACCGCGTGACGGGCCGGGTCCACGAGATCGAGGCCGTCGAGACGATCCTCGGCGTGCTGCGCGGCGCCGGCTTCCCCGACCCCGAGGCCGTACGGATCTACCACGCGTTCGTCGACCAGGCGCTGGCCTTCGCGGCGCTCGACGCGGCGAGCGTCGCCCTTCCCCGGGCCGCCCGCGAGGCGGAGGCGGGGGTGTGGCGGGCGACGTACGCCCGGCTGCCCTCCGACACGCACCCGCACATCGCGGCGACGGCCCGCCACCTGGTGAGGGACATGCGGCACAGCGCGTATCCGGCGGCGCTGGACATGCTGTTGACCGCTGCGGCTGCCCGGCTCGAGGAGCTCAAGGAGGAAGGGAACGCACAGACGCTGCCTGTGAGAACGCCCGGCGCGTCACACTGAGGAGCGCTCAGACGTCATCCCCGTAGAGCTGTCCGTATGACCGCGCCTTTTCGTACGACGCCCACCAGGAGGCCGCCCGACCATGAACCCGCCCGCCCGCACCACGAAGCAGCGCAAGCTGGATACGCTCAACCGGCTGGAGAACGACGAGGACGCGTGGGTGTCCACGGCCGACGGCGACGGGGGACCGCCGTATCTGATTCCGCTGTCCTTCCTCTGGGACGGGTCGACCCTGCTGCTGGCCACCCCGGCCGCCAGTCCGACCGGCCGGAACCTGCGGACGACCGGAAAGGCGCGCCTCGGCATCGGCCCGACCCGTGACGTGGTCATTGTCGAGGGCACCGCGGAGACGCTGGAACCGGCCGAGCTGCCGGACGGAGTCGGCGACGCCTTCGCCGAGAAGACCGGCTTCGACCCGCGTCAACTCACCGCCGCGTACCTCTACTTCCGCATCACCCCGCGGCGCGTACAGGCCTGGCGCGAGGCCAACGAGATCTCCGGACGCGACCTCATGCGCGACGGCGCGTGGGTGGTGGCCGACTGAAATCGCCGGACGGGGTACCCGGTAGCGCGGGGCAGTCGGCGGCAGGAGGCCGCCCGCGCCCGGGAACCCGTACGGAGGACACATGGCACTGGTCACGGCAGGCGTCGTCGTGCTGGACTGCGCCGAGCCCGAGAAGCTCGCCACCTTCTACAAGGACCTGCTCGAAGCCGAGGAGACGGGCGCGACCGCGAACCGCGTGGAGATCAGGGGTGCCGACGGCATGCGGATGGCGTTTCGTCGCGACGTGACGGCGACGCCGCCGAGCTGGCCGCGCCCCGAGAACGCCCTCCAGGTCCATCTGGACTTCCATGTGTCGGACCTGGACGAGGCGGAACGCCGGGTCGTCGGCCTCGGCGGCCGCCCCCTCGAGACCAAGGACGCGGCCGGCCCGTACGAGGAACGCGGCTACGCCGACCCGGCCGGACACTCCTTCACGCTGCGCCGGGCGATGCGCCCGACAGCGCCCAAGCAGGGCTGACTTCTCCCGGGCTTCGCTCTCGGCGGGCTTCACTCCCGGCCGCCCTTGTCCGAGGAAGGCCACACCCCCGTGGAGCGCTCGATGGCCTTCGCGCCCGTGCGGTCCACCGCGCTGCGCACGACCGCGAAGATCGCTCCCTGGAGGGCGGCGGCGAGCAGCACCTCGCCCCAGCCGCGGTCCTGGTCCAGCGCGTCCGGCGCGTCCTCCTCGTGACGTATCGCCTTCCAGGTCTGCTGGAAGGCGAGTCCCGCGAGGGCACCGCCCGCCCAGCTCAGCACCAAGCCCAGAGGCTTGTAGGCGAGGGGGAGTTTGAGCTTCTTCCGCTTCTGGGACACCTGGTCTCCTTTGCCTCTCCGGTCAGGGACGCCCCGCGCCGGAACCTCTCCACCCTCCGGCACCGGTCGCGGCGCGGTCCCGTCGACGGTGTCACCGAATCCGGGCGTCTGGTAGAGGTCGCGAGCGTACGCCCACAGCGCCTGGTGCCCCGGAGAGCATCCCCCGATTCCCGCCGTCTGCACGGTGTGAGTCGGGCGGGCCTGGGAAACCGGGCGGTGTGGGCAGCGACTCGACGGACCGGCCGAACCGGTCGGACCGAAGGACCCGCGTCACCGTCTTGGTGGCCCTGGGCGCCAACCTGCTGATCGCCGTCGCCAAGACGGTCGGCGGCCTCATCGCGGGCTCGCCCGCGCTGCTCTCGGAGGCGGCGCACTCCGTGGCCGACAGCACGAACGAGGTGTTCCTTCTGGCCGCGCTGCGGCGCAGCCGCCGCCCCGCCGACCGACAGCATCCGTTCGGTTACGGCAAGGAGCGGTTCTTCTGGTCCCTGCTCGCGGCCGTCGGCATCTTCGTGATGGGCGGCTGTTTCTCCTTCTTCCAGGGCTTCGAGGCCCTCAGGCACGGCGCCGAGGAGTCGTTCCACGGCTATGTGGCGGGACTCGTGGTCCTCGCTGTGGCCTTCCTCGCCGAAGGTGCCTCGCTGCTGCGCGCGCTGCACCAGGTGCACCAGCAGGGCGGTACGGGCGGCATACGGGATCCCGCGCTGCGCACGGTCGTCGCCGAGGACGGCACGGCGGTGCTCGGCGTGACCCTCGCGGGCGTCGGCATGGCGCTGCACATGGTCACGGGTCAGGTCGCGTGGGAGGCCTCCGCATCCCTGGCCATCGGGGTGCTGCTCGTGTACGTCGCCTACCGGCTTGGCCGTGACGCCCGCGACCAGCTGATCGGGCAGGCCGCCGACGAGGAGCAGAGCCGCAGGATCCGCGCCCTGCTGGAGGCGCAGCCCGAGATCGACAGCGTGGAGGCGCTGCTGACCATGCAACTGGGCCTCGACTCGACCCTGGTGGCCGCCCGGATCGACCTCGTCCCGGGTATCGACAGCGAGGAGGTCGAAGACGTCGCCGTCCGCATCAAGCGCTCCGTCGCCCACACCGTCCAGGAGGCCGACCAGATCTTCCTCGACATCACCGACGCACCGACGGCACGGGCGGCCGCGCGGGGCGACGCGGCAGGGGGAAGCCCCGCCGCGACGGGGGAGCGCGGCGGGGCCTGACGCTCGGGTGCCCGGGGGGCGGCGGATCATGCGCGCGAAACCCGAGGAAATTTTCGGCGGCCCGGAATGTTCATGGCCGACGGCTCGGGAACCGCGTGTCGTGGGAGGCGCTCCTTGCTCGCGATCCGCACGCCGTGAGTGCAAACCTGCGGCTCGGTACCCCACCCCGCGCGAAGTGCCGACCGCTCGGCCCCCTCACCCCGTGAGATACGCCAGCACCGCCAGCACCCGCCGATTGTGCTCCTCGCCCGTCGCGAGCCCGAGCTTCGCCATGATCGAGCCGACATGGGTCTCCACGGTCCGCTCGGTGAGCCACAGCCGCCGAGCGATGCCCAGGTTGGTGCGTCCCTCGGCCATCAGCCCGAGCACCTCCGCCTCGCGGGCGGTGAGGGAGGCGAGGGGATCCCGGTGCGCGCCGATCATCCGGGAGACCACCTCGGGGTCGAGGGCGGAGCCGCCGGCGGCGACCCGCCGCAGCGCTTCCAGGAAGTCCTCGACATCGAAGACGCGGTCCTTGAGGAGATAGCCGAACCGTCCCTGCGCGACCAGTTCCACCGCGTTGCGGGTCTCGATGTGCTGCGAGAGGAGCACGATGCCCAACTCGGGAAACTCGTCGCGCACCCGCCGCGCTGCCCGCGCCCCGTCGTCCGTGAGATCCGGCGGCATCCGGATGTCGATGACGGCCAGATCGGGCCGCGCCTCGGCCACGGCGGCCACCAGCGAGGGGGCGTCCCCCGCCCGCCCGACGATCTCGTGCCCCGCGTCCGCGAGCAGCCGCGCGAGTCCTTCCCTGAAGAGCGCCGAGTCCTCGCCGATCACGATACGCATGGCAGCACCGCCTCCACGGTCGTCCCGGCACCGGCCCCGCTGGTGATGTGCAGCCGCCCGCCGAGCGCGGCCACCCGATCGGTCAGACCCGAAAGTCCGGAGCCCGTACGGGGGTTGGCTCCGCCCCGCCCGTCGTCGCGCACGGTCACGCGCACCGCGCCGTCCGCGTCCTCGCGTACGACGACTCCGATGCTCGCGGCCTGTGCGTGCTTCACCGCGTTGGTGACGGCCTCGCTCGCGACGAAGTACGCGGTCGTCGCGACGTCGTCGGGCAGCGCCCGTCCGTCGAGCCGCCAGTCCAGCCGCACCGGCGCCCGCGCGGCGAGCGCCTCCAGCGCGGGGCCCAGTCCGTCGTCCAGCGAGCTGGGCCGCAGGCCGTGCGCCAGCTCGCGCAACTCCGCGACGGCGGTGCCGAGTTCGGCCACGGCCTGGTCGAGCAGCCCGTCCACGTCGACCGTGCCGTCGTCGAGGTGGCGCTGGGCGAGCCGCAGCGCCATGCCGAGCGTGACGAGCCGTGACTGGGCGCCGTCGTGCAAGTCCCGCTCCAGGCGTCGCCGTTCGCGGTACCCGGCGCGCAGCAGCCGGCTCCGGCTGGCCTCCACCTCGCCGAGCGCGCCCGCGAGTTCGGCCCGCAACCGTACCGTCTCCACGAGCGAGGCACAGGCGGTGGCGACCTCGCGCGGACACGGCCCGTCGATCACGCCGATCACCCGCCCCCCGGCCCGGACGTCGAGACCCCCCGCGAGCCGTACCCCGTCGGTGTCCCTGAACTCCGTTCCGCCCGGCAGCAGATACCCCACGCGCAGCCCGGGAGCCCGCAGCGCGCCCCGCAGCACCTCCTCCAACTGCTCGGGGTGCGCCCGCCCTTCGTGCACCGAGCGTTCCAGCGACCGTACGGCGGCCAGCGCGGCCTGGCGCACGGGATAGAAACGCCGGTCCACCCGGCGACGTACCCGGTTCTTGACGGGCACGAGGACCACGGCGACCAGCGCGGTCACGGCGGACGCCACGACGGCACTGCCCCGGCCGAGCGCGAGCCCACCGGACGCGGACGCCGCGCTGTACACGGCGAGCAGCCCCGCCGTGACCACGGCCCAGGTGACCACCGCGCTGGCGGCGCGGTCGACGTCGTACAGGTCGTGCCGCAGGATCGCCAGCGCGGTCAGCGACGGCACGCCGAGATAGAGCGCGAGGAGCCCCAGCCAGATGAGGACGCCGACCTCGCCGAACAGCAGGTAGTCCGTCCAGCAGAACAACAGCGTGCCCGGGAGCGCGACCGCGCCGAGGGCGAACCACTTCACCTGGGCCCGCTGCACCGGTTCGGCCGTGCGGTAGCGGCGCCGCATCACCAGCATCGAGGCGACGAGCAGCACCATGAGCAGCCCGAGCGAGGCGTACGCCACCCACATCAGCGAAGGGGGCACCGTCGGCAGTGGGTGCCCGAAGTCCTCGAAGGGCGGGTCGTACGGGGTGGGGTCGAGTGCGGCGAGCACGTCGAAGACGACCGGGTCGAGCAGGACTCCGTACAGCACCAGGCGCGGGAAGCGGCCGGCCGGCAGACGTCCGTCCGGGAAGACCAGCACGAGGAGCATGACCGGCACGTACCACAACGTCCAGAGACCGGCGCTGAGTTGGTGGACGGCCTCGGCGCCGGGCAGCAGACGCGAGCGGTCGACGCTCACGGAGCCGTGGGTGTCGCTGAGCATGATCAGCGGGGGTACGAGGCCGATGAGCGTGAGCAGGAAGCCGACCGGGTTGGCCGGACGGCGGCCGGACACGAACAGGCCGAGGCCGGTCGAGAAGGCCCCCACCACGGCCGCTCCGACGACGGTGAGCACGTCCCCGGCGGCGGGGTCCGGATCCAGGAACAGCAGCGCGCAGCCCCCTGCGGCCACGAGCGCCGTCGACGACGCGGTGACCAGGGAGAGTCGGCGGGGCCAGGGCATGCGCTCACGGTAGGACCGGAGGGCGCGCGTCGGTATCCGTACTGACACGCAGGATCTGCCCGTGGCAGCTCCGATGTGGCGCCAACCCGCCTCGCGCGACAGTGCGGTGACGCACCATCACGTCGGACGTCGGGAGACCGCCATGACCGCCCACACCACCACCGCAGAACGCCCCGCGCACACCCTGCCCTCGCCCCGACTGCGGCCCTTCGCCACGCTCGCCCTGGTCGCGGTCGTCGTCGGACAGGTGATGAACTTCCTGCTCACCTGGCTGGCACCGGGCGGGGACCCCAGCAACGGCAACTCGTACGACAAGGTCGCCGACAACCGCGGCGCCTTCTGGACGCTCTACGCCTACGGAGGCGTGGGCATCGCCGTGTTCACCGTCGGCCTCGCGGTCGCCGTCTGCATACTGGTGCGCGAACGCGGTGCCGTACTCGCCCGGATCGGCTCCGTGGTCGCGGTGCTCTCGGGGATGTTCCTGGCCGCGGGACTGGCCTCGATCGCCGCCGTGTACTCGTACGCGACCGACACCGCCGCCCTCAACGAGCCGGCCGGACGCGCCTTCGTGCACTACGTCAATGCCCACGACGGCCAAGTCATGGGCCTGGTGGCCCCTGGCGCACTGGCCACCCTTCTGGCGACGCTTCTCATCACCGCAGCCCTGCTGCGCTCGCGCGTGCTCCCGTGGTGGATCTCGGTGCTGTTCCTCGTCGGCGGCCCGCTGGGCTTCGTCTTCTCGTCGGGGACGTCGGGAGCGGTGGCGGCGCTGCCGGGCGCGGTGTCGGCGATTCTGATCGCCGCGCACGCGTGGCGGCGCACTGCCGCCTGACCAGGGGGAGTGGCCCGCACCGGCGCGGGGGGCCGGTGCGGGCCACCGCTGTGCGTGTGCGCCCGTCAGTCGGCCGGTGTCAGTCGGTCGGCTCCAGTACGAAGACGGGGATCTCCCGGTCGGTCTTCTTCTGGTAGTCGGCGTACGGGGGATACGCGGCGACCGCGCGCTCCCACCACAGGGCCTTCTCCTCGCCGGTGATCTCACGGGCGATCAGTTCCTGGCGCACGGGCCCGTCCTGAAGCTCCACGTGCGGATCGGACTTGACGTTGAAGTACCAGACCGGGTGCTTGGGGGCTCCGCCCAGTGAGGCGACCACCGCGTACCGGCCCTCGTGCTCGACACGCATCAGAGGGGTCTTGCGGATCTTGCCGCTCTTGGCGCCACGGGTCGTGAGAATGATGACGGGCAGACCCGTGTCCATCAGGGTCGTCCCCTTGGTGCCGCCGGAGCTCTCGTACAGCTCCACCTGATCCCGCACCCACTGCGTCGGGCTGGGTTCGTACTCGCCCTCAAGAGGCATGACTTCCGTCCCATCGTCGCGTCGTACTGGTCGTGTCTCGGCACGATTCAACACCAGGGCGGACTCGAAACTTCCGCACCAATACCTCGCGTGTAATCGCGTGCCGAGGACACGTGCGGCACGGTGGAGCCGTTCCGCACACCGACGACGAAGGGGCGGCTCCATGTCCGTATCCACCGATGACCCCTCGACGACGCGCGCCGTGGCCGAGGAGTTGCTGCGCCGGATGGGGGAGGGCGATCCCGAGTGGATCGCCGAGCTGTACGCGGAGCGGAGCGACTGGAAACTGAGCTGGCCTCAGGACGAGCACGGGCGCGCGGCGACCCCGTGGATCCGCCACCGCTCCACACGGGCCGACGCCGCGGCCCACTACCGTGCACTGGCCGAGCACCATGTGCCCGGACGGGCGGCCACCGAGATCGAGCGGATCCTCGTCGACGGCGACGAGGCCGTCGTCCTCGGGGAGATCCGCCAGACGGCCGCGCCGACCGGGCGCGCCTACCGCGCCCGGTTCGCCCTGCACCTCACCATCGAGAACGGCCTGGTCGTACGCCACCACGTGTACGAGGACAGCCTGGCCGTGGCCCGTGCGTTCGGGTCCGGCGCCGACTCGGACGGAGCGCTCAGCCCCACGTCGCCCCGGCCGGCTCCTTGATCGTCGCGTTGAGCCGGTTGAAGAAGTTCGTCGTCGCGATCCAGAGGATGAGCGCCGCGAGCTGCTGCTCGTCGTAGTGGTCGGCGACCTCGTCCCACAGCTCGTCGCGGACCGCGTCGCGGAGCGGTCGTTCAGCCGGGTCATCTCCTCGGCCAGCGCCAGCGCGGCCCGCTCGGCATCCGAGTAGTACGGCGCCTCGCGCCAGGCCGCGACGGACCACAGGCGCTCGTCCGTCAGGCCCGCCTTCTGCCCGCCCCGCCCACCGGCGTCGACACAGGCGCTGCACCCATTGATCTGGCTGGCTCGCAGGTGCACGAGCTCCAGGGTCTGCTGGGGGACTCCGCCCTTGCTGGTGGCCTTGTACAGGCCCTGGATCGCCTCCATGGCGCCAGGAAGGATCATCGCCGGGTTCTTCATCCGTGCCTGCATGACGGTCTCCTCGAGAGTTCGCAGCGTTTCTGCTCTGTCACCGCACCGGTTTCTGCGCTGTCACTGCACTGACGGAGCCCGGCGGGGAAATGTGACAGGCCCGGCGAGGAGAACCGACAGATGCTCCGTCATCGCGGCGCCACCAGCATCCGTACGGCCAGCAGCGTGATCACGACGCTCGACGCGAGCGCCGTCACCAGCCGTCCCCGACGCCCCGTCAGGGCACGGCCGAGCAGTGCGCCGCCCCCGGCGAGCAGGATTTGCCAGCTCGCGGACGCGACGAAGGCGGCGAGGACGAACACCCCCTGCTCCAAGGGGCGCCCCGCCTCGGCGGTACGGCTGCCGAGCACCAGCGCGGCGAAGTAGATCACCGTGGTGGGGTTGAGCAGGGTGATCCCGAGCAGCGCCAGATACGCGCGCGCCGGGCGGTGCGGATCCTGTCCGGAGCGGGCGGCGAGCCGTCGCCCGCGGTACTGGCGGAACGCGGTGACCGCGCCCCGTGTCGCCAGCGCGGCCAGCACCAGTCCCGAGGCCCAGCGCAGCGGGAGCAGGATCGGCTGCAGCGCGGCAGCGAGCGCCGAACCGCCGAGCGCGGCGACCAGGGCGTACAGCCCGTCGGCGGTCGCCACCCCCAGCGCCGCGCAGACGCCGATGCGCAGGGATGTACGAGCGGTGAGGGAGACGAGGTAGGTCGCGACCGCTCCGACGGGCACGGCGATGCCGAAGCCCGCGAGAAGCCCCGCGACGAGCGCGGCGGTCACGACCGGGGAAGCGCAGGCCTCCGCGGTCGGCCGGGCTGCTGCTGGACCCGCACCGGAGTAGCGGCGGTGGAGGTCAGCGTCAGGAAGGCTTCGATCGTGGACATGGGCAGATCCTGGGGCCACCGGATTTGCCCACGCAAGCGAATTACCGCGGAGCTACGCTGGAGGAGATCAAGCCATGTGTGCCGCCACCTGGGCGACGACACGCATGGGAAACCCGAGGAACTCGGCGGCGGTCCCCCCACGCTTCGGCCAGATCGCGCGTCCGGCGCATCTGGCCGAACTTTGTGTGGTCGTCTAGGTGCCTGGGGCATCTAATGAAGATCGGCAAGAGGGAACCAGCGCTTGCGAGGTCACCATGACAGAGCCCCTCACGACTGAACCCCCCACCACGGAACCGATTGCCTTCCCCCAGGACCGTACGTGTCCCTACCACCCGCCCACCGCCTACGACCCCTTGCGCGAGGCGCGCCCGCTCTCGCGGATCTCCCTGTTCGACGGGCGCGCCGTGTGGGTGGTCACCGGCCACGCCACCGCCCGTGAACTCCTCGCCGACCCGCGCCTGTCGTCGGACCGCACCCTGCCCGCCTTCCCGGCGCCCACGGAGCGGTTCGCGGCGGTCCGCAACCGCCGCGTCGCGCTGCTCGGACTCGACGACCCCGAGCACCGCGTCCAACGCCGCATGCTGGTCCCGAGCTTCACCCTCAAGCGGGTCGCCACGCTGCGCCCCCGCATCCAGGAGACCGTCGACCGCCTCCTCGACCGGATGGCGGAGCAGGGCCCGCCGGCCGACCTGGTGAACGCCTTCGCGCTGCCGGTGCCCTCCATGGTGATCTGCGCCCTGCTCGGCGTCCCATACGCCGACCACGACTTCTTCGAGGAAAAGTCCCGCAGACTGCTGCGCGGCCCCACCGCGGCCGACATCGAGAACGCGCGCGACGAGCTGGACGCGTACTTCGGCTCGTTGATCGACCGCAAGCAACAGGAGCCGGGCGACGGACTCCTCGACGAGCTCATCCACGATCAGCTGCGCGAGGGCACGGTGGACCGCGAGGAGCTGATCTCACTGGCCACCATCCTGCTCGTCGCCGGGCACGAAACGACGGCGAACATGATCTCGCTCGGTACGTTCACCCTGCTGAGGCACCCGGAACAGCTGGCCGAGCTACGCGCTGAGCCGACGCTGATGCCCGCCGCCGTCGAGGAGCTGCTGCGCTTCCTGTCCATCGCGGACGGGCTGCTGCGGGTCGCCACCGAGGACATCGAGGTGGCCGGGAAGACGATCCGCGCCGACGAGGGCGTGATCTTCTCGACCTCCGTCATCAACCGCGACGCGCACACCTTCCCCGAACCGGACGCCCTGGACTGGCACCGCTCGGCCCGCCAGCACATAGCGTTCGGCTTCGGCATCCATCAGTGCCTGGGTCAGAACCTCGCCCGGGCCGAGATGGAGATCGCGCTGCCGTCGCTCTTCGACCGGTTCCCCGGGCTGCGGCTCGCCGCACCGGTCGACGACATTCCCTTCAAACCCGGAGACACGATCCAGGGGATGCTGGAACTCCCCCTGACCTGGTAAAAGGCTGCGGCCATGAGCATCGACATCTCCATCGACAAGGACGTCTGCATCGGCGCGGGCCAGTGCGCCCTCACCGCCCCGGGCGTCTTCACCCAGGACGACGACGGCTTCAGCGAGCTGCTGCCGGGCCGCGAGGACGGCGGCGGCGACCCGATGGTGCGGGAGGCGGCCCGGGCCTGCCCGGTCGGCGCCATCACCGTTTCCGAGACCTGAAAGCCGGGCGGGACCTGTCAGCCCAGCGGGACCTGAAAGTCCTGCGGGACCTGAAAGTCCTGCGAGGCCTGAAGGTCACTTGTCCAGGACAGCCAGATCGAGGCGGCGCAGGCGTACGGGGTCGGCGATCACCTCGTACGCCGTGATCCGCTCGCCCTCGACCGTGAGGGTGAGGGCGATCAGCAGCCGGCCGCGCGGGGCGACGACCAGGCCCACCTTTCCGTCGACCAGTGCCAGTGCCGCATGGCGCGCCCGCTCCCGCAGGAGCACCGTCTCCTCCGCCACGGCCCGCGCACCGCGGACCTCCGTCGCCGTGCCCGCCGGCACGGCGACGGGGTCCGCCCGACGGACGACATCGGGGTCGAGCACCGCGAGCAGCGCGCCGAGATCACCGCCCCGGGCGGCCGTGAGGAAGGCGTCGACGACGTGCCGGTGCCGGTCGAGCTCCGCGCCGGACACCGCCGGCGTGCCCCGCACCTTGAGGCGCGCACGGCTGGCGAGCTTCTTGGCGGCCACCCGCGAGCGGCCCACCACCGGAGCGACCTCCTCGAAGGGCACCGCGAACATGTCGTGCAGCACGAACGCGATCCGCTCGGCCGGGCTCAGCGTGTCGAGGACCACGAGCAGCGCCAGTCCCACGGAGTCGACCAGCAGGGCCTCGTCCGCGGGATCGCCCGCGTCGTCGGCCTCCCCGATCCGGTCCGGGATCCGCTGCCCGACGAGCTCCTCCCGCCGCGAGGCGCGGGAGCGCAGCATGTCCAGGCACACCCGGGACACCACCGTCCGCAGCCAGCCGGTCAGATTCTCGACCTCGGCGGCGTCGACACGGCCCAGCCGCAGCCAGGTCTCCTGGACGGCGTCCTCCGCCTCGCTGAGCGAACCGAGCATCCGGTAGGCGACCGCCCGCAACTGACCGCGGTGCGCCTCGAACCGCCGCGCCAGCTCGTCGTGCCCGTCCATGGGTCACCTTTCCTCGTCGCGTTCCGTCACTCCTATGACGTACACGATCAAGTCGAGGTGACACAGACGATGCACACGTCGATGAGCCAGTCGCAGGGTGCGACCCTGCTCCATCTGGATTCCAGCGTCAGCCGCTCCACCGACTCGGTGAGCAGGCAGCTGACCGCGCTGTTCGCGGACGCCTGGAGCGAGGCGCACGGCACGGACGGATACCGCCATCGCGACCTGTCCGCCGATCCCGTACCGCTGATCGGGCCGGCCTACGCGGCCCTCGGCCAGCGTGTGGAGCGCCAGGGTGTCGTCCCGCCGAGCAAGGTGGCCGCGCTGGTCGAGGGCGCGGCCGAGGAACGGGAATGGGCGCTCACCCGCCCGCTGATCACCGAACTGCTGGCCGCGGACACGGTGTTGCTCGGCGTCCCGATGTACAACTTCTCGGTCCCCGCCACGCTGAAGGCGTGGATCGACCGGGTGTCCTTCCCCGGCGCGTTCACCGACCCGGACAGCGGGGAGAGCCTGCTGCGGGACACGCGCGTGGTGGTGGTCATGGCGCGCGGCGGCGGCTACGGTCCCGGCACGCCCCGGGAAGGGTTCGACTACCAAACCCCTTATCTGCGGGCGTACTTCGGCAACCTCGGCGTCGCCGACGAGCATCTGCATCTGGTGGCCGCCGAGTTGACCCGGGCGGAGGACATCCCCCACCTGGCGGGCTTCAAGGGGCTTGCGGCGACCTCGCTGGCGGCGGCACGGGCGGAGGTGGCGGCGCTGGCTGCCTGAGCGGTGTAAGCGGACGCCCTATCGCCGGGCTTCCACCAGCGCTCGTGCCGCTTCCGCCGCTTGCTCGGCAGGCTCCGTGGTCCGCGTGATGCCCGCGGTGACCATGGCGCCCTCGGCGAGCAGATACAGGTGGTCCGCGAGCGGGGAGGGAAGCCCGGCGTCGGCCACCAGCCCCCGCAGATATTCCTTGAACGCCCTTTTGTGGGCGCGGACTTGGGCGGTCACGCGAGGCGAGGTGGCGCCCAGTTCCCCGTAGGAGTTGATCCAGGCGCACCCTCGGAAGTCGGGCTCCGCGAACCACTGTCGCAGCCAGTCGAAGACGGCCTGGATCCGCTCCTCGGGATCCTCGCACCGGTCCACGTGGTCGGCCAGTCGCTGTCGCCAGCGGATGTCGCGCCGCTCCAGGTAGGCCTCGACGAGTTGCTCCTTGGCCGGGAACAGCTGGTAGAGCCGCTTGAGCGAGACGCCGGACGCGCCGCGGATGTCGTCCATGCCGACGGTCTGTATACCGCGCCCGTAGAACAGCTCCTCCGCGGCGTCGAGCGCCTGTTCCCGAGCGAGGGCCAGGGCCTGGTCCCGGGCGGCCGTGCTGTCCATACGGGGGACTCCTTGACGTGAGAACGGTCGTTCTCTATGGTAGCAGTCATGACGGAGAACGCTCGTTCTCTCTCACTCTGGATTGTCGAGACCGCCGAGAACACTGCCGACACTGCCGAGAGCAAGGAATCGCCATGACCGACCGCCCGCCCCTGCCGCCGTTCACCCGTGAGACCGCCGCCCAGAAGGTCCAGGCCGCCGAGGACGCCTGGAACACCCGCGACCCCCACAAGGTCTCGCTCGCCTACTCCGAGGACTCGATCTGGCGCAACCGCGACACCTTTGTCACGGGCCGCGCCGAGATCGTGGAACTCCTGACCGCGAAGTGGGCGCGCGAGCACGAGTACGCCCTGCGCAAGGACCTCTGGGCGTTCGACGGCAATCGCATCGCCGTCCGCTTCCAGTACGAGTCCCGCGATGCCGACGGCCAGTGGTGGCGGTCGTACGGCAATGAGCTGTGGGAGTTCGACGAGCACGGTCTGATGACGCGGCGCGAGGCCAGCATCAACGACGTACGGATCGAGGAGAAGGAGCGCAGGATCTTCGGCCCGCGTCCGCAGGCGGAGCGCGGGGACACTTTCCCGGTCCAGTAGAAATCCCCGACTCAGTGGAAGCCCGTGTGTTCATTAGGGTTCCCGGGTGAGCGAACATGCCGAAAAGCCCTTCCTCTACGTCGTCGTCTGCGCGGCGGGCATCGCCGAGGACATCAGCAAACTGATCACCGCGGCCCAGGAGCGGAAGTGGGAGGTCGGCGTCATCGCCACCCCGCAGGGCCTCGGCTTCATCGACGCGACGGCCGTCGAGGCGCGGACCGGCCGCCCGATCCGGTCCGCCTGGAGGTCCCCCGGCGACCCGCGTCCCTTCCCGGCCCCGGACGCGGTGGCCGTCGCACCGGCCACCTTCAACACCGTCAACAAGTGGGCGGCCGGGATATCCGACACCCTCGCCCTGGGAACCCTGTGCGAGGCGTACGGCCTCGGCGTCCCGATCGCCGTACTGCCGTGCGTGAACGAGGCGTTGGCGGCCCACCCCGTCTACCGCGCGAGTGTCGAGCGGCTGCGCGGGATGGGTGTCCGGTTCGGTGACCCGTACTCCGGGGAGCCGCAACAGGACGGCGGGCGCGCGGAGTTCCACTGGGAGCGGGTGCTGGACCTGCTCACTCCTGGCAGCTGACGGCGGGTCGGGGGCGCAGGAACCCGCTTGGCCTAGGGCCGACGGAAGATCGTGATCGAGTGGCCGACCTCGTCGATCGGCGTGCTGGTGGCGAGCAGCGCCGCCAGCCGGCCGTCGGCCTTGGCGATCGAGGAGTCGGACACGACAAGCAGCCCGTGCACCTCGCCCGGTGGTGCCTTGCGTGGGTCGGCCGCGTCGATGCCGTAGTACGACGGCACACCGGCGCCCTTGTAGACGAGCCAGACGTCTTCGTGCGGGTAGCGCCGGTCCAGGCGGTCGGCGAGCCGGCCCAGGTCCTGTCCCCAGTCGACGTTCGAGTCGTGCAGTCGTAGGTGGGTCTTCGCAGGTCCGCCGAACGCTTCGTTGGAGTACGGCAGGTAGTACGGGTAGGCGAGCAGCGAGCTCACGGCGACGAACAGGACCAGCGCCGCCGTGGCGAGGTGGGCCCACCGCCGCCGCAGTGCGACGACACCGGCCGCCGCGACCGCGAGGAACACCGGTACGGACAGGGCGTAGCGCACGCCGAGGTCACGGGAGCCGTGCATCGCCGCGGCCAGCAGCACGGCCGGGGGGATGAGAACGTAGGGGGCGGCGGCCCGCAGCCGGGGGACGGCGGCCATCGCGACGGCACCGGCGAGCCACAGCGCCAGCATGCCCAGTGGCGTTTTCACCAGCAGTGCGGCCGGCAGGTAGTACCAGAGCGACCCGCGGTAGAGCCGGCCGAAGAGAAAGCCTCCCCACGTCGCGTTCTCGAAGCCGAACTGGACGCGCATCCCGTCCCGGTACGGCTGCGGGAAGGGCAGCCAGTCGATGAGCAGCCCGCGCAGTCCGTGGACCGCCGGGAGGTCGGCCGGCGCTGTCCAGCGCAGCCGCGGGTCGACGGCGAGGTAGCTGGCCCACACGACGACGAGAGCCACCAACGCCGTGCCGGCCGCGGCCGCCGCGCCGAGCCGAACCTTCCTGACCACGCTGAGGTCGCGCCCGTGCCACACGGACACCACCGCCAGGAGCAGCAGCACCGGAACGGCCGGAAGCGTGCTCATCTTCGTGGCCACCGCCGCGCCGAGCGCCGCCCCGGCGAGCGGCAGATGGAGGAGCGGACGCCGCCGCGCCCGCCACAGCAGCCACACCGACGTCAGCAGGAAACCCGACGCCGGTACGTCGAGCGTGGCCAGCGAGCCGTGCGCGATGACGTCCGGCGAGAACGCGTACAGGGCGAGGGCCACCAACCCGCCCGCGGAGCCGACGAGTTCGCGCGCGAAGGCGAGGACGACAAGGCCGAACAGCAACGTCAGCACGATCACCGGCAGTCGCGCCCACAGCATCACCCGCCCCGGATCGTTGCCCGACTCGTACAGCAGCCGCCGCCCGAGCGCCGTCTGATCACCCGTGAAGCCGGCGTCCAGATGCGGATGGGCGAACACCAGCCCGCTCGCGATGATCAGCTTGCCCAGGGGCGGATGCTCGGGGTTGTAGCGCAGACTGTGCTGCTGCACGTAGACCGTCGCCGTACCCGCGTACACGGGTTCGTCGATGGTGGGGGTCTGCTCCACGGCCGTCGTGACCATCGCGATCGCCATCTCGGCCAGCAGCGCGACCACGGCCACCACGAACACCCACCGCCGGTGCCGCCGAAGCCACTTCAATCGCCTCGACGGCTCCACGCTGCTCACCGGCACGCGGTCCCCGTGCCTGCTGGCCATGAATGTCGGCATGCCCTTTGTTACGTCCGCTCCGTACGAGCCTGCTCATCCGGTGGGACCCCACTTCGGGCGCACGTTCATCCGCCGAGTCGAATCCGCAAACCTGTCACGATCATCCGGCCGGAAGCACGACAGGGGAGTCCTGAGTATGCACCGCCACAGGTCGGGGTCCGTACGAACCACGACATCTGTCGTCGCGCCGGCCCTGGTCGAGCGGTTCAGGCAGCGGAAGTGCCCACCTGCCGGCGGTTACGGCACCGAAGTCTTCTGCGACCCGGCAGGTCCCCTTAGACAGCGGTGGCGTTGACGGTGACCGGGATGTTGCCGCGTGTGGCCTTGGAGTAGGGGCAGATTCGATGGGCGGCGGCGCCCAGTTCCGTGGCGGTTTCCTCGTCGACGCCGCCGAGCTCGACGTTGAGAACGGCAGCCAGGCCGAACTCACCGTCGTCACCGTGATTGAGCGAGATCTCGGCGGTGATGGCGGTGCTCGCCAGCCTGATCTTGCGCTCCGCGGCGGCGCGGCGCACGGCGCCCAGGAAACAGGCGGCCCAGCCCGCCGCGAACAGCTGCTCGGGGTTGGTGGCGTTGCCGGCACCTCCCAGCTCCTTCGGGATGGCCAGAGTGGTCTGCAGAAGTCCGTCCTCGGACTGGACGCGGCCGCCGTTGCGGCCCTCCCCGTCGACGTTCACGACGGCGGTGTAGCTGACTGCCATGACTGCTCCCTCTTTCGCGTCACCGGTTCAGGTGGTGACTGGATACTTGCAGCTTCTTGCGTCACTGGTCAAGACGGTGACGAAAACGGGATCTGAGTCGAACGCGGTGCCCTTTGGCTATGTGTTGAGCAGGTGCCATGGGAGCTAGGGGGTGGGCAGCGAAGTCGTCGTCACCGGGTTGACCGGTGACGACCTTTGTGTGACAGTCAGTCATCGCACAAGCCGGTACACGCAGACGCGCGGAGGGGTTCACATGATCAACAGGCGTAGTTTCAGCAAGGCTCTGGGGCTGGGCACGGGCGCGGCCGCCGTTTCACTGAGCGGCCTGCAGGCCGCGTCCGCCGTCCCCCGGAGCGCATCCGCGGCGTCGACCGTTCCCATGGTCACCCCCGGCGCGCACACCACGTTTGCGCAGCTGAAGCAGATCAGGGCCGGCCTGCTGAACGTCGGTTACGCCGAACTCGGCCCCGCCCACGGCCCCGCGGTCATCTGCCTGCATGGATGGCCGTACGACATCCACAGCTACGTCGACGTCGCCCCGTTGCTGGCCGAAGAGGGCTACCGGGTGATCGTCCCGTATCTGCGCGGCCACGGCGCGACGCGCTTCCTCTCCGACCGGACGATCCGCAATGCCCAGCAGTCGGCCATCGCCCTCGACATCATCGCCCTGATGGACGCCCTGAAGATCGAGAGGGCCGTGCTGGCCGGCTTCGACTGGGGCTCGCGCACCGCCGACATCATCGCCGCACTCTGGCCCGAACGCTGCAAGGCCCTCGTGTCGGTGAGCGGCTACCTCGTCACCAACCGCGCGGCCAACCTGAAGCCGCTGGCCCCCAAGGCCGAACATACCTGGTGGTACCAGTACTACTTCGCCACCGAGCGAGGCCGGCTCGCCATGGAGGACAAGACCCTGCGCCACGACCTGACCAGGCTCGTCTGGGACACCGTGTCCCCGACGTGGGACTTCGACGACGCCACGTTCGAGCGCACCGCGGCAGCCTTCGACAACCCCGACTACGCGGCCGTCGTCATCCACAACTACCGCTGGCGGCTGAGTCTCGCCGACGGGGAGCGCCGCTACGACGGCCTCGAGAAGCGGCTCGCCACGCGACCGGTCATCGAGGTGCCCACCATCACCCTCGACCCCGAGCGGGATCCCTTCACCGCTCCGGGCGACGGAGCCTCGTACCGGGACAGGTTCACGGGAAAGTACGAGCACCGCACTCTTACGGGCATCGGCCACAACCTGCCGCAGGAGGCACCCACCGCCTTCGCCCAGGCCGTCATCGACGTGGACCGGTTCTGACCCCTCGGGGGCTCTCAGTCGCCTTCTTGGCAGGTGACTGACCCGTTCCATCAAAGTCCAAACGGAGTGCGACCATGGAAAGCCAGAACACCGCGGACGGCGCTGCGGACCGCAGTCACCTGTCAGAATGGTGACGTGAAACTCGACCATGTCTTCGTTTGCGGAGACCCGGCGCTGGACTTCGCCGCCACGCTCCGAGCACGCCGTACGGTGCGCTTCGAGATGTTCGCAGCGCCCGACAGTCTGAACGCTTGGTACGTGGAGTCCGGCATCGTCGATGCGGTCTCCCCCAGTCAGGAAGCCGACGTCGAGCAGGCGACGACCGTACGGGAAGCCATCTACCAACTGGTCACCGCCCGTCGGCTCGGGGAGGAGTGCGACGGGGCGGCGCTGACCGTGGTCAACAACGCGGCACGCAAGCCGCCCGCGGTGCCGCAGCTGACTCCGTCGGGGCGATGGACGCAGGCGACGCCGGAAGAAGCCCTTTCCCTGGTGACGCGCCATGCCATCGAGCTCCTGAGCGGGCCGGACGTACCCCTGCTCAAGGAGTGCGGCAACCCGGAGTGCACGCGCACCTACATCGACCGCTCGCGGGGCATGCGCCGGCAGTGGTGCGGGATGGAGTCATGCGGCAACAAGATCAAGGCAGCCGCGTACCGGGCCCGCAAAAAGACCGCGCCCGCGGCGGCCCACTGACCGCGAGACCGTCAGGTCCGTACCGGCCTATGTGCCGTCGGCACACTCGCCGTCGCGCGCAGATGCTCGATCCCGGTGTCGAGCGCCGCCTTGAGGTGGGTCGAGTCGCCCGTGGACATCATGATGGTCACGCCTCCCTGGATGCCCGCCAGCAGTGCGGCGGCCGTCCGGTCCACATCGAGGGCCGGCGACACCAGCCCGTTTGTCTGAAGGGCGCGCATACCGCGGGCGAGTTGCTCCTGCCATTGACGCATCAGCTCCGTCACGATCGCCCGTGCACCGGGCCGGGACCGCCCGACCTGCAGGAACAGTGCCCCCAACGGGCAGTTGTCGCCCTGGATTTCATAGCGCTCCACCACAACATCCCGCCACTGCTGCCAGGACTCCCACGAGTCCAGCCGCCCCAGATGCGGCTGCTGGTCCTCCAGGACACGGTCCGCCTCGAACTGGGCCACCGCCAGCAGCAGTTCGTCCTTGCCGTCGGGGAAGTAGTGGAAGAGCTGGCTCTTGCTCGTGCCGGTGCGGCTGCGGATGTCGTCGAGTGTCGTGAAGGCGACACCCTGCTCGCGCAGCACCTCGGCCGCCCCCTCGACGATGCGGGCTCGTGTGGCGCGGCCCTTCGCGGTCGGCGCGTTCGGCATCCGGCCTCCTCTCCTCCTCCGCCTCGGCGGACTTTCATTCTGGACTTGCGGGTCCATTTTCCACGACGCACAGTTGTCCGCACACTGCGAGACAAGGGAGATCGCGTCATGGGTGAACGACTGCGGAACAAGACGGCGCTGGTCACGGGGTCGACCAGCAATATCGGGCAGGCGATCGCCGAAGCGTTCGCCGCCGAGGGGGCACACGTCATCGTGTCCGGGCGCAACCGGGAACGAGGGGCACAGGTCGTCGAAGGGATCCGTGCATCCGGCGGCCGGGCCGATTTCCTGGCGGCGGACCTCGACGGCAGCGTGGAGGCTTCCCGAGACCTGGCCCATCGGGCCCGTGAGACCTTGGGCGGGCGGATCGACATCCTGGTGAACAACGCCGGCATCTACCCGGCCCCCGGCACCACCGACACCGACGAGAAGACGTTCGACAAGGTCTACGGAGTGAACGTGAAGGCGCCGTTCTTCCTCACTGCTGCCGTCGTCCCGGTCATGACGGAGTCCGGTGGCGGGGCGATCGTCAACCTCGGCTCGTGGATCGCGCGCCTGGGCGTTCCTCTCGGCGCGCTCTACAGCTCCACCAAGGGAGCCATGGAGACGCTCACGCGGGCATGGGCCGCGGAGTTCGGCCCGATGGGCGTGCGAGTGAACGCCGTCTCGCCCGGCGTGATCCTGCCCCCCGCTCCGGAAGGCGGCGAGCCCCATCCGGGCGAGATCATGATGAAGGGCACCCCGGCCGGCGACGTCGGCACGCCGGACGCCATCGCGCATGCCGTGGTCTGGCTGGCCAGTGACGAAGCGGCCTTCGTGCACGGAACCGTGGTGGACGTCGACGGGGGCAGGACAGGGGTCGCCGTCATCGCCGCGTAGCGTGCGGATCCGGAGCCTTCCCGTCTCTGCCGCGCTTGCCGTCGGCGGCTCACGCCAGGCGTGTCATCTGTCGGACACCCCCGTGTTGGCCCCCCAGCTTGGGAAGCTCGGATGATCCAGAGGCGGGAGCCTTGCTGATCTGCGGCGGAACGGTGCTGGCGTCCGATGGCCGCGGACTGCGTTCCCCGGTATCCCAAGGGATCCCTTGGGATACCGGGGTGGGACCGTGCGCTGGCGCCGACCACTGCTGTCAGGTCACCAGCCGCAGCACGTCCGTCAGGCCGCGCTCGCCGGTGCGGTGTTCCGCCGGCAGGATGTAGGTGCGCAGGCCGCAGGCGGTCGCGCCGCCGTCGCGGACCGGGTTGTCGCCGACCATGAGGGTGGCGCGAGGGTCGGTGCCGAGGTCGGCGCAGGCTTTGAGGAAGAGCTGCGGGTCGGGCTTTTCGCGGCCCTGCTCGTAGGAGATGACGCAGGTGTCGATCAAAGCGTCCAGCCCGTGGTGGGCGAGGTGGGTGCGCAGGTCCCAGGCGAAGTCGCTGACGATGGCGATGCTCAGTCCGCGTTCGCGCAGGGCGCGCAGGACGGGTTCGGTGTCGGGATAGGGGACCCAGGCGTCCGGGGCGGTGAGTTCCCGGTAGGCGGCCTCCTCCGCGCCGCGCAGGAAGTCCACCTGCTCCCACCAGCCCCGCATGGCGCGGCGGTGCTGGTCGGAAGTGAGGTCCCGGCCTTCTTGGAGGGCGACGACGGAGGGCAGCCGGAAGGCCGCGCGCAACTGGTCGCAGATCTCGGCCACCGCGCCGGGCTCTTCCAACACGGCGAGGCGGCCGCACGCGGCGCCCACCCGGTGCAGCCACGTCTCCAGGTCGATCATCTGGAAGATGGTGTTGCTGAAGTCGAACAGCACGGCCTGGACCGGGGGCACGGGCGCGGCCATCTCGGCGTCGCTGGGGTGGAAGGCGCTCGGTGTTTCGAACAGGGTATGGATCACAGGGAGGGCTCTTCGGGTTCGACCGTCTCGACGGGGACTCCGAGTTCGCGTATGGCCGCGAGTTCCGCCTCGGGGGTGCCGGTGTCGGTGATGACGGCGTGGTAGTCGGCCACGGTGCCGTACGCGTACGTGGCGGCGCCGAACTTGGAGTGGTCCGCGAGGAGCAGCGCCTGTTCGGCGGAGGCGAGCATGGCCAGCTTCACCTCGACGTAGTCGTTCAGGGGGTGGAAGAGACGGCCCTCCAGGACGGCGGTGGCGGACATCAGGGCGACGTCGGCCCGTATCCGGGACAGAGCGCGCGTGACGGTGGGACCGGTGCAGGAGTTGAAGTCGCCGCCGTAGTGGCCGCCCAGCAGGGTGACGCTCACGCCGGGCGCGGACCCGAGACGCTGCGCGAGGCCGACGGAGTTGGTGACGACGTGGAGCTGGTCCAGCCGGGCCAGCGCGGGCACCAGGGGGAACAGGGTGGTCGAGTCGTCCATCAGCACCGTGCTGCCCGGCCTGATCCGCTCGGCGACGGCGGCGCACAGCGCGTTCTTGGCCGCGAGTGCGCTGTTCTCACGGAAGCGGGTGGCCGTCTCCATGGTGAGGGCTGGGAAGGCGACGGCCCGTCCACGCTCCTTGCGCAGCAGATGCCGCCCGGCGAGGTCGTCCAGGTCCCGGTGCATGGTCATCAGACTGACGTCGAAGTGCTGGGCGAGGTCGTCGATGCGGGTCTCGCCGTGTTCGGCGACGTACCGCAGCACGGCCTGGCGCCGCTCCTCGACGGCGGCCTGTGACAGTCGCGTACGGGCGGTCACAGCGCCCCTCCTTCCCGGTTGCTCCGGTCTCGCAGTTTCGCACACGGGCCGGTGGGGTCCGGGGCCCGTCCGGCCCCCGGACCTCGGGTCTGCCGTGCGGCGACGGCTGCGGCGTACGACGTACATACCTGTGCGGCCGCGGGCCTATTGACCGTCAACCGTGACCAGCACCTTGACCTGCTCGGGGTCGACGGATGCGGCGAAAGCCTTGGCGGCGTCCTCCAGCGGATAGGTGGCGGTGACGATCTCGGCGGTGTCGACGGCACCCGAGGCGATCAGGGACATCGCGTTGCGGTAGTCCTCGCCGGTGTACATCAGGGTGCCCTCGATACGGATCTCCCGGTCCTGGACCAGGTCCAGACGGATCGGGGTGGGGCCGGCGGCGCCCACACCCACCACCACGATGCGGCCGCCCTTGGCCACCAGCTCGGTGGCCTGGGCCATGGACTGCTCCCGCGACACGCAGTCGAAGACGACGTCGACCGGACCGCCGAGCGCCGCGTGGGCCTGCTCGACCAGGTCGGGGGCGTCGGCGGGCAGGGCCATGTCGGCGCCGAGGCGCAGCGCCCTCTGCCGCTTGCCGTCCAGCAGGTCGGTGACGGCGATCCGGGCGGCGCCCGCGTGCCGGGCGGCGAGGAGGGTGAGCAGGCCGATGGGGCCGGCGCCGAATACCGCGACCGTGCGGCCGGTGAGATCACCGGCCTTCGCCACGGCGTGCACCGGGGTGGCCAGGGGCTCGACGAGGGCGGCCTCGATGTCGGTCATGCCGTCGGGGACGCGGTGGACGCGGTCGGCCGGGATGGTGAACAGGTCGGTCATGGCGCCGGGCGTCTGGCAGCCGAAGACCTTCAGCTCCTGGCAGATGTTGTAGCGGCCGGAGCGGCACTGGGGGCACCGGCCGCAGTACAGGTTGGGTTCGATGATCACCCGGTCGCCGGGCGCGAAATCCTCGGCTCCCCTCCCTGGCGCGGCGACGACACCCACCGCCTCGTGACCCGGGCGGTAAGGGAGGTCTATGAAGGGATGGTGGCCGGCCGCCGCATGGGTGTCGGAGCCGCACACCCCGACGACCGTGGTGCGGACGAGGAGTTCGTCGTCCTCGGGAACGGGTGCGGGCACCTGCTCGATGGTGATGTCGTCGAGAGAGCGGACGAGAACGCGGCGAATCTGCTCGGTCATGGTGGCGGAGTTCCGTTCGGTTCGGGCGTTCACGCGGTGGCGAGGCCGGGCTGGATCTGGATCTTGCGGCCGAGGCCCGCCTGGAAGCGGGCGATCGCGTCCGGGAACGCCGCCAGGGGGAGGCGGTCGCTGATGAAGACGTCCGGGTCGATGACGCCGGTGGCGAAGAGGTCCGCGGCGCGTTCGAAGCTGTGCAGGACGGCCATGGAGCCGGTGATCGTGATCTCCTGGTTGTAGATCTTGTACGGCTCGACGGTCGCGCGGGCGGCGGGGGAGGCGGCCGGGAACTGCAGGTACGTACCGCCCTTGCCGACCCGGCCGAGGGCGTCCTGGATGGCCTGGGCGTTGCCGGTGGCGTCGACGACCAGATCCCAGCCGTAGGGCGGTCGGTCGAGCTCGTCGGCGGACGTGGCACCGGCGGAGCAACCCAACTGCCGTGCCGTGGCCAGGCGTTCGGCGTTGATGTCGACGACGTCGACGCTCGCGGCGCCGGTGGCCTTGGCGAGCTGAAGCATCATCAGCCCCATGGTTCCGGTGCCGTAGACGAGCACGCGGGAGGCGAGACGGCTGCGCAGGACGTCGTAGCCGCGTACCGCACAGGACAGCGGTTCGATCAGGGCCGCGTCCTCGGTGCGTACGCCGTCGGGGAGCAGCACGCAGTTGGCGACCGGCGCGGCCACGAACTCGGCGGCGGCGCCGGGGTGGGTGACGCCGATGGCCGCGTACCGCTCGCACAGGTTGTTACGGCCGAGGCGGCAGTAGTGGCACTCGGAGCAGTACAGGTTCGGGTCGACCGCGACGCGGGCGCCCACCGTCACCTCGGTCACCCGGGAGCCGACGGCGACGACTTCCCCGGCGAACTCGTGGCCGGGGACGATCGGCAGGCTGGGCGCGTGCTCGCCCTGCAGGATGTGCAGGTCGGTACCGCACAGCCCGCACGCGGTCACCTGGACGACGACCTCGCGGGGGCCGGGGGCCGGGTCGTCGACGGTGGCGAGTTCCACCTTGGCCGGTGCCGCGATGACGGCCGCCCTCACTTCACGGCTCCCAGGGACAGGCCGCGGACGAGTTTGTCCTGGGCGGCGAATCCGGCGATGAGGACGGGCAGCGACACCAGTGTGGCCGCCGCGCACAGCCGGGCCAGGAACAGGCCCTCGTTGGTGATGAAGCCGACGAGGAAGACCGGTGCGGTGGACGCCTGTGTCGCGGTGAGGTTGACGGCGAACATGAACTCGTTCCAGCTGAAGATGAAGCAGATCAGTGAGGTGGCGGCGAGTCCGGGCATGGCGACCGGTGCGAAGACCCGCCAGAGGACGGTGAGGAGGCCCGCGCCGTCGACCTCGGCCGCCTCCAGGATTTCCTTGGGGACCTCGGCGAGGAAGGAGCGCATCATCCACACCGCGATCGGAAGGTTCATGGCGGTGTAGAGGACGATCAGCGTCCATACGTTGTCCAGCATCCCGATGTCCTTGACGATCAGATACACCGGCAGCAGGGCCGCGATGGCCGGCAGGAACTTCGTTGAGAGGAAGAAGAACATCACGTCGGTCCACTTCTCGACCGGCTTGATGGACAGCGCGTAGGCCGTCGGCACCGCCAGCAGGAGGACCAGCAGGGTCGAAATGACGCTGGCCATGGCCGAGTTGAGGAGGAAGGGGGTGATGTCCCGGCTGAACAGCAGTTTGTACTGGTCGAAGGTGAGCGGGGCGAAGGGGGTCGGCGGGTTGGTCGCCGCGTCCGCCTCCTGGTGGAAGGAGGTGAGCACCATCCACGCCACCGGCGCGAAGAACGCCAGCGTGGCCAGCCAGGCGACGAAGGTCCACAGGGGCGACAGCCGGGGCGCACCGGACGATCAGGTCGGCGAGCTGCGTGCCTGCGGGGGTGCCGACCGGGAGCGCGACAGGTGTGAACTCCCTGCCATCGGACGCCGATCGGCAGATCCTTTCGCCGGCCCGCCCGGCAGCCGGGTCGATCCGGTTATCGGGCTGGGATGCCAGCACCGGGGCAGAGGCGTCACGTTGCGAGGCCGCCGGCGGTGAGGGGGTATTGCACCGTCCGTTGTGCAGGAAGCCACCTGGCTCCACGGAGCGAACAGTCCTATCGCGACGCAGTGGGCGCCGCCGGGCTCACAGGTCGGCGAAGTTCAGGGCGACAACCGCGGGGGTGTTGCTGCTGGTATACCCGTCACGCACCGGCTGCTGGGTGCGGAAGCTGTCCGGCGTCCACCACAGCCGCTCGTCGCCGTACGCCCCCTTCCACACCATCACGACGCGTTTGTCCAGTCGCCCCAGCGCGGGGCCGTGGCTGGACCGGCCGATGGCGAGCTGCTGGGCCGACCAACCGCCGTTGCCGTAGCCGGCCCGCCAGAGCCTGTCGTCGTCGCCGGAACCCTTCCACGCCATCACCAGAACCGCGCCGTTCGAGGCCAGCGCCGGACCGTGGGTCGAACCGCCGGGAAACGCCTTCGGCGCGGTCCAGGACTGGCCGTCGTACGTGCACCAGTAGAGGTTCTGATTGCCGCCGGAACCCTTCCACGCCATGACGAGGCGGCCGTCGTGCTGGGCCAGCGCCGGCCCGTGGCTCGAGCTCGCCGTCCCGTCGCCGGCCAGCTGCTGCGGGGTCCAGCCGCCGGGCCCGAGCACGGAGTACCAGATGTGCTCGTCCTGGCCGGCCCCGCGCCACGCCATGACCACCCGCTCGCCGAGCACACCGAGTGCCGGCCGGTCTTCGGTGCGGGGCACCCCGGTCGGAAGGGACTGATCGCCCCAGACATCGCCGGTGAAGTTCGCCCCGGCGGTCCAGATCCGGTTGTCGTTGTCCGCTCCCCGCCATGCGGCGCGGATCCCGTGCCCGAGTGGCTCGACCACCGCGGCGATCCCGCGGCTGCCGGCGAACCAGCTCACCCGCCGGGCGTTGTTGAAGTCCGTGCCATGGTCGTTGCGCGCCGAGTAGATGCCCTGGTCTGAGCCGTGTCCTTTCCAGATCACGAATGCGCGGTCGTTCACGTTTCCCCCAAAACGTTGCGCCAGTGATGATCAGTGCGAATCGGACAGCAGAAGCCTGGGAATCGTAGGGCTCCGGTCCTGTCTGAGCAAGGCGTTGACGGGCATATCGACCAGCCGTTGCCGCTCGCTGGTCGACATGCCCGTCCATTTCGGGAGCGTGCCGTGTGGCTCCTCGATTCACATGACCGGTCGTCAGGCGGCTGTATGACTCAGCTCTTTTCGACCTCGCCAGGGGTGCTGACGCGGGGCACCCCTGGCTGAGCCGGGCGGAGGCGCTGTGTGCTACTCCTCGGCGGCAAGTGAAGCACGGGTCGGCTTGCCCAGTGCCCAGAAGAGCACGCCGAGGAGCATGAAGCCGACGAGCGGGACGGCCTCCGTCAGCAGGTACTTCCAGCGCTCGCCGTAACTCCAGCCGTCCGGCGCGTAGTCGGAGCCGAACCAGTGGTCGCCGAGTCCGGGGGCGACCAGCTGCACGCTGGCGAACAGGACGAGCAGGGTGAGCACCACGCTGATGGTGCGGGGGAAGGGCGCCTTGTACGGGCGGGGGACGTCCGGGGCCTTGCGGCGCAGTACGGCGAGGGCCGGGAAGATGCCCAGGTAGCTGACGAGGGTGGTGGAGACGGCTAGGCCGAGGACGGCGCCGAAGAGCTTGGCGGCACTGCCGTCGGTCAGTTCGTGGGCCAGCACCAGGACGACGGTGGAGACCACGCCGCTGAGGATGTTGACCCGTACCGGGGTGCCGAACCGACTGGAGATGACGCCGAGGAACCGGGGCGCGGCGCCGTCATAGCCGGAGACGGCGAGGGCGCGGTCGGAGCCCATGACCCAAGTGACGCCGGAGGACAGCACCGTGAGGATGAACATGATCGCGGCGAGGTCCCCGAGCAGGCTGCCCGCGCCGCTGAGCGTGGCGGTGCCGTCGGCGGCGACGTGGCCGCCGTACACGGTGAAGACCTGCCGGATCGCGTCGATGAATCCGCCGAGGCCGGTAATGGCCTTGACTGGCAGGACGAGCAGGATGCCGAGGATCGGCAGCGCGTACAGCAGAACGGCGAGGAAGGCGCTGCGGAAGATGGCGAAGGGCACGTCCTTCTGGGCGTCGGTCATCTCGTCGCCCGCGGTGTTGGGCAGCTCGAAACCGACATAGTTGAACATCAGGACGGGAACCAGGCCGACGAATCCCACGTACGTCGGGGAGAAGTCGCCGATCCCGAATCCGTGCAGGCCGTGCTTGATGCCGTACACCACGACGGTGACGGTGAAGAGGCCGAGGAGGACGAAACGGCTCCAGGCGCCCACGGTGGGAATCCACTTGCCGACGTCGAAGGAGAGGATCGCGGCGAGCACGCCCACCCAGACGAACACGAGGGTGAAGGCGTAGAAGGCCGGGGTGCACAGGTCCTTACCGTCGTTGAAGAAGGTGGTGTAGGCCGTGACGGCGGAGACGGAGAGCGTGCCGCCGAGCCACACCGGATTGGTGATCCAGTACAGGAAGTTGTTGACGGCACCGGTGAGGCGCCCGAAGGCCCGGCTGGTCCAGATGTAGGGACCGCCCTCGTCGGAGAACGCGGCCCCGAGTTCGGCGGTCAGCAGCGCGGAGGGCACGAAGAACACGACGGCCAGCACGATGAGCCAGGTGAACGCCTCGGCACCGGACGAGGCCACGGTGCCGATGGTGTCCACGCCGACGATGGTGCAGAGGAGGAAGAAAAGGATGTCGAAGCGGCCGAAGTGCTTGCGCAGCTTCTGTCGCTCCGTCTGGGCTGCTGCCGACGTGTCTGCCGGCTCGTAAGTTATTTGGTCAGCGGCCACCGGGAGCTCCTGCGTGCTCGTGGTACGGGCGGGATCCGGCCAATGATCGCCGCCGCCGCAAAAGCCCACAAGCGTTCGTGTACAAGTCTTGACCATCGCTTCTTCGCCCGAATGCAACGGAAACCGCACCGAAACATGGGAGTGACAGCAGCAACCGTTGCCCAGGGCTGCTGTTACCCCTGATTCCGTTTTATGAGAGTGGCAGCGCGAGTCGCTCCGGGACGTCTCAGGACCGGGAGACGGCAAGTGACAGCCGCCGAGCCACGGCAGGATCGCCTTGTGCGGCCGTCGGCGCGTCAGGTGATGCTGGGGTCCCCGATCCGACCACTCGTCGTGCTGATGCGGAGATGGCGAAGACCGGCCGGTTGGGCCCGTGGGGGGGGCAAACGTCGGCGCAGGGGAGCGGATCTCCCGTCTGTATCGCTCCTCACGCCGCGCACTGACGTCCTGCCCGTCGCTCATAGGATCTAATGGGGCTGCCGCGCGCGGGGCAAACACATACCGGTGGTCACCGGTCGACGGCTCCGCAACGAATCCGCGCGGCTCCCGACTCCGGATGGTTGTGCATGCCTGACTCTCCTTACCGCGATCCCGCGCGTCCCGTACAGAACGCATCAGGCTCGCCGGCTGTGCCGCAGTACAGTGATCTGTTTCTCCAGCCGCGCTACACCGTCGACCTGTCGCCCCTGGAAGACGAGGAAGACACGTTCTCTCCGCCTCCGCCCGCACAACGGCGGCGCGGCACAACCCGAAGCCGTTGACTGCCGCCTGTCCTGCCCCGCCAAGCCCGGCGATCTCCCGTACCGGCTGCGCCATCCGGGGGCTGCCGTAGACGGTGACGCCCGGCGCCGACTGTCTGACGGCGTCAGCGGGGCAGGGTCTGGGTGATGCGCCACAGGCGACGGGGCAGGTCACCTTCCTCGAACGCGTGGACCTCTTCCAAGCTCCAGCCGTCGGCGAGGGCCTCGACCAGATCGCGAGGGAAGAAGTGCACGGCAAAGCCGCCGTGTTCGTAGATGTCGTCGCCATGGGAGGTTCCGGCGCCGTAGTGGGCGTCTCCGGTATGGCGGACGGTGTAGACGAAAACGCCGCCCGGCCGCAGAACTCGGCGGATCTCGCCGACCGCAGCATGGATCTCCCCGGTGGACAGCGCCATGCACAGCAGCATGTGCGCGAAGACCGCGTCCACCGAGTCGTCGGGCAGCGGCAGGGGCTCACGCACGTCGTGCACCACGGTGGTGACCCGCCCGGCGACGCCCTGGTCCCGGGCGGAGCCGCGCAGCTGCTCCAGGCCGACCGGGCTGAAGTCGGTGGCCCGGACGGTGAAGCCCTCGCGTGCGAAGTACAGGGCGTCGCGGCCGTGGCCGGCGCCCAGCTCCAGCACATCGGTTGCCCCGACCGCTCGGAAGACGGCGGCGGCGTGGACCGCGGGGGCGGAGGGTTGCTCGCCGTACATGCCCGGGTGGGCGGTATACGTCTGCTGCCAGTGCGCCCGCTGGGCCTCGCCCAACTCCTGCCCGTCGTCCGCCACGGTTGTCCGCCTCTCGGTTCTCTGCGCAGGTCAGCCTTGGAGGGCATCTGATCTACGTAGTTGGTGCTTTGGGATGTTCTTGCAAGCCGCATCTGATCATGGACACCCTCGGCCTGGTCCTGGCCGTCATTGACACGGCCGCATCGGTTCACGACTCGACAGGCGGTAGGCAGTTGCCGACCGAGCCGACGGCGGCCCGTCCGCCTGTGACGAAGGTCTGGGCCGACGGGGGTTATCAGGGGCGTGTGTCCAACCACGGTGCCGCGTTGGGGATCTGGCTGGAGGTCGTCAAGCGGCCCTCGGCCACCCGCCGCTGAACTGCTGGGCGAGTTGGGGGAGATGCCGTCGGCGCGTTGACGCCGTGAGTATCGGTGGCCCGTTGTGTTCCCCGCTCGCGGCCACTTGGCGGGGAGCCATCTGGCCGTGAATGTGCACAGTGAGTGATTCGTGTGGCAAGAGTCCTGAGGGCTGCTCCTCGGTGACGGCCAGGGTCATGATGGTGGTCATGACGTTGGCGACGGGGTTCACGAAGTTGTTCGGTGTGCGGCATCCGATCGCGCTGGCGCCGATGGGGGGTTCGGCCGGTGGCGAGCTGGCGGCGGCTGTCTCGCGCGGCGGCGGGCTAGGGCTGCTGGGTGCCGGGAATGGGGATCCGGACTGGCTGGCCCGTGAGCTTCCCATCGTGAGCCGGGGCACCGGGCCTTGGGGTGTCGGTTTCCAGACCTGGGCGATCGACGCGGGCGTGGTGGAGCGGGTGCTGGAGCACAGTCCGCGGGCGGTGATGTTGTCGTTCGGGGATCCGAGCCCGTTCGCCGAGCGCATCCGCCAGGCAGGTGCGGCGCTGATCGTTCAGGTCACCGACCTGGAGGAAGCGCGGCAGGCGGTGGACCTGGGCGCCGACGTCATCGTGGCGCAGGGCACTGAAAGCGGTGGCCATGGAGCCCGGCATGGACGCTCGACCTTGCCGTTCGTGCCGCTGGTGGTGGACCTGGCGGCACCCGTGCCGGTGCTGGCGGCCGGCGGGATCGCCGACGGCCGCGGTGTGGCCGCGGCCCTGGCCCTGGGGGCCGCGGGCGCGGTCATCGGAACCCGCTTCCAGGCCACGGCAGAGGCCCTGGTCCATCCGTCGATCGCCACCGCGCTCGTCGAGGGACGCGGACAGGACACCGAGCGCAACCGCGTCCTGGACATCGCCCGCAGCTCCCAGTGGCCCTCGCGGTACACCGCTCGCACCCTGGGCCATCGCTACCTTGACCAATGGCGCGGCCGGGAAGCGGAACTCGCCGCCGATCGCCAGGCGCAACGGGCATATCAAGAAGATGTGGCACGGGGAGAGGTGCCCCCGCTGCCGGTCTGGGCCGGCGAGGCGGTCGACCTCATCACCGACCTGCCCCCCGCCGCCGATCTCGTCGTCGCCCTGGCCGCCCAGGCCGAGGACGCCCTGAAGCGAGCGGGAAGACACTGACCGAAACGCCCGCCAGGCTCGGGCACGGCCGGTCCCCACCGCCCACGGGCCATCCGGCAGTTGGTGGAGCTGTCCCCGCACATGCGTCCGGAGTCGGAATTTCGAGAGCCGTTCGAGCTGTTGGTGGCCACCGAATGGGTGGCGTCCGGCAGCGTAGTGCGCCAGTCCGCCGCCATGTATCGTCCGGATTCATGGGTGACCTGGCAGGGCGCTGGCGGGAGTTGAACAAGGCGTACTGGGACGAGCGGGTGCCCATTCATCTGAGCGGGGCCTTCTACGACATGGAGGGGTTCCGCGCCCGGCCCGATTCGCTGAAGGACTTCGAGACGGCCGAGGTGGGGGATGTCAGGGGCAAGCGCCTGATCCATCTGCAGTGCCACTTCGGTCGGGACACGCTGTCGTGGGCGGCACGGGGAGCACAGGTCACCGGGCTGGACTTCTCTCCACCCGCGATCGAAGCGGCTTCACTACTTGCGACCGAACTCGGCATCGACGCACGCTTTCTGACCGCGGACGTCTACGACGCGGTCTCGGTGGTCGAGGGGGAGACCTTCGACATTGTCTACGCCAGCTTCGGGGCGCTGAACTGGCTTCCGGACATCAGCCGCTGGGCGTCGGTGGTCGCTGAACTACTCGCTCCCGCTGGGTGCCTGTACCTCGCGGAGTTCCATCCCTTCAGCTTCGTCCTCGACGACGAGACCGGAAGCACGGTCACGCACGACTACTTCGATGAAGGTCCGGAGGTCTCGGGAGGCCCTGGCACCTACGCCGACGAGTCGGCCATGACCGAGCACGACGAGACCGTCGAGTGGCGGCACAGTCTGTCGACCGTCGTCTCGGCGATCGCCGGAGCTGGGCTACGGATCCGGTTCCTCCACGAGCACGACCACACCTTCTACCTCCAACGCCAGTCGCTTGAGCGCCACGACGGCGACATCTACCGGCATCCTGAGGGCGCTCCGCGCATCCCTCTCACCTATTCGATCCGCGCCGAGAAGGCTTGAACCACTCGATCCAGCGCGGACCGGATATGCGGGGCCGTGCTCGGACAGATGTGAAGCCCCTGGTAGGACAGGTCTCTCCCACAAGATCGTCTGCTGAGCCAGAGGCCTCACTTCGGTCACCTGTGCTGCCACGCTCGGCGTCCCACGCCACGTGTATGACGCACGTGATACTCGACGGCACGCTGATCGAGTCCGGCCGCCTCGCCGGGGTCCGCGGCAACGGCGACGACCTGTGGTCGTCCATAGGCCATGGACTTCACGGACAGCGACGGGATCTCCTGGAGACGCAATCCGGCTGAGCTGCTTCGGATCGAGCGGCATCCGGGCCAACTGGCGTCCACGCGCTACACCATCCGGTGGCTTATGACCGCCGCAGCGTTATGCATGTAAACCGATTTCCTATTCATTCCACTATCCAGCTCTTGGTGCTGACCAACCGTCACGATCCCTGAACCAAGTCGAGGAGAGTGGAGAAATTGACGACATCGCCGCGATGGCGATCTGTTCTGGCGTCAGCCGCCGTGGCTGCTGCCGCGCTCGCTGCAGCCCCGCTGGCGAACGCGGGGACCGCCTACGCTCAGGACCACACCACTCCGCACCCGCCGTATCCGGAGAAGCTTGCTCACCCGGCGTATCCGGAGAAGCCCGCCTACCCGATGAAGCCTGCGTATCCGGAGAAGCCCGCGTATCCGGCGAGGCCGGAGAAGCCTGCCTATCCGGAGAAGCCCGCGTATCCGGCGTATCCGGAGAGGCCCGCTTACCCTCAGAAGCCCGCGTATCCGGCGAGGCCGGAGAAGCCTGCCTACCCGGAGAAGCCCGCGTATCCGGCGTATCCGGAGAGGCCCGCTTACCCGGAGAAGCCCGCCTACCCGGCGAGGCCGGAGAAGCCTGCCTATCCGGAAAAGCCCGCGTATCCGGCGTATCCGGAGAAGCCTGCCTATCCGGAGAAGCCTGCGTATCCGGCGAGGCCGGAGAAGCCTGCTTACCCGGAGAAGCCCGCGTATCCGGCGTATCCGGAGAGGCCTGCTTACCCGGAGAAGCCTGCGTATCCGGCGAGGCCGGAGAAGCCTGCTTACCCGGAGAAGCCCGCGTATCCGGCGTATCCGGAGAGGCCTGCTTACCCGGAGAAGCCTGCGTATCCGGCGAGGCCGGAGAAGCCCGCTTACCCGGAGAAGCCTGCCTACCCGGCGTATCCGGAGAAGCCTGCTTACCCGGAGAAGCCCGCGTATCCGGCGAGGCCGGAGAAGCCTGCCTATCCGGAGAAGCCCGCGTATCCGGCGTATCCGGCGAAGCCTGCCTACCCGGAGAAGCCCGCGTACCCGGCGAGGCCGGAGAAGCCTGCTTACCCGGAGAAGCCCGCGTATCCGGCGTATCCGGAGAAGCCTGCCTACCCGGAGAAGCCCGCGTACCCGGCGAGGCCGGAGAAGCCTGCCTATCCGGAGAAGCCCGCGTATCCGGCGTATCCGGAGAAGCCCGCCTACCCGGAGAAGCCTGCCTACCCGGCGAGGCCGGAGAAGCCTGCTTACCCGGAGAAGCCCGCGTATCCGGCGTATCCGGAGAAGCCCGCCTACCCCGAGAAGCCGTCGAAACCGCACCATCCGCACGAAGAGAAGCCGGAGCACGGGCACGGCTGGTAGCACTCGCGAACACCGGTGACAACGAAAAGGAGAAGCTGATCCTGGGTGGTGTGGCCGTCGGCGGTCTCGGCGAGAAGTGCGGCGAAGGCCAGGTCTGGTCCCTGCGCGGCACGGCCACCGGCCCGACGACGGGTGGACTCTCCTTCGGCCCGGCGGCTACCGGGATCTCACGATGGGCAGCCCGCGGTACGGCTCGGACCTCAACAGCCGAGGTCGGCCGACGCTTCCGTGGCCGCCGCCGGGAAACCCGGGAAACCCCCGGAGGGTCCCCGGGCGGGCCCTGACGGTCCCTTGGGGGATGTCACAGGTCGGTGGTGTGCCGGGCCCGAACACCGGGCCCGGCACACCACTGTCCGGGACCAGGTACGGTCGATGACGTGGCTGGATTCAGGATCGGACGCGGGGACCGGGACGACCGCGCCCCGCAAGCACAGCAGGCGCCCCAGGGACCGTCGTACGGGCAGCCCGGTCAGTCAGACCCTGTTCGACAAGCGTGACGAAGCGTTCGAGACGCACATAGCCCGGGTCTTCATCCAGCGACGCCAGGCTCCATGTGATCGAGTCCGCCAGCTCCTTGATAGCGGGCCACTTGGCCGGGTCAACACTCTGACGGAACGCGAACTCCGCGTAGAAGCGGTCGCAGACACTTCGGTACTCGGCTTCCGGCAACTCGGTTACAGACTCGCTCTTCACACGCGGAGACTACTGAGCGAGCCCAACATGACCCCGTGGAGGTGCATCTCTCGCGAGATCGCTGACAGAACCTTGAAAATCCCCACCTCCTTCCCAGGGCCGTGGTCGATGTACGTCCTCAACGCCCGCTGGACGCAGATGTAACTGCCCGTTGCCGGCGACGCGCTGCATGTGGCCGGAGGCGCCGCCTCCGTCCCGGAACTCCAGCCTGCTCCTCACGACCGCCGCCTGCTGTGGGGGTGGTTACGGATCTCGATGTTGCAGTCGGTAGCCTTCGAGTAGTCCCTGGGGGTCACGGCGGCGCTTTGCCGGGCAGCGCCGCGCACACGTCGGCAGGAAGTCGAGGGCCACCACCCGGACCGAGCGACGCGTCGAGCAAGACCGGATCAGTGAGCCGCCCGGAACCGCCCGGAGCCGTCCCTGAGGACCGGGCCGAGGGCCCTGTTCTCCGGGCCGCTCAGCCTGTTCGCGCTTGTCCGACCGGTGTGGCCGGGGGGTCACACCCGGGCGATGAGGTCGTACCGCTCGTCGCGCACCGCGTCGCCCAGCAGGAGCACAGTGTGACCCTGTGCAGCGTCACGAGGCAGTACGAAAGGCACTGCGCGACTGGTGCCGGCTCCTTCAGCGGTGACGTGGCCGGGCCGAACGTGCCAGCGGCCACCACGCAATGTGAGGGAGACCGCGGACAGGGGTGGCACCTCGAAATGCCAGAAGGCTGTTGCTGGTGCGGACAGGGCATGGACGAGCGAGGCCCGGACAACGGCTGGTTCGGTGATGACCAATGCGCGGCCCGTGTCAGACGGCACACTGCTCAGCCACTCGGCGGTCCGACGGCAGAGCCGGCGTACGGACTCGCCTCCGGGCGGCGCGGCATCCGGGTCGGTAAGCCAGGCCGCGTACCTATAGGGGTCGTCCGCGGCGACTTCGCCGAGCGTGCGGCCGCGCCACACGCCGTAGTCGAAGTCGCGCAGTGCGGGCTCGAGCGTGGTCTCCAGGCCGAGAGCACCTGCGGTCTGCGCGCAGCGGGTCGACGGTGCGCGGATGGCCAGCGAGTACGGGGGGAGCGTTGCGCGGGCGGTACGTGCCTCACGCAGGCCGCGCTCGCTGAGGAGACCGTCACCGAAGACCGCATCCCTGGTGGTGTCCCCGGCTGGCGTGCACATGAATGTCAGGCTGACTGACATCGGCTTGCCTCCTTCCTGGCCCGGCATGACGCCGGATGGGGCGAGGCCGTCGAAACCGTGGGTGCCGTGGAATCGTCGGCGCAAGTTGTGTCCCGTAAGGGCTTTGGTCGTCCGCCGCCGGTCAGTTGATCAGTCGGGCGGGTGTGGTGACGGCGTGCAGCATGTATTCCAGTGGTCCTCGCCGGAAGGTCCGGGTCCAGGCGAGGGCCAGCAGCATGGCAGTTGCGGCGAAGCAGACGAGGGCCGTCAGGGCAGCGGAGGTCGGCAGGTCGTCGATGCCCAGGGCCTTGATGGCGATGATGTGGCCGGCGTAGGCGGTCAGGGAGACCGAGCCGACCGCGATGACGGGCGTGGCAAGCCACCGCAGGCGCGCCGACCGGTCCGTCGCGATGAGGCAGGCGGCGAGGACCACGAGGCCGACGCCGGTGTTGCCCAGGATCGACCATGTCGTCTGGCTGTGCGGCGCGGCCACCAGCAGCCAGTCCGGGGTACTGGTGGTGGGGTCGCCCACGGCGTCGGACCACCAGGCCGATGCGGCCGACCCGCCGTCCGTCGTTGCGCTCACGGCGGCCTGCGCGCCCGGGACCAGGTGCAGGGCTAGCCAAGACCCGCCGTAGCCGAATGTGGCCAGCGCGCCTCCGACGAGGGCGAGCTTGGCGTGTATGCCGGGCCGGGTGAGGTCGAGTCGGGCCACCGCCATTCCGGCGATGACGAAGGGCAGCCAGGTCAGTACCGGGTACTCGCCGGTGGTGAACAATTCGACGATCCCGTCCGAACCGGTGATCCGGGACAGCGGATCGTGGGCGATGACGGCATCGGCCCAGCTTCCGCCCTGGACCGCAGTCTGAAGCAGATACAAGACCTGGGGCAGTACGAGCGCGGTCGCCGCGGCGATGACGGCCAGGGTGAGAGCCCGCAGCCGGTACAGCGGAAGGGCGAGGACGAAGACCATTCCGTAAGCGGCAAGGATCACGTCGACCTGGGTGTCCAGGGAGGTCAGGGCGTATCCCAGGGCAATCAGGGCGGCGGAGCGGATCAGTACCCTGCCCATGGCCTGCCGCCCTGCGCGCCCGGTCCGCGGCTGCGGGCGGCCGGTGAGAAGGACAAGGGTGAACCCGGCAAGCAGAGCGAACAGGGCAGAGGACCGGCCACGTGCCACCTCCATCGCCCAGCCCAGCGGGCCGCCGACCGAGGGGTCGGGGCCGATGTGGGCTGCGTACATGCCGAAAACCGCCAGGCCGCGGGCCAGGTCCAGGCCGATCAGCCGTCCTGCTGACGACGTACGGGAGCGGAAGGGGCCGGCCCGGGCAGCGGATGCCGCCCGGGATGGCCCAGCCTCTGGCACGTCGTGTGTCATGTGATCCAGGGTCGGAGACGCTGCCGGTCAAAACTATCCGGCAGGTGTCCGGAACCGCCCCGCCGACTGGCTGGCACAGCCCCCGCCACCCGGCCGGATCGGATGTCCGAAGAGTGCAGGGTGTCCCTCGGCGTGGTACGAATCGGACAGTGGTCCGAAGCGAGTGGAGCACGCGTGATCCGGGTATTGGTGGTCGACGACGAGGCCCTGATTCGTACGGGTTTTCAGCACATCCTCGACACGGCGGACGACATCGAGGTCGTGGCGGCGGTTCCCGGCGGCCAGGCGCTTGAGACGGCGCAGAAGACACGTCCTGATGTCGTGCTGCTGGACATCCGGATGCCGGACGTCGACGGCCTCACCGTCCTGGCGGGCCTCCGCCTGCTGCCCCATCCTCCGGTGGTGGCCATGCTCACGACGTTCGACATGGACGAATACGTGGCCACGGCGCTTCGCTCGGGCGCCGCGGGCTTCCTGCTCAAGGACACCGACCCCGAGGGACTCCCGTTCCTGGTGCGGGCCCTGGCCGACGGCGGCACCGTACTGTCGTCCAAGGTCACCCGGACGGTCGTGGACCGCTACCTGAACTCCGGCCCCCAGGAACCCGCTGCCCGCAGCCTCGACCAGCTCACCGACCGCGAGCGCGCCGTACTCGTCCTCATCGCCGAGGGACTGTCCAACACCGACATCGGCACACGGATGCACCTGAGCACCGGCACGGTCAAGGACCATGTGAGCGCCATCCTCACCAAACTGGAGGTGGACGGACGCGTCCAGGCCGCCCTGCTCGCCGAACGGGCCGGCCTTCTCAAACCGCCGCGGGACCAGGAGCGGGGATGATCCCCCGCCGCCTGCAAGGCCCGCTGCTGGACACCGTCGTCGTCGCGGTCGTTCTGATCGACGTCTGGGTCCATTTCGTCACGGACGAGCCGCTGCGCATGGCGTGCGCCGTGGCCGCCGCGTTCGCTCTTGTGCTGCGCCGTCGCCTGCCGCTGCTGACCTTCCTGCTCACCCTGCCCGCCGTCCTGTTCTCCGACGCGATCCTCGCCGCGCTGGCCGCGCTGTACACACTCGCCTCACTCACCCGCCACCGCTCCCTGCTGGCCGTCTGCGCTGCGGCGTTCACGATCAGCGACATGACTTCATGGCCGTCGCCGAACTTCGACTTCACGGCCTCCTCGACCCTCATCACTCTGGGTTACACCGCCGCGACGGCGGCCGCTCCTGTCTTCCTGGGCCAACTCGTCCAGGCCCGACGTGATCTGTCGCTCCGGATCGCCGAGATCTCCGAGGCGCGCGACAACGAGCGGCTGCTGACCGCCCAGACCGTACTGGCCAAAGAACGCGCGCAGCTCGCCCGGGAGATGCATGACGTGGTCTCCCACCAGGTCAGCCTGATTGCGGTGCGGGCCGGAGCACTCCAGGTCGGCACCCGGGACGCCGAAGTCAAAGAAGCCGCCGCCACCATCCGGCGGCTGAGCGTGCAGACCCTGGACGAACTGCGGCACATGGTCAGCGTCCTGCGCGCCTCCGGCGGTCGCCCCACGGAATTGACACCGCAGCCGTCCCTGGCCGACCTCGAGCGGCTGGTCACCAACAGCGGCATCGAGGCCGAGCTCCAGGCGGACATGCCTGACGACCTGCCGCCCACGGTCCAGCGCGCCATCTACCGTGCCGTCCAAGAAGCACTGACCAACACACGCAAGCACGCCCCCGGCACCACCGCGACGGTACGCATCAGCCACGAGGACGGCGCCGTCCGTGCCACCGTCACCAATACCGCACCGACCCGGCCCCCTCTCCCGCTGCCCAGCGCCCACCACGGGCTGGTCGGCCTGCGTCAGCGCGCCGCACTCCTCGGTGGCACCGTCACCTCCGGCCCAACGCCCGACGGCGGCTACGAACTGCGCCTGGAGCTCCCCTCGGAAGGCACGTCGTGACGGACTGCTGGCCACCGCCTCGGCCGAAGCAGCCGAGCAAGACGTCGAAACCATTCAGTCCAGCGAAATCTCCCCATCCGGCAGCCCTGGGGTAGAGCTGGAGGCGCTCCGCCGTCAGCGGCCCAGCTCCGCCCGCTGTTGCGGCTGGAGGAGCTCACCGTGGGCGCGCACGCGGCCGTTACGCGGATGCGTCCGGTTGAACTCGGGCCACCAGCGCCTCCACGGCTTTCTTGTCGGTGTCGTTCTGGCCGTGCCACAGCCCGATGGTGACCTTGCCGGTGCCGCCCACGCCGTCGGAGGCGTCACCGGCGCAGGCGGCGAGGAGTGGTGCGGCGGCCGCGCCGACAAGCAGAGTGCGGCGTGCGATCGCTGAAGTCATCACGCTTCCCGTCAGCGGGTCCTGCGGACGTAGCCGGCGCTGCCGGGCGTCGACACCATCACATCCCGGCGCACGATGCTCAGCCGGTCGCCGAAGCCCGAACGGGCCTTGCGCAGACCGCTGTCGGTGTACTCGATGACGACCACCCGGTCGTGGAAAGCCTTCGCGTACTCGCCGCACTCGTCGTACTCGCCGCACTCCTCCGCCACCGCGAAGTCGAGCTCGGTCCGGGCCCTGAGCCCCGCCAGCTCCACGGTGTTCTTCTGGCCGATGGCAAGGTGCCGGGCGTGCGCGTGCGTCGAGAGCAGGGTGATGAACGCGGTGGCGTCGTCGGCGGTCAGCAGGTGCCGGGAGCGCGTGTAGCTGTCGTAGTTGTCCGGCTCGACGGCGTCGAAGCCCTTGTCGGCGCAGCCGTCGATCCACCGGTTGATCCGCGCGGCCACCCGCCGGCGCTTGACCGGCGTGCTGATGTCGAGCAGCGCCTCGCCCCAGTCGCGGTCGACCACGACCTTGCCGTGCGCGTCCCGCAGCAGCAGGTCGGCGGGCCACTCCTTCCGCTCGTCGGGCTGTGTCTGGAAGGCGTTGACGTAGCAGATGTTGTAGAGGCCGGGCGCGGGGGACGCGGCACGGTCGCGGCTGACGATGCGGACACCGGAGGGCGGGGGATAGGCGCCGCCGATCTGGTAGTCGAAGCCGGCGTGCAGCGGCGGGAGTTCGACACCCCTCGGGGCCGAGCCGGGCTTCGGTTTCGAAGAGGTGGCCGGGGCCGTGGAGGACGCCGGCGAGGGGGCCGGGCCCTTGGACGGCGACGACGTGGCCGGAGCGCGGGAGGACCCGGACGGGCGGTGCGGCGAGGCTCCGGTGTCCCTCCCCGAACCGCAGCCGGCCAGCGTCAGGAGGCTCGCCAGGACAACGGCTGTCCCCAGACCTCCGACGCGGGAACCACGCTTGACGGGCATGTCCGCTCCATCAATCGCGAGTACGACCCCGCCTCGGACGCTTCCCGCGATCCTGGCGACTTTGGCCGGACTTGAACCGAGTCCGCTACCGGCTGGGCGCACCTCTGCGTGCCGGGTCGCCCCACGGCACGCCATGATCAAAGCGTGTGGGCACGCGCACGTCAAGGGCTCGCCGTTCAGAACGGAGGCCGGTCACACGACAGATGCCCGACTCCGGGCCGGGGTCCGATGCTGGCCGAGGCGCGGATCCAGAACACGGGCACATCGAGGAAAGCAGGCACTCCATGCCCATCGGAATCATCGGTGCCGGAGCCATCGGGCAGGCACTCGCCGGGCGGTTCGTGGCCGCGGGCGAGCAGGTCGTCATCAGCAACAGCCGTGGCCCGCGGTCCCTGCGGGGCCTCGCCTCCTCGATGGGGCCGGGGCTCAGGCCCGCCACCGTCGGCGAGTCGGCCGACGAGGAGATCGTCGTCCTCGCCGTGCCATGGCGACGGCTGCGCGAGGCGGTGGCAGCGGCGGACGTGCCCGACTGGCAGGAGCGGATCGTCATCGACACCACCAACCCGCTCGGCCCACCCGACTTCGAGGCCGCCGCCCTCGGCGGCCGCACCTCCAGCGAGCTCGTCTCCGACCTGGTGCAGGGCGCCCGGCTGGTGAAGGCCTTCAACACGCTGACGCCGGACGTGCTCGGAGCCGACCCCCGGACCCCGGCCGGACGGCGGGTGATCTTCCTCTCAGGGAACCACGCCGGCGCCAACGAGCGCATAGCGCGGCTGGCCGGGCGGGTGGGCTGGGCAGCCGTCGACCTCGGCCCCCTGGCGTCCGGCGGACGGCTGCAGCAGTTCCCCGGTGGACCCCTGCCCACGCTCAATCTCCTCATGGAACCCTGATCCGAGCTCTATTGTCAGGACATGACCGGAGACCGCATCGCACTGGCCGTCCACGACCACGGGGGCGACGGCCCGCCCCTGCTTCTTCTCCACGGCGCGGGACGCACCCTTGCCGACTGGGCTGCCGTCGCCCCGTTCCTCGTACCCCACCACCGGGTACTCGCCGTGGACCTCCGCGGACACGGTCTCTCACCGTCCGGCACCTGGGACTTCCCCCACGTGCTCGCAGACATCGAGGCGGTATTGGAGGAGCACGCAATCCCCGGCGCGCTGCCCGTCGGACACTCCCTCGGCGGGATGATCGCCGTGCTCCACGCGCTGCAGCACCCGGAGGTCACGCCCGGCGCGGTGAACCTCGACGGATACGCGTGGGGCCGCCTCGACCAGTACGTGGGGCTGGAGCCGGCGTACGTCGAGGAGCGGCTCACCGAGGTGCGGAAGCTGGCGGCGACGGTGTCGGGCGAGCCTCTTCCCGCCGAGGGGCTGAAGGCAGTGCTCGCTCAGCAGCGCGCGATGTCCGAACAACTGGGCATCCCCTACGAGCTGTTGGAAGCCGGCGTCCTGCGTTCCATGCGCGAAAGACCGGACGGGCGGCTGGAGTTGGGGCCGGAGCGCGAGCACGCGCTCGAGATGCTGGACGCGATCGACTCGCTCGACCTCTTCGCGCTCTTCCACCAGGTGCCCGTACCGCTGCTGCTCGGGCGCGCGCTGCGGCCCCTGCCGCCGGTCCCCGGCATGGACTGGCTCGACGAGCTGATGGCGGCGTACGCCAAGGGACTCGCCCGAGACCTCGCTCGCCTCGCCGACGAACGCGCCGAGGTGACGGTCGCCGAGATCGACGGCACCCACGCGATGCTCCTGGAGAACCCCCGGGCGGTCGCCGACGCGATCCTCGGCTTCACCTCCCAGACGATTCCCGGGGCCACCGCATGACGCCGGCCGGTGACGAGTGGATCGTCGGGCGAGACCATGAACTGGCCCTGCTGGCCCGTCTGGTGGACGAGCTCGCGGCGGGGGAGACGGACTCCCTCGTGATGGCGGGCGGCCCCGGCGCGGGCAAGAGCGTCCTGCTGGACGCCGCGGCCCGGATCGCCCGGCGGGCGGGGGTGCGGGTGCTGCGCTGCCGCGGCAGCGAGGGCGAGTCCGGCCTGGCGTTCGCCGGACTGCATCAGCTGCTGCGGCCCGTCCTGGACCTGGCCGATGGGCTTCCCCTACGCCAACGGGCCGCGCTGCTCGGCGTGTTCGGACTCGACGACGGTACGGAGACGGCGCCCGACCCGCTGTTGACCGCGCTCGGCGCCCTGACCCTGCTCTCCGACGCCGCCGGGCAAGACCCCCTGCTGCTCGTGGTCGATGACGCGCACTGGCTGGACCTCGGCACACTTGACGCCCTCGCCTTCGTCGCCCGACGCCTCGAAGGCGAGCCGGTGGCCCTGCTTCTGGCCGCCCGCGACACCGTCGTACCGGAGCAATTCGCCCGAGAAGTACGCCGGTTGACCGTGGAGCCGCTCGACCCCGCGGCAGCCGGACGGCTCCTCGACCTGCAGCCCCAGCCACCGGCCGGACGAGCCCGCTCCCGCATCCTCGAACAGGCTGCGGGCGTCCCCCTGGCCCTCGTCGAACTCGCCCGGGCCGTGGGACGCGACCCCGCCGCGGCCGAGGACGGAGCACTGCCCCTCACCGACCGCCTTGAGGCCATATTCGCGGCGGACCTCCCCGAACTCCCGAAGAGCACAAGGCAATTGCTGCTCCTCGCCGCCGCCGCGGAGAGCGCCGAACTGCCCGTCATCCTCTCCGCGGCCGGTGATTCCACGACCCCCGACGACTGGCTCCCCGCCGAGCGCGCCGGACTCGTCCGCATCGACGACGACCACATCCGCTTCCGACACCCGCTGATCCGCTCCGCCGTCTACCAGGCCGCGACCTACGCGGAACGCCACACGGCCCATCGCGCTCTCGCCGACGTGCTCGTCGCTGACCCCGACCGCCGTGCCTGGCATCATGCGGCCGCCGTGTCAGGGGTGGACGAGGAAGCCGCCCGTGAACTGGAGGACAGCGCGGCACGGGCACAGCGCCGCGGCGGCTACGCGGCCGCGGCCACCGCCCTCGAACGCGCGGCCCGGCTCAGCCCCGACCCCGCCGTCCGCGCACGGCGCCTGGTGCGCGCCGCGACCATGGCGATGTACGCCGGTCATCCGCGCTGGGTCGGCGAGATCAGCGCCCGGGTCGCCACCCTCACCGACGACCCCGAGGTTCTTGCCGAGGCCTCGTTGCGAGCGGGCTGGGCGCTCGCCGTCACCACCCAGTTCGCGAGCTCGCTCGGCTTCCTGCTGCCGGTCGCCGAGGCCGCGGTCGAGTCGAACCCCGGCCTCGCCCTCGACGCCGTCAGCACGGCCACCACTCCCGCGTACAACTCGGGGGCGCCGGAGCACCGCGAGACGATCCTGCGGATCGTGGAGCGCGTGCCGCCCCAGGAGGACGAGACGGGCCGCCTCTGGGCCCTGGCGGGCTGCGATCCCGTCCGGAACCGCACACGGGCCCTCGACCTGCTCGCGGCCACCTGGAGCGAACCCCCACCGGAACCCGGTTCGGGGCACGAAGGCGACCTCCCACTGTCCCGTATGGTCGTCTCGGGCGGCGCCGCCTGGGTGCTCGACGAGACGGCCGAGGCGATACGACTGCTCGGCGCGGCCCTGGAGCATCTGCGGCGCTCCCCGACCGCCGGGGCGAACGCGACCGTCGCCCAGGCGCTCGCGCTGGCCCTCTACGAGAGCGGAGCCTGGGCGGAGTGCCGCAGCGCGCTCGACGAGGCGTACCGCACGGCCGCCGAAGCGGGCCTGGAGAACGTGGCGGTCGGCTCGCCCGTCCTGCGCGCCACCCTGCTCGCCCTGCGCGGCGACACCGAAGCGGCCCGCGCGGCCGTGCAGCGCGCCGCCCACGGCATCGACCTGCCCAACTGCCGCAGCCTGCACGTGCGCACGCACTACGCACTGGGCGCCGCCGCGCTCGCCGAGGGCGACCACGCGGCGGCGTACGACCGCTTCCGCGCCGTCTACACGCAGGAACCGGAGCCCGCGCCCCTGCACTTCCACGCCTCCGACTACTACCTCGCCGACCTCGCCGCGGCCGCCGTACGCACCGGACGGACCGAAGACGCGCGGCTCGTCCTCGACGCGGCAGTCCGGCGCCTCGCGGCGGGCGAGGTGTCCGCACGGCTCGACGCGATCGTGCACCGGGCCCGCGCGCTGCTGGCCGAACCTGACGACGCCGAACGGCACTTCGTCGCGGCGCTCGCCGATCCGGCGGGCGACCAGTGGCCCTTCGAACGGGCCCAGGTCCGCCTCGACTACGCCGAGTGGCTGCGCCGTCGGCGCCGTGCGGTGGCGGCGCGTCCGCTGCTCGGCGCGGCGCTCGACGTCTTCGATCGGCTCGGCGCGCGCCCGTGGAGCGAACGCGCCCGCGCGGAACTCCGCGCCGCGGGCGTGACCCCCGGCGCCTCGCCGACCACGTCCCTCGACGCGCTCTCCGAACTGACCTCGCAGCAGCTCCAGATCGCCCGCCTCGCGGCCGGGGGCCTCACCAACCGCGAGATCGGCGAACGCATCTTCCTCTCCCCGCGCACGGTCGGCTTCCACCTGTACCGGATCTTCCCCAAGCTCGGCATCACGTCCCGCGCCCAACTCCGGGACGCGCTGCCGGAGGCGCCGGAGTGAGCGGTGCGCTCAGTGGGGACCACTCGCCGCGAACTCCGTGCCGCACGGCCCCGCGCCCTCGCTCTCGGGCAGGGCGACGGGGTCCCCGCTCATCGTCAGCGTCCGGTAGAAGCCGCCGATGCGCTCGGTGGAGCGGCCGACGTAATGGCCGATGAAGGAGCGGCGGAAGCGGTCGGGGCTGCGGTTGGGGCCGGAGCCGTGTACGAGGCTGCCGTTGAAGAACAGGACGTCGCCCGGTTCCATGTCGACCGGTACGGAGGTGAGGCCGGGCGGCGGCGGAACGTACTCGCGTGCGAAGGACAGGGCCGCGTCCGCCTCCTCCGGGCAGAACAGGTCCATGCGGTGCGTGCCCGGCACGACCTCCAGACCGCCGTTCTCGCGGTCGATCGCGTCGCAGGCGATCCAGGCGGCCACACAGGTACCCGGCTCGACGCGCAGATAGAAGTTGTCCTGGTGCAGTGCCTGACCACGGGCGCCGGGTGGCTTGAAGTAGAACATGCTCTGCGCGGCGAGGGGTTCCTCGCCCAGCAGGGTCTCCAGGATGTTCCGCAGCCTCGGATCGAGGAGGCAGCGCCGGGACATTGCGTTGATGCGGTGCGGGTGCAGGACGCGGGGATGGGCGTGCAGCGGATCGGCCGGCCCGTCGGTCTCTGCGGCGCGCGGTTCGAAATGTCCGGGGATCGGCCCGGCGGCGTGCAGCGTCGTGAACTCGGCGCAGAGTGCGTCGATCTCGGCGCGGGCGAACAGTCCGCGCACCACCGCGAATCCGCTCTCCTCGAACTGCCGAAGGCCGTCCCTGTCCGTGACTGTCATCCGACCGCCCCTTCTCGCCGGTGTCCCAGGTGCCTCACGCTAGGTCGGTGCGCCTTTCGGGAGGATGCCTGTGCGTGCTGACGAGTTGTCCAAGGCTGCTGTTCCGTCGCCGCCGCCCGGCCTGGTGACCATCGGACGCTTCGACCAACGGCCGGGATACGCCGTCAACCGGCCGCGCGGGGCGGACAGCTGGCTGTTCACCTGGACGACGGGCGGACGCGGGCGGCTCGCACAAGGAGCGTCGCACGTGGTGGCCGGAGCCGGCGATCTCGTGGTCCTTGGGCCCGGAGTGGCGCACCGGTACGCCGTCGAACCCGGCGCCGGGCACTGGGCGTTCTGGTGGGTGCACTGCCAGGCCAGGGCGGCCTGGTCGGGATGGCTGCGGCCGTACGCTCTCGATCACGGGCTGTACGTCGTCGGACCCGCGCCGAGCCAGGGACGTACCCGGCGGAGCGAGGACCGGATCGATGCCGCCTTCCGCCGGATGCTCGCCGACGCCCGCTGGACGGGAGACGGCCCGCCGCCGGGCCCCGCGGAGCCCACCGACGGCGAGGTCGCCGTCGCGCACGGCACCGCCGCCCGCGAGCTGACCCTCTGCTCCCTGGAGGAGGTCGTCCTGCTCACCACCGCGCGGGCGGAGCGGCGCCGACCCGACCTCGACGCGCGCATCCGGCGGGCCGAGTCCCTGATCGCGGCCGACCCGAGCGCGCCGCACACCGTACGGTCGCTCGCCGGCGCCGTCTCCCTCTCACCGTCACGTTTCGCCCACCTCTTCACCGAGCAGCTCGGCCGCTCCCCGATGCGCGCCGTGCGCGACGCCCGGCTGCTGCACGCGGCCCGGCTGCTGGAAGCCACCGAACTCCCGGTGGAGCGGGTCGCTGCGGCCTCCGGCTTCACCAGCGCCTTCCACTTCAACCGGGTCTTCCGACAGCGCTACGGCACACCGCCGGGCGCCTACCGGAGCGGAACCGCTAGGGGTGAGGGGGAGGGGGCGGGATGGTCGTGACGTCCGGCGCCGCTTCGGGCCAGACCAGCAGCACCGGGCAGGGCGCGTGGTCGACGACGAACCGTCCGGCCCGTCCCAGACTGTGCGGTCCGAGACGGGTGCGGTCGCCGTCGCGGGCCAGCACGAGCAGGTCGGCGCCCTCGGCGGCGGCGACCACCTCCCGCTCGACACGCCCGGCCCGCTCAACGCGCGCGCTGGGGCGGCCCAGCCGTTCGGCTGCCGCGTCGAGGAGCTGCGCGGCCGAGGTGGTGCCGAGGGTTTCCAGCCGGTCACCGGGGTCGGGCTCGGAGTGTCCGCGACCGAGCAGGCCTGCGAAGGCGCCGTGCGCCAGGCCGGGCACGCCGGGTTCGGCGACGTGCAGCAGGACCACGTCCGTCGCGTGCGGCGCGTGCGTGCCCACGGCGTCCACGCACGCGGGCCATGTTCCCTCGACCAGCCAGACGATCACCCGCATGCCCATCAGCCTCCGATGACGTGGAGCGAGAACCACAGTGCCAGCACGGCAGGGACCAGTGCGGCAGGCACGGCGATCAGACCGAGCCGGGTGAACTCCTTGAGGTCGACGCCGTGTTCGTGTTGGTGCACGATACGCCGCCACAGCAGGGTGGCCAGGGAGCCCGCGTAGGTCAGATTGGGGCCGATGTTGACCCCCAGCAGCACGGCCAGCACCGCGCCGGGGCCGGACACCGCGGCCAGCGGCAGCAGGACGAGGACCGCGGGCAGGTTGTTGATCAGATTGGCGAGCACGGCGGCGAGAGCCGCGATGCCGAGCAGCGCGGGCAGGCTGCTGCCGTTGGGGAGCAGATGGTCGAGGGCGTCGGCGAGCCCGTTGTCGACCACCGCCCGTACGACGATGCCCAGCGCGAGGACGAAGGCGAGGAACGACGGCGCGGCGGCCCGTACCACGGTCAGCGCAGTGGTGCGGCGCCGGACGAGAGCGCGGGTGGCGAGCACGAGCGCCCCAGCCGCCGCGGACCACGCCGGATCGATGCCGAGCGCCGAGGCGACGACGAACCCCGCCAGCGTGCAGCCCACGGTGATCAGAGCGAACAGCGGTACGTCCGGCGGCTCGTCGGCACCCGGTGTTGGCGCCGCCACGCCCAGTTCGTGGGCGAAGAAGCGGCGGAAGACCAGGTACTCGGCGCCGATCGCGACCAGCCACGGGAGGACCATCAGCGCGGCGAACCGGGTGAAGCTCAGACCGCTGGTCGTGAACGCGAGCAGATTGGTGAGATTGGAGACCGGCAGGAGCAGCGAGGCCGTGTTCGAGAGGTGGGTGCAGGCGTACACATGCGGTTTGGGGCGGGCGCCCATCCGCGCCGCGGTGGCGAACACGACGGGTGTGAGCAGGACGATGGTCGCGTCCAGGCTGAGCACCGCCGTGATCGCCGAGGCGAGCGCGAAGACGGCGGTCAGCAGTCGGCCGGGCTGCCCCGCCGCCCAGCGGGCCATCCACACTCCACAGGCCTGGAAAAGTCCCTCGTCGTCGCAGAACCGGGCCAGGACGAGGACCGCCGCCAGGAATCCGATCACCGGCCCCAGATGGCCGGCCTCCGCGCGCACGTGGTCCCAGGAGATCGCGCCGGTGACCACGAGCAGACCGGCGGCCGGAACCGCCACGACCGCCTCGGGCCAGTTGAAGGGGCGGATCACCGCGCAGAGGAGCACCGCGACGAGCAGAACGACGGAGAGGGCTTCGGCGAGCGGGGTGTTGGGGGAGGCGGAGACGGTTTCTGCGAGCGGGGTGCTGAGGGGGGCGGCAACGGTTTCGGCGAGCGGGGTGTTCCGCGCGGCGGAGAGGCCTTGGGCGAGCAGGGTGTTCAGGGTTCGACCCTCCGGGGGTGATCGTGGCGCCCGTCCATCACATCAGACGCCGGGCCGGCCGCCCCGCCGAGGCCGTCAGTCCTCGCCGAGCAGCGACATCTCCGCCCAGATGGTCTTGCCCTCGGCGGTGTGCCGACTCCCCCAGCGCTGGGTGAGCTGGGCGACGAGAAGCAGTCCGCGGCCGCCCTCGTCGTAGGTCTTCGCCCGGCGCAGATGCGGGGCGGTGTGGCTGCTGTCGGAGACCTCGAAGATCAGGGTCCTGGCATCGTGAATGAGGCGCAGCCGTATGGGCGGCTCGCCGTACCGGATCGCGTTGGTGACCAGTTCGCTCACCACGAGTTCGGCTGTGAACGTCGCCTCGCTCAGCCCCCAGACGTCCAGCTGATCCGCCACCTGCTTGCGGATCGGCGCGACGAGGGCGGGGTCGGCGGGAATGTCCCAGGTCGCCACCTGGGAGGGAGGCAGGCCGTGTGTGCGGGCGAGCAGCAGGGCGATGTCGTCCGGGGCACCGCCGACCGGAAGCAGCGCCTGCAGGATCGCATGACACGCCCATTCCAGGGACTGGGACGACTGCTCCAGGGCTCGGGACAGCAGCTGGTGGGCGACGTCGAGATCCCGCCCGCGGCTCTCGATCAGCCCGTTGGTGTACAGCGCCAGCACCGTGCCCTCGCGCAGCTCGAGTTCCACGGACTCGAACGGCAGGCCGCCCAGGCCCAACGGCGGTCCGGCCGGGAGCTCGATCTGCCGGGGCGGACCGTCCGGAGGGACGATGTACGGCGCCGGATGCCCTGCCCGGGCGAAGGTGGAGCGCCGGGAGACCGGGTCGTACACCGCGTACAGGCAGGTGGCGCCGACCTCCCCGGTGGTGCCTTCGACCCCGGCATCCTCGGACAGCCGCACGACGAGGTCGTCCAGGTGTGTGAGCAGCTCGTCCGGGGCCAGATCGATGTCGGCGAGCGTGCGGACGGCGGTGCGCAGCCGCCCCATGGTCGCCGAGGCCTGGATGCCGTGGCCGACGACGTCGCCGACGACCATGGCGACCCGCATGCCGGACAGCGGGATCACGTCGAACCAGTCGCCGCCCACCCCGGCACGCGCCGCGGGCAAGTAGCGCGAGGCCGCCTCCAGCGCCGCCGTCCGGGGCAGTGACTGGGGGAGCAGGCTGCGCTGCAGGGCCAGGGCGGTCTCACGCTCGCGGGAGAAACGCCGGGCGTTGTCGATGCAGACGGCGGCCCTGGCCGTGACCTCCTCGGCGAGCAGGACGTCGTCGTAGGTGAAAGAACCGGGCTGCCGGAACCGGGTGAGCACCGCGACGCCCAGGGTCTGGCCCCGGGCCCGGATGGGCACCGACATGGTGGCGTGGATGCCGTACTTCGCGATGCGCTCGCTCCTGCGTTTGTCCCAGGCCAGCCATTCCTCCAGCGAGGTGGTCGCGTCCGGCGCCACGATCGTCCGGCCGGCGATCAGGGAGTCGGCCTGCGGTGAGGAGGCGGGGTAGACGTCGACCGCGCCGAGTGTGACGACCGCCTCGGGGGAGCCCGGGTTCACCGATCGATGGGCCGCGCGGCGGAGCGTGATCGGGGTGCTCGGCGGCTCGGAGTGGTGCTCACCCCCGTGCTCGGGCGGATCGAGCAGGTCGACGCTGACGAAGTCGGCGAGTGTGGGCACGCAGACATCGGCGAGCTCCTGCGCCGTTCGGGTGACGTCGAGGGTGCTGCCGATGCGCACACTGGCCTCGTTGACCAGTTGCAGCCGCTCCCGGGCCCGGTACTGCTCGGTGAAGTCGTGCGCGGCCAGGCACACGCCGCGCACGCGACCGTCGGCGTCGGTGAGCGGGGCGATCCGCGCCATCCAGGCGTGCGGGCGGTCCCTACCGCCCGTGCGCATGTACACCTCCACATCGCGCCCCTCGCCCGAGACGAGCACGCCGTACAGGTTCTCCTCGAGCCGCTCGCTCTCCCGCTGGCCGCCTATCTCGGAGATCCGCAGACCCCGGACGCGGGCCTCCGGGAGACCGATCACCTCGGCCATCGCGTCGTTGATCCCGTACAGGCGCAGCCGTTCGTCGTAGATCGCCATGGCGCACGGCGACTGCGTGAGCACGGCCCTGATCAGCGGGTCGTCGTAGGCGCGCCGGTCCTCGCCCTCGAGCGGGGTGACCAAGAGCCATTCGCCCTTCGTTTCCCTGCGATGAGCGAGCAGCCACACGGAGAGGGTGCGTCCGTCGCGGTGACGCAGGGGAAGGGTGCCGCTCCAGCGGTTACCGGTGGGTTCGGACAGCACTGACTCGCCCGAACCGGGGTCCAGCAGGTCCGCCGCGGGGCGGCCCTCGACCTCCTCCGGCGCGTACCCCAGCAATCGGCGGGCCCCCTCGTTCCAGAGGACCAGGGTGCCGTTCCCGTCGATGACTGCCCGTGCCGTGGCGGCCTCGTCGAGGGGGTGGACCGGGCTCATCGTCGCCACTCCATTGCGCACACTGACAGTGAACAAGCGCGTCACTCGGGTTCCAGCCTAGTGGCTGGGCGCCCTGCGCACCCTGGAACCAGGACGCCGACGCGGCACATCCGCAAGGTGGGTTTTCGGCCGAAGTGAGGTGCGGGGCGGAAGTGAGTGCCGCACCCTTGACGGCCGTGTGTGTCACCCCGTCAGAATCTGTTTGTTCACGATCAGTTGTGATTACTTATGGGCCCTGATGATGGAGAGCCGCCATGACGGTCACTCGAAGATCGGTATTGATCGCAGGAACGGCCGTACCCGCGGCCGGCGCACTCTCGGGCGCCGCCGACGCCTGGGCGGCGCCCTTTGGGCGAGCCCCGGGGCGACGCACGGTCGAGCTGCGCGACGGCTGGCGCTTCGCGCTGGTCAACCCGGGCGGCATCACCGACCCCACGGGCGCGTACGAGGGCGCGGCGCAGCCCGGCTACGACGACTCGGCGTGGCGCCAGGTGGCGGTACCCCACGACTGGAGCATCGAGCAGACACCCACCACGGAGCACGGCACCACCAGCGGCACCGGCTTCTTCCCCGGCGGCCTCGGCTGGTACCGCACCGCCTTCACCCTGCCGCCCGCCCTCGTCGGCAAGCGGATCTCCGTGGAGTTCGACGGCGTCTACATGGACGCGTACGTGTACTGCAACGGCAAGGAGGTCGGCCGCCACCCCTACGGATACACGGGGTTCGCCTTCGACCTCACCGACCTGCTGCACACGGACGGCACCACCGTCAACGTCATCGCGGTCAAGGTCCAGAACCAGCTCCCCAGCAGCCGCTGGTACTCGGGCAGCGGCATCTACCGCGAGGCCCGCCTGGTCGTCACCGAGCCGGTGCACGTCCGTCGGTGGGGTACGTACGTCACGACGCCGGACATCACGGCGGAGCGGGCGGCCGTACGGGTGCGAACGACCGTCGTCAACGAAGCCGGTACCTCTGCCGACGTCCAGGTGGCATCACGGATCGTCGACCCCGACGGCCGTACGGCCGCCCGTACGGTCACCACGGTCACGGTCGGCGACCAGGTGGACGAGACCCATGAACTCACCGTCGAGAAGCCGAAGTTGTGGGACTTCGCGACCCCCGACCACCGTTACACCGTGGAGACGGAGCTGCGCGTCGGCGGCGAGACCGTCGACACCTACCGCACCCCCTTCGGCATCCGGCAGTTCCGCTTCGACCCGGACGAGGGCTTCCACCTCAACGGCGCCTACGCCAAGATCAAGGGTGTCGACCTGCACCACGACCAGGGCGCGCTCGGGGCGGCGATCAGCATCGACGCCGTACGCCGGCAGATGACCATCATGAAGTCGATGGGCGTCAACGCCTTCCGGACCTCCCACAATCCGCCCTCACCGCAGATGATCCAGGTCTGCGAGGAACTGGGCATCGTGATGATGGTGGAGGCGTTCGACTGCTGGCGGACGGGCAAGACGACCTACGACTACGGCCGGTTCTTCGACGAGTGGTGCGAGAAGGACACCACCGAGATGGTCCTCGCGGCCCGCAACTCGCCCGCCGTGGTCCTGTGGTCCATCGGCAACGAGGTCCCCGACTCCACGTCCACCGCCGGGCTCGCCATGGCCGACCGGATCATCGGCGCCATCAAGGCCGTGGACGACACCCGACCGCTGGTCATCGGGTCCGACAAGTACCGCCGCGTCCCCGCGAAGGGCTCCGCGGCCGACCTCATGCTCGCCAAGCTGGACGGGCTCGGCCTCAACTACAACACCGCCAAGTCGGTGGACGCCCTGCACGCCGCCTATCCCCACCTGTTCCTCTTCGAGTCGGAGTCGTCGTCCGAGACCTCGACCCGCTCGACGTACCAGGAACCGGAGCACCTCAACACCGGTGAGAATCACACCCCCGGCAAGCGCGCGACCTCCTCGTACGACAACAACCTCGCCTCCTGGACGATGAGCGGCGAGTACGGGCACAAGAAGGACCGGGACCGGAAGTGGTTCGCCGGCCAGTTCCTGTGGTCGGGCATCGACTACATCGGCGAGCCCACGCCCTACGACGTCTTCCCGGTGAAGGCATCCTTCTTCGGCGCGGTCGACACGGCCGGCTTCCCCAAGGACATGTACCACCTGTTCAAGAGCCAGTGGACGGACGAGCCCATGGTCCATCTGCTGCCCATGAGCTGGAACCACGAGGCGGGGGACACGGTCGAGGTCTGGGCCTACGCGAACGTCGACACCGTCGAGCTGTTCCTCAACGGCAAGTCCCTGGGCACCCGGGGGTTCGACACCAAGAGGACCGCCGACGGGCGCCCTTACCTGGAGACCACGGAGGCGACCGGCGATGACAAGACCTTCACCGGCGGCCCCTATCCCGGGAGTTACACCAGCCCGAACGGCAGCGCGGGCAAGCTGCACCTCAGCTGGAAAGTGCCGTACGAACCAGGTGAGTTGAAGGCGGTCGCCCGCCGTGACGGCAAGGCGGTGGCGACGGACGTCCTGCGCACCGCCGGGGCGCCCCGTGCGATACGCCTCACGGCGGACCGCAAGACGTCGGCGGCGGACGGCCGTTCACTGTTGTTCGTGACCGCGGAGGTGGTCGACGCCCACGGTGTCGTGGTGCCCGACGCCGAAGACCTGCTCACGTTCGAGGTGGCGGGCGGCTCGCTCGCCGGTCTCGACAACGGCCGGGAGGAGAGCGCCGAGCGCTATCAGGCCAGTACCCGAACCGCCTTCCACGGCAAGGCGCTCGCGATCGTCCGGTCCGGGACGAAGGCGGGCACCTTGAAGGTGACCGCCCGCGGTGAAGGACTGCGCGCGGCCTCCACGACCGTACGCACCACCCCCGCCGAGTCGAAGGCGGCCACTCCGCCGACGGCGTTCAAGCCCGACCACCCCGCGGCCCCGAACTACCCGTACGCGGACGCCAGTTACTCCGGCCGCACCGACACCCTGCCCGCCGCCATGCTCGACGGCGACGCGGCCACCGGCTGGTCCAACGCCTTCTACAAGTCGGCGACGGCCCTGCTGCCCGCGTTCAACGGAGCCCGTCCCGAGGACTGGGTCTCGGTCACCTGGGCGCGCCAGCGCACCGTCGACCGGGTCGAGGTCTCCTTCACCGTCGACGCGACGCACGCCCTGCCCGCGTCGGTCGAGGTCTCGGTCTGGGACGGCAAGGAGTATGTGCCGGTGAAGGACGCGGCCATCGACTGGGCCACCGCGTCCGACACGCCCACGGTGATCACCTTCGACGCGGTACGCGGCTCACGGCTCCGTCTCCTCATGACCAGCGGGCACCCGGGTGCCGCCGACGGCGGGCTGCGGATCAGCCGCCTGGAGGTCCCGGTCGGCTGACGGCAGCCGTCGCGTGTGCTCGGTCAGCGTGTGCAGTTCGGCACGGCTGAGCGGGCGGTGCACCTCGACGTACTCGCCGTGCGGCAGGCGTTTGATCACGCCCGTCGCACGGCCGTGCGCCACCAGTTCGCGATCCCGCCGCTGCAGTCCCAGGCAGATGCGGCGGGTCACCACGAAGACGACGACCGGCACCACGAACAGGGCGGTCCGCACGGTCCAGGTCACGGTGTTGATCGACAGATGGAAGCGTGTCGCCACGATGTCGTTGCCGCCGCCCGCGAGCAGGATCAGATAGAGGCTGATCCATGCCGTCCCGAGCGACGTACGGATCGGCCGGTTGCGCGGGCGGTCCAGCAGATGGTGCTCGCGCCGGTCCTTGGTCACCCACGCCTCCACGAACGGGTAGACACCGATGGCGACGAGGAGCAGCGGGAAGACGACGACGGGGATGAGTACGCCGAGCACGAGCGTGTGCCCCGCCACGGTGATCTCCCAGCCCGGCATGACACGGACCAGCCCCTCCGCGAAGCCCAGGTACCAGTCCGGCTGAGCGCCCGTCGACACCTGGTCGGCGCGGTAAGGGCCGTACGCCCAGACCGGGTTGATGGTCGCGACCGCCGAGATCAGCGCGATGACGCCGAACACCAGGAAGAAGAAGCCGCCCGCCTTCGCCATGTAGACCGGCATGAACGGGGTGCCCACGACGTTGCGTTCGGTCTTTCCCGGTCCGCCGAACTGCGTGTGCTTGTGATAGACGACCAGGATCAGATGGGCGACGACGAGTGCCGCCATGATGCCCGGAATCAGCAGGACGTGCAGTGAGTAGAAACGGGCCACGATGTCATGACCGGGGAACTCCCCGCCGAAGAGGAAGAACGACAGATAGGTGCCGACGATCGGCATCGACAGCAGGGCCCCGTCCACGAACCGCAGCCCGGTGCCCGACAGCAGATCGTCCGGCAGCGAGTAGCCGAACAGGCCCTCGAACATGCCGAGGAGCAGCAGTGTCCAGCCGAACAGCCAGTTCACCTCGCGGGGCCTGCGGAACGAGCCCGTGAAGAAGTGCCGCATCATGTGCGTCAGCATCCCGGCGAGGAAGATCAGCGCGGCCCAGTGGTGGATCTGCCGGATCAGCAGCCCGCCGCGCACGTCGAAGCTGATGTCCAGCGTGGAGGCGTAAGCCTCCGACATGCGGATGCCGTTCAGCGGGACGTAACTGCCGTGGTAGACCACCTCGTTCATCGACGGGTGGAAGAACAGCGTGAGATAGACGCCGGTGAGGACGAGGACGACGAAGCTGTACAGGCATATCTCACCCAGCAGGAAGGACCAGTGGTCCGGGAAGACCTTGCGCAGGTACTGCTTGCCGAGCGAGTAGACGCCGAGACGGCCGTCGAACCAGTCGGCCACCCGCTCGCCGGACGACGCCTTCTCGGCTGTGCCCGCGCCCGAGGACGGCTTCTCGGCCATGCGCTCGCCGGACGACGCTTTCCCGGGTGGGCGCGAGGCGGGCCCTTCGACGGTGGTCACGGGTGCTCTCCCTCCGGCTCCTCGGCGCCCTCGTCCCTTCGTACGTGCGCGAGCTTCTCGGGATTGGTGACGATGTAGACGTCGGACACCCGCTCGCCGTCCGGGGTGAGGTCCATGACCATGACGGCGTACGGGGACTCGCCCTCGAAGATCACCGCGGAGTCGTCGCCGTTGACGCGGCGATAGCGGATGTCGAGGTTCGTCGCGCGGCGCGTGGCATAGCCGGCGAACAGGCGTGCCGCCTTGTCCCGGCCGTGCACAGGGCGCAGCCCGGCCGAGCGGGCCTTGCCGCCGCCGTCCGTCCACACCGTCACGTCCGGCGCGAGGATCTCCATCAGCGCGGCGATGTCACCGCCGAGCGCGGCCTCCACGAAGCGTTCGGTCGCCTGCCGGCGTACGCGGGGATGGGCCCGGTACAGCGGACGGCGGGCGTGGACGTGCTCACGGGCGCGGTGCGCGAGCTGGCGCACCGCGGCGGGGCTGCGGTCGAGGACCTCCGCGATCTCGGTGTGCGGGTAGCCGAACACCTCGTTGAGGACGAACACCGCCCGCTCCAGCGGGGTCAGCGACTCCAGGACCACGAGCATCGCGAGCGACACCGACTCGGCCCGCAGGGTCCGGTCGTCGGCGGAGCCGGCGGGGGCGGGTTCGTCGAGCAGGGGCTCCGGCAGCCAGGGGCCGACGTACGTCTCGCGGCGGCGGGTGATGGCGGCACGGCGCGCCAGCGCGTGGTTCACGGCGATGCGGACGAGATAGGCGCGCGGGTTGGTGATTCCGTCGAGCGGAGAGCGGTCGGCGCGGCCCTGCCAGGACAGCCAGGTCTCCTGGAGCACGTCGTCGGTGTCCGCGACGCTGCCGAGCATGTTGTAGACGATCGCGAACAGCAGCTCGCGGTGGTCGACGAAGACCTGCGTCGCGCCATCGCTCCGGGACGTCGCGCCGTCGCTCCGGGACGTCGCGCCATCGCTCCCGGACGTCGCGGCGACGCCGCCGGATGCCGTGCCATTGGTGGTCCCGGACACGGGGCTTTCGGACATGCCTTGCCTCCCTTGTTGCGCTCACTACTGCGAGGGGAAAAGGGGGCCCGAATGTGACATCGGACGACGAAATGTGACGTAGGTCTCAGGGGGCTTCCTGCGCGTCACACCGGCCGTCGCGGCCGCCCTCTTGAACGCGAGTCCGATGTTTCGGCACAAGGAGACACACATCGTGTTCAAGAAATGGCACGGCAACCCATGGGCGATCCTCATCACGCTCTCCCTGGGTTTCTTCATGACGCTGCTCGATCTGACGATCGTGAACATCGCGATCCCCGACATGGGGCAGGATCTGGACGCCTCCCTCGACGAGATCCTGTGGGTCGTCAACGCCTACTCCCTCGCCCTGGCCGTCCTGCTGATCACCGCGGGCCGCCTCGGTGACCTGCGCGGCAAGCGCAACCTGTTCATCGCGGGCGTCGCGCTGTTCACGCTCGCCAGCCTGGCCTGTGGCCTGGCCCAGGACCCGGCTCAGCTGATCGGCTTCCGCGCGGTGCAGGGCCTCGGCGCGGCGCTGCTCATGCCGCAGACCCTGTCGATCATCGCCGAGGTGTTCCCGGCCGACCGGCGCGGCGCCGCGATGGGCGTGTGGGGCGCGGTCGCGGGCATCTCCGGCGCCCTGGGCCCGATCATCGGGGGCGCGCTGATCAACCGTCTCGACTGGCGGTGGATCTTCTTCGTCAATCTGCCGCTCGGGGTGCTGGTACTGGGGCTCGCCGTGGCGATCATTCCCGCTTCCCGGCGCACGGTACGGCACCGCTTCGACACCTTCGGCGTGCTGCTCGCCTCAAGTGCCCTGTTCTGCCTGGCCTTCGCTCTGACGGAGGGGCAGCGCTACGACTGGAACGGCTGGATCTGGGCGCTGTTCGGCGCGGCGGTCCTGCTCTTCGCCGGTTTCCTGGGGCACGAGCGCGGCCAGCAGGCCGGCGACCCGCTCGTCCCGTTCTCGCTCTTCAAGGACCGCAACTTCACCTTCATCAACTTCGTGGGCATCACCGTGTCGTTCGGCGTCATCGGGATGTTCCTGCCGCTGACGATCTATCTGCAGTCCGTCCTCGGCTTCAGCGCCCTCAAGTCCGGGCTGGTCCTGCTGCCCCTCGCGCTCGGCTCATTCGTGATGGCCGGGCCCGCCGGAGTCCTCGCGGACAAGATCGGCGGCAAGTTCATCCTGATGACCGGGCTGCTCGCCTGGGCGGCCGCGCTGATCTGGATCGTGGCCGCGGCCGACGTCGGATCGAGCTGGACGGCGGTCGCCTTCCCGCTCTTCCTGGCCGGACTGGGCGCCGGCTGCACCTTCGCGCCGATGGCCACGGAGGTCATGCGCAACGTACCCGCACGCCTGTCCGGTGCCGCCTCTGGCGTCAACAACGCGCTGCGGCAGGTCGGTTCGGTGCTCGCGGGCGCCGTCGTCGGCGCCGTGCTCCAGGCCCAGCTCGCGAGCTCGCTCACCGACCAGGCGCGGCAGCGCGCCGGACAGCTCCCCGCCGCCTACCGCGACGGCTTCGTCGCCGCCTTCTCCAAGGCGGAGTCCGACGTGAACGCCCGGCAGTCGGCCGGTACTCCGTCCGGGGTGCCGCACGACGTCGCCGACCGCATGCGAGAGCTCGGCGGCCAGGTATTCGGCCACGGCTTCGTGGACGCGATGGGTCCCGCGATCCTCGTCTCCGCCCTGGTCCTGCTGGCCGGCGCGCTCGCCTGCCTTGCCGTACGCCGTCACCGCGGGCCGTCCGCCAACCCGCACGCCCTGCCCGTGTACGAACCCGAACTGGAGGATGCCACCTCATGAGCATCGACCTCACCGCCATGTACGCCTCCCACGACGCGTTCCGGCGCGACCTGGTACGTCTCGGCAAGGCCGCGGCGGACGGCACCGCCTTCACCCCCCAAGTCCGCGCCGGCTGGGACAACTTCACCCACCAGCTGCACATCCACCACACCGCCGAGGACAGCGACCTGTGGCCCCGGGTGCAGCGCAAGGTCGAGGGCCGGCCCAAGGACATCGCCCTCCTCGCGGAGATGGAGGCGGAGCACGCCCGCCTCGACCCGCAGCTCACCGCCGTCGACGCGGCCCTCAGGAACCGGTCGGCCGAACTCGCCGAACTCGTCCACGCGTTGGCCACGACCCTCGACGACCACCTCGCGCACGAGGAGGCGAGCGCCCTGCCGCTCATCCAGGAGGTGCTGACGCCCGCGGACTGGGGTGCCTTCACCGGACGTATCCGCGAGACGCAGGGCCTGCGCGGGGCGGCCGTCTTCGTGCCGTGGATCGTCGACGGCATCCCGCCCGCCGACCGCGCCGCGTTCCTCGGCGCGCTGCCCCCGCCCGTCCGCGTCCTCAACCGCCTGTTCTGGGAGGCGGGTTACCGCAGGCGCGGGCTGTGGCGAACCTGACCGGGCGCTCGGCGGCCCTCGTCCGTGGGCGCTCAGGCGGGCTTCGGTTCCATCCAGCTGTCCGGGCCGGGGTCACCGCCGGGCGCCCGTACGGCGAGCCGGTCGAGGTAATGGTCCCAGCCCTCCTGGTGCGGCTCGCGGGCCGGCTCGGGCAGGCCGGAGTGGGTGAGCGTGAGCAGCGTGCCGTCCGGTTCGGGGGCGAAAGTGACCTCGACCCGGCTGCTGCCGGGCGGCACCGGGTCGCCCTCGTTCTCCCAGCCCCAGGTGAAGACGATCCGGGTGTACGGCTCGACCTCCTCGAAGCGTCCGGAAGCGGTGGCGTCGCCGACGACTCGCATCCGGTACGCGCCGCCGGGCGTCGGGTCGAGCGTGCCCTCGATGCCTTGCCAGGACAGCCATCGCTCGGTGTCGGTGAAGAAGGAGAACACGGTCTCCGGGCGGGCCTTGATGTGCCGCTGTACGACGACGGAGCCGTCGGGGGTGATGGTCACTTCTGCTCCTCCTCCCGCTCGGCCTGTTCGGCGAGCGCGGCCAGGGCGTCCAGGGAGTCGCCCCACGTGGACTCCAGGTAGGCAGCCAGCGGTCCCATCCCAGCACGGTCCGCGCGGTAGTACCGCTTGGTGCCGTCCTTTCGGACGACGACCAGGCCCGCCTCGCGGAGCACCTTCAGATGCTGGGAGACCGCGCCGAAGGTGACGTCGAAGCGCTCGGCGATCTCTCCGGCCGACAGCTCCTCGTGCCACACGAGCTGCAGAATCGCCCGCCGCCGCGGCTCACTGATCGCCTTCACCTGATCCACGCTGCTTATTTTAGTCACGGCTTTAACTTGCGCCGCGTTCGGGCTTATTTTAGTGTCGACTAAAGGAAGAGCTTCGGGGCATTCCCGGACACTCACGAAAGATCTTGACGATCCCGAGAGGACATCCGATGCCCGACATCGCGATGCAGCTGACCATCGAGGCCGAGGCGGACACCGTCCGCGCGGCCATCACCACCGAGACCGGCGTACGTGGCTGGTTCACGGCGGACGCCGAGATAGGGGAGGGTGTCGGCGCGGAGCACGCGCTGAGCTTCCCCGGTGTGCCGGAGCCCTGGCGGCTGCGGATCACCGACTCAGGCGACCGGCGCCTGGTGCTGGCGGGGGAGAACGGCCCGTGGGCCGGCACCACGCAGACCTACGAGATCCTCGACGTCCCGGAGGGCGGTGTCCTGCTGCGCTTCACGCACGCTGGATTCCCGGCGCAGGACGAGGCCTATCGCAACTTCACCTACGGATGGGCCACCAAGTTCACGGCGCTCAAGTCGTACGCGGAGACGGGCAAGGCCGATCCCTTTTTCGGCTGAGCCGGGTCTGTCCTTGTAAGCCATCCCTTTCCGTGTAAGCCGTCCCTTTCCGTCTTCTCTATGACGGTCCAAACCCTTCTGAACGGGAGCACCTCTGATGAACGCCACTCCCGCCGAACTCACCGACCAGCTCGCCCGTGCCGCCCGCAATCTGCAGGCGTACGCCCAGCAGCCCGCCCTCACCGGCAAGCGTGAACTCCCCACGCCCTGCTCCGGCTTCGACGTCCACCGGCTCAGCGAGCACCTGCTCGGCGCGCTCGTCATGGGCGGATACGCCGCAGCGAAGGAGCCGCTGCCCGCCGACGCCCCGATCACTCTGACGGAGGCGCCCTGGGTGGCCTTCCCGCCGCTCGTCGACCGGCTCGCCGCCGCCTGGGCCGAGCCGGGCGCCTGGGAAGGGGAGACACCCTTCGCGTCGAGCACCTACCCGGCGCCCTTCGCCGGGATGATCACCATCATGGAGCTGACCGTGCACGGCTGGGACCTCGCCGCCGCCACCGGTCAGTCGTTCACGGCCGACGACGACGTGGTCGCCACCGCGACTGCCATCGCCGGACAGATCGCCGAGGGCGCCCGCGCAGGCGGAGCCTTCGGCCCGGAGGCCGAACCCGCCGCCGATGCCACCCCGCTGGAGCGGCTGCTCGCCCTCACCGGACGGAAGGTCGCCTGATGGCGGACGCGGACCAGTTGTTCGCGCGTCTGGCCGAAGACCTCGAACCACGCGGGGCGAAGCTCTCCAAGATGTTCGGGATGCCCTGCCTCAAGGACCCGAACGGCAAGGCGTTCGTCGGCCTCCACAAGGGCGAACTGGTCGTCCGCCTGCACCGGGACACCCCCGAACACGCCGAGGCCCTCGCCCTCGCCGGCGCGCACCTCTTCGACCCCATGGGCGGTCGCCCGATGAAGGACTGGATCTGTGTGCCGCTCGCCGCGTCGGCGCACTGGCTGCCCCTGACGGAGGCGGCGCGCGCCCAGCCACGCTGAGTCCGGACGCGACGCCGCCCGGCGCGGGGCCCGCTAGGGTGCTCCGGTCGGGGCTGTGGCGCGCCCCGCGCGCAGGGCCACCGCCTCGCCCGCGCTCTGGCCCGCCACCAAGGTGCGCAGGAAGGCGAGCACCGCGTCGACGTCGTGACCGGCCGCCGCGGTCTCGATGCGGGCGTGCAGTTCCGTCTCGACGGCGGCCACCGCGCGGGCCGTCTCATGGCCCGCGGGAGTGAGCGTCAGCTCCACATGACGCCGGTCGTGGCTGCCCTCCTCGCGGCGTACGAGTCCCGCGGTCACCAGGCGGTCCACCAGACGGCTGGGATTGCCGCCGCTCTCGCACACCAGCAGGGCCCCGAGTCCGGACATGCTGAGCGGCTGCCGCTCCGAGAGGAGCCGCAACACCTCGGCCTGGGCGGGCGTCACCCCCAACGGGCGCAGCCCTTGGGCGAGTTGGCGATTTCCCTCACGCTGCGCGGCCAGGATGAGGAAGCGGACTTCTTCGGCCGGCTCCATCGTGCTGCACTCCCGGATCGATAGACGACGGAACTACGTTACACGGCACCTATTCACTCCGCCGTTGCCCCGGGGCCTGGTCGGACCAATATATGTCGTGTAACTTAATGACACGACACAGGAAACGGTGAGGTTCATGAGCGAGATCGCGTACCGAAAGATCGTCGTGGAGCGGTTCGGCGGCACCGAGACCATGCGGCCCGTCGAGGCCACCCTGGCGGAGCCGCCGCCGGGGTATGCCCGACTGAAGGTGCTGGCCTCCGGAGTGGGTTTCACGGACCTGATGGCACGTTCGGGCGACTATCTGCTGCAGCGCAAGGTGCCCTTCACGCCCGGCTACGAACTCGTCGGCGAGATCGTGGACTTCACGCCCGACGGCCCCCGGCCGGCCGGGCTCCGGGAGGGTGCGCGCGTCGCGGGCGCCCTGACGAAGATGGCCGCGTACACCGAGTACATCTGCCTGCCGCTGTGGCAGCTCGTCCCGCTGCCCGACGGTCTCGACCCGGTCCTGGCCGCCGCGATCCCGCTCGACCACCTGACAGCACTCAGTGTTCTGGAGACCCACGGCCGTCTCGTGGCCGGGGAAACGGTGCTCATCCAGGGTGCGAGCGGGGGAGTGGGGCAAGCGCTCAGCCGCCTCGGTGCGCTGCGCGGACTTCGGATGTACGGCACCGCCTCGGCGCCCGGTGCCGAGGAACTGCTCGCCCAGCACGGCGTGACCTTGATCGACTATCGTCGGCAGGACTTCGAGGCGGTCCTGCGCGAGCGCGAACCGGGCGGTGTCCAGGCGGTGTTCGACCACATCGGCGGGGCCGGGCTGCGCAAGGCGTACCGCGTCCTGTCGCCCGGGGGAGTGCTGGTCAGCTACGCGTTTTCGGGCCGCCCGGGACGCATGGTCGGCGACACCGTGCGGGGCGCGGCACGCGTGAAGCTGATGAATCTGCGGCCGGGCCGGCGCACCGCGCTGAGCATGGTGCCGGCCGAGATCAAGGGCGATCACGCCTGGTACCGGGCGGGTCTGGAGCGCGTGCTCGACATGGCGGCGCGCGGTGAGATCGCGCCGCGGATCGGTTCCGTCCACCCGCTGATGAAGGCCGCCGACGTGCATGCCGCGCTGGAAAGGCGGGAGATCACCGGGAAAGCGGTCCTGGTGACGGACCAGGCGTGACGGACTGGGGTGTGCCTCCGTTGGTTTGGTACCGCCCTGCACTGCCCTTGAACTGGGAGTATTTACGGGTAAGTACCCGCGCGGTACCGTGAGGGCATGCCAGCTCTCAACGTGGAGTTCAGCGACCGCGAGCTAGAGGACCTGCGGCAGATAGCCAAGGAGCGCGGTACGTCGATGAAGGCCCTGGTGCGGGAGGCGGCCGCGGCCGACATCGTGCGGCACCGGGCGCTGCAGGAAGGCGCGGAGGTGTTCCGCCGGTTCTTCGCCGCGCACGCGGACGAGTTCGCCGCCGCCTTCCCGGAGGACGAGCCACCCGCCAAGGGCGAGGGGCGGGTCGCCTGACCGATGGCTCCCGTCATCCATATCGACGTGCCCTGGCTGCTCCAGCGCCACGAAGAGGTACTGCCCGACCAGCCCACGGTCAACGACTTCTCGGCGCTCGTCGCCGCCGTGGCCCGCCACCGCGTCGACCCGCCCAGGCTCGGCGTCGACTCCGACCCGGCCTGGCGCGCCGCCGCGCTCCTGCACACCCTTGCCCTGCTGAAGCCGTTACCGGCGGCAAACGCCCGCTTCGCCTGCTCGGCGGCGGTCGCGTACATGTTCGTCAGCGGCGTCGGCATCGACCCGCCGTACGGCGCCCTCGTCGATCTCGCCCGCGATCTGATCTCCGGCAAGACGGACGTCTACGGCGCGGCCGACCGGCTGCGCTCCTGGCAGATCTGAAAGAGCGTCCCCATATGGGGTCGTTGTCACCAGGCCGTTGTCACCGGATGACCCGTGGTGCGCGCGGGTTGCGGGCGGCGGTGAGGGCGTGCCCCGCGATCGCACGGTGCCGCCGGCGATGGGCAGGGGGGCCGGCCGTGAACAAGGCCTCGTCGAACGCCTGTCCATCGATGGGCTTCCTGCCGACCGACAGGGTGCTGACCACCGCGGTCGTACCGGGTGGGCGACCAGCCGGTCGGGCTCCCGGTCTCGAAGCCGCCGTAGCCCAATCGGCCTGAACTCGTGGCCCTCCCGGCCGGCGTGAGAATCCCTGGCGCAGGCAGCCGCGGTGCCCTACGACAGCCGCCGTACCCACGGCCAGGTCCGATGTCCGTGGAACCCGAAGCGGCGTCCTGCGTTCTGGCGAGCTTCGCCCACGGCCGACCGACGAACGTGACCACCGGCAACGCCGTCACGGCGGGGCCCAATTGCGGTACGCCGTCCAGCCTCGCGCCATCCGTCCGGAAGTCCGGCAAGGGGCCCCGCCCTCGGGGCCGCCGACCGAGGGCGGGAGGATCGGGGCCGGCGGCCGGTTTCGCGCGGGAGAGCCGCCGTCCTGCGCGGGGCCTCCGAGAAGGGCCGGTTCCAGTGGACTACGCAGCCCCGTGTGCCGGGAGCGTGCGCGGGCCGCCGGCGTGTGCGCGCGGTTCACACGGGGCGCATCGAATTTCGAAAGTCGGTGCGAGTGGCGCGAGTTGCCGCAGGATCTGACTTTATTTCAATGATGCAGATGTTGCTCAAGTGCCTTGTTGGTCATGAGCGTGTTGTGCGAGGGTGAACATCCTGCGCAGGGTCAATGACCGGGTCTGAATCGCCGTTCGTTATTCCGGTCCGTCGTCGAGCTCATGAGGCTCTTGACCGACGGTCGCCGTACGGTCTTCGCCCCCGACCGTTTTCCCGGCGCTCCGTCAAAAAGGTACGCACCAATCAGGGCTCCTTTTCGGCGGACAAGAACTTCTGTGTGCCACCTTGCACCTTGGAAGGAACCCGCTCAGTGCACACCCCCCACCCCCCTCGTCCCCCTTATCCGCCCAGTGGCGTTCCCGGCGAATCCGACGAGAGTCTCGCCGCCCTGCTGAGAGGCCGGCCGGAGAGCGATGCCGCCCATCCCGTCGCCCTGTTGATGGCCCGGCACTGGCAGCCGACGTACGACTACGCGGTCATCTGCCTCGCTTCCTCTGCGAACGTCGCCTCCATGGTCGCCGCGACCTCCTTCCACCGGATGCTCGATCGTCTCGTACAAGGGGAGTCCGGTCTCGCGCTCCGGCCCCAACTCCTCGTGACGGTAAGGGACACCGTCAAGGAGTGGTCCCCGGACGATCGGATATCCGGTGTTCTGCCGGACTTGAGGAAACCCGCCGGAGGCCGCGGTATGCGCGCGGCGAAGTCCATGACGGCCGAAAATCGGAAGCTCGCCGAGCGCGCATTCCACGGCCTCCCGGCACTCGCCCGGTGCTTGCTGTGGCACACCGAGGTCGAGGCCGAGCCCATATCCGTACCAGCCGGTCTGTCGGGCATGGATACCGACATAGCGTCGGCGGCTCTGGAGCAGGCCCGCGAGCAATTCCGGGAAGGCTGTGTACGCGCCCACCGGGAACTCGCGCCGAGCAAGGAATGCGGCTTCCACAACCGGTTGCTGGACGTACCGATTCGCCGCGGCGGCGCCTTGCTGCCCGATGTCCAAGAGCATCTGATGGAGTGCCCGTACTGTCGTTACGCGGCCGAGCAGCTCAGCCATTTCGAGGGCGGGCTGGGCGTGCTGCTCGCCGAGTCGGTACTCGGCTGGGGCGCACGGCGGTATCTCGACTCCCGTCCAGGACGCGCGGGGCGAGCTGTGCGCCCCCGGGGCGGATCCCCCTTCGCCGGCAGGCGGCAGGGGAGTGGCGGCGGTCCCGGCAGCGGCGGCCGTCCGGGAAGCGGTGGACGTCATCGCCTGCTGTCCCAGATCCCCGCTCCGCGCCGTCGCGCGGCCCAGCCGGGGCAGCGGCCCCCGAAGGCCCTGCTCACCGGGGCGGGCCTGTCGGCCGCCCTGCTCGTGACCGTCCTCGCCACCAGCCTGTGGTCCCACGACGACGGCGGCGCCGACCCCACGGCCTCCACCGGCGCGAGCAGCAGCCGCACCCTGTCACCCACCCCCGGCTCCCAGGCCCCGCCCGCCGTGTCCTCGCCGCCCACCTCGGCCGGACTCCCGACGACCACCGAGCAGACCCGGCTGCGCAACCTCGCCGCCGATCTGTGCCTCGACATCCGGGGCGGCACGGCGAAGGCGGGCGCCGAGACCAAGCTGGCGGTGTGCTCGTCCGCCTGGACCCAGCAGTGGTCCTACGAGGGAGACGGTCTGCTGCGCAGCATCGCCAACCCCGAGCTGTGCCTCGACTCGCACGCTGACAACGGTGTCGTCTTCCTGGACCGCTGTGCCGCCAAGAGCGCGGCCCGCGGCGACGACGAGCGCTACGACCTCACCGTGCGGGGCGAGTTGCTGCCCCGATGGAACGACGGACTCGCCGTCGCTCCCGCGTCCACCGACCCCGACGCCGACATCGTCGTGAAGGTGCGCGACGGCTCCGATCTGCAGCGGTGGCGGACCGACGCGGCCTCGGCCGGCCCCCAGTCGCTGTCGATCGCGGGCACGACCAGCCCCTCGACACAGCCCGCCGGCGACCCGCCCTCGGCCGACAGCACGCCCGAGGCGCCCGGCGAGCCGCAGGACGAGCAGCCGACGGGCGTGCCCGATGCCTCGGAGGCCACTCCGTCGGACACTTACCAGGAGCCGCGCGCCGTGGCCGTCAGCGACGACGACGGCGACGCGAGCCCGGCGCCCGCGTTGCCGCTGCCCCTGCAACTCCCCGACGTCGCTGCGGGAGTTGGGCTGTGACGCTACGAGACGACATCGCGCGGCGGTTTGCCGGCCACGAAATCGGCGGCGTTCTGGACGGCCGCCAGCGCGATCCGTACGAGCGTCTCGCGCGTCACGCCCGCGACATGCGGTGAGAGCACCACGTTCGGGGCCTTGAGCAACCGCAGGGCCTCGGTGGGCGGTTCGGGGTCGAACACGTCGATGCCCGCTCCGGCCAGGGCGCCCGCCTCCAGCGCGTCCGCGAGGGCGTCCTGGTCGATCAGGGCGCCCCGCGCGGTGTTGATCACGAACGCGGTCGGCTTGAGGAGCGCGAGCCGCTCGGCGTTCAGCAGGTGCCGGGTGTCATCCGTGAGCGGCGCGTGCAGCGTGATGTAGTCCGACGTGCGCAGCAGTTCATCGAGCTCGACATGGCGCGCACCGCCGAGCCGAGCCGCCGTCTCCGCGTCGACGGGCTGCGGACCGGCGTACACGATATTCATGTCGAACACGACCGCGCGGCGGCCGACTTCCTCGCCGATGTGCCCGAGTCCGACGATGCCGAGCGTCTTGCCGGACAGTTCGGTGATGGACTGCTGCAGTCGCGGCAGCGCCCAGTCGGCGTCGACGAGCGCGGTGTGCGCCGGCACCAGCTGCTTGGCGAGGGCCAGCATCAGTGCGAAGGTCTGCTCGGCGACATTCTGCTTCTCGGCGCCACTGGAACCGATGTTGCAGACGGGCACGCCCTTGGCGCGCGCCGCGTCCAGGTCGACGTAGTCGAAGCCGTGACTGGCGCACTGGATGAGTTCCAGGTCCGGTGCGGCGGCGATGTGTTCGGCGGTCACCGGGCCGAGTCCGGTGATGATGACGTGCGCCTCGCGCAGCGCGGCGGGATCCTCGCCGGTCGCCTCCACGACGGTGACGTGGGCCTGCCCGGGGAAGACGGTGGCGAGCGCCGCGCCCGCCGTGCGGCCCCCGACGTGCGGCGAGACGACGGCCAGGACGTTCTTCGTGTCGGTCATGCGGATTCCTCGATCAGGTCGTCGGAGCCGATGGTGGCGGGACTGGCATGCCCGGACAGGGCGAGCGTGAGGTCGAACTCGGCGAGCAGACAGCGGATGACGTGCTCGACGCCCGCCTGCCCGTCGAGGCCGAGTCCGTAGGCGTACGGGCGTCCGACGAGGACGGCCTGGGCACCGAGCGCGAGCGCCTTGAAGATGTCGTCGCCCGTACGGATCCCGCTGTCGAAGAGGACGGTCAGCCGGTCGCCCGCCGCCTCGACGACGCGGGGCAGCGCGTCGGCGGCCGCGACCGACCCCGCCACCTGTCGGCCACCGTGGTTGGAGACGACCACACCGTCCATTCCGGCGCTGGCGGCACGGCGGGCGTCGTCCGGGTGCAGGATCCCCTTGAGGACGATCGGCCCCTCCCAGTTCTCCCGCAGGAACTCCAGGTCCGGCCAGGTCTTGCCGGGGTCCGCGAACATGCCGACGAAGTGCATCACGGCCGCGTTCGGGTCCTCGTGCACCGGCTTGGCCAGGCCCGCCTGGAACGCCGGGTCGGTGAAGTAGTTGGCGGTGCCGACGCCGTGCAGGAACGGCAGATACGCCTGGTCCAGGTCGCGCGGGCGCCAGGCCAGCAAGGGAGTGTCGAGGGTGACGAGCAGCGCGGTGAACCCGGCCGCCTTCGCCCGGTTCAGGAAGCTCCGGGTGACCTCGCGGTCCTTCGCCCAGTACAGCTGGAACCAGCGCTCCGCGTCACCCATCGCCTCCGCGACCTGCTCCATGGGGGTGCTGGAGGCCGACGACAGGATGTACGGGACGCCCTGCGCCGCCGCGGCCCGCGCGGCGGCGGACTCCGCGTCCGGGTGCATGATCGACAGCACGCCCACCGGAGCGAGCGCCAGCGGCGCGGGCAGCGGACGCCCCAACACCTCGACGGACAGGTCGCGTTCGTGCACATCGCGCAGCATGCGCGGCACGATCCGGCGCCGGTCGAGGGCGGCCCGGTTGGCGCGCGCGGTACTGCCGTTGCCCGCGCTGCCCGCCACATAGCCGACCGGACCGGGCCCGAGCCGCTGCTCGGTGAGCTCCTCCAGCCGCGTCAGATCGGTGGGCAGCCGCGGCACGGCGCCCGTCATTCCGTTCAGATAGATCTCGTACTGGAAGTCGGCCCAATGCTTCGCCATCCGTACGTCCCGCCTCTCGTCCCTGAGACCGCGCTGTACGACGTCGATCCTGGCGACTGTGACAAGGTCCGTCCACTGTGGTGCGCACATCGCGCGGCTGGGATTATCACCCTGTGACAAGCAAGCCCGCACAAGGCCCTGCCGAAGCCAGGGAGCGCATCTGGCAGGAGATGATCGCCGATCCGCGTGTCGTGGAGGCGATCGTCGCCGCGGTGCACGAACAGGTCCCGGTGTACGCCGCGCTCGACGACAGCCGGCTGCCGGAGGTACGGGCCATCGCGGCCTGGGGGCTGGAGCGGCTGTTGCACCTCTGGGCGACCGACGGCACGCTGGAACCCGCCGATCTCAGGCGCTTCCGGGGCATCGCCGCGGCCCGCGCGGCCGACGGACGCCCCGTGCAGGCGGTGCTGCGCGCCTACCGGGTGGCGGGGACCGTCCTCACGGACGAGATCGCGGCCCGCGCGCCCCGACTCACCGCCGAGGACGCCTTCGCGCTCGCCCGGATGCTGCTGACCACGCTCGACACGCTCTCCGAGGAGATGGCCACGGCGTACGCCGCGACCAGCGAAGACCTCACAGGGGACCGCGACCGCGCACTGCGACTGCTGCTCGACGACCTGATCGCCGGGCGGCACGCCTCCGTGGGCGCGCTGACGGACCGATCGGCCCGGCTCGGCATCCAACTGCCGGACCCGTACTGCTTGTTGGTGGCGGAGCCGGTCGGCGCGGACCGCCCCGACATGGCGCACGACGCGGCGGCGGGACTGCTCGACGCGCTGGCCGTTCCGGGCGGCGAGGTCACCTCATTGGCGACGGTACGCGGCTCCCGTGCCGTCCTGCTGCTGCCGGCCGGAGCGGCCGCCGGGGCGGGAGCGGTCCTGGGCGCGCGGTCCTGGCGGGGTTGCGCGATCACCGGTGAGAGCCTGGACCGGGTCGCCGTCGCCCACCGCCTCGCCGCCGACGCCCTCGACACGGCACCCGCCCACGCCCACCGACCGGGCCGCCTCCTCACCGACGCCGACGCACACGTCCTCGCTCTGCTCGCCGGGCACCCGGCCGCCGCGCCGGACCACATCGCCCGCCTGGTCCTCGGCCCCCTCACCGACCCGGGCCGGCAGCACCTCCTGGAGGCGCTCACCGCATACATCGACACGGGCTCGGCGAACGCCGCCGCCCGCGAACTGCACCTCCACGCCCAGTCCCTGCGCTACCGCCTGCGCCGCATCCACGAACTGACGGGCCGCGATCCCCGCGACCCCTGGCAACGGCTGACGCTGGACATCGCTCGCACGGTCAGGCCCTGACACCTCGCGGGGGTGCACGGACAGGACCTAGTCACCGGACGGGGTCTCGTGGACCGTCCGCCGCGACGGGTACCACTCCTTGCCCGCCGGGCGGCCTTCCAGGTTCCAACTCCAGGAGACCGTCGGCGTGATGCGCATATAGAGGCCCGGGCCGACCATCCCCACGCGCTCGACCGGCTCTTCGGCGCGGCCGTAGACCCGTACGCCTCGGGCGATGAACGGGTCGAGGGACACCAGATCGTCGATGACGAGGGCCACCTCGTGGTGGCCAGCCATGACATTGCGGAACTTGCGGGTTCCGGCGACGGCCGCGCCGGTCCCGCCTACCCAGAAGTACGTGCCGTCGTACTCGAAGGCGAGCGGCACCACATCGGGCTGCCGACCGTCGGGAGCCAGCGTGGCGACACGGGTGAGCGGCTGTGACCGCATGTAGGCGATCTCCTCGTCGGTGAACGACATGACATCCTCCGGGCGTACGGGCGAAGGGGGGCCTCCACCGTCCATACGAACGGCGACCGTCCGGATCGACACGATCCGACATGCCCGGAGGGGAAATCCGACAGCCGGTGCGCCGCGCGAGGCCGTGCGTCGAAGTAATCGCAAGAGCCTTGTTATTGAAAGTAATATGCAACAAGCTGGTGCGGCCCTTACCGCCTGCCCAGGACGCGGAGCCATGTCATGCCCCACCTGATGCCGAACGCTGGACCACAGCGCGTCATCGCCGTCTCGAACTTCGTCTACACCGTCGGCAGCGGCCTCTTTCTGACCGCCGGGGTGCTGTACTTCACCCAGGCGGTGCACCTTCCGGCCGGCCAGGTGGGGCTCGGACTGGGCATCGCCGGTTTCGTCTCGCTGGCCGCGGGCATCGCCGTCGGCCATCTCGCCGACACGCACGGAGCACGCGGCGTCTACGCGACCACTCTTGTCGTCCAGGCGCTGGCAACGGCGGGCTTCGTGCTGGCGGACAGCTTCTGGCCGTTCGTCCTTACGGTGTGCACCGCCACCGGGGCCAAGGCGGCCGGACTGGCCGCACGCAGTCCGCTCATCAGGCACTACGGAGGGGACCGGCCGCAGGAGTTCCGTTCCTACCTCCGGGCTGTCAGCAACGTCGGCATCTCCTTCGGTGCCCTGCTGGCGGGCTGGGCCGTCCAGGTGGGCACGCTCACCGCCTACCAGCTGCTGGTCGTCGGCAACGCGATCGCCTTCGCGGCCTCCGCGGCGGTCCTGGTCCTCCTGCCGCCGGTCACGCCCGCGCCCACCGTCGGCGGCCCACGCTGGATCGCACTGCGGGACCGGCCGTACCTGCTGATCACCGCCCTCGACGGCATCATGGCCATCCAGTTCAAGGTACTCACCGTGGCCATTCCGCTCTGGCTGGTCACGGCCACCACGGCACCGCGCTGGCTCGTTTCGGGCACCATGCTCATCAACACGGTCCTTGTCATCGCGGTTCAGGTACGAGCCGGCCGCTCCATCGATTCCCCCGCCGCCGGCGGAGGCGCCTACCGTCGATCAGGCCTGGCCTTCCTCGTCTCCTGCTCGCTGATCTCGTTGTCCGCGGGGATACCGACGTGGGCCGCCGCAACGCTGCTCATGACCGCGGTGATCATCCATACGGTCGGCGAACTATGGCACTCCGCCGCGGGCTTCGAGGTGTCCTTCGCCCTCGCTCCGCAGTACGCCACCGGCCAGTACCTCGGCGTGTTCGGCCTGGGCGCCGGCCTGGCCGAGGCCCTCGGCCCCACCCTGCTCATCTCGCTCTGCATCACCTGGGGCCGCCCCGGCTGGTACGTCGTAGGAGCGTTGTTCGCTCTCACGGGCCTGGCGGCACCGCTCGCCGTCCGCTGGGCACAACGCCGGCAGCACGCCCGGCAGCCGCCTCCGGAAGCCGCGTGGGTCTAGGGCAGGACCTGGGTGACCCAGTCGCGATCGATGTGCCAGGTGGTGCCGTCGGTGTTCGCGCCGCGCAGGCCGTGCAGGGTGCGGGCGCCCGCGAGTGCCGGGACGCGGGAGTCGCCGAGTGCGGCGAAGGCGTACGTGCGCCGAGGGTCCCAGTCGGTGGAGTGGCGCAGACGGCGGGCCAGTTGGGCGAAGCCGAGCGGGGCGGCCGCGATCACCCAGGCGTCCGGCGCCTGGGCGGTGAGGCGCTGGGCGGGCCGCAGCCAGGAGGCGGCCTGCTCGGGCCAGTCCACGATCGCGAGGACGTCCTTGCCGGCCACCCTCCACACGGCGGTGAACGCCTTGGCGGCCGCACGGGAAGCGGCGTCGCGGCTGTGACCGATGGCGATGGACTGGACACGCGAGCGCGGCCCGGTGAGCAGGGCGAGCAGCGCGGTGAGTTCCGCGTCGGTGTGGGAGGGCGGGACGGGCAGGTCGCCGAGCGCGGCCAGTTCGGTGGGTTCGATCAGCGGCGAAACGGACTCGTCCGCGCTGCGGAAGGTGTTCATGACGTGCTGCCCTTCCGGCTCTTGTGGGCGGCTTTCCACCGCTGGTATTTGGCGGGCAGGCACACCGCGCACGGCCGGTACCCGGCGGCGATCGCGGTGCCTTCGTCGGCGAAGAAGACCCGGTACCGCACGTAGCGGCCGCGGGCCATCGCACACAGCGCCGAAGGGCAGTCCAGGAGCCCGTACAACTTTCCGCGCCGATGCCCGCCGAGCGTGCCCGGCGTGCCGCTCCGGCACGGCTTGTTGTCGGGGCCGCGCAGCGTGTACGTGGGCTGCCCGCTTGTCCGGTCGGTCATGTGGCGTCGTGAAAGACGAGGCCGAGGGTGTGCCGCCGACCGGAGCGGACGGTGCTCACCCCGTGTCGCACGGGGCCGATGGACCAGCCGCGCTGGGAGGCGACGGGCCGGTCGCGAGTGGTGAAGATCAGCCCGTGACCCCGCGGCAGCGTGGTGGAGGATCCGCGGGACTGGGCGCGGGGGCGCTGCTCGGTCATGATGAACTCACCGCCGCTGTAGTCGACTCCGGGTGCGTCGAGGCCGATGACGACCTGGAGCGGGAAGACGGCATCGCCGAACACATCGCGGTGCAGGGCGTTCCAGTCTCCGGCCCCGTAACGCAGCAGGATCTGCGCGGACTTGGCCTGTCCGGCCTCATGGCAGTGCGCCAACCACTCCCGCAGGCTGTCCGGCCAGGGTGATGGCTGACCGAGCTTGGCGGCCCAGTCCCGCGCGATGGGCAACAGGTGCGGGTAGAGCGCTTCCCTCAACTTCCCGACAGCATCCGGTAGTTCGTGAGTGAAGTAGCGGTACTGTCCGGAGCCGAACCGGTGGCGGGCCATGTCGACGGTGGTGCGGAAGCGCTCCGGCTCGTCATAGAGGCCTGCCATCGCCGTGCACTCGTCGGGGGTGAGCAGCCTGCCGGTGAGGGCGTGGCCGTACTCGTTGACCTCCGCGGTCAGTGCGTCCCAGTCCTGCGAGTCGACCCGCTCGGTGAGCGTGCCCGCAGGTTGAGTGGTGTCGATCATGGTGCCCTCCGGGGAGGTGGAAGCCGCAGGGCCGCTTTTGTGATGTTGCGAGCCCTGCGACTGATGGGGGCCGGTCATGCGGCCTGACGGACGTTCTCGAGGTCCAGCAGCCGCCGCTTGCGCTCCAGGCCGCCGGCGTAGCCGGTCAGCGCACCGCTGCTGCCCAGCACGCGGTGACAGGGGCGGACGACGAGCAGCGGATTCGCGCCGATCGCGGTGCCCACCGCGCGCGAGGCCGAGCGTGGGATGCCGACGCGGTCGGCGACCTGCGCGTAGGTGAGGGTGGTGCCGTGGTCGATGCCGATGCCCTCCAGGGCCTGCCACACCTGCTGCTGGAAGGGCGTGCCGCTGGTGGTGTACTCGATGTCGAAGCGGGTGAGCTTGCCGTCGAAGTACGAGCCGAGTTGGCGGATGATGTCGGCGAAGGCTTCGGTGTCCTCGCGCCAGTCGCGCTGGACGGTGACGCCGCGCTTCTGGCCGGGCATCGACAGCGAGGTGAGCGCCGTGCCGCCCTTCGCGGTCGCCGACTCCTCGCCCACCAGCAGGAGTTCACCCAGTGGGCTGTCGAGCGTCGCGTAGATAGTCATGACTCTTCCTTCTTGTTGCTGTTTCTGGCTACATGCACGAGTCTGCGGCTCGTGCGGCGTCATGTCTGGCGGCATTCGGACGTCATATTTCCGCTGGCGTGACGGTGCGCAGGCCACACCCTCGGCTCGACGGGGGTGGTTCAGCCGAGCGGCAGCTGAGGCGGCAGCGCGCCTTCGAGGACGAGGAGTTGCTCCTTGCGCTCCACGCCGCCGGCGTAGCCCTTGAGAGTGCCGTCCGCCCCGATGACACGGTGGCACGGGCGCACCACCAGCAGGGGGTTCTGCCCGATCGCGATGCCCAGGTCCTTGACCTCGGCGCGGGGGATGCCGAGTTGCTCGGCGATTTTGCCGTAGGTGGTGGTGGCGCCGTACGCAATCGCCTCCAGCGCTTTCCACACCCGCTGCTGGAAGGCGTTGCCGCGGGCGGTGAACTCGATGTCGAACGCCGTGAGTTCACCGGCGAAGTAGGCACTGAGCTGCCGCTCGATCTCGGTGAAGGCGTGCGGGGCGTGTGTCCAGTCGTCGCGCACCCTGGCCCGGTTGCGCTGCCCGGTCATGGACAGCGAGGCCAGCGCGGTACCGCCCTTCGCGGTCTGCGACGCCTCGCCCACCAGCAGCAGTTCGCCGAGCGGGCTGAGGAGCGTCGCGTAGAGGGTGTTCATAGTTCTCCTTTCACCCTCCATGCTGCGGGGGTGCGATGCCATGCGCTGGCGGTATTCGGACGTCACACTGCGGTGGCGGTGGCGGTGGCGGTGGCGGTGGCGGTGGCGGTGGCGGTGGCGGTGGCGGTGGCCGGTCGGACCGGCTGTGTCGCGCCCGATGTGTGAAGTGTGGAAAGGAAACTGCCCATTGTCTGGCCGGCGTGCCGACGGTTTCCATCACCCAAGGGCTCCCGGACAGGTCGGACAGCCCTTGGACGGCGGCTCCCGCAGCGGCGCGCCGACCTCGGACACCAGCAAGGTCAGTTGCTGGGAGACGGCGGACGGGCTGCACGACATGGCGGACGGCGCTTTGGGAACGTAAGAGAGGCAAGCGAATCTCGGGCAGATGGGAAATCACCGGCATGGACATCGACGCGCTCCGCAAGGACACCCCGGGCACGGCGAACCGCGTCCACCTCAACAACGCCGGGGCCGGTTTGCTCTCCCGGCAGACCCTCGAGGCGATGACCTCCCATCTGGAGCTCGAAGCGGCCATCGGCGGATACGAGGCGGCAGGCCAGGAGCGGGAGAGAATCGACGGCACCTACACGAACATCGCCCGGCTGGTGGGCGGACGGGCTGACGAGATCGCGCTGTTCGACAACTCCACCCACGCGTGGAACGCCGCCTTCTACTCCATGACCTTCGAGCCCGGCGACCGCATCCTGACCGGCCGGGCCGAGTACGGCAGCAATGTGCTGGCCTACCTGCAGGTCGCCCAGCGGACCGGCGCCGAGATCGTCGTGGTCCCCGACGACGAGTCCGGACAGCTCGACACTGCGGCCCTGGCCAACCTGATCGACGAGCGCACCAAGCTGGTCGGCGTCAGCCACATCCCCACCAGCGGCGGCCTGATCAACCCGGCGGCCGACATCGGCAGGATCGCTCGGGCGGCCGGCGTGCCCTTCCTGCTGGACGCCACACAGTCCGTGGGGCAACTCCCCGTCGACGTCGCCGAGATCGGCTGCGACATGCTCACCGCCACCGGCCGCAAGTTCCTGCGCGGACCGCGAGGAATCGGCTTCCTGTGGGTTCGCCCGGAGGCCCTGGAGTACCTCGACCCGTTCGTCACCGAGATCGAGGCCGCCACCTGGGACGGCGATCGTGGCTTCACCTGGCACGACGGCGCGCGGCGCTTCGCGACCTGGGAGGTGAGCTACGCCAACGTCCTCGGGCTGGACGCGGCCGTGGTCCAGGCCCTTGACCTCGGCCTGGACCAGATCGGCAAGCGAGCCGTCGCCCTCGGCGCGTACCTGCGCGACCGGCTTGAGGCGTTGCCCGGCGTCACCACGTACGACCTGGGCCGGGACCGGTGTGCCATCGTGACCGCCAAGGTCGACGCCGTACCCACGGCCGACGTCGCCTCGGCACTCGCGCAGCGCGGCATCAATGTCACCACGACATTCCCTGAACACACTCAGTTCGACACCGAGAACCGGGGCGTCCACCCCCTGGTGCGCCTCTCCCCGCACTACTACAACACCGATGGCGAACTCGACCGGGCTGTCGAGGTCTTCGCCGAACTCGCCCACGCGGCCGGCTGACCGAGTGCCATGTCCCATTGGTCGCAACTGTTAGGGATACGACACACCGTGCCAGGGGCGCCTACGCCAACCCCGCCCGGCCCCCGATGCGTGCCGTCGCCCGGACCGGGGCTCCGTCCGCCCCGGGCAGGTGCAGCGGGAAGAGGAACACCTCCACCAGGCTGCCCGCAGCCTGCGCGTCGGCGACGTGGCCTAGATGCGTCAGGTTCTCGGCGATCACGCCTTCCGTGCCGCACAGGATGCGGTGGGCCGGAAGATCGGTGCCGCCCGTGGGGTCCACGCTCAGCGCGTCGATGCCGACGGTGCGGACGCCCGCGTTGACGACGGCCTGGGCCGCCTCGGGTGTGAGCCAGGGATGCGCCAGGTAGTGGTCCGTTCCCCAGTACGCCGACCAGCCGGTGGCCAGCAGGAGGATCGCGCCGGGCCACAGGCGCAGGAGGGCCAGCGCGGGCGCGAGCAGGTCGGGGGTGATCGGGGCCCGCGCCGGGAGGCCGCGGACGTCGGCGACGACCGCGGGCCCCGCGAACCGCTCCAGCGGCAGTTCGTCCAACGTGGGCCATGCCTCGTCCACGTGGTACGGCGCGTCGACATGCGTTCCGGACTGCGAACCCATGTGCAGCCGCAGGACGTTGACGCCGTGCTCGGCGACCCGCAGCGCGCGGTCCACTTCCACCTGCGGGTCACCGGGATAGACGGGCATCCCGGTGACCAGGGGGACGGAGAGATCGAGCCAGGACTCCATCACATTCATGTCCTTCGCGGGCTTCAGTTGCTCTCGACGGCGAGCACCGGCTGCGTGCCGTCGGTCTCCGTGCCGGGGCCGGTGATCGGCGGCACCGGCACGTCGACCGTACGGGCCAGCCGCGCACCCTCGGGTCCGTAGACGGCCCGGGGTTCGGGGAAGAGCCGCAGCAGGGCCAGGAACAGGACGGCGGCGACGGCCAGCGACAGCGGCAGGCTGATGTCGATGCCGTTCGCCAGGTCGCCCAGCGGACCGACGAACTGCCCGGGGATGTTGGTGAACAGCACACCGATCACCGCGGACACCCACCAGGCGGTCATGCCCCGCCAGTTCCAGCCGTGTGTGAACCAGTAACGGCCGCCGCGCTGGCGGCGGTTGAAGACCTGGAGCGCGTCCGGGTCGTACCAGCCGCGCCGGGTGTAGAAGCCGAGGATCATCACGACCATCCACGGAGTCGTGCAGGTGATGATCATCGTGGCGAACGTCGAGATGGACTGCACCAGGTCGAAGCCGAAGCGCCCGACGAAGATGAACGCGATCGACAACACGCCGACCAGGAAGGTCGCCTGGACCCGCGACAGACGCGGGAACACCGACGAGAAGTCCAGCCCGGTTCCGTACAGCGACGTCGTTCCGGTCGACATGCCGCCGATCAGCGCGAGCAGACACACCGGCAGGAAGAACCAGCTCGGCGAGATGGCCAGCAGCCCGCCCACGAAGTCGGGGGCGGCCGGGTCGACGTACTTCGGAGCCTTGGTCGCGATGATGCTCGCGGTCGCGAGTCCGAAGACGAACGGCAGCAGGGTCGCGATCTGGGAGAGGAACGCGGCGCCGACGACCTTGCGGCGCGGCGCGTTCGCCGGGATGTAGCGCGACCAGTCGCCCAGGAAGGCGCCGAAGGAGACCGGGTTCGACAGCACGATCAGCGCCGAGCCGATGAAGGAGGGCCAGAACAGCGCCTGCGTCGCCGAGTCGGCGGAGGCCGTGAAGACACCGGCGTACGACGGGTCGAAGTCGCCGGCGAAGGCGATCGCGCCGAGCAGGAACAGCACGGTCGCCGAGGTCACCGCGATCTTGTTGACGAACAGCATGAACCGGAAGCCGTACACGCACACCGCGAGCACCAGAGCGCCGAACAGTGCGTACGCGACGACGTACGACAGCGTGCTGCGCTCCAGGCCGAACAGCCGGTGCGCGCCGCCGACCAGGGCGTCGCCGGAGCTCCACACCGAGATCGAGAAGAACGCGATGGCCGTGAGAAGCGAGAGGAACGAGCCGACGACTCGGCCGTGCACACCCAGGTGCGCGGAGGAGGCGACCGCGTTGTTCGTGCCGTTGACCGGGCCGAACACCGCCATCGGGCACAGGATCAGCGCGCCGACGACGACTCCGAGGAGTGTCGCCGCGAGCCCCTGCCAGAAGGAGAGGCCGAAGAGGATGGGGAAGGCCCCCAGGACGCAGGTGGAGAAGGTGTTCGCACCGCCGAAGGCGACCCTGAACAGGTCGAGCGGCGATGCGGTGCGGTCGGCGTCGGGGATGCGCTCGACGCCGTAGGTCTCCACCTCGGTGAGGGACGGCGACGCTGTGGCGGGGGAGTTCTCGGACAAGGGGGCTCCAGCGAAGTGCCTGTATCGGAAGGGCGATGGAGCGCGTCGTGGCGCCGGGGAGGGATGGCCGGTTGTCGCTGCTGGGGTGTGCGGCGTGAGCGGATGCCGTCCTTGTGGGATCTGCCGACGCTATGGCGGTGCGGCCGCCTCGCAACAGGAGGCGAATCATCCATCTTTCCCGCCCGAGATGGAGGATTGGTCCACCGGGTGGGATGGTCGGCGGCTCAGCCGGGCCGGTCGGCCTCCCGTGCGGCGCGCCAGCCGTGCCACCGGTGGACGGTGATCGCGATCACCGGGCCGTCCGGTGGCTGCGAGCGGTACGGCGCGTACTTCTCCCGCAGCAGGGCGATCGCCGCGGCGTACTCGTCCCGGACGCGGAACTCCGACGCGTCGGGCGGCAGGATACGGGCGTCGCCGTCCGCCCGTACCCACCACAGCCGGTCCCAGTCCTCGTCGTACGCGTCCACGAGCAGGCAGACGGCCGGGTGGGCGGCGATGTTGCGCAGCCGCTTCAGTCGCGCTGATCTCTTGGGCTTCCGGTCGACGGCGGTGACGATCTCATCGCCGCGCCGCGCGAAATCGCCGTACCGCGCGCAGACGCCGTGCTGCGCGAACACGACCGGCACCAAGTGGGGGCGCCCCTCGGCGTCCACCGTCGCCAGGCGCGCCACCCGTGCCGTCAGAAACCGGCGGCGCGCCTCGTCCTCGTCCATGTCCGGCACGGTGGGCTCCGTATCCCCGGCGACCGGGCGCGGTCAGCGGTAGGCGGACGCGGCTTCGGCCAGCTCGTCCAGCGTGCCCAGCGTCTGGTCCTTCGGCCGGGTCGGCAGATAGAGCAGTACGCGTTCGACGCCGAGTTCCGCGTAGATGTCGAGGGACTCACGGTCGTGCCGGGCCGCGTACACCACCACGGCCGGCCGGTCACCGGCGATCTCGCGCATGCGGTCGATCCGCGCGCCGAGCTCCTTGGGCGGTACGCCGCTGGGCATCCACGCCGTCCCGTACTCGGCGACGCGGGCGAAGGCGCGGTCGCTGTTGCCGCCGACCCAGAGCGGTGGGTACGGCTGCTGGACCGGCTTGGGCCAGCTGTAGACCGGGTCGAAGTCGACGAACTCGCCGTGGAACCCGGCCTCGTCCTTGGTCCACAGTTCGATGATCGCGCGGATCCGCTCGTCCATCAGTCGGCCGCGCTTGGCCGGATCCGTCCCGTGGTTGCGCATCTCCTCCCGGTTCCAGCCGGCGCCGACACCGAACACGGCACGGCCGCCGGAGACCAGATCGAGGCTGGCCACTTCCTTCGCGGTGATGATCGGATCACGCTCGACCACCAGCGCGATCCCGGTGCCCAGGAGCAGTTCGCGGGTCACGGAGGCGACCGCGGCGAGTGCCACGAACGGGTCGAGCGTGCGGTAGTACACGCGCGGCAGATCACCCCCTGCCGGGTACGGCGTCTCCCGCTTCACCGGAATGTGCGTGTGCTCGGCCAGCAGCAGCGCGTCGAACCCGCGCTCCTCCAGGGCCGGTCCGAGCGCCGCCGGACCGATGCCCTCGTCGGTGAGAAACGTCGACACCCCGAACTTCATTCGCGACCACCTCGTCTCGTCGGCACCTTGGTGCCAGTGTGGCGCGGTTCGTCACTCCTCGTCGGACGGAGCGTCTTCCGGTTCGGCGTCGGGGCCCTGTGCCCGGACCCGCTGGACGTGCTCGAGTGAGTCGCGCAGCTCGGTGAGCCAGTCGTCGGTGTGCCGCTGCACGAGGCGTACGCACCAGGCGAGGGCGTCGCTGCGGCTGCGGGCGACACCGGCGGCGACGAGGGTGTCGAGGACCTGGCGTTCGGGCTGGCGCAACCGGGTCATGACCGGCGCGGCGATGTGCGTGAACAGCGCGCGCTCGTCGCCGCACTCCACACCCCAGGAGACCTTCTTGCGGAACCGGTGCTCGGCCTCGCGCGCCACCGCGACCCGGCTCTCGCGGGTGCGCTCCCGGAATTCCTGGATGCGTGACTGGACGGCCGCCTCCTTCTCGGCGTCCGAGGCGCCTTCGGTGAGCCGGGGCTCGGGGATGCGGCCGATGACCGTGATCTCCTCACGGTCGACCGTCACCTCCGCGAGGCTCTCGAAGAGATCGTCGGGCAAGCGGCCGGCGAACCAGCCGCGCAGCTTCTCGTGCTGCTCCGTTGTAATCATGTAATCACCATTACTCCGTTGCTCGGCATATGCAAGGGCCTCCGCCATGGGCTGAAGCGGAATGTTTCAGGCCTATTGCCGAGCCAGGGGAATCCGGCCAGGAAGGCGCTTCCTGTGATCAACAACCGCCCAGTTCTGGGGCTTGAACTTTCGAATTCCGTAACTTCGCGCCACTGTTTCAACACTCAAAGTTACCGAAACGCATGGGGTCGATGTGTGTTTCCGGTGCGGACTCGGCAGACTCGCGCTCGCCGATCCGGCAATCAACCGAGCCGGTATGGCATTCAATCGAGCGGAAGGATGCACACAATGCCGACCACCGCGCGCTGGGCAGCGACTCTCACCCTGACGGCCACCGCCGTCTGTGGACCCATGGTCGGGTCCGCCCACGCGGCCCCGAGCCTCGGTCCGTCCGGGCTCTACGCCCCCTCGGCCCTGGTGCTCACCACCGGCCACGGCAACAGCGCGGCCACCGTCACTCCGGAACGGGCGGTCACCCTGAACTGCGCCCCGACCGCCTCCGGCACCCACCCCGCCGCCGGCCTGGCCTGCGCCGAACTCCGTGGAGCCGGCGGCGACTTCGACGCCTTGACCGTCAGAGACGGGGCCTTCTGTACGAAGCAGTTCGACCCCGTGGTCGTCACCGTCGACGGCGTCTGGCAGGGCAAGCGCGTCTCGTACGAGCGCACCTTCGCCAACGAGTGCGTGAAGAACTCCTACGGGATGACGGTCTTCACGTTCTGAGGGACCGGGATCGCGCGGTTCTCGTGAACGTCGATCGAGGTCCGTAACTGGGGAGTGCGGGCCCCGTCGCGGGGCGCCACGCGATTTCGCACCGGGGGTCGGCCGGACAGAGTGGGGCTGTCGGCCGGCCCTCGGCATTTGTATGTGCTCTTCGCGTTGCCTTTTGCGGCAGGTCTGTCAGGGCGGTTCCGGCAGCGGTGGGAAACGGTCGAGCAGGCCCGAGGCGTGCAGCAGACGGTGGATGCGAGGGTGGTCGCAGACGATGCGGAGGCGCCCGCCACGTTCCCGCGCTCGGGTGTCCGCGCGGCACAGCACCCGCAGGCCGGAGCAGTCGAAGAAGTCGACCCGGCGCAGATCGACCAGCACGTCCGGCCCGGGGCCGGTGGTAGCGGCCACCAGGTGCTCGGCCAGGAAATCCGCCGTCGCGATGTCCATCTCGCCGCAGACCTCGACCACGGTGAACGAGCCGCGCCGAAAGCTCCTTGCGTAGGCATTGGCCGGAGGCGGCCCGGATTCGGCAGCCGTGCCCTCGGGAGGATCGGCGGCACGATCGCGGGACTCCGGCGGCATGGTGGCTCCACCTCGGCGGGGGAGGGGCTGTTCGATCTCGGTAATTACCCCGACACGGCCGGAACCATCCACACGGCGCCGCCCTCAAGATCTGGTTCACTCGACCAGGTGAATTCAGCGGCGGATGTATTGACTCTCGAAGGCGCTACCGCCTCGACAAGCCCTGTTCAAGCAGCTGTTGTTGCGGTGGAGACCGGGAGGGATCGGGAAGGGTGCCTCGGAGGCATCCGCTCAGCGCACCGGGGTCGCGATGCGCAGATGGGCCCCACCGGACGGCTGCGCGGCCTCGTCGCTGTGCCGGGTGATGTCCGCCCACCACGAACCGCCCTCCTCCATGTGCCGCAGCAGGATGCCCTCGCGGATGGCCCAGGGGCAGATGGAGACCTTCTTCAGGCCCGTCAGTTTCATCGCCGTGTGCCCGACCACCGCACCGGCCAGGCTCTGGGCGGCCCGTGGCGCCGAGATGCCCGGCAGCAGCGCACGCTCCGCGGCCGTGAGCCGGGCCAGGCGGTCGAGTGAGCCGCGTAAGTCCGCCCGGTGCAACTCCCGTTCCACGAACGGGCCGTGACGTCCGGGCGATGCGCCGCACAACCGCGCCAGCTGCTGGAAGGTCCGTGAGGTCGCCACGGCGGTGCGCGGCCCCTCCCACCGGATCCGTGCGGCCACGTCCCGCAGCTGATGGCGTACGTTGCGGCGCAGCGCCTTGACGCTCTCCTCCGACGGCGGGTCCTGGCCCTCGAAGAACTCGCGGGTGAGCCGGCCCGCGCCGAGCGGCAGCGACGCCACGAAGTCCGGCAGCCTGCCCCGGCCGAACGCAACCTCCAGCGAACCGCCGCCGATGTCGAGGAGCGCGAGTGGCCCCGAACGCCAGCCCATCCAGCGGCGCGCCCCGAGGAACGTGAGCTCGGCCTCCACCTCGCCCGGCAGAGTGCACAGCCGCACTCCGGTCTCCGCGCGTACGGCGCGCAGCACCTCCTGACGGTTCGGGGCGTTGCGCACCACGGTGGTCGCGAAGGCCAACGGGCCCGCCGCGCCCCATCGTTGGGCCATGCCGCCCGCCGCACGCACAGCCTCGACCAGTTGCCCCACCGCCTCGTCGGGGATCGGGCCACCGTGCGCCATCCGCTCGGACAGTCGCAGCCGCCACTTGGCGGTGTGCACCGGCAGCGGCAGCCCGCCCTCGGCATCCGCCACCACGAGCCGCACCGTGTTCGACCCCACATCCAGCACACTCACCCGCATGCCGCTGCATGTACCCCCGGTGCTCCAGCGGCACGCCCCGCGTGCACCTTCGCGCCGTGCGAGCTGCGGATCGCGGAGATGCGATCGTCCTCGCCGCCGGCCCGGGGGCCGGCTCCCCGCTGGACACCCGTCTCCCGCCCGCCGTGCCCTGGCTCGTCCTCGCCGCGATCCCCCTGATGCCGATCGCGCCGCTGCCGTGTCACTCCGGGGCGCGCCAGGGGCGGAGCCTGGGCCACCAGCCGGGCACCGCTCGTCGGTAGCGCTCGTACTCCGCGCCGAATCTGTCGATCAGTTCCGGTTCCTCGTACCAGCGCGCGAACGCCGCCATCACGAGCCCCGCGATCGCGCCGTACCCCAGGAGTACCGGCCGGGCGAGCAGCAGGGCCTGCCCGGCGATCGCCGCGACGACGGCCACGTACATCGGATTGCGGACATGCCGGTAGAGCCCGCCCACGACCAGGTGCTCCGTGGGCGCGACCGGCGCCGGGGTGCCGAGGCCCTCGGCGACGAACCGCGCGAAGGCGGACAGCAGGACCACCGCGCCCGCGACCAGTGGCACCAAGCCCAGCACGCGCACGGGCAGCCACCAGTGGCCGGCCCGCCAGCCGGTCAGCCACCAGGGGAGGAGGACGGCCACGGTGCCGGGAGCGAGCACCAGGAAGAGCGAGCTGCCGACCGCCGCCGCGGATCTGCGCATACGGCCACCATGGCGGCTGCGCGGCACGACGTAAACGGGCGCGGTCGGCGGGCGGCCGGTCACTGACCAGTGGCGCCGGCGGGCAGTCGGTCACCGGCGTCGGCGGACAGCCCGTGACCGGCGTGTGCCGCCGGTCGGCAGCCCCTCTCCGGCCTTCGCCGGCCGGAGCGGACACGTCGCTGACATGCGCCGCCCGGAGCAGACACGTCACCGGTCCGAGTCGCCCGGGATGCCGACGCGGCCCAGGACCCGTAGCGATGGAGCATGCGTGTACTCGGCGAGCTGGACCAGCGGCTGTTCACACGGGTGGCCGCCGCGCGGGTGCCCGGAGCCGATCCGGCGCTGCGGCGGCTCAGCCACTCCGCCGACCACGGGCGCCTGTGGCTGGGAACGGCGGCCGGGCTCGCGGCGATCGGCGGACACCGGGCCAGAAGAGCGGCACTGCGCGGTGTGGGCTCGCTCGCCCTGGCCTCGCTGACCGTCAACACCGTCGTGAAGTGGAGCGCCCGGCGCCCCCGCCCGCTGCTGGACCTCGTACCGCAGATCCGGCACCTCAGGCATCAGCCGCAGACCACGTCCTTCCCTTCCGGGCACTCCGCCTCCGCCGCGGCCTTCGCCACCGCAGTGGCCCTGGAGTCCACCCGCTACGGCGCCATGGTCGCGCCACTCGCCGCCACGGTCGCCTTCTCACGCGTCTACGTGGGCGTGCACTACCCGGGGGACGTGCTGGCCGGTGTGGCGATCGGGGCCGGAGCCGCCGCGCTCACCTGCCGTTGGTGGCCACCGCGCGCGACTGCCCCGGAGCGGGAACGCCCCGCGGCACACGCGCCCGCGCTGCCCCGTGGCGAGGGACTGGTCGTCTTCGTCAACAGCCGGGCCGGCACCGGCGCGCCCGCCGCGCCGTTGCCGCACGTCGAGCGGCTGCGCGCACTGCTGCCCGGGGCCGAGCTGATCGAGCGCGGCCCCGGCGACGACTTCGCCGCGCTGCTCGCCGAGGCCGCCGACCGGGCCTCGAGGGCGGGCGGCGCGCTGGGCGTGTGCGGAGGCGACGGCAGCGTCAACGCCGCGGCCCGTGCGGCGGCCGAACGGGGGCTCGCGCTGGCGGTGTTCCCCGGCGGCACCCTCAATCACTTCGCCCAGGACGTGGGCGTACCCGACTTCGAGGACACCGCCGTCGCGGTCGCCCAGGGCGAGGCGGTGGCCGTGGACTTCGGTGTGGCGAGATCGGGGGCCGGGCAGGACGTGCGGTTCCTCAACACCTTCAGCATCGGCCTCTACCCCGAACTCGTCCGGCTGCGCGAGCATTTGGAGGAGCGGTGGGGCAAGTGGCCCGCCGCGGCCTTCGCTCTCATCCGGGTGCTGCGCACCGCGACCCCCATCGAGCTGAGCGTCAACGGTCACCCGCGCCGGCTGTGGCTGCTCTTCGCGGGCAACGGCCGCTACGTGCCCGAGGGCTTCGCCCCTGCCTTCCGGCCGCGCCTGGACGACGGACTGCTCGACCTGCGGCTGGTCGACGGCGACCACCGGCTCGCGCGCACCCGCGTCATCGCCTCCGCGCTCGTCGGGGGGCTCCGCCACTCCCGGGTGTACAGCGCCGAACACGTCCCGTGGGTGCAGTTGGAGGGTCTCGCCGGTGCGGACAGCCTCGCGTACGACGGTGAAGTCGCCGTCGGCTCATCGGAGTTGAGGCTGGAGAAGGCGCACCGGGCCCTCGTCGTGTACCGGCCCGCGCAGCCGCAGAACGAGCTGGCTCAGCAGGCCCGCCTGGCCGCCGACACGGCCCGGTACCGGAGACGGACGAGACAGTCCGCCACTGGAGACGCGGGAGACGCCGGAGGTGCCGGAGACGCCGGACAAGGATGAGGGGCCGCCGTCTCCCTGCAGACGGCGGCCCCTCGGCCTGGCGGGTGATCGGATCAGGAGCCGGTCACATGTGGACGACCGGAGCGGCGTCCGCACCGTTCTCGGCCCGCTCCAGCTTCCCGCGGCGGTAGAGCAGGAAGCCGATCAGCGCGCCCGCGACGAAGAAGCCGGCCGACCACCAGAAGGCGGTGGTGTAGCTCTCGATCGTCGACTGGGCCTGGACCAGCTTGTCGGTCGCGTCCTTGCCGGACAGATAGCTCGTCGCGGCGCTCGCGGCGAGAGTGTTCAGCAGCGCCGTACCGATCGAACCGCCCACCTGCTGCATGGTGTTGACGGTCGCGGAGGCGACACCGGCGTCCTCCGGGGCGATTCCGCTGGTGGCCAGCGACATGGCCGGCGGCATCACGATGCCGAGGCCCGCGCCGATCAGGAGCAACTGCGGCAGTACGTCGGTCGAGAAGGACGAGTCGAGGCCGATGCCGGTCAGCCATGCCATGCCCACCGCGGCGATCGCGAAGCCCGCGGGGATGACGGCCTTCGGCCCGATCCGCGGCACCAGCATCGTGGTGGAGACCTGGGCCATGACCATCAGGGCCGCCATCATCGGCAGGAAGGCGACGCCGGTCCTGGTCGGACTGAAGCCCAGGTTCAGCTGCAGGTAGTAGGTGAGGAAGAGGAAGACGCCGAACATGCCCGCGCCGGTGATCAGGACGGTGAGGAACGAGGCGGCGCGGTTGCGGTCGAGCAGTACGCGCATGGGCAGCAGCGGGTGCTTGGCCCGGGTCTGCCACCAGGTGAACGCGGTCAGCAGGACACCGCCCGCGGCCAGGAAGCCCCAGGTGGCGGGCGAACTCCAGTCGTGCGTCTCGGCGTTGGAGAAGCCGTAGACCAGGGCGAAGAGACCGGAGGAGACCAGCAGCGTGCCCGGCAGGTCGAGCTTGGAGTTCGCCGCGTCACGGTGATTGGTCAGCAGCACCCAGCCACCGGCGAAGGCGACGATCGCGAAGACGATGTTGACGAACAGTGTCCAGCGCCAGTCGAGCGCGTCGGTCAGCACACCGCCGAGCAGCAGACCCACCGCGCCACCGGCGCCGGCGATCGCGCCGTACACGCTGAACGCCTTGGCGCGTTCCCTGGCGTCGGTGAAGGTCGTGTTCAGCAGCGAGAGCGCGGCGGGCGCGAGGAGCGCGCCGAAGACGCCCTGGAGGGCGCGGGCGGTGACCAGCATCCCGAAGCTGGTGGACGCGCCACCGAGCACGGAGGCCGCGGCGAAACCGGCGACACCGATCAGGAAGGCGGGCTTGCGCCCGAAGAGGTCCGCGATGCGCCCGCCGAGCAGGAGGAGCGAGGCGAAGGCCAGGGAGTACGCGGTGACGATCCACTGCCGGTTGCCGTCGGAGAAGCCCAGATCCGCCTGGGCGGACGGCAGGGCGATGTTCACGATGGTGGCGTCGAGGACCACCATCAGCTGCGCGATGCCGATGATCGCGAGGATCAGCCAGCGCCGCTTCGACGCCTCTGCGGGCGGTGCGTCGACCGCGCCCGCTCGGGTGCCGTCGGTCAGGGTCTGAGACATGGGAGAACCACTCCAGGGAAGTCGCTCAGGGAAACGGACGTCGCTCGAGGTAACACGTACGTAAACGAAACTGTTTCGTACACATCGAGCCTAGACCACCCTCAGCGAAACGGCAACGTTTCGCTGAGGGTGCGGGTGAGGCGCCCGTCACACCTGCCGACGCCCGCGTATTCCTTGACGGGAATATAACTGCAGAGGCATATTGGAGCCATGTCCGACGCCTCTCTCTGGGCCGCGCTCGCCGACTCGCACCGCCGCGCGATCGTCGCGCTGCTCCTGGAGCGGCCGCGAGCCGTCGGTGAGATCGTCGAGGCGTGCGGTCTGAGTCAGCCGAGCACCTCGAAGCATCTGCGAGTGCTGCGGGACGCGGGACTCGTGCGGGTACGGCAGGACGCGCAGCGCCGTGTCTACGCCCTCGACCCCGCGCCGATCGCCGTGCTCGACGCCTGGCTGGCCCCGTACCGCAAGCTGTGGAACGAGAGCCTCGACGCCCTCGGCCGTCGCCTGGACGAGGCGGTGGGGGAGCCGTCGGACGACCCCGAAGGACTCTTCGCGAACGCCGAAGGACTCTTCCCGAACACCGAAGAATTCTTCCCGATCGACGAAGAGCCCCTCCTGAACGACGAAGCCCCCTCCCCGAAGGACTGAGCCGCCATGTCCGCCGAACCCATCGCCCTGACGGGCACCTACCTCACCCTCGACGACGGGCGCCCCGCCGTCCGCTTCAGCCGGACCTACGACCACCCCGTCGACCGCGTCTGGCAGTTCGTGACCGACCCGGACGAGCTGGCCGAGTGGTTCCCGTCCCGCGCCGAGATCGAACTGCGGCCCGGCGGCACCATCACGTTCAGCGGCGATCCGAACATGGAGGAGTCGACGGGGCGCGTCATCGCGGTCGACGCGCCGCGCCACCTCTCCGTCGAATGGGGCGGCGACGAGCTGCACTTCGACCTCGAAGCCCTGGACGAGAAGCGCACGCACTTCACGCTGACCAACGTGCTGGTGGCGGAGAACACCGCCGCGCGCAACGGGGCGGGCTGGGAGGTGTGCCTGGCAGCCCTCGACGCGAAGGCGCGGGGCGAGCGCTTCGAAGGCCCGCACGCCGGTGCCGGTGCGCCCTGGAAGGAGATCTATCGCGGCTACATCGAGGCCGGCGTCCCCTCGGGCGCACCGGTCCCGGGCCTCGACTGACCGCTCACCGCATCTGCCGCCGCACCAGCTCGTGCAGCCGCCCGCCCGTGTCCGCCAACAGCTGCGCGGGCGGGCCCTGCTGGGCGACCCGGCCGTCCTCCATCACGATCACACGGTCCGCGTCCATCACCGTGGACAGGCGGTGCGCGATCACGACCCTTGTGGCGTTGAGCGCCCGGGTGCTCTCGATGACCGTGCGCTGCGTCTCGTTGTCCAGGGCACTGGTCGCCTCGTCGAAGAAGAGGATGCGAGGGCGGCGGATCAGCGCCTGGGCGATCATCAGACGCTGGCGCTGACCGCCGGAGATCGCACCGCTGCCCGAGACGATCGTGTGCAGACCCATCGGCATGCGCTTGATGTCCTCGGCCAGGCCCGCCATCTCGGCCGCCGCCATCGCCTCCTCGGGGGTGTACGGCTCGGTGCCGCAGATGCAGTCCAGGATCGAGCCGGTGAACGGCTGCGCGTGCTGGAGCACCACACCGCACTGACGGCGTACGGCGGACTGGTCGAGGGCCGCCAGATCCTGGCCGTCGTACAGCACGCTGCCCGAGACCGGCTTGTCGAAGCCGATGAGCAGCCGTAGCAGCGTGGACTTGCCGCAGCCGCTGGGGCCGACGATCGCCACGAACTCGCCCGGCCTGATGTCGAACGACACGTCGTCGAGGACGAGCGGGCCGTCGTCGGTGTACCGGAAGGAGAGCCGTCGGGCCTCGATGCCGCCGGACAGGATGCCCGGACGGGTGCTCGCCACGCGTACCTCGGGCGTCGCGTCGAGCACCGGCCTGATCTCCTCGAACATCGGCAGCGCGGCCGCCGCCGAGACGAACGCGCCGGTGATCTGGGTGACCGAGGTCAGCAGCATCGTCATCGACGTGTTGAAGGTGAGGAAGTCCGCGGCCGACAGCGAGCCGTGCGCCGGGCCCGCCAGCAGCATGAACATCAGCAGGGAACAGAGCGGCAGATACACCGCGCCCATCACCGTGGTGAGGTTCTTGATGCGGCCGACCTTCTGCTGGAGCTCACGGCTGCGCGCGAACTCGCTCGCCCAGGCGGCGTACGCGTAGTTCTCGGCCGCCGCGACCCGCAGCTTGGGCAGTCCGCGCAGGGTCTGGAAGGCCTGGTTGTTCAGCTTGTTGCTGAGCACGACAAGCCGTCGCTGCCAGCGCACCTGCCACAGGCCGAGGCCCAGGAACACGGCGGCGATGACGACGAGCATGCCGATCGCGGCCAGCGCCATCGGCACGCTGTACCAGAACAGCAGCCCCAGGTTCATCGCGCCGACCGTGCCCGCCTGCGCGACCGTCGGGCCGACACCGGCGAGGAGCCGGCGGATCGCGCTGATGCCCATGGCGGCACTGGCGAGTTCACCGGTCGAGCGGGAGGTGAAGAACTTGGTCGGCAGCCTGAGCAGCCGGTCCCACACGGCCGGTTGGAGGGTGGCCTCGATCCGGCCCTCCATCCGCAGCATCGTGAGGTTCTGCAGCAGCATGAACGCCGCCGACACGATGCTGGTGATCATGATGGCCAGGCAGACCTGCACGATGAGGCCGTGCTGGGCCCTCGGCACGTACTCGCCGAGCACCTTGCCGGTGGCGATCGGCACCAGCGCGCCGATCGCGACGGTCACCAGACCGCTGATCGCGAGGTTGCGCAAGTCGCCACCTGTGCCCTGAAGGCAGAAGCGCAGCAGCCGCAGCGGGCTCAGCTTCCGCTCGGGCAGCGGACGGTAGAACATCACGGCCCGCGGCTCGAACTCCGCCGCGTTCGCCTTCTCGACCGGCGTCTCGCGCCCCGAGGACGGCTGCACGGCCACATATCCGCCGCGCCGCCACAGCAGCGCGACCGGCGCACCGGACACGGCCCGGTGGCCGATCAGCGGACCGATGTTGTCGCGCCACCAGCGCCCGTCGAGGCGTACGGCACGGGTGCGGACGCGCGAGGCGAGCGCGATCCGTTCGACCGGGTCGAGCCGGTCGCTCTCCGTCCCGCTCTGCGCGGACTCCGCGAGAGTGATCCCGGCCTCGCGCGCGACCAGCTTGCACGCCGCGTACGAGGCGTCCGCGTCGGCCGCTGTGGGGCGCTTGGCCGACGACTTGCCGATGGAGGCGAGCAGGGTCCGGTCGGCCTGGGCGCGGACGGCCTCACCCGCCTTGATGCCGGCCGCCGTACGGTCCTCGTGGCTGGCCTCCAGCTGCTCGATCCAGCGGTCGAGCGTGGTCAGCAGCCGGTACTGCTGATCGACCATGCCCTGCCAGACACCGGAGTCCATCAGCAGATCGGCTGCCGCTTCCGCGCCGTACAGCGAGCCGTACTGCACACTGCCCGGCGGCACCTGCATCCAGAAGACGTCGTCGTCCGTGAGCGCGGCGGCGTTCTCCGTGGCCATCGGAGCCTGGAACAGAACGGAGAGGCTACGGCCGACGCCGAGGGCGAGGGCGTACTCCAGCGGGCTCGACGTCGGCGGAACGTACTGGGGGTTGCCGTAATCGTCGTACGACCAGGTCTCGGTGTTGACCGGCTGGTACAGCTCGCGCAGCACGATCCGGTGCACCACGCAGTCGCGCAGCGGCCGTCCCACGAGCGTGTGTTGGGGTCCCGCGACCGGGCCGAGGAGAAGGGAGCCCGCCTCGAGGCGGCCGAGGTGGTGCCAGTGGCCCTGCTGGGCGGCGTCGACCGCGAACAGGTCCATGGCGCCCGCCGCGACGAGCCAGAGGACTTGCGGGCCTTCCAGATCGAGGCGGTTGAGGCCGGAGCAGTCGATCGGCGTGCCCATACCGCCGAGCGCGCCGAGGACGAGGTCTCCCTCGTGAACGCCCTCGTGAACCGTGGTCATCTCATCGCTCCTTGACCAGCTCGGCGTACGGGCCGCCGGCCGCCACCAGGGCGTCGTGCCGCCCGCGTTCCACGATCGTGCCGTGCTGAAGTACGACGATCTCGTCGCTGTCGCGCACCGTGCTGAGCCGGTGCGCGATCACGACACAGGCGCAGCCGCGCTTGCGCAGGTTGTCCATGACGGTCTGCTCGGTCTCCGCGTCCAGCGCGCTGGTCACCTCGTCGAGCACGAGGATGCTGGGCCTGCGGACCAACGCCCGTGCGATCTCCAGCCGTTGACGCTGGCCACCGGAGAAGTTGCGCCCGTCCTGCTCGACCTGGCTGTGGATGCCGCCGGGGCGGCGCATGACCACGTCGTACAGCGCCGCGTCCTCAAGGGCCGCGACCACGGCGTCGTCCGGGATCGACGGGTCCCACAGCGCGATGTTGTCGCGGACCGTTCCCTCGAAGAGGAAGACGTCCTGGTCGACGAAGGAGACCGAGGCCGCGAGGGCGCCGCGCGGGATGTCCTCCAGGCGCTGTCCGTCGATACGGATCGTGCCTTCCCAGGGGGCGTACAGGCCCGAAATCAGCCTGGAGACCGTGGACTTGCCGCTGCCCGAGCCGCCGACAAGGGCGACCTGCTGCCCCGGGCCGACCGTCAGCGAGAAGCCGGTGAGGAGCGGCTTGTCGAGCGGGCTGTAGCCGAACGTGATGTTCTCCAGCTCGACATGGCCGTGCAGACGGCGGGTGGACTCGCCGGTGCCGGAACGGGCGTAGAGCGGGTCGGCCTGGAAGTTCTCGACGTCCTTGAGGCGGGCGACATCGGCCGCGAAGTCCTGGATGCGGCCCGCGACCCCGTTGAGGCGGGTGATCGGCGCGGTGAAGCGGGTGACGAGGGCCTGGAAGGCGACCAGCAGACCCACCGAGATGTGCCCCTCGATGGCGCGCATACCGCCGATCCACAGGATCAGCGCCGAGTTGAGCGTGGCGAGCGTCGGCGCGACCACGCCCAGCCAGGCGCTGGGCACACCGAGGCGCTGCTGCTCCTCCAGAGTGGTGGCGTGCTGTCCCGCCCACTTGCGGAAGTAGCCGTCCTCGCCGCCGGTGGCCTTCATCGTCTCGATCAGCTGGAGTCCGGTGTAGGCCGTGTTGGTGAGCCGGGCGGTGTCCGCGCGCAGCTTCGCGGTGCGGGTCGCGCGCAGCCGGATCACCACCCGCATGGCCACCACGTTGAGCAGCGCGACGCCGATGCCCACGGCGGTGAGCTGCGGGTCGTAGGTGTAGAGCAGCACGGCGTAGAGCACGACCACGACCGCGTCCACACCGGCCGCCGCGAGATCGCGGGCCAGGGTCTCGGCCACGGCGTCGTTCGACTGGAGCCGCTGCACCAGGTCGGCCGGGCTGCGCTGGGAGAAGAACGTCACCGGCAGCCGCAGCAGATGCCGCAGGAAGCGGGCGCTGGAGAGCGTCGAGGAGATGATGCGGCCGCGCAGCAGATTCGCCTGCTGCAACCAGGTCAGCACCACCGTGAGCAGCACGGAGGCACCCATCGACGCGAACAGCACGCCGAGCAGCGAGCTCTGGCCACCGATCAGATACTGGTCGATGTACGTCCGGCTGAGCGCGGGCACCGCCGCGCCGACCGCCACCAGCAGCAGACTCGCCAGCACCGCTGCGGGCATGGTGCCCGACGTGCCGCGCAGCCGGGCCGGCATGGCGCCCAGGACCCCCGGTTTGCGGCCGCCCTTGCGGAAGTCGGGCCCCGGCTCCATGACCAGGACGACCCCGGTGAAGCTCGTGTCGAAGTCCTCCATCGGCACGAAACGGCGGCCCTTGCCGGGGTCGTTGATGTGCACGCCGCGTCGTCCGAAGCGGCGCCCCATGCCGTCGTACACGACATAGTGGTTGAACTCCCAGAACAGGATCGCGGGCGCCCTCACCTCGGCGAGCGCGGCCGTGTCCATCTGCATGCCCTTGGCCGTCAGGCCGTAACTGCGCGCCGCCTTCAACAGGTTGCTGGCGCGTGAGCCGTCCCGCGAGACACCGCACGCGATGCGCAGCTCTTCGAGCGGGATGTGCCGGCCGTAGTGGCCGAGGACCATGGCGAGGGAGGCCGCGCCGCACTCGACGGCCTCCATCTGGAGCACGGTGGGCGTGCGGACGGTCTTCCGCCTGCCCTTGGGAACCGTGCGCTTCGGTGGGGCGGCCCGGCGTCTGCCCCGGGTGTCGTGTGCGGTGGTCACGGCAGGAGCCAATCGATGGGGCGCTGATCGGCCATGCGGATCGAACCCGTGGCCAGGGTCATGGAGGTGAGCGCGAACGGCGGCCCGTCAGCCGAGGACCACTTGAGGCCGCTCTTCGTGCCGGAGGAGCGGTCGAGGCGGACCAGGACGGCCACCGGCCTGCCCTTCTTGGTGAACTGCTCGCCCAGTTGGCTGTCACCGAGGAAGGAGGCGATCTGCTGCTGGGTCTGCACGGTCCGGTCGACCGACTTCACATGGCCGCGCAGCACCCCGTACTGCTGGGTCGGCACCGACTGGACGGTGAGGTCGACGGCGGCGTTCGCGGGAATCGTGGAGGCGTTCTCGGCGGGGACGTACACGGTCGCGTACAGCGGATCGTCGGCATGCGCGACTTTTTCCACGGCGGCGACATTCGCGCCGGTCGAGATGATCGCGCCGATGGTGGCGGCGAGCGCGGTGATGCGGCCGGCGGCGACCGTCCGGACGACGGCCGTTTCCCCTTGCGCCGTACGGACCTTCAGTACGGGGGCGTTCGCGGCGAGCCGTTCGCCCTCCTTGGCGAGGACCGCGGTGACCTGCCCCGCGACGGGGCTCTGCAGGACGTAACTGCCCTCCCCGTGCGTGAGGATGGCGGGTGCGCCGACCGTGGACGCGACGGTGCCCGTCACGGCCCACACCGACGCGGCCGCCATGACGACGACCGTCACGGACAGCACGAGCCAGCCCTGAGGGCGGGCGAAGCGCACCGGAAGGTCCAGCTCTTCGGGTGATTGCAGCTTGGCGAGGGCCTGTTGGCGGAACTGCACGGGACTTCCCTCACCTGTTCGAGAGATTTACGACATCCGAGAGTCCCGGAACCGGGAAGCGGTTCCGGGACTCAACGGCATGAAATGCGATCAGAGACCGGCAACCAGGCCGGTGACCGGGGCGGTGTTCAGGCCGGTCACACCCTCGACGGTGCCGACGGCCGTGCCCACGAGGCCGGAGACCGGGGCAACGCTGTCGACCAGGCCGGTGACGGTGCCAACGGCGTTCAGCGACAGGCCGCCGGAGACGTTGTCGAGGTCGGCGTCCGAGATCTCAGCGGTCTCAACACGGGGGGTGGAGTTCATGGTGGAACTTCCCTTCGTCTGGATATTTCATAAGGGGGGAGCGGCCCCCTCTGGGGGACAGATGACGGCCGCCACCGCGAGCGCGCGGCGCCCGTTTCCGGGAGCCTTGGTGCGACCCCCGCGGTGCAACGGATCAAAGCACGCCCGCATGGCGCGTATCCAATCAACCAGGGCTCTCACCTGGGCACTTGAGCACTTCCACCGTCCAACCGTGCAGGCGTGCACACGTCTTTGCGGCGACTTCTTCACATGCTGCGCGGCATCGGTTCGTGCGCACCCTTGCCGACCCGGGATCGAATGGGACAGTCCCGTCGCAATGGCGCGGAGGGGGGCGCGCGACTGTGCAGATCTGTCGCGCGCCGTGGCTTCGTTGCGTATTCGATGTGCAGATTCGCTGAAGCCAGGATTCCGTTCTTGGTCGGGAACGGACCGTTACCGATCAGTAGCGGACTGTGTCGTGCGCGGAGGTGCGCGGACCGCTCAGCCCAGGAGCGCGTACACCGTGCTCGCCCGCGCCGCGATCTCCTGCGACCCCTCGGCGGTCATGGTGATGTCCGCGAAGGCCATCCGGCGGCCCAACTTGGTGAGGACCGCCTCGACCAGCACGTCCGCGTCCGTCACCGCCCGCTGGAAGCTGGTGGACTGCTGGACGGTGGTCATGGGCACGAAGGCGCCGCGCGCCGCGGACACCGCGATCACGGTCGCCGTGTCGGCCGCGGCCATCAGCGCCTGGCCGGACAGCGAGCCGCCCTCCCGGGCGAGTCGCGCGGACCACGGCAGCCGCAGGACGGCGCGCTGGTCACCCAACTCCACCACGGACAGGCCGAGGTCGAGCACCCAGGGGGCGAAGTGGTCGGCGAGGATCTTGTCGGCTTCGGCGAGGTTCAGCGTCATACGAGGCATTGTTCCCCGGTCACTCGGCACAAGGGCGGGATTGCCTGGTAATCCATGCCTTTCGCCGAGGTAACTCCTGCCTTTCTTAAAGGCAGTTGAACAACCCACGTGGCTCACGCGTATCAACAACCATCCAGGCGCCCCCAGTCAGCTGCCGGACGGCGGCATCGACCCCGTCCCCAGGAGGTCAAGAGTTGAGTCACAAACGGATACCCAAGCGCAAGGCCGCCCTCGCGGCAGGAAGCGTGGCGGCGCTCGGAGCGGCGGCACTTCTGCTGCCCAATGCCAACGCGTCCCAGACGAACTCGGACGACGCCACCCCGAAGACGTTCAAGGCGACCGATGTCGCGGACGTCGCCTCGCAGCTCGCCTCCCAGTTGGGTGACGCCTTCGCCGGGTCGTACTACGACGGCTCGAAGCAGCAGCTCATCATCAACGTCGTCGGCGACAACAGCAATGTCGTCAACCAGATCGAGAAGGCCGGCGCCGTCGCCAACGAGGTGCAGAACAGCACCTCCACGCTCCAGGCCGCCGCCAAGACGCTGAAGACGGACGCGACGATCCCGGGCACGGCGTGGGCCGTCGACCCGAAGACCAACAAGATCCAAGTCACCGCCGACAGCACGGTCACGGGTGCCAAGTGGAACAAGCTGACGTCGACCGTCGACTCGCTCGGTTCCGGTGTGGCAGCCGTCAAGAAGTCCGCCGGCACGTTCAAGACGTTCGTGTCGGGCGGTGACGCCATCTTCGCCCAGGCGAACGGCGGCGGCGTCCGCTGCTCCCTCGGCTTCAACGTCACCGCGAGCGACGGCAGCCCCGCCTTCCTCACCGCCGGGCACTGCGGTGTCGCGGCCGCCCAGTGGTCGGACTCGCAGGACGGCCAACCGATCGCGACCGTCGACCAGGCAACCTTCCCCGGTGCCGGCGACTTCTCACTCGTGAAGTACGACGACCCCAACACGCAGGCGCCGAGCGAGGTCAACGTCGGCAACGGGCAGACCGTCCAGATCACCCAGGCGGCGGAGGCCACGGTCGGTCAGCAGGTCCTCCGGATGGGCAGCACCACCGGTCTGCACGATGGTTCGGTCACGGGTCTCGACGCCACCGTCAACTTCCAGAGTGAAACCGACCCCAACGGTGTCGACACCGTCACCGGTCTCATCCAGACCGACGTCTGCGCCGAGGCGGGCGACAGTGGCGGCTCCCTGTTCACCCAGGACGGCAGCGCGATCGGCCTGACCTCGGGCGGCAGCGGCGACTGCACCACCGGCGGTGAGACCTTCTTCCAGCCCGTCACGACCGCGCTGGCAGCGGTCGGTGCGACGCTCGGCGCGGGAGACGCAGGGGCAGGGGCCGGGGCCGGGGCCGGGGCCGGCGACGACGGCGCGGCCGACCCGAGCGCCGGCGCCAGCGACCCGGCGGGCGCGGGCGACCAGGCCGGTGGCGCCGACGATCAGGCCGGTGGCGCCGCGGACCCGAGCGGAGCCGCGGACGACCAGTCCGGCACCGGCGTGGACGACGGCTCGGGCCTGGTGACCACCACCCCCTGACGGCCGGTCACCAAGAACCACTGACCCGGCCGCGGAACAGCGGTCCCGGTCGGCAGTGGACGGGTCCGGCCCTCCGGCGGGAGGGCCGGACCGCCCGGCGTACGGACCGCCCGGCGTACGGACCGCCCGGCGTACGGACCGCCCGGCGTACGGACCGCCCCCCCCGGGCGGCGCCCGAGGCCTGTTCAGTCGTGTGGGCACGCCCGCAGCAGGAGCAGCGCGACATCGTCGGGCCGCTCCTGCGTCGCCGTCTCGCCATGCTGTACGAGGCTGTCGGCCAGCGTGTCCAGGGGCTGGTCGCCGGTCTCGGCGAGCTGCCGGCCGAGGTCGGCGAGGGCGTCCTCGATGTCGACGCCGGGGGACTCGATCAGACCGTCGGTATAGAGGGCGAGCACGGAGCCGGGGGTGAACGGCACCTCGGTCGTCGGATACGTGGCCGACGCGTCGATCCCGAGCAGCGGCCCGCCCGCCAGGTCGAGCACCCTGACCTTGCCGTCCGGCCGCCGCAGCAACGGCGGCGGGTGGCCCGCGCGCGCCATGACGGCCACCTCGCGCGCGGGGTCGAGACGCAGATACAGACAGCTGGCGAAGAGGTCGGTGCCCAGATCGATCAACAGGCGGTTGGTGCTGCGCATCACTTCCTCCGGTGACTGACCGACGGTCGTGTACGCCCGTACTGCGGTGCGGATCTGCCCCATCAGGCCCGCCGCCGTCACGTTGTGGCCCTGCACGTCGCCGATCACCGCCGCGGCCCGGCCGCGCGAGGGCATCAGGTCGTAGAAGTCCCCGCCGATGTCCATGCCCTGCGAGGCCGGGAGATAACGCGCGGCCGCCTCGATCGAGGGCAGCGACGGCAGCGAGTGCGGCAGCAGCGCGGCCTGCAGACCGTGCGCCAGCTTGAACTTGGCGTCGTAGAGGAGGGCACGCTCCAGCGCCTGCGCGATCAGCCCGCCCAGACTCGTCAGGACGGCACGCTCATCGGCGGGGAAGGCGTGCGGCTGCGCGTACGCCAGGACGCAGGTGCCCACCGGCCGCCCGGACGCGATGAGCGGCAGATACGCCCACGCGGCCATGCCGTCCGGTGTCGCGTTCCGGGACGGGTAGACGCGCTCCAGCTGCTGAAGCGAGTCGAAGAAGGCGGGAACGCCGGAGTTCAGCGCATGGGTACCAGGAGTCTGCGCGCTGAGCGGCATCCCGTCGAAGCGCTCCACGATGTGCGCGTCCGGATACCCCCGATGCCCGAGCACATGGAGGCGCCCGGCCTGCGTGCCGAGGACGACCAGGGCCTGGCTGCCGACGGCGGGCGCGATCTCGTCCGCGACCAGCTGCACCACGTCCTGCACGCCCGCCGCCTCCGTGAGCGCGCTCGCCAGACTCAGCACATGGGAGATGGTCACCAGGCGAGGGGTGTCGTCACCGCGCTGCGGCTCGGTACGCGTCATCTCGGCCACCGCCCGGGCCCGCGAGATGCGCACGCTCAGCCCGTTCGTACTGGGATAGAGGCGGAACGACAGCCAGTCGCCGGGCGGCCGCAGCGCCACGAACGAGGTCACCTGCTGGCTGAGCAGCGCGGCACGGTAGCGGTCCTCGTAGACGGGGTCGTTGAGCCAGGGCACCGCCGCCCACAGCTGGGTGCCCAGCAGTGCGCTGACCGGGACGCCGAGCAGCTCGGCCGTCGCCGTGTTCGCGTAGCTGATCCGCCCGTACAGATCCAGCGCGCACAGCCCGTACGGCAGCCGCGCCGCCATCCGCGCGGCCTCCACCGTGCCGAGTGTGCCGGCCACGGTCGCTGCGGCGGCGGGTGCCAGCAGGTCCGGCTCGGGGTGTACGGGACGATGCTCCTCGGCGGCCCGTTCCAGGCGCAGCGCGAGCCGGTCGCAGGCCGCGGTGAGATGGTCGCGTTCCCGGTCGGACAGCTCCGGCGGGTGCGAGCCGGGCCAGGTCACGAAGACGGCGCCGTACGCCTTGTTCGCGGTCGCCACGGGGAGCGCCGCCAGCGCGAAGGGATAGGGGAGCACCACGGCGATCCGCGGATAGCGGCTGGCCATCTGCTCCTCGCCGCTGACCCAGATCAGCCGCCGCTCCCGTACCGCCTCGGCCACCGGGATCGGCGCGCTCAGCCCCACCCGCTCCCACGGCGCGGCGAAGGCCCTGGGCAGCCCCGCCATGACCGCCATCTCCAGGACCGGCTCGCGGGGCGCCAGCAGATAGACCGCGCCGGAGTGGGCGTGGACGTCGTCCATCATCGCGGCCAGCGTCAGCGACAGCAGCGGCCGTCCGACCGGCGCCGGTCGACCCCCCGCCGGCGCCTGCCCGGACCCCTGCCAGTCGGACACGCCGACCACCTCCTCGCAGGGCCGCGCGACGGATCCCAGGGATCAAGGCTCTCTCCTGGCGGCCCTTCCCGCACGGCGAGCGGACCCGTCGTACGCGCCGCACGGTGGAAGACCCCCCGGGGTCCCCCGACGCTCGGATACCACGCCGTGACAGCGATGTCGCAGGCCCGACAGGCTCGGAACGGTCACAGGGGCTGCGCGAGCGTCCCGGAAGCGCTGTAATTGCGGACGTGGTCAGTGAGGGCGCGGCGGAACGCAGAACGAGAACGCTGCGTGCCGAACTTGCCCTCAAGACGCTCACCACGGACCTGGACCCGCGCGAGCGGCTGCGCCGCGTCCTGGAACAGGCGCTCGTCTTCACCAGCGTGACCCTCGCCGCGGTGTACTCACCGAGCGAGAGCGGCGACGAACTGCACCTGGCCGAGTCCGCCGGGCTGCCGAGGACGCTGTACGGGCTGCGCGACAGCTATCCCCTCTCCGGCGGGTCCCCCGCGGCGGACGCCCACCGCTCGGGCCGGCCGCTGTGGCACGGCCCCGAGGAGCTCGGCCGCTGGACGGACGCCCGGCGGCTGCCGTCGCAGGAGTTCTCGCTGGGCGTGCTGCCGCTGCGGGACGACGGTTGCCTGGTAGCCGTCACCGAGAACCCGGGCGGCTTCGGTTCCGAGGACCGGGAGTATCTGGGCCTGCTCGCCGAGGCCGTCGTCTGCCCCTCGCCCGCCGAGGCGCAGGACACCGAGGCCCTGCCCGCCAGCTCCTTCAGCCTCGCCATGGACACCGGGCAGGTCGAGGTCGACGACGAGATGCTGGAGCTGTTCGGTCTCAGCCCGGACGACTTCGACGGCAAGGTGGAGACGCTGCTGTCGATGACGGTGCCCGAGGACCTCCCCTCGCTGATGTCCGCGGTGGAGCCGGACCACATGTCCGTCGGCGACCGTGAGCTGGAGTTCCGGATTCTGGGGCCCTCCGGCGGGCAGAAGTGGCTGCGTCTGCGCGCCCGCCTGCTGCCCGGCATCGAAGGCCGGCCCGCACGACTCGTCGGCACGGTGTCCGAGGCTTCGAAGCTGCGCACCGGCGTCAATGACGTGGCGCGCGTCCAGCGGCTCGCCACCGCCCTCGCCACCGTGGGCACCGTCCGCGATGTGGGCCGCGCCGTGGTCACCGCCCTCCGCAAGCCCCTCCAGGCCGACCGGATCGCCCTCGCCGAACTGGAGGGCGACCGACTCGTCGTCACGGTCCTGGACCCGCCGGAGCCCGAGGCCTGGCCCGAGCTGTGGCGCACCGAATGGCGCTCGGAATGGCCCGACGCACCCGTCCGGGCCATGCCGACGCTCGCCGCGGCCCTCAGCGAGGGGCGCTCCGCCATCTGGCCCGCCGGGGCGCCCCTGGAACCCGCTCTCGCCGAGGTGGGCCCCGGCGGCCTCGCCGTCCTGCCGCTGCCCGCCGGCGGACGGATGGCCGGCGCGTGCCTGATCGGCTGGGACACCCCGCACGACTTCGGCCCCGACGAACGCACCCTGCTCACCGCCGCCGCGGCGCTCACGGGCCAGGCCCTGGTGCGCGCCCACGCCTTCGACGCCGAACACGAGCTCATCGGCATGCTCCAGCGCTCTCTGCTCCCACGCCGGCTGCCTCGGCTGCCCGGCGCGGTCGCCGTCGCCCGCTATCTGCCGACCACGGCCGGTCTGGAGGTCGGCGGCGACTGGTACGACGTGATCCCGCTGCCCGGCAATCATGTCGCCCTCGTCATCGGCGACGTCCAGGGACACAACGCCTCGGCCGCGACCCTCATGGGCCAGATGCGTACGGCTCTGCGCGCCTACGCCATCGAAGGGCATCCTCCCGACGTGGTGGTCTCGCACGCCAACCGTCTCCTCATGGACCTCGAGACGGACCTCTTCGCCACCTGCTGCTACGTTGACGTGGACATGGAGGAGGGCTCCGCCTGGTACGTCCGCGCCGGACATCTGCCGCCGGTGCTGCGTCACCCGGACGGCCGCACGGAGATCCTCGAGTCGGACGGCGGGCCGCCGCTCGGCGTCGTCACCCAGGCCGACTTCCCCATGAGCCCGCTGCGGCTCCAGCCCGGCTCGATCGTGGCCCTGACCACGGACGGTCTCGTCGAGTCCGTCGAGGTCGACATCGAGGACGGCCTGAACCGGCTCGCCTCGGAGCTGGCGGCCTCCGACCCCGCCCACCTCGGACTCGTGGCCGACGGACTGCTCACGAGCGCCAACCGCAGCGACGACGTGGCCCTGCTCCTGATGCGCTACGACGGCCTGGCGACGCGTCCGCTCCGCGAGAGCTGGACCGTCTGGCGCGTCCCCGAGGCGGTCCGGCACGCCCGCCGCTTCACCAGGCGCACGCTGCGCACCTGGGGCGTGAGCGACAACCTGGACGCCGTACTCCTCGTCGTCTCCGAGCTCGTCACCAACGCCCTCGTGCACACCGACGGCCAGGTCCGGATGGACCTCACCCTGATCAACCACCGTCTGCGGGTCGCGGTCGCCGACAACTCGCCGCGCTCGCCGATCAAGCCCACCAGCATCGGCTGGGAGGCCACCGGCGGCCGCGGCATCCTCCTGGTCGAGGCCATGTCGGCGGCCTGGGGGACGGTGCCGGTGAGCGGCGGGAAGCAGGTGTGGAGCGAGGTCCTGCTGGAGTGACCGCGTGCGCGGTCGGGCCATGGGCGCGCGACGCGGAATCGTGGGGGAGTGACACCCTGAGGGTGTGCGTCTGCTGCTGATGTCCGACACCCACCTCCCGAAGCGGGCCAGGCAACTGCCTGCCCAGCTCCTTACCGAACTCCCGCTCGCCGACGTGGTCATCCACGCGGGCGACTGGGTGGACACCGCCACTCTCGACCTGCTGGAGGACCGCTCCCGCGCGGTCGTCGGCGTGTACGGCAACAACGACGGTCCGGCACTGCGCGCCCGCCTTCCCGAGGTCGCCCGCGCCGAACTGGGCGGCCTGCGCCTCGGAGTCGTCCACGACACCGGTGCCGCCCAGGGCCGCGAGCACCGCTGCGCCGAGCGCTTCCCCGACCTCGACGTCCTGGTCTTCGGGCACAGCCACATCCCCTGGGACACGACGACGGAGACCGGCCTGCGCCTCCTCAACCCCGGCTCGCCGACCGACCGCCGCCGCCAGCCCCACTGCACGTACATGACCGCGACAGCGGCGGACGGCCGGCTCACCGATGTGACACTGCACCGACTGCCGCCGCGGACCGGCTAATCGACTGGACGGCCGGCACCCGCTCCCACTGAGATGGACGGCGTGTTGATCGACGCCGATCTCGTACGCCGTCTGCTGGCGGCGCAGTTCCCCCAGTGGGCCGAACTGCCCCTGTCGCCCGTCCCGTTGTCGGGCATGGACAACGCCACCTTCCGGCTGGGCGACGACCTGTCCGTACGGCTGCCGCGCTACTCCCACTGGGTCGGCCAGGTGGAACGCGAGCACACATGGCTGCCGCGTCTCGCGCCGCACCTGCCGCTGCCCGTGTCCGAACCACTGGTGAAGGGAGAGCCGGGGGAGGGATACCCCTACCCCTGGTCCGTCTACCGATGGCTGGAGGGGGAGACGGCCACGACGCAGGGCCTGGCCGATCCGGTCGGAGCGGCCGTGCAGCTCGCCGAGTTCATCACCGCACTGCAGAGGCTCGACGCCTCCGGCGGTCCCGGCCCCGAGCCGAGCAACGCGTTCCGCGGTGTGCCGATGGGGGACGCGCGGGACTCCCTGGCCGCCGACGCACGCGTCCGCCCCAAGATCGAGGCGCTCAAGGGCATGGTCGACACCGACGCGGTGACGGAGGTGTGGGAAGCGGCGCTCGCGGCGCCGGCCTGGGACGCTCCGCCGGTGTGGATCCACGGCGACCTGGCGACCGGCAATCTCCTCGCCGTCGACGGCCGGTTGAGCGCGGTCATCGATTTCGGAACGCTCGCCGTGGGCGACCCGGCCGTCGATCTGCTGCCCGCGTGGATGTTCCTGCCCGCCCGGGCACGCGGCGCCTTCCGTGCCGCGCTCGATCTGGACGACGCGACATGGGCCCGGGGTCGCGGCTGGGCGCTCGCCGGATCCCTGCCCGTGTCGGACGATCCGTTCTTCCAGAAGGATCCGGCTCGGGTGACCGTGGCGCTGCACCACCTGGAGCAGGTGATCGCCGATCACCGCGACGCGGCCGGCTGACCGGCTCAGGGGCGCCGACGGCGTCGTAGGCGCAAGAACACCAGCGCCGCGGCGACGGCCGCGGCGAGCGCCACGCCCAACCGCTTGGCGACCGGTACCCCCGCCGTCCGGAGCAGGTCGATCGGCTCAGCCTCGGAACGCACCGAAACCGAAGGCTCGTGGAGCAGCTCGGATTCTTCGAGGCGGACGGGCTCCTCTGCTCGTGCCTCGGGTCGGTGGGACGCTTCCTCGGGCCGGCCCGATTCTTCGAGGCGCTCGGAGAGACAGTCCGCGAATTGCCCGACCAGCTTGTCGCCCACCTCCGCCATGACTCCGCGCCCGAACTGCGCCGGACGCCCCGTCACCGTCAGATCGGTGTCAACCGACACGGCCGTGCCGCCGTCGCGTTCGGCGAGTGTGCCCGTGACCCTGGCCCGCGCCGTGCCCTGGCCGCGTGACTCCTTGCCGCTCGCGATCAGCACCATCCGGTGCACCGTCTCGTCCTGCTCCTCGAAGACGGCGGTGCCCCGGTACGTCAGCGTGATCGGGCCCACCTTCACCTTCACCGAGCCGGTCACGGTCTTGCCGTCGTAGTCCTCGACCGTCGCGCCCGGCATGCAGGGGGCGACCCGCTCGATGTCGAGGAGCACCTGCCAGGCGTCCTCGACCGGGACGGGGACCGTGAACTCGTGGTGCAGATCCATCATTTCCTCCTGGGTCGAGCTGGCCGGCAGACTCCTGGATCGGGCTCCTGCGACTGCTCCTGGATGGGACTACCTCGGATGGATCGCCCCGCCCGTGGCTGACAGGGGCGCTCCGCTGCCGCCCCACCGCAGCGCGACGATCTCCGCGGCGACCGACACAGCGACTTCCTCGGGCGTACGGGCCCCGAGGTCGAGCCCGACGGGCGAGCGCAGCCGGGACAGATCACGCTCCGAGAGACCGGCGTCGGTCAGCCGTTTCATCCGCTCGTCGTGCGTACGACGGCTGCCCATCGCCCCGATGTACGCGGCCGGGCGGCGCAGAGCCTCCTCCAGCAGGGGCACGTCGAACTTCGGGTCGTGGGTGAGAACGCAGATCACGGTGCGCGCGTCGGTCGTCGTACCGCCCAGATAGCGGTGCGGCCAGTCGACGACGACCTCCACGCCCTCCGGGAACCGTTTCGGTGTGGCGAAGACCGGCCGGGCGTCGCACACCGTGACCCGGTAGCCCAGGAAGGCGCCGATCCTGGCCACCGCGGCCGCGTAGTCGATCGCGCCGAAGACCAGCATCCGGGGCGGTGGCGCGAAGGAGTTGAGGAAGACCGTGACCGCGTCTTCGCGGCGCTCGCCGTGCGGCCCGTAGTGCCGCCGGATCGTGGCGCCCTGGGCCAGCTCGCCGCGCGCGTCGGCGGCGACGGCGACGTCCAGACCCGTCGATCCGAGGGAGCCCGACACCCCACCGGACGGCCCCGACTCCTCGTCCGGCCACACGGCGAGCGTGGCCCCGAGCGGCGCCGGTCCGTCGATCACCGTCGCCACCGTCACCGGGCGGCCCGCGGCCACCGACTCGGCCACCGCACCGAAGGACGGGTCGTCGGCGGGGGACACCCGGCGGACGAGCAGCGTGATCTCCCCGCCGCAGGTGAGCCCGACGGCGAAGGCGTCCTCGTCGCTGTACCCGAAGGTCTCCAAACGTGCCTCGCCGGACTCCACGACCTCCTGGGCCAGCTCGAAGACCGCGCCCTCCACACAGCCGCCGGACACACTGCCCACGACCTCGTCGGCCGGGCCCACGGCCATGGCCGCGCCCGGGTCGCGGGGCGTGCTGCGGCTCACCGTCACCACCGTGGCGAGCCCGAACGGCGACCCCGCCGCGTACCACTGGTTCAGCGCCGGGAGGATGTCACGCATCGCTCGCTCCCTTCACCGCGGGGTGCGTCTGCCTCAAGGGTCCGCCCTTTCCGTAGGGGCCGGTGCTCCTCAAGGCCCCGCCCTCTTCGCAGGATCCCGTTCTCCTCAAGGGTCCGCTCCTCTCACCACCGCCGCCAGACGCTCCAGCGCGGCCAGGCTGTGCCCCTCGACGAAGGCGTCCACGCTCGGCAGCGCCGCCGCCATCCCGCCGGCCAGGGGTGCGTAGCCGGGGCGGGCCTTGCGCGGATTGGCCCAGATCACCCGGTGCGCGAGCCGGTGCAAGCGTCGCATCTGTGCCGCGAGCAGAGCCGGATCGCCACGCTCCCAGCCGTCCGAGAGCACCACCACGACCGCGCCGCGCGCCATGCCCCGCCGGCCCCAGCGGTCCAGGAAGCCGCGCAGCATCTCGCCGAGCCGGGTGCCGCCGCGCCAGTCGGGGACCGCCGCCGCCAGTGCCGCCATGGCCGCGTCGGGGTCGCGGTGCGCGAGCTCGCGGGTCACCCGGGTCAGCCGGGTGCCGATGGTGAACACCTCCGTGCCGGTGCCGTGCGAGGCCGCGTGCGCGAACCGCAGCAGCGCGTCCGCGTACGGGGCCATCGAGCCGCTCACATCCACGAGCAGCACGACCCGGCGCGGGCGCTCGGCCCTGTCGTGCAGCCGCAGCCGGGCCGGCTCACCGCCGCGCCGCAGCATCTCCCGTACGGTGCGCCCCGGATCCACGCTGCCACGCCGAGCCGGGTGCCGCCGCGCGGAGCGCCGCACCTCGCCGCGCAGCCGGAACGCGGCCAGCAGCCGCCGCAGTTGCTCCCGCTCGGCCGCGGTGAGCCCGGCGAAGTCGCGGTGGCGCAGCACGTCGGTGGAGCTGGCGAGCGTGGCCGTCGGTACGGCGTCCTCCCGGGCCTGGGTCGCCGTGGGAGGAACGGGACCGGCGTCGCGGACGACCATGCGCAGCCGTGGCGCGGGCGTGGACCGCGGCGGGGCGCCTTCCGCCTTCGCGCCGAAGTAGGCCGCGAAGACCCGTTCGTAGCGTTCGAGATCGTCCTGGCTCCCGCACAGGGTGAGCCGTCCCGCCCAGTACACATCGGATCGCACGCCTGGGTCGAGGAGACCGAGCGCGCCGAGGAAGGCCTGCACGCGGTCGGGCGCGGCGTCGACACCGGCCGTGCGCAGGGCTCGGGCGAACCCGACCAGGACGGCGGACGCGTCGATGGTGTCCTCGCGTCCCATGCTGCTACGCCCCCCGGGCGGAAAGGATCGACGTCAGGTCGAGACCCCGGGCACGCTCGGCGTCCTCCCGGTACTTCAGTACCGACCCCAGCGTGGCCACCGCCAGCTCGGCGTCCACCTCGGTCGCACCAAGGGCGTGCAGGGCCTCGGCCCAGTCGATCGTCTCGGCCACGCCGGGCGGTTTGAGCAGGTCCTCGCCGCGCAGGGCCTGGACGAGCGCGGTGACCTGCTCGGCGAGCCGTTCGGTGACCTCCGGCAGCCTCCGTCTCACGATGGCGAGTTCGCGGGCGAAGCCGGGGTGGTCGAACCAGTGGTAGAGACAGCGCCGCTTCAGCGCGTCGTGCACCTCGCGGGTGCGGTTGGAGGTGAGGACCACGACCGGTGGCGACTTCGCGCGCAGCGTGCCCAGTTCGGGGATCGTGACCGCGTACTCCGACAGCAGTTCCAGCAGGAACGCCTCGAACTCGTCGTCCGCGCGGTCCACTTCGTCGACGAGCAGCACCGACGGATGGGTCTCCAGGGCCTGCAGGAGGGGCCGGGTGATGAGGAACCGCCGGTCGTACAGCTCGCCTTCGAGCCGGTCGGCGTCCGTGACGCCCGCCGCCTCGGCGGCCCGCAGGTGCAGGAGCTGGCGCGGAAAGTCCCAGTCGTACAGGGCCTGCGACGCGTCGATGCCCTCGTAGCACTGCAGCCGGATCAGCGGAGCGCCGGTCGCCTCGGCGAGGGCGGACGCGAGCGCGGTCTTGCCCACGCCCGCGTCGCCCTCGCAGAAGATCGGCCGGTGCAGCCGCAGCGCCAGGAAGCAGGCCACGGCCAGCCCGTCGTCGACGAGGTACCCCGTCTTCTCCAGGCGGGCCCGCACCTCGTCCGGACCGCTCAAGCCGTCCACGGCCATATCGGTGATGGGCTCCTCACCCCATCCCGCCGGCGGCCAGCACCGCCCGCTTGGTCAGGACCTGGGCGAGGTGCGCGCGGTAGGCGGGTGAGCCCGACGGATCGGACGACGGGTGTGTCCCGTCCGCCGCCACCTCGGCGGCCCGCTGCACCGCGCCCGGCGCCGCGGCGCCCACGAGCGCCTCCTCGGTGGCCCCGGCACGCAGCGGCGTCGAGCCCATGTTCGTCAGCCCGATCCGGGCCTCGGCGATGTGCCCGTTGTCGCGCCGCACCAGCGCCGCCACGCCGACCACGGCCCAGGCCTGCGCGACGCGTTGGAACTTCTCGTAGTGGAAACCCCAGCCGCCGACCGTCGGGATCTCCACCTCCACCAGAAGCTCGTCCGGCCGCAGTGCTGTCTGCAGATAGTCCACGAAGAACTCGCGCGCCGGGATGGCGCGCCGCCCCGCCGGCCCCTCCGCGATCAGCGTCGCGTCGAGCGCGAGGATCACGGAGGGCAGGTCACCGGCCGGATCGGCGTGCGCGAGCGAGCCGCCGAGGGTGCCGCGATGGCGTACGGCGGGATCGGCGACCGTCGCCGTGGCCGCCGCGAGCAGCCCGGCGTGCCGGCGTACCCGTGGGTCGCGGATGACGTCATGGTGCGAGGTCATCGCGCCGATGATCAGCGTGCCCTCGTCCTCGCGGATCCCGCGCAGCTCCGGAATCCGGCCGACGTCGACGACCAGTTCGGGAAAGGCGAGCCGCAGCCGGAGCAACGGCAGCAGGCTCTGCCCGCCGGCCAGCACCTTCGCGTCCTCGCCCGCGTCCGCGAGGGTGCGCACGGCCTCCTCGACGCTCGCGGGCCTGGCGTACTCGAATGCCGGGGGAATCATGCTGAGCCGTCCTTTCCGGAACGAGCCTGCTCGATGGCCTCCCAGACCCGCTGAGGCGTACAGGGCATCGCCAGCTCGGTCACCCCCAGCGGGCGCAGCGCGTCCACGATCGCGTTGACGACCGCGGGCGTCGAGGCGATGGTGCCCGCCTCGCCGACTCCCTTGGCACCCAAGGGATTCGAGGTGGCCGGCGTCTCCGTCCGGTCCGTCACGAACTCGGGCAGATCGGCAGCCGAGGGCACCAGATAGTCGGCCATCGTGCCCGACACCAGGTTGCCCTCGTCGTCGTACACCGCCTCCTCGTACAGCGCCTGCGCGATGCCCTGCGCGACCCCGCCGTGCACCTGCCCCTCGACGATCATCGGGTTGATGACACGGCCGACGTCGTCGACGCAGACGTACGAGCGGATGGTGGTCCGTCCGGTCTCGGTGTCGACCTCGACGGCGCACAGGTGGGTGCCGTGCGGGTAGGAGAAGTTCTCCGGGTCGACCAGGTGCTCGGCGTTGATGGTGGGTTCCATGCCGTCGGGCAGGTCGTGCGAGGAGAACGTCTCGAAGGCGATCTCCTGGATGGTCTTGCGCGCCTCGGGCGAGCCCTTCACGGAGAACACGCCGTGCGTGAACTCCAGGTCGTGCTCGCTCGCTTCGAGCAGGTGCGCGGCCACCTTCCGCGCCTTCTCCACCACCTTCTGGGCGGCGTGATGCACGGCCGCCCCGCCGACGACGAGCGACCGCGAGCCGTAGGTGTCCATGCCCTGCGGCGCCGCCTTGGTGTCGCCGTGCAGCACCTCGACGTCCTCGAAGGGCACCCCCAGCACGTCGGAGGCGATCTGGCTCCAGCAGGTCACATGCCCCTGCCCGTGCGGGCTGGTGCCGGTGACCACCTCGACCTTGCCGGTGGGCAGCATACGGATGCTCGCCGCCTCCCAGCCACCGGCCGCGTACCGCAGATCCCGCAGCACCCGGCTCGGCGCGAGCCCGCACATCTCGGTGTACGTGGACACACCGATGCCGAGGCGCACCACGTCGTCGTGCTCGTTGCGCTTCTGCTGCTCGGAGCGCAGTTCGTCGTACCCGAAGAGCGCGAGCGCCTTGTCGGTGGCGGCCTCGTAGTTGCCGCTGTCGTACGTCAGTCCCGCGACGGCCGTGTACGGGAACTCCTCGTGACGGATCCAGTTGCGCCGCCTGAGCTCGATCGGATCCAGGCCGAGTTCGACGGCCAGCTCGTCCATGATCCGTTCGATGGCGTACGTCGCCTCGGGGCGTCCGGCGCCGCGGTAGGCGTCCGTGGGCGTCCTGGTCGTGAAGACGCCGGTGCAGGTGAAGTCGTACGCGTCCATCTTGTAGATCGCCGGATACATGAAGGCGCCCAGGATCGGGATGCCCGGAGTCACGAGCATGAGGTACGCGCCCATGTCGGCCAGCAGATCGACCTTGAGACCGAGCAGCTTGCCCTCGTTGGTGGCGGCGACCTCGATGTCCTGGATCATCCCGCGTCCGTGATGGGTGGCGAGATACCCCTCGGACCGCGACTCGGTCCACTTCACCGGGCGGCCGAGCCGCCTCGCCACGGCGAGCGCGAGGGCCTCCTCGCCGTACACCTGGAGTTTGGAACCGAAGCCGCCGCCCACGTCGGGGGCGATCACCCGCAGCTTGTGCTCGGGGACGCCGGTGACCATGGAGAGCATGATCCGCAGGATGTGCGGGATCTGGGTGGCGGAGTAGACGGTGTACTCGCCGGAGGCGGCCAGCGGCGTCACGACCACCGCCCGTGGTTCCATCGCGTTGGGGATGAGCCGCTGCTGGACGTATCGGCGCTTGAGGACCACATCCGCGCGCTCCCGGACCGGGGCGTAGTCCTCGCCGGTGGCGAGGGGCCAGTCGTAGCAGCGGTTGGTGCCCTTGTCGGAATGGACCAGCGGGGCGTCCTCGGCGAGGGCGGCCTCCAGGTCGAGGACCGGGGGCAGCGGCGTGTAGTCGACCTCGATGGCTTCCAGGGCGTCGGCGGCGGCGTACCGGTCGCGGGCCACCACGACGGCCACCGGGTCGCCGGCGTAGCGGACTTCGTCGACCGCGATCGGCGGGTGGTCGGGGAGGACGATGTCCTCGGTGACGGGCCAGGCGCACGGCAGGGAGCCGAGGCCTTCGGCGAGGTCACGGCCGCTGAACGCGGCGACCACGCCGGGGCGTTCGCGCGCGGGTGCCACGTCGACCCGGTCGATGCGGGCGTGCGCCATGGGGCTGCGCAGGATCGCCAGGTGCAGCAGTCCGTTGACGCTGATGTTGTCCGTCCAGTTGGTCTGGCCGGTGACGAGTCGGGCGTCCTCCTTGCGCGGCCGGGAGCGGCCGACCTCGCGCTCGGTGACCTGGTCGGTCATGTCGTGACCTCCTGCCCGGAGGCGGCCAGGACCGCGCGCACGATGTTCTGGTAGCCGGTGCACCGGCAGAGGTTGCCCTCCAGGGCCTCACGCACTTCGTCCGAGGTCGGGTCGGGGTTCTCCCGGAGCAGATCCCGGGCGGCCATGATCATTCCCGGTGTGCAGTAGCCACACTGCAGGGCGTGCCGCTCGTGGAACGCCGTCTGCAGCGGATGCCACTCCCCGTCCCGGGCGAGCCCCTGGACCGTCGTCACTTCGCTCCCGTCGGCCTGGACGGCGAGCACCGAGCAGCTCTTGACGCTCTCCCCGTCGAGGTCGACCGTGCAGGCCCCGCAGTTCGACGTGTCGCAGCCGATGGGGGTGCCGGTCAGGCCCAGGCGGTCTCGCAGGTAGTGGACCAGGAGGAGGCGGGGTTCGACCTCGTCCTCGTACGTGGTGCCGTCCACCTTCACCGATATACGGGTCATGTGCCCTCCCAGAGAGCCAGGTGAGGGGTATCAGCCATTTTACGTGACGTGCGTCACTCTAGGGCCGAGCGTCGAGGGGGGCGAGCGGTGCGGCACGCATTTGTTGAGCGTTAATCCGTTGCTGTCGCACGCCGCCGACTGCTGCACTACGGGGGACGCGTCCACCAAGATCGAGGAGCAGCAATGCGCACACCGCTCATGTCCACCCAGGAAGGAATCACTCCCACTTCAAAGGACATGACGCCCGGTGCATATGCTCAACCTGGGAATTCTGGCGCACGTAGACTCCGGTAAGACAAGCCTGACCGAGCGGCTGCTGCACTCGGTCGGGGTCATCGACGAGATCGGCAGCGTCGACGACGGAAACACCCAGACCGATTCCCTCGCGCTCGAACGACAGCGTGGCATCACGATCAAATCCGCCGTCGTCTCCTTCGCGATCGACGACATCACCGTCAACCTGATCGACACCCCCGGCCACCCGGACTTCATCGCCGAGGTGGAGCGGGTGCTCAGCGTGCTCGACGGCGCCGTACTCGTCGTCTCGGCCGTGGAGGGCGTACAGGCGCAGACTCGTGTGCTGATGCGGACGCTCCAGCGGCTGCGGATTCCCACGCTCGTCTTCGTGAACAAGATCGACCGCGGCGGAGCGCAGTACGACCGTGTACTTGAGGGCATCTCCACGCGGCTCACCCCGGCGATCGTCCCGATGGGCCAGGTGGGTGAACCGGGCACGCGGGACGCTCGCTTCACCCCGTTCGACGACGCCGGGCTCCAGGCGTCCCTCCTCGATCCGCTCGCCGAGCACGACGACGACCTGCTGGCCGCGTACGGCCGGGTGTCGTACGACCGGCTCCGCGCCGCTCTTGTGCGGCAGACCGGGGAGGCCCTGGTGCACCCCGTGTTCTTCGGCTCGGCCATGACGGGAGCGGGCATCGCGGAACTGATCTCCGGGATCAAGGAGTTGCTGCCCTCGGCCGAGGGCGATGCCGATGGTCCGGTCTCGGGCACCGTCTTCAAGGTCGAGCGCGGACCCGCGGGGGAGAAGATCGCGTACGCGCGGATGTTCTCCGGGACACTGCGGACGCGCGACCGGTTGACCCTCCGCGACGGTGCGGAGGGCAAGGTCACCGCGATCAGCGTCTTCGACCAGGGCTCGGCCGCCCGGGAGGAGGCCGTGGCGGCGGGGCGGATCGGCAAACTCTGGGGGCTGAGCGACATCCGCGTCGGCGACATGATCGGCGCACCGCGGAAATCGCCGATCGAGGAGCACTATTTCTCCCCGCCGACGCTCGAAACCGTCGTCGTCCCGTGTCATTCGGCCGACAAGGGCGCCCTGCATGTCGCGCTGACTCAACTCGCCGAACAGGACCCGTTGATCAATCTTCGGCACGACGAAGTGCGCAAGGAGATCTCCGTGTCGCTCTACGGCGAGGTGCAGAAGGAGGTCATCCAGGCGACGCTGGCGGACGAGTTCGGTATGGACGTCATGTTCCGCGAGACGACGCCCCTGTGCATCGAACGGCCCGTGGGCACCGGTGCGGCGGTCGAGTTCAACAAGAAGGACGCCAATCCGTTTCTCGCGACCGTCGGACTGCGCATCGATCCGGCGCCGGTCGATTCCGGTGTGGAATTCCGGCTGGAGGTCGAACTGGGGGCGATGCCGTACGCGTTCTTCAAGGCGGTCGAGGACACCGTGAAGGAGACGCTGGGGCAGGGAATCCACGGATGGCAGGTCACCGACTGCACGGTCACCATGACCCATTCCGGCTATTCACCACGGCAGAGCCACGCCCACCAGGGCTTCGACAAGAGCATGTCCAGCACCGGAGCCGACTTCCGGGGCCTGACACCGCTGGTGGTGATGAGCGCGCTCCGGGAGGCGGGCAGCCAGGTGTACGAGCCGATGCACCGGTTCCGTCTGGAGGCCCCGGCGGACACACTCGCGGCGGTGCTGCCCGTGCTCGCCCAACAGCGCGCCGTGTCGCAGACCACGGAAATTCGCGGCGCCTCATGTGTGCTGGAGGGCGTCGTCCCGGTCGCCCACGTGCATGAACTGGAGCGACAGCTACCGGGGTTGACGCGCGGCGAGGGCGAGCTGGAGTGCGCCTTCGACCACTACGCGCCGGTCGTGCGAGGCACGGTCCCGGACCGGCCGCGGACCGACCTCAACCCGCTCGACCGGAAGGAGTACCTGCTGAACGTGACGCGACGGGTCGGCAGTTGAGATCTATGGGGCGTACGAGGCCCATGAGACGGATGGAAGAAGTAGAAACTTACTCATAAGTCAGAACCATTGACGCGTCCTGATGCGAACGGGACTGTAGTGGACATGTCGAAGTTACGTGCGCGTCTGCTCGGCGTTCTCGTGCTGATCACCGGCCTGCTGACGGCCGCGGGCACACAGCCCGCGGCCGCCGACCCCCTCCCCGACTCGCTGTGGTTCGACACCCAGGCGTCGACCACGCTCACCGTCGCGAACGGTCGTTTCACCGACGGCCTCGGCCGCGAGGTCGTGCTGCGCGGCTACAACGTCTCCGGCGAAACGAAGCTGGAGGAGAACAGCGGGCTGCCCTTCGCCTCGGTCGCCGACGCCAAGAAGTCCGCGACCGCGCTGCGCGCCCTCGGCGGTGGCAACTCCGTGCGTTTCCTGCTCTCCTGGGCGCACGCCGAACCCGTACGCGGACAGGTCGACACCGCCTATCTCGCCGCGGCCACCGACCAGTTGCGCGCCTTCCTCGACGTGGGAATTCGCGTGTACCCCGACTTCCACCAGGACCTCTACTCCCGTTATCTCTTCAACACGGGCAGTTGGTACAGCGGCGACGGCGCCCCCAAGTGGGCTGTGGACGCGGGCAATTACCCCCAGGAGTCGTGCGGGATCTGTCTCTTCTGGGGCCAGAACATCACCCAGAACGGGGCCGTCAAGCAGGCGTCGTACGACTTCTGGCACAACGCCTACGGTGTCCAGGGCGCCTTCCTCGACACGGCCCAGGCCACCATGACGTACGTCAAACAGCACCTCACCACCGCCCAATTCGCGGGCGTCGTCGGCTTCGACCCCTTCAATGAGCCGTACGCGGGCAGCTACGACTCCGGGCAGACCAGCCGCACGTGGGAGCGAGACGTCCTCTGGCCCTTCTATGTGAAGTTCCGGGCCCGCATGGACGCGGCCGGCTGGCAGGGCAAGCCCGCCTTCGTCGAACCGAACCTCTTCTGGAACGCCAATATCGACTCCCAGAAGCAGGAAGGCGGCCTGCTGGACGCGGGCACGCTGGGCTCGCGCTATGTGTTCAACACCCACTTCTACGACCAGAAGGCGATCTCGGGCATCCTCATGTGGGGCAAGGCGGGGGACGGCCAGTACGCCACCGACTTCGGGACGGTACGCGACCGGGCCTCGGCGGCGGGGACGACGGCGATCGTCAGCGAATTCGGCCACCCGCTCTCCGGAACGGTCTCGGACAAGGCCCCGACGGTCGTCAAGGCGATGTACCAGGCCCTCGACTCCCGGTTGCCGGGCTCCAGTTGGTGGTCGAAGGCGGCATCCTCCGGACCCGTCCTCTCCGGGGCCCAGTGGCAGTGGGACATCTACAACGGCCGCCACCACGAGCTGATGAACGACAACCCCGACAAGGTCCTGACCTCCGGCGACGCCTGGAACGACGAGGACCTCTCCGCCGTACGCCTGGACGACTCGGGCACCGCCGCCCTGCGCCAGGACGCGCGCCTTCTGGACCGGCTCTACCCCAGCGCCACCGCGGGCACCACGGTCGCCTTCACCTACGAGGACCGCTCACGTGACGGCTCCACCACGCTGACCTGGAATCCGATCCCGTCGTCTCTGCCGCATGTCTCCCAGCTGGTGGGAGCGGGCCAGTACGGGCTGCTGCTCTGGCGCTCCGACGGCAGCGCGGCCCCCACGGAACTCCACCTGCCGGCGTCCTTCCCGACCTCGGCCACGACGGTGGTGTCCGACCTCGGGGCGACGATCTCCCCGCCCGCCTACACCACGACCACCCCGATCGCGGTGGCCCCCGAGCCGGGCGGCACCGGCAGCCGCCGTCTGCTGCTCACCGCACCGGGCTCGGGGACTCTGCACTACGCGCTGGTCACCAACGGGGCGACGGCGCCGTCCGCCGATCTGTTGAGCGCGGCGCGGACCGAACTGGCGTCGTGGGCCGCGACGGCGGTCAACTAGCCGAAGGGCCCGTCCAGTTCGCCCCCACATGGCCGAGACGAACGCGCTGGGGGTGGTCGCCGACCGGCACCGACACCGTCTTCTGCCCGGTGGCGAACTCGATGGCGGTGACCTGGTCGGCGCCGCTCTCGGAGACGATGCAGTCCTTGCCGTCGCCGCTGACGGTCGCCCAGTACGGCTTGGAGGCGGTGACGAGCGGCCCCTCCTGGAGGGTGGCCCGGTCGACGACGGTCGCGTAGTCGTCCATCGTCCCGGCGACGCACAGCTTCGTCCCGGCCGGGTTCATCGAAATGCCGTGATGGCGGGAGTCGTTGACCCAGGTCGTGCGGTCGGTGCTGGTCGCCGGGTTCTTCGGCAGGGTCTTGACCCGGGTGATCTTGTCGGAGGCGACGTCGTACTCGAGGAAGCCGTTGAAGAACGACACCTGGAAGTACAGCTTGGACTCGTCGGGGCTGAAGACGGCGGGCCGGACCGCGTCGGAGTAGTCCGTGAGACCGATCGCGTCGAGCCGTTGCCGCATGTCGATCACCTTGACCTGCTTGAAGGTGGTCGCGTCGACGACGGTGATGTGCCGGTCGCCCTTCGTCCAGTCCAGCCACGGTTCGTCGAGAGCGGTGTTGACGTCACCGATCGCCATGTTCCAGATGTACTTGCCGTCGCGGGTGAAGATGTTCTCGTGCGGCTTGTCGCCGGTGGCGAAGGAGCCGAGCTGCTTGCCAGTGTTGATGTCCAGGACGTGCACGGTGTTCGCGGTCGAGGCCGAGACCGCGACGCGGGTGCCGTCGGGGGAGACCGCCATGTGGTCGGAGCGATAACCGGACACGGGGAAGCGCCAGTTGATGTGTCCGCTGGCGAGGTCGATCGAGACGACGTCCGCGAAGCTCGGACGGGACACGACCACCGACGTGCCGTCGGGGGTGGAGTACATGTCGTCGACGAACTGGTCGTGGCCCTCGCCGACCCCGTTGCGGATGGCCATGAAGTAGGCCCACTTGATCGGATCGGCGTTGATCGCGGCCAGCCGTTCGTCCTTGTCCGGGATGACGTTGATCCGGCCGATCTTCGCGAAGTCGCCGGTGGACTTGATGACGTCCGCGGTGCCGTCCCAGTTGTTGCCGACGAACATCACCTCGCGCAGATCGGCGGCGGCCTGTGCGGTGGCGGCGGTCGCCGTGCCGCCGAGGGTGAGGGCGAGGGCGGCGGCGAGGGAACAGAGGTGTCTGGGTCTGAGAGCAGACCTGGTGGGCCGGACAGACATGGTGGGTCCTTGTCGTAGGCGGGGGGTGCGAGTGCCGAGGGCATGACAAGAGATGGCGACGGGAAATCTGAACACGACCGCGTTCAGAATGACTTACTGGAAAGTAAGGAGGGGGCGGCTCTCTCCACAAGGGTCCGTACACGACAAAATCGTCGGAGGGTCGAACAGTTCGTCGGACCGGCAAGGGAGGAACGTGTGGCGGGCAGGCTCAAACAGCCGACCGGCCGTTACGGGGGCAGGACCGCCGAGGAGCGGCAGGCCGAGCGGCGCGCACGCTTCCTGGACGCCGCGCTCCAACTCTTCGGCGACAGCCCCGGGTTCCGGTCCACCACCGTCGCGTCGCTGAGCGAGGCGGCGGGTCTGTCGACGCGGCAGTTCTACGAGGAGTTCCGCACCCTCGAAGACGTCCTCGCCGCGCTGCACCTCCAGGTCAACGACTGGGCCGAGGAAGCGGCTCTGGCCGCGCTCGCCGACGCGCAGGACTTGCCGCTCGCCGAGCGCGCCACCGCGATCTTCCGCGCCTACGCCGCGAACGTGACGAGCGATCCGCGGCGGATCCGCATCACCTTCGTCGAAATCATCGGCGTCAGCCCGCGGTTGGAGGAGCAGCGTCTCGCTCGCCGGGCCCGGTGGGTCGACTTCATCTGCGCCGAGGCGGCGGTGGCCGCCGCCCGGGGCGAGGCGGCTCCGCGCGACTATCGCATCGCGGCGACCGCGTTCATCGGCAGCGTGAATGGACTTCTGCACGACTGGCGTGCCGGGTGGGTGGACGCGACGCTCGATGAGGTGGTGGAGGAGTTGGTGCGGCAGCTGTTGGGGATCTTGCGGCCGGAGGGGTGGTGCGGGTAGTCGTTTTTCGCCCCCGCCCCCAGACCCGCTGCTCCTCAAACGCCGGAGGGGCCGATTTCAGCCCGTCCGGCGTCTGAGGACGAGCCCGCCAAGGCCGATGGGGGCTTGGGGGCGGAGCCCCCAAGGTCGGGAATGGGCAGGGGTTGAGGGGGCGGAAAACTCCTCACCTCAGCCCGACACCCGGTGCACCGCCTCGGCCACCGGGCCCACCCCGTCCTCGGCCCGGATCCGCGCAGCCAGAGCCTGCGCCCGCCGCCTGTACGAGGGGTCCGTTGTCGCCCCTACGAGAGCGGACGTCAGCCGAGCGGCACTGAGCGCCCGCAGCGGCACGGCCCCCGGCGACACGCCGAGGGACACGAGCCGGTTGGCCCAGAACCCCTCGTCGAACTGGATCGGCACGGGCACGGCCGGCACCCCGGCCCGCAACCCGGCCGCCGTCGTCCCCGCCCCCGCGTGATGGACTACCGCGGCCATCCGCGGAAAGAGCACGGAGTGCGGCACCTCGCCGACCGTGAACATGTCGTCCCCGGTGGCCCGGAGTTCGCCCCAGCCCCGCTGAATCACCCCGCGCAGCCCGCTCGCCCGCAGGGCGCGTACGACCTCTGCGCTGAGCCGCTCGGGATCGGGCACGGTGGCACTGCCCAGGCCCACGAAGACCGGGGGAGGCCCGGCGTCGAGGAAGTCCCGCAGCGCGGAGGGCAGTTGGGCGTCCGTGCCGTCGTAGGGCCACCAGTACCCGGTGACATCGAGGCCGGGCCGCCAGTCGCGGGGGCGGCGCACCACGAGGGGGCTGAATCCATGGTGCACGGGCCAGCCCTGCCGCTCACGGGCGCGGCGCGCGGCGCCGGGGCCGATGCGCGGCAGGCCGAGCCGGGCCCGCAGGGTGTGCACGGTCTCCGCGAAGACCCGCTCGACGGCCATGTTCACGCCGTGCCCGGCCGCCCGGTTCACCGCGGGCCCCCATGAGCGCACGCCGGTCACCGGAGGCGCGAACTCCCTTGTCGGGGCGAGTGGTTGGAGATAGACACCCATGCTGGGCAGCGACAGCCCTTCGGCGACGGCATGCCCGAGTGGCCCCAGGGAACTGGACAGCAGGAGAACGTCACTGGAGTGAGCGGCCTCGATCAGATCGTCGGTCATCCGCCCGACGAGCGCCCGCGCCATCTCGACGACCCGGATGAGCTTCCCGGCGCCGGTGGTACTGCGGTGCAGCCCCTGCCCACGCTCGGATTCCAGCTCCGCGCGGGGATCCACGGGCAGCGCGTGAAATCCCACGCCCGAACCGGCCACCAGCGGCTCGAAACACCCGTGCGTCACCAGAGTGACCTGGTGCCCGGCCCGGACCAGGCCGTGCCCGAGCCCGGTGTACGGCGCCACATCGCCCCGCGATCCCGCGGACATGATCGCAACTCGCACGACGGTCAGTATGCCCGGGTTCACGGCCGGTGGCCCGCGGCTGTGCGACTCGTTTTCGCGTCCAGGGCGTTCCGGCGGCGAGCGTCGCCCCACGAGTGGCGACGGTCGTATCCGGCGCCGCGTCGGCGGGCACACTGACTTACGGTGATCCGGTCATGGCCGGAAATCGCTCTAGCTCACTTCAAGCCAGAATGATCGAATCGATGCTCGATTGATCTCGAGGGTGGGGTGGGGCTACGTGAAATCGATATCGTACTTGGATCTGCATCGCCGGGTTTCCGCGGATATCGAGGCGGAGACGGAATCCGCGCTCGAACGACTTGGCCCCTCGGCGAAATCCGTCAGGGCGACCGTCGCCAAACTGCTGGAGCACCGCACGTTCACATACCCCCTGTCGGTGCTGCCGATGATCGTCCATGCCGTGGAGACCGGCACGCCCGAACCTGCTGTTCCGCTGGCTGTCGTGCATGAGCTCTGGTGGACCTCGGCGTGCTATCTCGACGATCTCGCCGATGGGCAGGGCGCGTTCGTCGCCGGTGACCTCAGCGAGAGCGAGGCTCTGCTCGCCGCCGTCATCAGCGGAAATCCACTGCCGCTTCTGGTCGTTCAGTCTCCCCGGATTCCCGAATCGGTGCGCGGCGTTCTGTCGGCCGAGACCGTGAAGTGCTGGATCCTCGCGACCGAGGGCCAGTTGAGTGACCTTCGCGGAGATGTGGCCGCCACGACGCGTGATGCGGTGGTCACGGCGTACAGAGGGAAATCGGGTGCCCCCTTCAGCATGGTCACGGCCATGGCTGCCGAACTGGCGGGCGTTGAGAAGGGGAGAGTGGAGCTCTGGCGCGAGTTCGGCAATGTCTTCGGCATCCTGTGGCAGATCTTCAACGACCAGGAAGACATCCTGTCCGGCCGCAATGAAGACCTCCTGAACGGCACGGTGACCTACCTCCTGGCGTGCGCCCTCGAGGAGGCGGCTCCTCAGTCCACGGAGCGGGTTCTGGAGCTTCATTCCGCCGCGAGGAATTCTCGGCACGCCCGCGCGGAACTCACCGACGTACTTCTCTCACCTGCCGTTCTTCGCCGGTATGAGAAGGACATCAACGAGTTCCGCGACGAAGCACGCCGCATTCTGGACGAATTGGGCGGTGAGGCGGCGTATCTGTCCGCGCTGCGGCACCTCGTGGACGAATCCTCCCGGATGCTGCTCCAGACCGATCCCACCGACTCCGGCGCGGTGTAGAAGTGCCGAGCTAGCCGCTCGACACGGTCGTCACTACGGCCGCAGCCAGTACGAGGGCGGCGCCGAACAGAAATCCCGCGCACAGCCGCCGTCGAAGCGAGCGGTACCGCTCCTCGTACTCCGCCCGCAGTTCCCTGCCGCGTTGGGCGGTGCGCTCCCAGGAAAGCCGGGTGAGCGCAAGGTAGTTCTCCTGGAAGCGTGCCTCTACCTCCTCCCGCTGGGAGTCCGTCAGCCAGGCCAGCGAGCGTGTGAAACGGGCGGCTTCGGCGCGTCCCTCGGCGCGGGTGGCCTCGATGAGCAGATGGCCTTCGAGCTCGCTGATCAGGGCCCCCGCCTCCAGGGGACGGTCGTCCATCGCGGTCATCGGAGCTCCTTTGTGGCCGTCACCAACTGTGGGCCCGCGGCGGTGATTTCGGGGTGGTGCAGGTCGAAGGCCGGGGACTCGGAGCGGATGCGCGGGAGGGTGAGGAAGTTGTGCCGCGGTGGCGGGCACGAAGTGGCCCACTCCAGCGAACGGCCGTACCCCCATGGGTCGTCGACCTCGATCTTCTCGCCGTACTTGGCGGTCTTCCAGATGTTGTAGAAGAACGGCAGGAGCGAGAGGCCGAGCAGGAAGGAGGAAATGGTCGACACCGTGTTGAGTGTGGTGAGGCCCTCCACGGCCAGGTAGTCGGGAATCCGGCGCTGCATTCCATTGGCGCCCAGCCAGTGCTGGACGAGGAATGTGCCGTGGAAGCCCACGAACAGCGTCCAGAAGGTGATCTTTCCGAGGCGTTCGTCGAGCATCTTGCCGGTGAACTTCGGCCACCAGAAGTGGAATCCGGAGAACATCGCGAAGACGACCGTACCGAAGATCACGTAGTGGAAGTGCGCCACCACGAAGTACGAGTCCGAGACGGGGAAGTCCATCGGCGGCGAGGCGAGCATCACGCCGGTCAGACCCCCGAAGACGAACGTGACCAGGAAGCCGGTGGCCCACAGCATCGGGGTCTCGAAGGACAAGGACCCCTGCCACATCGTGCCGATCCAGTTGAAGAACTTCACGCCCGTAGGCACGGCGATCAGGAAGGTCATGAAGGAGAAGAAGGGGAGCAATACGCCGCCGGTGACGTACATGTGGTGGGCCCATACGGTCACGGACAGCCCCGCGATCGCGATCGTCGCACCGATGAGACCCATGTAGCCGAACATCGGCTTGCGCGAGAACACCGGAATGACCTCACTGATGATGCCGAAGAACGGCAGCGCGATGATGTACACCTCTGGATGGCCGAAGAACCAGAAGAGGTGTTGCCAGAGCAAGGCTCCGCCATTTGCCGCATCGAAGATGTGGGCGCCGAACTTGCGGTCCGCCTCCAGGGCGAACAGCGCGGCCGCGAGGACCGGGAAGGCCAGCAGGACCAGCACACCGGTCAGCAGCACGTTCCACACGAAGATCGGCATACGGAACATCGTCATGCCGGGAGCGCGCATGCAGATGATGGTCGTGATGAAGTTGACCGAGCCGAGGATCGTGCCGAAGCCGGAGAAGGCCAGACCCATGATCCACATGTCGGCGCCGATGCCCGGCGAATGCACGGCGTCGGACAGGGGCGCATACGCGAACCATCCGAAATCGGCGGCTCCTTGGGGAGTCAGAAACCCGCCGACGGCAATCAATGAGCCGAAGAGATAGAGCCAATACGCCAGCATCTGAACCTGAAAGCGTGATGTCGGTCCCGTTCGTCGGACATCGGGCCCTCCGAGCCGGTAGTCCAGTGCGGGTGAGGTATGCACAGGGCGGCGGGTTGACCGACGCTGGGAGGACAGCGCGGGAGCGTTTGCGGCTGCAGGCCGTCGAGCGTTTCGAGGGCGGGCAGAAGAACGCGGAGATCGCGGTCGCGTTGCGGGTGAGCCTGCGTTCGGTGGAGCGGTGGCGCCGGGCTTGGCGCGAGCAGGGCGAGGCCGGCGTGCTGTCGAAGGGCTCGCCGGGGCGCTCGAAGCTCAGCGAAGCCCAGGTCGTGAGACTGGAACGGGAGTTGGAGCGCGGTCCGCTGGCTCATGGGTGGGTGGATCAGCGGTGGACGTTGGCGCGGATCAAGACGTTGATCGGTCGGTTGTTCCACGTCTCCTACACCGTCGAGGGCACCTGGCAGCTGCTGCGGCGGCACGGTTGGTCATGGCAGCAGCCCACGCGGCGGGCGATCGAGCGTGACGATGACGCGGTCGAGGTGTGGAAGAAGGAGATCTGGCCGCGGGTAAGAGCACCGCGGCGGAGCGCGGCGCCTACCTGGTCTTCGAGGACGAGGCCGGGCAGTCGATGACTCCGCCGCGAGCCAGGACCTGGGGCCGAGTCGGCCAGACACCGGTCGTACGAGTGCGCGGCCGCGGTTCCGGACGGGTGTCGATGGCCGGGATGACCTGCTACAAGCCCGGCGAGCGATCCCGGCTGATCTACGCGATCCGCGAGTACCGGGGCCGCAAGGGCGAGCCGAAGGGGTTCGGGTGGCGCGACTTCCGCGACCTCATCGTCCGTGCTCACATCCAGCTCGGCACCCCGATCGTGCTCGTGTGGGACAACGTACGCCTCCACCTGACCGCTGGCATGAAGGACTTCATCGCCGCGAACTCCGACTGGCTCATCGTGTTCCAGCTGCCGACCTACGCCCCTGATCTGAACCCGACCGAGGGCATCTGGTCGCTGGTGAAGCGCGACCTCGGCAACCTCGCGGCCGCCGACCTCGGCCAGATCACCCGCGCGGTCAAGCGCAAGCTCAAGATGTTGCAGTACAGGCCGCAGGTGATTGACGGCTGCTTCGCAGAAACGGGACTGAGGTTCAGCGAAGCACCCTCGACCGCTGCCCCCGCCTTCGCGACGACGCGGTGAGCGTGCCCATCTTGATCCTGGGCGGCCGGGATGGGCATGGGCAGGGGTAGCGTGTCGTCGTCGTAGAACGACGTGGGCACCAGGGAGGTCTCGGATGCGGGCGGACTATCGCAGCTTGCCGGGCTTCGAGAAGATCCAGCTCGAGGGCAGCTACGTGTTGGGGATCGAAGCCCGCCCGGGGAAGCTGATGTTCAGGCTGGACCTGATGCTCGATCCAGGGCATCCCAACTTCGGCCCGCCGCTGGGAGACGATCGGGCCTGCTTCCGTCCGGCTCTGCTCTGTTTCGACGCCGTCCGCGGCCTCACCTGGACTGACCAGGGGACTCCGCCGGCCCGGGATGCGAGCGGGGAGATCGACTACGGCACCATCGACGAGTTCACGTGGATCGCCGGGGAGTTCGCGCTCGTCGGAGACTGGGGCCGAATTCAGGTGAACTCCCATCAGACCCCGAAGCTGGAGATCGAAGTCGTCCACGGCCCGCGGCCATGACCGCTCCCGGGTGTCTCCGTGTCGGCCAGCCCACCGCCCGGCGCCACTCGTAGATCGTTGAGCTACCGCACCAACACGCGCGCGTCGGCTGGGTGATCGTCACCGACATCACGCTTTCAAGTTCAGATGTTGAGCCGCGGGAACGCCACATCGGGCGCGCCGATCTGCAACGGCATGATCCAGTTCGCGAAGCCGGCGAAAAGCGGGGTGGCGAACATCAGCAGCATCACGGTGCCGTGCATCGTGAAGGCCTGATTGAACTGCTCGTTCGACATGATCTGCAGTCCCGGCCGGGCCAGTTCGGCGCGCATCAGCAGCGCCATGACCCCGCCGACGCAGAAGAACCCGAACGACGTGACCAGATACAGCGTGCCGATCGTCTTGTGGTCGGTGGTGGTCAGCCACTTCACCGCGGCGAGTCCAGGACGCCGCGCACGCACGGGAGGGGGTGCGGGCGGCGCGGTAACAGTGTTGCTCTCCATGCCCCGCCTGTGTCCGGCGCCCGCCCCACCGTCACACTGGAGCGGAGCGACGAGCGTCACATCGGCGGGTGTGACGATCACGAACCTGCCGGACACCTACGGATTATGAGCAACGACGAGACCTTCGCCGCTGCCTATCGCGAGCACTACTGGGCGGTCAGCCGCTACGTTGCGCGGCGACTGGACGGCCGGAGCAGCGATGTCGAGGAGGTGGTGGCGGAGGTCTTCACCGTCGCCTGGCGGCGGCGGTCCGACCTCCCGCCGTCCCCCCTTCCCTGGCTGTACGGCGTGGCACGTCACTGTCTGGCCAATGCCGTACGCGGCTACGGGCGCCGCCGCAGGCTCGTCGACCGGCTCGGCAACGACGAGAGCGCGCACGGCAAGCAGGTGGTGGCGGGCCCCGACTCCGAGTCGCCGGGCGACTGGGTGCACGAGGCCCTGGCCCGGCTCTCCCCGGCCGACCAGGAAGTGCTGCGGCTGACGGCCTGGGAGGAGCTCGGCATCGACGAGGTCGCCGTCGCCCTCGGCTGCGGCAGCCGCGCCGCGGCGATGCGTCTGCACCGTGCCCGCCGCCGGCTCAGAGCCGAGATCGACCGCCTGCAGATCACCGTGGCCGCCGGCACCGAAACGCCCCGCCGCGACACCCCGAAGGAGCACGGCCATGGCTGACGAACTCGAATTGCTGCGCCGCGCCAACCCGGTGCCGTCCGCCGACCCGCGCTTCCACGAACGCCCGCTGGACCAGCACGCCGAGCGCCGCCTCAACCACCTGCTGCACAGCGCGCGCCCCCGCCCTTGGCGCCGCTGGGTCTGGAGCGCCGGGACCGCGGCGGCCGTCGGCATGGTCGTCCTCGCCCTCACGCTGTCGGGATCGACCACCACCCCCGCCGTGGCCGCCCCGCGCGCGCTGGTCGTCGAGGCGGGCTCCGCCCCCGTACCCCTGGACCGGCTCGCCGACCGCGCGGCGGCATCCGACAGCTCGCTCCCGCTGCTCCAGGGCACCCACGTCCAGACCTGGAGCCTGGGCATGACCTCAGGACCCGAGGCCCGGCCGCCGATCACGCTCCCCGAGGAACGCGTCGTCCGCTGGAAGTCCGACGGCAGTCACACCGAACTCGTCGTGGCGACCGACCCGCGCCACCCGGGCAGGCCGGTCATCACCGACGCCGGCCCCGTCCCGCGCACGGTCGAGGACGGCCATGTCCTCAGCAGGCAGACGTACCCACCCAGTTGGAGCGACGCACCGCCCCAGGCGCGACCGCCGCACGACGCCGAGCGGCTGCGCGCCTATCTTGAGGAGATCGACCCGATCGAGGCGATGGACACGCCGCAACTCCTTGACGCCGTCGCCCAGTTGCTGGACCACTGGACGCTCGGTGCCCGCGAGACCGCCGCGCTGACCCGTGTCCTCGCCGACGCGAAGGGCCTGCGCCCGGCCGGAGCGGTCACCGATCGGCTGGGCCGCCAGGGGCAGGCGTACGTGTACGACGACAAGGCCCACTCAGGCCGCAGGATGCTGATCCTGGACCCGGCGACCGGAGCCGTTCTCGGCCTTGAGGACACGGTCACCAAGGCCGATCCCGAGTTCGGCGTCAAGGCCGGGGACGTGATGTCGTACAGAGCCTGGATGCGCTGAACCGGGAACGTCAGACGCCGAGTTGGAGCTCGGCCCCCGTGACGGTCTGCTCCAGCAGGACCGCGATCGTCATGGGGCCGACGCCACCCGGCACGGGCGTGATCAGCCCGGCCCGGGTGACGGCGGTGTCGAAGTCGACGTCGCCGACGTTCCCAGGGTTGTAGCCCGCGTCGATCACGACGGCTCCCGGCTTGATGTCCTCGCCGCGGATCAGCCGGGGGCGTCCCACGGCGGCCACCACGATGTCCGCCTCGCGCACCACCGAGGACAGATCCGTCGTACGCGAATGGCAGTACGTCACCGTCGCGTCGCGCCCGAGCAGCAGCATGCCGACCGGCTTGCCGAGGATCGCGCTGCGGCCCACGACGACGGCCCGCCGGCTGGCCGGGTCCACGTCGTACTCGTCGAGGAGCCGCATGATGCCGCCGGGCGTGCAGGACACGAAGCCGGGCAGGCCGTAGCTCATCGCCGAATAGGAGCTCAGCGTCACACCGTCGACATCCTTCTCAGGGGCGATGGCCTCGAACGCCGCGCGCTCGTCGATGTGCGGTCCGACCGGGTGCTGGAGCAGGATGCCGTGCACGGTCGGGTCGCCGGAGAGGGCTTCGAGCGTGGCGACCAGTTCGGCCGTCGTGGTGTGGGCGGGCAGGGCGACGTGCCGCGACTCGATGCCGGCCTTGCGGCTGCGGTTCTGCTTCATCCGCACGTAGGTGACCGAGGCGGGATCCTCGCCGACCAGCACCGTCGCCAGACACGGAGCCGCACCCGTACGGTCCTTGAGGTCGGCCGCACGCTTGGCGGTCTCCTCGACGATGCGGCGGGCGAGACCGGCGCCGTCCATGAGCTGGGCCTGGGACATGTGCTCCTCCTGAGCGCTGCTGACACAATCGCCCAGGCGCGCGGCAAAGACCCCTTCGTCGGACCGCTCCCCGGTGGTACTCCACCTCAGCGCCAGTCACGGCCCGCCGACCAGGGTAGCTCGTACGATTACCGGCTCGAACCGCCCCCCGAAGGTGGTGCCGTGGGGTCGGCGCCGGTCAGGAACCCGTCGGCCTGCGCCTCGGTCGTCACGGCTCCGCCGGCTCCGGCCCAGCGGGCGCTCTCCCGGGCCGGTTGGCAGCGGAACTCGGCCGGAGCCGGGCCCAGCGGTGCGAGCGACGACGATGGGGCCGTACACCGCCGCCTCACGCCAACTGGCCGGTCAATGGCACTGTCGTCGAAGCGTCAGGTGTCCATCGGTGGTAGACCGGGCAACACCTTCTCCAGGGTGATGGGGAAGTCGCGCACGCGCACCCCGGTGGCGTTGAACACCGCGTTCGCGACCGCCGCACCGGCCCCGCAGATGCCCAACTCACCGACGCCCTTCGCGCCCAGGACGTTGGCCTTGTCGTCGTACCCGTCGAGGACGACGGCGTCGACGTCGGGGATGTCGGCGTGGACCGGCACCAGATATTGCGCGAGATCCCGGTTGACGAAGGCGCCGGATCGCGGGTCCACGACGGCCTCTTCTTCGAGGGCCGCGCCGGCTCCCCAGACCATGCCCCCGATCAGCTGCGAGCGGGCCGTCTTCGCGTTGAGCACGCGGCCCACCGAGAAGACGCCGAGCATCCGCCGCAGACGGATCTCGGCGGTGTCCGCGTCGACCCCCACTTCGGCGAAATGGGCCCCGTAGGTGTTGATCGAATAGGCCGTGTAATTCGGATCGTCGCCCATGAAGCGGGTCCCGCCCTCTGCCTCCACACCTGCCGGATGGTTGCGTGCGACGATCTCACTCAGCGCCTCGGACGCGCCACCGATACTCACGTTGCCATCGGAGATCACGGCGTCTGCCGGGTCCAGGCCATGCAGCGGAGAGCGCGTGTCGTCGCGCGCCGCGGCCAGGAGCTGCTTGCGCAGGGTCATACACGCACCATGCACCGCATTGCTCGAGTTGGTGGCGCCCCACGAGCCGCCGGACCCCCAGCTGGTGGGAAACTCGGAACGCCCGAGCTCGATCCGCACCCGATCGGGCGGCAGTCCGAGCCCGTCGGCCGCGACCTGGGTCAGGACCGTGTACGTGCCCGTGCCGAGGTCGGTCATGTCCGTCTGGACGACGGCGGTGCCGTCCGCCTCCAACCGCACCCGCACCGCTGTCGGCCCCTGGAAGTGCCCGCGGATGGCCGCCGACATGCCGTAGCCGACCAGCCACCGCCCGTCGCGCACACTCGCCGGGGTGGCGGGGCGGTGCTCCCAGCCGAACCGGCGCGCGCCCTCGCGCAGGCACTCCACCAGGTGCCGGTCGCTGTACGGCACGTCTCGCTCGGGATCGACGGTGGGCTCGTTGCAGATCCGCAGCTCGACCGGGTCCATCCCGAGCGCATGGGCCAGCTCGTCCATCGCCGACTCGACCGCCAGCATGCCCGGTGCTTCGCCCGGCGCGCGTACGTCCGACCCGGGCGGCAGATCGAGCGGCGCCAGCCGGTGGCTGGTCAACCGGTGGGGCGCGGCGTAGAGGCTGCGGGTCGTGGCGGCGGTCTGCTCGGCGTACTCCACGTCGGGGTTGGTGTGCATGGTGACGTCATGGGCGATCGCGGTCAGCCGTCCGTCCTGCTCCGCGCCCAGTCGAACCCGCTGCCTGGATGTGGGACGGTTGCCGACGAGCTGGAAGATCTGCTGCCGGGTCATTGCGACCTTGACCGGTTGGCGCAACTCGCGAGCGGCGAGCGCCGCCAGGATCGTCTCGGAGTGGATGCCCAGCTTGGAACCGAATCCCCCGCCGACGAAGGGGGTGACGATGTGAACCCGCTCCGGGTCGATCCGAAGCGTGCCGGCGACCGAGGCCCGCGCCGCGTCGACGATCTGGCAGCTGACGTAGACGACCAGGTCCTCGTCGCGCGGTTCCACCAGACACGCGTGCGGTTCCATCGGCATCGAGAATTCGTACGGCGTCGTGTACTGCTGGTCGACCTTGACCGCCGCGCTGTCGAACCCGGCATCGAAATCGCCCACCGCAGTGTTGGTGGGGAGACCGGCATTGACCACTTTCGGGATGTACACCTCATCTTCCTGCTCGGCGAAGTTGAAACGTCCCCGGCCACCGGCGTATTCGACTTCGACCAGATCGGCTGCCGCTCGGGCCTGTTCGAGGGTCGTGGCGACGACGAGTGCCACCGGCTCGCCGTAATAGTGAATGTCGGGGCTGGTCAGCACCGGCTGTGCACGCCAGTATTCGAACGTAATGGACTCATCACGGACACCCTGCGCCGGGGCATTGTGATGGGTCATCACCATCTTTACGCCGGGCGCGCGTTCGGCGCTCTCGGTGTCGATCCGGGTGATGCGGCCTTTGCCGATCGTTGCGCCGACGATGAACCCGTAGAGCGGTTGGCCGGCCTCCCAATGCTCGTAGGCGTAGGTGGCCCGGCCGGCGACCTTCAACGGGCCGTCGACGCGGTTCAAGGCTTGCCCGATCATGTCGCCTCCTCAGCTCGACTGGGCCGCTTGCGCGAGCGTTCGGCACAGCGTGCGCTTGGCCAGCTCGATCTTGAAGTCGTTGTGCCCCTGCCCCACGGCGTCGCGCATCGCCGCCTCGGTGGCGGCGCGATAGGTGGCCATCGTGGCCGGACGGCCGGTCAACGCGGCCTCCGCCTCGAAGGACCGCCACGGCTTGTGCGCCACACCGCCGAACGCCACCCGTGCCTCACCGATCGTTCCCTGATCTGCCGAGACGACAGCCGCCACGGAGACCAGCGCGAACTCGTAGGACGCCCGATCGCGCACCTTGCGGTAGATCTGCCGGCCGGGCGGGGACGCGGGCAGGATCACGCCCGTGATCATCTCGCCAGGCCGCAACACGGTCTCGATGTGCGGCGTATCGCCCGGCAGCCGGTAGAAGTCCGTGATGACGACGCGGCGTACCGACTCGTCGGCGTCGAGCAGCTCGATCTCCGCCTCCAACGCGGTCATCGCGACGGCCATGTCCGAAGGATGGGTGGCGATGCAGGAGTTGCTGGCGCCGAGAATCGCGTGTATCCGGTTGAACCCGCCGATCGCCGAGCATCCCGACCCGGGATTGCGCTTGTTGCAGCCCGCAGCGGTGTCGTAGAAGTAAGGGCAGCGAGTGCGCTGCAACAGATTTCCCCCGGTGGACGCTTTGTTGCGCAACTGGCCCGAGGCGCCGGCCACCAGCGCCTGCGACAGCACCGGATAGCGGGTGCGCACTCGGGCATCGGCGGCCACGTCGGAATTCGCCGCCTGGGCGCCGATGCGCAGTCCGCCGTCCGGCAGCTCCTCGATGTCCCGCAACGGAAGCCGACTGATGTCGACCAGATGGCTGGGATGCTCGATGTCGAGTTTCATCAGATCGAGCAGATTGGTGCCGCCACTGATGAACTTGGCGCCGGTTCTGGACACCGCGGCGACAGCGGCCTGTGCGTCGCTCGCTCGCTCGTAAGTGAAGGACCTCATTCCAGGCCGCCCCTCGCGATGCCGCGGATCGCCGCGATGATGTTCGGATAGGCGGCGCATCGACAGATGTTGCCGCTCATCCGCTCGCGGATCTCCTCATCGGTCAACGCGATGCGCGGCGAGGCCACGTCAGCGGTGGCGTGACTGGGCCAACCCGCCTCGACCTCGGCGAGCATGCCGACTGCCGAACAGATCTGGCCGGGAGTGCAGTAGCCGCATTGGAAGCCGTCACGCTCAACGAAGGCGCGTTGCATGGGGTGCTGGGCATCGGGATCGCCCAGGCCTTCGATCGTCACGATCTCGTCGTCCTCATGCATCACGGCCAGCGTCAAACAGGAGTTGACGCGCCGGCCGTTGATCAGCACCGTGCAGGCGCCGCACTGTCCGTGATCGCACCCCTTCTTGGTCCCGCTCAGGCGCAGATGCTCGCGCAGGGCGTCGAGCAGCGAGGTCCGCGGATCCACCTCGAGCCGCCGCATCTGATCGTTGACGCTCAACGTGATCACCGAGAGTTGGGCCATCTCGCCCTGGCTCAGCCCCGCGGCGCCCGTGTCCGAAGCGCTCATCACAGCCCGCCTTCCTCGCTAGGCGCGGGTGTCACCCGGATATGCGTCGCCGCTGTCGGGCGCGCTCCTTCGTCCCCAGGCTCTCGCACAAACTTGACCGTCGCACCGCGAGAGCTTCTTCGGTGAGGCGAGCCCGTCGCAGCTCGCCGACGTGCTCGGACTGACCCGGGGCGTCCTGTCTGCGCGGCTCGGGCCGCTGGACGAGGCGGGGCTGATCAGCCGTGTGAATGAGCGAGGGGACCGTCGCCGCGTACGGCTCACCGACGCCGGATTCGACGCCTTCGAGCGGCATGCGGTGTCGGAGGACGAGGGTGAGAACGCACTGCTCGCAGTGCTGAGCCCAGCAGAGAAGCGGTGGCTCGCAGACCTGCTGCGGAAACTGGTCGTGGCAGCCGAGTCCGGCGCGGACGCGACCGGCCCATTGCCGCACCCGCCGAAAAGGTCCAGGTCACACGGGACCTGACCTGGACCCTCGGCCAGTTCCTTCCTACTCGTCCCATGCCTGGAGCAGTGTCTGTTCGACGATCTTGCCGTTGCGCAGCGACATCATCGAAGCTGCCAGCACCCGCACACCGTCCGGGTACTCGCAGGACTCGGTGAACGCGACGTGGTCGCCCTGGATGACGCACTCTTCCAGCTTGTGTGTCATGTCCCGGCTGTAGACGTCGTTGAGCATGTCGGCTATCTCGCCGCGACCGTGTTTGACCATCGGGTGGCTGGGCTGGGTGTTGCGGTCGATGATGCGTAGTTCCGCGTCGTCCGCGTAGAGCGACAGCAGATCTGCCGCGCTGTGTCCTTCTATGCCCCGGCGTAGCACTTCGGTGTCGAAGGCGGGGGCTGCCGCGGTGCCCATGGTGACCTCCTTGGAAGGCCGCGGCCCAGCGAGGAGTGGGCCGCGAAGGGCCTCTCCTCCGAGACTCCTCCGACGCGGGGCACACGGCAAGCGGAGCGGCCCGATGCGCCTGACGGGTGAGCGGTGGAGGAGGCCCGTGTCCGTCGGGGGCCCGGGTCCGTTGCTGAAAGCATGATCTCAACACGACGTATGGTCGCCGCCGTTGGCCTCGCCATCGGTGTCACCGGCCTTGCCGCGCCGATGGCGAGCGCGGCGGGCTCCGAGGCCCAGGACGCGGGGAAGCTGAACCCGATGACCCAGCTCGACTCCCTCGCGCTGAGCGGCATTCCCGCGGAGCGCCAGGGTGAATTCCCACTGCCCTCCCGCCAGCTGGCAGGACTCGACCGTCTGACCGAACTGAACGAGTTGCGCCCGGTGACCGACTTGCTCGCGCCGGCCACCGGGCTGCTCTCGGGCATTGGTTAAGACGCACCACACGGGTCGGTAGGGCGAGCCCCGGCAGAACATCGACGTTCTGCCGGGGCTCGCCGTCTCTTACGCGTCGGCCGCGACGACGACGGCTGCCGAGGTCCGCTCCCGCCGGCTCGTGCGCCGGGCCAGCGGTACGAGCGCTATCGCCGCCGCGCCGAGCAGCCCGGCCAGGGCGAAGGTGGTGAAGCCCCAGCTCTGGTTGCCGTTCGCGGCGAGCGAGCCGATCAGCCAGGGCCCGACGACGGCGCCGGTCCGGCCGACCCCGGTGACCAGGCCGAGCCCGGCCGCGCGCTCGCTCTCGCGGTAGACGGTGTTGGCGGCGGCGTACACCATCACCTGCGCGCTGAAGAGCCAGATGCCCGTGACCGCGACCACGGCGTACGTCACTCCCAGCGGGAGATGTGCCTTGAGCAGCAGCGCTCCGGCCGCGGTGAGGACGAACCAGACCGCCGAGACGCGGACGGCGCCGAAGCGGTCGGCGGTGCGGCCCGCGATCAGCAGGCCCACGATGCCGCCCGCGTTGATGACGAGGAGGAAGCTCACCGAGGAGCTGAGGCCGTAGCCGGAGGCGCGCATCATCTGCGGCAGCCAGGTGCTGACGCCGTACACGAGCAGCAGACCCGAGAAGGAGGCCACCCAGAGCAGGGGAGTGGCCCAGCGCGACTCGGGACGGAAGAGCGCCTGGACCGCGGCGAGCCTGCCCTTGGCGCCCGCTGCCGGAGCGGCGACCGGGGTGGGGCGGGACAGACCGTAGCGGTCGGCGACGGCGTCGGCCTTCGCCCGTTCACCGCGGGCGAGCAGCACACCGGGCGACTCGGGCAGCAAGTTCAGCAGCAGCGGTACGGCGATCACGGCGGGCAGCACGCCTGCCCAGAACACCCAGCGCCAGCCCGCCGTCGGCGCGAGCGTCAGCCCGAGCGTCGTGGCGAGCATGCCGCCCGCGTGGTACGAGGTCATCAGCAATCCGGTGGTGAGCGCCGCGCGGCGCGGCGGAGCGAACTCCATGACCATGGCCAGGCACAGCGGCATCAGGCCGCCGAGCCCGAGCCCCGCGATGAACCGGCCCGTTCCGAACAGCGTGGGGTCCCCGGCCGACGCGCAGATCGCGGAGCCGACCGAGAAAAGCGTCACGCTGGCGACGAGCATCGGGCGGCGACCCAGCCAGTCGGTGATGTTTCCGGCGGTCAGTGCGCCGATGAGCATGCCGAACGTCGTCCAGCTGCCGATCGTGCCCGCGCTCGCCGGCGTCAGTCCGAGCCCGGAGTCGTCGAGCATGTGCGGCATGACCGCGCCGTAGATGTTGACGTCCATGCCGTCGAAGAAGACGGACATCCAGCACAGCGCCAGGACAGGGAAGACGGTGCGGAAGGTGTGCGGCGGGCGATCGGGTGACGGGTGCTGCGCACCGGATATACCGGGAGAAATCATGTTCAAGTCCCTGGAAAGCGAGCGGGCTCGTTCGCATAGTGAAGTTGTGTTCACTGGATGAATGGCATGAGTGTCGGGGTGGGACGCGCGGGTGTCAATGGTTCGGGCCCAGCGCTACCGGAGGCCGTCGGCTCGTCCGCGTACGGCACCGCGGAACGCGATGGGGGCCTGTCCGGCGCGCTGGTGGAAGTACTTGGCGAAATTCGTGGCGCTGGAAAATCCCAGCTGGGCGGCGATACGGGCGGCGGCCAGGTCGGTGTGTGCCAGTAGCCGCTTGGCCTCCAGGACGACCCGGCGGTCGATGAACTCCTTGGCGCCGACGCCCGCCGCCTCGAGGGTGGCCCGGGACAGTGTGCGGGTGGAGTACCCGAGCGCGGCGGCGTAGTCGTCCACGCGGTGCGTCCGGGCGAAGTCCCGTTCGACGGCGGCACGGAAGCGCAGGAAGGTCTCGCTCGGCCCATCGGCCGGGCCGCCGGGCACCTCCAGATGAGCCACGCGCAGAACCAGGACGTCCAGGAGATGGCGCAGTACGGCGACATGCGCGTCGAGCGGCAGCCGCCCCCGGGCCCGGAACTCGCGCTCCAGGTGCGTCGCCGCGAGGCGCAGCGCCTCGGCGTCCTCGGCCGCCGGGGTGCGCAGCACGGGCGCCTCCGGATCGTCCACCCGGGCCGCACCGACGGTGGCCGGGTCCGGGAAGTCCCGCTCGAAGACGATCAGGATGCCCTCGGCCTTCTCCAGGTCGCCCCACTGGAGCACCTGACCGGGGCGCACCCACAGCCATGAGTCCGGGTCGAGGACGTACTCCGTGAAGTCCACGGTCTGCCGCAGCGCGCCGGAGGTGAGCGTGAGCACGTGGTGAAAGCCGGGGCGCTGCGGCGCGCCGAGATCCACCCCGCGGCCGTCGGCCCTGGAACGCAGGTCGGCCAGCGAGATCACTTCCAGGCCCGCCGGAGTGCCGACCGGCGCCGCGAACGCGACCTCGGGGATGGCCTGCCCGGCCGAGTGTCGGTTTTTGACCATCATCAGTCGCCTGTGTATCCGGGTCGGACGTACCTCCCCGCCTAGTTTGGAGTGGTCGCCGAGTGGACGACCGCCCGTCGTGGCGGAAAGAGAGCATCACCATAGAAGGAGAGCTGATCCATGGCCAAGGAACTCAAGGACATCGCATACGGCGACGGACTCGACGGCCGACTGATCGACCTGTACGTCCCGGACGGTGACGGCCCCTGGCCGCTGGTGATCTGGAGCCGCGGCTCGGGCTGGCTCGCCGACTCCGGGCGGGACGACGCCGAGGTGGTCGCCCGGCGGCTGAATCCGCGTGGCTTCGCCGTGGCCGGGCTCGCCATCCGCTCCAGCGCGCAGACCGTCTTCCCCGGACAACTGCGCGACATCGAAGAGGCGATCCGCCATCTCCGGACGCACTCCACGTCGTACGGCCTCGACCCCGATCGCATAGGGATGTTCGGCGAGTCCTCGGGCGGCTGGGCCGCGGCGCTGACCGCGCTGACCGTCGACGGCATCCGCGCCGCCGTACCCGTGTACCCGCCGACCGACCTGCTGAGCATGGACGAGCAGATGCTCCCCGGCACGCTCCAGGAGTTCACGCGCTTCCCCGGCAGCCCGTACGGCCATGACGACCCCGAGTCCGCGGAGTCCCGCCTGCTCGGCGGCCCCCTCCAGGAGCGGCCCGAACTCGCCCGCAGCGCAAGTCCGGTGACGTACGTCGGCGAGGACGCCCCGCCCTTCCTGATCCTGCACGGAAAGGCCGACCGTATCGTCCCCTACGGCCAGGGCGAACTCTTCTACGAGGCGCTCGCGAAGGCGGGCGCCGACGTCGAGCTGATCACCCTGCCGCACGCCGACCACGGCCCGTGGAACGACTTCCTGACCGACCCCACCGTGAAGCGGGACGCGTTCACGGTCTCCTCACGCGAGGGCAAGGAGACCGAGGCGCGGCCGTGCGATCCGACCTGGGATACCGTCGTCGACTTCTTCCACCGGCACCTCTAGGCGATCAGCCGGCGGTCGCGAGGAACTGCGTCGCGGCCAGTTCGGCGTAGAGCGGGTCCGCGGCCACGAGTTCGCGGTGGGTGCCCACGGCGCGGACGCGGCCCGCGTCCATGACCACGATGCGGTCGGCCATCGTGACGGTGGACAGCCGGTGCGCGACCACGAGGACCGTGGTCGTGCGGGCCACATCGGCGACCGTGTCGCGAAGCGCGGCTTCGTTGACGGCGTCGAGCTGCGAGGTGGCCTCGTCGAGGAGCAGCAGCCGGGGGCGGCGCAGCAGGGCGCGGGCGATGGCGACGCGCTGGCGCTCGCCGCCCGACAGCTTGGTGCCGCGGTGGCCGACGAGCGTGTCCAGGCCGCGCGGCAGGCGGGCGATCAGGCCGTCGAGTCGGGTCGTCTTCAACACACGGGTGAGGTCCGTGTCGTCGGCGTCCGGATTGCCGAGCAGCAGGTTGTCGCGGAGCGAGCCCGACAGCACGGGGGCGTCCTGCTCCACATAGCCGATGGCGGAGCGGAGTTGGGGCAGATCCCAGCGCTCCAGTTCACGGCCGTCGAGCGTGATGACGCCCGCCTCGGGGTCGTAGAACCGCTCGATGAGCGAGAAGACAGTGGTTTTGCCCGCCCCGGAAGGGCCGACGAACGCGGTCATGCCGCGGGCCGGGACGGCGAAGGTCACACCGTGATGGACATACGGCAGATCGTCGGCGTAGCGGAAGCGGACGTCCTCGAAGGCGAGCGCGGCGGGCTCGGCGCCCGGAGTCGGCAACGGGGCGGGCAGGGCCGCCGGTTCGGCGGGCAGCCGCAGCGCCTCCTGGATCCGGGTGAGCGCGGCGGCACCGGTCTGGTACTGCGTGATCGCGCCGACCACCTGCTGGATGGGCGACATCAGATAGAACACGTAGAGGAGGAAGGCGACCAGCGTGCCCACGTCGATCGAGCCGGTCGCGACCCGCGCGCCGCCCACCGCGAGGACCGTGATGAAGGCGATCTGCATTGCCAGACCGGCCGTATTGCCCGCGGCCGCGGACCACTTGGCGGCCCGCACGCTCTGCCGCCACGACTCCTCGGCCGCCGCGTGGATGGTCTGCTCCTCACGGTGCTCGGCACCGGACGCCTTGACCGTGCGCAGGGCGCCGAGGATCCGTTCCAGCGAGGCGCCCATCACGCCGACGGCGTCCTGTGCCTGCTTGCTCGCCCGGTTGATGCGCGGCACGATCACGCCGAGCACGGTGCCCGCGCAGAGAATCACCCCCAGGGTGACGCCGAGCAGCACCCAGTCCACCAGCCCCATCATCACGACCGTCGCGACGAGAGTGAGGCCGCCGGTGCCCAGGCCGACGAGGGAATCGGTGGTGACCTCACGCAGCAGGGTCGTGTCCGAGGTGATCCGGGCCATCAGGTCGCCGGGCTCGCTGCGGTCCACGGCCGGTATGCGCAGCCGCAGCAGATACGACGACAGCGCGCGCCGCGCACCGAGCACCACCGACTCGGCGGTGCGCCGCAGCACATACGAACCCAGCGCCCCCACCGCCGCGTTGGTGACCACCAGCACCGCCATGCCGAGCAGCGCGCGCCCGATGGGCCGGTCGTGCGACAGGTCGTCGATGAGCCCCCGCGCCACCAGCGGCAGCACCAGGCCGGTGGCCCCGGTCGCGAGTGCCAGCAGCGCACCCGCCAGCAGCGCCCGTCGATGCGGTCGTACGTACCCGAGCAGCAGGCGCCACGTGGGCACGACGGGCTCGGCGTCGGTGAGGCTCACGGCGCTCCTTGCGGGAGTTCGGTGCGGAGCATTCAGGCTACGTGGGCGCGGGGTCGGACCGAGACCGCCGGCGTCAAGGGGGGCTTCGGGCTCGCCGCGATGGAGGCGCTCGCCGCGGGCGTCCCGCTGGTCGTGCGAGATCTGCCGGTCCTGCGCGAGGTGTTCGGCCCGGCCGCCCGTTTCGCGGACACCCCTGAGGGCCTCGCCGCGGCACTCGGCCGCGCCCTCACCTCCTACGATCCGGTGCGCGCGGCGGCCGGCAGGCGGCTGGCCGCCCGGCACACCCGGGGCGAGGCCACCGAGCGCCACCTGGCCTTCTACCGGTCGGTCACACCGTAGGGTCGGTTGACGGAACGTCGACCTACGGAAGGGCTCATCACATGGCGCAGGAAGTACGGGGCGTGATCGCACCGGGCAAGAACGAGCCGGTGCGCGTCGAGACCATCGTCGTGCCGGATCCAGGGCCGGGAGAGGCCGTGGTGCGGATCCAGGCGTGCGGGGTCTGCCACACCGACCTGCACTACAAACAGGGCGGCATCAACGACGACTTCCCGTTCCTGCTCGGCCACGAGGCGGCCGGCATCGTGGAGTCGGTCGGCGACGGTGTCACGGACGTCGCACCCGGCGACTTCGTCGTCCTCAACTGGCGCGCGGTGTGCGGGCAGTGCCGGGCCTGTCTGCGCGGGCGGCCCTGGTACTGCTTCAACACGCACAACGCGCGGCAGAAGATGACCCTCACGGACGGCACGGAGCTGTCCCCGGCCCTTGGCATCGGTGCCTTCGCCGAGAAGACGCTGGTCGCCGCGGGACAGTGCACCAAGGTCGACCCGGCCGTCTCCCCGGCGGTGGCCGGGCTCCTCGGCTGTGGAGTGATGGCCGGGATCGGGGCCGCCATCAACACCGGGAACGTCGGCCGGGGCGACACGGTCGCCGTCATCGGCTGCGGTGGTGTCGGCGACGCGGCGATCGCCGGGTCCCGTCTCGCCGGCGCGGCGAAGATCATCGCCGTGGACATCGACGACCGGAAGCTGACGACCGCGGAGAAGATCGGCGCGACCCACACCGTCAACTCCCGGCAGACCGACCCCGTCGAGGCCATCCGCGAGCTCACCGGCGGCTTCGGCGCGGATGTCGTGATCGAGGCCGTGGGCCGTCCGGAGACGTACAAGCAGGCCTTCTACGCCCGTGACCTGGCGGGCACGGTCGTGCTCGTGGGCGTACCCACGCCGGACATGAAGCTCGAGCTGCCGCTGATCGACGTCTTCGGACGCGGCGGCGCCCTCAAGTCGTCCTGGTACGGCGACTGCCTGCCCACCCGCGACTTCCCGATGCTGATCGATCTGCATCTCCAGGGACGCCTCGACCTGGACGCGTTCGTGAGCGAGACGATCGCCCTGGACGAGATCGAGCCCGCCTTCGAGCGGATGCACCACGGCGATGTGCTGCGCTCGGTGGTGGTGCTCTGATGACCGCGCGCATCGAGCACCTCGTCACCTCGGGGACGTTCTCGCTCGACGGCGGCAGCTGGGAGGTCGAGAACAACGTCTGGATCGTCGGCGACGACCACGAGGCCGTCGTGATCGACGCCGCCCATGACGCCGACGCCATCGCCGAGGCGGTGGGGGACCGGCGGCTGCTGGCGATCGTGTGCACACACGCTCACAACGATCACATCGACGCCGCTCCCGCCCTCGCCGAGCGCACCGGCGCCACGATCTGGCTGCACCCCGACGACCTGTCGCTGTGGAAGATGACCCACCCCGACCGCCTCCCGGACGCCTGGCTGCAGGACGGCCAGGTGATCGAGGCGGCCGGCGCCGACCTGACCGTCCTGCACACCCCGGGACACGCCCCGGGCGCGGTCTGCCTGTACGACCCCGGCCTGGGCACCGTCTTCACGGGCGACACGCTCTTCAAGGGCGGCCCGGGAGCCACCGGCCGCTCCTTCTCCCACTTCCCGACGATCGTCGAGTCGATCCGCGAGCGCCTGCTGGGCCTGCCGGCCGACACGGTCGTCCGTACGGGGCACGGGGACTCGACCACGATCGGGGCCGAGGCGCCGCACCTGAAGGAGTGGATCGCGCGCGGCCACTGACGCCGACGCGCCGGGACACGACTGAACGGACCGAAGAAACCTGACAGAAGATGTCCGACTTCCGGGAGACGCTCGGAGCAACCACCGACGGGAAGGCACCGTCGGTTTAACGAGCACGGAGGTCGGACATGTCAGGGCCGCTGGAAGGCAAGGTCGCACTGGTCGCGGGGGCGACTCGCGGAGCGGGCCGCGGGATCGCGGTGGAGCTCGGCGCGGCCGGTGCGACCGTTTATGTGACGGGGCGCAGTACGCGCGAGCGGCGTTCGGAGTACGACCGTCCGGAGACCGTGGAGGACACCGCGGACCTGGTCACGGCGGCGGGGGGCCGGGGCATCGCGGTCCCCACCGACCATCTCGTCCCGTCGAAGGTCGAGGCCCTGGTTACCCGCATCGCCGACGAACAGGGCCGGCTCGACGTCCTGGTCAACGACATCTGGGGCGGCGAAAAGCTCTTCGAGTGGGACACCCCGGTCTGGGAGCACGACCTCGACAACGGCCTCAGGCTGCTGCGCCTCGCGGTCGAGACGCACGCGATCACCAACCACCACGCGCTGCCCCTGCTGCTGCGTCATCCGGGCGGCCTGGTCGTCGAGATGACCGACGGCACCGCCGAGTACAACCGGAGCACCTACCGCGTCTCGTTCTTCTACGACCTCGCCAAGTCGTCCGTCCTGCGCATGGCGTTCGCCCTCGGACAGGAAGTCGGCCCGCGCGGAGCCACCGCCGTGGCGCTCACCCCTGGATGGCTGCGCTCCGAGATGATGCTCGACAACTACGGCGTCACCGAGGAGAACTGGCGCGACGCGCTGGAGCGCTCCCCGCACTTCGGTATCTCCGAGACGCCGTACTACGTCGGGCGAGCCGTCGCCGCCCTCGCCGCCGACCCGGACGTCGCGCGCTGGAACGGCGACTCGCTGTCCAGCGGGCAGCTCGCCCAGGTGTACGGCTTCACCGACCGCGACGGCAGCCGCCCGGACGCCTGGCGCTACCTCGTCGAGGTCCAGGACGCGGGCAAGCCGGCGGATACGACGGGGTACCGGTGAGCTCAGGTGTGATGCACCGGCGGCAGCGGCCAGCGCGCGGAGTGGCCCGGCGGCAGCGCCAGATCGTCCCGCACGGCCGCGTAGTAGCCCTCGCGCCCGGCGCGCTGCCGCTCCAGCAGGGCCTGCCAGGCCTCCGGGTCACGCGTCCCCTCGCGCAGGAACTGCTCCATCTCCATCACCCTGACCACCCACACCCGGGCCCGCTCCACCACCTCCGGACTGCCCAGCAGGATCAGCGCCTCCCCGGAAGGATCCCGCGCGACGGTGGCCTCGGCCAGCAGCGGCGCGGCCTCCTGCGGGGACAAGGGGTGCGGGTGCGGGTCGTTGCCCAGGTACGACGCCACCCGGTACGTCAGAGTGACGCTCTTCTTCAGCGACCGCGCGTAGTCGGCGTACACCGAAAGCCGCCGTTCCTCCCAGCGGGCCGCCCGCTCCCTGCGGAACCGGGCCTGATCGCCCCGCACGATCGCCAGATACGAACCGAGGGCACCGATGACCACGCCGATCAGCGCCGGGAGTTGTTGTACGAACGCGGACATGCGCGCACGGTATCTGTCCTCGGGACGATCATGGCAGTACCTTCCCTGCCATGACTGCGATGAGGCGATTCGAGGGACACGGAGTTCTGATCACGGGCGCGGCTCGCGGCATCGGCGCGGCCACCGCCCACCGGCTGGCCGAGGAAGGTGCTCAAGTACTCGTCACCGACGTGGACTTGGCCGAGGCGGAGAAGACAGCGGCTTCGATCCGTGAACTCGGCGGGCGGGCCGAGGCGTTGGGGTGCGACGTGGGCGAGCGTGCACAGGTCGAACGGGCCGTCGCGTACGCCGTGAACGCCTTCGGCTCGATCGACGTCCTGGTCAACAACGCGTGCTGGTGCACGCCCGACGCGCCGCTCTTCGAGGACGAGCCGGACGAGGTGTGGGCCCGCGACCTCGACATCACGCTGACCGGCGCCTACCGCTGCGCCCGAGCAGCGCTCCCGCACCTCGCGGCCTCCGGTCGCGGCGCCATCGTCAGCATCGGCTCCGTCAACGGCCTCCAGGACTTCGGCAACCACGCGTACAGCGCGGCCAAGGCGGGTCTCATGTCACTGACCCGCACCCTTGCGGGGCACGCCGCCGAGCGTGGCGTGCGCGTCAACCTGGTGGCGCCGGGCACGGTCCGCACCACGGCCTGGGAAGGCCGTGAGGACGATCTCGCCCTGGTCTCGGACGTCTATCCGCTGGGGCGGGTCGGCGAGCCGGAGGACATCGCTGCAGCCGTCGCCTTCCTCGCCTCCCGGGACGCTGCCTGGATCACCGGGACGACCCTGTGCGTCGACGGGGGCCTGCTGGCGGTCAACACCGGTTTCCGGCAGACGGTCAAGCGCCACAAGAGCGTCTGATGGCGTCGAAGACGCGGTCCAAGTCCTCTTCAGTGGTACGCCAGTTGCTGAACGCCGCCCGCAGCGCGTGCGTCCCGCCGTAGAACGTCGGCGTCACGAAGGCCTCGCCCGAGGCGGCGACCGCGTGGGCCAGCGCGTGCACCCGCTCCTCGCTGGGCTCGTCGGCGAGCGTGAAGCAGGCGACGTTGAGCCGCACGGGCGCCAGGAGCCGCACCTGAGGAATCTCCTCCGAGATCCGCTTGCCCAGCCGCCGGGCGAGCGCCACGTTCCGCTCGACGATCTCGCGGTGCCCCTCGCGCCCGTACGCCGTGAGGGAGAACCAGGCCGGGAGCGCGCGCAGCCGACGGGAGTTCTCCGGAGTGAGGTGCAGGAAGTCGGGGTCGCCGCCGGGCAGTCCCAGATACGGTGACGCGTTGTGGAAGACCCGGACCTGGAGGTCCTGGCGCCGGGTGAACTGGACGGCCGCGTCGTAGGGGACGTTCAGCCACTTGTGCAGGTCGACACAGACGGAGTCGGCCGCGTCCAGGCCCTCGACGAGATGCGCGTACGAGGGTGACAGCGCGGCGAAGCCGCCGAACGCGGCGTCCACGTGCAGCCAGAAGTCGTACCGTTCCTTGAGCGAGGCGATGGCCCGCAGATCGTCGAAGTCGACGGTGTTCACGGTCCCGGCGTTCGCCACGACCACGGCCGGCTGTCCGTCGAGCGCGTCGAGGGCGGCGGCGAGCCGCTCGACGTCGACGGCCTCCCGGTTCCCGGACAGCACCGGCACCGGACGCAGCCGGTCCCGCCCGAGGCCGAGCACGGACAGTGCCTTGGCGACGCTGGAGTGCGGGCTGCCCGAGAGCACGTCGACCGGACCGAGCGCGCCGACGCCCTCCCGCGACACCGACACACCTTGGCGCTCACCGAGCCACTCCCGCGCGATCGCCAGGCCCACCGTGTTGGAGACGGTCGCCCCGCTCACGAACGCACCGCTGTGCGCCTCGCTCAGCCCGAACAGCTGGCGCAGCCAGCCCAGCGTCTCGTGCTCCAGGGCGGACGCGGACGAGCCACCGCTGCCGGACACGTTCTGGTCGTACGCGCTGGTCAGCCAGTCCCCGGTGAGCGAGGCAGGGGTCGCGCCACCGGTGACGAAGCCGAGGTAACGCGGGCCCGCGGAGCCGGAGAACCCCGGCGACCAGCGCTCGGCGAACCGCGCCAGCGCACCCTCGGCACCCGCTCCCTCGATGGGAAGGGGCTCCGGGGCGGGCGCTTTGTCGAGGCGGGCGACGCGGCGTTCGTCGAGACCGCTCATCTCCCGCGCGGCGAAATCTCGGGCGGACTGCAGGAGCGCGGGGAGCCGGTGGAGGTCGTCGGCGAGAGTGGGGTGCATGGCGGCAGCGTAGGCGGGCGGCCGGCGGAAATCCTGGTCCACTTGAGGGAAACTGGACCAATGCAGAGGGGATTCGCCGCCGCGCTCGGCACCTGGCGCACGAAAGAGGGGCCGCTCGCGCGGTCGCTGTCCGCCGCGGTACGCGAGGCGGTGGTCGACGGCCGTCTCCCCGCCGGAACCCGGCTGCCCTCCGAGCGGGAACTCGCCCGCACCCTCGACCTCAGCCGCGGCACCGTCGTCACCGCCCTCACCCTGCTGCGGGACGACGGCTGGCTGCACACCCGGCACGGCAGCGGCAGTGTCGTACGGCTTCCCGCGCGTCTCACCGAGCGCACCACACCGTGGTCACTGGACCGGGGCGGATCGGGTGACGCGGACCTCGACCTGACGCTCGCCGTCACGGCGGCGCCCCACGAGGCCTACCTCGCCGCACTGGGCCGGGCCGTCGAGCGCAGCGCGGCCCTGCTGGTCGACTCGGGGGTGGCGACACCGGGGTTGCCCCACCTGCGTGAGCTCCTCGCCGAGCGGTACACACGCTCGGGCCTGGCAACCCGCCCCGAGCAGATCCTCGTCACCTCGGGCGCGCAGGCCGCGCTGACGCTGCTCCTCGACCACCTGCACACCGATCGCAGAGCGCCGGTCGTGGTGGAGAGCCCCACCTATCCGGGGGCGCTCGCCATCCTCCGACGGCGCCGGGCCCGCCTGCTGCCCGTCCCGGTGACGGCCGCGCACGGCTGGGACACGGAGCGTCTCGCCGAGGCCGTACGCGGACAGGGGCCCCAACTCGCCTATCTCATCCCCGACTTCCACAACCCCACCGGTGCGCACATGACCGCCCCGACCCGGGCCGCGGTCGGCGCCCTCGCCGAGCGCCACGCGCTGACCGTCGTCGTCGACGAGACCATGCGCGACCTGGACCTGCGGACGCCGCCCCGACCGGGGCCCCATCTCCGCGGAGCACGAGTGATCCAGATCGGCTCGGCGAGCAAGGTGCTGTGGAGCGGCCTGCGGGTCGGCTGGATCCGGGCGGGCGGGGACCTCGTACGCGAGCTGGTGCGCAATCCGCTGCAGCCGCAGTTGTCGCCGCCGCCGCTGGAGCAGCTGATCGCCGCCGAGCTGTTCGGTGACGGCCTGGACGAGGTCCTCGCCGACCGCCGGACCCGCCTTCGGGCTCAGCGCGACCATCTGGCCGGACTCCTCGCGGAGACGGAGGCCGGATGGACCTTCACCGTGCCGAACGGCGGGCTGTCGATCTGGCTGCACCTCGGTCCGACCACGACGGCGACGGAGCTGGCGGCGCGCGCCGCGGCTCGGGGTCTCGCGGTCTCGCCCGGCCCGTTGTTCGCCGCCGACCGCGCGACCCTGGCCCACCATCTGCGTCTGCCGTTCACGGCCACGCCGGACGTGCTCACGCGGGCCGTGGCGCTGCTGCGGTAGCCGCGTGGAGGAATCCGCGCGGCCGGCCGGTGAATGTCACCGTTTGGTCGCAGCCCGATCACCCGTACAACGCACACCCCCCGACGCGGGTCTACCAGGCAGGAAACGCGAGAAGCATGAGAGGGAAGGCCCGCCATGGGGGACATACGCAGACGAGGCGCCGTCGCGCTCGGGATCACCGGACTGGTCGCACCGCTGACCCTCGCGCTGGGCACGACGCCCGCGCAGGCCGCGAGCTGTACGACACAGACCGGCCCGTATCAGAAGCAGGTGGAGAAGTTCCTCGGCCGACCGGTCGACGGACGGCAGTCCTCCGCCGACTGCCAGGCGATCCAGGCCTTCCAGACCAAGCACGGCATCACCCCGAACATCGGGTACGCGGGACCCGTCACGTGGGGCGTGATGGACCTGATGAACAAGCAGAAGGCCGTCGGCAGCAACCCCAACAGGAACGGCACGTGCCCGGTCAACAAGGGCCGCATCGCCTGCGTCAACCTGACGCTCCAGCTCAGCTGGATCCAGGACGGCAGCACCCTCGTCTACGGGCCGGTGCCGGTCCGCACCGGGCGTGACGGATACGAGACCCGTACCGGCCTGAAGAAGATCTACTGGCGGGACATCGACCACGTCTCGACCATCTACAACGTGCCCATGCCCTACAGCCAGTTCTTCGACGGCGGCCAGGCCTTCCACTCGGTCGGCGTCAGCATGTGGAACCCGCCCGGCTCGCACGGCTGCGTCAACATGACCACGGCCACCGCGAAGAAGTACTGGTCGCTGCTGAAGACCGGCGACGACGTGTTCGTGTACGGCCGCAAGCCGGGCACCTGACGGCGCCCGGCTCCCCAACGGGCCGAAACGTTACGCCTCCGGAGCGTCCCCGAAGTCCGGGATCTCCAGCCTGACCCCGCCCTGCCGCGCCGACTCGTGCGCGACGATGCCCGGCAGGGTGTAGCGGGCCGCGACCCACGCGTTCACCGACGGCACTGTCCGGGTGTTGACCGCGGTCACGAAGTCGTCCACCAGGAAGTGGTGGCTGCCCTCGTGCCCGTTGTGGAGCTGGTCGAACTCCCGGGGCAGCCGCGCCCGGTCGTGCACCGGCGCCGATCCGGACGTGAAGGCGGCCCGCAGCGCGGGCGCGATGTGCTGGAGCGACGGGTCGTCGGGCGCCAGTGTCGGCTTGGGCTCCAGCAGTTCGGTGATGTCCTTCACCCCCTTCTTGTCCTGCCAGAAACTCACCGTCGCGAGCTGCTCCATGCTGGCGTCCGTGCCGAAGAACCGGAATCGTGACTCCCTGATGTGCGAGGGATAGCCGACGCGGCGGAACTCGTTGGTACGGAACGAGCCGCCGCCCGCCACCTCGAACAGCGCGGTGGCATTGGAGAAGTCATTGCCGAACTGGCTGATCTCCTTGTCGAACACGCCGTCCCCGCGCTCGTCGCGCACCCCGATCGCGGAGACGCTCACCGCGTGCGTCCGCCACGCCCCGAGCACCCCGCCCACCGAGTGCGTCGGGTACAGCAGCGGGGGATAGCTGGCGGTCGCCTTCCAGTTCTCTCCGCCGCTGTACTGGTACGCCTCGTAGAACCCGAGATCCATGTCGTGGACGTAGTCGCCCTCGGCGTAGAAGAGCCGTCCGAAGGCGCCCTCGGCGATCTGGTTGCGGGCATGGACCGTCGCCGGGTTGTACTGGCTGGTCTCGCCCATCATGTACGTCAGCCCGGTCGCCCGTACGGTGTCGATGATCGCCGCGATCTCCTGCGTACTGATCGCCATCGGCACCGCCGAGTACACATGCTTACCGGCGTTCAGCCCCTGGAGCACCAATGGCCCATGGGTCCAGCGCTGGGTGAAGATCGCGACGGCGTCCACCGCCGGCGACTCCAGCATCGCCTCGTACGAGGGAAAGGTGCCCGACAGCCCTTCGGCGGCCGCCAGTTCGTCGGCGCGCTCGGGGAGCAGATCGGTGACGTGGACATCGCCGACGCCTGGATGGGCGAGGAACAGCTTGGCGAACTGGCCGGAGAACTGCCCGGCGCCGACGATGCCGAGAGAGAACGTCATGGAGACAGCATCCTTCACTGGTCGAGAATGAGATTGATCTGGCTGTTGGTCCTGCTCAGCCCGCTGACCGGCGCGTCATTGGCGAAGACGTCCTGCATCGCGGGATGCATCAGCGCGTAGACGTCCGCCGCGTAGTTGGTGATCGGGTAGGAGAAGGTCGTGAAGTCCTTCTTGTCGGCGACCGGCCGGGTGAAGGCCGTGACGTCGATACCCTTCTTCTTGTAGGCGGCGACCGCGGCCTTCGTGCCGTCGGGTGTCGCGGGGAAGACGATCCCGTAGGAGCCGACCGTCTTCTGGCACGCGTCCGAGGCCAGATACGCCACCCACTTCTTCGCGCCCTTCTTGTCGCGGGCGTTCTTGGTGATCGAGTCGGCGAGGCCGTTCATCATGGTCGAGCGTTTGCCGGTGGGGCCGACGGGGGTGAAGGCGGTGCCGACATCGAGGCCCTTGGCCCCGTAGTACGTGGAGATCATCCAGGCACCGTCGAAGGCTGCCGCCGCCTTGCCGGAGGCGAGCTGTGCGTTGGCCGGGTTGGCGCCCTCGCTGTAGTCCGTGAAGGGCGCCAGATATCCCTTCTTCGCCAGGCCGAAGTACCACTGGACGACGGACTGGAAGGTCTTGCTGTCGTAGTGGTAGGTGGTGCCCCACCGCTTCTTGTCCGTATAGGTCCAGCCGGCGGAGCCCGTGAAGGGGCTCCACTGGGTCTGGCCGTCGCCGTCGCCCGCGCCGCCGGTGGCCAGCCCGTACACCTTGACGTGGTGCTTGTCGAAGCCGGGTTCGTCGCCCCGCCTGCCGTTCTGGTCGACGGTGAGATGCGCGATGGCTTTCTCGAAGGTGCCGCCGTCCTTCGGGTTCCAGGAGAGGCTGTTGAGTCGTCCGGCGGAGATTCCGGCCGCCCTGGCCATCTTCCGGTTGTAGAAGAGGGCGACGGTGTCCCAGTCCTTCGGGGCGCCGTAGCGGTGGCCGTCCTGGCCGGTCCAGTTGGCGGCGAGCCCGGACTGGTAGGCGGAGTCGTCGATGTCCAGGCCGTCCAGTGGCTCCAGAACCTTGAGGTCGGCGAACTGGCCGAACTTCTGGATGTGGTCGGTGAACACGTCCGGCTGGGTGCCGGCGATGAAGCTCGCGGTGAGCTTGGTCCAGTAGTCGTTCCAGCCCATCTGGGTGATCTTGACGTGCAGACCCGGGTTCTCCTTCTCGAAGCCCTTCGCGCACGCCTGGTAGGCGGGCAGCTGGTTGGCGTCCCACAGCCAGTACGTCACCGTGTTCGCGGACGAACCCGCCGAGCCGCCCTTCGCGCACCCGCTCACCAGGGACAGCGCCAGCGCTCCGGTCAGCGCCACGACCGTACGAAATCGCATTCCTGTCCCCTTACTTGATCCCGGTGAAGCCGATGGAGCCGACGATGCGCCGCGCGAAGAGGCCGAAGAGAACAAGCATCGGAAGCGCCGCGATGAGCGTCGCCGCCATCAGCCCCGACCAGTCCGTGCCGGTCTGCGGGGTCTGCGCCCGGAAGACGGCCAGCGCCACGGTGAGCACACGCGAGCTGTCGCTGTACGACACCATCAGCGGCCAGAAGTAGTCGTTCCAGGAGGTGATGTACGTCAGGACGGCCAGGGTGAGAACCGGCGTGGACGCCATCGGCAGCAGCACCCGGAAGAAGATCCGCACCTTCCCGGCGCCGTCGAGCAGGGCCGCCTCCTCGACCTCGCGCGGCACGTTCATGAAGAACTGCCGCAGGAAGAACACCGCGAACGGAGTCATGAACATCGTCGGCAGGGCGATTCCCAACAGTGTGTCCACCAGGCCGAGTTGCTTGATCAGCACGAAGTTCGGCAGCAGGGTGAAGATCGCCGGCACCATGAGCCCGGCCAGGAACAGCCCGAACACCTTGTCCCGGCCGCGCCACCTCAGTCGCGCGAAGGCGTACGCGGCCATCGAGGAGAAGAAGATCTGGCAGACGGTGATCAGCGTCGAAACGATCACCGAGTTGAGCAGATAGCGCCAGAACTTAAGGCCTCCGCCCGAACCGCCCTGCGCGATCGCCTCCTTGGTGGACTGGACGCCCAGGGCCCGTGCGAAGCCGCCGCCGGTGAAGTCCACGGGCAGGGGATTGCCGGGGTCGGCGGTGAGCGCCGCGTTGGAGGAGAGCGCGGTGCGCAGGATCCAGTAGAACGGCAGCAGGGTGATCAGCACGATCGCGGCCATCACCGTCCACGCCGCGGCCCGCCCGAGGGAAGGCCTGCGCCGGATCGGTCGTACACGGGTCGTCGTTGTCACGGCAGCCATGGCGACTCCTCCCGCTCAGCCGAGGTCGGTGTGGCCGGCCTGGGTGAGCCGGTACTGGACGAAGGTGATCGCGCTGAGCACGACCAGCAGGGCGACGGACATCGCCGAGGCGTAGCCGAACTGGAAGCGGCCGAAAGCCGAGCCGTAGATGTAGTACTGGAGCACGTTGGTCGCGTTGGCGGGACCGCCCGCGGTCGTTACCGCGACTGTGTCGAACACCTGGAACGAACCGATCACCGTCATGATCAGAACGACCGCGAGCACCGGCCGCAGCAGCGGCATGGTGATCCGCCAGAACATCCGCCACTCGCTCGCCCCGTCGACCTTGGCCGCCTCGTACATGTCGTTCGGGATCGCCTGCAGACCCGCGAAGAGCAGCAGCGCGGTATAGCCGACGTGCCGCCACACGTTGATCAGAGCGATCGTCGGGATCGCCCAGGTCTCGTCCGCCAGGAACGGGATGCGGTCGAAGCCGAGGCCCTGGAGGATCTCGTTGCCGATACCGAGCTGGGTGTCGAGCATCCAGAGCCAGACGATGCCCGCGACCACGTTCGACATCAGATACGGCGTCAGCACGATTCCGCGCAGCACCGCCGACTGGGTGAGCCGCTGGAGCAGCACGGCGATGGCGAGGGCCGAGACCGTCTGCACGCCGATGTTGATGAACACGTACTCGACCGTGACCTTCAACGAGTCCCAGAAGATGGGGTCGTTGACCATGCGTGTGTAGTTGTCGAGGCCGACCCATCGCGCGGGAGTGAGCAGATTGAAGCGGGTGAAGCTCAGGTAGATGCCCCGCAGCGTCGGCCAGAGCAGGAACACCAGGAAGCCCAGCATGGCCGGGGCGATGAACAGGGCCGCGAGGGGCCCGTCGCCCTGGCCCTCACGTGCTCGGGCCCTACGGCTCTTCGGCTCGGTCTGTGCCCTCTCGGCGCCGCGCAGTGGCAGACGCGATGGAGGGCTGGAGGCGACGGTCATCGGGAGACTCCCTCGGCTGCGGCTCGTCCTCGGGTCACTTACTTTTGACGCGAAAGAATCCTGGCGTCAAGAGTCGTGCACACATCTTCTCAATGGCAGGATCGAGGCATAGAGTGGCGTTATTACTTCCAACGCAAAAGAAAATCTTGTGGGAGTCTGACGGTCATGACCACACTTGCCGCCAGCTGGCTGCCGCTGAGTCCGGGGGAACGTGCGGTGGCGATCGAGGTGCTCGTCCACGGCCCGCTGTCGCGCAGCGAGATCGCGCGCCGGCTGGACCTCTCGGCGGGCAGTCTCACCCGGCTGACCAAGCCGCTGATCGAATCGGGCCTGCTCGTCGAGGCGGCCGAGGACCCCGTGCCCCCCGAGGTGCGTCAGGGGCGGCCCTCACAACCCCTCGACATCGTCGCCGAGTCCCGTTCCTTCGCGGGGTTCAAGATCACCGAGGACATGGTCTACGGCGTCGTCACGACCCTCAGGAGCGACATCGTGGCGCGGCACGACCGTCCGCTCACCACGCACGACCCGGACCAAGTGGCCGACCTGCTACGGGAGATGACGGACGAGTTCACGCGCGACTTTCCCGCGCTGGCCGGAATCGGCATCGGCGTGGGCGGCCGGGTCGAGAAGCGGGCCCTCGTTGCCGAGTCGGCCTTCCTCGACTGGCACGAAGTCCCGCTCGCCCAACTCGTCGAGGAACGCACCGGGTTGCCCGCGGTCCTCGAGAACGACGTCGCCGCCCTGGTCGAGGCCGAGATCTGGTTCGGTGCCGGTCGCGGTCTCGACCGCTTCGCGGTCCTCACCATCGGCGCCGGACTTGGCTACGGCCTCGTCCTCGGCGGCAGCCGGGTCGCCTCCGCCGAGGACGGCCGGGGCGTCGGCTGCCGCTGGATGGTGAACCCCAACGGTCCGCTCACCCCCGAGGGTGAGCGCGGCAGCGCCATCTCCCTGCTCACCATTCCCAGCATCCGCTACCAGGTCCGTGCCGCGACCGGCCACGACATGACGTACGAGGAGATCCTCGCCCTCGCCGCCGAGGGCCACCCCATGGCCTCCCGCGTCGTCGACGACGCGGCGCACGCGCTCGGCACCCTCGTCGCGCAGATCGCCAACTTCGCCATGCCCCAGAAGATCCTCCTCGCCGGAGAGGGTGTCGGCCTCGTCGACGTGGCGGGCCCGCTCGTCGAGGAGACCATCCGCGCGAACCGGCATCCACTGGCGGATCCGGTCAACCTGGAGACGAAGGTGTCTGACTTCCATGACTGGGCGCGCGGGGCCGCGGTGTTGGCGATCCAGGTACTGGTGCTGGGGACCGCGGACGTGTAAGTGATGAGCTTCACGGTCCGTAATGTCGTCCGGCGTACCTTTACTCACATCGTCTTCACGCCAAGGCCCGTATGCTTCACACCATGTCCACCACTCCTGAAGCCGACTCCGAGCGCTCCGCCGCCGAGGTCAACGAGGAGATCCGGGCCCTCTGGTTCCGGGCCGGCGGGACGCTGAGCATGGAGGAGCGGCGGGAGTACCAGCGGCTCGTCCTGGAGTGGTCGGAAGCCTCTCCGCAGTCACCCACCCAGGCGGCGTGACGACAGTCACCCGACCCGGGCGACCTGACGACGCTCGCTCACCTGGCGGCGTGACGCTCCGGGGCTCAGCCTCCGCTCTCCGGGCCCCGATGAGCCGCCGTCCTCGATAGCTCAGCCCCAACTCTGCGAATACTGCCGTCGATAGGCCTTGCGGTCCTGTTCCGTACGGATATAGCGCGTCGCCACCAGCGCGATCAGACTTCCCGCGACGACCAGCAGTCCAGGGCCGACGTTCCTCGGGTTCGTGAGCCGGGAGACGAGCGTCTCGGCGTCTCCGGTCGTCCCCACCGGCTCGACAGCGCCCGGTGCGGCGGAGCCCGGCGCGACCGCGGCTCCCTGCGAGGCCGAGACCGACGGCGCGGGGGAGGCCTGAGCCGGGGAACTGGCGGAGGCCTGCGGCTGTCCCGCGAGCTGCACACCCAGCGCAGTCAGGGCCTTGGTGACCGGCTGGAAGAATGTCGTACCGCCTGACGTGCAGTCCCCGTTGCCTCCCGAGGTCACCCCGAGCGCGATGCCCTCGGAGAACAACGGGCCGCCGCTGTCGCCGGGTTCGGCGCACACCGTGGTCTCGACGAGCCCGGTGACCGTGCCCTCCGGATAGTTGACCGTCGCGTTGAGCGCCGTCACCTTCCCGTCGTGCAGCCCACTGGTGCTGCCGCTGCGGAAGACCCGCTGGCCGACGGTGGGATCGGCGGCGCCCGTGATCCGTACGCCGTTTCCGCCACCGATGGCCACGACATTCGCCCCCGCCGTGGTCTGCTGACCGTTGTCGTACTGCACGAGGGAGAAGTCGCTGCCGGGGAACGCCGTGGTGACGGTCCGGCCCACCTGCTTCGAGCCCTGGTTGTCGGCGAACCAGACGGACCCGGCAGGACCGCAGTGCCCGGCCGTGAGGATGAACTCACTCTGCCCGTTGGTCACATTGAAGCCCGCCGAACAGCGCCCGCCCGTCGAGAAGATCGGCTGCGCGCCGTTCAGCCGCGTGGTGAACGTGCCCTGGGTGCGCTGCATGCGCACGGAGTCGCCGATGCCGTCGGCCAGCTTCGTCATGCGCGACCAGTCGGAGGAGGAGACCGTGCTGTCGGCCTGCACCACCACCTCGTTCTTCGTGTAGTCCACGGCCCAGGCGGTACCCGCCACCCTGGGTGCTGAACTCAGGCTCGCCGTCGCGGACTTGAGATCGGCCATACTGTGCCGCACGACCTTGGCGCGGGCACCGGCCTCCTTCACCTCGGCGGCCGCGGCCGTGTCGGTCACCGCGACGACCGGGCGCCCGTCGGAGGCGATCCAGCTGCCGGCGGTACGCGAGGTGCCGAGACGTGAGACCAGTTCGGAGCCTGTGCCGGCCGCGGCCTGTGCCGAACTTCCCGTGGCACGCGACGTGCCGGACGGCTCGCTCGCCATCGCGTGCGTCACCATCAGCCCTCCGCAGAGCAGTCCGCCGACGGCCGCGAGTCGCGCCCCCCGTCGGACGATCCGTCGTCGTGCGTGCCTCATCCATGGGCTCCCGAAGCCGAACGGCGCGGCGTCACCACCGCCGAGGGCCCCGGTCGAGAGCCCTTCCCCTCATACGTGCGCCCGCGCCCGCGCGTTCACCGCCGGGTAACTTGACCGACCGCCCTGCCATGATGGGCGACATGCGCGTGCTGATTCCGGTTCCGGACCGCGATTTCGACGTCACCGAAGTGGCCGTACCCTGGCGGATTTTGACGGAGGCGGGCCACGAGGTCGTCTTCGCGACCGAGCGGGCCCGCACGCGGCCGGAGGCGGACCCGAAGCTGCTGACGGGCGTGCTCTTCGGGCAGCTCGGCGCCGAGGCGGAACCCCGGCGGTTCTACCAGGAGCTCACCGAGGCTGACGAGTTCCACGCCACCGTTTCCTGGGCGGACGTGGACGTCGAGGAGTTCGACGGCCTGCTGCTGCCCGGCGGGCACGCGCCCGGCATGCGGCAGTACCTCGGCTCGTCGGAGTTGCGGCAGCGGATCGCGCGCTTCTGGGCCCTGGAGCGGCCCGTCGGCGCGATCTGCCACGGTGTCCTCGTCCTCGCCCGCGCCCGGGACACCGCGACGGGCCGCAGCGTCCTGGCCGGCCGGCGTACCACCTGCCTGCCCAAGTACATGGAACGCACGGCCTACTTCACCACCGCCTGGCGCCTCGGCCGCTACTACCGCACCTACCCCGCCTACGTCGAGGACGAGGTCAGGGCGGCCATCGCCGACCCGGACACGCAGTTCGAACGAGGCCCCCGCACGCTGACGCGGCGCGGCACCGCCACCGACGACACGCACGCCTTCGTCGTCCAGGACGGCCACTACCTTTCGGCCCGCTGGCCGGGAGACGCCTACCTCTTCGGCCGCCGCTACCTCGCCCTGCTGCGGAGCGCCGCCGCCGGGCGTTAGGCGCGTGCGGGGCGCTGTGGCGCGAGCGTCACGCGCGCGTGCGGGCGGCCACCTCCTCCGGAGTGAGGTAGACGTCGGTGTGCTCGAAGTCCCGCAGGGTGCCCTTCTTGTCGGCGAGGAACCCGGTGCGGACGAAGTCGTCGCCCGCGACCGCGTTGAGCAACCAGTTGGCGCTGGTACGGAACCGGGCCGCGCCGGTGCGCAGCGCGTACAGGTGGTATCCGCGGGCCACGACCTGCGCGGCCACGCCCTTGAGGCCGACACCGAGCGGCTTGGACACCGCGTCGTGGCCGCCGAGGTCGACCACCAGACCGAGGTCCTTGTGCCGGTACGGCGTCGTGGGCTGCCCGCGCAGCAGCGCCGTCAGGTTCTTGGCGGCGTGCCTGCCCTGCCGGGCGGCGTGCTGGGCGGTTGGAGGACAGTACGAGCCGTCGTCCTTGGCCAGGTTGGGCACGGCCGCCGCGTCGCCCAGTGCGAACACGCCGTCCAGGCCCGGCACCTTGAAGTCGGGTTCCGCGAGGATCCGGCCGCGCACGGTCTCCGCACCCAGCGAGTCGACGAGCGGGCTCGCCGCGACGCCGGCCGTCCACACCAGCGTCCGCGAGGGCAGCACCCGGCCGTCGGTGAGAGTGACCTTGTCCCCGGTGACGGAAGCGACGGACGTCTTCAGGGAGATCTGCACCCCGCGTTCGCTCAGCATACGAAGCGCGCTCGCCCCCAGTCTGTCGCCGAGCTCCGGCAGCAACTTGGGGGCGACGTCGATCAGATGCCACTTGATGAGGCCGGGGTCGAGGCGGGGGTGGTAGCGCTTCGCCGCCGCGGTGGTCAGACGCTGCAGACAGGCTGCGGTCTCGGTGCCCGCGTAACCGCCGCCGACCACCACGAACTGCAACCGCGCCGCCCGCTCGTCCTCGTCCAACGTGGCGGCCGCCAGGTCGAGTTGGGCGATCACATGGTCGCGCAGATACACGGCCTGGGCGAGCGTCTTCATGCCGCGCGCCTCGTCCAGCAGACCGGGGATGTCGAAGGTGCGGGTCACGCTGCCGGGGGTGAGCAGCAAGTAGTCGTACGGCAGGTCGACGACCTCCCCGGTGATCTTGCGGACGACGCACATCTTGGACCCCGGATCCACGCCGATCACCCCGCCCGGCACCAGCTCGGTGCGGCGCAGGATCCGGCGCAGCGAGGGCGCGACGGACTGCGGGGTGACGACCCCGGCGGCGACGTGCGGCAGCAGGGGCAGATAGAGCTGGTAGTCGGTCGGGCTGATCAGGGTGATCCTGGCGCCTGTGGGAGCGAGCGTCCGCTCCAGCCCCCGCGCTGCCTCGACCCCGGCGAATCCAGCGCCGACGATGACGATGTTCGGTGCGTCCATCCGAGCAGCCTCTCTCCTTGAGCCGACACCGCGGCCCGCCGACCGCGAGCCCAGGCTCACACGGGACGCCCGAGCCTGCCACCCCACAAAAGGGGGCGGAGGATCGCCGCCGCACGATTCTCTACCGAGTAGTAACTTCTCCTTCGCCATCCGTACATCAGTGGGCGTGATCATGTCAGGCGCGGCGAGTGCCGAGGCGCGCTCGCCGCTCCGGCGTGAGAAGGGGACGGGCATGACAGGACGCGGTGTAGGGCGCAGGATAGGCGCGGTCTCGGCGGTCGTGGCGCTGAGCATCGGGGGGACGGTCACCGCGGCCGGGTCCGCCGCCGCGGCCCCGGTCCAGGCGGTGGCCGGCACGACGGCGGCACAGGACGTCGACTACGCCACCTGGCAGCGTGACGTCCAGGCCGTCATCGACCAGGCGCTGCCCTACGTCGACCAGCGCACCGCGCACGCCGACGGGCAGAAGCTCGCTCTCGTCTTCGACATCGACAACACCACGCTGGAGACGGACTTCCACCCCTGGTACGAGCTGCCCACCCCGGCGGTCAAGGCCTCCCTGGAGCTCGCCCGCTACGCGCACTCCCGGGGCGTCGACATCTTCTTCGTCACCGCACGCCCGGGCATCATCGCCAGCGAGACCAAGTGGAACCTGAAGACCGTCGGCTACCCGGTCTCGGGACTCTACGTGCGTGATCTTCCGGACCTCTTCGACGAGGTCAGCGCCTACAAGACCAGCAAGCGGGCGCAGATCGAGTCCCTGGGCTACACGATCATCGCCAACGTCGGCAACAACACCTCCGACCTCGTCGGGGGCCACGCCGAGCGCACCTTCAAGCTGCCGGACTACGATGGCCAATTGTCCTGAGCCGGGCGGTCCGGGCTCCCTCGGGTTCCCGGACCCGGCCGCTTAGACTTCCGCCATGGACGAGGCCTCGCTGGACACGCTCGGTTCGGGCAAGTACCTGCTGATCACCACCTACCGCAAGAACGGCACGGGAGTCGCGACGCCGGTGTGGGTGGTGCGCGACGGCGCGGCGCTCGGCGCCTGGACCGCCGCGGACACCGGGAAGGTGAAGCGCATCCGCAACCGGGCGGACGTCCTGGTCGGGCCCTGCGACATGCGGGGCAGGCCGACCGGCGACCAGATCCCCGCCACGGCCGAGATCGTCGACGAGGCCGCGACCGCCCGCTATCGGCAGCTCATCGCCCGGAAGTACGGCCTCATGGGCCGCCTCACCCTCTTCGGAAGTCGCCTGCGACGCGGCGAGCGCGGCACGGTGGGGATCCGTATCACCTGACCCCGTGACGTGCCGCGCACCGTTCCGGGGGCAATTCACCTGTACGGCGGGGTAGTTGAGGCAGAAGGCGGGCCGAAGGCCCGGTCGGGGTAGCGTGCGAACTGGCCGAGGAGCCAGTTGCCGTCCGGCTCGTAGTACACGCCCGAGAGCGGGGTCTGCTCGGTGCGTACGACGAAACTCGTGCTGTGGTCGAAGGTGCCGTCGGACCGCAGGCAGCCGAAGCTGCGCGCGGTGTCCGCGTACGCACTGAAGTAGCCCCCGGTACTGCTGAGCCCGGCCAGATAGCCGGGCTGGTTGCGCACGTTGTGCAGGGTCACGCCCAGCTCGCAACCGGCGCAGCCGGGTGCCGGGTCGAAATCGTGGTGGATGAGCTGGCACTTGCGGTCGCCGAAGGCGGCGTTCGGGGCTGGGCCAGGCGGTTCAGCGCTCGGGAACGCGCCAAGCGGTCAGCCACGCCGGAGCGGCGGCCCGCCCGGCAGGGGACTGGCCCGTCGGCCACAGGACCAGCGGGGCGCTGCCAAGTCCGCTGCGGGTGAGGGGGCTGGGGCACATGACGGTCCCCGCCCGCTGAACTACCGCCCTCACGCGAAGGTCATCCGCCCTCAACAACCAAGCCCAGGCCATGACTTCACATGGGGGAGTCAGGGCATGGATAAATCTTCAACCAAGGGTCTCCCGGTCAAGTCAAAGGGTCTACCCGCATAGATGGCCCCGATGCTGTCATGCGCACGACCGCTCGGAATTCTGCCGGGCACCACATCGGGAGACCCCCACGATGTCCCGCATATCCCGTCCCCTCGTCACCAGTCTGTCCGCGCTGGCCCTTGCCGCCGCCGGGCTCACCGTCACCGCCGGTACGGCGCACGCCGCCACCTGCAGCCAGGACTACCTTCCCCTGCCCGACCCCAGCTGCCAGCCCGGGGACCTCAACCCGGACGTCACCCAGGACACCATCGACTCCACGATCTGCGTCTCCGGCTGGACCGCGACCGTACGGCCTTCCAGCTCGTACACCACGGCCCTGAAGAAGCAGCAGATCGTCGAGTACGGCTACACCGACACCTCCACCTCCGACTACGAGGAAGACCACTTCGTCCCGCTCGAACTCGGCGGTTCCCCCAAGAGTGAGCTCAACCTCTGGCCCGAGCCCGAGTACGGCACGAAGACCGCCGCCAACAAGGACACGGTCGAGAACAAGCTCAAGAAGGCCGTCTGCGCCGGCACCGTCACGCTCACCGACGCCCAGGACGCCATCATCACCGACTGGACGACCGCCCTCTCCACCCTCGGCCTCAGCTGACGTACCGCCATCGGGCCCGACCTCTTCCGGGTCGGGCCCGATGTCATGCCTTCTTCAGGAAGGCGGTCTTCAGCACCAGACCCTTGACCTTCTTGGTGTTGCACTCGATCTCGTCGGGCTTGCCGGTCAGCCGGATGTTCTTCACCAGCGTCCCGCGCTTGAGGGTCTCCGAGGTGCCCTTGACCTTCAGGTCCTTGATCACCGTGACGGAGTCGCCGTCCGCCAGGAGGTTTCCGTTGCTGTCCTTCGTCTCGCTCACCGCTGCTCCTCGATCCCTGTGTGGAGCACCAGGATCGTCGGCAGATGCGGAATTGCAAAATTTCGCAATTGATTAGATGCTGTGTTGGCTGCAGTCGCAGGTGGCCGGGGCGCAGCGTCCGCGTGCTCCGAGCAGGTGCTCGAGTGGGGAGGTCGAGAGGTCGTGTCGGTTCCGCTGTACCAGGCCAAGGCCGAGTTCTTCCGGATGCTGGGGCATCCCGTACGCATACGGGTCCTGGAGCTCCTGCAGGAAGGACCGACGCCGGTACGGGAGCTGCTGGCCGCGATCGAAGTGGAGCCGTCCGGCCTGTCGCAGCAACTGGCGGTGCTGCGCCGCTCCGGCATCGTCACCTCGACGCGCGACGGCTCCACGGTGGTCTACGAACTGGCCGGCGGAGATGTCGCGGACCTCATGCGGGCGGCCCGGAGGATCCTGACCGAGATGCTCGCCGGCCGCAACGAGCTGCTGGCCGAACTGCGAGAAGCCGAGGTCACCACGCGATGACCCCGGCGTTCGACCGGGCCTGGACCCGGATCACCACGCTGCTGCCTGCCCGCGCCGACCTGGCGGAAATGGGACGCGCCCCACGACGGGATCTGCTCGCCGGCCTCACCGTGGCCATCGTCGCGCTGCCCCTCGCCCTGGGCTTCGGGGTCTCCTCCGGTCTCGGCGCCGAGGCGGGTCTGGCGACCGCGGTCGTCGCCGGATCGCTCGCCGCGGTCTTCGGTGGATCGAACCTGCAGGTGTCCGGGCCGACCGGTGCGATGACCGTGGTGCTGGTGCCGATCGTCGCCGCACACGGGCCGACGGGCGTCCTGACCGTCGGGTTGATGGCGGGCCTGATGCTGCTCGCCCTGGCTGCGCTCAAGGCCGGCAAATACATGCAGTACGTGCCCGCGCCGGTCGTCGAGGGCTTCACGCTGGGCATCGCCTGCGTGATCGGGTTGCAGCAGGTGCCGAACGCGCTGGGCGTGGCCAAGCCCGATGGCGACCGCGCCCTGGTGGTCACCTGGCGTGCCGTCGAGGAGTTCGCCCGGCATCCGAACTGGACGGCCGTTGCCATCGCGGCCGCCGTGGCCCTCGTCATGCTGGTGGGAGCCCGCCGGCGGCCGACTCTCCCCTTCTCCATCATCGCGGTGGTCGCGGCCACGATCGTGGCCCAGCTCGCCGGGCTCCACGCGGCCACGCCGATCGGCGCGCTCCCGTCCGGGCTGCCCGCTCCCTCGCTCGGCTTCCTCGACGTGAGCTCGCTCGGCTCGCTGCTCGCCCCCGCCGTGGCGGTGGCAGCCCTGGCCGCTCTGGAGTCGCTGCTCTCGGCCTCCGTGGCGGATGGCATGACGGTCGGTCAGAAGCACGATCCGGACCGGGAGTTGTTCGGCCAGGGCCTGGCCAACATCGCGGCACCGCTGTTCGGCGGCGTACCCGCGACGGGAGCGATCGCGCGCACCGCGGTCAACGTCCGTACGGGCGCGAGTTCCCGGCTCGCCGCACTCACACACGCCGCGATCCTCGCGGTGATCGTCTTCGCTGCCGCCCCGCTGGTGGCCAGGATCCCGCTCGCCGCCCTCGCGGGCGTCCTGCTGGCCACGGCGATCCGCATGGTCGAGGTCGGCTCGCTCCGGGCGATGGCGAGGGCCACCCGCTCCGACGCGTTGATCCTCGTCCTCACCGCCGTCGCCACGCTCGTCCTCGACCTCGTCTACGCCGTGATCATCGGCCAAGGCAAGAGCATCTGGATCACCCTGCCCCTGTGAAGGGGCGGACCGCGCAAGGAAGTTCACCCGCATCTAGCCAGGATGCCCCGGTCTTCAGGCTGGGGAGGAATGGCTTCCTCGGTCCTGCGGCGCGGAGCGCCGCAGGACCGCTGCGTAGCACAAAGCCCCCAGGGCGCCCCGGAGTTGACCTGCTCCGTTCGGGCTTACTACGGTGATCTGTGTGAAGATTGTTGCGCAGGTGAAATTGCGGCCCCGGTCGGCTTATGACGCCGACACGCTGGCCGCGACCCTGCGTGCCTGCAACCGGGGTGCCAACTGGGTCTCCACGGTGGCGTTCGACAAGGGCCTCAAGCGCCGCAACGAGTTGCAGGACGAGGTGTACTACGACCTCAAAGCCACCTTCGATCTGTCGGCGCAACCGGCGGTGCGAGTGGTGAAGAAGGTCGTGGACGCCTACGCGACGATGGCCGGGAACATCAAGGCCGGCCACCTGACCGGCAAGGCCAGGCGCAAAGCGGAGTCCAAGCCGATCGTCTTCCGCGAGGACGCGGCCCAGCCGTTCGACGACCGGTGCCTTACCTGGAACCTGGACGAGAAGACCGTCTCCATCTGGACCGTCGCGGGCCGGATCAAGGGCGTGCCGTTCGTGTGCTCGCCCGAGGCACTGAAGATGCTCCAGTACCGCAAGGGCGAGTCCGACCTGATGCTGCGTGACGGGACGCTCTATCTCGTCGCCACCATCGACCTGCCCGAACCCGCAGCGTATGAGCCTGACGGCTTCCTCGGCGTGGACCTCGGCATCGTCAACATCGCCACCACGTCGGACGGAAAGATCATGTCCGGGCGGAAGGTGAACCGCTACCGGCGGCGCATGAACCGCCTGCGCCAGAAGTTGCAGGCCAAGGGCACCAAAAGCGCCAAGCGCAGGCTGAAAGGCATCCGCCGCCGCGAGGCCCGGTTCGCCGCCGACACCAACCACCACATCGCCAAGACAATCGTCAAGACCGCTGAACGCACCTCGCACGGGGTCGCCCTGGAAGAGCTGAAGGGCATCCGGCAGAGGGTCACGGCCAAGAAGGAACAGCGGTACCGGCTGCACTCGTGGGCCTTCGCCCAGCTCGGCGCGTTCGTCGAGTACAAAGCACGGCGGGCAGGTGTGCCCGTGGTCTTCGTCGACCCGCGCAACACCTCCCGCCAGTGCTCCGAGTGCTGGCACACCCACCGCACCAACCGGGTGTCCCAGGCCTGGTTCGCGTGCCGCTCCTGCGGAGTGGTGATGCACGCGGACCGCAACGGCTCCCGCAACATCGCCCACCGTGGCGAGGCTGTGTGGCAGCGGGGCGCAGTCAACCGCCCCAACACCGTCAAGGTGTAGGACGTAGGCCAGACGCCACAGCCAGTGGCGGACAGGACTTACAAGCCCCGGGCTTCAGCCCGAGGTAGTTGACGACATGACCATTGAGTGGCGCTACACCGCGCACCAGGACCTGGGCGTCCTTTCCGTCGCCGGATACCTCGGCCGCGACGCAGCGCGCCGGTTCACCGGCGCCATCGGCTGGGTCCTCGCCCGGGGTGCCGGACCCGTCCTCGTCGACCTGACCGAGCTGCGTGGCTGGTCCACGGAGGGACAGTTCGCCATCAGCGAGGCGGCCCGGCTGTTGGCGGAGCACGGACGCGTCCTTGAACTGGCCGCGATTCCCGCCGACGGCTCGCTCGTCCCGGACGCTTCGTGCCCGCCCGTCACGGTGCACCTGGATCTGGCCTCCGCGCTCGCGGCTCATCACGCCGAGCACGATGACGGTGACGGTGAGGATCGGCAGCAGTGGCGCACCGCCGACTGGCCCGTCTGACCGGGGGTGCGGCGGGCGGACGCGAATTGGGTCCTGCCGGTCGGACGGGCGAGGATGGTCCGCATGGGTGTGACAAGTGGGCGGGTGCGACGCGCCGAGGAGTGGTCGGTACGGCCGTGCCGGTGCGTCGGAGAGGGGGCGGCAGCATGAGTACGCCGCTGTACCAACTGAAGGCCGAGTTCTTCAAGACGCTCGGGCATCCGGCCCGCATCCGAGTCCTCGAGCTGCTGAGCGAGCGCGAGCACGCGGTGGCGGAGATGCTGCCCGAGGTGGGGATCGAGCCAGCGCACCTGTCCCAGCAGCTGGCCGTGCTGCGGCGGGCGAACCTGGTCGTCACCCGCAAGGAGGGCTCGACCGTGTACTACTCCCTGACCAGCCCGCACGTGGCGGAGCTGCTCAGGGTCGCGCGGACCATCCTCTCCGGAGTCCTGGCGGGGCAGGCCGAGCTCCTTGCCGACCTGAAGGCCGCTCAGGGGAAGGCGAAGCCGACCGCGTAAACCTGGGCTCACCGCCGTGTCAGCACGTTTCACGGCGGTGCGGGCACCCGCGTGGTACGGGAGTTGGCCGGATGTCTTCTGTGTGAAGCGTTGACTAGAAAGCGCTTGCCCCTTACGTTTCCCGTTCAGCAGCGTGACTCGCGTGTGACATCTCGTATACGAGACACCAGATCTTCGAGCCGCACCACCTGGGCAAGTAGCCGCACCAGGGCCAGTGAATCCCCGTACGAGTGTTGCCGCGCGCCACGTGCTGTTCAACATGAAGTCCAACGTTCGAGTACATGACCCCCACGGACATCCCGAAGGGACACACCCGCATGCGTACTCGCCCCCCACAAAGGCACTCCCGCCGACTGGTCCTGACGGCGACGGCGACAGCCGCCCTGGCCTTCACCACGGCACTCGTGCTGCCGCAGTCCGCGGGAGCCGCCGAGACCTCCCCGGTCGGCTTCGGCGCAGGGACCACCGGCGGTGGCAGCGCGACCGCCGTCACCGTCAGCACGCTCGACGCCTTCAAGACGGCCGTCACCGGTGACGCGGCCAAGGTGATCAAGGTCAACGGACTGATCCCGCTGAGCGGTCAGGTCGACATCGGCTCCAACACCACGGTCCTGGGCGTCGGTTCGTCGTCCGGGTTCACCGGCGGCGGACTGCGCCTGAAGAAGGTGACCAATGTCGTCGTCCGCAACCTGAACATCAGCAAGCCGGTCGCGCCCGCCGACGGCATCACCGTGCAGGCGTCGACGAAGGTGTGGATCGACCACAACTCGTTCTCGGCGGACCGCGACCACGACAAGGACTACTACGACGGCCTGCTCGACATCAATCACGGCTCCGACTACGTCACCGTGTCCTGGAACACCTTCAAGGACCACTACAAGGGTTCGCTCGTCGGCCACAGCGACAACAACGCGAGCGAGGACACCGGGCATCTGCGGGTGACGTACCACCACAACTACTTCAGCAACGTCTACTCGCGCATCCCCAGCCTGCGCTTCGGCACCGGCCACTTCTACGACAACTACGTCGTCGGGGCCGAGACGGCCGTCCATTCGCGCATGGGTGCGCAGATGCTCGTCGAGAACAACGTCTTCCGCTCCACGAAGGTCGCCGTCACCACGAGCCGCGACAGCGACGTGGACGGTTACGCCAACCTGCGCGGCAACGATCTCGGCGGAGCCGCCACCGAGATCTCTCAGGTGGGCACCCTCACCACCCCGCCCTACAGCTACACCGCCGAAGCGGCCTCGACGGTCGTCGCCTCGGTGACCTCCGGCGCGGGCGCCGGGAAGCTCTGACCACTCCCATCTGGAAGAAGGCATCGGGACATGACTTCACCAGCACCCTCGCGCGCTCGTCGGCGCGCACTCACCGGCACGCTGGCCGCACTTGGCCTCTCGGGTGTCATGATCATGGCGGAAAGCTCCCTGTCTCCGGCAAGCGCCGCCACCTGGCCCACCGCGAACGGCAGCCAGGCGGTCTCCTCCACCATCTCGGTCTCCGGCACCAAGGACTACGGGATGAAGCGCCTCTACGGCACCGGTGACCTGGGCAGCGGTAGCCAGGACGAGGACCAGGGGCCGATCCTGGAACTGGCCGCGGGCACCGTCCTGAAGAACGTCATCATCGGCTCTCCCGCCGCGGACGGCATCCACTGCCTGGGCAGCTGCACGCTGCAGAACGTCTGGTGGGAGGACGTCGGCGAGGACGCGGCGACGTTCCTGGGCTCCTCGTCGTCCAACGTGTACACCGTCTCCGGCGGTGGCGCGAAGGAAGCCAGCGACAAGGTGTTCCAGTTCAACGGCGCCGGAACGCTGAACGTCTCGAACTTCGCGGTGCAGAACTTCGGCACCTTCGTCCGGTCGTGCGGCAACTGCAAGACGCAGTACAAGCGGACGATCAACCTCAACACCATCGAGGCGACCCACAAGGGAAGCCGGATCGTCGGCATCAACACCAACTACGGCGACAGCGCGACCCTGAAGGCCATCAAGATCGTCGGGGACACCAGCAAGAAGATCATCCCCTGCCAGAAGTACATCGGCAACAACACGGGTGCGGAGCCGACCAAGAACGGCACGGGCCCTGACAGCACCTACTGCAAGTACGCGACCTCCGACATCACCTACAGCTGATTTCTCTTCCCCGGCGACTGAACGAACCGGCCCCGCGCGCCGGTTCGTTCAGTCGCATGCCGGCTTCGGACCCGGGGCACGTCACCGGGCCTCCCTCGCCAGTGCCGCCAAGTCCTCGTCCGTGAGCAGGCGGTTGTCGCGAGCCGTCAACTCCCCGGCCCTGACGAGTACTTCGTCGACCTGGGCGTGGGTTGGGTCGATCCCGAGTGCCGCCAGCCTGTCGGGCAGGGCGTACGGGCCGCTGTCGGGGGTGAAGGGGACCTTGCGGTCGTTGCCGACCAGGGTGGGCTCCAGGCCGTTGTGCAGAAGGATGTCGACCTCCGTCTCCTGGGTGATGAGGCCCATGCCGACCCAGCAGAAGGCGTGGGTGCCGGTCACCGGGTGATTCCATGCGTGTGATAGCCCGTCAGGGACTCGCCGGCCCAGGCCAGTTCCGTCAGCCGCCCGGTCCTGATCCCGGTCCGTACGCCGTACAGCGCCTCGAAGGCGAGGGCCGTCGGGGCCGGATCGGCGTTGCCGGGGCCGCCGCAGTAGCCGTTGACCGAGAGCTCGGCCATCACCCCGGGCACCACGTACACCGGGGCGCTCACGCTGACCGTGGTTCAGCGCCTTGACGTGAAGAACCGGCTCCCGGGAGGAGCTGACGCGAAGCCCTTCCCGGGGGCCGGAGTCTTCTCGGGCATTTCCGCTGGTGGCGGTCGGCTCCTCGGTTCTCAGGCGGAGGGCTGCTCGTCGAAGCTGGCGAAGTAGGCGGCGGCCATGTCCTCGTCGGCGTGGCCCTGGGCGGCGGCGCGCTCCAGCCGCTGTGCGCTCGCGGCGGCCACGTCGAGCCGTACACCGTGCCGCTCGCCGGCTTCGACGATCAGGCGAGCGTCCTTGGCGGCCGTGGCCACCGCGAACTGGGCCGGCGACAGACGCTGGTTCAGCACGAGCTCTGCCTTGGCATGCAGATACGGCATGTCGAGCGGGCCGCCGGCGATCGCGTCGAAGAAACTCTGCGGGTCCACGCCGAGCGCGTGGGCCAGGGCAAGGGCCTCGCCGCCGGCGTTGGTGGACGCGATGACCCAGCTGTTGGCCACCAGCTTCAGCCGTGTCGCGCTGCCCGCCCCGCCGTCCTCGCCGGTCCACACCGTACGGGCGCCGACGGCCTCGAGGACGGGCGTCACGGCAGGTCGGTGCTCGCTCGGGCCGGCCGCCAGGACGAGCAGCTGCCCCGCCTCGGCGGGCTGGCGGGTGCCGAGGACCGGGGCGTCGAAGAAGACCAGATCGTGTTCGCGGGCGAAGGCGGCCAGTTCGCCGATGCCGTCGATGCCCGCGGTGGTGGACTGCACCCAGGCCATGCCGGGGCGCAGGGCACTGGACGCCTGGTTCATGGCATCCAGGGCGGCGGGGCCGTCGTAGAGCATGGTCAGGACGACGTCGGCGCCCTGGACCGCCTCGGCGGGGGAGCCGGAGATGTGGGCGCCGTCGGCGGCCAGAGGCTCGGCCTTGGCGCGGGTCCGGTTCCAGGCCCGGACGGTGTGCCCGGCCCTGGCGAGATTGCGGGCCATCGCGGCCCCCATGATCCCGGTGCCCAGGACACTCACGGTGAGTTCGTCGGTCATGATGTCGACTTCCTGTGGTGCTCGCTGCCATCGGCCAGGGGCCACCGGTCGGCGCCAGGCATCACGAAAAGGATCTTCGTCATGCGCTCTCCTCGGTGCTCCTGGCTGCATCGTTGCCGCTCGCGCTTCGGTCCGCCATTTGGCGACGCCCTCGTGAACAGGGCGTCTGAGTGGATCGGACAGCAAGCACTTGGGTGGGTCGGCTACTTCTTGGGGATCTGCTGTTCGAACCAGACGACCTTGCCCCTGCTCAGCCGCGTCGCCCCCCAGCGCTGCGCGAGTTGATCGACCAGGAACAGGCCGCGGCCGCCTTCGTCGCCCGGTGCGGCCCGCCGCATCCGGGGCACCTGGGGCGAGTCGTCGGTCACCTCGCAGCGGAGCACGTCGGTGCGGAGCAGCCTGAGTGAGATGGGCCGTGAGGCGAAGCGCACGGCGTTCGTCACGACCTCGCTGACCATGAGCTCCGTGGAGTCGAGCAACGATTCCAGGCCCCAGCGGCGCAGTGTCCTGCGGGTCAGGCGGCGTGCCCGTCCCGCGGTCAGCGGGTGGGGGTCCAGGAACCAGTATCCGACGCTGTCCGGGGGAAAACCCTCGAACCGCGCGGTGAGCAGCGCGACATCGTCGTCTCGGGCGCCCGGTGCCATGGTGCCCAGCACCTCGTCGCACAGCAGTTCCAGTGAGGGGGTGGCGCGCCCGTGCAGGGTGGCTTGGAGATGGGCGCGCAGGGCCTCGACGCCTGTTCCCACGTCCGTGGCGCGGGACTCGACGAGCCCGTCGGTGTACAGCAGAAGCGTCGCGCCGGTGGGCGCGGGCATCTCCACCGATTCGAAGACGACGCCGCCGACACCGATCGGTGCGCCGGGCGGGATGCGCAGTACCTCCGCGTGGCCGTCCGCGTGCAGAAGAACCGCGGGCGGGTGGCCGGCGCTCGCCATGAGCAGTCGGTGCGAGATCGGGTCGTAGATCGCGTAGAGGCAGGTCGCGATGTGGTCGCTGCCAAGGCGCTGGGCCTGCTCGTCGAGGTGGTGCAGGACCTCGTCCGGAGGCAGGTCGAGCCCGGCGAGGGTCTGCACGGTGGTGCGCAGCTGGCCCATGATCGCGGCGGAGGTCATGGAATGCCCCATGACGTCGCCGACGACCAGCGCGATGCGGTTGCCGGACAGGGGGATCGCGTCGTACCAGTCGCCACCGACCTGGGCGGTCTTCGAGGCCGGCAGGTAGCGGCTGGCCAGCCGGACGCCGGTGGGCTCGGGCAGCGACGACGGGAGCATGGTGTGCTGCAACGTGTCCGCCACGGAGGCCTCGTGTCCGTACATCACCGCCTTTTGGACGCCGATGGCGGTGTGTGTCGCGAGCTGTGAGGCGACGAGCAGGTCGTCACCCGTGAAGGCGAGTCGGTCGGGCCGGCGCAAGAGAATCACGGTTCCCATGACGTGGTGACGGCCGTGCAGCGGGGCGATGATCAGCCTGCGCCCCGGCGGCAGCGTCCCCGGCACACTCGCCACGGGCCCGAGCAACTCGGCCACTGCGGGCGGGACCCCCGGTGTGTCGCCGAATGCCGGCCGCCCGGCGACCAGCAGCTTCATGAGTCGCCCGTTGCCGGCCGGCCGCACGCGCTCGGCCACATCCGAACGCAGGGGAAGCGTCTTCAGCACAGACGTCCGAGATCGTTCGGCGTGCGGAGTCTCCTCCGCGCTGTCGATGCTGTGCAGTTGCAGGACGACGGGCGCGGTCGACTTCTCGTCTCCGACGGGCAACGGATCGTGCAGATGGATGATGATCGCGTCCGAGAACGCGGGAACGGCTGACCGGCGCAATTCCCGGAGAGTCTCGTCCAGGTCCATCCCGCGCGCGATCCGCCGAGTCGCCACGTCGAGATATCGAAGCCGGTCGGTCTGCGGCCCGGGGCCGCCTGTTGCCGCGTCCTGCCGTCCATGGCGGCCGGCGGGAGGGGGAGGCTGGGACGTCCGGGTGACCTTCGAGCCGGTCGGCGTGACGGGTGCGACAGCCCCCAACCCGCTCAGCGGGCCGCCGGGCCGCCGGGCGCCCTCGGCGGGGCCTTCGTGGGGGTCGTGGTGCTCCGTCACGCCTTTCGTCCTATTCATCCCGTTCAGTGGTGCCGCAGGTCCGCCGTGATGGCTCGCGGGTTCTCAGTCACGCCGCCTGCAGCAGAGGAAGACCTGTTCCTCGGGCGGGACGTCGGCGACCGCCGGGGCGTAGGTGTAGGAGAACTCCTTCACGATCTCGAAGCCTCCGGTCTCGATGACCTGGTGGAGGTCCTCCTGCAGGTAACCGGAGACCCGGATCGTGTTTCCGAGGAACGGGATCGCGAAATCGTCCACATCCGCTTCCACCATCGAGAGGGCGAACAGACCGCCGGGAACCAGCAGGTGGTGGATCGTTCGCAGTGCGAGGGGAATCTCCCCGCGCGGCAGCATCAAGAGAGAGAAGAACGCCGCGACGGCGTCGAAGCGGCCCAGGTCGCGAGGTCCGCCCGGTCGCAGGTCGGCGAGGTCCAGCTGATGGAACGTCACACCCGGGACGTACTCCCGGGCGAGTCTCACCATCCCGCCGGACAGGTCGACACCTACGACCTCGAAGCCGGCGGCCGCCAGCTGGCGCGCTGTCGGAACTCCGGTGCCGCAGCCGAGGTCCAGCACGCGGGATCCCGCCTGGAGGGATTCGATGAGCCACTGGCCCGCCGAAACCTGGCCCTCCTTGTGGGGGAAGGCCTCGTCGTAGCGGTCCCCAATGGCGTCGAAGGCCTCGGCCTGACCTTCGCGGTCGGGCCGTATGGTCTCGTAATCCGTCCCATGGTCACTGTCGGTCACGAACGTAACCTTTCGTTGCGCATAGTGGATTGTCCCACAATCCAATGAATAGCGGCTTTGGCTGAATGTCGACACTCCACCGCGCTGCCTTACAGAGGCCGTGAGCACCAGGAAAGTAGCGGGTCGGTGCCCCGTCCGACACAGCGGGTCCGTCGAGGCAGCCGTCCGGCCGTTGAAGTCCCCTCCGTGACCGCCCGGATCGAATTCGGCGTCGAGGTCGCCCAGCGCAGTTGACATCACCACTCCCTTCGGCGGCTGGAAGCAGTCCGGATTCGGTGGCGTGGAGAAATCGACGAGCGCCTTCGACCAGTGGAGCCGGCAGAAGACGGTCTGGATTCGCACCCGTTGACCCGGTACGGTGCGCGCTGGGCGCCGCCGGGGGTCTCGCGTGATCGGAGCCATGGATGAGTAGCGTCGATGGGCCTGTTCTGGTGACCGGCGGCAGCGGATTCGTCGGCAGTCATCTGGTCCGGCAATTGCTCGAGCGCGGTTACCGCGTGCGCACTACGGTCCGGGCCCTGGCCAACCGGCCGAAGGTGAAGCCTCTTCGGGCCATGCAGCATCGATTTCCCGGTTCGCTGGAGCTGTTCGAAGCCGACCTGTTGAGGGAAGGCTCCTTCGACCGGGCCATGGACGGCTGCCGCGTCGTCTTCCACGTCGCCTCGCCGTTCCTCATGCCCGAGAAGATCAAAGACGGTCGCAAGGACGTCGTCGAGCCGGCGCTGTCCGGTACCCGGAACGTCGTGGCCGGCATAGAACGAACACCCACGGTCGAAAGACTGGTCTTCACCTCGACCGTCGGCGCCATCTTCGGGGACTACACCGACGTCAGGAACATGGCCGACCAAGTCCTCTCGGAACGCTACTTCAACTCCACCAGCACGGTGGAGAACAACCCGTATCACTATGCGAAGACAGTCGCGGAGCAGGCGGCCTGGAAGGCGGAACGGGCCCAGGGCCGTTGGCGCATGATCGCCGTCAACCCCGGCCTGGTACTGGGCCCTTCACTGACTCCCGCCTCGGACTCCGGGAGTCTGTTTCTCCTCGACGAGCTGTTCAAGGGATATTTCTTCTACGGGGCGCCCGACTTCAGCTTCACGGTCGCGGACGTAAGGGACGTCGCGAGCGCGCACATCGCTGCGGCGGAGAGCCCCGGCGCGCAGGGGCGCTATATCGTCGCGGCGGCAGAGATGGTGTCCTTTCTGGACATGTCGAGAGCCATCCTGGAGAGATTCCCCCGGAATGTACGGCTGCCCCGACATGGCCTCCCGCACTGGCCGGTGAGGATACTGGGGCCGGCGTTCGGCCTCACGCAGGACTACATCCGCAAACACCTCGGAATCAGATTCAGGGTGGACAACCGGAGAAGTGTCGAGGAGCTGGGCGTCACCTACCGGCCGATCGGAGAGACGCTCATCGATCACTACACGGCCTGGCGCATCAACAGGCAGGCGCCACCGCAGTCCGGAGCTTCCCGGGAATCCACGACGACCGGTTGACCCCCCTGCTCGACGCGTTCGCGGCGCTTTGGCGCGGCGGTGGTTCATTCAGTGGCTGTCATCGCCGGTCCACGCGTGGAGCTTGTCCGGGTTGACCACGAGCCACAGGTTGGTGATCACGCCCTCGTGCACGTCCATGGCGAGGACGGCGATGGTGGCGCCTGCGAAGCGGACCGTCATGCCGGGGGTGCCGTTGACATCGTCCTCCACTAGTTCCACGTCGGGCTCCTTGCGCATGAGGCCGAGGAGGAAGCGAGCCACCTTGTCCCGGCCGATGATCGGACGCAGGGCCGCCCGCACCTTGCCGCCTCCGTCGCTGCGCGACTCGACGTCCGGATCCAGCAGGGCGACCAGCGCGTCGAGGTCGCCGGTCTCGCACGCCTCGCGGAACGCGGAGACGACCTGCCGGTGCTCCTGCGCCGTACCGCTGTCCGGCCGCTCGTGGGCGAGGCGTCGACGGGCGGAGGAGGCGAGCTTGCGGCAGGCCGCGGGGGTGCGGCCCACCGTCTCGGCGATCTCGGTGAACGGCATGCCGAAGACGTCGTGCAGGACGAAGGCGACGCGTTCCGCGGGCGTTATCGCCTCCAGGACCACGAGCATCCCCATGCTGACGGACTCGTCGAGGGTGATCCGGTCGGCGGGATCGGCCCCGCCTTCACGACCCGCGCTCGTCCACGCCGGGCCGTCCCGGACGGGCTCGGGCAGCCATTCACCGGTGTAGCGCTCACGCCGGACCCGCGCCGAGGCGAGATGGTCGAGGCAGATCCGCGAGGCGACTCGGGTCAGCCACGCCAGCGGCGCCTCGATCTCCTGCTGTGCCCGCTCGGGCATCGCGTACCAGCGGGCGTACGTCTCCTGCACGACGTCCTCGGCGTCCTGCACCGAACCGAGCATGCGGTAGCCGAGGTTGAGCAGCCTGCGCCGCTCGGCCATGAGGGAGCCGATGGTGGGGCCCTCGGCGGGTCCGGGTGGCGTGGGCACGGCCCGTTCATCCTCCCTGTGTGACGTTCTCGGCCAGCCATTCGTCGAAGGTCCGGCTGCCCCGGGACCCCGGTCCGGTCGGCAGCTGACCGTCGCCCGCCATGGCCGCGCCTGTGGCGCCGGGGAGTTTCACCGGCAGCAGCAGCCGGTGCTCGTGCCGGGCCCGCAGCAGTCGGCGCGCCATGTCGACGAGCTGCTCGACGCGCGGTCCCGCGAGTTCCGGTGCCATGCCCTGCGGCGAGGAGAGGGCGAGTTGCACGAGGTGCTGGGCCACCTCCCGGGCCGCGACCGGCTGGGTACGCATACGGGGCACCACCGCGAGCGGGCCCGGCACCCGGTCGAGGATCTGCTGCGCGAACTCGTGGAACTGCGTGGCACGCAACACCGTCCACGGCGTCGGCCCGCCCTTCACCACTTCCTCCTGGCGCAGTTTTCCCTGGTAGTAGCCCATGCCGACGCGGTCGATGCCGACGATCGACAGGGCAACATGGTGCCTTACTCCGGCTTGTGCACCGGCGTCCAGAAGGTGTCGGCCGACGCCTTCGAAGAAGGCGATCGACTTCTTGGCGCTGGTGGTCGTCAGGTTGCACACGTCGACGACGGCCTCCACGCCCTTCATGGCCGCGTCGAGTCCCGCGCCCGTGACGAGGTCCACGCCCCGCGACCGGGCCAGCACGGCCGGCTCGTGCCCCGCAGCGGCCAGCTCCTCGACCACATACCGTCCGACCAGTCCGGTCCCGCCTGCCACCGCTACTCGCATGCCGAGCCTCCTTCCGCCCTCGTGTTCGTGCTGTACGTCATCGTGTGTCGTCCCGTCGCACGGGGAGCATCGGTACCAACAGAAGCGCCGGCAGCAACACCAGCGCGGACAGGGTGACGACATTGAGCACCTGGTCGCGCGTCCCGTACATGTCGAGGTGCTGCATGTGGTAGCTGAGGTGCAGCACGCTGAAGACCAGCCACACCGCGCCCGTGGTCTGCACGACCCGGTTGTCCCGCACATGGCGCAGGGTGATGATCGTCAGGGCGGACAGCGCCAGGAACATCGCCCCGGCGTCCTTGGCGAGGTGTTCGTTGTCGGGACCCAGCTGAGGCAGCCAGCTCAGTCCGAAGCCGGGGAAGTTCTCGTGCCACTCCTTCGGAGAGAAGTAGGCCCAGGCGCCTGTGTACAGCCCCGTCAAGGCCAGGAGGCCGAGACTGACGTATCGGAGTTTCGTGTTCATACCCCTTATGACGAGACAGCGCCCGCCGATGTGAGGTGAGCCGTCATGTGGCTGCGGGCGAGGTAGCCGGACACGGCCGCCGCGGTGGCGGAGAGTGGGAAGCGGGCGCCGAGTTGCCCGTCCGGGCGGATGACGAAGCCGGTCGGACCGTCGGGGCGGTAAAGGCGGGCGAACTCCCCGGCGGCGTCGCGGTATCCAGGGACGGTCAGGGTGTCGGGGGTGGTCGGTGCGGCTTCGCGGGCGAGGACGGCGATGGTCTGCAGGCCGGCCCTGAGGGCCGGGCCGTCGGGGGTGCCCGGGCTGCCGTTGGACATACGCGGTACCCCGGCAGACCCAGCCGCTTCTGCGGCCTCGGCCAAGTCGGCGGTGTCGCTCGCGTACAGGAGCAGCACGTGCCCCGTCCGGCCGCGCAGGACGTCGAGCAGGCGCAGCGAGTAGGTGGCGATGGGAGCGGTCAGGCCGGCGCAGTCGGGGGCCCGGTCGCCCGGCTGGGGCGCGTCGGCGGGCCCGTACGGGCTGCCGGAGAGCGGGCCTCCCCGGTAGCCGACGAGGAGTTGGGCCTCGCGGAGCATGACGGTCCGCGGGTCGTCGTGATCGGTTTCGATGCCCTGGGTGGCGTGGCGGACGGTGCGGCCGACGACCTCTTCGCCGACCGGGCGGCGTTCGGCGTCGTAACTGGCGAGCAGGGCGGGTCCGGCCTCACCGCGGACGGCGAGGGCGAGTTTCCAGGCCAGGTTGCAGGCGTCCTGGATGCCGGTGTTCATGCCCTGGGCACCGGTGGGCGGGTGGATGTGGGCGGCGTCGCCCGCGACGAAGACCCGGCCGTCGCCGTAGCGGTCGACGATCCGGTGGCTGATACGGAAGATGGAGGACCAGCGCATTCGGGAGAGGGCGGTCGGCCTGGGGGCCAGCCGGTCGACGACGGCCTGGATGTGGGCCAGTTCCGGGGCGCGGTCGCCCTCCAAGCCGTGCGCGTCGCCGTCGCCCCGCGCGGGTGCCCCGTCCGTCGCCAGGGCGGTGAGTTCGGGCGGGACCAGCATCGACATGCGGTAGCGGCGCGCGCCGGGCAGCGGGATGCAGACCAACAGGTCGTCGGTGGAGCCGTCGTCGGTGCGGTGGCTGGAGCGCACGCCGTATCCGTGCGGCAGGTCCCAGTCGGCCTCGACATCGGCCAGCATGTACTCCTCGGGGAAGGCTCCGCCCTCGTAGGTGAGTGCCAGTCCCTTGCGGACGATGCTGTGCGCGCCGTCGCAGCCGATCAGGTAGCGGGCGCGGACCTCCTCGTCGGCGCCCGAGGCGGTGCTCAGCCGTGCGGTGACCCCGTCCGCGTCCTGGGTGAACGACAGCAGTTCGGTCTCGCGCTCGATGGCGGTGCCCAGGCCCGCGACGTACTCCTCCAAGAGGCGCTCGGTCTCGTACTGCGGCAGCGCGGCGAATCCGTAGGGCACCTCGGGCGGCAGCGCGAGGTCGATCCGCGCCTGTTCCCGGCCATTGACGTAGATCAGCTGGCCGCGCATCGCAACGGCGGCCTCCAGGACGGCGTGGGCGAGGCCCATCCGGTCCCAGATCTCCAGGGTGCGGGGCTGGATGCCGACCGCCTTGGCGTACGGGAGACGGGCCGGCAGCCGGTCCACGAGCCGGCAGCGCACCCCGTGGCGGCGGAGTTCGGAGGCCGCGCTCAGTCCGACCGGGCCGGCGCCCGCGATCAGTACGTCGGTTGTGTGGGTGTGCGCCACGGGTGTCTCCCACTGCCTGGCCCCCGGACCGGTCCCGTACTCCATGGTCGCCCGGCGGGGCACGGGCGGCGAGCCGGGGTCCGGGTGCTCATGGCAAGGGGACTGCGCGGGCCGTCCGCGGGTGGCGTACCGCCGAGTGCGGGGACGCACCCGCATGCGAGGCAGGTCGGGGCAGCGATCGGCGAGCCCGGACGTCTGCCCGGCGGAGCGCCTGCGCCCCGATCACGTTGTGGCACCCGGAGAGGTGGACGTTCAAGGGCGCTTGCACGTAGCGGGGTGCTGGGGGAGGGGTGCGGCGGTGAACCGGCCCGCCGCCGTCACCAACTCCCGTAGGGGCCGTCGACGAGCTGGAACACGGGCTGCTGGCGCACCGGGTCCTGCGCGGTGGCGAGTTGAACGCGGTCACCGCTGTGGATGGCCGCGGGCGGGCCCATGACCCTGCCCCGGACGGTGAACCCCTCGGTCATCTCGATGAGGGAGACGTTGCGCGCCGCCGGGGTGTTGCGGTGGATGACCGTGGAGTGGCGCACGATGCCCGTCCCCGCGCTCGCTTCCGTCCGCAGATCGCTGCCCGCGCAGACCGGGCAGAGGAGGCGGTGGTACATGGCGGTGCCGCACCAGTTGCACCGCTGGAAGAGAAGGGCGTCCGTCTTGTGCTCCGCGGGGGCCGCGGCGAGCCCGTCCGGCGCGGCTGCGATCCCCGGATGAAGGGCGATTCCTGGGTGGTACACGATGTCATCTCCCTGCGCTCGGCCGGAATCTGAATGTGCCCGGATCGCCGTGCACGACCACAGATTATGGCACTGAGTGCCACCCGTAAAGGCACTCGGTACCCTCAATCCGGCTGAGTGGGGCGTGATCAGTCCCGTCCGAGCGTGGACTCGATCTCCTGGACGACGCGCCACATCGGGGCGCCACGCCGGGAGATGACGACGACCACGTCCTCCCGCTCCTCGTCGGGAGTGTCGAGGGGCGGGCTCCCGAAGGTGTCCCGCACATACCCGAGCGCGTGGTCCACGGCCGCGGTCGCGTCGCCCTGCCCGTCCGAGCGCAGCCAGGAGCGCAAGCCGTTGTTGTGCGCGGCGACCACGGCGGCGGCGATGACGTCGGCCTGCAGCGTGCCGCCGCGCCGGCCGGCCAAGCGTCCGCGCAGATACTCCGCGAGAGCGCGCTCGTAACGCCAGACGACCGACAACTCGTACGCGCGCAGGCCCGGGACCTTCTTGGTGAGTCGGTAGCGCTGGACGGAGAACGTCGGGTTCTCGGCGTACATGCGCAGCACGAGCCGGGCGGCGTCGCAGACCCGCTGCACCGGGTCGTCCGCGTCGGCGCCGTCGCTCAGGAATGCCGTCATGTCGGCCAGGCAGCGCTCGTGGTCCGGGAAGACCACGTCCTCCTTGGACGGGAAGTAGCGGAAGAACGACCGGCGGCCGACTCCGGCGAGCGCCACGATGTCGTCGACCGTGGTCTGCTCGTAGCCGCGCTCCAGAAAGAGCTGGAACGCCGCCGCGACGAGGGCGTCCCGCATGGGCGGCTTCGCGGTCGGCGCGTCGGCGGCCTCGCGGCGCCGGGGTCCCTCGTTCATGGACGGGAAACTAGCATCGAAGCGGGCGGGATGGCACTCAGTGCGCATTCCGGAGGGAACTGAGTTCCTTGCCCAGGTTCTGCGCAGGTGAGGGGCGCGAAGGGTGCCATCGAGGGCGGCGAGGTGTGCGTGTGCGACGCCCTCACGCCCTCCGCTCGGGGCGCGGACGATCACTCCGGATCCTCTGATTCCTCATGTGGCTGAAATGTGACCACCCGTGAAGTCCTTGTGTATTCAACGAGGTTGACAGCCTCTGCACGGTGATCGACTATGTGGTCGCACTGTGGCCCATGTGACCAATGAGCCCAGTGTTTCTTCGACCACTTACCCCCGGTGCGGCCCCCGGCTGCTTCGTGCTGCCCTGCCGCCGTCGACCGGGTCTCGCATCATCAAGATGGGATCTGCATGTCCATAGCGAGACGTGTCACCCTTCGCTGCCTGCTGGGGACGGGCGCGGCGGTGCTCGCCCTCTCCGCGGCCACGACCACCGCGTCGGCCACCGACAAGCCCGGTGGCGACGGATGGGACAAGGCCGCCGGCGGTTACGCGCCCGGGCAGGGCGCGGGCACGGCGACCGCGACCGATCGCTGCCAGTTCTCCCTGGACGGGACGAACTTCTACGACTCGGTCCGCGTCGACGACGAGAACCTCAAGCCCACCGACGACGGCAAAGTCCACATCAAGGTCCGTACCGCGAGCGACGCCGGCACCTGCACCGCCTCGCTGGCCGCGTACCGCACCCACGGCGCCACCTTCAAGACCTCCGGCGTCCAGGTCTTCCACGACTTCGACACCGTCACGGTCAAGCCGGGCGCCACCGACTCGCTCGACATCTCGGTGCCCGACGCCGGCTGCTTCGCGCAGATCGACCTCTACCGTGGCGCCGTCAAGTTCGACGGCAAGTACGACGCCAATGACGGCTTCGAGCACGGTGACCTGCCCGCGGGCCCGGACCACGCGGTCATCAAGGACAAGCTGATCATGGCGTGGAACGGCGGCAAGAAGGACTGCACGACGCAGCCGACCACTCCGGAGACCCCGCCCGCCTCGACGCCTCCTGCGGAGACGCCCGGTACGCCGAGCGAGTCGACGCCCGCGACCCCGACGTCGCCCTCGGCGCCCGAGACGTCCGCGACCCCCTCGGCATCCGAGTCGACCACGCCGCCGGCTCCCTCGCCGGCCGGTGGCGAGTCGACCCCGCCCGGCGACCTCGCGGAGACCGGCGGCGGCAACACGCTGCCGATAGCGGCCGGCGCCGTGGTGGTCCTCGCGGCCGGTGCCGCGATCACCGTCACCACCCGCCGTCGGCGCGCCGCGGGCGGCCGCTCCTGACGCCCGGCGTCATCGTCATCGGCCCTCGATGACCTGCTGACGAGCCCCGGCACTCACCCGTGACTGAGTGCCGGGGCTCTTTCATGGCCTGGCTCTGAGCCCTCATGCTCGGCGCACCGGCCGTGAGCGGTACCGCTCCGTCGCCGCGAGCCGCACCGCCCAGCAGAGAGGCACCCAGGACTGAGCTCGCCCCTGGTGATCACGCGGGGAAAGCCGATCGCGCGAGGTCCCCGAAGTCCACCACTTGGGCAGTGGCGTTGACGCCTCTCGCCAGGTCCGAGACGAGATAGCGGACAGCCGCCGCGATCTCCTCGGGCCGGTGCACCGGGAAGGGTGCGCCGTCGAAGCCCATCTCGGTGAGGCCGAGGTCGGCACGGGACATCGGGTGTCGACGATGCTGGGCGCCACGCGGTTGACCCGGACGCCGTACTGGTCGAGGTCGGTGGCCAGCGCCTTGGCCGCATCGGCGCGCGTGGAGATCTGGGCGAAGCTGTGGGGCCCGTCCCCGGTCTCCCACACGGGCGCGTCCTACACCTTCGGGGACGTGTACTTCGAGCCCAAGGCGTTCCGTCCGGACGGCCCGCGCCTGTGCTTAGGCGGCGCGGGCATGCACGACGCGATGGTCCGCCGGATCGTGGAGCACGGGCATGCCTTCAACCCGCTGGGAAGGCCCACACCCGAGGAGATGGGCATGCTGGCCGACGCGACGTGGGCCGCGGGACGGGACATCGCCGACGTGGAGATGACCGGCGGCACCCGCGCGGTCTTCCCTGACGACGACTCGTGCGCGGACCTCGGCCGGGCGCTGGAGTCGATCCCGCAACAGATGGCGCAGGGCTTCACGACCTCCTGTGTGAAACCGTCGCAGTGCACCGGTGATCCGCACGGGGCCGCCGCGTTCTGCCGTGGCGTCATACGACGGGTGGAGGGGCGGGTGTGACGCCGCGGCGGGCTCAGTGATCGTTGCAGCCCGGCGACGGCGCATCGCCTGGAAGTGGCCGGCTCTGGTGGGCCTGCAGTGCGACACTTACCAGGGTCAGCAGCAGGTCGATGTCCGAGTCGACTTCGAGATGGATGGTGACCCAGCGCGAGCCGGGCACCATCCGCACCGCGGTCGCGCCCTTGAGGTGGTCCTCGTAGCGCCGGATGGCCCGGTCCGTGAGGTGCAGGTCGACGTCGTGGTCCGTATGGAAGTGGACGATCTCGCCCTGGGCCGAGCACAGCGCCCGCCCCGTGCCACAGCTCGGCCGGGCCTCCGCCAGGTCCGGCCAACCCGCCAGTCGCGTCATGGCTCTCAGGGCCATCGTCATGCGCCCATCATGACCAGCTCACCACCCGGCCACCAGAACTTGAGGAAGACGTAACCGAGCCGTAGCACCGGAATGTCCGGATACTGACCCGAAAGCCGAAGCCACTCGGCATCGGACTCCCTGGCCCACCGGGTCGGGCAAGGGTGACCTCGACCGGCAGCCGCTTGATGCCGTTGACGAAGTTCGAGCGGACGCGCGGGACCTCGCCGGCGAGACGGATGCCGGCGAGGCGCGGGATCAGCTCCTCGAACATGCTGCGGATCTCGGTGCGGGCCAGCAGATTGCCCAGGCACAGGTGGGGGCTGCCCTCGCCGAAGGTGACGTGGTCGTTGTTCTGCCGGGTGACGTCGAAGTCGTACGGGTCGGCGAAGACCTTCTCGTCGCGGTTGCCGGAGGCGTACCCCAAGACGACCTTGTCGCCCTCCTTGAGCTGCTTGCCGCCGAGTTCGAGGTCGCGGATCGCGGTGCGGCGGAAGTGGTGGATGGGGGAGGCCCAGCTCAGGAACTCCCCGACCGCGGTCGGGGTCAGGGAGGGGCTTGGAGACCAGGTCCGTTCCGTCGACGCCGCGCCGCTGCCCGGCCAACTCCCACCCGTACGCGAACACTTCGAGCGAAGCGGGGAGCGGAAGTGCAGGTCGCGGTACTTCTCGCTCTCCTCGCTGTGCAGCAGGACGTCTGCGTAGTCGGCGGCAGTGCGGATGTTGCCCTGATGCTCCAGCCGGGCGTGCAGCGTCGGGACGTAGTCCGTGCCGTGGGCCGCGTCCTGCTCGCGCAGGCGCCACAGCGGTGTCACTCCACGACCGCCTGCCCTCCACGGCTCAACCGTCCGGGCGGTCGGTGAATTTTCCACGCGCTTCTGCTTCCCCCGGCCCGCCACGCGATCGGAAAGAGACTCCATGACAACTCCGGCCTCCTCCCCCGCCGTTCCGACCGGCCGCGTCGCGGACAAGGTCTGCATCGTGACCGGCGCGGGATCCGGCACCGGCAAAGCGATCGCCCACCGGCCGGCGGAAGAGGGCGGAAAGGTTCTGTTCCCAGACCTTTACGAGTCGACCGGCGGGAGACGGTGGCGGAGATCATCGCGGTCGGCGGGGTGGCCGAGGGGCGATCGGTAGATGTCTCCTCCGGTGCCGAGGTCGATGCGATGGTCGATGCCGCGGTCTCCCGCTGGAAAGGCGTGGATGTGCTGGTCAACAACGTGGGCGTCAACCTGCCGGGACTGCTGCACGAGGTCCCCGACGACATCATCGACAAGACCCTCGACGTGAACGTGAAGGGCCGGCTGTACGGTTGCCGCGCGGTCATCCCGTACATGCTCGCCATCGGCGGCGGCTCGATCGTGAACATCTCCCGTGTCAATGGTCTGGTCAGCGAGCCCTTTCTCACTGTTTACTCTGCGTCCAAAGGTGCCGGCGTGATGCTCACCAAGGGCGTCGCGCTGGACTACGTCAAACACGGCATCCGCTGCAACGTGATCTGCCCGGGATGGGTGGACACCCCCATCAACCACGCGCACGCCAAGCTCCTCGGCGGCCTCGACCACATCTACGACACCATCGACTCCTTCCAGCCCATCGGGCGTCCGGGGCAGCCCCGCGAGATCGCGAACGGGGCCCTGTTCCTCGCCTCCGACGAGGCGAGCTTGATGACCGGAGGCGTCGTCGCGGTCGACGGCGGCATGACCTCCCAGTAGCCGATCCCCGCCGTCCACACCCGCCCGCGCCGTACACCCTCTCCACCGGCCCAGCCGCCCTTCCTCCCGAGCGGCCCAGCAGACAAGGGGACCACCCGTGGCTTCGGACAACGCCCTGGACAAGACCGGCTCACCCGGTCCGGTCGACACCGCAGCGCCTCAGATGACCGACGACGAGGCCCGGCTCCACGAGCTCGGCTACGCGCAGGAACTCGAGCGGAGCATGTCGCCGTTCTCGAACTTCGCCGTCTCGTTCACCATCATCTGCATCCTCTCCGGCTGCATGACGCTCTACGGCTTCGGCATGAACACCGGCGGTCCGGCCGTCATGGTGTGGGGCTGGCCCATCGTCGGTGTCCTCACCCTCACCGTCGGCCTGGGCATGGCCGAGGTGTGTTCCAGCTATCCGACCGCGGGCGGCCTCTACTACTGGGCTGCCAAGCTCGCCAAGAGCAACGGGCCGGCCTGGGCCTGGTTCACCGGCTGGTTCAACTTCCTCGGCCAGGTCGCCGTCACCGCGGGCATCGACTTCGGCCTGGCGCAGTTCCTCAACGCCTTCCTGGACCTCCAGTTCGGCTTCGCCGCCACCCCAGGCCACACGGTGCTCCTCTTCGGGATCACCCTGCTGGTCCACGCGTTGCTCAACGTGCGCGGCGTCAAGCTCGTCGCCCTGCTGAACAACATCAGCGTGTGGTGGCAGGTCATCGGCGTGGCGGTCGTCGTCCTCGCGCTGGTGTTCCTGCCCGACCACCACCAGTCGGCGGGCTTCGTCTTCGGACACTTCGTCAACAACACCGGATGGGGATCCTCCCTCTATGTCTCCCTGCTCGGCCTGCTGCTCGCCCAGTACACCCTGACCGGCTTCGACGCCTCCGCCCATATGACGGAGGAGACCCACGACGCGGCCCGCTCAGGACCGCGCGGCATCGTCAACTCGATCCTCGTCTCGCTGGTCGCGGGCTGGATCCTGCTGATCGGCGTCACCTTCGCGATCCAGAGCTACGACGGCGCCCTCGGCAGCAGTACCGGAGTGCCCCCGGTGCAGATCTTCCTCGACGCCCTGGGCGAGACCGGCGGCAAGCTGCTGCTTCTCATCGTCATCGGTGCCCAGTTCTTCTGTGGAATGTCCTCCGTGACCGCCAACTCCCGCATGATCTACGCCTTCTCGCGGGACGGCGCCCTGCCCGGCTCGAAGATCTGGCACCGGATCAGCGACCGCACCCGCACCCCGGCCAACGCGGTCTGGCTCGCCTCCGGCGGCGCCTTCCTCCTCGGACTGCCCTACTTGATCAACCCCACCGCGTACGCCGCCGTCACCTCGATCGCCGTCATCGGACTCTTCATCGCGTACGTCATCCCGATCTATCTGCGGCTGCGCCAGGGCGACGACTTCGCCGCCGGACCGTGGAACCTCGGCCGATGGAGCAAGCCCATCGCGGTCGTCGCCGTCGGCTGGGTCGCCTGTGTCACCATCTTGTTCATGCTGCCGCAGGTCAGCCCGGTCACGGCCAAGACCTTCAACTACGCGCCGGTCGCCGTCGCGGTGGTGCTCGGCTTCGCCGGCGCCTGGTGGCTGCTCTCCGCCCGCACGTGGTTCAGCGGCCCCAAGGTCCAGGGCAGCGCGGCCGAGCTCGCCTCCATCGAACGTGAACTCATGGGCGGCTGACGCCCGTCCGTAACGCCGAGCGGCCCCGGACTCTACGGTCCGGGGCCGCTCGGCGTTGTACGCCCTCTGGGATCACGCCATCCAGAAGAAGACCGCGGTCATCCGCTTGTCCTCCATGGTGCTGCCGCAGTACTCGGTGGCGCTGTGCATCAGGTTGGCGTTGTAGAGCAGCAGCCGGTTGTACCGGTGCGGTACGGCGATGTCCTCGACGAACGAGTCCGGCGGGACGAAGCGCGTGCCCAGCGCCTCGACCAGATTGTTGTGCGGGGCGGCCACCACGTTGCCGCCCAGCCGTCCGCCGGGCAGGTTCTGCCGGTAGAAGCTGGTGCCGCAGTTCTTGGGAACGTTCGGATTCAGGTAGAGCACCGCGGCGTAACGGCAGAGCGCGCGTGAGTCGGTGTGGGGGCGCGGCTCTCCCTCGTCCTTGCCGACCACCTGGATGCAGTTGTGGTTGAGGGTGGCGCCGGACGGCGTCGTCTGCTGCCACAACTTCTGGGCACCGGTGGCCTTCTTCACCAGCCGCTCTACGCGCGTCAAGTCCTCCGGCTCCAGCCCGGGCATCGTCCGCAGGCCGGGCCAGCTCTCCGACGTGTACGGGTGGCCCTTGACCCAGTCGTCCTTGGCGACGCACCGGGCCCGGACGGTATCCACGTCGGGCAGCACATTGTCGAAGACCCAGTAGTCCCGATCGCGGGTGGGTTTCCGATAGGGGAGGACCGGGAGCGCCGGTGTTCTTGGAGGTTGTGGGGGCATGCGGCAGACCCTATAGATGCCCGTGTCAGCGATCTCCAGAGATTTGGTCAATCTTCCGTCAACTCGGCGTGTTCGTAGGGCTGTCGACCAGCGAGGGATCGCGGCGGCGCGCCGGCCATCCTTGCTTGGTAATGAGATCCATTTTCATATAGCGTGGGGTCCTGCCGCCTCATCCATCCCAGGAGATCCTCATGGCCGTCCCCAAGCGGAAGATGTCCCGCAGCAACACCCGTCACCGCCGCGCGCAGTGGAAGGCGGCCACGCCGCAGCTCGTGCCGCTCACCGTCGATGGCTCGTCGTACCTGGTCCCGCAGCGGCTGGCCAAGGCGTACGAGCGCGGCCTGCTGCGCCCGGAGGGCTGACGTGCGCGCCGCCTTCGTAGGAAAGGGCGGCAGCGGAAAGACCACGCTGTCGGCCCTCTTCTCCCGCCATCTCGCGCACTCCGGAGCGCCCCTCGTCGCCATCGACGGCGACATCAACCAGCATCTGGCCCAGGCCCTCGGCCTCGACGACGACGCACTGTTCACCGCGCCGCCCCTCAGCGCGCGCCTGGGCGAGATCAAGGACCATCTGCGCGGCGACAACCCACGCATCACCTCGCGCGAGGCCATGATCAAGACCACCCCGCCCGGACGCGGGTCACGCCTGCTGCGTCTGCTCGGCGACGACGCGGTGCACACCCACCACATCCAGGTGGTGGGCGGCGTACCGCTGATGGTCACGGGCGAGTTCGACGAGCGCGACCTCGGGGTGGCCTGCTACCACTCCAAGCTCGGAGCCGTGGAGCTCTACCTCAACCATCTCGTCGACGGGCCCGGCGAGTACGTGGTCGTCGACATGACCGCGGGCGCGGACGCCTTCGCCTCCGGGCTGTTCACCCGCTTCGACATGACTTTTCTGGTTGCCGAACCCACCCGCAAGGGCGTCTCGGTCTACCGCCAATACCGGGACCACGCCGAGGAGTTCGGCACCCCGATCGCGGTCGTCGGCAACAAGGTCACCGGCGAGGACGACCTGCTCTTCCTCAAGGAACAGGTCGGCGATCATCTCCTGACGTACTTCCAGCACTCCTCCTGGGTACGCGCCCAGGAGCAAGGACGCCCCCAGGGCGAGCTGGAACCGCACAACATCCACGCGCTGCGCCAACTGCGTACCGCCCTCGACGCGCGCACCAAGGACTGGAAGGCCTTCCAGGGGCATGCCGTCGTCTTCCACCTCCGCAACGCCGCTGCCTGGGCCGACCGGGCCACCGGCAGCGACCTCTCCGCCCAGGTCGACCCCGACTTCCGGCACGGCCCGGCCGCCCTCCGCACCACCTAGCGACAGGAACCCCCTTTTCATGTCACTCGACGTCTCCCCGAAGCTGCTCGCCGAAGCCGAACGCGGTCAGGTCCGCGAAGAGGACTTCGTGGAAACGGTTCGTACGTCCCTGCCGTACGCGTACGACCTCATCGCCGGCCTGGTCGCCGAACTGCGGGACGAAGCACAAGAGTTCACCGACAACCACACCCCGCCGCCCACCGAGAAGGAGCGCGGGCAGCTGCTGCGGGCGCTGGCCAGTGACGCGATCCGCGGCAGTCTGGAGCGGCACTTCGGGGTCTCGCTGGCCTTCATGAACTGCCACCGGGTCGCGGTCTTCCGTTCCGAGGCCCACGGCGGAGAAACTCACACCCGCTTCACCTCGCTGCGGTCGCAGATCCTCAACCAGTCGCCCGAGTTCCGCGACTGCTGACGTGGTGAGCCACGGGTTCGTCGCCGTGTACGTCAGATCGCCGGCTGCGTGAGGGACTGCTCGGCCCAGATGATCTTTCCCTCGGGGGTGTAGCGGGTGCCCCAGCGCTGAGTGAACTGGGAGATCAGGAACAGCCCACGGCCGCCCTCGTCGGTCGTCTTCGGATGGCGCAGGTGCGGGGCGGTGGTGCCGCCGTCGAACACCTCGCAGATCAGGGCCTGTTCGGTGATCAGCCGCAACCGGATCGGGCCGTCGGCGTACCGGATGGCGTTGGTGACGAGCTCGCTCACGACCAGTTCGGTGGTGAAGGCGAGCTCGTCCAGGCCCCAGACGCCCAGTTGCTGGGTCGACGCCTTCCGGGCCTCGGCGACGACCGCCGGGTCGACGCGCAGGTCCCAGGTCGCGACCTGCTCGGCCCCCAGCCGCCGGGTGCGCGCCATCAACAGCGCCACGTCGTCGTAGGGACGCGTCGGCACGAGATCGTCCACGATGGTGCGGCACAGTCCGTCCAACGGCTGCCCATGCGCCTCGAGCGCGCGGCGCAGCCGCTCACGGCCGGCCTGCGGATCCCGCCCGGTACGGGGTGTGGCGATGAGCCCGTCGGTGTGCAGGGCCAGCACGCTGCCCTCCGCCAGGGGCAACTCGACCGATTCGAAAGGCAGTCCGCCCACGCCGAGCGCGGGACCGTCGGGGAGTTCGGTGAACGTGACGGTGCCGTCGGGGGTGACGATCGCGGGCGCGGGATGGCCCGCACTCGCCATCGAGCACTGCCCGCTCACCGGGTCGTACACCGCGTACAGACAACTCGCGCCCACCGCCTGCATGCCGCTCGTGAGGGTGTCGGCGCCCGAGCCCTCCTCCCGGGCGGCGCGGCTGACCAGGTCGTCGAGGTGGGCGAGGACCTCCTCCGGGGACAGATCCAGGTCGGCCAGGGTCTGCACGGCGGCCCGCAGCCGTCCCATCGCGGCCGCGCCGTCGATGCCGTGCCCCGCGACCTCGCCCACCACCAGGGCCACCCGGGCCCCGGACAGCGGAATGACGTCGAACCAGTCCCCGGCGAGCCCTGTCAGCTCGTCGGCGGGCCGGTAGCAGGCGGCGACCTCCACCGCGTCCTGCTCGGGGAAGCGGTGGGGGAGCAGATTGCGCTGCAGGACGAGGGCCGCGTCGCGCTCGCGGGTGTAGCGGCGGGCGTTGTCGAGGCACAGGGCCGCCCGGCCGACGAACTCCTCGGCGAGGCTCAGATCGTCCTCGTCGAACGGGTCCTGGCGGCCGCGCCGGAAGAACGTGGTGATGCCCAGCGTGACGCCGCGGGCACGGACGGGCACGATCATCACGCTGTGCAGCCCGAGGTCGAGGAAGGTGGCGGCCCGACCGTCGGGGGTACCCGTGGCCCACTCCCCGGACAGCGGGTCGAGCCGTTCCTCGCGCCAGGACTCGCCGTCGACCAGGCACCGGATCGGGGGAGACCCGGCCCGGTAGGACGCCACTTCGCCGATCTCGACGGCGGTTTCGGGGACGCCGCCCTGCACCGACTGGTGTCCGGCGCGCCGCAGCGGCACCGCGTCCGTGTCCTCACCCGGACCGGGTGTCGGCTCCCCTCCCTTGAGTACGGACTCCAGCAGGTCCACGGTGACGAAGTCGGCCAGCCCGGGCACCGCGACGTCGGCCAGCTCCTGCGCGGTCTGCAGGACATCCAGGCTGCGGCCGATGTGCTGACCGGCCCGGTCCAGCAGGGCGAGCCGCCGGCGGGCACGGAAGCGCTCGCTGACGTCGACGACGGTGTAGTAGACGCCGATCGGGTGGCCGTGGGGGTCCTCCAACCGGACGAACGACATGGAGTGGGCCGTCTCGCGGTGTGGCGCGGAGCGAACGCGGCCCACGTGCTCGTATGCGACCACCGACTCGCCGCTCTCCAGCACCCGGCGCATCTGCGCTTCGAGTCGCTCGGCGTCCAGACCGGGCTGTACCTCGGCGAGCCGTCGTCCCAGCCGCGACTGCGGTGGGCCCCCGCCGAACTGCTCCAGAGCGGCGTTCGACCACACGTACCGCAGGTCGGTGTCCACGATCGCGATGCCCACCGGGGAGCGCGCGGTCATCTGCTCCAGCACGGAGCGGCTCATGTCCCAGCCGGGACCGCCGGCCAGATCAGCGAGCAGCACCACCCAGTGCGCCGGGCCGCTGCTGCGCTGTACCGGAACGACCCGCACCATCGAGAGGACCGGGTGTCCGTCCCGGTGGCGCACGGAAAGCAGTCCCGTCCAGCCGCTGTCTTCCTGGCACCGCTCGACCAGCTCCGGGATCCTCGCCGCGTCCTCCGGGACCAGCAGATCGGCCGCGGGCCGTCCCAGCACCTCGGCGGCCGGATATCCCAGCAGCCGCTCGGCGTCCGCGGTCCAGCTGGTCACCGCCATCCGGGCATCGAGCAGCAGTGGCGCGGCGTCCGCCATGTCGAAGCGCTGACGGGCCAGCACGTCTCGTTCCTCGCTCGCACCCACTGCGACCCTCTCCGCTCCCCGAAGGTGGTCTTACCCCCCTCGTGCCCATTCATCACGTTGTACGACCAGAGCGCGGGTCGTTCGAGCCTGGTCGATCGTATTGATCGAAAGCGATCGATACGATTGTGGGCGTACAGTGAGCACACGGGATCACGCTCCGCGTTCGCCCGCATTTCGTCCGTCCGGCCTTGCCTCAGGGGGAGCCCATGCGACTGCACGTCGACCAGCGTCATGAGCGGGTACTCGAACTCGTCCGGGAGCGCGGCAGCCTCCGGGTCGCCGATCTCGCGGCCGAACTCGGCGTCTCCGCGGTGACCTTGAGGCGTGACGTGGAGACGCTCGCCGCACAGGGCCGGGTGCAGCGGCTGCACGGCGCGGTGGTCTGGCCGGGCGACGCGGCCGCGGAGCCGCAGCCCCGGCAGGAGTCCGCCGAGGGTGCCGTGATCGGAATGATCGTGCCGACCACCGTCAACATCTTCGCGGACATCGTCCGCGGGGCCCGCGAGACCATCGGCGCCCAGGGCGGCCGCCTGGTCCTCGGTATGACCGGATATGTCGACTCCGAGGACGCCGTACAGGCGGAACACCTGATCGCGGGCGGTGCGGAGGGGCTGCTCGTCGCGCCCAGCTGGTTCGGTGGCGTGCCCGTGGGGGGCCAGGAGAAGTGGCTCCTCGAATGCGCGGTGCCGACCGTCCTGGTCGAGCGCTCCGCACCGGCCGGGAACCCCGCGGCCGGCCTCGACCGGGTGCGCACGGACCGGGCGCACGGAGCGGCCGTGGCCGTGGGTCACTTCGCCTCCTTGGGGCACCGCAGGATCACCGCGGTGCTCCAGGAGGGCCCGCACGCCGCGCAGATCTCGGCGGGCTATCTGGCGGCCGTGCAGTCCTTGGGCCTGGACGTCGATTCCGGCGCGCCGTCGGTCCGCGAGCACGGTGACTACGAGGCCAGCATCGACTACCTCGTCGAAGCGGTGGAGAAACGCGGAGTGACGGCGGCGCTCGTGCACAGCGACGAGGACGCGATCGTGCTGGTGCCCAAGCTCCAGGCGCACGGCATCAGCGTTCCCGAGGACCTCGCGCTGATCGCGTACGACGACGAGGTGGCCGGCCTCGCGGACGTCCCCCTGACAGCCGTCGCCCCGCCCACGCGCTCGGTGGGGGAACTGGCCGCGAATCTGCTGCTCCAGCGGCTCGCGGAACGCGCGAGCGGACAGCGCCCGGCACCCCGTCAGCACCTCGAGCTTCTCCCCGAGTTGAGGATCCGTTCGTCCTGCGGTGGCGAAGCGCTCGATTCATGAGCGTTGTTCGATCGTTTTGATTGTCTTGGTCGAACGCTCTTGACTCTGATCGTGTGCGCACAAAGGATGTCCTGCATCCGCCTCTTCCCGTACGAGGTCTCGTAGGAGCCGTGCCATGTCGCGCACTTCACGTACGTTCCGCACAGCCGCCACCGCCACCATCGCCGCCCTGGGCATGCTCGCCACCGCATGTGGCGGCGAGAATGGCTCGACCGACTCCAAGTCGGACGGCAAGCCGGTCACCATCCAGTACTGGACCTGGACCCTCGGGGCCAAGTCGACCGTCGAGGCGTTCAACAGGACGCACAAGGACATCCAGGTCAAGTTCACCGAGATCCCCAGCTCCGCCGAGGGCTACAGCAAGCTCTCCAACGCGGTGAAGGCGGGCAACGCGCCCGACGTGGCGACCATCGAGTACCAGATGGTCCCGGAGTTCGCGAGCCAGGGAAACCTGATCGATCTGACCAAGTACGCCGGTGAAACGGTCAAGTCGAAGTTCCCCGCGTCCGTCCAGAGCCTGGTGACCTTCGGCGGCAAGACCTGGACCGTCCCGTACGACGTCGCGCCGCAGCTGTACTACTACCGCACCGACCTGTTCAAGAAGTACGGCATCGAAGTCCCCAAGACCTGGGACGAGTTCAAGACCGCCGCCGCGAAGGTCAAGAAGAAGGACAAGAACGCCCGGCTGGCCTCCATGCCGAAGTCCGACCCGGCGCTGCTGGCCGCGCTGTCCTGGCAGGCCGGCGGCAAGTGGTTCGCCACCGAGGGGGACGCCTGGAAGCCCGGCGTGAACGACGCGCCCACCAAGAAGGTCGCCGCCTACTGGGACGGCCTGATCAAGGACGACCTGGTGCAGTCCTTCACCGCGTACAGCCTCGAGGAGACCAAGGCCCGTACCTCCGGCAAGACCCTCTCCTTCCTCGGCGCCTCCTGGTCCGCGGGCGGCATGAAGACCGCGATGTCCGACCTCAAGGGCAAGTGGGCCGCCGCCCCCATGCCGAACTGGGGAACCGCGGCAAGCGGCAACTACGGCGGCACCTCCTACGGCGTCCTCAAGGGCAGCAAGCACGCCGAGGCCGCGACCGAGTTCATCAAGTGGCTCACCACGAACAAGGCCGGCGTCGAGGCCCGGCTCGCCGACCTGGAGTCGCCCAGCAGCGCCCTGCCGGCCAACCCGGAGATGCGCGAGGTCGCCGCGGCCAAGTTCGACACCTCGTACCTGAACGGCCAGGACCTCTATCAGCTCGCCTCCGCACAGGTCGACACGATCGTCCCCGGCTGGACGTGGGGCCCGAACCAGTTGGACGTCTACACCGCGGTCCAGGACGCGACGGCCAAGTCCGGCTTCACCTCGGGAGTCGACGCGGGCCAGCAGAAGGCCGAGTCGGGGATCACGGAGCGCGGGCTGAAGCTCGCCAAGTGACCTGACGGGTCCGCCAGATCGCGGCCCCTGTCCGAGCGGGACTCGGACACGGGCCGCGGCCGGACCCCGTCACTCCGGGGCTGTTCCCGTCGCCCCGGCACTCCCGTCACCGATCGTCTCCCCGAAGCGCCCAGCCCGCCAAGGAGCCACCGTGGCAGTACCTCTCGCCCCCGCCGTGAAGGCCCGGCCCCACCCCTCGACGAAGCCCCCGGGCACCTCGAAACTACGGCGCAGTCAACGTCGGGCCGCCGCCCTCCTGATCACCCCGTTCTTCGTCCTGTTCGCCGCGGTCATGGCCGCGCCCATCGGCTACGCCGTGTGGATGAGCCTCTTCCAGGAGCACTCCTCGGGGCTCGGCTTCGGCGGCACAGAGCGGGTGTTCTCCGGAATCGGCAACTACACCAAGGCCCTGTCCGACGCGGGCTTCAGGGACTCCTTCGTCCACATCGCGCTCTACTGCGCGCTGTACATCCCGGTGATGATCGGCGGCTCACTCCTCCTCGCGCTGCTGGTCGACTCCGCGATGGCCCGGGCCAAGCGCTTCTTCCAGCTCGCGCTGTTCCTTCCGCACGCGATCCCGGGACTGATCGCGTCGGTCATCTGGATCTACCTGTACACCCCGGGACTGAGCCCCGTGCTCGACTGGATCGGCGCCCTCGGCGGCTCATGGAACTTCTACAGCAACGACCATGTGCTCTCGTCCATGGTCAACCTCTGCGCCTGGCAGTGGATCGGCTACAACATGGTCATCTTCTACGCCGCCTTGCAGGCCGTTCCGCGCGAAATGATCGAAGCGGCCGTCGTCGACGGGGCGGGCGCCATCCGCACCGCCCTGCGGATCAAGGTGCCGATGATCGCCTCCGCGGTCGTCATGACCGTTCTGTTCACCTGCGTCGGCGCCATCCAGATCTTCACCGAGCCCAAGCTGCTCAACCAGCGCGGAGCGCCCTCCATCGACACCGAGTGGTCGCCGACCCTGTTCATCTGGAAGGCCGGCTTCGTCCAGCACGACTACGGCCTCGCCGCCGCCGCGTCCCTGCTGCTCGCCCTGCTCGGCGTCCTCCTCTCCTACATCGTCACCCGGCTCGGCAACCGGTGGAAGGCGGCGTCATGAGCACCCTCACCCACACGACAAGCCCGGCCGAGGCACCGGCCGAGCGCACGGCCACCCGGGCCACGCGCCGCCGGACCTCGCCCAACGCGCTGCTGTCCAAGGGCGTCGTCAACGGACTGCTGATCGTCGCCGCCTTCTACACCCTGATGCCGGTCAGCTGGCTGCTCCTCGCCGCCACCAAGAACGACCGCGACCTGTTCTCCACCTCCGGCTTCGCCCTCGGCGACTTCAACCTCTTCGCCAACCTGCAGCACGTCTTCACCTTCAACGACGGCATCTATCTGCGCTGGTTCGGCAACAGCATCCTGTACTCGGTCGTCGGTTCGGCCGCCTCGACGTTCCTGTGCATCGCCACCGGCTACGCCTTCGACAAGTACGACTTCAAGGGCAAGGAGAAGCTGTTCGGCGCGGTGCTCGGCGGAGTCCTGGTCCCCACCACGGTGATCCAGCTGCCGATGTATCTGCTCGCCACCAAGGTCGGGATCGTCAACACCTACTGGGCCCTGCTGCTGCCCGCCCTGGTCAACCCCTTCGGCGTCTACCTCGCCCGCGTCTTCTCCGAGGGTTATGTGCCGAACGAGGTCCTGGAGGCCGCCCGTGTCGACGGCGCCGGCGAGCTGCGCACCTTCGCCCGGATCTCCCTGCCGATGCTCGCCCCCGGCTTCATGACCATCTTCCTGTTCTCGTTCACCGCCAGCTGGAACAACTTCTTCGGCGCCCTCGTGATGCTGAACGACGAGAATCTCTACCCGGTCAACCTCGGCCTGTTCATGTGGAACAGCGTCACGCAGCAGCAGCCCGAGTACTACTCGCTCGTCATCACCGGCTCGCTCGTCGCCGTCGTCCCACTGATCGTCGCCTTCGTCTGCCTCCAGCGTTTCTGGCGCTCGGGACTGACCGCCGGCGCGGTGAAGTGACCATGCTCGTACCGGAAGGCACCCTCCTGAACAGCTCGGACCGATCGGCCGCGGCGCACCGTCCGCGGACGGCCCTCGCCATGGGACCGGAGATCCACCGCTCACTGCAGGCCGAAGGCGCGCTCGACCGGCTCCGGTCCATCGCCTCCGTGGACACCTCGGTGCCCATCACCGACTTCGCCGCGGCCGGCGAGGTCGAACTGGCCGCCGTGGAGGTCCTGTTCACCCACTGGGGCGCACCGCTGCTGACCGAGGACGCGCTGCGTCGTATGCCGCGGCTGCGGGCCGTCGTCCACGCGGCCGGCTCCATCAAGCACCACGTCACCGATTCCGTCTGGAAGCGCGGCATCACCGTCTCCTCCGCGGCCGCCGCCAATGCCCTCCCCGTCGCCGAGTTCACGCTCGCCGCGATCCTCTTCGCGAACAAACGCGTCCTCGACATCGCGCGGACCTACGCCCACTCACGCGAACAGCCCGCGCTGCTGCCGTACTTCACCGGCTACGGCAACTACCACCGCACCGTCGGCATCGTCGGCGCCTCCCGCATCGGCCGCCGCGTCGTCGAGCTGCTCCGCCCGCTCGACCTCCACGTCCTCCTCCACGACCCCTACCTGGACCGGGACGATGCCCGAGCCCTGGGCGTGGAACTCGTCGGCCTCGACGAACTCGTCCGGCGCAGCCATGTGGTGTCCATCCACGCTCCCCAACTCCCCGAGACGCGCCATATGTTCGACGCGCGCCGGCTCGCGCTTCTTCAAGACGGCGCGACGCTCATCAACACGGCGCGCGGTTCGCTCGTCGACACCGACGCGTTGACCGAGCGTCTCGTTTCCGGGCGCCTTCACGCTGTACTCGATGTGACCGAACCAGATGTACCCCCCGCCACCTCCCCGCTCTACACGCTCCCCAACGTCCTGCTCACCCCGCACATCGCCGGCTCCCTCGGCAACGAACTCGGCCGCATGACGCACTGGGCCGTGGACGAGGTGCAGCGCTACGCGCAAGGACTCCCGTTCACGTACGCAGTCGGCCCCGACGAGCTGACCCGCTCGGCCTGAACAGGAGCACCACATGGCTGACTTGGACACCGACTACGTCGAGAGCCGCTCACCGGGCCACGGCCGCCGCGCACCCCGCGCCTGCTTCGACTCCGACGCCCCGCGCCTCGAACTCGACGGCCCCTGGCGCTTCCGCGCGGCCGCCGGACTCGGCGACCTCACCCCCGGATTCGAAGCGCCCACCTTCGACGACACCCACTGGGACCGGCTGCCGGTCCCGTCCTGCTGGCAGCTGCACGGCGTCGGCACCCCCGCCTACACCAACGTCACCTACCCCTTCCCGATCGACCCGCCGCGCGTACCCGACGACAACCCGACCGGGGAGTACCGCCGCGAATTCACCCTCCCCGGCGACTGGCCCGCGGGCCGGAGCGTGCTCCGCTTCGACGGCGTCGACTCCTGCTTCGCGGTGTGGCTGGGCGGAGTACGCCTCGGTGACGGCAAGGGCAGCCGGGTCCCGACGGAATTCGACGTCACCGACGCGCTGCGTCCCGGCCGCAACATCCTCGCCGTACGCGTCCACCAATGGTCCGCGGGCAGCTACCTGGAAGACCAGGACATGTGGTGGCTGTCCGGCATCTTCCGCTCGGTACGCCTCCTGTCCCGGCCGGTCGGCAGCCTCGACGACTTCTTCGTGCACGCCGACTACGACCACACCACGGGCACGGGCACCCTGCGCGTCGAGACGAGCGGCGCGGCCCGTCTCACCGTGCCCGCGCTCGGCCTCACCGACGCCGAACCGGCCGGACCGCACACCTTCGAGGACGTGGTCCCGTGGAGCGCGGAACAACCCCACCTGTATCTCGGCGAGTTGACGACGGAGAGTGAGCGCGTACACGTACGCATCGGCTTTCGCACGGTCGCCGTCGAGGACGGTCTGCTGAAGGTCAATGGCCGCCCCCTGCTGCTGCGTGGCGTCAACCGTCACGAATGGGACCCGGAGACCGGACGCACGCTCTCGGACGCGACGATGCTGTGGGACGTCCTGCTGATGAAGCAGCACAACATCAACGCCGTACGCACCAGCCACTACCCGCCCAGCAGCGAATTCCTCGCCCTGTGCGACGAGTACGGGCTGTGGGTCGTCGACGAGTGCGACCTGGAGACGCACGGCTTCGAGCAGGTCGACTGGCGCGGCAACCCCAGCGCCGACGACCGCTGGCGCGAGGCCTGCCTGGACCGGATGCGCCGCGTCGTCGAGCGCGACAAGAACCATCCCAGCGTCATCATGTGGTCCCTCGGCAATGAGAGCGGCAGCGGCGAGAACCTCGCCGAGATGGCCGCCTGGACCCGCGACCGCGACCCCTCCCGCCCGATCCACTACGAGGGCGACCGGGACGGCGGATACGTGGACGTCTACAGCCGCATGTACGCCGACCACGCCGAGACCGAGCTGATCGGCCGCGGCGAGGAACCCGCCACCGACGACCCGGCACGGGACGCGCACCGACGCCAACTCCCGTTCATCCTCTGCGAGTACGCCCACGCCATGGGCAACGGTCCCGGTGGACTGGCCGAGTACCAGCGGTTGTTCGAGGCGTACCCACGGCTCCAGGGCGGCTTCGTGTGGGAGTGGATCGACCACGGCATCGCGCGGCACGCCCCCGACGGACGTCAATTCTTCGCGTACGGCGGCGACTTCGGGGAGCCGGTCCACGACGGCAACTTCGTGGCCGACGGCCTGGTCCTCCCCGACCGGACGCCCTCGCCCGGCCTGGCCGAGTACAAGAAGGTCGTCGAGCCCGTACGGATCAGCCTCGACGCGGACGCCCGGATCATCGAGATCCGTAACGGCCACGACTTCCGTGACACCTCTCATCTGCGCTTCCGATGGCAGGCGCAGGACGACGGCGAACCCCGCGCCAAGGGCACCCTGGACGTGTCCGTACTGGCGGCAGGCGAGTCCACCGTCCTGCCCTGGCCCGAACTGCGTTCCACCGGGGAGGGCGAGCGCCTCTTGACCGTGGTCGCGGAACTCGCCCACAACGAACCCTGGGCCAGGGCCGGTCACGAGATCGCCTGGGGCCAGGTGCTGACGGGCGAACCATCGAAGGCGTACGAGCCAGGACTGCGCGCGACCGCGCGGCGCACCGCCGACCGGCTGGAACTCGGCCCGGCCCGCTTCGACCCCGCCACCGGCACCCTGCGCCGTCTCGGGGACCTCCAACTCGAGGGGCCGGGGCTGGATTTGTGGCGAGCGCCCACCGACAACGACGTCCTCGGCCCGCGTCTCGCCGACCGCTGGCGGGCCTTCGGACTGCACCGGCTCACCACCAAGGTCCTCGCCGTCGACCCGAACGGGGACGGCCTGACGGTCGTCACCCGAGTCGCACCCGCCGGCAGCGACTCGGCGATGACCGCGACCTACCACTGGCGCGCCGACGAGGCCGCGCTGAGCCTGGACCTCGCCGTCGACCCGGTCGGAGACTGGCCGCTGCCCGTCCCCCGGATCGGACTGCGCCTCGCGCTGCCCGGCTGGATCGACACCGTCGACTGGTACGGCAGGGGCCCGGGCGAGGCCTACCGCGACACGACCGCCGCGGCGCGCCTGGGCCGCTTCCGCCGCAGCGTCGACGCGATGCAGACCCCGTATGTCCGCCCCCAGGAGAACGGCAACCGCCACGAAGTGCGCTGGGCCCGGCTGACCGGCGACGGCGGAGGCTTGGAGGTGACCGGCGCCTTCGACCTCACCCTGCGCCGCTGGACGAGCGAGCAACTCGACGAGGCCCGGCACACCACCGACCTCACGCCGGACGACACGGTGTACGTCAACCTCGACGCGGCCCACCACGGCATCGGCACCGCCTCCTGCGGCCCCGGCACCCTGCCGGAACACACTCTGCACGCCGGGCCGACCACCCTCCACCTGACCCTGCGCACCCTGTGACCGTCGCACGAAGCGGTCAGTCCGTGACCGCCTCACCGAAGGGATCACCCATGCCCGACGCCGTCCACCGCGTCCTGGTCGTCGGCATCGACGGCGTACGCCTCGACACGCTGCGCCGGCTGCCCACCCCGCACCTGGACGCCCTCGCGGCCGAAGGCTTCCTCACGCCGATCGAGGTCGACGACCGCACACCCACCATGTCGGGCCCCTGCTGGGCGACGATCGTCACGGGAGTGGGCGTCGAGAAGCACGGCGTGTGGAGCAACGACTTCACCGGCCACCGACTCGACGTCTTCCCCGACTTCGCCACCCGCCTCGCCCGGCAGAACGGCCGCCGCACCTTCGTCGCGGCGGGCTGGCAGCCGCTCATGCAGGTCCGCGACGGCGGCCCGCTCTTCCGCGCCCCGTCCAGGACCGCGTACGTCTCCCCGGCCGAGGACACCCCCGAGGCCTGGGAGAGATGCGACGAACAGATCACCGAAGAGGCGGTACGCGTCCTCGCGGGCGACGACATGGACGCGTCCTTCGTCTACCTCGGCTCTCCTGACGAAACCGCGCACTTCCTCGGCTGCGGCGACGCCTACGACGCGGCGGTGGATCGCGCCGACGCACGCGTGGGCCGCCTGCTGGACGCCGTACGCGCCCGGCCCGCGTACGACAGTGAACGGTGGACGGTCCTCGTCGTCACCGACCACGGCCATGTCGACACGGGCGGCCACGGCGGCCGCTCCCCGCAGGAACGCACCGCATGGCTGATCGCAACCGGCCCCGACCTGCGCTCGGCGCCTGCGCGGGTACGCCATGTCGACGTCGCCGCCCAGGTGTTCGCGTCGCTGGGGTGTGACACCGACCCGCACTGGACACTCGATGGCCGTCCGTTCGCGGCCATCGGGACCGCGGGTCTCCGGGCGTCGGAGGGGACGCCCGGAGACCCGCACGTTATTGTGGGAGTCGACGCCATTGTGTGAGCGAGACCGTGGTGGTCCGCTCAGAAGACCGGCTCGCCGATGCCCAGCAGGTTTCCCTCGCTGTCGCGGAACCAGGCACCGCGTTCACCCCGTGCGCCCTTGCTCGGGTAGTTCCCGTCGATCTCGGCGATCCCGTCCTTCGTTCGCAACCCAGGTACATCGACCTCTTCGAACACCACACCGCGCCGCTTGAGTTCCGCGACCACTGACTCGATGTCGTCGACCTTCCACGCCATCTGCGTGAAGGTGCCGGGAGACGCGCCCGTCGACTGGAACACGACGAACTCCACTCCGCCGCACCGATACAGCAGCCCGCCGGGCCGTTCATCCACGGGGTCGAGACCGAGCTGCTCCGAGTAGAAACGTCGCGCCCGGTCCAGGTCCTGGGCCGGAAGCCTGGTCGCCACATCGGCCCGGGCCAGAGGGTTCCTGTCAGCTGCGTTCATCTGAATCCTCCGCGGATACTCCGCCATTCAGGGCGGAGAGGAAACGGACTCCTGCGGAGCAGGACAGGGGAAGGCTATTGGCCGCCGGTGCGGATCGGCGTCCACCGACCAACTGTCCGCGGGGAATTACACGATGGGGTGTACGGTCGAGGCTCCTCATCGTGTTCGCGTGAGCGTGGGGAGGCGACCGGAAGTACGTCTGGCGCGGTGTGCGGCCTCCGATCAGGGGCGGCGGCCCGCAAGGACGCAGAACTCGTTCCCCTCTGGGTCGGCAAGCGTGACCCAGCTCTCATCGCCGGTTTGGCCGACGTCGGCGTGTCGAGCACCTAGGTCGAGCAGGCGACGGACCTCTTCGTCCTGCTCCCTGTCGGTTGGGTTGACGTCGAGGTGGAGCCTGTTCTTGACGGTCTTGCCCTCGGGCACACGCGCGAAGGTCAACGTCGGTGGCACTGGACCAAGGCGGTTCTTGCCTTCGGGCACCATAGGGGAGCCAATGATGACAATGCCGTCGTCTTCGTCTTGTACCTCGTAGTCAAGGACCGAGCACCAGAACCGGGCGAGACCGTGGGGATCGGCACAGTCGATCGCAAGCTCGGTGAACTTACTGGCCATGTCAGGACCTCCCAGTCACGTAGCGGGTCCACCAGAGGCCACACGTCAATCGCAGTGTTCGACGGCGAGGGCGTTGCCGTCGCCGTCGGCGATGGTGGCGCGGTAGAGATGTGCGTACTTCAGCGTGCCGAAGAAGCGCTCGACCACGCCATTGGTTTGTGGGCTCTTCACCCGTGTGCGGACGAGCCGGAACGGCGGGTCGTCGCCGGCGAACGCGTCGGCGAACTCGGAGAAGTCCATCTGCCGGGCCCGGTTCCGCCGGCGTGGTGGGTCTCGGAACACCCGCTTCCGCAGCCGCGCCAGCGATCTACGGTCTGCCCGGAACCCGGTCGGCAGCAGCAGTCCGCGCCGGCGGAGGGCCCGCTGAAAGTGGAGGTGGACACCTGGTGGCCGTCGGCACGCATGATCGCGGCGATCTTGCGGTGCCCCCAGGCGGGCCAATCCACTGCGTGCTTCGCGGCGACTGCCTCGATCGCGTCCGCTCTCGGTGGGCCATGGCCCCTTCGGCGGGGGACTCACCCCAGAAACGAAATCGAACATGTGATTGAATTTCTGCCATGGTGTGCTCTCACTTCCTTGACGACCGGATCGGCACCCTCGGTTGTGACGAAGCACCGCGGCGAGCGCCGAGGGCTCTGGGTCCGGCGAGGCCCGGTAGTCCCGCATGCGCAGTCCGCGTGCAAGCCCGAATCGCACGAGTGAGGCTGGAAACATGCCCGAACTGCATCCTGTCGTCGTGTCTCCGCCTTCACCGGCGGGTGGCCGCCGGGTTCGAGTCCATGGCGAGAGTCTTGGTCTGGCCCACAGCCTGGAGGACCTGTCCGAATTCCTGAGGCGTGCGGGCCTGGACATTGACCCGGTGACCGTGGCCGTGTCCCCACTGATCGACTGGCGCGGCGTCGGGCCGGAGCAGTGGGGCACACAGGCGCGCGAGTGAATGCCCTCGAGGGCGGCAGGTCCGGCCTGGCGACCCTCCGTTCAGCCGAGCTTGACGGTGATCTTCTGCGTGACGCCCGCGGTGGTGCTGAGGTCGCCGAAGGTGAGCTTCAAGGAGGAACCGGTGGTCGCAGAAGTGACGGTGGACGGCTTGGAGGTCACCGAGGAGACCGCCTTGTTCCAGGTGAGCGTCAGGCTCGTCTGCATGCGCATCGGGTCGCTGACGCAGATGACCGCGGTGCCGTCGCTCTTCTCGTTGATCATCACGCAGCACGGATTGCTCGCCGTGAGATCGCCGACCGTGCCGCCGAACCAGAAGTTGACCCCGGTGAAACCGAGCGAAGGAACGCTGACGCCCTGCTGGTTGTCCGTGTTGGCGAGGATCGTCAGCCAGCTCGTCGCGGCGGCGCGGGTCTGGGTCTGGGTGGCGGTCGCGCCCGGCATGACCAGACAGGCGTACGAGGCGTTCGTCGGGTCGGTGCCGTGGTCGACGTACATCGTCAGGTATTTGCGGTTCAGGACGGTCGTGGCACCCCCCTTGTTGATGTCGCTCCACTTGCCGTCACGCGCCTCGCGCAGCGCCTTCACGGTCGCGCCGCCGGGGAAGACGTAGCCGCCGTGGCCGCCGATGTGTGCCCACTTCGTGCCGGTGAGCGTCTCGGACCAGGGGTACGTGGTGGGCTTCGCCGTGCCGTCCACGGTGAAGGTGGTGGTGCCGGTGGGCCCGAGGTTGCGGTTCTCGACCGTCGACTCCACGGCCGTACCGTCCGTGCACTTGATCCCCGCGCCGAGACATACGATCGAGTCGTCCAGACAGAACCACGCCTTCTTCGCCAGCAGCGTGCTTTGCAGGCCCTTGAGGTACTGGCCGATCGCCGCCCGCTGCCCGTCGGTGGCGCCCCCGACCCAGTTGACGTCCGGCAGGGAGGCACCCCAGTCACCGCCCGCCGCGTCCGCGAGCACCTTGCGGGAGGCCGTGATGCCAGGCAGCCGGTAGGGGTCGACGGTGGGCCAGAAGGCGTCGCTGTACTGGCCGTTGCAGAACGTGTCGCCCCACCAGTAGAGCATTCCGGAACCGGTGTGCCAGCCGTGCAGGTTCTCGCCGTTGCCGGTCTCGTAGTACGTGATCCGCCGGTCGGCCATGCTGATCGACGCGGCCCAGCCGGGGCGGCGGTGGGTGGCCCTGGACATGTTGGTGAACAGCCGGTGCCCGGTCGGCTCGGCGATCGCGGAAACCGCGGTGTCGTCCTGAACCCCCTTGAGCCGGGCGAGGCTTGTGAGCCCGAGTGAGGGGTTGCTCATCGGCGGGCTGTAGTAGTCGCGCTGCATCCAGCCCTTCACCAGGCCGCGCCAGCGCGCGTTCTCCGTGCCGCTCGCGCCCTGTCCGAGCAACACGATCGACGCGAGGATCGGATGACCGCGCAGATGGTCGTCCTGCTGGATCTGCTTGGCGTCGGACGCGGACAGGCCCCGGCTGATGGCCCGCCCAGACACGCCGTCCATGACGAGACCGTTGTAGAGGAACGGCGCCCAGGCGTTCTCCACCGCGTCGAAGACGATCTGCCGGTTGGAGTCGGTGACCGCCCATGTGGACCCGGCGAGCAGCGCGAAGAGCATCCCGAGCCCGCCGAGCATCACAGAACCGTACGAACCGGTGTAGGGGACGGTGGTGTGCTGGATGAACGAGCCGTCCGTGTACAGCCCGTCTCCGCCGCTCACGTACGGAAAGACGGGAGAGAGCGCGTCGCGGGCAAGGGCGATCTTCGCGGAGCTCGCACCGACGACCCCGCGCAGCGCCAACACCCGGCACAGATCGACCCTGTTGGCGCCCGTGCTCGTCCCGCTGTAGCCGGCGACCGCAGAGTCCGGCACGAAGTGGTCGACCGCGGCCAGGTAGTCGGCGATCCGCGTGGCCGACAGCTGGTCGTACATGAGGACGCATACGTCCAGCAGGGCCTGCGGTGCGCCGATCTGCCAGCTGTACCAGTTGCCGTAGCGGGCCTGGTTCTCGTTGTAGACCTCGGAGTAGAGGTGATCCAGGCCGGTCAGGATGTCGTCCCGTAGACCGGTGTCGCCGGTCAGTCCGGTGCCTTGCTGGGAGTAGGCCTGGGCCAGCGTGTTGAGCCTGTTGTAGCTGGTGTTCAGGTTGCCGGAGTAGCCGTACGACTCCTGGTCGGTGTCGGGTTCCGGGTCGGCGTACACCAGATCCGGCCACAGTGAGCCCGACGTCGGTGCCATCGTGGACTGCAACTGGCCTGCGGTGGTGCCCAGTTCGGTGAGCCGGGTCTTGAAGGGCTCGGCGGTGGGGCTGAAACCCTCGCCCAGGATCAGGGTGCGCCACTTCGCACGCAGGGTCGCGAACTCGTCCGCGGCCTCGAAGGTCTCGGTGATGTCGGTGGAGGTGAGAGGGGTGGCATCGGCGGTGGTGTGCACCCCGAGCGCGAGCGCGGTACCGCTGCTTGCGGCCAGGAAGCCACGGCGTGACCAACGAGTCGTCATGACGGCGGTTTCTAGCACGCTGACGTTCAAACGCTCAATGATTCTAACCGAATTGAACATTTCGATCGTTTGCTGAGGTGTGGCGCTCGCTGAACCAGCGGGCTCCTGCCCTCGTATCACTTCACGGGGATGGCGGGAGACCGCGCGCACGGAAGGAGAGCAGTGTGTCGATACCGCCCGAGCCCGGGCAGCCGGAGAGGCGCCCGGCGCTCGAACCCACCCATGTCCAGCGCCGCCGCCGCTCGGAGGCGCTGGCCGAGCTGCTGAGGCAGGTGCGCGAGGACGACGGGGGAGCCGACTCGGACGAGGGGTACGAGTCGGTCGCGGTTCCGTCGACCGCGACAAGGCTGCTGCCGCCACCGGAGGAGTACGGGGCCGAGGAATACCAGACTCAAGAGCTGCCGCCGGTTCTGCCGGGGGAGGACTACGCCAGGGGCACGGGAGGGCGGTCCCCTGCACCCGGGAGGCGGTACGGGGGCGGCCATGGATTCGGGCGCGCTTCCGGCCTGCGGCGCGCCGCGATCGTCGTCGCCGTGACAGCGGCGGCCCTGGTCGGCTTCGCCCTCGCGCTCCTGTTGCCGCGCGCCGAGCAGGACGACGCACCTCGGACCGGAGCCCAGCCCTCGACCACGCCCGCCGCCCAGGTCCCGTCCCGGGCCGCCGACCCGGACGGCGCGGGCACCCTCCGCGAGGGAGACACCGGCCCCCAGGTGACGGAACTCCAGGAACGGCTCCTCCGCATCCCGAACGTGTACGACAACGGCACCACGAGCGGCACCTACGACGCCACGCTCACCGCCGCGGTGGCCCGCTTCCAGCTCTGGTACGGCATCCGGGGCGACGAGAGCGGCGTCTACGGCAACGACACCCGCGCCGCCCTCGAATCCCGTACGACGTCGTGAAACGGCCGCGAATTGAAACGGCCCTGCCGTAAGCCGCGTGCAACCGCTTGTTGTACATGTCGATGACGAGGAGGGCGAAGGTGCGCGGCACGGCGTCACGTCAGCGGCGCTCCTCCATGCGGTGAGGTGATCCGGCGGACAACACCCGGATTCCGCGGGCGGGATGGTCAGTTCGTGTGCGGCGCGTGGGTGAACTCCCGGATCAGCCGGGCGAGTTCCTTCGGCTGGTCCAGGGGAATGAGGGTGTAGCTGTCCGCGACCTCGGCCAACCGGGCGTACGGAAGGAGTTCGGCGAGGCGTCGGCCGTGCTCGGGTGGCATCACGCGGTCCTCGCCGGCCCAGACGACGAGGGCGGGCCGTTTGAAGCCGGGCAACCGTTCGGCCGCGGCCAGCAGGATGCCGGGGTCGGCCCCCACGGCTCGCAGGACGCGTACGGCGTCGCGGCGGATCTCGGGCTGCCGCAGGACCGGCGCGATCCAGCGCGCTGTCGCCGCGTCCCCACGTCGGGTCAGCCATCCGAAGGCGATCGGGAGCCGTCGGAGCATCCTCAGCCGCATCTGCTGCATGAACAGCCCGAACAGCCGGGGCGGGAGCTTGCCGGAGAGCACGAGCGTCCTGCCCGTCAGCCCGGGCGGGAAGTTGTCGAACGCGTCGCACGAGACGAGGACGGCCCGTCCCACCCGATCCCCGCCGTCGCACATCAGCAGCTGGACGAGCGCCCCACCGGTGTCATTGCCGACGAGGACGACATCGCGCAGATCGAGGCGGTCGAGGAACTCGGCGACCAGCCGGGCCACCCCGGCCGGCGAAAGATCGGCGTCGGCGCGCATCGCCCGGCGATGCGCGCCGAGAGGGAGCGTCGGCACGACGCATCGGTGGTCCGCGGACAGGTCGGCGACCGGTCCGTCCCACAGCGAGGCATCCATCATCAGACCGTGCAGCAGCACCAGCACGGGACCGTCGCCGCCGGTGTCCTCGTACTCGATCGTCCCGGCGGACAGCTCGATCGCGGCCTGGACCTTCGCCTTCATACGGGCCTCCTGTGAATGTCGGCATCCCCAACCAAGAGGGCTGCAGAGGGCGGGGTGTGACATCGCCGTAGAACTCACCGCTCATCGAGGCCGAAGTCCTCTGGAAGTGGCTTGAGTGGGAACAGCCGGGCAGGGAACGGCATCGGCGAGGAGCCGGCAACCGCTCGGGTTCAGGTGCAGTTGGTCGCCGTCGTCGATCGTGGCCAGGCTCGCCCTGCACCTCGTCCCCTGCGCCGCCCCCGCCACCAAGGCCGCCGACCGGGGCGACGGCGGATCGGCCATGTCCACCTGGTGGTCCGACACCGCGGGCCACCCGACCGGAGACACCCCCGCCTGGCTGCCGGCGACGTCCCCGCACAGCGAGACGACGCTCGCCACCGTGGCCGACACCGGGCCGGCGATGGCGATCCTGACCGCCTGCCTCGCCGCCACTGACGCCTCCCCCCCCGCTCCCGCGGGCTCGCCCGCCCGGTCATTGCCGTCGGCACGGTGTTTCTGACCGCGCACGTCTTCCGCGTCATCGGCATCGGCGTCCTCGGCAGGAAGGAACTGCCGGGCTCGCCGCCGCACGTCCCGCTCGGCTTCATCGCTACCGTGACCGTGTTCGCGACGCTCTGGTCGCGCTCCTTCCGGCGGGGTCCGCTGGAGTGGCAGCTCGGCAGGGCCACCAAGGTCGGGGAGTGCGTGCGGTGAGGGCCCCCGCGGCCCTGGCTGCTCACGGCGGTCGCCGCGGCTGCCGTCCTGGCCGTGTTGCGCCCGGACTTGTACGCCGACGGCCTGCGCCACGTCGTCAACGCCGCCGTGGGCTGACGCCACTGACCACGCGTCGCGGCATGGCACCGTCCTGGCCGCCCGCCACCCCGCGCGCGCTGCTCAAAAGCCGTACCCCTCACGAACCCACGTTCTCCAGATCCAGCAGCTGCCGCTTGCGCTCCAGACCGGCGGCGTAGCCGGTGAGTGCTCCGTTCGCGCCGATCACCCGGTGGCAAGGGCGCACGACCAGCAACGGGTTCGAGCCGATCGCCGTACCCACGGCACGCACCGCGGCCCGCGACGCGCCGATCCGCGCGGCGATCTCGCCGTAGCTGGTCGTGGCCCCGTACGGGATGGTCTCCAGGGCCTTCCACACCCGCTGCTGGAAGTCGCTGCCGCCCGTGACGTACTCGATGTCGAAGTGGGTCAGCGTGCCGTCGAAGTAGGAGCGCAGCTGGGCGGCGATCTCGGCGAACGCCTGCGCGTCCTCGATCCAGTTGTCCTGGACGACGGCTCCGTGCTTCTGGCCGGGCATGGACAGCGAGGCCAGCGCCGTGCCGCCCCTCGCGGTGGCCGACTCGTCGCCCACGAGCAGCAGCTCGCCCAGGGGGCTGTCGATGGTCGTGTAGACCGTCATGGGAAGGGTCCTCTCAAGAGTGCTTCAAGCGCTGCCGGGATCGCTCCACCAGCAATTTTGCCGCTTGTCCGGCGCTCCGTCCGGCGGGAATCGGACACCGACCTGGCGCAGGACATGCGAAGGGCCGACGGCGCCGGCCGTCGGCCCTTCACACACTCGCTGCGAGGATCAGTGCTTGGTCAGCCGTACGGACAGCCCGTCGGCCGTGTACACCGGCACCGCCCGGTACCCGTCCGCCCGCACGTCGATCCGTCCGAACCGGCCCCGCAGCGCCGACGTCCGGATCACCGGAATCGTGGTCCCCGCGGCCGGCGGACGTTCGGTGTCCAGCCGCAGCGCGAGCGTGCTGCCCTGGCCCAGCAGCACCCGGCGGTCCACCTGGAGAGCGGGGGTGCGGCCCTCGCGGAGCGTCACCTCCAAGGTCGCGGACGCCTGCGCGTAGGCGCCGCGCACATGGGCGCTCGTCGCCGGAGTCACCCGCAGCGTGCCGCCCTCCACCTGGACGTCACCGTGTCCCAGCGCACTCGAGGAACCGGCGGTCAGTACGCCCTCCTCCAGCACCGTGCCGCCCGTGTGACGGTTGGCTCCCGTCAGGGTCAGCGAGCCGCTGCCGCGCTTGACCAGGCCTCCGCAGCCCGAGATGTCGTTGCGCCAGGTGTCGGCCGCGCCGAAGCCGCCGTCGGCGGCGTCCAGGGTGACGGTCACGTCCGAGTCGAACGCGCCGTACCCGTCGGCGGCGGCGAACAGGTTGAGGCGTCCCCACTGCTCGAAGCCGTCGAGCAGCACGTATCCGGAGGGAAGCGCGGTCGTCCGCAGCACCTCGCGGCGCTGCGCGGCGTCGAGGTAGGGGAGGCGCGTCTCCAGCAGGACCTCGGCCCCCTTGGGCACGGTCATGTCCTCGGAGCGGCCGTGCCGGGTCAGGACGTACGTCAGACGCGGCTCGAGCGCGCGGGCGTTGGCGGTCCGGTCGGCGTACGGGTCGGTGTCGACGCCGGCCGCGTGCGCGTAGGCGTACAGCGTGTCCGCCGTCGTACCGGTCTGCTGCTCGAAGTACGCGGCGGCCTGGGCGCGCGCCGCGGCCTTGAGGTCCGCGTACTGCGGATCGGCGAGCGTGGCGGCGGCCAGGGCCGTGGCCATGATCCGGCCGCCCATGACGTCGACGGGGGAGTGCATGCCCGCCATGATGCGGGTGTGGCTGAGCTCGAACGCGCGGGCCACCAGTTCCTGGAAGCGCTCCGGCACGGCGTACGCGTATGCCAGGGCCGCCAGGTGGAAGGCATTGGTGTGCCCGCTGGGGAAGCCGCCGTCGTCGGTCGGCGTCGTGCCGCGCTGCCACAGCAGTTGAGGGGCGACGATCACCTCGGAGTCGTAGACGGGGAAGCCGAGCGCGTCGACCTTGCCCGTGTCGACGACCTCGCTGTCCTCGTTCATGCGCCACGGACGCGGGTACTGGTAGGCGTACTTGGCCGGGTTGCCCGACGCGAACTGGCCACGCACCGTGTCGACCAGCTCGGCCACCTTGCCGAGCGCGGAGGTGTGCGAGCCCGCGCCGAGCGCGGAGCCGGCCGGGGCGTCGGCGGGCACCGCGTCGTTGATCTTCCCGGCGGGGGTGCCGTCGGGCGCGCTGTTGATCGACGTGACCGCCTGGGCACCCGACTTGTACAGATCGGCCAGTGGACCCAGGCCCGCGATCATCGCGTAACTCTGGTGCTGGCGGTCGTAGATGAACGCTTCCTTGGCCTGTGCGTCGGTGCGGGCGGCGGTGATCCGGGCGCAGTAGCGCATGTTGGCGCGCAGCACCTCGGGCAGCAGCGGCGTGCCGGTGTTCCAGGCGCCGCCGGTCTTCCAGACCTTGGCCATGCCGCCGAGGATCCGGACCACCGCGTTGGTCTCGGGCGTCAGGTTGGTCAGGACGTTCGTCGTGTAGTCGTCGACGAACGCGGAGGGGCCCGTGGCCGCCTTCGCGTCGGCGGCGGCGAGCCAGGTGACGACGGTCGGAGCGGCCAGCAGACCGGCCGACGCGCCGAGAGAGGTTGTGAGGAACCCCCGCCTGTTGACGGTGAGGTGACCGGCCGACGAAGTGGCGCGGTGCCCGGCTGGTGACGGCATGGGTGTGCCTCTCTTGAGCTCTTCGGCCGTGCGGCCGGCGGGAGGTCGTTCGATGGACCGGACGTCAGGGAGCACATGAGACGTGTCAGTCGCAGGTGTCCCGTGGCGAGGGTGTGTCCTACGAGCGAAGATCTACGGCCGAGTCATGTCGGGCCGGGTTTGGCTCGGCGTCCGAGGCGTGTCATACGAGTGAACGGGCCAGCGCCACCGCCCCCTCGACCGGTGGCACCTCGAGTGGCCTGGGCCGCGCTCCCGGAAGAGCTTCGGTGAGGGACGCCACGAAGGCGTCGTACAGGGCGGGTTGGGCGAGCGCGGTACCGCCCGCGACCACGACGTCGTCGACGGCGACCCCGCGTTCGGCGAGGCGCACGACGAGCGCGGCGAGCGATCGTCCGCCCTCGGCGATGACCCGGCGGGCGAGTGATGAGCCCGCCTCGGCGGCCGCGAACACGACCGGTGCGTGCCGCCCCCACTCGGCAGAGACATCCGTGGCGCCCTCCAACGCCGCGCCGAGCGCGGGCACTTCGCTCACCTCGAACGCGGCGATGAGTCCCCGGGCCAGCTCGTCCGGGTCCTCGCCCCGATCGTGCGCGGCCCACACGGCCCGCGCCGCCTCGCGGACGAGACCGGCCGAGCCGCCCTCGTCACCGAGCACCGCACCCCAGCCACCGACCTGAACGGGACTGCCGTCGACGAGCCGGCCCACCGCCACCGAACCGGTACCGGCGACCAGCCCGACCCCCTTGTCCAACCCGGCGGCGGGCACGAGGAGTTCGGCGTCGCCGACGACCAGCGCGGGCGCGTCGAAATGCAGTTGCAGTGCGGTACGTATCTGGGCGCACTGGCGAGGGGTCTCGCAGGCGTGCCCGCCCACGGCCAGGGCGGACGGGCGTGCGAAGGTCGGCACGGCGTCGGCGACCAGCTTGGCCAGCCAACCGGCGGCGGCCACGGGATCGTGCGGCCGCCAGCCACTGCTCGTCCGGACGTGGTCGGCGACAAGGCCGTCCCCCGCGTAGGCACGGAGATGCGCCTTGGTGCCACCCACGTCGATGCCGATCACGAGGGGCGTGAAGTCCTGCACGGAACCTCTTTCGTCGTTGCGCTGAGCTGCGACGGTGGGCGAACCGTGCCTTTGGTGAACAGGAGTTGGTGAGCTAGGGAAGCCCCGGGACGGGCCTCTGACGGAGCACGGCAGGCGAGTACCGTGAAGTTCGTTAGGAAGTTAACTAACGAAGTAGAGTGCGTCAAGAGGCATCGCGTACCCGACCACCGGGACCACCGTCCGGGCCGCCGCGTGGCGGGAACGTGTGATGCCGGGCATCCCATCGCCGCATCCCGTAGACACCCTCGTCCCGGGAGCGGCCCGTGACCTGTGGGAGAACTGTGGAACACGATGTGGCGGAAGCCCACCGCCTGACCGAGAGCGCGAGCGCGGTGTTCGCCGTGCTGGCCGGGGCGGGCAGCGCGACCCGGCCGCAGCTCGCGAGCCTGGCGGGCCTGTCCAAGCCGACGGTGTCCTCCGCCGTCGCGGAACTGGAGAGCGCCCGGCTCGCCGCCCACTCCGGCACCGCCTCCAGCGGCACGGGCCGGAACGCTGCCGTTTACCGCCTCGGACCGGCGGCCGGGGCCGTGCTCGCCGTCGATCTCGGCCCCGCCCACACCCGGGTGCGCGGCTGCGCCCTGGACGGCACCCTGCTCGCCGAGGCCACCGGCTCCCGGGCGGAGGCCGCCGACGCCGTACGCCAGGCCCTTGCCGCGCTGCCCGCGGGTGCTCCCCTGCGCACCATCGTCGTCGCCGTCGGCGACGTCACCGCGCGGGACCGGGAGGGCACCGGCATACGCCCCGCCACCGCCAAGGCCGGGCCCGTCTTCGACGCCATGGCCGTCTCGCTGCCGCCGGGCGTTCCGCTCCACCTCGAGAACAACGTCAACTGCGCCGCGCTCGCAGAGCTGCACGAGGGCGCCGCCCGAGGTCGCGACACCTTCGGCTATCTGCGGATCGGCGTGGGTATCGGCCTCGGTGTCGTCATCGGCGGTCAGGTGCTGCGCGGAGCGAACGGAGCCGCCGGAGAGGTGGCCCGGCTGCCCTACCCCTGGGACGCCGGCCGTGAGCCGCGCCGCGAGGCCCTGGAGGAGCACGTCGGCGCCCGCTCCCTCCTGCGGAGGGTCGCGGAGGCCTGGCAGGACGCCGACGGCCCGTGCCCCGGCACCACCGAGCGGCTCTTCGCCCTCGCGGGGGAGGGCTCGGCCACGGCCTGCGCCGTCGTCGGCCGCCATGCCGCCGACGTGGGCCGGCTCGCCGCCGCCGTGGCCGCCGTGCTGGATCCGGGACTGATCGTGCTGGGCGGCAGTACCGGCGCGGATCCGCAGATCCTGCCCGGTGTACGGGCCGAACTGGCGCGACTGAGCTGGCCCACCGAAGTGGTCAGCAGCACGCTCGGGGACCTGGGCACCGTCGTCGGCGCCGCCCGGCTCGCGGTCGCCCGGGGAGTCCAAACCGTGACCGAGACCGCGGGGGCGAAGGATTGACGGCCTCCGACTCGGTCTGCCAATGTCCGGACAAGCGCTTTCTAAGCCGGCCGGGACGCCGGCTTGGGGTGAGCGTCCCGGCCGTACGCGACGTACGGCAACCGCACGAGGGCGTGCTCGTGCGGCGACGGCCCTGGAGGCCGGGGATCCCACCCGTCAGGACGGCGCGGCCGGGCGAGGCCGTGCCCCCGGGAGGCGTATTCCGAGCACCATGCACCCGTGCCGCAGCGACCGGCCGGGAAATCTTTCACGCACATCCAGGGAGGACCCGGTGGGTCACCAGATCTCGCGCAGAACCCTCTTCCGCACCGCGAGCGGTCTCGCCGTCGCCGGCGCGCTCGGCAGCATCCTCAGCGCCTGTGGTGGAGGCACCGGAGCCGGTACCACCAGCGGCAAGCTGACCATGACGTGGTGGGGCAGCGACGACCGTCACAACGCCTATAAGAAGGCGCTCAAGTACTTCCAGGAGAAGAACTCCAAGATCAAGATCGAGGAGCGCTACCAGGGTTACGACGGCTATTTCGACAAGTTCAACACCAACGTCGCCGGCGGCAGCGCCCCCGACCTGCTCCAGATGGACACCGCGCTGGTCGCCCAGTACGCCCGTAAGGGAGTCCTCGCCCCGCTCGACTCCTACGTCGGCAAGACCCTGGACCTCACCGGCTTCTCCAAGACGCTCCTCGCCGCCGGCACCGTCGACGGCAAGCTGTACGGCGTCCCGTCCGGCATAGGCGTCAACCAGCTCACCGTCAACCGCAGTGGCCTGGAGAAGCTGGGTCTGAAGCTGCCGGACCGTGAGTGGACCTGGGCCGACCTGAAGAAGATCGCCCAGGACGTCTACAAGAAGAGCGGCGGCAAGATCTACGGCGTCGACGACGGCGGCGGCTCCACCCTCCAGTGCTTCGAGATCTTCGCCCGGGAGAAGGGCCAGACCTTCTTCTCCGACGACGGCAAGAAGCTCGGCTTCACCTCCGACACCCTTCAGGAGTGGTGGGAGTACTGGGCCGAGATGCGCAAGACCCACGCCTCGCCGCCGCCGGCGATCACCTCGGCCGCGCACAACGACCTCACCAAGAACGCGGTCGTCATCGGCAAGGCCCTGTTCACCTTCGACTCCGGCGTCTACGGCGCGGGCGGCTCCATCACCGACGCGCAGCTGGACTTCCTGCCCACCCCGCAGGGCGACTTCTCCGGCGCCCGCGAGGGCAACTTCGTCAACGGCGGTGTACTGCTGAGCGCCACCAAGGCCAGCAAGAAGGTCGCCGACTCCGTCAAGATCATGTCGTTCTTCGCGCAGGACGCGACGGCGATCAAGGACATGCAGTTGCTGCGCGGCATCCCGCCGACGGACAAGGCCCGCAAGCTCATCTCCTCGGGTCTGACCGAGACGGACAAGCTGAACATGGAGAACGCCGACTACATCTCCCAGCGCGTCTCGAAGGCGGCCAACGCCCTGCCCGCTCCGGTGCCCCCGCCGCAGGGCGCCGACCAGATCTGGGATCTGCTGTTCCAGGCCAACCTCGCCGTCGCCTTCGGCAAGAAGTCGATCAAGGCGGAGCTCGGCGAGTTCTTCGACCAGGCGGCCGGCGTCCTCGCGCAGTAGAGGCGCGGCGCATCCGAACATCGGGAGAGGGCCAGGGAGATGAGTATGACCACCGCGAAGACCGACGAGGTCGTGAAGGAGCCGCCGGCTCCGGCGACCCCGTCCGACCAGCGGGAGCGCGACCGCATGCGCCGCCGCCTCGCCCGACGGCGGGGCGGGGGGTGGTGGCCCTACCTCTTCCTGGCTCCCTGGTTCGTCGGCCTGTTCGGGTTGACGATCTACCCGATGCTCGACTCGCTGTACCTGTCCTTCACCAACTTCGACCTGCTCACCCCCGCCAAGTGGGTCGGCATGGACAACTACGACCGCATGTTCACCGACGACCCCGTCTTCTGGGACTCGGTGCACGCCACGCTCCTGTACGTCGTGGTCTCGGTGCCGCTGAAGCTCGCACTCGCCCTCGGTGTGGCGATGCTGCTCAACCGCGACCTGAAGGGCATCGGCCTCTACCGGGCTGCCTTCTACCTTCCCTCGCTACTCGGTGGGGCGGTGGCCGTCGCCATCGTGTGGCGGCAGGTCTTCGGCGGAGACGGCCTGTTCAACGACTTCCTCGCCTGGTTCGGCATCAAGGGCCAGGACTGGATCTCCAGCCCCGACACCGCGCTGTACACGCTGATCCTGCTGGCCATCTGGCAGTTCGGCACCCCGATGGTCATCTTCCTCGCCGGTCTGAAGCAGCTGCCCAAGGACGTCTACGAGGCGGCCGCGATCGACGGTGCCAGGCCCGTCACCCGGTTCTTCAAGATCACCCTGCCCCTGCTGACCCCGATCGTCTTCTTCAACGTCGTCCTGCAGATCATCGACGCGTTCAAGACGTTCACGCCCGCCTTCGTGATCAGCAACGGCTCGGGCGGACCGCTCAACTCGACCATGCTGTACTCCCTCTACCTGTACAAGAAGGGCTTCACGGACCTGCAGATGGGGTACGCCTCGGCGCTGGCCTGGGTGCTGTTCCTGGTCATCGCGGGCTTCACGGCGGTCAACTTCATCGCCAGCCGCTACTGGGTCCACTACGACGACTGAGCGAGGAGTCCTTCACCCCATGTCCGCCATCACCCCGTCCACGTCGCCGTTGCAGAAGCTCCGCTCGGCCACCGGCACCCGCCGCATCTTCATCCACACCGTGCTCATCGGTGTCGCGGTCGTCATGCTGTACCCGCTGCTGTGGATGCTGAGCAGCTCGCTCAAGCCCGACACCGAGATCTTCACCCACCCCGGGCTCATCCCGAACGCGCTGCGCCCGGACAACTACTCCGAGGGCTGGAGCGGCTCCGGCAACTCCTTCTCCCTCTACATCACCAACTCGCTGATCGTCACGATCGGCGCGGTGATCGGCAACGTGATCTCCTGCTCGCTGGCTGCCTACGCCTTCGCGCGCTTCGAGTTCCGCGGAAGGAAGATCTGGTTCGGCCTGATGCTCGGCACGCTGATGCTGCCCACACAGGCCGTCCTGATCCCGCAGTACACGATCTTCTACAACCTGACCTGGATCAACACCTACCTGCCGCTGATCGTGCCGAAGTTCCTCGCGGTGGACGCCTTCTTCATCTTCCTGATGGTTCAGTTCATCCGCTCCATCCCGCGCGAGCTGGACCAGGCGGCCATGATGGACGGTGCCAATCCCTTCCAGATCTACTGGAAGATCATCCTGCCGCTGATGAAGCCGGCTCTGGTCACCACCACGATCTTCACCTTCATCTGGACGTACGACGATTTCCTCCACCAACTCGTCTACCTCCAGCAGAACGACAAGTTCACCGTGCCCCTCGGCCTGACCCTGTTCCTCGACCAGACCAGCGGCTCCTCGTACGGCGCGATGTTCGCCATGTCGACACTCGCGCTCCTGCCCACGCTCATCTGCTTCCTCGTCTTCCAGAAGAGGCTGGTAGAGGGCCTGGCGACCTCCGGTATGAAGGGCTGAGAGCACGTGCATCTCCTTCACCAGCGCGGGCCGTTGCACGACCTGCCGGACACCCCGGAGGCCTACGACGCTGTCCTGGCCGACGTCGCCGAGCAGGCCCTGGCCCGGCTGACGCCGGAGGGCAACCTGGAACACCCCGACTGCCTGGACGACATCGGCGACACTTCGCTCGGGATCACGTCCCTGCTGGTGCTCGCCTGGCAACGCACCAGGGACCCGCGTCTGCCGGAGGCGGTGCAGCGCAGCCTCGCCTTCCATCTGCGCGAGCGGGTGTACCGGGACGACAACCCCGGCTACCCGAATCTGAAGGTGCGCAACTCCGGCCTCCCGTACGCCCGTTACGTCCTTCAGGCCGGGGCACACCCCATCGGTGACTGGCCGAGCACGGTGTGGGCGCTGCTCCAGGCGGTCAACGTCCTCGACACGGCGGACGGCCTGATCGACGAAGACCAGCGTGCGGAGCTGCTGGAGGTGGCGCGCGGCTACTGGCGCTGGCTGAGCGAGGCGACCTTCTTCAACCCGCAGGAGGCCGGCAACCAGGCCATCGGCTGCGTGGTCGGCGGACTGATGCTGGCGCGTCATCTGCCGTCGCCGCAGGGCGAGTCGGTCCGCTCGCGGGCCATCGGCCTGTACCTCGACGAGATCCGCGCCCACCGCGTCCGCGACCGGGGTGCCCTTCTGCCCCCCGAGCACGGCGGCGCCTACGACAACAACTACGGCCCGATCTCCCTCTCCTTCCTCGCCCAGGCCCACCGGGTCAGCGGTGAGGAGGTCTTCGCCGAGGACGGTGACGCGCTCGCCCGTTACATCGACGCCCGCCTCACGGGCGGCGGCTTCGACAACGGCGGCCCCCGCTACAGCGAGCAGCACTCCGGCTTCGAGTCGGTCCTGGGCCTGCGCTACTTCAGTGCCCGCATCGGCTCCGACCTGGGCCGCTACCGGGGCGACACCCGCTGGGGCCGGCACGCGGTCAAGGCCGACGGCGGGGTCGACGGCCACTTCGCCTGGATGCTGGTCTGGCAGATCCAGGACCAAACACGCTGGCACCGCACACCGTCCACCTCGGCCGCGCGCCACCAACTGCGCGCGGGCACGGTCTCGGTGGCCTTCGACGACCGGATGACCCCGTCGCTGGTCGAGGCCGCGGGCACGTACCACCTGCCCGCCGCGGTCAACCGCCAGCACGGCTTCGGACCGGTCGCCGACGGCTTCCTGCTGTGCCGCCCCATGGGCGAGGTCCGCGTACGCGACCTCCGTACCGACACGCTGACGGCCAAGCTGGTCACCAAGCCGGTCGTAGGCCGCGACCACGTCCTGCGCCACCTCAGGTCCCTGTACGTCACGGACGGCACGAGCCTGTGGGTGACGGTCGCCGTGGAACGGCTCGACGGGACTCCGTACCTGCTCGCCGGGCTGCCGTACGCCACGGACGACGGCGACCGGGTGCGCCGAACCGCGGAGTCCGACATGACGTCCGCCGGTGCACTGCGGTTGACGCACCCGCGGGCGGAGAGCGTGGACCACTTCGACGCGCGCTCGGAGACGACCCAGGAGCTGGCGGCCTTCGCCCTGGCGGCCGACCCGCGCGGCTACGGCAACCCGGACGACGGCTGGCGACACCTCGTCGCCTCCACGGCCCTCGAGGCGGACCCGGCTCCCGGCGCTCCGGAGGACCTGCACGTCTTCGCGGTGCGTTATGGCCCCGGCGGCTCCTTCACCCCCGCCTTCGAGCGGGACTCGGTCGAACTGACCATCCGCACCGAGGCGTTCACCGCACGGATCGGCGATCCCGCGGGCGATCCGCGAGGGGAACCCGAACTGGAGCTCCACCCTCGATGACCGCCGCATCGACGACCAGGTCGGCGCGCTCCCGTGTCGCGGCGACCAGGTCGGCGTTGCGCTGGTCCGTGCCGAGCACCCACGCCACCGCCGTGTCGTGGTCCTTGCCGAACTCCTCGTGCCGTGCGACCAGACGCCGTACGCGTTCGGCTTCGTCCAGCTCGCAGAACCAGACCTCGTCCAGCTGCGCCCGCGCGCGAGCCCAGGCGGCATCCCGAAGGAGCAGGTAGTTGCCCTCGGTGACAACAAGGCGGGCGGTGCGGGGCACGGGGACGGCACCCGCGATCGGTTGTTCCAGGGTCCGCTCGAAGCCGGGCGCGTAGACGAGGTCGTCCCCGTCCTCGCGCAGCCGGCGCAGCAGTGCCGCGTAGCCCGCCGTGTCGAACGTGTCGGGGGCACCCTTGCGGTCGCGGCGGCCCAGGCGGTCCAACTCGACGTCCGCGAGATGGAACCCGTCCATCGGCACATGGGCGACCCAGGCGGGCCCGGCAGCGTTCAGCCCGCTCACAAGGCGTTCGGCGAGCGTCGTCTTGCCCGCGCCCGGGCTGCCGGCGATACCGAGGAGGGCGCGCTGCCCCGGACGCACGAGCGATGCCGCGCGCTCCAGGAGATCGTCGAAGGTCATGCGGGCCCCGGTCTCCCCGGCTTCCTGTTCCGCTTCCACCGACGCCACTCCTACCGGCCGGCCCGCGGCATCCGCACGACCGCGGTCCCACCGTCCAGATCGACCGTCGTCCGGTTCGGCGGCGCTCCGTCCTCCGCGTCGTCCCGCATCAGCAGCGCCGACTGCCGTTCCTTGAGCTCGTTCTGCTTGCCCGGCGACAGACTCGCGTGCAGCTGCTCGAACCCGGTCGCGGATATCTGGCCCTGCCGCGCACTGTTCCGCCAGGGCAGCAGTCCTGCCCGCCCGGCCCGGAGCAGCAGCTGATCCGCGAAGGCCACCACGGTCAGCAGGATGACCAGGCCGGGCAGGGTCATGAAGACGGCGAATTGCATGGCCCCAGTATCCGTGTCGAGCAGTGGTTGAGAAGTCCCGGACGGGACGGGGCATGCATGGACCATGAACGACAATGACCAGGAACAGATCCGTACCCTGATCGAGCGCTGGGCCGCCGCCGTTCACCAGCGTGACCTCGACGGCGTGCTGGTGGACCACACGGACGACATCGTGATGTACGACGTGCCGCCGCCCTACGAAGGCGTACACGGCATCGACGCGTACCGCGACACCTGGCCGCCGTTCTTCGAGTGGCAGGCGCAGGGCGCGTCGTTCGAGATCGAGTCCCTCGATGTCACCGCGGGCGAGGACGTGGCGTACGCGCACGCCCTGCTGCGCTGCGGAACCGCGAAGGAGTTCGCCGAACAGCCCGACCTCCGCCTGCGGCTCACGCTCGGACTGCGCAAGGAACAAGGGCGTTGGAGGGTCGCCCACGAGCACCATTCGTATCCGCACGACTGATCCGACGCGATGCGGAGTGGCGCTCGCCCCCGCCACCCACTGGCCGCGGGCCCCCGGGGCACACTTCACGTATGACAGAGCTCGGTCTTCCCAAAGAAATCCAGGCCTGCCTCTTCGACCTCGACGGGGTCATCACCAAGACCGCCGTCGTCCACGCGGCGGCCTGGAAGCGGACGTTCGACGACTTTCTGCGGCAGCGCGACGGCGACGATTTCCGTCCCTTCGACGACGCCGCCGACTACGACGAGTACGTGGACGGACGCCCCCGCGCCGACGGCGTCCGCACCTTCCTCGCCTCGCGCGGCATCGAACTGCCCGAGGGAACGCCCGACGACCCACCCGACCGCACGACCGTCCAGGGCCTGGGCAACCGCAAGAACGACCTGCTGCTGGAGCTGATCCGCAGCGACGGCGTCGAGGCGTACGACAGCACGCTTCGTTACGTCGAAGCGGTGCGCGCGAGCGGGCTGCGGACCGCGGTCGTCTCCTCCAGCACCAACTGCCGCGACATCCTGCGCTCGGTCGGCGCCGAGTCCCTCTTCGACGTAACGATCGACGGCGTCGTCGCCGCCGAGCGACGATTGCCCGGCAAGCCGCACCCGGACACCTTCCTGGCCGCCGCGCGGGACCTCGGCGTCGAGGCCTCGGAAGCCGCCGTCTTCGAGGACGCGCTGGCCGGCATGGACGCGGGCCGCTCCGGCCACTTCGGGTACGTCGTCGGAGTCGACCGCGTCGGACAGGGCGCCGCCCTGCGCGCGCACGGCGCGGACATCGTCGTACGGGATCTGGCGGAACTGGGGGAGCGGGCGTGATCACCCACACGTCGTACGGCGTCGAGCCCTGGACCCTGCGCGAGAACGACCTCCACCTCGACCTCCTGCCGCAGAGCGAGTCCGTGTTCGCCCTCTCCAACGGCCATGTCGGCTGGCGCGGAAACCTCGACGAGGGCGAACCCCACGGCCTTCCGGGCTCCTATCTGAACGGCGTCCACGAAGTCCACCCGCTGCCCTACGCCGAGGCGGGATACGGCTACCCGGAGTCCGGCCAGACGGTCATCAACGTCACCAATGGCAAGATCATCCGTCTGCTGGTCGACGACGAGCCGTTCGACCTGCGCTACGGACGACTGCGCTCCCACGAACGCGTACTCGACCTGCGCACCGGCCTGCTCACCCGGACCTGCGAGTGGACCTCGCCGGCCGGCTCCACGGTCCGGGTGCGCTCCACCCGGCTGGTGTCCTTCACCCAGCGGGCGATCGCCGCCGTCGCGTACGAGGTGCAGGCCGTCGACGCCCGGGTCCGCGTGGTCGTGCAGTCGGAACTCGTGGCCAACGAGCAGTTGCCCGACCGCAACGGCGACCCGCGGGCCGCGGTCGCCCTGCAGGCGCCGCTGGAGGCGGAGGAGCACTTCGCGGCGGGTCGGCGGCTCCGGCTCGTGCACCGCACCCGGCGCAGTGGACTGCGGGTCGCCGCGGCCGCGGACCACGTCGTCCATGGGCCCGAGTCGACGACCACGAGCAGCGAGAGCGGCGACGACGTCGCCCGGCTCACCGTCACCTCGCTCCTGGCACCCGGCCAGAAGCTGCGTCTGGAGAAACTCGTCTCGTACGGCTGGTCGAGCACCCGGTCACTGCCCGCCGTACGCGATCAGGTCGACGCGGCGCTCGCGGCGGGCGAGCACGGCGGCTGGCAGGCGCTCGTCGACGAACAGCACGCCTATCTGGACGACTTCTGGGCGCGCGCCGACGTCGAGGTGGAGGGCGACGAGGAGATCCAGCAGGCCGTCCGCTTCGCCCTCTTCCACGTCCTGCAGGCCGGCGCCCGCGCCGAACAGCGCGCGATACCCGCCAAGGGGCTCACCGGCTCCGGATACGACGGCCACGCCTTCTGGGACACCGAGACCTTCGTCCTGCCCCTGCTCACCTACACCTCGCCCGGCGCCGTCGCCGAGGCACTGCGCTGGCGCCAGAACACCCTGCCCGCCGCACGCGAGCGGGCGGTCCAACTCGGCCTGCGGGGCGCCGCGTTCCCCTGGCGGACCATCGAGGGCTCGGAGGGCTCGGCGTACTGGCCCGCCGGCACGGCCGCCTTCCACGTGAACGCCGACATCGCCGACGCCGTGGTCCGCTACACAGCCGTCACCGGCGACGCGCGCTTCGAACGCGACACCGGGGTCGAGCTGCTGGTCGAGACGGCACGCCTGTGGCGCTCGCTCGGCCACCACGACCACCAGGGGAAGTTCCACATCGACGGGGTGACAGGACCCGACGAGTACAGCGCGGTCGCCGACGACAACACGTACACCAACCTCATGGCCCGTACGAACCTCCTGGCCGCCGCGGACATCGTCGAGCGTCACCCGCGGCGGGCCGCGGAACTGGGCGTCGACTCCGAGGAGAGCGCGACCTGGCGCGACGCCGCCGACGCCATGCACATCCCCTACAACGACGACCTCCGGGTCCACGAACAGCACGCCGGATTCACCCGCTACCAGCGCTGGGACTTCGCCGCCACCCGGCCCGACCAGTACCCGCTGATGCTGCACTTCCCGTACTTCGACATCTACCGCAAACAGGTCGTCAAGCAGGCCGACCTGGTACTCGCGATGTACAAGTGCAGCCCGTTCTTCGACGAGGAGCACAAGGCCCGCAACTTCGCCTACTACGAGCCCCTCACCGTCCGGGACTCCTCCCTGTCGGCCTGCTGCCAGGCCGTGATCGCGGTCGAGGCCGGCCATCCCGGTCTCGCCTACGACTACTTGGTGGAGGCCGCGCTCATGGATCTGGAGGACCTGGAACACAACACCCGCGACGGCCTGCATATCGCCTCGCTCGCCGGGACCTGGATGGCCCTGGTCGCCGGTTTCGGGGGCATGCGCCACCACGGCGACACCCTGGACTTCGCGCCCCGGCTGCCGGAGCGGTTCAGCCGCCTCGCCTTCTCCCTGGAACTCCTCGGCCGCCGTCTGCGCGTGGAGATCGAACCCGGCGTCGCCACGTACACGCTGGTTGCCGGAGAGCCCCTGGAGATCCGCCACTACCGTGAAACCGTCACCGTCGACGGCGACAAGCCCCGGGGCCTGCCCATCCCGGCCCAGAGGCTGCGCCCCGCCCCCGACCAGCCGCCGCACCGGCGGCCGAACCGTCAGGGGTGAGGCGCGGCGCGAGCGGTCAGTAGCCGGCGTCGTCGGGTGCGATGTCCTCGCTCCGCTCCACGGTCGCGGCGTTGTGCGGAGCGTCCTTGGCCGCCGGCTTGCCGCAGAACGCGGATTCCAGGGTGCGGTACATGGTGTTCAGCACAGCGGTGTTGTTGGAGGTGTTCGCCAGCGCGGTGAGGCTGCGCTTGCCGTCCTTCGAGGTGAAGGCGTACGAGTAGTAGCCCTGCACGGTGCCCGTGTGCCCGTACACCGAGACCCCGCACGACAGGTCACGGCGACGCAGTCCGAGACCGTAGCCCGTGGTGCTGTTGACCGTCGTCCACTTGCGCATCTGCGTCAGCTGGGCGGCGGACATGAGCTTTCCGCGGAGCAGAGCGGAGTAGAAGGTGTCCAGGTCATGCGCGGTGGAGATGATCGCGCCCGCGCTCTGCGCCCAGGACACCGTCTGCCGGGTGGCGTCCACCAGGGCGGCACCGGCCGTGTCGGGGGTCAGATAGCCGTTGGCGTGGCGGCCCGGGATCGCGGTGCCGGGGTGGACGTAGAAGGTCTCGGTGAGCTTCAGCGGCTTGAAGACGCGGTTCTGATATTCCGTGGCCACCAAGTGGCCGGTGAGCTTCTCGATGAGCATGCCCGCGACCACGAAATTGGTGTTCGAGTACGAATAGGCCGCGCCCGGAGCATTGGTGCGCGGCTTCTTCAACGACAGCTTCACCAGGTCCCGGTAGCCGAACACCTTGTTGCGGACGGACTCGAAGCCGGGGACCGTCTGGGCGAACATGTCGTTGGTGTAGTCGTACAGGCCGCTGCGGTGGCTCAGCACATGGCGCACGGTGATGGCGTTGTCGGGCAGCAGCCCGGGCAGATAGCTGTTGACCGACCGGTCCAGCTTCAGCTTGCCCTCGTCGACCAGTTGGAGCAGCACCACGGCGGAGAAGGTCTTGGTGATGCTGCCGACGCGGAACCGGTCGTTGGTGCTGATGGCCCGGCCGCCGGCCCGGTCGGCGACTCCCTCGGTCAGCCGGTGCACCCCGCCATTGTCGTCGATCCGCGCCATCGCGCCGGGGGCTCCCTGCGTCAGGGCCGTACGCAGTACCTTGCGCAGCCCCGCGTCGTCCGGCGGCGCCAACGCCCCGGCCGCCGCGACCTTTTCGGTGTCGGTGCCGCCGGTGCCCGCGGGTGCCGCGGCCTGCGCGGGGGCTGCCAGGAGGGACACCAGAACCGCGCCGAGCGCCGTACCCGTGCCCACCGTTCCTGAGACCATCTGATTTCTCTCCCGAGTTCCGTCTGCCGGTGTGCGTCCCCGGCACGAACCGCGCCGCGGATGCGGGCGTCGGCACCATCTCTACGCGCCGGAAGGGCGCGCGGGTTGCATTGCCCCGGGATGCATCAGAATCGGTGAATTCGAATCGGTGAATTGGCGGAAAGGCACTGCCGGGCAGCACGCATGGGTCAGCCGCCGAAGAGCTGCGTCCAGTACGTGCCCGCCTTGCCGCCTCCGGCGAGGCCGATGCCTATGTGGGTGAAGTCGGGCTTCAGGATGTTGGCGCGATGGCCGGGGCTGTTCATCCAGCCGCGGACGACCTCGGCGGGCGAGCGCTGCCCGCAGGCGATGTTCTCGCCGATGGTCCGGCGGGTGCTGCCAGCGGCGGCGGCCCTGTCCCAGGGCCGGCTGCCGTCGGGAGAGGTGTGGGAGTAGAAGGCGCGGGCCACCATGTCGGCGCTGTGCGCCTGGGCCGCGGTGGTGAGGAGGAGGTCGCCGGACAGGGGCGGCAAACCGGCCGTGGTCCGTTCGGCGTTGGTGAGCGCGATGACCTCATTCGCTGTCCGGGACAGCTCCGCGGGGCTGAAGGGCCGCGCCCACAGCGCCGTCCAGTACATGTCGCCGGAGCGGCCGTCGGCGACGTACGCCAGACCCGCCTGACTGAACACCGGGTCGCACAGCGTGCGCCGGGACTGCTCGGCGGAGAGGCAGTACTCCACGAACTCGCCCGGTGTGCGCGGGCCGGAGACCAGGTGCTCGCCGACGGTGAGATACGGGTATCCGGCCGAGGTGACCCGCTGGTAGACGGAGATGCCGTCCGGACTCTCGGAGCCGAGGAGTCCGCGAGCGGCCATGGCGGAGGCATGGGCCCGTGCGGCGGCCGTCAGCCGCGCGTCGAGCGACACGGGCGGGGAACCGGCCGCGGCGCGGGCGGAGTTCACCAGGCCGAGGAACCCGTCCGTGTCAGGCAATCCACCCGGCGCCGCACCCGGCATTCCGTCCGGCGGTGTACGTCGCGCAACGCCCGGCGCCGCACCTGGCGTGGCTCCCGGCGGAGTGCCCGGCATCGCGTCGTCCTCGGTGACCTCGACCCCGAAGTCCCGGGCGATGCCCGCCAGTCCGTCCGCGTACCCCTGGCCCAGGGCGCGGAGTTTCCAGGCGGTGCCGCGCCGGTACAGCTCGGCGAGCAGCAGCAGCGTCTCCCGCTGTGGTCGTGGCGGGGTGAACCGGGCGAGGTGACGACCGTCCGGTGCGCTGACGTGCAGGGTGGGCGCGGGCAGGTGACCCAGGGGCATCGCGGGGTCGGCGGGGCTGACGACCACGGTGACGCGGCTCGCGCCCGGCCGCAGCCTCGGTGGATCGATCGTCAGGTGCTCGCCCTGAAGTCGGGCGCCGGGCGCGGTCGGCTGGTTGTAGAACACGAAGTCGCCGTCTCCGCGCACCTTCCCGCTGTCATCGGTGATGAGTGCCGACACGTCGAAAGGGCCCGGCACCCTGAGGGTCAGGATGCCGCCCGGCAGGGGCATGTTGCCCCCGGGAACCAGCTCGCTCATGGTGCCGCCCGTCGACGTGGTGCTCGATACAGACGTCAACGTCCCGTCGGCGCACGCGGGTTCCCGTGTTCCGTGGCCAGCGGTTCCTTCGGTACGGCGCGCAGCGACCGCAGGGCCAGCAGCAGCACGCCGATGTCGTCGAGATAGACGGGGTCGGGCAGCAGGTCGGCCGGGAGCACGAGGTAGAGGACGGCGCCCCAGAAGACCCAGCGCGGCCCGGACGGCAGTCCGGCCCGCCGCAGGTCGCGGCGTGCGCGGACGAGCCGGACCAGAAGCGCGATCGCCACCGCGAGCGCGGCGGCACCCAGCGCCGCGACGACGAGGATCAACGTCCACGCTGTGGAATCCATGAGACCGTCCAGTCCGCTCGTCGGGCTGTTCGCTCTCCGTCTTCCCGCCCACGCCGTTTCCTATCGTGCCCGCTTGGGCCATTCGCGGGCATCGGCGCCTTAGTCTCCGTCCGGAGTGTCGCGGTGGCAGATCACGAAGTCGTCGAACACATGGCGTCCCGGCCGGTCGCCGACCGTCTCGATCGCCGCTCGGATGTCACGCAGTTGATCCGTCGTCATCTGCAGCGGCGGCTCGTCGGGCTGATAGGTGGTGCGCACCGGATAGTCCCGGCCCTGCTGCCGGGTCATTTCGATGTGGCATCCGAGGACGTGGGTGACCGGCCGGGTGGCACAGAAGTCGATCAGGCGGTCGATGGTGCGGGTGAAGGCCGGCCAGTCCTCGACGTACAGGCGGCCGGGATAGACCGTGTCGCCGGTGAGCAGGAACCCGGTCCAAGGGTCGAAGAACGTCACCGCCGCCTTGTGATGCCCCGGCGTCGCCAGGCATTCGAGGACGCGGCCACCCAGGTCGACCCGGGCGACGACCTCGGAATCGTCGCGGAAGCCGAAGAACTCCCATGCCCTGTCCAGGGCCCCGTCCACGACTCTGGTGCCGGGACGGTCGGTGAACTGACCGTCCCCCGCGATGTGGTCGCCGTGCGGATGCGTGTGCAGCACCAAGAGTTCGTAGCCGTCCCGGGGGTGTGCGGTCAGCCAGTCCTCCATCACCTCGTCGACCACGCGACGCAGCGGGAAGTACTCGGCCGATGCGGTGGCGCCGGTGTCGATCAGAACGGCTCGTTCCTCGCCGAACAGCAGGAACATGAAGGGCGCTTCGTAGTCGATCGCCATGTTCTGCCGAAGGATCACCGTGTGCGCGTCGTACGCGTGGACCTGGATGTCGGGATCGGTGTTGTGCTTGGCCGACGGCGAGCCGTGAATCCACCGTACGTCGAGGGTCCGCGCCGGTACGGATCCCCCGGCTTCCCCCGCTCCACCTGCGACAACATGCGGCGGCCTGTGCGTGTCCACGGCGACTCCTCGGTGACGGTCCTGCCGGAACCATCACACAGGCCCCGGGACCTCAGTTTCGCGCGGCGTTGCCGTCCGTCAGAGCGTGGGTCACCGCGCGGATGCTGCGGGCGATGTGCTGGAGCTGCATGACCTCGGCGGCGTACAGCTTGATGGTGTGCTCGATGACCCCTTCGTGCAGGCCGAGAGCGGGGAGTTCGGCCCGGGCGGTCTGCAGGGCGGTGCGGGCGACCCGTATCTCGTGCTGCACCTGGATCTGGGCGTGGCGGGCGAGGAGCACGGGGTGCTTGAGCAGGACGGGGTAGCTCGCGTAGCGGCTCGGCACGAGCTCGCGCAGCCATCTGACCGCGGATCGCTCCCAGTCGAAGCTGCCGGGGGTCTTGACCTGGCACGGCCAGTCCGAGGTGATCGGTGAGTATGTCAGGGCCATGTTCATCGCTTCCGGGTTACGTCGGCGGGAAAGGGTCGTGGGGGGTCTGGGGCGGCCCCGGTCTAGGGGATGACCGGGGCCGCCACCACGGGCGCTCGCGCAGGCGGGGCCCGTCTGAACACCCGGGACCCGATGCGGGTAGGAGCGGACGGTCCCGGGTGGTCGTCGGACGTGACCCGGAGGCCTCCTGGTCACGATCCGCGAGAAGTATTTATATATACCGCCGGATGCGCAAGAACATGAAAACATTCATGCGCGAATTGATGTGAATGATCCCGTGATGCCGTGGTGACAGGCGGTGCGGGGAAGGGCTTTCTGCAAGGGTCGCGCGGCAGCCCCCTACGGCCGCGGCCAGGGGACGCCGCCGCAGGAGGCACGCCTCAGCCGTTGAGGAAGCAGCCTCACCCTTTGACGAAGAAGGTCTCAGTCCTTGAGGAAGAACTGGTGCTGCTCGGCGACCTGCTCGTACTCCTCCAGGCGGGCCTGCGTCCGCTCCGGATCGGCGTCGGTCATGGCCTGCAGCAGCGCCGCCGACATCACGACCGGCGCCGCGTAGGAGTCGAAGACGAGGCGTGACCCGGTGCCGATGGTGAAGGTGACGTCGGCCTCGTCCGCCAGCGGTCCGAGCCCCAGGTCGGTGATCAGGGCCACCTGCAGCCCCGCGCTGCGCGCGACCCGCAGGGCCGTGAGCGTCTCCTGGGCGTGCCGCGGCATCCCGAAGGCCAGTACCCAGGTGCCGCCCGCCTCGCGCGACTGCAGCAGCGCGTCGTAGGCGACGCTGCCGCCCCGGGTCACCAGCCGTACGTCCGGGTGGATGCGCCGCGCGGCGTACGCGAAGTACTCGGCCAGCGACACGGAGATCCGCAGCCCGAGGACCGTCAGCGGCGTCGACTTCGACAGCGCCCGGCCGACACGGATCACCTCGTCCGGATCGGCGAAGTCCCGCCGCAGGTTCTCCAGGTTCTCGATCTCGGCGTCCACCGCCGCCTGCAGCTCGTTGCTCGTGGCCTCCGCGAGCGCGGGCGGCGTGCTGCCGAGGACGCTGAGCGCGATCGACTGGAGCCTCTCCCGTAGCGCGGGGTAACCACTGAAGCCGACCGCCGCCGCGAAACGGGTGACCGAGGGCTGGCTGACGCCGACGCGCTCCGCGAGATCCGTGATCGACAGGAACGCCGCCTCGGTGATGTGCTCGATCAGGTACTGGGCGATGCGCCGCTGTCCCGGGGAGAGCCGTGGTCCGTCGAACAGTTCCCTGAGCTGGGACGTGGGAGCCACGCTCGCCTCCGGAGCCTTCTTGCCCGAGGTGATCGCGGATGCCTGTGCGCGTGACTGCTGCGGCGATGGCACCGGTGCGCCTCCTTCATGTCCCACGAGCACTCAACATAGCTCACGGAACGTGTTGACCTGGGGGTGTCTCACCACACGTGGCATGCGCGCGAGGCCGTTTCACTCGCGCCTGCGGGGTACCCGCGACAACGCAAGGACTCGCCTGTTCGAAGGTGAGATCCCCGTGCGAGAGGGGAGAGGATTTCCATGAGCGCGCATCCGCTGCCCGGATCGCAGGTCCAGGTGGTGCTCAGCGACTGTTCGGCGGCCGACGCCGGGCACCTGTTCGCCGTCCTGTGCAGTCGCTTCGCCTCGGACCGGTGTGCCGAGGACGAGGTCCGAGAGGCCGAGGGCCACCACCCGACGGTGTGGACCGGCACCTTCGACACGGAGGACGCGCCCGAGAACGCGGCCATACCAACGGGCCGGCTCTCGGGACCGGTGACGGCGGAAGTACAGGGCACGCCCCACGCGGTGCAGCTCGTGCGGGAGACCCTGCGCGGGGCCTTCGCCGTGTCCGAACTGGGTGAAGACGCGGGAGACCAGGAGGTTCAGGTCCAACTGCGGCTGGAAGCTGTCCCGGCGCACGAGTCCGAGTCCGTGTGAACGCCGACGCGGTGACCCGGAGCGGTCGGCTCCGGGCCCGTCGGGCCGCGACGGGATCGGCCTTGGAGGGCGCGGCCAGGGCGGGGCTGGTCGCACGAGGCGCGATCTATCTACTGGTGGGCGCACTGGCGCTGCGGATCGCCTTCGGGGACGGCGGGCGCCAGGCGGACCGGAGCGGCGCGCTCGAAGAGATCTCGACGAAGCCCTTCGCGGCCGTCCTGCTGTGGGCCCTGGGCGCGGGACTAGTCGGTATGGCGCTGTGGCGGCTGTCCGAGGCGCTCTTCGGTGCGGCCGGACGGGACGGCGGTACCGCGCGGAAGCGACTGCTGTCGGCCGTGCGCTGTGTCTTCTACGCGTTTGTCGCCTACTCCGTGCTCTCCTTCGCCGCGGGCGCGGGCGCGGGCGGCACAGGCTCCAGCGACCGGCAGTCCCGGGATGTGACGGCCAGGGCGCTGGAGCGGCCGGGAGGTCAGTGGATCGTGGGCGCGGCGGGCGCCGCCACCGTCGTGGCGGGTGTCTGGATCGCCGCCCGAGCCGTGCTGCGCAAGTACCGCGACCAGCTGAAGCTCGGGGAAATGTCGCGGCGCGTGCGGCGAGCCGTCGACACGACGGGCGTGGCGGGCGGGGTCGCGCGCGGGCTGGTGTTCGCCGCGGCGGGGGCCTTCGCGGTGCGGGCCGCCGTCGACTACGAACCCGACAAGGCCAAGGGCGTGGACGACACGCTCCGCTCATTCACCGACACCCCGTTGGGCCCGTGGCTGCTGGCCTGTGTCGCCGTGGGGCTCGTCCTGTTCGGGACGTTCTCCTGCGCGATGGCGCGGTGGCGGAGGGTGTGAGAGGCGCGGTCTGAGCCACCGTGGCAGCCGGGCTGTACGAGGCCGGCCGAGGACTCCCAGGGGCGTGGTCCTGGTTCTGCGACGTGAATGGATTCCGATTTGGGTTGAACTCCACCCCGTTCAGGAAAAGTTGACGGCAAGCCATGGACGAAGCGTGGGGCGGGAGTTGAGGCGGTGAGGCCGCCTGTCCGTAGGAGCTCACACGGACAGGCGACGCCTGCGTGTCCGGCGAGGCCGCTCTCACCGCCTTCGCCGCCGTCGTTGCCTCGCCGACCGGCACCGCGCAGGCCGTCGCCTTCGCCGCCTCGCTCGGGCGTCTGGCGAGGGCCGAGATCACCGCCGTGCTGGGGGCGTCACGTTTCACTTTTGTGAGGTTCCCGGGGGGTGGGCGCCTACCGGACGAGCTCCCAGTCCTGCGAGCCGTCCGCGACCGCGTTCCGTAAGGTGAGCGCTGCCCCGTCGGATGCACCGGTCAAGTACAGACTCGTGTTCTTGGCTGCTTGCAATGTGTAGAACCCGTCGTCGGTCTTGATGAGGTTCCAGCTGCCGGTGGCGCTGTCGTCGACCCATTGGCCGATCTTCTGGCCGGCCGTCGCGTTGCCTGTCCAGATGGCTGCGGCGCGTCCGCCCGACTTGTTGAGTAGCGTCACGCCGCCCTTGGGTGAGGTCACCACGTGCCAGTACTGGGTGTCCGTGTTGGTCGCCGAGCCGGGGTCCTCCAGGACGACGTCAGGGCGTCCCCGTTGCCGATGTTCGCGTCGTTGGTGTTGTTTCCGGTGCCGATCACCTGGTCGGTCTTCCGGTTGACCAGCTGGTAGTAGGCGCCGTCCGAGTGACCGAGATCGACCTCGGCGTACGCGAGCGTCGATGTGCCCTGGTTGCGGAGGATCGCGATGCGGCCGGTGCCCTCGACGTACTGCAGATTGCGGCTGTATCCGGGTCCCAGGGTCGTCTGGTATTCCTTCCACGCGCCGTTGCTGCGTCCGCTCTCGTTGACCCAGACGTTGCCGCTGCCGGCGGCGTTGTAGACCAGGCGTCCACCGGGAAGCCTGATGATGACCGGACTGCCCCCGGTGGCGAGGGCACGGGAGCCGGCGTCGATCGGCAATGAGATGATGGACTCGCCCGTGGGGGAGCCGCGGTAGAACTCCAACGGGTTGTCGGCGAGCGTGTACCTGGTGTTGGCTCCGCCGCCCCAGTACTCGTAGGTCAGGAGCCACTTGCCGTCCGTCGTCCGGACGACGTTCGTCATGCCCGGCCGCCCGCCGCCGATCTCCGTCTTCCCGCCTCCCATGTCCTGGGTCAGTCCCGCGAGGTCGACGACGGGCGCGCTCCACGTCGCGCTGCGGCCGTCCCAGGTCTTGTGGGCGAGGATCTGGCCGTGCGAATCCGGGGCGGTGTCGTTCGCGGGGTCCAGTGTCGGGACGCCGGTGGCCGGATCGAAGCCGGTGTAGTCGTTCTCGTCCGAGTAGTAGCAGACGAGCTTGCCCTTGTAGACCGTCAGGTACGGCTCCCAGAGGGGATCCACCTGCTTGTTCGTGTTCGCGCCCGCGATGTTCTGGCCGGTCGCGCCCGCGCTGCCGCCCTGCCAGCCGCCTGTCGCGACGACGTTGACGACCTTCCACGTCGTGCCGTCGTCGGTGCTGGAGTACAGGGCGATCGCCAGATCCTTGCGGTCTCCGTCGTTGGCCGGCGTCCAGTTCGGATCGGCTGCCTTGTGCTCGCGGTAGTAGTAGTCGTCGCCGGACACGACACTCGCGAGGAGGAGCGTGCCCTGCTTCAGGTTCCCGACATCTTGCGGAAGCGTGTAGAGGTACGGGTTCGTCCAGTTGCTCGTGTACCTCGCGTACGTGGGGTCGCTGGAGAGGTACGCCGGAGCCTTGACCTGCGACAGCGGCTGCCACGTCGTTGCGTGGTCGTCGCTCTTGTGGACCGGGAGGGTCTGTCCGTCGGCGCTGCCCGTCTCCGGTACGACAGTGGACTTCTCGAACGACGCGACCAGGCGTCCGCTCGGCAGCTGGGCCGACTTCGGGTAGATCGCGCAGTTGCCCCGCCCTTTCAGGCACGGTTCGTTTCCGAGCTGGTAAAGGATCCCGCCGGTCGGGTTGTATGCCTGCGCACTGCCCATGGGTATCGCCAGCATCGCGGATGCCGCGATGAAGGTTCCCAGCGCTCTCGCCGGCCTTCCTGTCTGCATAGCTTCTCCTTCGGGGACGACCGCGGTGATGCTCGGGTTCTTCGGTCACCGTTGCGGTGACGAGGTCTGCGGGTTTCGCGCTTCGTCGGCTCGGCAATCTGCTCAGGCGCTCAGCTGACGCGGTGCTCCGTCCCGTGCTGGGCTGCGTCAGGAGCGATGGCCCGCTTCAGGTGCCGAGGCGCCGTCGGCCAAGGCGGAGACGAGCACGCGTACATCCCACGGGCCGAGGTCCAGCGGCGTGCCCACGGGAAGGGACGTGCCGTTCAGGGCGTCGGAGAGCTCTGTCGGGGCGGGAACGCTCGCGGGTTCCCAGCTCCAGTTGTGGACGATGTGGACGCGGCGTCCGTCCTGGGAGGTGCCGGTCGTGGCGGTCACGGACGCCGGGAGGTCCCGCCATCCGCTGCCCGCGGTGGGCACCAGCCACTGGGCGATCGCCTGGGCCAGGTCGCGCCCGGGAACCGTACCGACGTACGTGACGCGGCCCTCCCCGTGTGGCCGGGTGGTGAGGGCCGGCCAGCGGCCGAAGTGCGGGTGGTCGTACGAGGCGAGGATGTCTGCGTCGGCGACGATCAGGCCTTCGGCCCAGTGCGTTGCCGTCGCCGTCTCCGGCAGCGTCAGCGGGCTGCCGGGCTCGGGGCACAGGGGAACGTCGCGTACAAGGTTGCTGAACTCGTCGTAGTGAACCCCCGCGGCGTCGACCAACCGTCCGGGGGCCGACTCGTGCCGCGCGCGGGCCTCGTGGTCGGCATAGCCGGTGCGCGGGCCGAGGACCAGGTGGCCGCCGGCGTGGGCGTAGGCGGCGAGCCAGTCGAGGGTCGTGTCGGCGGCGATGTAGAGAGCTGGGACGACGAGGACGGGGTGGCGGCGGGCGGCCTCTTCCGGTGCCACGCCTTCCCGTTCGCCACGCGGGTCGTGCAGTTGACGGCTGTGGACGATGCGTACCTGGCGGCCTGCGTCGAAGGCGCCGCGGTAGAACGGGTCGAAGATGCGGTGATAGGCGGCGGGATCGGGTTCACCGTCGGGGGTGGAGAGCGGCGGGTGGTTCTGCATGAGCCACTTGCTCGGCATCGAGTAGACCATCGTGATGTCGGCGTCCGGCTCGATCCCGGCGACGAGCGGGCCCGCAGTCTCGAACTCCGCGCCGAGACGGGCGATTTCGGCGTACGTGCGGCCCGGTCTGCCGGTGTGCGGGAGGACGCCGCCCCAGTAGGTCTCCGCGCCGAAGCGCAGCGTCTGCCACTGCCAGTACTCGATCATTCGTGCCCCGCGCCCGACATGGGCCCAGGCGGCCTGCCGCCATTGGCCGTCGTAGCCGGGCCGGTTGTCCCACGCGAAGCCGATGGAGTTGGCGTTGGTCTCGGTGACCAGGAACGGCTCCTGGCGCGAGGAGAACATCGAGTCCGCCGTCCGGTACATCGACCAGACCCCGGTGGTCTTCCAGATCTGCTCGTGGTCGTCGGGCGTGGGGTCGGGCAGCAGGAGGCCGTCCTGCATGTCGTAGTAAGGGTTGCCCGAGGCGATGTCGAGGCGGTCGGTCAGCTCATCGTCCTCCACCCCTTGGCGGGTGTAGGAGATGCAGGTCGTGACGAACTGCTCGGGGGTGGCGTACTCGCGGACGATGTCGGCCTGCCAGCCGATGAACTCGGTGACCTGCCGGGCCTGGAATTCCCGCCAGGCGACGTCGTACTGCGGCTGGGCGTTGCCATCGGGCGTCCATAGGTCGGCCCAGGTGGAGAGCCGGTGGGACCAATAGACCAGTCCCCACTCGCGATTGAGGGTCTCGACGTCGCCGTACTGGGCGCGCAGGTGGTCGGTGAAGCGCTGGAAGACGCCGTGGTTGTGGAAGAGGTGCAGGCCGGGCTCGTTGTCGACCTGGAAGCCGATGACGGCCGGGTGGTCGGCGTACCGGGCGACGATCTTGCGGATCACGCGTTCGGCGTGGAAGCGGAAGGCGGGGTGGGTGAAGTCCGCCTCCTGGCGGGCGCCCAAGCCGAGGCGATGCCCCGTGGCCTGCTCGCCCGTGATCTCCGGGTACTGGCGGGCCAGCCACGGCGGCACCGCGTACGTCGGCGTCCCGAGGATCACCGATATGCCTCGCTCGTGTGCGCCGTCCAGCACCGGCTGGAGCCAGTCCAGGTCGAACCGCCCGTTCTCCGGCTCCCAGGTCGACCAGACCGACTCGCCGACCCGGATCACGGTGAAGTGGGCCTCGGCCATCAGGTCGAGGTCGGTCTTGAGCTGTTCGTCGGGCAGCAACTGGGCGTCGTAGGCCGGTTGGTACTCGTGGTAGTACGCGGCGCCGAACAGGACGCGGGCGGGCAGAACCGCCATGGAGAAACCTCCGGTAGGTAGAGGGACAGGAGCAGCGCGCGTAGGCGCGTCACTGCTTGACGCCGCCGGCGGCCAGCCCGCTCTGCCAGTACCGCTGGAGCAGGAGGAAAGCGATGACGAGCGGGAGGATCGAGATGAGGGAGCCCGTTACGACGAGCGCGAGCATGTCGCTGCTGCTACCCGCCCCTCCGTTCTGGGCCTGGGCGGCCCAGGAGGACAGCCCGACGGTGATCGGGTACAGGCTCGGGTCGTTGAGCATGATCAGCGGCAGGAAGTAGTTGTTCCACGTCGCGACCAGTGTGAAGAGCAAGACCGTCACCAGACCCGGTGCCAGGAGTCGCAGGGCGATCGTGAAGAAGATCCGGGCCTCTCCCGCGCCATCGATGCGAGCCGCCTCGAGGATGCTGTCGGGGACGGCGTCCTGGGCGTAGACGCGCATGAGGTAGAGACCGAAGGGGTTGACCAGGGAGGGCAGGATGATGGCCCAAGGCGTGTTGACGATGCCTGCCTTGGCGAACAGCAGGTAGGTCGGGATGGCCAGGGCGGTTGCCGGGACCATGACGGCGCCGAGGACAAGGTTGAAGGCGGCGCGGTCGCCGCGGAAGCGGAACTTGGCGAACCCGTACCCGGCGGCGGCCGCGAGCAGGGCGGCGCCGACGGCGCTGACGACGGCGTACATGACCGTGTTCAGCAGCCAGTGCGCGAACACCCCGTCGTCCTGGGTGAAGGTCTCCCTGATGTTCGTCAGCAGCTGCGGGGCGTGCGAGAACCACAGGCCGAAGCTGTTGAACAGGTCCTGCGTGCTCTTGGTCGAGGCGACGGCCAGCCAGAACAGCGGCAGCAGGAAGTAGGCCAGGGCGGCCAGCATGGCGATCGTCAGGGGGGTGCTGCGGCGCCGGGACGCCGACGGACGGCGACGGCCGTGCGCCACGGATGTCCGACCCCTCGCCGCGGCGCTCGCGGTCGCCGCGGGCGTGGCTGTCGCAGTGGTGGTGGTCACGGGGTCCTCCTGCGGTTCGCGGTGAGCAGCACGGCGTAGGAGGCGATCACGATGACGAGGCCGAGCAGGAAGGACACCGTGGCCGCGTAGTTCAGCTGCTGGCCGGTGAAGGCGAGGGAATAGGAGTACAGGTTGGCGGTGTAGGAGCTGCTGATGACGGCCGGGGCGATCTTCATCAGCAGGTTCGGCTCGTTGAACAGCTGGAAGCTGCCGATCACCGAGAACAGCAGGGTGAGCATCAGCGCCGGGCGGAGAGCGGGCAGTTTGACGGACCAGGCGACCCGCCAGGCGCCCGCTCCGTCCACCGCGGCCGCCTCGTAGAGTTCCTGCGGAATGGTCCGCAGGGCGGCGTACAGGATGATCATGTTGTAGCCGACGAACTCCCAGGTCACGATGTTCGCCAGGCTGCCGAGCATCCAGCCGTCGCTGAGGAAGTGCGGAGCCGGCAGGTCCAGCTTCCGGCTCAGCTGGGCGAACGGGCCGAAGTCCGGCCCGTAGAGGTAGCCCCACATGAGGGTGGCGACCACGCTCGGGACGGCGTAGGGGACGAAGATGCCCAGCCGGATGACACGGGCGAGGCGCAGCAGGCCGCTGTCGAGTGCGAGGGCGAAGAGCAGGGCCAGCACGAGCATCAGCGGGACCTGGATCACGAAGAACAGCGCGACGCGTCCGACGCCGTGGATCAGGAGCGGGTCCTGGAGGGCCTGGACGTAGTTGTCCAGGCCGACGAACACGGTCCCGCCGATGAGGCGTTGCTCGAACAGGCTGAGGTAGGCGGCATAGCCGAGTGGGGCGAGGAAGAGCAGGAGGAAGAGCACCAGGAACGGCGCGACGAACAGCGGCCCCGCCGCACCCTGGCGGCGCACGCCAGCGGGCCCGCGGCGCGTCGGTCCTGCCCGGTGTGGGCCCTTGGGGGAGGCCGCGGTTGTGGCAGTCATCATCGGGCCTTTCTGAGGGGTGGGACTGTCCCGGCGAGGGGACGGGTCCCGCGCCGGAGCGCGGAAGCGCGGGACCCGTCGGCGGTCACGATGACTTGACGGTGAAGCCCTGGTTCTTGGCGTATGTGGTCAGCCGCGACTGCCACGTGCCGAGGGCGCGGACCGTGTCGGATTTGTCGGCCAGGGACTTGCCGACGGTCTCGGTCCAGTCCGTCGCCGCCTGGTCGAGGAACGGCGGCCACTGGAAGGAGGAGTTGACGGTGCCGCCGATGTCGGCGAAGAGCTGGTTGACCTTCTGGCCGCCGTAGAAGGACGGCGCGTCCCCGACGAACTCGGGGTCCGTGAGCAGGGCTTTCGTCGCCGGAAAGAAGAACTGCTCGGTGGCGAACATCTTGGCGCTGGCGGGGTTGCTGTTGAGGAACTGCGCGAACATGGCCGCCGCGATGGGGTTCTTGGTCGACCGGATGACCGCTGTGGTCGAGCCGCCCCAGTTACCGGAGCTCGGCTTGGCGGCGTCCCACTGCGGCAGCGGGGCCGCCCGCCACTTGCCCGCGGTGGCCTTGGCCGATCCGGAGAGGAAGACCGGGCCCCAGGCCGCGGTGAGCCAGGTGGCGTACTTGCCCTTGTTCAGTGCGGCGTACCAGGCGTCGGTGAAGTCCGGTTCGACGCCGATGACTCCCTCATCCGCCAGAGCGCCCCAGTACTCGCCGAGCTTCCTGGAGACCGGGTCGTCGACGCTGATGGTGATGTCGCTGCCGGAAGTGACGTAGGGCTTGGCGCCCGCCTGCCACAGCAGCCCGTGCCAGGCGGCGACCTGGTTGGCCGCGAGGTTGGTGAGGTAGACGTCCGGATCGGTCTTGTGGAGCTTCCGGGCCGCCGAGGCGAACTCGTCCCAGGTCCCCGGCACTTCGATGCCGTGCTTGTCGAAGATGTCCTTGCGGTACAGCATGCCCATCGGACCGGTGTCCTGCGGGATCGCCCAGACCTCGCCCTTGGGGCCGCTGACTTGGCCCCACGTCCAGTCGACGAACTTGTCCTTCAGCGCGGATGCGCCGTACGGCCGCAGATCCAGCAGGCTGTTGGTGATGGTGAAGGTCGGGATGGCCTGGAACTCGACCTGCACCATGTCCGGGGCCCCGCTGCCGGCCTTCAGCGCCGTGCGCAGCTTGGTGTACTGCGGGGTGCCCTGGCCGGCGTTGACGACCTTGACCTTGATGGCCGGGTACTTCTCCTCGAAGAGCGCGATCTCCTGGGCGATGTTCGGGACCCAGGTCCAGAACATCAGCTCGGTCGGGGTCGTCATCGCCTTGTCGATGTCGGCCTGGCTGACCGGCTTGGAGGAAGAGGACGCGCCGCCCGAGTCGCCGCCGCACGCGGACAGCGCGGCGCCGAGGGACACGGCCCCCGTCGCGGTGAGAAAGAGCCGACGGCTCATCGGGGTGGAACTGGCAGAGGATCCGGATCTGGGCATGGTGAACTCCCGCCGTGGCGAAGGTGACGGCACGCCTGGCGAGGGCGTGCGGAACAGGGGTGAAGACGAGGAGAGGGAGGGAAAGCGCGGGCGTGACGACCATGCGGTGGAGACTTACGCGGTCGGGGGCACGTCCTCGCGGACCGGGACCGGTGTGCGTTCCACGTGCTGCGGAGGTGGAACGCCGCGGCCGACAGGAGAAGGCGGTATGGGGCAGAGACCGGCGCGGCAGTCTGGCTCAGGGCCGACTGGCGAAGGAGAGGTCCCGCGTCGCTCGTGATTCGGGGTCGTCCGGCAGAGCGGTGCGCGGCAGTAAGAAGGGAGTGACCAGCGGCCGGTACGGCGGCTCGCCTTGGGATCACACGTCAGCCATGAGTTCTGTTGGCCGGGGTGATCGGGCTGGTCAGCGTTCGTCAGTGGTCAGTGGAACGAGCCTCCCTTCGGGAACGCGGGGCACTGCGCTGTCCGCGGCCCGGGGTCGTCCGGGGCGGCGGGGGCGCGGTCGAGGCACGGATGATGAGGTCGACCGGTGGGTCAGTCGCCGGCAAGGGATCTGCCTGCGGATTCTCGATGGAGTGCACGAGACGCTTGAGTCCCTCCCGCGCCACGGCGTCGAACGGCTGACGCACCGTGGTCAGCGGAGGACTCACATAGCCGGCGACCGGAATGTCGTCGAAGCCGACGACGCTCACGTCCTCCGGCACCCGTCGGCCGGCTTCCGTCAGCGCGCGGATGAGACCGATGGCCATGTCGTCGTTGGCGGAGAACACCGCGGTCACGTCGGGGTCGGCGGCCAGGGCGCGGCCTGCCTCGTATCCGGACGCGGCCGACCAGTCGCCCTCGACGACCGGCGGGACGTCCCTGCCCCGTTCGGTGAGCGCGGCTCGCCATCCCTCGAGGCGGTCCCGGGCGGCGTACCACCGCTGCGGACCGGCGAGGTGGTGCACGGTCGCGTGGCCAAGGTCCAGCAGATGATCGGTCGCGGCCTGCGCCATCAGGTCGGCGCCGCCGCCCGCGACCAGCACCGTGGAAGCGGCGAAGGGCGGCGGCGCGCCGATGACCAGGATCGGCACCTCGACACGGACGGACATGTCCTCGCCGTCTCCGTCCTCGTCGATGGGCTCGGAGATGACGATGCCGTCCACACCCTGGTCGAGGAGTGAGTCGAGGGCGCCGGCGATGCCCGCCGGGTCGCCTTCCATCGTGTTGACCACGCGCAGCGCGTACCCCGTGTCCCGGACGATCCTCTCGACACCCATGAGCAAGGTGGCCGGCCCGTACAGCGCCGTGCCCAGCGTCACCACACCGATGGAGCGGGTCCGTCCCGAGGCCAGCGCCCGGGCCGCGTTGTTGCGCCGGTAGCCGAGCTGCTCCGCGGCGTCGAGGACGCGGCGGCGCACATCGGCGGAGACATACGGCTCGTCGTTGAAGACCCGTGACACGGTCTTCTGCGAGACCCCCGCCAGCCGGGCCACGTCCACGCTGCGCGGCGCGGCGGAGCTCCCGCCTCGCTCCGTCCCTCGCGTCATGGTGTCTCCCGGTGGCCGACGGTCGAGCCCGATTGTGTCAGACCTACGCTGGGCTGACTGCGCAGTCATGTCTACGCAGTCATACGGCGGCCGTCAAGAGTCCGGACCGTATCCGTGACGTCACGCCGGGGGCGGGAGCGCGGGGACTCCAGGGATCAGCGTTCCGGGGAGTAACCGCGGTGCGAGAGCGTGACCCGGCCCGAGGCGCGCCGAAAAGGGCGCGGCTCGACGTGGGACGCAACTACAGAGCTGCCGGGGTGTGCGCGACCATGGTTCTAGGGTCTGAACCAGGTTTGGTGACCTGAACTCCCTTTGATTCGCGACAAGTTGATGACGAGCCATGGACAGCCTGTGAGGCGGGAGTTGAGGATGGGAGTCCCCATCCGTAGGAGTTGTTCACATGCATAGACGACGCCTGCTCTCCGGTGCTGTCGCGCTCGCGGCCTCCGCATCCCTCCTGCCCTCGCTGACGGGCACCGCACAAGCCGCCCCGCGCGCCGCCTCGCCCGGACTGCCGCCGAGGGCCGAGATCACCGCAGTCCTGCGGCGCGTGGCCGACCAGTGGATCGGCGCCCACACGGACCCCGGTGACAACGGCTGGGCCAACGCCACCTTCTTCAGCGGGCTGCTCGCCCTCCAGCGCCTGACGGGCAGCGCCCGCTACCTCTCCTACGCCCGCGGCTGGGCCGAGAAGCACGCGTACGGCCTCAACGGCGGCGTGACCACCCGCCACGCCGACAACCACAATGCCGGGCAGGCCTACCTCGATCTCTACGAGAGAGAACCCGAGGAGCGGAAGCTCACCGCGATAGAAACGTCCCTGCACCGCATGGTCTACGAGGATCAGCCGGACAAGAACGACGACTGGTGGTGGGACGACGCCCTCCACATGGCCATGCCGCCCTTCGCCCGCCTGGGCGCCCTGCGCAAGGACACCCAGTACTGGGAGAAGCTGTACGCCCTCTACAACCACACCAAGCGCATCGAGGGCGGCCCCGGCCTGTACGACCCCACCACGGGCCTGTGGTACCGCGACAAGCGTTTCCTGCCCGGCGGGATCGCTTCTCCCACGGGCAAGCCGGTCGTGTGGTCGCGAGGCAACGGATGGGTGACCGGCGGACACGTCAAAACCCTCAAGGCCCTGCCGCCCGGCGAACGGCACACCGCCGAATACCGCGACACCCTGACCCGTCTGGTGACGGCCGTGGCCGGCGTACAGCGCGGCGACGGCTTCTGGAACGTCAACCTCGCCGACGCCGCGCACCTGCCGGGCCCCGAGACCAGTGGCACGTCCTTCTTCCTGTACGGCACGTCGTACGCGATCGGCGCGGGCCTGGTCGACCGGGCCACCTACCTCCCGGTGGCGGCCCGGGCCTGGAACGGCCTCGTCACCAGCGCCGTCCATCCCGACGGCTTCCTGGGATACGTCCAGAACGTCGGTGACCGCCCGGAGTCCAGCCAGCCCGTCACCTACGAGAGCACCGCGAACTTCGGCGTGGGTGCCTTCCTGCTCGGCGGCAGCGAACTCGCCCGCGTGGCTGGCTACTGACACGAGGACACACAGGGCCCCCGTCGCTGGAATGCGGCGGGGGCTCCCTTGCGCTGATCGGTCAGGGCTGTGCGGTGAGCGTGAAGCTCTGTGCCGCAGAGCCGTCGCAGGTGCGCTGGGTGAGCTGCACGCTGTTCGTCGAGGCGCTCGCCGCGGTCAGACACTTGCCGCTGTGCCGGGCCGTGAAGTGGTAGCGCCCGGTGCTCTCCTTGACCGGGAGCCACTGCTGGTTCTGCCCGCCCCCGTAACTCCACAGCTGGAGCGGCGCGTTGTCGGCAGTCGAGACACCGGTCACGTCGATCACCTGCTGCGGGTTGCCGCGGATGCCGACCTGGCGGTAGCCGCTGTCGGTCGAGCGGAACTGGAACTGCTGTGCCTGAGTGCCGTTGCAGGCGTACTGCTGGATCGCGGTCCCGTTCGCCGTGGCGGCCGAACGGGCGTCCACACAGGTGCCGTTGCCGGCATTCGTCAGCGAGTACCAGGCGGTCTCGGAGATCGAGTCCGCCGGCGGGGTGGTGGTGTCGGCCCCGCCCAGCCACTTCAGCCCGTCCAGCAGGAACCGGTTCTGTGTCTCACTCGCGAAGGTCGACGACAGACGCGTGTTGGTCGAGTAGTCCATGGCGTTGTGGCCGAAGTTCGCGTACAGCATCTTGTACTTCGTGTTGGTCCACAGAATCGGGTAGTAGCCGCTGTACCAGGTCTGGTTGGGATCGGTGCCGACCGGGAAGCTGCTGGGGTCGATCGAGGCCAGGATCTTGATGTCCGGGTTCTGCCGCAGGTCGTTGGACCAGCTGTACCACTCGCTGACCGACGAGGTGAACGCGGCCGGCAGATTCTTGGTGGACGGGTGTGTACGGTCCTCGACCTTCAGGACCGCCGTCGTCGGACCCCAGGTGTTGGTCCGGAAGTTGCCGCTGCCGAGGAACTGGTTGTGGTACCAGGGCCAGCCCGCAGCGTTGGTCGTGAAGGCCGCGACATGGAAGCCCATCCAGGCACCCCCATTGCGCATGTACGTCTCGAAGCCTGTCCGTTGGGCCGATGTCTGCGGCAAGTCGTCGAGAAACAGCACGACTTGGTACGCGTTGACGCCGCCGCTGCTGAGCAGGTCCCAGTTGTTGCTGGCCGTGTAGGTGAAGCCGTTCGCCGCGGCCTGCTTGGGGAACCAGTCGTTCGCCTCCTTGACGAAGTCGATGTGCGCCGCGTCCCAGGTGCCGTTGTAGAGCGCCAGCACCTTGAACGGGGTCGCCGCCGTGCCGGCCTGGGCGGCGGGTGGCGCCGCCAGGCCGAGCAGCGTCGCCAGGAGGAGGAGAACCCGCAGGGCCGAGCGCGCCGGACCGGATCTGATCGTGTGCATGGGTTGATCGATCCCTTCTGTGCGGGTCACGGGTAGCTGACGAGGTTGGCGACGTTGGTGGAGGAGTTGGACGGGCCGCCCTTGTCGTTGATGACGTGCCGGATCGTGCCGACGCCGCCCAGGGAGACCGTCACCATGTCCTTGAACTTCACGTTCGCGGTGTTGGGTGCCTCGATGGCGTGCTCGGCGGCCACGCTCGAGTTGGTGCTGAAGTAGCAGTAGCTGCCGAATCCGTACACCTGATGACTCGTCACCGAGTTCGCGACCTTGTACGCGGCGTAGCCCTGGGTCGAACCGTTCATCCAGGACGACTGGTTGGGCGGGTCGTACGGCATCTCGTTCTGGTAGAAGTACGTGCGGCCGCCGTTGCCGTTCCAGATGGTCTGGTACTTCTGGTAGTGCTCGACGAACAGGCCGTACATGGTGACGTCGTCACCGTTCACGACGAGCCCGGTGTCGGCGGTGTTGCTGGTCCAGCCGACGCCACTGCCGTGGTCGGCGCGCCACAGCCACAGATGGTCGCCGATGACGTCGTCGCTGTTGATCGTCAGGCTCGTGGTGGCCTTGCCGACGCCGGCGCCGCCGATGCGGAAGAACACGTCGTGCAGGGAGCTGGGGTCGGCGCTGTGGTCGGCGGAGGAGCCGCTCGGCCCCATCTCCATGAGCTGCGACGAGTTGGTGGTGCCGGCGTCGATCAGCAGACCGGCGAGCTGGACACCGTTCACGTCGGCGACGGACATCGCGGTGATCCCGTTGTCGGGGATGAGCGTGGCGAGACCCAGGCCCAGGACGACGGTGTCCGCCCTGGTCACCTTGAGCGTCTGGTCGAGGTGGTAGACCCCCGGAGTCACCAGCAGGTTCTTGCCCTGCGCGAGCGCGTCGTTCGTCTGCGCGGCCGTCGCGCCCGGCTTGACGATGAAGAAGTCGGCGAGGGGCAGCGACGTGCCCGCCGGGGTGCCGGAACTCCACGTGGTGCCGCTGGTGTTGGTGCGCACGGAGGGCACGAACACCTTCCAGGCGCCGGCCGAGTCGACGTACAGGAAGGGCTTCTCACGGGTGACCGGCGCCTGGTCGACCGTGGTGTACGGCGGGCTCGGGAAGCTGTTCGCGGGAGCGTTCCTGGAGCCGACGAAGACCATGTTCCAGTTGGAGCCGGTCCAGCTGCCCCACTCGGTGTTCCGCGACAGCCACTGCTGCTGGGAGCCGGAGTTGACCTGCCCATCGACCTTCGTGTCGGCCATGTAGCCACCGCTGGACCAACCGCCGTCGTCCAGCGCGAGGTTGCCCTTGAGGTGCATGCGCCGGTAGGGCGCGGCCTGCGACACCGCCCAGCGGTCCGAGCCACCCGTGGGAGTCACCGACAGGTTCTCGGCCGACCGCCAGAAGTTCTGGGTGGCGTTGCCCTGGAACCAGTCGGCCTCGGCGTGCACCGAGCCCTTGATGTTCACGTCGTCGGGCGAGAGACCGAGACCGGCGACCTGCGTGTAGAAGCCGACGTTGGCGTTGGCGCTGTACGTACCCGGCTTGAACAGGAAAGCCTTACGAGCCGTGCCGAACTGGTTGGTCTCCTGCTGCGAGAAGGCCGAGTCGAGGCTGCTCTGGATGGTGGTGGCCGGGGTCGACGGGTCGAAGACGGTGACGTTCGGGCCGAGGTCCGGGGTCCCGGGCGGCGGCGTCGCGTCGACGGGGTTGACGTAGAAGGACTGGGCTGCCGTTCCGTTGCACGTGTACTGCGTCAGCTGCACGCTGTCCGCGGTGGAGGCGCTCGGCACGTCGAGGCACTTGCCGCTGTTGCGGTTCACGAAGTGGTACGCGCCGCTGGACTCCGCCACGGCCTGCCACTGCTGGTTGTTGCCGCCGCCGTACGTCCACAGCTGGACCGGCGCACTGTCCGCCGTCGAGACGTCGGTGACGTCCCACGCCTTGGTGGCGTCGGCGCGATTGTCGACCTGGGAGTATCCGCCGGACGTGGCCGCGAACTGCCACTGCTGGGCCTGGCTGCTGTTGCAGGCGTACTGCTGGACCGCGGTGCCGTTCGCCGTCCCGGCGGCGCGCGCGTCGACGCACTTGCCGCTGCCGACGTTGACGACGGTGGCCCAGCCGGTGGGCAGCGCGGCGGCCTGCGCGGACGCCTTGTCCTGCGAGGCGATCGCCACGGCTGACAGCGTTGTCGCCACCAGTGCGCACACGGTCAGCACTTTCGGTATCCGGTGACGGCTGGACTGTCTCCTGAATCTGGACACGGGGCTCTCCTGCGCTGGTGGGGGGTGGGGAAGGTCAGCCGGTGTACTTCGTGAAGACGCGCGTGTAGTCCCAGTCCTGCTGGCTCACTCCGGAGCAGCTGTCGGCGACACCGCTCGTGCACGGCCGGTCGCGGTTGACGGACCAGAAGGTCAGCCGCGCCAGGTGGTGCTGCTGCGCGTAGCCGAGGATGGTCTGGAAGTCGGCGACGGTGACCGTCTCGTTCTGGTCGGTGATCCCGTTCATGGAGGAGATGCCCATGTCCCGGTACGCCTGGTCGTCGCTGTAGCCGTAGGCGTTCTTGAGCGCGGTCTTCAGGCCCTCCGCGGCCCGCTGGGTGAGCGTGCCCATGTTCTGCCCCGCACCACCGAAGTCGAACGGCATGATCGTCCAGCTGTCCACGGTGAGCCCGGACGCGGCTGCCCGGTTGATGAGGCCCGTGTCGGGGCCGCTCTGGCCCGTGCCGATGGTGACGTACACCTTGATGCCCGGGTTGTTGGCCTTGACGGTCTTGAGCGCGTCCACCGTGCGCTGCTGGACCGTCGTGTTGCTGTAGGCGTCGGCCTCGATGTCGATGTCGATCGCCTTGAGCCCGTAGGCGTTGATGACCTTCTGGTACGCGGCCGCCAACTCCCCGGCGCTGGAGCAGGAACTCTCCAGCTTGTTGCCGCTGTAGCCGCCGAACGACGGGATGATGTCCCCGCCGTTCGCCCGCACGGTGTTGACGGTCTGCTGGTCGACGCCGCCGGTCAGCGCACGGCTGCCGTCCCACTGCGGGTTGCAGTATCCGTTGCTGAGCACGAAGGCCAACGTGAACCACTTGACGCCGGTGGCGTTCATGACCGTGGTGGGGTTCGGAGGGCTGCCCCAGCCGTTGTAGATGTAGGGGGCGACGGCCATCGGCGCGGAGGGGGTCGTACCCCCGTCGGCGGCGGGCGCGGTCCACTTCTGGTTGGCGCCGCCGGTGCAGCTCCAGATCTGTATCGGGGTGCCGTTCGCCGAGGTGTTGCCTGTGACGTCCGCGCACTTGTTGGCCTGCGGATTGACGATGTCGCGCGCCGAGGAGACCGTCCACTTCTGGTTCGCGCCGCCCGTACAGTCCCACAGCTGGAGCTTGGCCCCGTCCGCGGTCGAATTGCCGGTGACGTCAAGGCACTTGCCGAGAGCCCGTATCGTCCCGTCCGAGCCGACGGTCCACTGCTGGGCGGCCGTTCCGTTGCAGTCGTAGAGCTGTACGGCCGTGCCGTTCGCGGAGTTCGCGCCCGCCACGTCGAGGCACTTGCCCGCGAGGCCCGTGATCGTGCCGGTGGCGGCGGAGGCGGGAGCCACGCTCAACGCACTCGCGGAGAGAGCGAGCACGGCGGTGGTGAGGGTGCCGCGCAACGCGGCGGAGCGCGCAAGGGATTGTCTGGCCATCAAGGGGGATCACAGCCCTTCACTGGAGGCTGATGGTGGGGGTGTGTTCACGTTCATGAACAACGAGCGCATTCATGGAGCCGTGGTGATCGGGAACCTAAAGGTCTGCACCAAAGTCGTCAAGAGATGAAGCGAAGGAGCCCGTGAATTGGGCGGTATTCACAAGGAGTTGAACGCGCGGAAGCCCAGGGGTGACGACGAAGAGCCGAGGCTCTGCCTGTGCAGAGCCTCGGCTCGGTGATGCGGTGATGCGGTGATGCGGTGATGCGGTGATGCGGTGATGCGGTGATGCGGTGATCGGGGAAGGCGGCCGTGCCCGTTGACCAGGTACGGCGGATCAAAGCCTCCGGCGGTGCCGCGGCCGGTCAGCGGCCCTGGCTCTGCGCGGTCTTCGAGAAACCGTCGTGCCAGGCGGCTTTGGCGCCCGAGTCGCCTATCCGGTACACGTCGACCACGGCACCTGTCGCCACGGCCAAGGACAGGACGACGGCGGCGACCCGGATCGGCGTGGAGGGCCGGTGTGCCGCCGTACGGCGGGTGCCCTGCTGGACGGTGGCCGCGCTCCGGGCCGTCCACCACACGGCCGCCGACAGCACGAAGAGTCCAAGCGCCCACGGCAGGAGACCGTCACCGAGTTCGGCGTGCCTGCGGACCAGGGAGGAACTGTCCACGTGCGCCTCAAGCCACTCGCCCGCATGCGTGGTGAGGGGCACGCTCGCCAGCGCCACCAGGGCCAGCACCGGCAGCAGGACGCCCAGCCGCCGTGCGACGCGTGGCCAGATGGCGCAGACGACGAGCGCCAGCGCGCTGAGCGGCACGAGCACGATGACGACGTGCACGAACAGGATGTGTGCGGGCAGACCGTTGACAACGGTGAAGCTCATCAGACTCGTCTCCCGGAGACGCCGAGTTGTGGAGGGCGGATGCGGGGGCGGGTTCGTTGATCGTCCGCCGCCCGGCGGCTCGCAGCCTGACACAGGAACTTCTCAGCTTCTTCTGAGGTGGGAGTGCCGGGGGTTGTCCGTACGGTGACCGCGCGGCGCCCCCCTGCGGACGCCGCGCGGAGTCACGAGAACAGCTGCTTCAGGAGGGCGTTGTCGAACACTCGGTGCGGGTCGAGCCGGTCCAGTACGGCGGCCGCCGTGTCCCAGTGGGCTCCTTCAGCGTCGTCGAACGAGGCGGGCACGGCGCTGCCGAGCACTTCCGGATCGGACCATGCCGCCCGGTCCGTGTAGGCCCAGCCCTTGGACCACTCCACGCGCGTGAGGGCGTACCCGCCGTCGAATGTCGTGAAAAGGAAGCGCTCCAACTCCCGGTAGAACGCCTCGGCATCGGCAGTGCCCGGCAGGGTGAGGACATCCAGCCAGACGGCCGTGTCCCACTCGGGGTGGTCGGCTCGGGGACGCAGCGCGGACAACAGTGGGGCGCGGGCGCCGGACGACTCGACGTCGGACGGGTCGTCGAGGCCGGTCACGCGGATCTCGACCTGGCCGTTGACGGGGTAGCGCCCACGGGCGGCGTACGCGGCCAGCCGCTCCCGGTAGAAGGTGGTGAACTCCGAGACGACACGCTGCACTTCGGCCCGTGAGGTGAGCACGGCGTAGCCGTTGGCGGTCACCCGCAGTGTGGTGGGCTTGATGTAGAGCAGGGTGTTCTTGGACGGCCCCCAGATGTCCGCCGACAGCGTGGCCGTCAGGCCCAGGGTGGCCGCGGTGAGCTGTGCGGTGCCCAGGACCGGAGCGAGATACCAGGCCGCGTCGGACACCATCCGCCCCGCGAGATCGGCCACGACCGTGGGGATGTTGTCGGAGAAGGGATAGTTGTACGGCGATGTCACGCGGCGCGAGGTGAGCGGCCGGGTGGGGGCGACGCTCCACACCTTCAGCCAGGGAAACTCGGTGAACGCGAACCAGATCGCCTCGGCCCGCCCGGATTCGTCGAGGAAGCTCGCGAAGGTACGCCCCTCACCGCCCGGCGCCGCGAAGAGCTCGGCGGCGGGTATGTCGACGCGGCTGACGCAGCGCAGGTTGGTGTTCGCGCCCACGCGCAGTACGACTTCGGTGACCAGGGCACGGCCCAGATGTGTGAGGAGTGCCGCGCCGTCCGCGTCGGCACGGTCGTAGGTGCGCAGCACATACGCGTCGGTGTCGGGGTCCCAGACCACCGCCGTCAGCGACAGCACGAGATTGCTGAGCGAGCCGTACGTGTGCCCGGGCAGCCGGCTCTCGCCGTCGGCCGGTACGGCGGTGCCGTGCGCGTCGATGGCCAGCGCGCCGCCGAGCGTCAGATCGCCCGGCGCGGGCGTCGCGGTGAGACCGAGGCCGCGGTCCTCCAGGAAGGCGAGCAGCGTTTCCAGGGTGACGCCGGCGCCGGCTCGTACGGCGGCGGGCTCGGTCGACTCCAGCGACAGACCGGTCAGCCGGGTGGCCGTGTCGACCAGCAGGACGTGGGCGTCCGCCCCCGTCCCCGCGGGGATCGTCAGCGGCGCCCAGCCGTGTGAGCAGCCACGCGCGCGGACCGTCCAGCCCTGCTTCCTGGCCCAGTTGACCACCTGGACGACCTGGTCCGCGTCGCGTGGAGCGCAGGCCCACAGTCCGTCCGCGGTGATCTCCCCGACCCAGTTGCGGTAGGCCGAACGGTAGACGTCGACGCCGGTGGGGAACCCGGGCAGATCGGCCGCCGCGGCACTGCCGTGCACCGCGAGCGGCGGTCCGGCGACGAGCGCGGCCGCACTCAGCAGGAAACCCCGGCGAGACCAGGCGGGTCGCCCTTCACTTCTTAAACGGTCGGTCATGCGCTGCACGCTAGGTGGCAGTTGACACGAATCAACCAATCGTCGAAGCGCTTCACTCGTACGAGTGACAAACCCGCACAGGAGGTTCCTTGCGGACGCACAGCCGCAACGGGGCGGGTGCAGTCCTGCGCCAGGGTGGAGAAGTGTCAGACTGACCGCATGGACGAGCGCGTATTCGGCAGGTCGGGTCAGCATGCTTCGGTGATCGGTCTCGGCACATGGCAGTTGGGTGCCGACTGGGGTGATGTGAGTGATCGGGACGCCCTGGCCGTGCTGGAGACGGCGGCCGAGTCGGGGGTGACCTTCTTCGACACGGCCGATGTGTACGGCGACGGGCGGAGCGAGGAGACCATCGCCACCTTCCTGCGCGGCAGGCCGGACCTGCATGTGCTGGTCGCGACCAAGATGGGCCGCCGCGCCGAGCAGATCCCGGAGAACTACGTCCTCGACAACTTCCGAGCCTGGAACGACCGGTCCCGGCGCAACCTCGGAGTCGACCGACTCGACCTGGTCCAGCTGCACTGCCCGCCGACGCCCGTCTACTCCTCGGACGAGGTGTACGACGCCCTCGACACCCTGGTCGAGGAAGAGCGGATCGCCGCGTACGGCGTGAGCGTCGAAACATGCGACGAAGCGCTGACGGCGATCGCCCGCCCGAACGTGGCGAGCGTCCAGATCATCCTCAACGCCTTCCGCATGAAGCCCCTGCGGCAGGTGCTCCCGGCGGCCCAGGAGGCGGGCGTCGGCATCATCGCCCGCGTACCGCTGGCCTCCGGCCTGCTCTCCGGCAAGTACACCAAGGAGACGGTCTTCGCCGCGAACGACCACCGGACGTACAACCGCCACGGTGAGTCCTTCGACCAGGGCGAGACCTTCTCCGGCGTCGACTTCGCCACGGGCGTGGAGGCGGCGGCCGAGTTCTCCGCCCTCGCCCCGGAGGGTTGTACCCCGGCCCAGCTGGCGCTGCGCTGGATCATCCAGCAGCCCGGTGTGACCACGGTGATCCCGGGAGCCCGCTCGCCCGAGCAGGCCCGTGCCAACGCGGCGGCCGCGAGGCTGCCGGAGCTGTCGCAGAAGACGCTGGACGCGATCGAGGATCTGTACGAGCGGCGGATCAAGGAGCAGGTGGAGAGCCGCTGGTAGGGGCCGGCGACGTAACGTACGGCCGGGCGGTCGCACCGATGGTGCGGCCGCCCGGTCCGTTTGCTACCGCCGGTCCTCCGCCGTGACCGCGTCGAGCTGCCGGTCGTGCAGGCGGCTCAGCAGCAGTACCGAGACGGTGGCCCCGATGAGCGCGCAGAACATGTCCCACTGGGTGTCCCACACATCGCCCTGGGTGGCCAGGAAGTCATCGGCCGCGTGTCCGCCGATCACCGCGGCCGCCCACTCGAACAACTCGAAGAGCGCGCTGAAGGCGAGACAGGCACACACGGTCAGCGGCGCCAGCCAGCGACTGCCGCGCAGCGGCGAGGTCCTGCTGAGCAGCTCCCGCACCAGGACGGCGGGCACGAAGCCCTGCATGAGGTGCCCGAACCGGTCGTAGGGATTGCGGTCGAGTCCGAACCAGTCCCGCACCCAGTCGCCCAACGGCACCTGCGCATACGTGTAGTGGCCGCCCACCGCGAGCACCAGCGCGTGCGCCGCGAGCAGACAGCACAGCAGATTCGTGAGCGGGAACCGCCGTCGGGTCAGGACGGCCAACGGCAGCCCGACCAGCACCCACACGGTCTCCAGCAGCCACGTCGTCGGGTCGTGCGGGTGCCAGGCGGAGAGCGCCATGCCCGCGACGACGACCACGACGAGCACGGTCGGCAACGTCCGCCGCGGTACGCGCTCCTCGGGCACCGACTGATGGGTGAGCGAGGCGAGGACGGGCTCGGGCATGAGTGGGCTCCTTGGTCCAGATGGCCCCATCGTGCTGGAGCGCCGGGGGTCAGGGCATGAGTACGGCTACTCAGCCTGGCATCTGGGTGGATGTGACGAACATGTTCGTGCCGTACTTGTTCGTGACGAACATGTTCGTTACCTTGGAAGGGTGACAGCACATTCCACTCCCCGCCCCAGCCGTCGCGAACGTCCGGCGAAACCAGCCCTGACCAGGGACGGCATCATCGAGACAGCGGTCGCGCTCATGCGGGCCGAAGGCCTCCAGCGCGTCACCATGCGCCGCCTGGCGCAGGAGCTCGACACCGGTCCGGCCTCGCTCTACGTCTACGTGCGCAACACCGCCGAGCTGCACGCGGCGGTGCTCGACGAACTGCTCGGCGCCGTCGATCTGAGCCCGGCCGCGGCGACCGGCGACTGGCGTGACCGGCTCGTGCGGTTGCTCACCTCCTACACGGACGTCCTGTTCGAGCACCCGGGCCTCGCCCGCTCGGCGCTGGTGGCGCGCCCGTCCGGCGAGCGCTACCTGGACCTGGTCGAAGCGTTGCTGTCCCTGCTGAGCGAGGGCGGCATCCCGGACGCGCGGGCGGCATGGGCGATCGACCTGCTGCTGCAGTTCGGCACCGCGACCGCGGCCGAGCACGCCGCGGGAGAGAAGGACCCCGCGGACGCCGAGGGCGAGTGGGCGGCGCTCGCGGCGGCGCTGCGTGACGCCTCCGAGGACCGGCACCCACACATCGCCGCGCTCGGCACCGAACTGCTCTCCGGCCCGGGCGAGGCCCGCCTGGACTGGGGCTTCCATGTCCTGATCAACGGCGTCCTGCACACGCCCAGGCCGGACACGCCCGACACGCCGTGACGGTCGTTCACGTCCCACCGTCATCAGCGCCCACGGTCGTCGACCGTCGACCGATATCAACTCGCCAGGAGAACCTGCCATGTCGACCTCTCACCACCACCCGATAGCCGTGATCGGCGCCGGTCTCGGCGGCCTCACGCTCGCACGCGTACTGCACGTGAACGGCATCGCCGCCGCGGTCTTCGACCTCGACGCCTCACCGACCGCCCGCACGCAGGGCGGCATGCTGGACATGCACGAGGAATCAGGCCAGGCCGCACTGCGGGCCGCCGGACTCTACGAGGAGTTCCGCGCGATCATCCACGCCGGCGGCGAGGCCATGCGCATCCTCGACAAGGAAGCCACCGTACGGATGGAGGAAGACGGCGAGGCCGGCGATCGGCCCGAGGTCTCCAGGGGCGCCCTCCGCCACATCCTGCTCGGCTCCTTGCCCGAGGGCACCGTCCGCTGGGGTGCCAAGGTCACCGGCACACGGACGCTCGAGGACGGTCGCCACGAGGTGACGCTCGCCGACGGGGAGACGTTCACCGCCGAACTGCTGATAGGGGCCGACGGCGCCTGGTCGAAGGTGCGGCCCCTGGTCTCGGACGCCACCCCCCTCTACTCGGGAATCTCCTTCGTCGAGGTGCACCTCCTCGACGCCGACGCCCGGCACCCGGAAAGCGCCGCCGTCGTCGGCAGGGGCATGCTGTTCGCGCTCGCCGCGGAGAAGGGCTTCCTCGGCCACCGCGACCCAGACGGCTCGCTGCACATCTACGTCGCCCTGAGGACGCCGGCCGACTGGGCCACCTCCGGTGCCATCGACTTCGCCGACACCGAAGCGGCCAAGGAGAGCCTCCTGGAGTACTTCGACGGCTGGGACGAGCGGCTGCGGTCCCTCATCGCCGACGCGGACGGCGCGCTCGTCCCCCGCCCGATCCACGCGCTGCCCGTCGGCCACCGCTGGGACCGCACCCCCGGCGTCACCCTGCTCGGCGACGCCGCCCACCTGATGTCCCCGTTCGCGGGCGAAGGCGCCAACCTCGCCATGCTCGACGGCGCTGAGCTCGCGACCGCGATCGCCGCCCACCCCGACGACATCGAAAAGGCCCTGACCGCGTACGAGGAGGCCCTCTTCCCACGCGCCGAGGCGGCGGCCACCGGGTCCGCGGTCAACCTCGACATCTGCTTCAGCCCGGACACCCCGCAGAGCCTGGTCGACCAGATGGCCGCCTACCGTGCCGAGACCGACTGACGCCAGCGGGTGCCCGCGTACGGGCGCCTGCCCCCGGCCGCCGCGGGGCGGCGGATGCCCCGCAACGCGCCGCCTCCGGCGCTCCGCGTTCGGCGCTCCGCGTTCCGCGATCAGCCATCAGCGACCAGCGATCAGTGATCGGTCTCTGCATTCCGCGCGCCGCGTCGGGGTAGCCCCAACGCCTGGTCGGCAAAGGCGACTTGGACGATCCGCACGCTTCACCACCCCGTCACCCTCCGGACGCGTACGCCACTTCCCGCCCTCCTGACCGCCTTCTATCCTCGCGCCCGGGCCGGGGTCCGAGGCAGGTCGCCGGGCACAGCCCGGCCCGACTCGTCCTCGTACCCCTTCGTCCGTCGGAAGGTGACACCTCCCATGCGCCCCCAATGGCTGCGCACAGCAAGACGGTTCGGCGGCAGATCCGCCGCCGTGGTCGTGACCACGGCGCTCGCCGTGAGCGTCCCGTTCCCGGCCGGCTCGGCTCCCCGGGCCGCGGACCGGCCGGTCTCCCTCGTGGACCCGCTGATCGGATCGGCGAACGGCGGCAACACCTATCCCGGCGCCACCCTCCCGTACGGGATGATCGCCTGGTCCCCGACCAGCACCACCGGCGACCAGACCGGCACCGGGGCCGCCAACGGCTACCAGTACGACACGACCCGCATCCGTGGGCTGAGCCTCACCCACGTCAACGGCGCCGGCTGCAACCCGGGCGCCGCCGGCGACGTGCCGATCATGCCGTACGTCGGTGACATGACGTCCTCGCCCTCGGCGGACGCCAAGGACGCGGTCTACGCCGCCGACTTCACGCACGCCGAGGAGAAGGCCGTACCCGGGCGTTACACGCTCGGCCTCAAGTCCGGTGCCACGGCGGACCTGGCGGTGAGCAAGCGGGCGGGCGTCGCCGACTTCAGCTTCCCGAGCGACCGGCCTGCCAACCTGCTCTTCCGCGTCTCCAACTCCCTCAACGGCAGCGAGAACGCGCACGTCGACATCGACACCGCACACCGCAAGGTGACCGGATGGGTGCTCACCGGCGCCTTCTGCGGCCGCCGCGCGAACGGCGGCACGAACAACCGCAAGAGCTACTACAAGCTGTACTTCAGCGCATCCTTCGACCGTGCCTTCTCCTCCGTGGGCACCTGGAAGGACGGCACGCTCTCCGCGGGCTCGACCTCCGCCTCGGGTGGGGAGGGGTACGCCACCGGTGCGGACCGCGCGGGCCGCGGCTCCGGAGGATACGTCGGCTTCGACCCGAGCGCTGACAACGATGTCCACATGCGGATCGGCATCTCGTACGTCAGTCTCGACGGAGCCGAGACGAACCTGCGCGGGGAGATCGCACCGCACGCGAGCGTCGCGGAGGTGGCCGACGCCGGTGAGCGCGCCTGGGACCGCGAACTGAGCACCGTCCACGTAGACGGCGGCAGCGCCGCCCAGCGCACCACCTTCTACACGGCGCTCTACCACTCCCTGATGCAGCCCAACCTGATCAGCGACAGGGACGGCCGCTACTACGGCATGGACGCCGCGGTGCACCGTCTGGCCCGCGGGCAGCGGGCGCAGTACAGCAACTTCTCGGGCTGGGACCAGTACCGCGCCCAGATACAGCTCCTCGCCCTGCTGAAGCCGAGGATCGCGGGCGACTTCGCCCAGTCCCTCTACAACTTCTCGCGGCAGAACGGCGGTGTCTGGGACCGCTGGGTGCACCTCAGTGGCGCCACCCACGTGATGACGGGCGACCCCTCGGCGGCGACGCTGGCCACCTTCTACGCCATGGGAGTCCGCAACTTCGACTACGAGGGTGCCTTCGACTCGCTCGTGCACCAGGCCACCGTCCCCCACCCCGACGAACTCTCGGACGCGGGCTGCCCCGGCCAGTGCGTGGGCCAACGGCCCAACCTCGCGCAGTACTTGACCTCGCACTACGCCGCCCAGGACGTCTGCCACTGCTGGGGCGGCGCCGCCGAGACCCTCGAGGACGCCGTCGCCGACTCCGCGCTGGCGAAATGGGCGAAGCTGCTCGGCAAAGACCAGGAAGCCGCCGTCTTCTCCGAGCGCGCCGCCTATTGGCGCAACGTCTTCAACCCCGACGCCACGGCCGATGCCGGCTACATCCAGGCCCGCAACCTCGACGGCTCCTGGGTGTACCCCTTCAGCCCGGGAAGCGACCGCGGCTTCGCGCAAGGCACCAGCGCCACGTACACCTGGATGGTTCCGCAGGACGTCCAGGGCCTGGCCGCCGCCATGGGCGGCCGAGACAAGGCTGCCGCCCGCCTCGACGGCTTCTTCCACACGGTGGACGGGTCCTGGTCGGTGCGTGGCGGTGACCCGCTCCGCTACGACCCGACCAACGAACCCGGCATCCACGCGCCCTGGCTCTACAACGCTCTCGGTCAGCCCTGGAAGACCCAGGCGACGGTGCGTCAGATCCTCGACACCGTGTACGGCACCGGGCCTTCGGGCCTGCCGGGCAACGACGATCTCGGCACCATGTCCGCCTGGTACGTCTTCTCCGCGCTGGGCCTGTATCCCCAGACCCCGGGCAGCGCGTCCATGCTGCTGGGCGCCCCACTCTTCCCGAGTGCGGTCGTCGACCGTCCGGGCGGTACCGGGATCACGCTCGGCGCGCCCGACGCGGACGCCACTCATCCGTACATCGACGCCGTACGAGTCAACGGCCGTCCCACACAACGCTCCTGGACGGACGGCGACCTGACCACGAAGGGCGGCACCCTCACCTTCGAGCTCGCCGAACAGCCCGACACTCAGTGGGCCACCGACCCGGCGGACCTGCCGCACTGACGCCCGGAGGCCTCGCGAGAACGGTGGGTTCTCGCGAGGCCGCAGGGGCCGCTCACTGCGACGTCGAAGCCGCCAAGGGCTCCCACGGGTCGCCCACCGCGGCCAGGAACTGTCCGGCCGATCACGGTGGAGGCAGTGGTGCCCTCGCCGGTGTCGCGTCTGCGGCGTGATCGGAAAAGCGACGCCGGTTGCGCGGGCGTCGAGGGTCAGGCCGGTGTGTCGGCGTCGAGGGCCGCGGCACGGAGGGCGGCTGCCACGCGGGTGACCGGTTCTGTCGGTGGGTGGGGGAGACGGGCCAGAAGCAGGCGCCGCTGCTCTTGAGGCCCGCCGCGGACCGGCAGGATGCGTACGCCCGTTGGGGCCGCGGGGGCGAGCGTGGCGGGCACGGTGGTCAATCCGCAGCCGGTGGCCACGAGATGGAGCTTGGCCAGCCAGTCACGGGCGGTGTGGGCGATCTCTGGCCGCTCGTCCAGGCCCGGCCACACCCCCATCAGCCCGTCTTCTCCGGTGGAGGAACCGGCGATCCAGCGCTGCCCACGCAGGTCGGCCACGTCGATGAAGTCGCCACGGGCGAGCGGATGGGTGGAGGGCACCGCAAGGCACAGCGCACGTTCGGTGAGCGTCTGCATCGCCAGCGGGGGCGATTCGGTGTCCGGTGGGCGGAACGGCGGTGCCGACGCCAGCAGGGCCAGGTCCAGACTGCCGGCCCGCAGTGCGCGTACCAGCGCCGGGGTGGTGCCTTCCCGGCTGACGACGTGGAGGGCAGGGTCCGTGCGGCGCAGCGCGGCCAGGGCCCTGGGCAGCAGGACGGCTCCGGCGCTGGGGAACCAGCCCAGGCGGACGGTTCCGGCCTGCCCGGGCAGGCCGGACAGCTCGCGCGCGGTGGCGTCGATCTCGTCGAGCACGACCTTCGCGCGGCGCAGCACGACACGGCCGGCCGTGGTCAGCCGCACGCCGTCGCGCCGCCGCTCCAGCAGCTCCGCGGCCGCCGCCCGCTCGATCGAGGCGATCTGCCGGGACACCGCCGACTGGGTGTAGCCCAGCGCGGTCGCGGCCGCCGTGAAGGTTCCCTGCTCGGCCACCGCGCGGAAGACGCGCAGCGCGGTGAGCGACACATCCGTGAAGTCCATGACGATTACGCATACTAGCCGTGCCTCAATGTCGTTGGACTCATGGCGCCGGCGTTTCTAGCGTGGCAGGCATGAACGCTTCTCGTATCGCCCTCGTCACGGGCGCCAACCAGGGGCTCGGCCGCGCTCTCGTCGAAGGGCTGGCGGCCCGCATGGGCCCGGAGGACCTGGTACTGCTCACCGGCCGCAGCCACCAGCGGGTCGCGGACGCCGCCCGCGAGGTGGCGCAGGCGCCCGGCACACGCAGTCAGGTTCAGGGCCGGGTCCTGGACGTCACCGACACCGACGCCATCGCCCGACTCGCCGACGAACTCCGGGCACGGCACGGCGGGGTGGACGTGGTGATCTCCAACGCCGTCGCCCGCGTGCTGCCCGGGGAATCGCAGGCCGAGCGGGCCGACGAATTCATCGACGTCTCCAATACCGCCACCCACGCGATCCTGCGCTCGTTCGGCCCCATCCTGCGCCCGGGCGGCCGCCTGATCGTCGTGGCCAGCAGCCTGGGCACGCTCGGCCACCTCGACCCGAAGCTGCACCACCTGTTCGACGGCGCGAGCCTCGACCAGGTCGACTACGCCGTCGAGTCCTGGCGCAGCGCCGTCCACAACAAGACCGCGGAAGAGGCGGGCTGGCCTCGCTGGCTGAACGTGCCCTCGAAGGTCGCCCAGGTCGCCGCCGTCCGCGCGGTCGCCGTCGAACGCCGCGAGCGCGACCTCGCGGCCAATACCCTGATCGCCTCCGTGTGCCCCGGCATGGTCGACACTGCCACCTCCCGGCCCTGGTTCAGCGACTACAGCCAGGCCCAGTCACCCTCCCAGGCCGCCCTCGCCGTCCTCGACCTGGTGTTCGCCGAGCACGTCGATGCCGCCCTCTACGGCGAGTTGGTCCGTTTCGGCAAGGCCCTGCCCTGGCACGGCGGCACACCCCCGATGGAGCAGGACCAGATGCTCAGGCCCTGACCGCAGGACGGCGGCCCCCCTACGCCGTCGACCCGGACGACGCGCGACGGCTGTGGACGCTGTCGGAGGTCTTGCTCGCCAACGCCCGCTGAACCGCCTGGCTGCCATTCCACGAGGTTGGACCGATCGGGTGGCGGCAGGTGGCTCTTCACGCGGTGTTCTCGTCGTTCGAAATGCCAGGCTTTCGGCGTCGGGTTAGCATCGCGGCGTGATTACGGCCTGGTCGCCTTTCCGTACGCCACGGAGTCGCTCATCAGCGACTCCGTGGCGTGTGCTCGGACTGGGCCTGTTCCTCTTCGGTCTGCTGTACGCGCACGCCGTCAGCCCTGAGGCCACGGTGAGTCACCTTGCTGTGGGCGAGGGCGTGTCGGTATCCGGCGTTCATTTTGAGCTCGCCGCTCAGAACGAGAGCGTTGCGAGTGGCACGCCGGCTCGGCCGGCGGAAGAGAAGTCGGCGGGTCACCGGGACGGCCACGGACACCAGCATGCTGTCGAGGACTGCGCGCTCGGGCAGCCTCCGCAGAGCCCCGACGCAGCGGTGCCCTGTCTGTCTCCGCTGCACATGGCGAGCGGCGGCAACGAGATGCTTCGGCCGGTGCGGGCTGATCACGCCGCAGCGCGGGACGTCGTGGCCCCGATAACGCATGCGGCGGACTCCGCGGTTCTACGTATCTAGGTCAGCGCTTCTCGAACCGGTCGACGCTTCCTCGGATGCACCGGCTCGGCTCAAGGCCGAGTTCGCGCCTGCCTCCGGGCGGCCGGTTCATGGCGTCTGACCTCCTGCGCATCGCGCTCTCCGGCACGGCGCGGGGATGGTCACGAGTCGTTCCCCCACTGATCCCCGTCCCGACCGCGAGTGTTCCGGCAGGGGCAGCCGCCGGGCGGAGGATCTGTGCCGCTCACCCCTGCCAGCCTTCGGACCCGTGCCTCCGGTCGGCTCCGGCCGACCCGCCGTGTGCCGCTTCCGCGGCGGCACACGAGACGGGCATCCGCACGCGTCCACACCGATCGAGAGCGAAACGCATGCACTCCCTGACCACGAGTGATTTCACCCCCGTCGGCTCCAGCCTCCTGGGCCTCGTCGGCAACACCCCTGTCCTGCACGTGTCCCAGCCCTTCACCCCGTCCGACCGCGGCTTCTGGGCGAAGCTGGAGGGCTTCAACCCCGGTGGCATCAAGGACCGCCCCGGACTCCACATGGTCGAACGGGCCCGTACCCGCGGCGAGTTGCGGCCGGGCCGCCCGATCGTCGAGTCGACCAGCGGCACACTGGGCCTCGGTCTGGCCCTGGCCGCAATGGTGTACGGGCACCCCGTCACGCTCGTCACCGACCCGGGCCTCGAACCCTCGATGACCAGGCTCCTCGTCGCCCACGGCGCCACCGTCGACGTGGTGTCGCAGCCGCACCCCACGGGCGGCTGGCAGCAGGCTCGCCGTGACCGGGTCGCCGAGCTGCTGACGGAGCATCGGGGAGCGTGGTCCCCGGATCAGTACAACAACCCCGACAACGTCGCCGCGTACACCCCGCTTGCTCTCGAACTCGCCTCGCAGATGGGCCACATCGACGTACTCGTCTGCAGTGTCGGTACCGGGGGCCACTCCGCGGGCATCTCCCGCGTGCTGCGCCAGCTCTGTCCGGGAATGCGTCTGGTGGGCGTCGACACCATCGGCTCGACCATCTTCGGCCAGCCCGACCGGCCCCGACTCATGCGGGGACTCGGATCGAGTATCTATCCGCGCAATGTCGCCTACGAGAACTTCTCCGAGGTGCATTGGGTGGCCCCGGCCGAATCGGTCTGGGCGTGCAGACAGCTGGCCGCCTCGCACTACGCCACGGGCGGCTGGAGCGTCGGTGCGGTCGCGCTGGTGGCCGGCTGGCTCGCCCGTACGACTCCTCCCAGCACCCGCGTCGTGGCGATCTTCCCGGACGGGCCCCAGCGCTATCTGGAGACCGTCTACGACGACCAGTTCTGCGCCGAACACGGGCTGTTGCACGGGCCTCCGGCGCCCGAACCCGAGGTCGTGGGCCACCCGGACGAGAAGGAAGTCACCCGCTGGACGCGCTGCACCTCGGTCCTCGACCCACTCGCCGCGACGGCGGCGACGGTCGGCGTGGAAGGCGACGCGAAGTGAGGACGACGCTCGCGCAGGTCCGCTCGTACGACCGCAGCGTCCAGCTGCTCCTGGTGAACCAGTTCACCATCAATCTCGGTTTCTACATGCTGATGCCGTATCTCGCCCAGCATCTGTCCGGCACTCTCGGCCTGGCCGGCTGGCTGGTCGGACTCGTCCTGGGCGTACGGAACTTCAGCCAGCAGGGCATGTTCCTCGTCGGCGGTACGCTCGCCGACCGTTTCGGCTACAAACCCCTGATCGTCGCCGGATGCGTGCTGCGTACGGTGGGCTTCGCCGCGCTCGGGCTGGTCGACTCGGTCCCGGCGCTGGTCGCGGCCTCGGCAGCGGCCGGCTTCGCGGGCGCTCTGTTCAACCCGGCTGTACGCGCCTACCTCGCCGCCGACGCGGGCGAGCGCCGCGTCGAGGCCTTCGCCCTCTTCAACGTCTTCTATCAGGCGGGCATTCTGCTCGGACCGCTGGTCGGGATGGTACTGACCGGCTTCGACTTCCGTTTCACCTGCCTCGTCTCGGCAGCGATCTTCGCGTTGCTGAGCGCGGTGCAGATCCGCGCCCTCCCCGCCCGCAAGGCGGACCACGCCGTGGACGCGGACGCCGGTGACCGCAAGAGCGTGCCGGCGCAGTGGCGAGGCATCGTGCGCAACCGCGCGTTCCTCCTTTTCGCCATGGCCATGATCGGCTCGTACGTCCTGTCCTTCCAGGTCTATCTGGCGCTGCCGCTGGAGGTACGACGCCTGGGCGGCGAAGGGGAGTTCGGGACGGCGGCCGTCGCGCTGCTCTTCGCGGCCTCGGGACTGCTCACGATCTTCGGACAGACTCGCGTGACCGCGTGGTGCAAAGCACGGCTGGAGCCCGGTCAGGCCCTGGCCTGGGGGCTGTTGGGCATGGGTTTGGCCTTCGTGCCGCTGCTCGCGGCCACGGTCGTGCCCGTGCCTGACGAACAGGTCGGGCGCCGGCTGCTCGCCGCCCTGCCGCCGACACTGGCGGCGCTGCTCCTCGCAATGGGCACGATGATCGCGTACCCCTTCGAGATGGACACGATCGTCCGCCTCTCCGGGGACCGCCTCGTCGCCACTCACTACGGGCTCTACAACACCATCTGCGGGATCGGCATCACGCTGGGCAACCTGCTCACCGGAGCGGCCCTCGACGCCGCCCGGGCGGCCGGCATGTCCGCACTGCCATGGCTCGTGCTGTTCGTCCTGGGCGTGGTGTGTGCCGCGTTCCTCCATGGCCTGTATCGGGCCGGTCTTATGGCAACCATGGCCGCTGAGCCCGCGTCCGTCACTGCGGAGGGAACCTCCCTGCTTCAGCGAGGAGAGCAAGTCGAAGTCGCCGGGAACTCTCCTGGGATGGTGGGGCGTTGAGGTCACTGAGGATGAAGCATTGGCCGAAGCTTTTGGCCGGGACCAAGCAGACACACGAGCAATACGGCAATAGGCAAGCTTGAAACGACGCGATGTGATGACCTTCACCCCGATGTGGCGGAAAGTGATGAATTCCTTACGGCCATGACACGTACGGGTGGACGTAGAGCATCGTGAAACCGGGGAGGATTTTTCATGCGACCGTTCACCCTCAACTACGCCATGCCCACGGGGCAGTCGGCCGCAGTAACCCCGTACCACTTCGATGTGGCGCTGCAGTTGAACGTCCTGCCCGACGGCCGCCCGGCCGTCAGCGACCGTGCGCTCCTGATGGCCACCGGTACCACGACGTCCACGGCCGGCTCCCAGACGCACTTCGACGACTGACGGCCGCCCGCGCGCATGACCGTACTCATTCTCACGGCCGAGCAGGACGTCACCGCCGACATGGTGGTGGCCCAACTGCACGAGCGGGGCGTGCCCATGGTGCGCCTCGACCCCGCCGACCTGCCGGGCAAAGCGGTGCTGTCCGCCGACTACGCCCACGGTGACTTCGACGGCTATCTGTCGGTCAACGGCCACGTGCTCAGCATGGGCGGTCTGCGATCCGTGTGGGTGCGCCGGCCGGGGGAGCCGGCCGCCCACGCCGCCGAGCCCTCGCCCTGGCTCACCGCCGAGACCCGACAGGCCCTGTTCGGCATGCTCTACTCCGCATCGACCCGCTGGATGAACCATCCGCGCCGCGCCGAGCAGGCCCGGCACAAACCCTGGCAGCTGCGGGTCGCCCACAGCAGCGGCTTCGCGGTGCCGCCCACCATCATCACGACCGCCCCGCGCGTGGCCCAGGAGTTCGTCGAGGAGTACCGGGAAGTGGTGGTGAAGTCGGCTTCGGGGCCTCCGCCCGGCGAGCCGCCGGTGGCCCTGCCGACCACGCTCATCGGACCCGACGCGGACTTCTCCGGCGTCGCGGCCGGCCCCGCGCTGCTGCAGCAGTACATACCCAAGCGTGCCGACATCCGGCTGACCAGCATCGGCCCCCGCATGTTCGCCGCCAGGAAGGCCGCCGTGCCCGGACAGGTCGACGGGCGGTTCGGCGACACCGGACACGCCTGGGAGGCCATCGCCGTGCCCGGCCGCATCGCCCGCTCGGTCCACGAGTACCTCGCCTTCACCGGACTCGCCTACGCCGCCTTCGACTTCGCCGAGGACGAGGACGGCGTCTGGTGGTTCCTGGAGGGCAACCAGGGAGGCCAGTTCGGCTTCATCGAGCTGGAGACGGGACAGCCCATAGCCGACGCGGTCGCCGAGTGGCTGTCGCAGCGAAGACCCGCGCACCGTATCCCGGAGGGGCACTGACACTCCTTCACCACAGTTCCGGGACCGGCAGGCGGCCTTGCCCGTTTGGCGCGAATGGCACTGTTGCTCACGGGCTTTGAGATGCGTAAGCGTGCTCTGTCATGGAACGTGACCGGAGCAGCACCGCTCTTCCCCTCTCCCGCCGTCAACTGCTCGCCGCAGCAGGCGTCGCCGGGGCCGCCACCGCCCTCGGCACGGCCCCGGCGAAGGCCCGGACCAGCGCCGGTCTCTCGCTCTCCTTCACTCGGGCCACCAACGGTTCGGCGACACTCTCACCCGCGGGCGACCGGTTGATCGCCGAGCTGCAGAACGTCCTGTGGTCGCTCCCGCGCACCGGCGGCCGTGCCGTACCCCTGACCCCGGCCGACCTGGAACCGAACAGGCCCACGCACTCCCCGGACGGCAAGCTCATCGCGTTCTGCGCGTACCGGGGCGGCGGCTTCCACGTGTGGACGATGCGCCCCGACGGATCGGACCTGCGCCGTCGCACCGACGGGCCCTGGGACGACCGGGGCCCGGCCTGGTCACCCGACGGCACCCGTATCGCCTTCGCCTCCGAGCGCTGCGGCGACCCGGTGCAGGGCAGCCCGTACCGCATCCACGTCCTGGACCTCAACAGCGGCGAACTCACCCGCGTCACCGGGCTCTTTGGGCAGGACGGGCCCCTGCAGGACGGTCCCTGGGAGGACTTCGACCCCACCTGGTCGCCGGACGGGAAGCGCATCCTGTTCGTGCGGGCCAAGGCAGTGACCACACCTTTCGGACTGGGCGTGGACGCCCGCACCGTGGCCGCAGTACCGGCCGACGGTGCGGGCCCGGTCGCCCTCGAGCACACCGAGACCGAGGCCGCGCAGGTCATGACCCCGGCCCTCGCCCGGGACGGCCGCCGTCTGGCCTATCTGCGGACCACGGCATCACCCAACGGCTCCTGCACCCTCGTCGTCGACGGCAAGCCGGTCGCCGTGGCCGGAGACATCGCTCCCGTACCTCCTCGCTGGACCGCGGCGGGGGAGCTCCTTCTGACAGTGGACGGCCACTTCACGCTCCTACGCCCCGAGAAGCCGGGGGAGGCGGAGCCGATCGCCTTCGAGGGCGTGCTGCCCGTCGAGCGGCCGCGGTACCAAGTCAAGGAGTACGACCTCGGCGACGCGCGTGTGCGCCCGGTGCGGGGCATCCACCTGCCCGCGCTGTCCCCCGACGGCCGGCGCGTCGCCTTCGCCGCCCTCAACTCGCTGTGGCTGGCGGACACTTCGGGCGGCCGTGCGCCCGAGCGGCTCCGGCAGTCACCGGCCACCCGCTACCTCCTCGCACCGGTCTGGGCGCGTGACGGACGGTCGCTCGTGTACGCCGACGACCGCGACGGACTGCTCGGGGTGTACCGGCGGGATCTCGATACCGGTGAGGAGACCGCGCTCGCGACGGGCGGGCGGGTGCATCCGGTGCTGTCGCCGGACGGCGAGCGGCTTGCCTGCCTCGACATGACGGGGCGGCTCGTCGTGCGCGAGCTGAGCGCGGGCACGGAACGCGTGCTGGTGACGCCGCTCGGCGGGGGCGGGCTGCCCGGCCGTCCGAGCTGGTCGCCCGACGGCCGGTACATCGCGTTGTGCGACCGCAATCGCCTCAACCTGCGCTTCCGCGAGGGCTACAACGTCATCCGGATCGTCGACACGACGACCGGTGCCGACCGCCTGCACGCCGTCGCGCCTCATGTCTCCCTCGCCGACCGCTACGACTCCGGGCCGGTCTGGTCACCCGACGGGCGCTGGATGGCCGTAGTCGTCGAATCCGCGCTGTGCCTGCTGCCCGTCGCCGCCGACGGCACACCGCAGGGCGAACCGCGCACCCTCACCACCGAACCGGCCGACCACCCCTCGTGGTCCGCGGACTCCAAGACGCTGCTGTATCTGTCGGGCGGCCGCCTGAGACTGATCGGCGTCGACGGACGGGACGCCCGCACCGTGCGTGTCCCGGTCGACCGGCGGGGCTCCGTCCCCGTCGACACCGTGGTGCACGCCGGACGGCTGTGGGACGGCACCGGCGATGTGGTGCGCGAGGACGTCGACATCGTCGTACGAGGTGGCCGCATCGACTCCGTCGAACCGCACCGGGCCGCCCGCCGCGACGCACGGCGGCGGGTCGACGCCTCGAACCGCACCGTCGTCCCCGGGCTGTGGGACACCCACACCCACCCGTGGCAGAGCACCTACGGCGGACGCCAGACCGTCGGCCAGCTGACGTACGGGATCACCACCGCCGTGTCCCTCGGCGGCTTCGCGTACGAACAGGCCCGCATTCGCGAGGCGGTGGCAAGCGGCGAGCTCGCCGGACCCCGGCTGCTGACGACCGGCGAACTGCTCGACGGATCCCGCGTCGCGTACAGCATGGGGCGGGCCCACCGCACCAGGGACGGGCTGCGACGCTCGCTGGAACGGGGTGCAGCGCTGGACTGGGACTTCGTCAAGACCTATGTGCGGGCGCCGGGTTGGGTGATGGAGGAGGCCGCGCGGTTCGCTCACGAGCGCCTCGGGGTCCGCTCGGGAAGCCACCTCCTGTCTCTGGGCGTCCAGCTGGGGCAGGATCTGACGACCCATCTGCAAGCCACGCAGCGCGCCGAGTTCGGGCACGCGATCACCGCGACCGGGCGCGCCTACGACGATGTGGTGGAGATATACAGCGCCCGGGGCGTCAACTTCGCCCTGATCGCCACGCCGTTCACCTCCGCCCCGCTGCTCGGCGCCGATCCCGCTCTCGGCGACGACCCCCGTGTCACCGTCGTGATGCCGCCCTGGGACTCCGCCGCGGTACGGCAGTCGGCGGGCGTGCCGCCCACGGCGGCCCAACTGGCCACGCTGCGCACGGAGACCGACATCTACCGGCGTGTGCTGGCCGCGGGCGGTCTCGTCGCCCTCGGCACGGACCAGCCGCTCGTCCCCGTCGGGCTCTCCCTGCACCTGGGCCTGCGCGCCCTGCACCGCGGCGGACTGTCCCCGGCGGGGGCCCTGCGCACCGTGACCGTGCTGCCGGCCCGCCTGTTCGGAGTCGACCGTGACCTGGGCACTGTGGAGCCGGGGAAGCTGGCCGACCTGACCGTGGTGGACGGCGACCCGTTCACCGACTTCGACACACTCCTGCGCACGGTGTCGGTGCTCAGGGGAGGGACACCCTACGAGACGGCTGACCTGGTGGCCGCGTTCGAGCCGTCGTCGCGGCCCGCGGCGACACGCGACGACTGGCTCGAAGTCGGGCGGCTCATGCGGAGGGACGGCTGCTGCGGCTCGGAATCACTCTGAGGCCGGCCGAAGGGCGTGGATCGGGGTTCACTCTCGAGCCGCCCAACTGGAGCGTATTCGCGATCACTTCGGATCCGTTGTCGCTTCGGATCCGTGATCACTTCGAACTCGGCCGAAAGGACTGGAGGAAGACGTCCAGCGCCTTCCGGTTGGCGGAGGTGTTCCAGTCGTCCGCCGGGGTCGTCCAGCGCAGCGAGAAGCCCCGGTGGTCGCCGATGAGGAAACCCCGTCCGAACGTGTGCTCGCGGAGTCCGCCGTCGGTCACGGAGTACCACTCCATGTCGGCACCCTCGCGGCCGCGATAGTCCACGGCACGGATGTCGCCCACCCGCTCGTAGCCGGTGGAAGCGGCCCGCAGGGACGGCTCCAGCGCGCTCCAGACCGCGACGGGATCCGGGCCCAGCCGCGTGCTGTAGGTGACGGCCAGCGTGCGTGGGTCACCACTCGCGCCGAAGGTGACCCGGTAGGACAGGTCGGCGGAGCTTGTGGTCCGCAGGCGTTCCCAGCCCTTGGGGAGGTCGATGGAGAAGCCCTCGGGTGCCTGATAGCGGGAGAAGCCGGACGGCACCTTCTCTCCGACGGTGAAGGAGGGGGAAGGCGTGGGGGACGCCGACGGTGTCCGCTCGGGGAGCGTGGCGGGATCGGTGGGGTCGGCGGAGGGGACCGAGGACGTCCGTGAGGGAGCCGCGCCGGATGCGGACGTGTCCCCGTCGGGCAGGCCGCCCGCCGCGGTGAGCACGGCGAAGCAGACGACGGTGACGGCCAGCGCTCCGCCCAGCAGGACCGGCCGGCTGACCGGCAGTCCGCCCCGGGTGCGTCCCGTGCGCCGGGCGACGGTGCCCGGATCCCGGTAGAGCGGCAGGGGCGCCGCGGCCGTCGCATCGTCGAGGTCCTCCTTGAGGATGCGCGCCAGGGCCTCGCGTACGACCGGCTCGGGCACCCGCTCCAAGTGATCCCTGCGCAGGAGACCCTGAATCGCCGGTGCGAGCGGTCCTGCGCTCAGCGGCGCCCGGATGGGCAGCCGTTCCACGGCACGCAGCGTGGCGTCGAGCCGTCCGCGGTCGCGGATGGGCGGCCAGCCCTCCACCATCGCGTACATCATCGCGCCCAGCGCCCACAGGTCCGCCGCCGGTCCGGTGCCTTCGCCCCGGGCCTGCTCCGGGGAGGCGTACGACGGTGCGGTGACGCGTGGCGAGACGGTGGCCCCCATGAGGCCGAAACCGTTCACCGTGACCGCGTCCCGCTCGTGCACGCGCACCTGACCGGGGCTGAGATCGCCGTGCGTCACCCCCGCGTTGTGGGCGGCGGCGAGGACGTCGAGGAGGCCGAGCCCGATGCGGGCCGCGCGGATGTAGTTCATCGGGCCGCGCCCGAGGAGTTCGGTCAGCGGGATGCCCGGGGACCGCTCCGTGACCGTCCACACGAAGTCGTGCTCCTCGATCACGTCGACGACCGCGGCCACCCGGCCGGGACAGACGAGCCCCAGGCGCTCGGACTCGCGCAGGATCCGCGCCGCGGTACGGTGCTCCGTCTCCTCGTGCCGATGTTCCGGGAGCCGCGACCGGGTCAGGGTGACGGGCCGCTCGAAGTCGACGTCCTGTCCGTGCCAGCCGACGCGGCCCTCTTCCCGGTGGGCGACCTCGAGCAGTCGGTATCTACCGGCGACCAACTCGCCCGTGGAGTCTTGCACCTTGACCATGGTCATCCCTCGCTGTGCACCGGGCTCTCACCTTTCCCGGAAGTACGGAGGGTGTGACGTTGAGTGTTCAACGGGGAGCGGTTCTCGAGGCCTGTTTTTTCTCAACTCTCCGACGGTCGCCCACTCGTGCGAAAGGTTCAGGCCGGCGGCGCGTGACGGTTCAGCGCACGGGCACCTTGCCGATGTAGGAGTCCGCGAACGTGGCCGCCGCGGCGGGCGAGCCCAGCAGTCGCCGCAGCCGCGCACCCGCGGACCCCGCCCGGAAGGGATCGCCCGACGACGGCCCGTGCAGCAACTCCGCGAACCACTGAGAGAATTCCTGGTACTCCCAGACGCGCCGCAGACAGGCCGCCGAGTAGTCGCGCAGCCCGCTGCCGTCGCCCGTCCCGAAGTAGGAGACGAGCGCGTCCGCCAGGAGCAGCGCGTCGTACAGCGCCAGGTTCATGCCCTTCGCCGCGATCGGCGCCACGAGATGGGCGGAGTCACCGGCCAGGAACAGCCGTCCGTACGTCATCGGCTCCACGACATAGCTGTGCATGTCGAGCACCCGCTTCTCGATCAGCCGTCCCTCGGTGAGCGGTGGGGAACCCGTCACCGACAGCCGGGCGCGGAGTTCGGACCACACCCTGTCGTGCGGCCAGTTCTCCGGGTCGTCGCCGGGCGTCACCTCCAGGTAGTAGCGGGTGACCTGGGGGCTGCGGGCCATGTGGGCGGCGAATCCACGTGAGTTGACGCCGAAGACGACACAGTCGGACGACGGGGGTGCCTCGGCGAGCAGCGCCAGCCAGCCCACTCCGTAGTCGTAGCGGGCCAGGGAACCGCGCTCCGGCGGCACGTGGGTGCGGGTCACTCCGCGCGCGCCGTCGCAGCCCGCGATGATCTCGCACTCGATGCGCCGGCGCTCGCCCGTGGCCGGGTCCGTGTACAGCACCGAGGGCCGGTCGCCGTCGATGGCGTGCAGAGCGACATCCTGTACGCCGAACCGGATGTCGCCGCCGCGCACATCGGCGTACTCGCGCACCAGGTCGGTCACCAACAGCGGCTGCGGATAGACGAAATGGCGGTCCCCGGTCAGCTCGGCGTACCGGAACCGGTGACGTTCGCCGTCGATCCGGAACTCGCACTCGCTGTGCGGCTGGGCCCGCTCCACGAGCCGGTCGGCCAGCCCCCGTTGCCGCAGGGCGCGTACCGCCCATTCCTCGATGAAGCCCGCCCGGGGCCGCTGTTCGATGAACTCCCGACTCTCGTTCTCCAGGACCACGCAGTCGACGGACGCGGCGCGCAGGATGTTGCCGAGGGTGAGACCGGCCGGTCCCGCGCCGACGATGACGACGGGGACGCGCTGTACGGATGTGGGGGAGGGGGAAATCACTCGATCATTATGACGGTGACCCTTCAACGCCGGATATCCGCTCGTGTGTTGATGCCGCAACGGGATCCGAGGCCCGCCCGGGCGGCCTGCGCCTCACGCGAAGGCAGCCCGCAGCTCGGGCAGCAGCGTCTTCGCCGACCAGTCCAGGAAGTCGGCCTGGGCGTCGCCGCCGATCTGCACGAGCGCGATCTCGGTGAAGCCCGCCTCCGCGAAGGGCCGTACGGCCTCGACGAAGGTGTCCGGATCGTCGCCGCACGGAATCGACCCGGCGACGTCGTCCGGCGTGACGAACTGTGTGGCACCGGCGAAGGAGTCGGGGTGCGGCAGCTCCGCGTTGACCTTCCAGCCCCCGCCGAACCAGCGGAACTGCTCGTGCGCCCGGTGCACGGCGGTGTCCCGGTCGGGGTCATAGCTGACCGGCAGCTGCCCCACCCGGGGCTTGCCCTGTCCGCCGTGCCGGTCGAAGGAGGCGAGCAGTTCCGGATCGGGTTCCGTGGCGATGACGAGGTCGGCGAGGTGACCCGCCAGCGCGCAGGACTGTTCGCCGGAGACGGCGACGCCGATCGGCGGCGGCTGGTCCGGCAGATCCCACAGCTTGGCCGACTCCACGTCGAAGTGGGTCCCACGATGGTTGACGTGGCCCCCGTCGAACAGTGCGCGGATGATGCCGATCGCCTCTTCGAGCATCTCGTGCCGCACATCGACCGAGGGCCAACCGCCGCCCACCACATGCTCGTTGAGGTTCTCTCCCGAGCCGAGCCCGAGCCGGAACCTGCCCTGAGACAGCAATTGCAGGGTTGCCGCCTTCTGGGCCACCACCGCGGGGTGATAGCGGAAGGTCGGGCACGTCACGTACGTCATCAGGGGAATGCGCGAGGTGGCCTGGGCGGCCGCGCCGAGCACACTCCACGCGTACGGGGAGTGCCCCTGTGCGCGCAGCCACGGAAAGTAGTGGTCCGACGTCACCGAGAAATCGAAGCCGACCTCCTCGGCCCGCACGACATCGTCGACGAGGTCACGCGGGCCGGTCTGTTCCGTCATCATCGTGTATCCGATTTGCACCATAAAGTGCGAGTAACCCGCTCGCGTGCCACGTACACCACCACTCCAAGCCCGACATCACTCATGGACACGCGGGCGCCCGCACGGGAAAGATGGCGTACGCATGTACACGGTGTCCGTCTGCCGCGCCACAGCCACTGTCCCGAGCCGTCCGGAGGTCACTCGTATGAGTGCTCGTCCCCTGCCTGTCAGCACGCCCGGCGAGCAGGGTGTCGACGCGTCGGGCATTCACGCGTTCCTCGATGCCGTCGAGGTCGCCCCGGACATCGAACCGCACAGCCTGATGATCCTGCGCCACGGTCACGTCGTCGCCTCCGGCTGGTGGGCGCCGTACACACCCGAGCGGCGTCAACTGCTCTACTCGCTGAGCAAGAGCTTCACGTCCACGGCCGCGGGATTCGCCGGCGCAGAAGGGCTGTTGCGCCTCGACGACCCCGTGATCTCGTACTTCCCCGAATTCGATGCCGACATCACCGACCCACGCAGCCGCGCCATGCTCGTACGGCATGTGGCGTCGATGGCGAGCGGTCACCTCGCCGAGACCTACGCCGAGGCGTTCCGGCTCGACCGCAAGGAGACCGTACGCGGCTTCCTGCTGATACCGCCTGAGCGAGACCCCGGCACCGTGTTCGCGTACAACCAGTCCGCCACCTACACGCTCGCCGCGATCGTCCAGCGCGTGACCGGCCAGTCGCTGACGGCGTATCTGCGGCCCCGGCTGTTCGACCCCCTGGGCATCGGCGAAGCCGCCTGGCGGCAGGGCCCGGCCGGCCGCGACCTCGGCTTCAGCGGCCTGCACGCCACGACCGACGCGATCGCGCGGCTCGGCCAGCTGTACCTGCAGGACGGCGTCTGGGAGAGGCGGCGGCTCCTGCCGTCCTCGTGGATCGCGGAGGCCACCCGTGCGCACATCTCCACCGCGGACGGTACGGCCGAGGGGGCGCTGTCGGACTGGCAGCAGGGGTACGGATTCCAGTTCTGGAGGTCGCGGCACGGGTACCGCGGCGATGGGGCGTACGGGCAGTTCTGCCTCGTGCTGCCCGAGTACGACGCGGTGATCGCGACGACCGCGGCGACCGAGCAGATGCAGGACCTGCTGAATCTGGTGTGGCGCCACCTGCTGCCCGCCTTCGGCACCGCTCCGCTCCCGGGCGAGGGGGACGACACACTGCGGAGCCGTCTCGCGCGGCTCGCCCTGCCGCCGGTCGAGGCGCATCTCGAGCCTCCCGCCCGGGGCGAAGCCTGGGCGGGCGCCGAGTTCCTTCCGAAGGGCGGTGCCTGCGCGGAGCAGCGGACTCTGGCGGGAGTCGCGGTAGCGGCGGGGGACAAGGGCTGGCGCCTGTCGCTGGACGAGGGCGACCGGCGAATCGACCTGATGCTGGGTATCTCCGACTGGACCGTCGACCCGGGCACCATCCCCACGGCCGTGACCGGCGGATGGACCGACCCGGAGACCCTGCGCGTCGACGTGCTGTTCCTGGAGACCCCGCACCGTTTGACGGTGACCTGCTCGCTCCCTGAGCACACGTTCACGGCACGGTGGCACACGGTCCCGCTGCACGGCGGCCCACTGCACAAACTCCACGCACCGTCGCACCTGCCGTAACCGGCCGACGGAAACGCCACACCGCGCCACCCCTTCCGCCACGTAGAAATATCTACCAACATGCATATGCCTAGGGGCTGATGGGCAGTCGCAGGCCCCGCTGGCTGCGTCTTTCTCCGCGCGTGCCGAGCGGAGCGGAATATCCCCGGAGTGGGCCATGACGAACGCGATGTGGATGCAAAGTGTGGAGTGGCTCGCCGCGGCAGCCACCGACCCCCGGGCGTGCAAACGGGAGTGGGATCAGGGCAGCGGCGGCGTGCTCCTGGAAGCCGGGCGCTTCTGGGACGTGCTGAGCGTTCCCGAACAACTGGGGCTGCTCGCCCTGGACATACTGTGGTCCGACCCGCTTCAGGTGCCGGGTCCCACGCTGGTGGACGCCGCGGCCCACCGCGTCGGCTTCTTCCTGCCGCCCGATCCCGCCAGCCGCTGGGTGGGGTCGGGGCTCCGCCACCTCGGCAAGGGCTCCTGGGTCGCCGTACCGCCGCCGTACCGGTCCGCGGGATTCCTGGAGTGGATCATCCCTCCGGACGGGACCGGAGCCCTGCATCCGGCCCTCCCCCTGGAGCTGGCGCTGCGTCAGGCCAACGGAACGCTCGCCGTTCTGGCGCCCCTCAGCGAGGACTGACCCTCACCCAGCCGGGGAGCCCGCGGGGCACGGGAACCGCGGGCACGGTTTCGGCTTCGTCCGCCTCCGGAGCCGGTGCGGCGAAGGACGCCCACAGCACTTCGCGCACATCGCGACGCTCCGGAACCACGCGGCCCTTGGCCCGCCACTCCGAGACGAGCTGAGCGTAGATCGGCGGATTGCTCCGGTAGTCGTTGGTCAGTTCGGCATACGGGCCGCCAACGCGCGCGCGGGTCGGAACGCGGCGCAGTGCTGTCTGAGTGCTGTCCATGTCGGAGCAACGTCTTCGTGCACGCCGGTGGTACGCGCCCCGGCCGCCGCCCACCGGGTTGGGTGAGCGCGCCCCCCGTTCGGAGCAACGGGGGGACCGAACCGTCGTCGCATGGCACCACCCTGAGCGGAGGCACGGTTTGCCGCCACCGGGCTCAACGGCAACCGCAGCCCGGTGTTCGGGGCGTCGTCCGCCTACTATGCGGCCCCGTAGAAGTGCGCCTGGCCTCCACGCCACTTCACCCACGCGGGATCGTCCAGGAGGTCTTCCGCGTCGGGCAGACCCGCTCGGCCGAGGAATTCGATCAGGTCCTCGTCGGAGAACGCCACGCCGAGGTTCTCGCCCCGCGCGGTCACCTGGCGACCGCCGGTGCCCAAAGTGGGATGCACGACCAATGGAGCCCGTCCGGACATGTATCCAGGATCGTCCTGAGCGCCGCAACCCGCATCCGGACGGACGCAACCCGCATCCGGGCGAGACCGGCGACGAGCTCGCGTGCGGACCCGGCGACGAGGCCACGTGCCGGCGGTGTCCTCACCTCTCGTCGCGGGCATGGGCGGGCGCCACGTTGGGCTGCGGCAGGACGGCCCACCCCCCCTTCACCGGATCAGTGCACGCGGCGTGTTCCCTCGGGGAGGCGGAAGCCCATGGGTTCCTCCCACGCACCGCATCCGCCTTCGTATCCGCATCCGCGTCCCGTACCGGCGGGTGCGCAGGACCTCGATCAAGATGTGTATCCCGGAGTGCTGGGTCTCCTGGCCCGTTTCGCCTGGCAGCGGCAGGTGGCCATGGGGGTGGTCACGCTCGTCCTGGGTGTACTCGCCCTGGCCTGGCCCGGTGCCACTGTGCTGGTGGTCGGCGTCCTGTTCGGGATCTATCTGCCGGCGTACGGCGTCGTCCAGCTGACGGTGGCCCTCCAGCCGGCGAGCGTACGCGGCCGGCATACCCGGGCACCTACGTGCGGTGAGCTTCTTCAGCGGTGCGCTCAGCGTGCTGCCTCGGCCTGATCTGCTTCCGCGGCGCGGCCCAGTCGATCCTGCTGCCGCAATTGTGGATCGGCTTCGGCCGGCTGACCCACGGATTCATGATCTCTGCGGCGGCGATCTCCGCGGAGGACCTGCCGACCCGCGGCCGGCAGGCCGTGCTCGGCATCCTCACCTCCCTCGGCGGCATCGTGCTGATCGTGTCGCCCTTCCGCTCCGTCGCCGCGCTGACGCTGGTCGCCGGACTCTGGCTCACCGCGCTCGGCGTCATCGAGATCGCGGACGGCATCCGAGTACGGGCGCTCCTCGGCAACTGACCTGGACTGGGATCGGGGGAGGTCTAGAGTGGCTGCAAAGTGGTTGAATTCAGCACCAAGAGCGGCTACTTCCCTACCTGACGAGCTCTCGATGGATGCGGTGGACCTGGCAGCGATCGAGGCGGAGCGTCAGCGGATCCGGGACGCGTATCTGACCGAGGAGAGGCCGGCGAGCTCGGCCCGCGGAGTGCACCATGTCGCGCTGCTCTCCTCGGACGTGGAGCGGACCGTGCGGTTCTACCAGGACGTCCTGGGTTTCCCCCTCACGGAGATGATCGAGAACCGCGACTACAAGGGCTCGACCCACTTCTTCTTCGACCTCGGCAACGGCAACCTCCTGGCCTTCTTCGACTTCCCCGGCCTCGACCTCGGCCCGTACGCGGAGGTGCTCGGCGGACTGCACCACCTGGCCATCTCGGTCGACCCCACCACCTGGCAGCGGCTGCGCGAGCGGCTCGACGCCGCCGGAGTCGAGTACGTGCAGGAGGGCGGCTCGTCGATGTACTTCCGCGATCCCGACGGCGCCCGCGTCGAACTGCTCGCCGAGCCGCTCGGCGAGATGTATGGCAGGTCGGTGCGCTGAGAGCCCACCTCATGGTCCGCACTGGCTGAAACCCAGAGCACGCGTCGGAACGCACAGAGCAGACCGAAAATCTCAGCGCAGATCGAGCAGATCGAAACGTTCAGCGCAGATCGAAACGCTCCGCCCAGGACATGACGTCCCCGGTGGTCGCGTTGCCCCCGCACAGCACCAGCCCCAGCCGGGCCTCGTCCCCGACGCGCTCCAGCACCCGCCGGGCCGCGGGCAGCAGACAGCCCGCGGCCGGCTCGGCCCACACCTTGGCGTGGTCGGCGAGATCGAGGGTGCCCCGTACCGCCTCCCGGTCCGGGACCACGAGCACCTCGTCGACCAGGGCGGACACATGGTCGTACGTCAGTTGCGAGACGGCCGGCGCGCTGAGCGTGGTCACGATCGAGGACAGCGGCACCGGCACCGGGCCGCCCGTGGCCAGCGCCTCGGACATGGCCTGCGCGCCTTCCGTCTCCACACCCCAGATCCGCACCCCCGGCCGCAGCGCCCGCAGTGCCGCGGCGACACCGGAGATCAGCCCGCCGCCGCCGATACTGACGAGCACATCGGTCAGTTCTCCGGCGTCCTCGGCGAACTCCAGGCCGACGGTGCCCTGCCCGGCGATCACGAGCGGATCGTCGAACGGGTGGACAAGCGTCAGTCCCTCGGCCCGCAGCCGCGTCATGAGCGCGAACGCACCGGCCATGTCATCGGTCAGCCGCAGTGAGGCGCCGGACGATTCCACGATCTCGGCTGCACGCGTCGACGCCGACCGTGGCATCACCACGGTCGCCTTCACATCGAGCGCGGCGGCCATCACCGCGAGCGCGATCCCGTGGTTGCCGCCGCTCACCGCCACCACACCCGCCGCGCGCTCGGCCTCGCTCAGCGCGAGCAGCCGGGCCGTCGCCCCACGCGCCTTGAACGACCCGGTGCGCTGCAGCAGTTCCAGCTTCACCGTGACCGGCGCATTCAGCAGCGACGACAGTCCCGGGCTCGGCACCGTGGGCGTCCGCACGACATGTCGGGCAATCCGTTCGGCCACGGCACGGATCTCCCGGACACCGATCAAGACAGCCAACCTTCCCCCCTCGGACGCGGCTCAGTAAGGCGCTGTCCCCGGCACCGCTCGGACGCGTTGTTCCCGTCAGCGCAGTGTCTCGGCCCAGTTCGCGGGCACCCGTCCGGCGGGGCCGGGCGTGGGCTGGTCGGCCGGGTGGCTCAGCGGGGGAGCGAGGTCGGGCCCGGACTCGTACAGCTCGGAGGTCTCGTAGTTCCAGAACCAGTTCTCGCCGGGTTCGAAGCTTTGGATGATGGGATGCCCGGTGCTCTGCGCGTGTGCGGTGGCGTGCTTCGCGGGAGAGTCGTCGCAACAGCCGATGTGACCGCACTGGGCACAGCGCCGCAGATGGAACCACCATCCGCCGACGGCGTCGCACTCGGTGCAGCCGGTACCGCTCGGAGGAACGGCGGGGTCGATTCCGGTGGGCGTGGTCATGACGGCTCCTCGGAGGTGTCCGTGGCGGTCAGGGGAAGGCGTACCTGGAAACGGGTGTCGCCGGGCGCGGACTCCACGTGGATGCTTCCGTGGTGCTTGTTGGCGACGATCCGCCAGGAGATGTCCAGGCCCAGCCCGGTGCCCTCACCCACTGGCTTGGTGGTGAAGAACGGGTCGAAGATGCGGTCGCGGATCTCCGCGGGCACCCCGGGTCCCGTGTCACGGAATTCGACGAGCAATTGGTCCCTGTCGAGCGCGGTGCGCACCGTCAGTGTCCCCTCGCCGTCCATCGCCGAGACGGCGTTGTCGATGAGGTTGGTCCATACCTGGTTCAACTCGCTCGGATAGGCGGGAATCGGGGGCAGCGTACGGTCGTACTCCTTGACGACCTTGATGCCGGAGCCCATCTTCCCAGAGAGCATCATCAGTGTGCTGTCCAGCAGTTCGTGCACGTCGGCGACCTGGTAGGGCGCGCGGTCGATCTGTGAGTACTGCTTGGCCGCGTCCACGAGGTGCGAGATTCGGGATGTGGAGTCCTCGATCTCGTTCATGAGGAGCTCGGTCTCCACGGTGTAGTTCAGCCAGTGGACCGCGCCTTGGAGCGTCTCCTCGTCCACGGCCGCGGCGACCTGGTCCAGCCAGTCCGTGTCGAGGCCCGCCTGCACGAACGTCGGTGCCAACTGCCAGCCGCCCGCGATGTCGTGGTCGTCGAGCCAGTCGGCGAGGGCGTCCTCCCGGTCGGAGGCTTCGAGCGGGGTGAGCGGAGTCGCCTTGGCGACCTGCTCGGCGGTGCGCTCCTGGATCTCGACGAGCGTTTCGAGCGTGTCGCGTTTGTACGGGCCCGCGGCGATCGCCCCGAGCTTCTGCCGCATCTTGGCGACCCGCTCCCGCAGCGCGGACGTGGCCCGAACCGCCGCCGCGGCGGGGTTGTTGAGCTCGTGCGTCAGCCCGGCCGACAGTGAGCCGAGCGCCAGCAGCCGCTCGCGCTGGCCGATCGCCCGCTGGGTGTTCTGGCTGCCGAAGAACAGCCCTTCCAGCAGATGGACGGCCATGGGATACCAATCCCGCAGGATCGCGGAGAACGTCTCGGCGGGCAGGACGAAGAACCGCGAGGGCTCGGTGACCCGTGCGGAGCCCTTGTAGCGGGCGTGGTCCGGTGTGGCCAGATAGGCCTGCATGGCTCCCGCGTACACCCCGCGCTGGGAGGTGCGGCTGATCTCCACGTCGTCGCCGCCGACCCGGCGCGACATCACGATCGTGCCTTCGAGAAGCACGAAGAAGCAGGTGGCCGGCTCGCCCTCCTGGTACACATAGCCGGGCTCGAACAGTTCCACCCGGCCTTCCCGGCAGAGGCGGCCGAGCTGGTCGGCGTCGAGCTTCTCGAAGAGGAACAGTGTGCTGAGCTCCGCCGGGCTGCACGGCATCGGCTGCCCGCTCATGACTGCTCCAGATAACGGTGGACGAGCATGACGGCCATGGCTCCCTCTCCGACCGCGGACGCGACCCGCTTCGCGGACTCGGCGCGCGCGTCGCCGGCCACGAACACACCGGGCACATTGGTCTCCAGGTGGTACGGCGGCCGGTCCAGCTCCCAGCTCGCGGGCGGCTGCCCGTCGGGCGTCATGTCCGGGCCGGCCATGATGAATCCGCGCGCGTCCCTGAGCACGGTCCCCTCCAGCCAGTCGGTGAGCGGCGCCGCGCCGATGAACACGAACATCCACTGCGCGTCGACGAGTTCGGTGTGCCCGCTCGCCACATCGCGCAGCGTGAGCTGTTCCAGATGGTCCGAGCCGTGCGCGGCCTCGACGACCGTGCCGGTGCGCACCGTGATGTTGGGCGCTTGGTCGATCTGCCGGATCAGGTAGTGCGACATCGACGCGGACAGCGAGGAGCCGCGGACGAGGATGGTGACGGACTTCGCGCCCCGCGCCAGGTACATGGCGGCCTGCCCGGCCGAGTTCGCCCCGCCCACGATGTACACGTCGTGGCCCTGGCAGGCGGCCGCCTCGGTCAGCGCCGAACCGTAGAAGACCCCGCACCCGGTCAGGTCCGCGAGCCCCGGAGCCTCCAGCTGCCGGTAGGACACACCGGTCGCCAGGATCACCGAGTGCGCGGCGATCGCGGAGCCGTCGGAGAAGCGGATGGTCCGCGACGGCCCGGTGACCTCGAGCCCGGTCACCTCGCGCGCGGTGAGGATCTCGGCGCCGAACTTCGACGCCTGCCGTCGCGCGCGGTCGGTGAGCTGAGCCCCGGACACGCCGTCGGGGAAGCCGAGGTAGTTCTCGATCCGCGAGCTCTGCCCCGCCTGTCCTCCGGTCGCGGACCGCTCCACGAGCACGGTCCGCAGCCCCTCGGACGCGCCGTACACCGCCGCCCCGAGCCCCGCCGGACCGCCGCCGATGACGACGAGGTCGTAGAACTCCTCCGTCGGCGTCGTGGCCAGCCCCACATGGGTCGCCAGATCCGGATCCTCCGGCTCCACCAGCGGCGTACCGTCCGGTGTGATCACCAGCGGCAGCCGCTCCCCGTCCTGCCCGGCGGCCGACAGCAGCCGCTGCCCCTCCGGGGTGTCGGACGAGTACCAGCGGTAGGGCACCTGGTTGCGGGCCAGGAACTCCCGTACGCCCGACGAACGTGCCGACCACCGGTGCCCGACCACCTTGCAGGTCGGCACGGGCCGGTAGTCGCTGGCCCGCCACGCGTCCAGCAGATCGTCCACGACCGGATAGAGCTTCTCCTCCGGCGGATCCCACGGCTTGAGCAGGTAGTGATCCAGGTCGATGACGTTGATCGCGTCGATCGCCGCGTTCGTGTCCGCGTACGCGGTCAGCAGCACCCGTCGCGCGCCCGGATACACGTCGAGCGCCTGCTCCAGGAACTCGATGCCGTTCATCTGCGGCATCCGGTAATCGGCGAGGATCACCGCCACCTGGTCCCCGCGCAGCTTCAGCTCCCGCAGCGCGTCCATCGCGGCATCCCCGGACTCGGCGCGCACGATCCGGTGCGCCTCGCCGTAGCGGCGCCGCAGGTCGCGGGCGACGGCGCGCGACACCCCGGGATCGTCATCGACGGTCAGAATGACGGTCCGCGCCTGACTGGCGGCCTGTGCCATACGTCTCCCACCCCGAGCAGGTCAGTTTCGTCACGGCCGCGCGGACGCCGCGGCGAGCCGTTCGGCCGGTACAGGCTTCAATCGTATGTACGATCGGTCACCTTTGCTCAGGAACCGGGTTCTCACGCGGGTGACGCGGGGGCGTCGGCCCGTGGCGGCAGGGCGTCGCGGACCTTGGGGAGGATGTGCGTGACGTAGTCCTCGACGGCCGTGTCCAGGCCGATGTCGTGCTGGGCGCGCTCGGACAGGAACCAGCGGTGTTCGAGGAGCTCGTGGTACAGCTCGGCCGGGTCCACGGAGCCGCGTAGGTCGGGCGGCACGGCCCGGACGGTCGGCCGGAACACGTCCCGCACCCACCGGTGGGCCAGTACCTCCGGGCGGGCGGCGAGGGGGTCTCCGGGTGCGTAGTCGTCCTGGGTGGCCATCCAGCTCTCCAGGTCGTTCAGGAGCCGGCGCGCCTGGTTCTCCTCGGTGTCGAGCCCCGTGAGCCGCAGCAGCTGGCGCTGATGGTGGCCCGCGTCGACGACCTTGGGCACGAAGGTGACGGTGTCGCCGCCCGCGGAGTGCGCTATCTGCATCTCGGCGACGTCGAAACCGAGGTCGTTGAGGCGGCGTATGCGGCGGTCGATGTAGTGGTACTTGCCCGCCGGGTACACGGAGGTGCGGGTCAGCTCCTCCCACAGGCCCCGGTAGCGCGCGCAGATCTCCATGCCGAACTCGATCGGGTCCACCGAGGGGTGCAGGGCGCCGGACGCCTCCAGGTCCAGCAGCTCGCCGCTGATGTTGACCCGGGCGAGATCGAGGTCGTACTCGCGCTGTCCGTTGCTGAGTTGAGGGTGGAGATCCCCGGTCTCGGCGTCCACCAGATACGCCGCGTACGCCCCGGCGTCACGCCGGAACAGCGTGTTCGACAGTGAGCAGTCGCCCCACGCGAACCCTGCCAGATGCAGCCGCACCAGGAGCACGGCCAGCGCGTCCATCAGCCGGTGCATGGTGGCCGGCCGCATCGTTGTCTCGAACATCGACCGGTACGGCATGGAGCCGCCCAGGTGCCGGGTGATCAGTACGGGCTCCAGCGGCGCGCCCTCGGCGTCGGTGCGCCCCGTCACCACGGCGAGCGGATCGACCGCGGGGATGCCGAGCCGGTCCAGGCTGCGCAGCAGCTCGTACTCGCGCACGGCGGGCCGCTCGGCGAGTTCCTTGACGGCCACCACCTCGTCCCCGGCGCGCGCGTAGCGCACCACGTGCCGCGAGATGCCGCGCGGCAGCGGCACCAGATGGTGCTCGGGCCATTCCTCCAGGGGCAGCTGCCAGGGCAGTGCGAGCAGGAGCGCGGGATGCTCGGGGTTGGTGGCGCTGATCTGCAAAGCCATTACTGGGCTGCCTCACCTCAGGGTCGAAACGCGGTCCGGACCTCGGGGTCGCACGATGTCCGGCTCCAGCATCTACGACTGGTCCGGGAGGTGGAAGACGCGGCGGGCATTGCCCGACAGGAACAGCTCGGTGGTCTCGTCGTCCAGGCGCAGGTCGGGGAGGTGTTCCAGTGCCCGAGCCGGCGTGATCATGGGGTAGTTGGTGCCGAAGAGAACCTTCCGCCGTCCCCTGCCGCGCAGATACTCCACCAGTTCGGGCGGGTAGCGGCGCGCGGTGTAGGCGCTGGTGTCGATGAAGACGTTCGCGTGCTTGTCGGCCACGGCGATCATCTCGATGGTCCATGGGTAGCCGATGTGCCCGCAGACGATGGTCAGTTCGGGGAAGTCGAGCGCGACCTGGTCGATGTACGGGATGGGCCGGCCTGTCTCGGAGGGGCGCAGCGGTCCGGTGTGCCCGACCTGGGTGCAGAAGGGGACGCCGAGTTCGACGCAGGCGGCGTACAGCGGGTAGTAGAGCCGGTCGGTGGGCGGCAGCTGCCACAGCCACGGCACGATCCTCAGCGCCACGAAGCCCAGCTCCTCGACGGCCCGCCGCAGCTCCCGCACGGCCGCCACCGGCTTGGTCAGATCGACGCCCGCCACGCCGCGCAGCCGCCCGTCGGACCGGTCGACGAACTCGGCGACCTCGTCGTTGCTGATGAGCGGTCCCTGCGGGCCGTACCAGGCCGCGGAAAGGCCGATCTCCACGTCGGCGGCAGCCAGCGCGGCCACCGTGGCCTTGACCGGCAGCGGTTCCTTGAGTAGCTCCATGCCCGTCCAGCGGCGCAGCGACTCGAACATCTCGTGGTTGGAGTGGCGGAGTGTGGGGTGCTGCATCCACGCGTCGACGACCGGCATGATCCCGTGCCCTCCCTGAGGCCAAGACTAAGCGTTTGCTTACCCGGATCGTAGGGGTGCTCGCGTCGGCCGGCTAGCAGTGCACGGAATCGACCAGAGCCGTCAGCGCCGAGACGAGGCGCGAGAAACCCGGACCCGGCGGGCCTCCCGGTTCGGTCATGTAGGTGTCCCGACGGATCTCCACCATCAGGGCGGTCACCCGCGGCTCCCTCTCGTAGTACCGCAGCGGTACGTACGCCCCGGAGAACGGGCTGTCGATCCCCACACCCCCCACGCCCGCGAACGCCTTCTCCGCGAAGGTCACCAGCTCGGGCGGCGTGTGAAAGGAGTCGGTTCCCACACAGATCGGCGGCCGCGGTCCGTCGCCGTGCAGCTCGTACGGCAACCGAGCCGTCGGATACGAGTGGACGTCGATGATCACGGCCTGCCCGGTCGCGGCCAGCCTGTCGGCCACCGCCGCCGTCATCGCCCGTGCGTACGGGTGGAAGTAACGGTCGATCAGCGGACGCGGGTCGTCGTCCTTGGGCCGCAGCGGCGCCCGGTGCGTGGTCCGCGTGTAGACCGCGCCCATCCCCACGGCCAGCATCTCCTCCCGTTCGTCGGGGAACCGCTCGGGGTCGACCACCAGCCGGGACAGCCGGTTGACGAACCGCCACGGCGTGACCCCGGCCTCCTCGGCCACGGCCGCGGCGAGCTCCGCGGTGTGCGCGTCCGTGATGTGGTCCAACTCGCTCTCCAGCGCCGCGTCGTCGAGAGCGATACCCTCGCGCACCGGAGCGGGCATCCGCCGCGAGGAGTGCGGGACATGCAGGATCACGGGCGAGTGGGCCGCGCCGGGGAGGAGTTCGAAGGAGTCCAGGGCATCCAGGGTGTCGTCCATACGAGATTCCTATCCCAGCCGGGCTTGCGCGCGGGCTTGCCCGGGGGACGTGCCGGGGTGCCTGCCCTCATCCGTTACCGCCGTGGCGTGCGTAGTGCTCGATCAGCGCCGCTCGTGTCGTTTCCAGCCGGTGGGCCAGGATGGCGCCGACCGTCCGGGTCAGGGACAGCTCCAGCGTCGGATCCGCGTCGAAGAGTGTCCGCACCTGAGCGGCGTCGAACTCGTAGGCGCGTACGGGGCTGAAGGCCTCGGCGCCGAAGTCCCACGTGTGGGGCCGGAACAACCACGACCAGCCGAGCAGGTCACCGGGCCCCAGCGTCGCGACGGAGATCCGTCTGTTCGCGATCACCTGCTGGAACAGTGAGACCGTGCCGGAGCGGATCACCCAGAAACGGTCCGCGACCCCTCCTGCCTCGAAGATCCTTCCGTCCGCGGGGAACGAGACCTCGCGGGCCACGCTCATCAGCCGTTCGCGATGGTCGGGGGAGAGGGCGGGCAGGAGCCGGAGAGCAGTGGGCATCGCGGACCTCCATCGCGCCGCCGCGGGAACGCGGGGTTCGGCGGCACCTGTCGTACCGGTTGTATCCCGTCACCCTCTATTGGAGCCCGATCCGCGGCTTCCGTCGCGTCGTGGGCGAGGCGACTTCGTCCGGAGGCGTGTGCACGGGCCACGTCAGTACCCCGAGGGTCCGCAGCCCGCCGAACAGAAAGGTGCCGCGCTCCCCGACGGCGGACAGCAGCGCGCCCCCGGTCAGCGCGCCCGCCGCGACGCCCGCGTTGAAAGCCGCCGAATTCGCCGCGAGCGCCACCACCGTCCGCCGGCGCGACAGGGAGCACCTGACTATGCGTGGCCATGAAAACCGGGCCCACCGACGCGCCCGAGCAGCATCAGCATGGCGACGGCCCCCCGCGAAGGCCCCGGTCACGGACAGCGCGGTGGTGGCCGGCAGGACGGCGAACCGGCGGACGTCGGGAGCGGACCCGTACGCCGCATGCCTCTCCTGCGGACGCGAGGCCGGCAGCAGGACGGCGATCGCCACGAGCGCTACGAGACCGAGCACGCCCAGCGCCAGAATGCCGGCGGCCGGGGTCTGAGCTACTCGCCGATCTTGGAGGTCACGGTGAAGTGCGCCCCGTCGGGGTCGCTGAGGACCGCCTCCGTCGAGCCGACTCCCTGTTGGTGGGCCGTGCCGCCGTGCGCCCGCGCGGCACGGGCGCAAGCCTCCACGTCCGGGACCGCGAAGTGGATCTGCCAGTGCGGCCTGATGGTGGGATCGGGCGCCGCCCCCACCGCACCCGAGTGGATCCGGGCCACGACGTCCCCCTGGCTGCGCAGCACGACCTCGTTCTCCTCGTAGTCGACTTCGCAGCATCCGGGCTCCGAGGTCGCCCAGCCCAGGACCTGCCCGTAGAACATGGCGGCGTCGAAGGCGTCGCGGGTGTGCAGCCGAATGAAGGCCGGTGCCGCGCGCCGCCATGTCTCCCAGCCGGCCACCAGCTCGCCCTCCCAGATACCGAACACCGCTCCGTCCCGGTCGGCCAGCAGAGCCGCCCGCCCCGGCGGGAACGAGATCGGCCCCACGGCGGTCGTACCGCCGCGTTCCTGGCTGCGGGCCACCGTCTCGTCCGCGCTGGCCACGGCGAAGTAGGGGGTCCAAGCGACAGCCGTCTTCGCGACGAAGTCGACCTGAGCGACTCCCGCGACGGGGACTCCGTTCACGCGCGCGATCCGGTACTGGTCGCCCATCTTGCGGCCCGAGTGCCAGCTCCAGCCCAGCACCGCATGGTAGAAGGCCTCCGCGGCCTTCAGATCACGCGTGGACAGACTGACCCAGCACGGTGCGCCGAACACCGAGTGACTGGTGAGGACCTCACTGCGAAGCGTTCCGTCGCTCTTCATTGCCGTACCGTCCTGACATCACTGGCCGGCAGCGGTCGGGAGCGGGTGCCAGGCCTTCGCCAGGTCTCCGGGACCAACCCAGCCGTGAGAGGCCTCCCGGGCCGGAAGGCCTCCGACGGCATCAGTAGCACCTGCGGATCCGCTGTCCCATCAGCTACAGCATCCCTCGCCTCGGCACACCGCGCACCACAGTGGGCTACCGGCGCGGTCGCTCCAGGGTCAGCAGCAGCCCCTCGACCGCGCCGGGACCTATGCGGCCCTTGACGTCGGCGGAGGTGATCGCCTTCAGCGCCCACCCGTCCTCGGCGTGCTTGTTCAGGACCTTCTCCAGCTTGCCGCTGTCCAGCGCGTCGCCGATCAGCGACTCCCGGAAGGTGACGACCTTGTACTCGTACGTGTAGGGGCTGCTCATGGCTGTGACGCTCTCCTGCGGTTCGATTGGCGTGGCCGGGCCCACCCAATCACTCATCGACGCCGCGGCACAGGGGAGGGGCCCGCCTGAGACAGGGCTTTGTTGAGGCTTCAGCGATTGTTGGGAAGTCCTGTCGCATGGACCGCGCCGGCGGATGATGAGGGCCGGTCGGCAGCCGGTCCGTCGGGCAGGGGACGGGACCGGCCGGGCGGAGGGGGAACGATGGGAAAGGCACGGACCACGGGCCACATAGGCGGCGCCGGAGACACCTCCGGCGCGGTCGGGAAGGGCGGCTTCGCCGAGTTGCGGGCTCGAGAGTTCGGCTACCTCGACGAGGGCGGGCACACCTACCTCGACCACACGGGCGCCGGACTCCCTCCGCGCTCGCTCGTCACGGGGAGCGCCGAGCGGATCACCGGCGGATTATTCGGCAACCCGCACTCCGAGAGTCCGGCTTCCCGCGCCTCAGGGCAACTGCTTGCCGAGGCCCGCCGAGCGGTCCTGCGGCACTTCAACGCCGACCCCGCCGAGTACGCCGTCATCTTCACCCCCAATGCGACCGGAGCCCTGCGCCTGGTCGGCGAGGCGTATCCGTTCGCGCGCGGCAGCAGACTGGTGATGTCGCTGGACAACCACAACTCGGTGAACGGGCTGCGCGAGTACGCGCGGGCGCGGGGAGCCGCGACGGCCTATGTGCCGGTGGGCGGGCCCGGCCTGCGGATCGACGAGCGGCGACTGCGAGCCGCACTGTCGGCGCGCGACAGGGGGCTCGGCCTGCTGCGGGGGCGCGACGGTGCACGCTTGCGTGGACCGATACCAGGGCGTGCGGGTGGCGCTCGCTCGCGCGGGCCGGGGGAAGCTGGCGGTGCCCGCTCGCTCGGACTGCCGCGATGGAGTGTGGGCGGCACACGCTCGCGTGGACAAGGGCATGGCGGCGCTCGCTCGCGCGGTCTGCTGGCGTACCCGGCGCAGAGCAACTTCACCGGTGTCCAGCACCCGCTGGAGTGGATCGCCGAGGCCCAGGAACGCGGCTACGACGTACTGCTGGATGCCGCCGCCTTCGTACCGACCAACACCCTGGACCTGGCCCGGTTCCACCCGGACTTCACCGTGGTCAGCTGGTACAAGGTCTTCGGCCATCCCACCGGCGTCGGCAGCCTGATCGCCCGCCGGGAGGCACTCGCCAAGCTGCGTCGCCCCTGGTTCTCGGGCGGCACGATCTACGCGGTCAGCGCCCAGGCGCAGTGGCACGTCCTCGCCGAGGACGAGGCGGCCTTCGAGGACGGCACGGTGAACTTCCTGTCCATACCGGACGTGACCGCCGGGCTGGAGTGGATCGACGGCATCGGCATGGAACGCGTGCACGCCCATGTCACCGCGCTGACCGGCCAACTGCTCGCGGGCCTGCGGACATTGCGGCACAGCGACGGCTCCCCGATGGTCCGGGTGTACGGCCCCGAGGGCGGCGGCGGGGCGGCCCGCGGCGGCACGGTCGCGCTGAACCTGCTCGGAGCGGACGGCCGGATCGTCGACGAGCGGATCGTCACGCGCGACAGCGCCGCGCGCGGCATCTCCCTGCGCAGCGGCTGCTTCTGCAACCCGGGCGCCGGAGAAGCGGCGTTCGCCCTGCCGCTGAGCCGGCTGCGCTCGGCCGCACGCAGGCAACTCGGCTCCCTGGAGGACTACTTGGAGCTGCTCCGGCTGCCGTCGGCGGGCGCCGTGCGCGTCTCGCTGGGTCTGTCGTCGCAGCCCAGCGACATCGAGACGTTCCTGGCCTTCGTGGCGGAGACCTACCGGGACCGGGTGCCGGGGGCGGCGGGGCTGGCGGCGCGGGTGGGCTGCTGAGGCGGGAACCAAAAGGGGACTTCGCAGACCCGTCGTTGGGGACTTAGCACACCCGTCGGCGGGGACTTTCACGGCCCTTCGGCGGGACTTCAAGGACGTGGCAGCCGCGGCTGCCGGGCGAGCACTCAGCGCCCCTCCCGGCTCCGCACCGTCCCCTCCCGGCACTTGCGCACCAGGACCACCCACGTCACCGCCATGAAGACCAGCGCGAAGGCCGTCAGGATCACCCAACCGCGGCTCGCCGGATGACCGAACGAGTCCCCGTACGAATCCAGCAGCGGCGGACCCAGCGGCGAGCCGCCGCCACGCCACAACGACTCCAGGCCCACCCCGCTGCCCAGCGCCTCGAACGCCCAGCGGTTGGTCATCGCCCAGCTGATCGCCGCTCCCGCGCCCGTCATCCGGGGCACCGGCACGAAGGCGCCCGAGAACAGCACCTGCGGGAAGCAGAGCAGCGGAAGCATGAGCGTCGCCTGCCCGGGCTCGGACACCGCTGCCGACGCCAGCAGCCCCAGCGCCAGGGCGGCCGCCGAGGCCAGCACGCTCGACACGAACAGCGAGCCGTAGGTGCCCCACCCCGCCGAGGGCAGCCGGTCCAGAGCCCGCAGCACGACCAGCAGCAGGGCGTCCGCGACCGCGAGCACCGGGAGCATGGTGGTCAGCTTCGAGGCGACGTACGGCCCGATCCGCAGCCCCGCCAGCCATTCGCGACGCAGCACGGGCAGCTCGGTACAGATCTGGAGCAGCCCGTACGTCAGCCCGAAGAAGAACGCGCCGAACGCGATCCAGAACATGATCATCGCGGTCGATCCGGGGTCCGGCGCCGCACGGTCGAACGCGCCCGCCCGGAACAGCACCGCGAACATCGCCACGATCATCACCGGCGAACCGGCCAGGACCGCGACCGAGAGCCGGTTGTGCACCAGCAGGGCCGCACCCGCCGGGTCAACAGCGCCCACTGGCGTACGGCACCAACGCGGAGCCTCGGCAGGGGAGTTGACGAGGGTTCCGGTCGGCATACCTCCTGAGGAGGGGCCTGCGGGACGCGTACGCCCTCGGCCACAGCCTCATACACCTCCTCGACCGTGCCGACCCCGAACGCCCCGCACAGGGCGTCCGGTTCACCGGCGAACGCGACCTCGCCGCCGGGAGAGAGGAACACCACCTGGTCGCAGCGGAGCAGGTCGGCGAGGACATGGGTGGTGAGCACGACGGTGGTGCCGTCCTCGGCCAGCGCACGCAGGGTCCGCAGCAGGGCCGCCCCGGTGACCGGGTCGAGCCCGGAGGTCGGCTCGTCGAGGAAGAGCACACGCGGCCGCGTGAGCAACTCGACCGCTATGGAGGCCCGTTTGCGCTCTCCGCCGCTCAGCGCGCGCACGGGCGTCGCGCCCCGATGGGACAGGCCGAGGGTCTGCAGGACCCGGTCCACACTCGCCGCGACACTCTCGGCGGGAGGTCCCGGAGGCATGCGCAGGCCCGCCGCGTACACCAGCGTCCGGTGCAGCGGAAGCTCACGGTGGATGATGTCCTCCTGCGGCACGAACCCGAACTCCGGCCCGGGCGGCCCGGGTTGAGCTCCGTCGTGCAGTACCTCACCCTCGGCCGGCCTGCGCAGCCCCGCCAGCGTCTGCAACAGAATCGTCTTGCCCGCCCCGCTGCTCCCCGCGATCACGGTGAGCCGCCCGGGATCGACATCCAACGACACCTCTTGCAGCACCCGCCCCGCCCCACGCACCTGCCGGCTCACCCGACGCGCCTGTACGCGCAGGCCGTTGACCGGGGTGACGTGGCCATGTGCTGCAGCGGACGGGCTCGGGCGCATGGGAGTCGGCATGGGGGCAGCATGCCAGGGGGATGGTTTGCGTGACCCGTTGCGCGTGAGGAAAGCCATGAACGACGTAAGGGAGGCTTTCGTGTCCACGACGGGCATCGCTTCCCGGCGCCGTAGCGTTGTGCACCGTAAGGCGGGATCTCGTGACGGCGGACCCATGGTGACGCGATGTGTTGGAGTGCGACGGCCGATCTGGCAGCCGGTGCCGGTATCGCCGCTGTCGGAGTGGCCTGTGTGACGCAGGTGCGCAGGACGGGAGATCTCCCGGCCGCGCTGCCGTTGCTGCTCGGCGCCCACCAGATCATCGAGTCCGTGGTCTGGGACTCCGGCGGAGGCAGTGGTCCCGCGACGGTCGCCTGGGCCGTGATCGCCCTTCCGCTGCTCGCGGTGTGGGTACCGGTGGGTGTCGTGTGCGCGGCGCCGCGGCACGCCCGGCGCCGGCTGGCGTTCCCTCTCGTGTCCGGCCTCGCGACCGCGGCGGCACTCGCGTACGCCCTCGCCGCACGTCCCGTCACGGCCGAGATCCGCGGCCACACCGTGGGCTACGTCGTCGACCTGTCCCACGCGGAGTGGCTCATCGCGGGCTACCTCCTCGCCACCGTCGGCGCGTTGTTGCTCTGCGGCGATCGCGGACTGCTGCTGCTCGGCGTCCTGGTCGCCGTGGGGGCGCTGATCTGCTGGGCGCTGTGGGAGCTGGAGTTCGTCTCCACGTGGTGTGCGTTCGCGGCGGTGTGCTCGGTGGCTCTTTGGGGGTGGGTGGGCGGACGCCGGCGGCCAGGGGAGGGCACACTGCGGTAATGGCCCGGGCACGGGCGGGCACACGGTAGTGCCCGCGGGCACGGGCCGGCGCACAGCGGTCATGACCGCGAGCGTCGCAGGCGGATGTGAGGAAGGTGTCAGGGTGTGGCAAGCCCCTCTCACCCGCACCCTTCCCGGCCCTGGGCGCTTAGCATCGGCCGCGTGTGCGCATATGTGCTGGTCGCGGAGGACGACGAGAAGCAGGCGGAGCTGATACGTCGCTCATTGCTGAAGGAGGGCCACACCGCCACCGTGGTCCACGACGGCGGGGCCGCGCTCGACGAGGCACGCCGCCACCGGCCGGACCTCGTCGTCCTGGACCTGATGCTCCCGGTGGTCGACGGCTTCGGGGTGTGCCGGGTACTGCGGCAGAGCGACGACATACCCGTCCTCATGCTGACCGCCCGCTCCACCGAGGACGACATACTGCTCGGCCTGGAGCTCGGCGCGGACGACTACATGACCAAGCCGTACAGCCCGCGTGAGCTGATGGCCCGCATCCGCACGGTACTGCGGCGCAGCGGACGCCCCGCCTCCGAACAGCGCGACGATCCGGTCGTACGGGCCGCCGGAATCGCGGTGGACCCGGCCCGGCACGAGGTGACATGCGACGGCTCGCCCGTGGACTGCACACCGGCGGAGTACGAGATCCTGCTGGCCATGGTCGCGGAACCCGAGCGGGTGTTCTCCCGCCGGCAGTTGCTGCACCACACCCGGGGGATCGACCGGGCGTCGACCGAGCGGGCCATCGACGTGCACATCATGAACCTGCGCAAGAAGATCGAGGCGGACCCTCGCAGACCGGTCCGCCTGCTGACGGTCTTCGGCGTGGGCTACAAGCTCAAGGGTGACCGGACGTGAGCCGCGGCATCCCCCTGCGCAAGAGCCTTCTGGTACGGCTGCTGATCACCTCCGTGCTCATCGCCCTGTGTTCCGTGGCCGCGACCGCCTGGCTCGCCGTGCAGACCACGACTCGGGCCATCCAGGAGGAGCAGGGCCAGGTGCTCGCCGACGACATGGACGTCCTCCGGCAGCTCAGCGGATACGCGGCCACTCATCCCGACTGGTCCGGCGTCGAGAAGACCGTACGCACGCTGTCGGACAGGACCGGCCGTCGTATCGCGCTGACGACCCCCGACCGCACGACGATCGCGGACTCCGCGGCGAGGAAGTCCGCCCTGCCGCCGCGTGCCGCAGCCACGGTGGACCCGCTGCACACCGACACTTTCACGGAGCCCGGAGCGCAGCTCAGCGGCATCGATCCGCGTGCGGTGGGCCCCTACCGGCTGACGGCCAACGAGCGCCTCCGGGTGGCCAAGCTGGCCGTGGTCCGCCAGAAGTGCTTCGCGCGCAACGGAATCGACATGGGCATCACGCGGACGCCCAGCGGCCGTTCCGTCCTCACGAACGCGGACGGGAGCACCGAGTCCGGCTATGTGCCGCAGGAGTGCGCGGACGGGCAGCTCTATTCCGCCACCCCGACGGAGGAGAAGGCCCTGGCGGCACTGACCGGGCGCGCCGACGCGTGCCTGAACCGCCATGACATACACCTCGCCTCGCCCACGGGCATCACGGTCGACTACATGGCCATGACCATGAAGCCCCGGTTCATGCTGGGAAAGACGCCGAGCGATGAGCGGGGCGCCGCGACCACGACGACGAACGCGTGCGTCGACAGCGCACGCCGGGAACAGCTCGCTGCGTATGTCGCCCCTGCCGCCGAGCTGTTCCTGGGCACGGGGGACAGCGCCGTCCCGCGCTTCGACATGTCGACGGCCAACAAGGCCAAGGTCGTGGGGGTCGCCGGTCTCGTCCTCGCCCTCACCGTGGCCGTGACCGCGCTGGTCGCCACCCGGCTCGTACGCCCTCTGCGCGCGCTGACACAGGCCGCCCAGCAACCGCCGGAGCAGCACGTACGGGTTCCCGTCACCACCCAGGACGAGACCGGCATCCTGGCCGTGGCCTTCAACGACCTGACCGAGCGACGCGAACGCATGGAGGCCCAGCGCAAGGCGATGGTCAGCGACATCGCCCATGAACTGCGCACCCCGCTCACCAACATCCGTGGCTGGCTGGAAGTGACCCGCGACGGCATCGTCGACCCCGACCCGGACCTGCTCGCCTCGCTGCACGAGGAGGCGGTTGTCCTCCAGCGCGTCATCGACGACCTCCAGGACCTCTCAGCGGCCGACGCGGGCGCCCTCCGGCTGCACCGCGAGGAGGTCAGCGCCGACGAACTGCTCGAACAGGTCGCCGCGGCACACCGCGTGGGGGCGGATGCGGCGGGCATCCGGCTGCTCACCTCGGCGGACGGCACACCGTGGCTCGACGCGGACCCGGTACGGATGCGACAGGCGCTCGGCAATCTTGTGTCCAACGCGATACGCCACACGCCGGCCGGCGGCATGATCACCCTCGCCGTTCGCGGCCACGCCGGTCAGGTCGTCTTCGAGGTGGCCGACACCGGTACCGGTATCGCCCCGGAGGACCTGCCCAGCGTCTTCGACCGGTTCTGGCGGGCCGAGAAGTCCCGCAGCCGGCGCACCGGCGGCAGCGGCCTGGGCCTTGCCATCGTCCGCCAACTGGTCGCCGCCCACGGCGGAACCGTCACGGTGACCAGCGAACCCGGTGCCGGCTCGGTCTTCATCCTGCGGCTACCCTGCACGATGGCGCCCCTCACTCCTGCCGCCGAGGCCGACTGACCCGAGACCGGCGTATTCCCGCCGACCCTGGTGGCGCCGGTACCAGGACCAGCGGTCCTGCTCACGGGAGGGATCTGGTTGCCCCGACTCCCTCGGCGCAAGGTGTACGCATGAACACCACCACCAAGCACCCGGAAGCCAGGAGCCGCGTCACCCCTCTGAGGTCCCTCCTGGGAGGCACGTACATTCCGCGCCGAGGCGGCACGCGACCGGTTCACCGGAATACGTTGTCCGAGTCCTCCCACATCGAGGGCTCACTGGTCGAGTACTCCCGCGGGACCCGCGAAGACGTCTGATACATCGCCTCGATCTCGGCGGCGAACCGCCGAACGATGGCGTCCCGACGCAACTTCATCGAGGGCGTCAGCAGTCCATTGGCCAGATCGAAGGGCTCCGGGAGAACCCGGAACACCCGAATGGATTCCGAGCGGGACACGCTGCTGTTGGCCGCGGCGACCGCGCGTCTGACTTCCTCCCGCAATTCGTTCTCCTCGCGCGCGTCCCGGACCGGTGTTTCACCCTTGGCCCGGGACGCGCGCCAGTGCGCGACGAATTCGGGATCCAGAGTGATGAGGGCCCCTACACACGGTCGGTTGTCACCCACCACCACGGCCTGGTGGATGAGGGGGTGGACACGCAGCCGCTCCTCGAGAGCCGCGGGGGCCACACTCTTTCCGCCGCTCGTGATGATGATGTCCTTCTTGCGGCCGGTGATGGTCAGATATCCCTCGGAGTCCAGACGCCCGATGTCGCCCGTGGCCAGCCAACCGTCCAGGAACGAGGCCTGGGTGGCCTGTGCGTCGTTGATGTATCCCTGGAACACCGAGGGCCCCGACACGAAGATCTCCCCGTCGTCGGCCACATGAATGTCCGTTCCCGGCAGCGCGCGTCCGACCGTTCCGAACTTCTCACGCCCCACAGGCTGTGCGGTAATTCCTCCGCTGGTCTCCGTCAGACCGTATCCGTCGTGGACGAGGATCCCGATTCCCGCGTAGAAGAGGGTGAGTTCACGATTCAGCGGCGAGCCACCCGACACCGCGCCGCACACCCTTCCGCCCAGCGCGCCGCGCAGCTTCTTGTACACCGTCTTCTCGTAGAGGGAGTGCTGCAGCCGCAGATCGAAGCCGGGTCCCGGGCCCCTGCCCAGCCGACGACGTTCTTCGGCCAGGGCGAAATCCTGCGCGGTGCGGACGGCACGCTCGAACAGCGCGCCACGGCCCGTCTGCTGGGCCGTCCGCAGGAAGTTCTTGTAGATCTTCTCGAAGACGAACGGAACGGCGTACAGGAAGGTCGGCCGGAAGGACAACAGGGCCGCCGAGAGCGCTTCCTCGCGCAGATCGGGTTCGTGCCCCATCAGGATGCCGCCCCGCAGACAGAGTCCCTGGATCATCAGGCCGTACACGTGGGAGAAGGGGAGAAACGCGAGGATGGCCGGCTGTTCGCCCGGTGGAGCCGCCGTGTGTCTCCAGCCTTCGAGATACGTGTCGCAGGGGCTCGCCAGGCTGCGATGCGTCAGGGCGCAGCCCCTGGGCGGTCCCGTCGTGCCGGATGTGTAGGCGATGACCGCGGTCGAGTCGGGCAGCACGATCCGGCGGAGCGAGTCGACCGTCGTCGCCGGAATCGCCCGGCCCCGCTCGACCAGATGCGCGAGCGCCCCGGTGTCCAACTGCCAGACGTGGCGCAGGAACGGGAGCGCGGCACACGCCGAGCCGACCGTCATGACGCCCTGCTCGTCCTCGACCACCACGGCGACGCAGTGCGCGTCCTTCAGGATCCACGCGACCTGCTCGTGCGAGGAGGTCGGATAGATCGGAACGATCTCGGCGCCCACCGCCCACAGCGCATAGCAGAGCACGGTCCACTCGTAGCGCGTACGCGCCATGATGGCCACGCGGTCACCGGGGCGGATGCCGGACGTGACCAGCCCGCGCGCCAGATCGACCGCCTCGCCCCACAGCTCGGCGGCGGTCACCGGCGTCCAAGCCGTGGTGGATGCGTCGGGGCGGCGCGCGATCTGCGGAAGGCCGGGCGTGTGGCGGGCCGCGTCGAAGAGACTGTCGGCGAGTCCCCCCTGCATCAGTGCGGTAGCCGGTGGAGAAGGTTCGGACTGGTGCATTCGCCGCTCCGGAATTCTCCTCAACGTGGCTTCACCCAGAGCCGCCGGTGTCGAGGATTCCCGAATGTAGCCCACACCGGCGACAGCCGTACACGATTCCCCGAGCAGCTCGCCGGCCGCCCGGATTCCGTTTCACGGACCGTCGCTTTCGGCGGGCGATCCGGCCGGATGAGCGAGGGTTCACGGCGTCGCCGGAGCGTCGGCCAGTTCGGTCCGTTTGCCGCTCATCCGCGAGAGACGCTTCCTGTCCCGCAGCCGAGTCCCGTGACCGTCGCCCAGGCATCACTCGGATCGACGGCGAATCGCTGAGAGCAGGCGCCGCATGCCCACCGCATGCCCGCCGGTCCCGATCACGAGCCGTCGATAGAAGCCGCCCGCCAGGCCGGGAAAGGCGGCTCGGGTCTCGGCCCGCAGCCGCGATCGGTCCGCGGCGACCTGTTCGAGGCGGAAGATCAGGGCGTAGGACGAGAAACGATGACTCCCCTTGAGGACCAGCTCTCGTCCCGGCACCGCGGTCACCACCCGGAAACCGGGAATCGTCGAGCCCTCGGCAAGGGGCCGCGGCCCGGACGCCGTGCGGTCGGTGGAGCCCACCAGCCTCGCGTAGCCGACGGCACCAGGGCGCAAGAAGGATCGGTCCAAGGTCTCGCCCAGGCTGCGCCAGACGTCGTCGGTCCCCGCCGCGATGACCGTCGCGTGCTCATCGACGTACGGCAACGAAGCGATCTGCATCATGGCCTCCGGGAGGTCGGATGGCGGTCGGCGAGCGGGCCGTTGGGTGGCGTCGGGTGCGGCGTCGATCGGGACGACCGTGTTCGATACACCGCTTCAACCGATGATGCCACTGGCACCCCGTACGCCAGGCGACCGGGTCAGGCACCGCAGGTCGATGGGTTCCGCTCAACGAGCCCCCTGGGGTGACGCCTTGGACCGGAGTCGTTTTCACGCATCGTGAAAGATCCCCGGTTCACCCTTTCGAGGGAAGGCCTCGGGCTGACAGACTCCGGAGGGTGCCCGACTTCGACATGCTCGTCATCGGATCCGGCCCGGGCGGCCAGAAGGCCGCCATCGCCGCGGCCAAGCTCGGCCGTCGGGTCGCTGTCATCGACCGCCCCGACATGGTCGGCGGGGTCTCCATCCACACAGGGACCATCCCTTCCAAGACCCTGCGTGAGGCGGTCCTGTATCTCACGGGTCTCACCCAACGGGATCTGTACGGCCAGAGTTACCGCCTCAAGGAGGACATCACCGTCGCCGATCTGACCGCGCGCACCGAGCACGTGGTCGGCCGCGAGGTCGATGTCATCCGCAGCCAGCTGTCACGCAATCACGTCTCCCTCTTCGCGGGCACCGGCCGCTTCGTGGACGATCACACGATCGCCCTGCGCGAAGTGAACGGCGACGAAAGGCAGTTGAGTGCCGAGCACATCGTCATCGCCACCGGCACCCGGCCGGCCAGGCCCGCGACCGTCGAGTTCGACGAGCGGACGATCATGGACTCGGACAACGTACTGAACCTGGAGCAGGTGCCACGCTCCATGGTCATCGTCGGGGCCGGCGTGATCGGCATGGAGTACGCCTCCATGTTCGCCGCCCTCGGCAGCAAGATCACGGTGGTCGAGAAGCGGCCCGGGATGCTCGACTTCTGCGATGTCGAGGTGATCGAGTCGCTGAAGTACCACCTGCGGGACCTGGCCGTCACCTTCCGGTTCGGCGAGACCGTCGCCGCGGTCGAACGGCATCCCCGAGGCACGCTCACCGTCCTGGAGAGCGGTAAGAAGATCCCCGCGGACGCCGTGATGTACTCGGCGGGCCGGCAGGGTCTCACCGACGAACTCGACCTGGACAAGGCGGGCTTGTCCGCCGACCGGCGTGGCCGCATCACGGTCGACGAGCACTACCGCACCGAGGTGCCGCACATCTATGCCGTCGGCGACGTCATCGGCTTCCCCGCGCTGGCGGCGACGTCGATGGAGCAGGGCCGCACGGCGGCTTATCATGCCTGCGGCGAGCCGGTGAACCGGATGCACGACCTGCAGCCGATCGGCATCTACACCATCCCGGAGATCAGCTTCATCGGGCGGACCGAGGATCAACTCACCGAAGAATGCGTGCCGTTCGAGGTCGGCATCTCCCGCTATCGCGAACTGGCCCGGGGCCAGATCATCGGCGACTCGCACGGCATGCTCAAGCTGCTGGTCTCGCCGGAGGACCGCAAACTGCTCGGCGTCCACTGCTTCGGTACCGGCGCCACCGAACTCATCCACATCGGCCAGTCCGTCATGGGCTGCGGTGGCACGGTCGACTACCTGGTCGATGCGGTGTTCAACTACCCCACGCTCGCGGAGTCCTACAAAGTCGCCGCCCTCGACGCGACCAACAAAATCCGCCAAATCGATCGCCTCAGGGACTGAACCCCGCCATGTCGCCTCCCACGGGAGGGAGCGGGGGAGGCGACGGTCGGCGGCAGGACCGCGTGCGCCGGTTTGCAGCTGCTCGAGGCCCTGACCCCCGAGGAACGCCGGGCCATCGGCGCCGCCCTGCCCGCGCTGGCACGGATGGCCGCGCTCATGAACACCGAGCCCTGATCGCCGGCGCGGCCACTTCTCCCGACTCGGAAGGAACCTCATGGCAGCCACAGCGCGCTTCCCACTGGAACCGGCTCCCCTCCACGTCCCCGACGCCGTCCTCCACGACCTCAAGGTGCGGCTACGGCTTACGAGATGGCCCGACGACGCGGGCAACGAAGACGGGTACTACGGCGTCAGCCGCAGCTACCTCCAGGAGCTCGCCGACCACTGGCTCCATCACTACGACTGGCGCAAGGCCGAAGCCGCGATCAACGCCTACGAGCACTACAAGGTGAACGTCCAGGGCGTTCCGGTCCACTTCATGCGCAGGCCGGGCGTCGGCCCCGACCCCATGCCGCTCATCCTCACGCACGGCTGGCCCTGGACGTTCTGGCACTGGTCGAAAGTCGTCGACCCCCTCGCCGACCCCGCGGCTTTCGGCGGCGACCCGGCCGACGCCTTCGACGTCATCGTCCCCTCCCTGCCCGGCTTCGGCTTCTCCACCCCGCTTCCGGACCACCCCGACATGAACTTCTGGAAGGTCGCCGACCTCTGGCACACCCTGATGACCGGCACGCTCGGCCACGAGAAGTACGCCGCCGGCGGCTGCGACGTCGGGGCCCTCGTCACCGGCCAGCTCGGGCACAAGTACGCCGACGAACTGCACGGCATCCACATCGGCTCCGGCCTGAAGCTCACCTTCTTCAACGGCGACCGGGCCTGGGACCTCAGCGGCGGGCAACCGATCCCCGAGGGCCTGCCCGAGTCCGTGCGCCGGCAACTGGTCGCCTTCGAGCGGCGTTTCGCCGTCCATCTGGCGGCCCACGTCCTCGCCCCGAGCACCCTTGCCCACGGGCTCTCCGACTCACCGGTCGGGCTGCTCGCCTGGATCCTGGAGCGCTGGGCGAAGTGGAGCGACAATCACGGCGACGTGGAGAACGTCTTCTCCAAGGACGACCTCCTCACCCACGCCACGATCTTCTGGGTCAACAACGCCATCGGAACGTCGATGCGCTACTACGCCAATGCCAACCGCTACCCCTGGACCCCCTCCCACGACCGCCACCCGGTCATCGAGGCACCCACCGGCATCACCTTCGTCGGCTACGAGAACCCACCCGGCGTCACCACCACCGAACAGCGCCTGCAGAACTGGCTCTCCAGCGACCGCGCCGACTGGTACAACCACGTCAACCTCACCGCCCACGACAGCGGCGGCCACTTCATCCCATGGGAATCCCCGGACGCCTGGGTCGACGACCTGCGCCGCACGTTCCGCAACCGACGCCACACGACGGCGTCGGAAGGAGGAGGCGGCTGAGCCGGCTGTCCTGACACCCGGCGCTCATGCCACCGGGCGCCAGCCCAGTGCCGGGCCGAGCCGGGTGGCGATGTCGGTGAGGATCTGGACGTAGTCGGCGTGGTCGAAGGTGAAGGGGAGTGCGAACGCGACCTCGTCGATTTCCCGGAACGCCACGTGGGAGTAGAGCTGTTCTGCGATCTGGTCCGAGGTGCCGACGAGATCGGGCGCGAACATCATGCGCGCCGGCCCCTGCGGCGTGGCGGTACGCGGCATCCGTTTGCGGGCGAACTCCTCGTACTTCGCGCGCTGCTCGGGCGAGGCACTGTCCGTGGGGATCACGACGAGTCCCTGGGAGACGCGGGCGCGATCACCGTCGGGATGGTGAGCGCGAAAGGTCCGTACGTGAGAGAGCTGGACCTCCGCGAAGTCCTCGGACTCCTCCGCCTTCACGACGCTGCTGGTCAAGAAGTTCATCCCGTGCTCCCCGGCCCACTGTGCCGACCGCAGGCTTCCGCCGCCGTACCACATGCGGCGGCCCAGGCCGGGGGAGTGCGGCTGGACGCGGTCGGAGAACACCTCGAAGCCCTCGGTCCCGCTGAAGTCGGTGGCCGCTTTGCCGCGTACGAAGTCCAACAGCCGTTCCACGCGCTCATAGCCGAAGTTCTCGGCGTCGGCGGTGTCGGGATAGAGCGCGTGTCTGACCTGCTCGTAGTGCATCGGTGGGCCGACGCTGACACCCGGATTGAGGCGGCCCGAGGACAGGACGTCGACGGTTGCCAGGTCTTCGGCGAGCCGCAGCGGGTTCTCCCATCCGACCGGGATGACCGCGGTGCCCAGTTCGATAAGGCTGGTGCGCTGTGAGGCCGCCGCCAGGATGGCCACGGGGGACGAGATGCCGTACTGGAGATGACGGTGGCGCACCCACGCGCTGTCGAATCCCAGCCGTTCACCCAACTCGATGATCTCGAGTGTCGATTCGTGGCCGCGGCCGGGGTTCTCCTGGTCGAACAGCCCGATGGTCAGGAATCCCAGCTTCCGCAGGGGGTCCGAGGGCAGTGGCACAGGCTCCTCCATCGTCCGCGGCACGTTCTGCCGAACACCAGCGCTGGTTGAATTGTCGCAGGCGATCACCGGGCGCCGAATGGGGACGGCCTTCCGGGTGCCGGGCGGCGACCTTACGGTGCGGCGACACGGTCGCCGGTCGGTGCCGCACACGCAGGTGTACGCGCAGTGCGACCGTCTGCCGGAGGTGGGACTGCTGTCGCTGCTGTGCGACGGGCTTCCTGCTGACGGCGCCCCTGCTGCGGCTGGATCGGGGGACCCGCGAGTCGGCTCGTGCTCACCGATCCTCAGATCTCGTCCTCTATTCGGTTCACGGACTTGAGGTCCTCGTATGCTTTCCCGGGAGCGCTTTCGTGTGCTTCGAGCAGGGCGGCGGCGAGGGCGTCGAGTTTGCGTTGGATCGCTCGCTCGGCCCGTAGTTCCGAGTTCTTCAACAGTGCGAGAAGCAGCAGCGTCACCGCCGTCATGGCATCGCCGGCGAACAGTAGCCACGGCAATCCGAGTCCGGCGAGATGGACGGCCACGGTGAGTGCGACCAGCCCGAGGCAGAACATGAAGAAGGCCGGTGAGCTGGTCAGCTTCGATACGGACTCCGCAAGCCGCTCGAACCTGCCGCGTCTGCCTCCGCCGCGATCGGCCGGATGTTGAAGAGTCATGTTCCCCGCATTCTTGTTGCTGGGTGCCCGTTGCGGCCCTGCGGAGAGTGGCCGCGGCCTGACCCGGCGGAGCTGCTCGCGCGCAAGCCGGAGGACGCGCCCACCGCGTCGCGAATTTTCCGCGGCGGGGTGGGCGCCTACGCCACCGAGGTCAAGGCTTTGGTGCTGGGCGCGGAGCGTCGGGTGCCCGGCCTTCAGGAGGTGCGCCGCGCCGCCCGCACGCCCGCGGTCAGTGCCCGGTCCGCTTGCGGAGCTGGGCGGCGGCCTTGTCGGTCATCTTGTGTGCCTTGGCGCGCAGCTGGTCTCCACGGCCGGCCCGCTGCATGGACGTGTCGCCCATGGCCTTGCCGAGGGTCTCCTTCATCTTGCCCCTGATCTGCTGCACCTTCGGATTGACCTTGGCCATCAGAATCGCCACCCTCTCGACGACGCCGGGGAACGCGGCCCGTCCAGGACGGACTCGTCTTTATTTCACCGTGCGCCCGTCCGCGGGACGCGGCAATCGGCACGGCCATCTGGAGCACCTCGGCGTCGGCAGTGTCGACCTCGACCATGCGTGGCGCGGGCACCTCGGCCCGGGGAAGCGCGTCGACCAGCCGCAGGAACGTGCTCCGGCTGAAAGTGGACCATCCGGAACAGACGCCGACCGGGCCCTTCACTCGGGGCCCGGTCGGCGCGGGGTGGGGCGGACCTACGAAGCGTCGCGCACCTTTCCGGTGAACACGGGCCCGTCGTGCGGCTCACCGGAGTCGTCGTAGACGGTCTCCTGGAGACGCACCGCCTCCTCCGGCTCGGTCAGGGTGTCCGCGACGGTGGGGATGGCCACCTCGGCGCTCGACTGTCCGGCGGGGACGGTGGCGTAGAGGGAGAGTCCTTGCACCGCCGACAGCGGCCGCGACGGCTGCGGCGACTCGCCGGAGTTCTCCAGCAGCCACTGGGGGTCGACATCCGTGGTGGACAGTTCGGTACCGCCGGTGACCGGCAGGACGCCGAAGTAGCCCTGGATGTCCGTGTCGGCCACCGCGGACAGGGACATCCGCCAGGTCAGGCTCTGGCCTTCGGTGACCTGGTCGGCGACCGGCGTCACCTTGATGGTGGGCATCGGGTCGTCGTTTTGAACGGTGACGCCGCCACGATGCGCGCCGACCACCGCACCGTGGACCGCCTTCACGAAGACGTCGTGCGACACGTCGTATCCGAAACGGGTGTTGCCCCGCACCTGGACCGGTACGTCGATGCCCTGGCTCCCGGGCCGCACCGTCACCTCGCGGGCCGTGGCCTGGTCCGACGCCGGATCGGCGACGAAGAGGCGGACGGTGCCGCTGCCGTGCCCGGAGACCCGCACCGGGACGTGGTAGGTACGGACTCCTGAGTCGCCCTCCTTGACGGTCAGCCGGCCGATGTCGACACGGGGCAGTACGGCGGGCCGGACCGTCGCCATGCCGGGGCCCCAGCCCCAGGCGTCCATCAGCCAGGCCTGTCCGGACCGGCTGCGCGGGATCAGCTCCAGGGCCGTCACTCGGTGCAGGTCGAGTCCGGCGCGGGCGGCGGCGGTCAGCGGTACGCGGACCTCCTGCCCCCAGAAGGAGGCGGTGCGCTCGGTTCCGGGCAGACCGTCGAGGTGGACGCGCCCCAGGGTGGCCCGGCGGCCGGAGGCGTCGGCGAGGATCACGTCGAGCCGGGTGTCCTTGGTGTTCGGCGGCACGATCACGCGCAATGCCAGGGCCTCGGCTCCGTCGACGGAGACGGCCCGCGTCGGCCGGACGCGCACCGCGGAGCCGGGAGCCGTCCAGCGCAGCGCGACGGCGCGTCGGCCCGGCTCCTTCGAGGTCTCCCACTGGGCGAAGTGCGGCGAGACGCCTCCCGCGTCGGGGCTCAGGCAGGCGGCGGCCGTGTCGGTGTCCACCTCCGCGCACAGTCGGCCGCCGTCCACGGCGACCGAGCCGTCCGGCAGGAACGCCGGCGTACGGCGTGCGCCCACCGCGTGTGTGAGCACCCGCGCGGGGTCGGCCGAGGGCGCGCGCCGGTTCGAGCCGTCCAGCAGCGGACGCGCCCGGTCGTCGTCCGCGACGAACACCCGCGCCGCGGCGGCGATGTACGTCGCACCGGCGGCCTGCTGCTGACGGGCCGTCAGCCTGGTCGCGGTGCCCGGCGAGCACACCTGGTCCGGCTGGTCCCCGGCCCAGAAGTCGTCCTCCGCCGGTGCCTGGGCCTGTCCCGGTGTCCACTCGCTGTTGAAGAAGTTGTGGTTGGCGCCGACCATGTAGACGCCGCTGTGCAGGGCGGCGCCGCGGCTGACACCGCGCGTGCCGTCCACGTACATCTCGCCCTGCAGATCGGACACATCGCCGTCGCAGCCGGGCAGGATCGTCATCGACGGTACGTCGGGGGTCGGGTTCTGCCCGAAGATGGTCGGGCCGATGAGGACGGTGCCGCGGATGTGCCAGCGCACCGGACCCCGGTAGCCGTCCTGGTCGGCCGGCGGGGCGTACAGGCTGTCCATGGCGGCCCGGTTCACGCCCTCGCCGCCTCGGGAGTGGCCGACGAGCAGGACGCGCGACAGATCGGCAGGAGCCGAGGCCCGTACGATCCGGGGTGCCGAGGCCGGGTGCGCGGTCCAGTCCGCCCAGCGGGCCAGGTGCTGTCGCACCAACGACGATCGGGCCTGTGCACCGCCGTCCTCCGCGGCGTAGTCCTGGCCGTTGATGCCGTTGGCGGAGATGGACACCGTCACGTATCCCTGCGAGGCCAGCAGTTTCTGGTCGCGCAGATAGCCCCGGTAACTGGGGATCGGCTTCGAACCGGTGGGGCAGGGCCACTCACCGGTCACGTCGTCGCCGTGGCCCGTGAAGCAGGTGGCGTGACGGCCGTGCAGGAACAGTGCCAGCGGGCGGTGCCCTGGGGCGTCGGCGGGCGCGACCACGACCGCGCGCATCTCCACGGGTGCGGAGAACCCGGGCAGCCGGACCGAGTTGAGCGCGTACTCGCCGGTGACCGTCCGATACGAACCGGGCTTTCCGGGGTCAACCGCGTTGGCCGGAAGCCGGGTTGGCGGCTTGGCCGCGACCCTCGGTCGTCGGCTCGGCCGGTCCTCGTCGGCTCCCGCAGCGTCCAGACGGCGTTGACCGGTCCGGGCCTGCAGGTCGGACAACTTCCCGAGCCGTGCACCGTGCAGCGCGAGTCGGAACGTACGACCGTCGTGCGCGCCGATCGGTCGGCCGAGGAACCGGTCTCCGGCGTAGAACTTGACGCCGGAGTCACTCACGGGCACGGGATCGTCCGAGCGCCAGACCAGTTGTCTCGCCGCCCCCTCGCCGGTGATCTGCCAGCCCGCCGGAAGCTCTCCGCCGGAATCCGCGACCGGCGCGGACGGCGCCGAGCCGACAGCCACCGGCTGAGCATGGGCCAACCCTGGCGATCCTGCGACCACCGCGAGCAACGCAGCGGCGGCGATCCCTATTCGTGGGACTCGGATCAAGGTTCTTCTCCTTCGGTCGGCGTGCTCCCCGTGCGCCCCGGAGACATCCCGGAGCACTCCCCGTCCCACGAGGACGGCAGCCGAGCCCGAGGGGTTGCCTGACGTCACACACGTATCGCCGCCTCAACAGCCGCAGGATCACTGCTTGCTGGAGCGCGCCTCCGTGGGAAAGGACGTACGACCTCGCAGCCGGGCCCCGGGATGAAAATGCGATGCCCCACCCGGGCGGGAGTCCCTACACTCGCCACGAACCGCGCGCCGCAACGACACAGCGGCGCGCGCCGTGACGAGTGAGGGGAGCCGGGCCGTGCGTTACCGCACCGCTGTCGTCGTTCCCCCGTCGCGCTACGAGGTGATCCTCGTGTCTACGTTTGCCCGGTGCCGGCTGCGCGGCCGGAACCGGATGCCCGTGACGAACTCCTGACCTCTGCCTGCTCGGGATCGAGTCGGCCGCACGTGCCATGTCTCGATCCGGTGCGCTGCCCCAGAGGTCTCACCGCTGCCTGACCACAGGCCTTTCGTCCGGGAATTGCGCCGCCCGTTCCGGATCACCGAAAGGCCATGGGCCGTGCGTACCGACCTGCACCGTCATCTCACCAGTCCGCTGACCGCCGTCCGCAACCTGGGCATCCTCGCCCACGTCGACGCCGGCAAGACCACTGTCACCGAGCGGATCCTGTACCTCACCGGGACCACCCACAAGCGTGGTGAGGTCCACGACGGCACCACCGTCACCGACTTCGACTCCCAGGAGCGCGATCGTGGAATCACCATCTTCGCCGCGGCCGTGAGCTGCGCCTGGGACGGCCACCGGATCAACCTGATCGACACGCCCGGCCATGTCGACTTCTCCGACGAGGTGGAGCGCTCGCTGCGGGTCCTCGACGGTGCGATCGCGGTGTTCGACGCCGTGGCGGGCGTCGAGCCGCAGAGCGAGTCGGTGTGGCGGCGGGCCGACCGGCACGGCGTGCCGAGGATCGCCTTCGTCAACAAGCTGGACCGCGCCGGTGCCGACCTCGACGTCGCGGTCGAGTCGATTCGGGAGCGGCTCCATCCGGCCCCGCTGGTCGTCCAGTTGCCGATCGGCACCGAGGACGGCTTCACCGGGGTGGTGGATCTGCTGCGGATGCGGTCGTTGGTCTGGGCCGATGGCAGCGACACGGTCGAGGAGGGGCCGGTGCCGGAAGCCCTGCGGGACGAAGCGCACCGTCGGCGCGGGCTACTGCAGGAAGCCGTGGCGGAGCTCCATCCGGTCGCACTCGAGGAGTTCTGTGCCCGGTCCACGGTCTCCGCGGCGACACTGACCTCCGCGCTGCGCGACCTGACCCGTACCGGTGAGGGCGTCGTGGTGCTGTGCGGCTCGGCCTACCGCAACCGCGGGATCGAGCCGCTGCTGGAGGCGGTCGTGGCCTATCTGCCCTCGCCGCTCGACGTGCCGGCCGTACGCGGCACCGGCAGCGGCGCGGCGCAGGAACGGCTCGCCGACACCGAGGCGCCGTTCGCGGGCCTGGTGTTCAAAGTGAACGCGACCGCCACCGGGCGGCTGACGTATGTGCGGGTGTACTCGGGAACGATCGACAAGGGAGAGGCGGTGTTGGACGTGGGCGCTCGGCGCACGGAGCGCGTCAGCCGGATTCTGCGGGTCCAGGCCGACCGGTACGCGGAGCTGGACCGGGCGGTGGCCGGTGACATCGTCGCGCTGATCGGCCCGAAGTCCGCTCGCGTTGGGGCGACCCTGTGCGCACCCACGGCTCCCTTGCTGCTCGAACCGCCGGTCGTCGCGGATCCGGTCGTCTCCGTGGCCGTCGAGGCCCGCAGGAGCATCGATACCGACCGCCTGGTGTCGGCGTTGGCACGTCTGCGAGAGGAGGATCCTTCGCTGACGGTGCGGACGGATCCCGAGACCGGACAGACCGTGCTGTCGGGGATGGGCGAGCTGCACTTGGAGGTGGCGGTCGAGAAGATCCGGCGCGCCCAGGGGCTGGAGGTCGCCGTCGGTCGGCCGAAGGTGGCCTACCGGGAGACGGTGACCCGAGGGGTGTCGGGGCTCGTGTACCGGCATGCCAAACAGGACGGAGGCGCCGGTCAGTTCGCCCATGTCGTCCTCGATGTGGAGCCGCTGGAGGCCGACCCGAACAGCGTCGAGGCGAGCGCGACCGGCTTCGAGTTCCGCTCGGCGGTCATCGGTGGCCGGGTGCCGACGGAGTACGTCCGCGCGGTGGAGGCCGGTTGCAGGGACGCGCTCGCCGAGGGACCGCTCGGCGGCCACCCGGTGACCGGGCTGCGCGTCACCCTGACCGACGGGGCGACCCATCCGAAGGACTCCTCGGAGATGGCGTTCCGCACGGCCGGCCGACTCGGGCTCCGCGAAGCACTGCGCGCCGGCGCTATGGAACTCCTGGAACCGGTCGTCGAAGTCACCGTCACCGTGCCCGACGACGCCGTGGGCGGAGTGCTCGGCGACCTGGCGGCACGGCGTGGCCGGGTCTCGGGATCGCTCACGCGAGCCGGTGCGGCGGTGATCACGGCCACCGTTCCGCTGGCCGAACTGTTCGGCTACGCCACGCGGTTGCGCAGCCGGACCCAGGGCCGGGGAGTCTTCACGGCCCGCCCCACCGGATACGCTCCGGCACCGTCCGGGGCGTCCAACGGGACGGCGTCCTGGTAGGCCCGAGGACGACTGGGACGGCGTCCGGGTAGGCCCGAGGACTCCCAAGCTCAACGGCCGGCCCCGCTCGAAACCTGAGCGGGGCCGGCCCGGCCGCACCATGCCCGTGCTCGGAGGCAGGCCGGCGGACGTGGCTCAAGCTCCACGCGTCCACGGACAAGCGAGCCCCGAGGCGTTGGCATCGGACACCCTCGACGCCCTGACTCTCCCACGCGCTCGAGCCAGTGCTCTCGCCGGACAAGCTGAGCCTCGGGATCACTTGGAGCGCGCTCTGATGCTGTCCGCGACCCGCTGAAACGTCTTCGTCAGCTGGTGCCGCGCGTGCCCGTCGTACTGACGGGGTTCCGTGCGTGCGGAGGGATCCGTGCCCTGGAAGTCCTTGATCTCGGCCAACGCGGCGTGAGCGAGGTCGGCTGCCTCGCGGTACCGGTCGCGCGACTTGGTCATGGCGTCGAGCGCTTCGGCGTAGGCACTCACGAGCGCGCGTGCGTGGGCGAGTTCTTCCTCGAGAGTCAGCAGATGCCAGTTCTGCCGGAGAGCGGTGAAGGCCTCTTCCGCTGCCTCCGGCAGAGGCCAGGGCAGCGCGGCGTACCGTACGACCTTGTCCAGGAGCTCCGTCGGCTCCGAGCCGTCGAGGAACACGCTGCGCACCGTGAAGTCCTGCTCCTCGTAACCCAGTCGGGCAGGAGTGCCGGGCAGAATCACGGCGCCGCCCCGGGGCACCCGAACGCCCAAGTCGTACAGCGCCCAGTTGACGGCCTGGAGTTGCTCAGGTGCGGCGCGGTGTTCCACGACGCGGTGCCGCAGTGCGGGCGGTAGCAGGCGCGCCAGCGGGAGGCGACCGCGCTGGTCGGGAGTCATCGCCTCGTGGACGACGATGTTGATGCTCCAGCTGTGCCGCCCGGCGTCCTTGAGCAGACGCCGGAGGGCCTTGTCGTCCTGTGGCAGCCGGTTGACGTCCTGCAGACGAAGGCCGGCGACGATGTCGTGGTCCCAGGAAATATCGCTCTTCTCGGGCCAGAACATGGTCGCGGGGGAGGGCCACGCGGGGTCCCAGGGCCGCTCCGCCTCGGCCGCCAGAGTCCAGCGCCGCTCTCCGTCCACGTGGTCGCGCCCGTCGGTGGCGAGCCGTGCCCGCACCGTGACGGCCTCGTCGACGAGCCACCGGGCCTCGAATATGTGGCCGTCGGCTTCCGTGGAGTTCTCCGTCTCCAGGAAGTCGTGGATCGTTTCCTCGGCCTTGAGCTTGCGCAGGTTCTCCCGTAGGGCCTGTTGCGGGGCGGGCCCGGCGTGACGCCCGCCGGCCAGCCAGAGGGTTTCGGGGGCCGTAGCGCGGACGGTGGGGGACTTCGACATGGGTCACTTTGCATCTGGAGGGCGGCGTGCGTGTGTCCCAGTATGGTCAGTCCTGCTCGCGGGCCTGGAGGCGAGGTCAGCAGAGATCACAGACCTCCCCTCTCGGGTGGCTATGGGTTGATTTATGCATTTCCCATGGGTGATTTGTTCCGTTGCCCATGGATGGCCGGTCCAGGTGCCTACGGATGGCCGGACGGGTGCCTGTGGATGACCGGACGAGGACCCGTCTTCTTGAACGTCCAGCGTCCGCTCGCGTAGTCCTGCCGGAAGCCCTGAGCGGCGGCGGACGCGAAATCCCATCATTCTGGATGCAGATGCGATCACGTCGCCGACATCGGGGAAGTCGAATCCCATGAGCGAATCAGAGCTTTCGCCGGAAGGCCGGCCCGTGGACCAGTACCTCGACCTGCTCCGCCTCCGCATGGCCCCAGCGGACTTCGCGTTGCTGCGCCGCATGGTCGACCCCGTACTCGAAGCGATCCAGGAGCAGCGCGCGGGGCCGATCGAGCTGAGCCTGGAAGGCGCGGACGCGGACAGCGTCTCGCAGGAGGTGCGCGACGAGGCGTCCCTCGTCGTCGCGGTCGCCGTAACGGGACGCCTGGACAATCAGATCGTCGAGATCGAGACCGAAGAGACCGGGCCCGTCAGGGTCGTCACGGATTCGGGCACCGCGGCCGATCCCGCCCGGTGCCAGGAGATCGCCGATTTCATCGGTGAACGGCACCGCCAGGACGAGGAGCTGCGCGGCATCGCGGAAGTGAGTGGCCTGCCCACCGATGTCTGACGCCCGCCACCGTGCCGGGTCGGGCAGTCGGGAACGTCGGCGTCGCGGCGTACAACGCACGCACGGGCGGGGTGCTCGGCCTGCGGATCGTCGGCTAAAACCGCCCTAAAGGGTGATATTCCGCTTCTTATGCGCTTGTTTCTAGATCGTCCTATGCTGATGTCCGGAGGACTCGGGGACTCAACGCTGGTCCTGAGCCGGCGGGAAAGCGGGCTTCCATGGCTGAGCGACTCAAAAGGCTGGGGCTCATCGGCGAGGTGTCTGCCGAATTCCTCGGCACCATGATTCTCATCCTCTTCGGTGTCGGCGTGGTGGCCCAAGTGGTCGCCGGTGGAGCCCTCACGACGCCACCCGGTGGCCTCGGCAACCACGACAGCATCGCCTGGGCGTGGGGTATCGGTGTCACCATGGGCGTCTATGTCGCAGCACGGCTGAGCGGTGCGCATCTCAATCCCGCGGTGACCGTCGCCCTGGCCACGTTCAAGGGGTTCCCCTGGCGCAAAGTGGTGCCCTACGTGCTGGCCCAGACGGCCGGCGCCTTCGTGGCGGCTCTCATCGTGCGCTGGAACTACACCGAGGCGCTGGCGAAGGCAGACCCCGGACACACCATCAAGACACAGTTCGTGTTCTCGACGCTCCCCGCCAACGGCAATACGAACCTGCCGGTCTACGAGTGGGGCGCGTTTCGTGACCAGGTCATCGGCACGGCGATTCTGCTGCTGCTGATCCTGGCGATCACGGACCTGCTCAACACGCCCCCCGGCGCCAACATGGCCCCGTTCATCATCGGCCTGGTCGTCGTGGGGATCGGCATGGCATGGGGCACCCTCGCGGGCTACGCGATCAACCCGGCACGTGACTTCGGTCCCCGGCTGGCCAGTTTCATCACGGGGTACGGCGGAGCATGGCGAGATCAGTACGGGAACCTCTACTACTGGGTGCCGATCGTCGGTCCGCTGATCGGTGGTGTGCTCGGCGCCGGCCTGTACAAGCTCTTCATCGGTCGGTTCCTGCCCACGGCAGAGCCCGAGCCCCCCGGACGTGTCCCCGCCCCCGAGGACTGACACCCACCAGAGAGGCGAGACGCCATGGCGGACTTCGTGGGCGCGGTGGACCAAGGGACCACCAGCACTCGTTTCATGATCTTCGACCACGCCGGCAACGAGGTGGCGAAGCACCAGCTGGAGCACGCCCAGATCCTTCCGCGCTCGGGCTGGGTCGAGCACGACCCGGTGGAGATCTGGGAGCGCACCAACTCCGTGATGCAGAACGCTCTGCGGCACGGGAACCTGTCGGCGGAAGACCTGGCGGCGATCGGCATCACCAATCAGCGTGAGACCACCGTTGTCTGGGATCCGCGCAACGGCCGCCCCTACTACAACGCCATCGTCTGGCAGGACACGCGCACCGACTCCATCGCCGCGGCCCTGGAACGCTCGGGCCAGGGCGACGTCATCCGCCGCAAGGCGGGGCTGCCGCCGGCGACGTACTTCTCCGGCGGCAAGATCCAGTGGATTCTGGAGAACGTCGACGGCGTCCGCGAGGCGGCGGAGCAGGGACACGCCCTCTTCGGCAACACGGACTGCTGGGTCCTGTGGAACCTGACCGGCGGCCCCCACGGCGGCATCCACGCCACCGATGTGACCAACGCCAGCCGCACCATGCTGATGGACCTGGAAACCCTCGACTGGGACGACGAGTTGCTGGGCTTCTTCAACATCCCACGGCAGATGCTGCCCACCATCAACCCCTCGTCCCACCGGGAGGCGTACGGGGTTACGCGCACCACCCGGCCACTGCAGGCCGCCATCCCCATCGCCGGGGTGCTCGGCGACCAGCAGGCGGCCACCGTCGGACAGGTCTGCTACGCGCCCGGCGAGGCCAAGAACACCTACGGCACCGGCAACTTCCTGGTGCTCAACACCGGTACGGAACTGGTCCGTTCGCAGAATGGCTTGCTCACCACGGTGGCGTACCAGTTCGGCGACAGCCCGGCGATCTACGCCCTGGAGGGATCCATCGCGGTCACCGGGTCCGCGGTGCAGTGGCTGCGCGACCAAATGAAGATCATCAAGAACGCGGCCGACAGCGAGACCCTGGCCCGCACCGTCGAGGACAACGGCGGCGTGTACTTCGTCCCCGCGTTCTCGGGCCTGTTCGCCCCCTACTGGCGCTCCGACGCCCGCGGCGCGATCGTCGGCCTCGCCCGGTACAACGACAACGGCCACCTGGCCCGGGCGACTCTGGAAGCCATCTGCTACCAGAGCCGTGACGTCGTCGAGGCCATGGAACAGGACTCCGGCGTCCACCTCGACGTGCTCAAGGTCGACGGCGGCGTCACCGCCAACGACCTGTGCATGCAGATCCAGGCCGACGTCCTCGGGGTACCGGTCAGCCGCCCGGTCGTGGCCGAGACCACCGCGCTCGGCGCCGCCTACGCGGCGGGCCTGGCCACCGGCTTCTGGCAGGACACCGACGAACTGCGCACCCACTGGCAGGAGTCCAAGCGCTGGGAGCCCGAGTGGTCGGACGACCAGCGCGCGGAGGGTTACGCGGGCTGGAAGAAGGCGGTGGAGCGCACGCTCGACTGGGCCACGGTCGAATAGACCGGTCGAAGGTCCTCCATGGGAAGGTCCTCCGGTGACCGGAGGACCTTCCCATGTGCGCGTTCTTGTGGGGAGGGGGTCAGCCCTCTGTGGGTAGGGCGGGTCCCTTGGAGAGCCGGTGGTGGCCGTCGGCAGGGCGGGTGAAGTGCGGTCGGTGGAGGTGGTGGGAGGCGGTGCGTTCGATGATCAGGAGGGCGGCGTCGTCGGCGGGTTGGTCGCCGACGTGGGCGAGCAGGTCGTCGTGAATGTGGTGCAGCAGGGTGTCGGGGCTGGAGGTGGGGAAGGAGGCGACCCGGTCGGCGAGAGGGTAGAAGGCACCCGCCGGTGAGCGCGCTTCGATGACGCCGTCGGTGTAGAGCAGCAGGATGTCGCCGCATTCGAAGGTGAACGGGTCGGGCCGGTGGCTTGATGCGGGCAGTGCGCACATGCCCAGCGGGGGTATGGGGTGGCGGGCCTGCAGGACCGTGACCTTGCCATCGTGCAGCAGCAGGGGCGGTGGATGGCCGCAGTTGATCAACTCGATTGGTGAGTCGTCGTCGGGGATGTCCAGTACGAGCGCGGTGATGAAGTGTTCGCCGGGGTCGTTCCTGGTATCGGCCACGTCCTCCAGATCGCGGCACACGCTCACCTCCAGAGCCGCCGTGAGCTCGGGCAACGTGGCGTACCGATGGGCACCCTCTCGAAACGCGCCCAGCACGACCGATGCCTCACCGATCGAGGCCAGGCCCTTGCCGCGCACGTCTCCGATGATCACCCGGGTGGAGGCATCCTCGGAGCGGGCGACCGCGAACAGGTCGCCTCCGATCTGGGTCTCGTCCTCGGCGGCCAGATACAGCCAGGCCACCCGCAACGGTCCGATCCGGCGGGGCGGAGGCCGCAGCAGAACCCGCTGCGCCGTCTCGGCGACCGATCGTGCGCGGCTCAGCTCCCGAGCACGCCGCTCCTGTACGTAGCAGACGAAAACCACCAGTGACGAGAGCACGAAAAGGGCGATGATCTGCGAGATGTGGTTGGTCGTCGTCAGCCCGCCGTGCAACACCGCGATGAATGCCTGGGCAGCCACCGCCAGAGCCCCCACCGCAGCGGTCAGCCGTGGCCCGGAGAAGGAGGCGGTGAGCGCGGGGGCGATCACCAGCAACGGCCCGAGATGGACATCGGCAGGAGAGCGGATGTCCACCACGGTGATCACTACGATCAGCGCGAGCGGAATCGCCACCAGCCCGCGGCCCGACGACTGCTCCACGAGGCGGTCCACTGACACACGCCGGACGCCCACATCTCCCATATTGCCCCTGGTACCCGGGCGCCCGCTCCCCGGCGTCCACGCGATGGCGTGGTCGGCTGGTGAGCGGGGGGCTGCCGGCTGACATCTCGTGGCCATCGCGCATAAGACCCACCGCGGCTGTGCAGGTGCCCGCCTCGCTCCGGCCGTCAGCCGGCCTGCGGACGGCCGAGCGCTTCGGTCCCATCGCGGATCGCCTCGGCCGTCGTCCGGGCGTGTACGCCGACCACGCTCAGATGAGTGCCGGGGACGTCCACCGTGTCGTGGGGTCGAGGCCAGGACGACCACGACGACCAGTGCTCCGGTCTTTGCGGCAGCGGCTGCGTGGTGCGCACCAGCAGGGTGGGAACCTCGGTCGGTTCAGGCTGCCGGCCCCGGAACGTCCGGGGTACGCGCCCAGCGTCAGCAGCGTCCGGTCGTCCACCATGGTGGCGAACCGCTCACCCACCGCCAGCGGGATCCGGGCGGGCAGGGCCGGCAGCGACGGCTCGGCTTCCCGGTCCGGGGTGATGCGATAAGCGTCCACCAGGACGATTCCGGCCGGAGGAGCGCCCTCGGCCGCCAGAGGCGTCGTGACCGCGTGCGCGGCCGCACCGCCCATGGAGTGGTCACGACGACGTACGGGCGGTCGCCGAGATGGCGCCGCACGGTCCGCGCCGGCGAGGGAGCCGGTGCCGGAGCAGGCTGGTTCACGTCCAGGGCCGCGGTCGACGGTCGGCATACGCCGGTCTGGGATGCTGGTGTGGTGTCGACCACCGCGCGGATATCCGAGCCCGTCACCCCGGACGCCCCCACGGCCTTGAAGCGGCCGTTGCTCACTCAGCAGTGGCTCGATCTCGCCTTCGTCCACTGGGCTGTCGACCCGGCCGATGTCGCCGGGCTGTTGCCGGACGGAACCGTCCCCGACGTGCTCGACGGGATCACCTACGTCGGCCTGGTCGCTTTCCGGATGCACCGGGTCGGCTGGCTCGGGTCGCCGGGGGTGCCGTATCTGGGCACGTTCCCGGAGACGAACGTGCGCCTGTACTCCGTGGACGCACATGGCCGGCGCGGCGTGGTCTTCCGGTCGATGGACGCCGCCAGGCTCGTGCCCGTAGTGATGGGAAGGGCCGGCTTCCGGCTTCCGTACGTGTGGTCCCGCATGGCCGTCCATGCCGACGACGACCTCATCACCTACACCAGCTCCCGGCGCTGGCCCGGGCCGCGCGGCGCGTACAGCCGGATCGTCGTGCGCCGGGGTGAACCGGTAGCGGAACCCACCGAGTTGGAGCACTTCCTGACCGCCCGCTGGGGCATGCACAACACGTTCTTCGGCGACACCGGATATCTGCCGAACGAGCATCCGCGCTGGCCGCTGCACCGCGCGGAGCTCCTCGCGTGCGAGGAGAACCTGCTCGCAGCGGCCGACATGCCCACGCCGCTGGGCGAACCGGTCAGCGTCCTGTACTCACCGGGCGTCCCGGTCCGGCTCGGGCGTCCGGCCCGGCCGGGTGGCATCCCGACCCCCTGAGCGCGCCGACCCCGGGTCCTTCTGGAGCCTGAGAGGGCCCTGGGCCAAGCTCTTCGATCACGTCAGGGCAAATCCCCAAGTGGCCTTTGAACACGTGCCGGAGGCGACGGCACCACCTCCGCCCCGATTGCCGGGGCGGAGCCTCGATGCGTGGGAAGTGCGCTCGGGTGCGGGCGAGTGCAGACCATGGGGGTGCGGCGGACCGGGTACGGCGAGCCGATCCGGTCGCCGCCAGGGCGGGGTGGCAACCGTATTCGGTTGCCGGTCGGCGGTTACGCCGAAGGCCTGTCAGGGTCGGACAGGCTTGCCCCGTCCCCAGCCCCAGGCGAGCCGGTCGGCGCCTGACTGGTTGGTGGTGGCCAGCCACGGCCGGGCGGGATCGCCTGTCAGGGTCTGCAGCGAGTAGGTGTCGTCGGTACGCAGGCCGGGCCAGTAGACGGAACCCATCTTGAGCTGGCGGAAGGTGTCGGTGACGGCCTGAACGTAGTTGATGTAGTTGTTGGAGGGAGCCGGCTTGTTGTAGTCGAGGCCGGTGGTCATCGGGGCGCCGAACTCGTCGGCGACGGTCCGGCCCGCGCAGTCACCGATGCGCTCCTTGAGGTCGGCCACCCACTGGTCGTAGGTGGCGTAGTCCTTCCAGAACCCGTAGTGGTGCAGCGACAGGTAGGTGCCCTTCAGGCGCGGATCGGCGCAGACGGAGGTGACGTGGTCGTTGTAGCCGGCGCCGCTGACGAACACCCGGTTGCGGGGGACCGAGGGGTAGGTGGCCAGCCATCGCGCGGCGATGTCGGCCCACTCGGCGTCGGTGTAGCCGTGGGGCTCGTTCATCGGCTCGAAGTAGACCCGCGGATCGTCCTTGTACGCGTCGACCACGGTGTTCCACATGGGCCAGTAGGTGGCAGGGTCGTCGATGAAGCCGTCCTTGCGGGAGCCCGTGCCCTCCCAGTAGGAGACGATGACCTTGAAGCCCTTGGCCGACGCCGCGTCGATGACCGCGCGATACGACTTCCAGTAGGCGCCGTTGACGGTGTACGGGTTGATGGGCAGCCGTACGGTGTTGGCGCCGAGGTTCGCGCGGAATGCCGAGATCACCCGGCTCGCCTTGGCGTAGGTCTGTGCGTAGCTGTCGGAGGTCGACAGGCCGGACAGCACGACGGGGTCGTCGGCGAAGTTGTCGCGGGGATCGGCCCAGTTGACCCCCTTGAACTGGGTCGTGTCTCCGCTCGGCGCGGCGTAGGCGGGGCTGCCGGCGATGGTTGTGCCGCTGGTGCCCGCGATCAGGATGGCCACGAAGGCGGCCCGCAGCCGCGGGGTGAAGCGGGTTCTGGCGGGGATTTTGCGCATCGACTTGCCCTTTCAGAGGATGGCGACTCGGCGCATGGCGGAGCCTGCGCGTGGCTGAGCGGCCGTCGGAAGGTGTGCCGGGCCGGACGGATGGTGTCGGCTCGCCGTTGGTGGGCCCTGCGATGACCGGGTGGTGTACCGGTTGGCGGCGTGGGGGAGTGCTGCGTGTGGTCCTGGCGCCCGCGCCCCCGGCTCTACTTGATGGAGGCCTCCTGCGAGGCAGCTTGTTCTGGAGGTCAAGTCCTCTCTGCCTCACCAACCTCCCAACAGCATGTTTACGTAAACACGCTTCGGCAGAGCTTCGCCAGGACTCGGCTCGGATGGATGTTTACGTAAACATGGCGGCGCCGGAATCGTGGCATCCGGCACAGCGATCGTCAAGGTTTCCCGCGCGTTACGTCGTTGCGTTGTGTGGCAGGTTCTCGGACCCGGGTTCGAGGGAGCGGATGGCGGGGTGATGGACCGGAACGGGCGGGAGCACGGGGTTCCATGCTCAACACCCGGCGCACGCAGTCGCATTGACTGCTCGTCACGCCTGCTGGGATGGTTCGGTTCCGCCGCCGGCGAATCAAGGTCGTTCGCGAAGTGCAGACCCCTTTGCGGTCTCGGCAGGTCACCCCTGCGCCCCCCGCCACCCGCGACATACCGGTCATAGTTACCGACTTGAACCAAGTCCTGCTAGTACGGTCCGCGTTGTATTCGGTGGGAATGTCTGCACGGCGGAGTGATGATGCATCAGACGGATGAGTCGGTGGGGGCGACGCCCACGGCCGTGCTGCCTGCGGGCCCCAGCGGCGCATCGCAGACCCGCGTCCCCCGCCGCCGTCTCCTCGTCATCGGGCTCGGGGCGGCGGTCGGGTGGGGCTTCGCGTCCGCGGCGGCCGAGCTCGCCCGCTCCGGGTGGCTGGGCGCCCCGGCCTTCGGGGCCTGGCGCACGGTGTGTCTCGCCATCACGGTCCAGGCCCTGCCGTTCCTGCTGCTCGGCACCGCGCTGTCCGGCGCGATCAACGCGTTCGTGCCGGCCTCTGTGTTCAGCAAGGCCCTGCCCAGTCGCCCCGCACTCGCCGTCCCGGTCGCCAGCGCCGCCGGTGTCGTCCTCCCGGGCTGCGAGTGCGCGTCGGTGCCGGTGGCGAACAGCCTGATCCGACGGGGCGTCACCCCGGCCGCGGCCTTCGCGTTCCTGCTCTCCGCCCCCGCCATCAACCCGGTCGTCCTGACCGCCACCGCCGTCGCCTTCCCCGGCAGCCCCGCCATGGTGGCCGCCCGGCTGCTCGCCTCGCTCGTCACCGCGGCCGTGATGGGCTGGCTGTGGCTCTGGCTGGGGCGCGAGGAGTGGCTGCGGCCCGCGGCCCGCCACACGGGTCATCACCCGGGGCACAGCCGCTGGAACGAGTTCCGCCGCGGCTTCCAGCACGACTTCCTGCACGCGGGCGGTTATCTCGTCCTCGGCGCGGTCGCGGCGGCCACCTTCAACGTCACCGTGCCGCGTTCGGTCCTCGACACGTTCTCCGGCTCGCCCTGGCTCTCCGTGCTGTTCCTGGCCGGGCTGGCGATCGTCCTCGCGGTCTGCTCCGAGGCCGATGCCTTCGTCGCCGCCTCGCTCGCCGGTTTCTCGCCCACCGCACGGCTGGCCTTCCTGGTGGTCGGCCCCATGGTCGACCTGAAACTGATCGCCCTTCAGGCGGGCACCTTCGGCCGGGCGTTCGCCCTCCGCTTCTCCACCGCGACCGTTGTCGTGGCGGTTGCGTGCAGCGTGCTGATCGGAGGAGCCCTGCTGTGAGACACCGCGTACAAGTACTGCTCCTGGTCCTCTGCGGGCTCGGCCTCCTGCACGCCTCCCTCTTCTCGGACCTGTATCTGCGTTACGTGAAGGCGGGCCTGCGTCCGGCGCTGATCGCCTCCGGCGCACTGCTCCTCGTACTGGGCCTGCTGGCGGCGGTCCTCGACGGACGGGCGGACGCGCACGAGCCCGCGTACGACGGCCGTGAAGGCGAGCACGAGCACGAGCGCGACCACGACCGTGTCGGCGGTCATGGTCATGGCGGTCACCACGACCACTCCACCACGCCCCGGATCGCCTGGCTGCTGTTCCTTCCCGCCCTCAGCCTGCTCCTCTACGCGCCTCCCGCACTCGGCGCGTACACCGCTTCACGGGCCAACGAGAAGGCCGTCAAGGAGCAGAGCCGGTTCGACCGGCTGCCGGCGACCTCGCCGCTGCCCATCACCCTCACGGACTTCACCCAGCGGGTGCAGCAGGACCGGGAGCGGAGCATCGAGGGCCGCAGCCTGCAGATGACGGGTTTCGTCACGCCGGCGCGGCAGGGCGGCGGCTGGTATTTGACCCGGATCATCTTCAATTGCTGCGCCGCGGATTCGCAGTCCATCAGGATCCGGATGTACGGGGCGCCCGCACTGCCCCACGACACCTGGGTCTCCGTCACGGGAACCTGGCACCCGCAGGGCACGCTCGGCACCAAGTCGGCGGCCCCGGCTCTCGACGTCCGCGCCACCAAGCGGATCTCTCCACCGGTGAACGCCTATACGGACACCCTTCCGCTCACACCGTCGTGACCCTGGGCGACCGGGCCTGCCCGTTGCCCCGAGAAGCTCATTCCTCCAGGATCGGTCCGGTCACTGACCGCGCCCAGCGCGGTGCTGACGGTGGCGATGATCGCCCCGTCGGTCCCGATGGAGGCGAAGGAGCGGAGGAGCCGGTGCTGAAGAAGAGGCACCGAATCCGGGCCAGGACCTTCCGGCAAGGCGGGAATGCGGTGACCGGGGCCGCTGTTACAGCACACGTAGCTGACATGCGCGAGTCAAGACCGCGTGATGTGGGCGGAAGGAGGACCTCATGGCACGCAACAGTGCGCGTCCCGTCGTCACGCTGAGGTCGACGGCCGGGACCGGCGTCACCTACGTGACGCGCAAGAACCGTGTGAACGACCCCGACCGGCTCGTACTGCGCAAGTACGACCCGGTGGCCGGCGAGCACGTCCCGTTCCGCGAGGAACGCTGAACCAAGCCCGGCGCCACCGGGCGGACAGTCGCAGGGAAGGAAACCGTATGAGGCCCCGTATTCATCCCGTATCCGGGCCGGTCGTCTTCCGTGACCGCGCCGCGGGTGTCGCGTTTCTGACTCGTTCGACCGCGCACTCGGCGAGGACGATCGAGTGGGAGGACGGCACCAGCTACCCGCTGATCGATGTCGAGATCTCGTCGGCGAGCCATCCGTTCTACACCGGGACCTCGCGGGTCGTGGACACCGCCGGCCGTGTGGAGCGCTTCGAGCGTCGCTACGGCCGCGTGGCCTCGGCCCGGCGCTGACCGCGGGTCGTGTCCAGCAGAAGGAGAGCAGAGCCATGAAGGTGCGCAAGTCCTTGCGATCGTTGAAGTCCGAGCCCGGGGCGCAGGTGGTCCGCCGGCGGGGCGTGGTCTTCGTCGTCAACAAGAAGAACCCGCGGTTCAAGGCCCGCCAGGGCTGACACCCGGGGAGATGACGGCCGGCCCGGTCCTCGCACCGCGCGAGACCGGGACGGCCGTCCGCACGGTGTCACCCATCGTCGTCACGCCGATGGCGCCCGGACGGGGCATCACATCGCCTTCATCCGTGCTTCGTCGTCGTCAGGCCGGTGCCAACGCCCTGCGCAGAGGATGCTCGGCCTCGCTCGGCCGGAGCGGGCCGACCGGCTCCACAGATGACGAAGGTGACGCTGATCAGCAAGGCCCAGGAGATCGACTTCGACACCGAGACCGGTTCCCAGCCATGGAGCTGGTACGGGTATGTCCAGGCCCCGAGATAGGTGGCGATGTTCTCGGCCGGCCACAGGAAGAAACCGATCAAGGCGAAGAACAGCGCCAGTGGCATTCGGTGCCGCCTTCTGCCTACCGAGTAGTGCACCCATGTCCCTGTGGTCACGACCAGCAGCAGGGCGCCGAGTGGCAGGCGAAGGTCCGGCAGCCAGTGATGGCTCACGAAGTTGACGTACAGACCGACGGCCGGCACGGCGGTACCGCGGGCTCGGTAGCCGGTGAGCGTCAGGTCGAACAACCGCCAGGACCGGCAGACACAGCTGCCGACCGCGGCATACATGAAGCCTCCGTACAGCGGTGCGCCGGCGACCTTCGCCACTCCTGGTTCGGGACAGCTCCACGATCCCACCCGCACTTTCACCAGTTCGAAGGCGAGCCCCAGGATGTGGCAGACGGCCACGACGACCATCTCCCGCCTGGTCTCCCATCCCAGCACGTAGCCCACGCCGGTGAGCAGGACGCCGTACGCGAGCAGCAGGTCATAGCGCGCCACCGGCAGCGGAGGGAGGAGTTTCGAGGCCGCCATACCGGCGAACAGGGCGACGGCGAACGCGCAGCAGCGCGCCTGCAGCCATCCGAACCAGGCCAACTGCCGACTGATCATTCCGGCGCCGCACATGATCGTGTGCATGCTCATGGAGAGTGGTCCGGCAGGGCCAGGCGTTGGTCCGTCTTCACGGTCTTGACCGTGCTGTAGTGGGCGGCGCCGGCCTTCTTGAACTGGAGCTCGACCGGCTGGCCCATGAACCCCTGGTAGGCGAGGTCTTGTCCTGCCGGAGAGCGACGGCGCACGCCGTGAAGAGGTCCTGCTCCCGCTCCGGCGGCGGGACCGGTTGTCAGTGCCCGGCGGTTCGGAGCCTGATGCGATGCTCACGCGGCTCTCTGTCCGGGCCGGTTGACGCTACCGGCCGAGTAGCGGCAGTACGGGAAAGGCGTGGTCCTGCCAGATGAGGCGGGAGGTCTCCTCCGGGTAGGCGGTGACGGCCGGCCGGGTGTCGAAGAGCTGTACGAGGCGTTGTCCGGTGTCGTACGCGGGCCAGCCGGGGTCGCCGTGGGCGGCGAACGCCGTCCATGCGGCGCGCATGCGGGTGGACAGCGCCTCTGCCTCCGGGGACGGGCCTTCGCCGATCAGCACGGCAGGCTGGCCGCGGTCCAGGTTGCCGAAGACGAGCGGCACGTCGAGGCCGTGGCAGGCGCCGAGGCCGCCGCCCATGCCCGGGGCGGGCCATGTCAGCTCGTAGACGTGGGCGCGGCCGCCGGCGGCGGTCTGGGCCTCGGCGAGGTGCAGGCTCGGCATGCGGAACAGCCGGTCGGAGTGGACCAGTTCGTACAGCTCGTCGGGGCCCGCGGCCGGAAAGCCGTCGAGGTAACGGCGTGCGCCGTCCTGGCCGGGGCCGAAGACGTGCAGGGCTGTCGCCGCCTGCTCCTGTGTCACCTGGCCGAGCAGGCCGTCGAGCGCGGTGAGCAGCCGCTGTTCGTCGCGGGTGTGGCCGACGAGGAGTTCGATGTCCCGGCCGGCGCCGTTGGTCAGGGCCTGCCATGGAGTGACCGGCAGAGCATCACCCTCGACGACCGGCGAGAACAGGATCGACCTGTGCGCGACCTGACCCCAGCGGTCCGCCCACTGGGCCATCTTGGCGCCGACCGCATCACCGGCGGCGGACAGCCGGGCCGGGTCCACCGTGGACAGGTCGGCCACCGTGGGCCTCAGCCCCAACTCGGCGGCGCAGGAGGCGGCGATGTCGGCGGCGAGCTCCGGCGAGAAGAACGTGCCCTGCACACTCTGCGCGACGGCCCGGCCGAAGAGCCCGGCCGCACTCGGCATCGCCAGCAGCGCGGCGACCGACCCGGCGCCCGCCGACTGGCCGAAGACCGTGACGCGGTCCGGGTCGCCGCCGAAGGCCCGGATGTTGTCACGCACCCACTCCAGAGCGGCGACCTGGTCAAGCAGACCCCGGTTGGCGGGCGCCCCCTCGATCTGCGCGAAACCCTCAAGACCCACACGGTAGTTGAACGTCACCACGACGACGCCGCTCTCACGCGCCAGGCGGCCGCCGTCGTACTCGGGAAGACCGGACATGCCGATCGTGTAGGCGCCGCCCTGGATCCACACCATCACCGGCAACCCTGCGCCGGGGCCCGGCTCGGGCGACCAGACGTTGACCGTCAGCCAGTCGTCGCCCAACGCGTCCTGCGCCAGCGCGTCCATGCCGAAATGGCCGCCCTGAGGGGGCGGCGGTCCGTACGACACCGCCGCCCGCACCCCGTCCCATCCCCGTACCGGCCGCGGCGCGGCGAAACGCAGCGAGCCGACCGGCGGCCCGGCGAACGGGATGCCGCGGAAGACCGTCACATCCGCCTCCCGGGTGCCGCGCAGCGCCCCGGCCGCCGTGCGGACTTCGGGCTTAGCCCCGGACGACTCGGACGCGACAACGGTCATCACAACTCCCTCTCCGGCAGGCGGAGCGCGATCACAGGGGTTCGCGTCGGCCCGGACACTCCGGATCGTCCCGTTGCATCAAGATGCGCGCCAGTCATTTACGGATGGCCCGGACTCATGGAACAGGGCGCCACCGACCAGAACCCCGATGATCAGGTCGACACCCTGCTGTGGGCACCACGAGAACATCCACATCGACAAAGTGAGTGGCGGCGCGAAGGCGCCGCGGCCGACGGTCGACCTCGTCGTGCAGCTGCTGCGCGACGGCGACACGTTGAAGGTCAGCCGGCTCGACCGGCTCTCCCCCTGACCTGCTGACGGTGCCTCAGAGGGCCTTGCGCGTCACCACCTTGCCGGTTCACGACCGTGTCAGCTCACCACCAGGAGATGGGGTAGATCCCTCGCTGCAGACGGGCGGAGACCATCTGCACCACGACGAGCAGCACCGCACCGGCGGCCAAGAGGGGCACGAAGCGGCCTGCAGGCGGACTGGTGAGCATGATCATGACGGCGGTCGCCATGGCTGGCGGATGGGCCGCCTTGAGTACGAGCACAAGTCCATAGGCGATCCCGCAGGCCACGGCAGCGGCCCAAGGGCCGTGCCAACCGAGGGCGAGCACCGCGAAGCAGACGAGGCAGGACAGCATGTGGCCGCCGATGACATGGCGGGGCTGCGCCAGAGGCGAGTCGGGAGTCGCGGTGACGATCGCCATCGTGGCCGCGAGCGGCGGTACGAGCACCGTCTGGTGCGTGAGCGTCCCCGCGGCCACCAGTACGGCCAACCCGACCGACGTAGTGATGGCCGCCGACGCGACCGTGCGCCAGGGCAGCCGGAGTTCGTCGGATTTCCACCGGCGAATCGCGGGCCGCTTCGCCGGGCGGGCCAGGGTATCCACGGTTTCCGGTATCCCGGGCGCGTCACATGCCATGAATGGGGCATTCTGCTCCGGATGGAAGGCCGAGAGCCCCTGAGCGGCCCGACCGCCCGGTAGCCTGCGTCCGCGTCAGGCGGAGAGGGGACGCGATCCCTGGACCGGCCGGCGGTGTGCACACCTGCGGGGCGCACGGAATCAGCATGCGAACTCCTCGGAAACATCCCCGCTTCCGGCCACGGCGGCTCGTCGTCCGTGAAGACGGAGATCATGCCCAGCATCCTGACCTTGCCGGCCAATGCCTGTCCAAGCCCGCTTCCTTATCGTTCGATCGAGGTCCTCTATCGAACGGCTCCCGCGGGTGCTGGTGCCCGTTCGAGTCGTCCTTCGGGTGCTTGGAGCCCGCCCGCCCGGAGCCATCGCCCCGGGCCGGTGCCCGTGTCCGGATAGGCGAGTGTCAGAGGTTCACGGACTTCATGCCGGCCTCGTCGTAGCGCTCCCCGGCGGGCTTCGGAAGTTCGGCCTCGATTCGGGCCAGGTCCTCCTTCGTCAGCTCCACGTCCACAGCGCCGGCGTTCTGATCGAGATAGGTGCGGCGCTTGGTGCCCGGGATCGGGACCAGGTCGTCGCCTTGCGCCAGCACCCAGGCGATCGCCAGCTGCGCCGCCGTCACGTCCTTCTCCGCGGCGATTTCCTTCACCTTCTCCGCGAGCCTGAGGTTCGCCTCCAGGTTGCCGCCGGTGAAGCGGGGGCCACTGCGGCGGAAGTCGCCCTCCTCGAGTTCGTCGGGGGAGGAGAACCGGCCCGCGAGGAAGCCGCGGCCCAGGGGCGAGTAGGGGACGAACCCGATTCCGAGTTCCCGGCAGGTGGGCAGGACCTCCGCCTCCGGATCGCGTGTCCACAGGGAGTATTCGGTCTGCACCGCCGTGATCGGGTGAACGGCGTTCGCACGGCGGATGGTCTCCGGCCCCGCCTCGCTCAGACCGATGTGGCGCACCTTGCCCTCGGCGACCAACTCCGCCATGGCGCCGACGGTCTCCTCGATCGGCACGTCAGGGTCCACGCGGTGCTGGTAGTAGAGGTCGACATGGTCGGTTCCGAGCCGCTTGAGCGAGCCGTGAATCGAGCTGCGCACATGCTCGGCGGAGCCGTCCTGGCGCCCGATCGTGCTGATGTCGCCCGCAACGGCGTCGTCCATCCGGTAGTTGAACTTCGTGGCGATCACGTACTGGTCGCGGTGTCCCTTGATGGCCCGACCGACAAGTGTCTCGTTGGTGAGCGGCCCGTAGAGTTGCGCGGTGTCGAGGAAGTCGATGCCCAGATCGAGGGCGTGTCGGATGGTCTTGATGCCCTCGTCCTCGTCGGTCGTGCCGTAGAAGGCGGACATCCCCATGCAGCCGAGGCCGATGGCTGACACCTGGAGGTCTCGCAGCCTGCGCTGGTCCATGTGAGTTCCAACCTTTCCTGCAGAGTTGATCTTCGCTCAGGGAAGTGCGCGGCGGACGCCGCGAACTCCCGACGGCCTCTCCGCCCCTTCATCCATTTAGCTGTGGATTCCCTGCGTCGGCATCTCGATGCCGCGGACCCCGCGAGGACGATCGCCCGTTGCAGCATCTGGGCTTGAGGGCAGAGTGGGCCATCACGGTGTTTCGCGACGGCGAACGGACCCTTCTTTCATCGTGTTCGGCTGCCGAGTGCGGAGCGGGGACGTCGGGCGGCCATAAGCGTGGCGTATACCCGATGTACGCGATGCGACTGCGCAAAAGCTGCGTGACAGCTCGATGCGGTGGTTGTGTGGAAGGGCGGTGCGGGGCAGCGCCAACCGACACAAGGAGCCTTGATGCCCGCCAGAGCCCCGGCGATTTCGGCGCTTTCCAGAACATCGCGATGAGCCGCAGTGAATCGGGCGTGCTCACCGTCCGCTTCCACACCGACGGCGGTCCGGCGACGTTCACCGGTCAACTGCGCACCGACCTCCCGTGGGCGCTTTTCGAGATCGGTGAGGACCGGGACGACCGAGTGCTCGTCCTTCAGTTCCTCCCGCCGAGACAGCTCTGCTGTGGGAGCGGATCGACGTGTCTGCTCTACGGCCGCAACCACCTCCAGGACCCACCGACCACAGACGGCCCAGTCACCGGTGACGACCTGGCACCCTCTTCCCGGGCTTTTGACCCATGGACACAGCAGCTCCGCCGCTTGGTGCCACCGGCACCCAGCAATTCCTTGAACGAATGAATGATCAACCCGATCGCCCCGGCCCGGATCCCCGATGCTCACCGCCTCGGCACCGACATCCTGATCCTGCCGACAGCGCGGGAGGCGCCAAAGCATTCCTGACACACCTGCGTACCTTGCACGTCCGCGGCGGGTGGACCGGCCGGTATCCCGTCCGGCGGGGGATCGTTCGTGCCGTCGGTGCCGTCCGGGGTCCCCTTCGTCCCCTCTCCTGCGGTGGGAGGCACCGTCCGCCGGAAGACACCCCACAGGTCGTCATGTACGAACCGCTCACTCAGTCAGACCCCGCCAGGTAGTACTCGACGAGTCGTCGGCGCCGAGAGAGAAGGCGCCAAGAGCAACGGCGTCGTCCTGGGCCGAGCCGTCGTCACGCCGGGGCTCCCGGGTCGGCTGCCCCGTCGTCCGGGAAGAGCGCCTCCGCGTCGGCAAGCGACAGGCCGGGCCCCTCATTGGCGTCCGGCAGTGCCTGTTCGGCCCAGATCACCTTGCCCTGGGGCGTGTACCGGGTGCCCCAGCGCTCGGTTATCTGCGACACCAGGAACAGGCCCCGGCCTCCCTCGTCCATCGTCGCGGCGTAGCGCAGATGAGGCGAGGTGCTGCTGCCGTCGGCCACCTCGCAGATCAGCGTACGGTCGAGGATCAACCGCACGTGGATCGGCTCGGTGCCGTAGCGGATGGCATTGGTGATGAGCTCGCTCAGGACGAGTTCCATGCTGAAGCCGAGCTCGGATAGACCCCACTCGTCGAGCTTTTGGGACACGGCGTCGCGCATCCCAGAGACGGCGGCCGGGTCGAGCGGCACATCCCAGTCGGCGATCCGGTCGGGCGGCAGCCCCCGGATGCGGGCGATGAGCAGAGCGACGTCGTCCTTGGGACGCCCGGGCAGCAGTTCGTCCAGGACAGCCTGGCAGCTCTCCTCGGGCGGCCGGTCGGGGTGGCCCGCCAGTGCCTGGCGCAGCATTTCCATTCCCACGTCCAGGTCACGCCTGCGGTCCTCGATGAGGCCGTCGGTGTACAGGACGAGTTGGGCGCCCTCCGCGAGCTCCAGTTCGGCGGTCTGGAACGGCATGCCGCCCAGGCCCAGAGGCGGCCCGGTCGGCACGTCCGGGAAGGTGACGGTTCCGTCGGGTTGGACGAGCGCGGGCGCCAAGTGCCCCGCCCGCGCCATGACGCAGCGGCGCGTCACGGGGTCGTAGATCGCGTACAGACAGGTGGCGCCCAGGATGCCCGCGGCGCCATCCGTACTCTCCTCGTCCAGGTCGATACGGCCGACCAGGTCGTCCAAATGGCTCAGCAGCTCATCGGGCGGCAGATCGAGCGTGGAGAAGTTGTGCACCGCGGTCCTCAGACGGCCCATCGTGGCGGCCGCATGCAGGCCGTGGCCGACCACGTCGCCGACGACCAGTGCCACCCGGCTCCCCGGCAGGGGGATCACGTCGAACCAGTCCCCGCTCACGCCCGACTGGGCGGGGAGGTAGCGGTAGCCGACCTCGACGGCGCTCTGCTCGGGCAGGGCCCGCGGCAGCAGGCTGCGCTGAAGGGTGACCGCCAGGGCGTGCTCGCGTGTGTAGCGGCGGGCGTTGTCGATGCTGACCGCGGCACGGGCCACCAGTTCCTCCGCCAGCGACAGCTCTTCCTCGTCGAAGGGTTCGTGCTCCTTGGAGCGCCAGAAGTTGGCCATGCCCAGCACGACGCCGCGGGCCTGGATCGGGGCGGCGATGAGGGAATGGATGCCGTAGTCGATGATCTCCTTGGTGCGCTCCGGGTCCTGCGCGTGCCAGCCCGTGGCGGTCGACAGGTCGGTCACCAACTCGGCGTGGCCGCTGCCGTAGCCGCGCGCCTGGGGCGTGGACGGCAGAAAGTCGATCAGCCGGCCCTTTTCGTAGAGCGGATGGTCGTCCCGGATGCCGTAGACGGCGGTGCGTCGGATGTCAGTTGCCGTGGGGGCAGGCTCCTCGCCGTGCAGGACGGCGTCGGCCAGGTCCACGGTGACGAAGTCGGCGAACCGGGGGACCGGAACCCGCGCCAGTTCGTCGGCGGTGCCCAGCACGTCCAGAGTCGTGCCGATGCCGAGCCCGGCGTCGTAGAGCAGTTTGAGACGTTCCCGCGCGATCTCAGCCCTGCCGGTCAACGCCTGCAGCTCGGTGGAGTCGCGCAGCGTCACCACCGTTCCCCTGGGACCTTCGTAGCGATCCATGGGGCGCTGGTTGACCGCCAGCAGCCGCTCTCCGGCGAAGTGCACCTCGTCAGTGGCCTCGCGCCCGGAGTCGAGCAGCGCCACCGTCTCGGGGTCGAGGCTCGACAGCTCCGACACGCGCCGTCCCTCGGCGTCCGGGGGCAGCTCCAGCAGCCGTCGCGCCTCGTCGTTCGCCAGCAACAGCCGCCCGTCGTCGGCGACGATGAGCACCCCTTCGCGCACGGAGTGCAGCACCGCGTCGTGGTGGTCGTACATGCGGGTCATCTCGTCCGGGGCCAGGCTGTGGGTCTGCCGCCGCAGCCGCCTGCTCACCAGTGCCGTCCCGCCTGTGGCCAGCACGAGCGCCCCGGCCCCGGTGCCCAGGATGATCGGTAGTTGCCGCCAGACCTGATGGGTCACGTTCTTGACCTTCAGCCCGGCGGAGACGAGGGCCACCACCTTGCCGTTCTCGTTCTCGATGGGGACGGTGGCCTGTACCTCGTGGCCCAGCGGGCCGTGGACGCTTTCCGTGTACACCTTCCCCGCCAGCGACGGCGCGATGTTGCCCACGAACCGCTTTCCGATGCGATTCGGCAGGGGATGGGTGTAGCGGATGCCCTTGGTGTCCATGACCACGATGAAGTCGACACCGGCAGCCTTGCGCCCCGCCTCGGTGAGCGGCTGGAGAATCTTGGTCGGTTCAGGGGTCTGCAGTGCCGCAAGGACACCGGGAGAGTGTGCGAACGTCTGCGCGACGGCTATGGAGCGGCGTATGGCCTCGGCGGTGGTGTCCCGTTTCGACTGCAGGGCGAGGGCGAACACGCCGCAGGCCACGAGCAGCACTACCAGGGCCACCTGGAAAACGAAGACCTGCCCGGCTACGCTTCGCGGGCTCTTTGTGACCAGTGGCCTCAGCGACATGCGTCGAAAACCGGCGAAACGATTCGCCATGTGACCTTTCTAGCACTGGCGATCCCGAGTGGCCATGCCCCCGTCGAGGAGCGATCCCCGCCTGGCTCGGCCTCGGACGCGTGCTCAGGCATGCGTTGCGCGGCCTGCGCCGCGGTGGCCGGGTCGGCGGGATCCTGTGCGCGCCTGCCTCGCATCTCCCGGAAATGGGCGGAGGTGAGCTGCGCGGCGAACCATGATCGGATCGGCGGGTGCGAGGTCGTTTCACTCCCGGCGGTCTTCGTCGCGCTGCCGTATCTCTCGATCGAGCGGACCGCGCTTCCGCGGTTCGATTGGTCGATCGCCACGCATGAAGTGCATGATCCACCAAAGCTCGATGCCCGCTTTGACCGATATGATGCACTTTGTGATCATGTCTGGACGGCTGCGGCACCGTCGTCCCTCCTACGGCGGCCGGTGGGAGGTCGCCCGGCTGTCGCCGTTGATCCTTACCGCCCTCATCGCCGGCCTGGCGTTCTCCACCCCCAGGGAGATCGCCTTCAGCCGCCTACTGCCCGCCGCGCCGGCTCTTGCCGCCGCAATGTGGCCCGTGCTCCCCACGATCCTGTTGGGGACGTTCTGCCTGCTGGTCATGATCAGCCTCAGCTTCTTCTACACCGACCTGGGGACGCAGTACACATCGGCTGCGATCATCGCGGTCACCTTGGCGGCCGCATACGCAAGCCATGTCCGACTCCAGCGGGAGGAAATACTCCTCCAGGTCCGGCTCGTCGCGGACGCAGCCCAGAAGGTGCTGCTGCGCCCCCTGCCGCGCCGCATCGAGGACGTCGAGATGGAGTCGCTGTATCTGGCGGCCCAGGAGCAGGCCCGGATCGGCGGCGACTTCTATGAAGCGGCCGGCACACGGTACGGGGTCCGGTTGCTCATCGGCGACGTTCGGGGCAAGGGTCTGTCCGCCGTGGGGGCGGCCTCGGCAGTGATCAACTGCTTCAGGGAGGCCGCGTACGACGAGCCCGATCTGCGGGACATCATCCATCGCCTCGAGACCAGCATCGCCCGCCATAGTGCTGCGTTTCCGACCCAGGATCGGCCGGAGCACTTTGCCACCGCTCTCATCGCCGAGATCCCACGCGGTGGCGGCCACGTCAAAATTCTCAATTGCGGGCACCCCCCGCCACTGCTTGCGCATCGCGGGAAGATCCGCGTCCTGGAGCCCACCATCGCCTCGCCGCCTCTCAATCTCGCAGCGCTCATCGGCGAGCACTATTGCGTCGACACCGTCGCCTTCGTCCCAGGTGACCAGTTGCTGCTCTACACCGACGGCGTATCGGAAGCCCGGGACCGCACCGGCGAGTTCTTTCCGCTGCCGGAGTGGATGCGGCGCCAGGGCCCGGAGCCGCCGCGCGAGCTGCTCGACCGGCTTCACCGGGACCTGCTCGACTACAGCGGCGGAAGGCTCGACGACGACATCGCGGCCCTCGCGGTGAGGTGCCCGAACACCCTGGGCCAGGAGCACAGACCCTAGGTGGCTGGATGCCGTGGGTGGGACGTACTGATCGGCCGGGCACAGCACCCGGGTCACAGCCCGTAGGACTGGATCACAACCCGTACGACTGAGCGAGGACGAAGCAGAGGGCGCCGGCGGACATGTTCGCCGGGCCATAGTGACCGTGGGGGCTTTGGCTTCAGCCTCACGTGTGCCGGCCGTTCCCGCGGAATCCGTTCGCGTCGGCGTGAGCTCGTACGCCACCACTACGGCGCTATGGGATGATCACGGCACCCGGACAGAACTCCGGACCCCGCGTTTACGAGTCGTTGCTCGCGAGCGCCTGCGACGCAACCGATGGATGACAGGCCGGAGGGCGGGGTACGTATGGTGCCGCGCGCCGTCGCGCACACCACCCCTTTGCTGAAGGACTGCCGACCTTGGATCTCGCGCACCCCGAAATTCCCGCCGCACGCCGCCCGGGACGGATGTGGACCATCAGGGTCTCCGGCCACAGCGACCGTACCGCCTCCGTGACGTGCTCCTCCCCATGCGGCATGCCGCCCCGCTCCCGTGACCTGGGAGCGCTGCGCCGCTTTGCCGAAGCCCACGCGGCCGCGCACGCCCGGGCGGCCAGCGTGCACCCGGACGCCGCCTGTGCCTGCCGGCAGGCAGAGTGCGCAGCCCACGAGGGGAGTCAGGTGCACTGCGCGGGCAGCGTGGTCCTGGTCCTGCGCCACGACCCGGCCGTCGGTCAGGTCTGGACTCTGCTGGAAGTGTGCGCGGCGTGCGCCCCGTTGATGACCCACACCCGTGTCGTCGGCCGCGCCCTGCCCCGTACGCGCGAGCCGGCCACGTCGGCCGCGCAGACGTCGGCGCCTGCCGCCGCGGCGACGGCACCGGTGGTGCCCAGCGGCTTCAGCGCCCCGACCGGGCCGGGCTTCAGCAGTGCCGAGACACCCTCTGTGCCGTCGCGTCGTCGCTCGGGTGGCCGTGGCGGCCGTCCTCAGCCCCGGCGAGGCCGACGGGACCAGGACGGGTTCAGGGGCTAGGGCGGGCTTTGGGATCCTCCCGGGAGAGCGGGGTTTGGAACGCACGCCCCCAAGCTGGGCTTGCTCGAGCAGGGAGGTGCTCACTCCGGCGTTGTCGTCGGTTGCCGACCCTCCGAGTTCTCGACTGCGCTCGAACGGGGGGTGGACCAGAGGGACCCCATGGCGTCGACGTCCTCCTCCACCGTGCAGCCGCACGCGCCAAGCCCCGCTCACCGGCACTGGTCAGGCCCCGCGGCTCAAAGCCGGCCTGATCCGAAGGCGCTCTAGGTCAGGACAGCCGGCTTGAGTACCTCCTCGCACCACTGGCGGAAGCCGGTCGGCGCGGACTCGGGTGTGCTCGGCTCGAGGTCACCGTAGAAGCCCTGGTCGTTCAGGGCTTCCGCCATGTCGGCCAGTCCCTGCGCCCAGGCCTCGCTCGCCCCGAAGCGCAGCGCCGTCGCCTTGTAGTCCGCGCTGCTGGTCCGTTGGACGCGTACCGGGCGGTCGAGCACCTCGGAGACGACCCGTGCCATGCCCTCGGGAGACAGGTCGTCGGGTCCGACCAGCGGGACGTCGTCCTGCCCGGTCCAGGAGCCGTCGAGCAGCAGCCGGGCCGCCGTGGCGGCGATGTCGCGGGTGGCGCAGGTGCGCAGAACGCGGTCCTCCGCCAGTGCCAGGAAGAACACACCCGCGTTGCGGATCGACTCCGCCTGGCCCAGCAGGTTGTCCATCAGGAACGGCGGGCACAGCGCCCGGTAGTGCGCACCCGTGGCCGCGATCGCCTCGTCCATGACGAGCGACGCCGATATCTGCCCGGCGTTCTTCGCCACTCCGCGGCCCAGGGTCGAGACGCCGACGACCCGCTCGACGCCGTGGCGCCCGATCACCTCGCGCAGTGGCTCGGTGAAGTCGTGGAAGTGGCCCTCGACGCTGTCGGCCGCGGGTGTCGGGGGCACCAGCCAGAACAGGCGGTCGGCGCCGGCGCATGCCTCCTTCAGGACGGCGGGATCGGCGTGCGATCCCTGTACGACCTCGACGTGTTGGCGCACTCGCGCGGAGAGGCGAGCGGGGTCGCGGGCGATCACCCGGATCCCCGCTGTGCCGTCCGGAGCGTCGAGGAGACGGTCGAGGACCTGTCGGCCGATCTGGCCGGTCGGGGTGGTGACGACGATCATGAACAACTCCAAGAGGGATGCTTCACTGGATGTCGTCGAGCCTGCTGCGTGGCGCGCCCGAACTGAAGGATCGATCCGCTCCGGCTTGTTACCCTCAAGGTAATACCGATCGGAGGGGGAGAGCGTGGAATCCCGCCCGCTGCGCTACTTCGTCGCCGTCGCCGAGGAGCTCAACTTCGCCCGCGCCGCCGAGCACCTGGGCATCTCCCCGCCACCCTTGTCGCGCGCGATCCGCCAGTTGGAGTCGGAGATGGGCGTCACCCTCTTCGAGCGGACGACCCACCGCGTGGTGCTGACCCGGGCCGGAACGGTGCTCCTCGCGGAGGCGAGGATCGCTCTGGACGCCCTGCAGGCCGCCGGGCGGCGGGCACAGCGCGCGGCCGCCCCGGAGCCGCAGCTGGTCCTGGCGGTCAAGGCCGACGGGGACGCGGGACTGCTGGAGCCGATCCTGGCACGCTTCGAGTCCGAGCCTGCGGCCGTACCGGTCGCCGTGCGGCTGTGCGACTGGCAGGAACAGCCGCGACTCCTGCGCCAGGGGGAAGCCGATGCGGCCCTGGTCCACGAGCCCTTCGACCACACCGGCCTGGACACCGAGACGCTGGCCACCGAACCGCGCGTCGCGGCCCTCGCCGCGACCCACCCGCTCGCCGCCCGGGACCGCCTGACCCTCGCCGACCTCGGCCTGCGCCCCGGCGACGTGCATCGGTACCTGGACGAGATCCGCAGTGCGGGCCGCGACCTCGCCCAACTGCTCACACTCGTCGCACTGGGCGACGTCGTCCCCCTGCTGCCCGCCTCCGTCGCCGCCCGCTACCCGCGCCCGGGCGTCGTCTACCGGCCGATCCCGGACGCCCCGCCCGCGGTCCTCGTCATCGCCTGGCCGCAGCAGTCCCGTTCGACGGCCACGGCGGCGCTCGTGCGCGCCGCGGCGTCCGTGGCCGATGCCGTGCGGGACCGGCACGCGGGTTAGTACTCCAGCACTACCTTGACGTTTTCCCTGGTCAAAGATGATTCGGGTGAGTGTGGCGGCTGATGTCCCGTCAGTACTTGCTGCTGGGACCCCCTTCCAGCATGCGGTCGGCCGCCACTCCTTGCCGTAGGCGGCATCCGCGGTCACCCAGGCGATCGGCAGCGGAGGGGCGAGCGCCCGCAGCACCATCGCCTTGGCCAGGTCGGGCTTGGCGGCGAAGGCCGGTTCGTCGGATGTCCCTCCGCTTTCGAGCCGGCATGCCGTCCTCGGCCGGCACAGCACCCACCGCGGGAAGCGAGTCTCCCGTGGCGCTGCCGTCATGACGGCAGGCGCGACGACGTGGATCACTTCGGTCCGGTCCCAGGTCCGTGGGCGTGTCCAGAAGCACGGTAGGCGCCGGCCGGGGCCCGCCGGGGCGGCTCGGCCGCCGTCCGCCCAGACCGTGCACATCGGGCGGGCAAGCAGGAACATGGTCACGTGTAAGGGATGGAAACGATGGCTTCTGTGCGCAAAGGTTCCGACGGGCCCACTTCCGCGGGGCCGCGCGATCTCTTCGATGCGTCCGTTGACGCGGCAGCGGTGGTATCCGCAGACGGCGTCGTGGTCGGCTGGACCAGGGGCGCTCAAGCCCTTCTCGGCTACCCCGCTGCAGAGGTTGTCGGCGGCTCCGCCGCGTGTCTGCTCGCGATGCCCGGGGATCCGGCACGTGTGGCAGGCGTCGCAGAGCGGTGCCGCGCGGGAATGGGGTGGAGCGGTCTCATCCCCGTACGGCACCGAGACGGCAGCCGTATCGAAGTCGACCTGCGGGTGTCCGCGTCCTTCCGCCTCGGCGGAGACGAGTGTTTTCTGATCTCGGCACGGGAGCAGAGGCCGCAATGGGCGGTGGGCCAGTCCGTCCTCGACGGCTTCCTGACTCGCTCGCCGGTCGGCATGGCGCTGATGGATCTGCAGCTGCGCTACGTCTGGCTGAACGACACCCTGGAACGATTCGGCGGTGTGCCCCGTGAGCAGCGGTTGGGCCGTCGTCTGAGCGAGTTGCTGCCGGGGCTGCAGGCGGACACCCTCGAGGGCATCATGCGAAAGGTGCTGGCGACCGGAATCCCGGTCACCGACTACGAGTACGTGGGATGGAGTTGGGCCGACCCACACCGCCAACGCGCATACTCCACTTCCTTCTTCCCCCTGGTGGACGCCGACAACTCCGTCACCGGGGTCTGTTACATGGTCCTGGACGTCACCGAGCGGTGGAGTGCCCGCCGGCTCTTGTCGATGGTCAATGAGGCCGGGACCAACATCGGCACAACATTGGACGTGATGCGGACGGCCCAGGAGCTGGCCGACTTCGCTGTTCCCCGCTTCGCGGACTTCGTCATCGTCGATCTGCTGGAGCCGGTCCTCAGCACGGAGGGACATGGAACGTGGTTGAGCGATGCCGGACCGGCACCCACCAGGCCGGCGATGCGCCGGGCCGGACTGAGCTCAGTGCGCGAGGGCTGCCCGGAGGCCGTGGCGCGGATCGGGGCCAAGGTCGATTTCCTGCCCCCGCCGCACGACGTGAGCCTGCTCATCAACGGCGATCCGATCTTCATCCCCGTCCTCGACCCGGCGGACGCCCTGTGGGTTGCCGAACAGCCTGCCAGGGTGGCACGCATCCGCGAGTTCGGACTGCACTCCCTCATCTCCGTGCCGATGCGAGCGCGGAACACTGCCCTGGGCCTCACCACGTTCGCCCGTTCGCTCAATCCCGTCCCGTTCCAGCCGGACGATGTCCTATTGGCCCGCGAGTTGGTGGCGCGAGCAGCGTTGTGCGTCGACAACGCCCGCCGCTACAGCCGGGAACACGCGGCAGCAGTCACCCTTCAGCGCAGTCTGCTGCCCCACGCCCTGACGGGCGGAACCGCGCTGGAGGTGGCCTCCTACTATCTGCCGGCGGACGCGACAGGCGGGGTCGGCGGCGACTGGTTCGACGTGATCCCTCTGTCCGGCGCCCGTGTGGGCCTTGTCGTCGGCGATGTGGTCGGCCACGGCATCACCGCGGCCGCGAGCATGGGCCGGCTGCGCACCGCGGTTCAGACCCTGGCCGCCATGGATATGCCCCCTGCGGAGTTGCTGGCCCACCTCGACGACCTCGTGCTCCGGCTGAGCGAGGAGGAGACCGGCAACGAGTCGTCCAACCGGGCTCTCACGGCCTTCCTCGGAGCGACCTGTCTGTACGCCGTCTATGATCCGGTCACGCGACGTTGCACGATGGCCCGGGCCGGACATCCGCCTCCTGTCGTCGTCGCCCCCGACGGACACGTCCACTTCCCGGAGCTTCCCGCTGGGCCTCCGCTCGGGCTGGGAGGGTTCGCGTTCGAAGCCACCGAGATCGAGCTCGCCGAGAACAGCCTGCTCGGTCTCTACACCGACGGCCTCGTTCAGGGAGCCGACCGCGCCATGGACCCCGGCATGTCACGTCTCGGCGATGTGCTGTCCCAGCCCGACTCCAACCTCCAAGCACTGTGCGCGTCCGCCGTGGAGCAGCTCGTGCCCGTGCCTCAACCCGACGACATCGCCCTTCTCCTGGCGCGCACGCACGCTCTGGGGGCCGACCATGTCGCCTCGTGGGATGTGCCCTCGGACCCGGCCGCCGTCGGTGATGTCCGAGCCCGGGCGACCCGCCAGGTGGCAGCTTGGGGCCTTGAGGAATTGGCCATGACGACGGAGCTCATCGTGAGCGAGCTGGTCACCAACGCGATCCGCTACGCCTCACCGCCCGTACGACTGCGGCTGCTTCGGGACTCTCGCTTGACCTGTGAGGTCGCCGATGGCAGCAGCACCGCTCCTCGGCTGAGGCATGCCCGGAGCATGGACGAAGGCGGCCGTGGCCTGTTTCTCGTAGCCCAGCTCACCCATCGCTGGGGTGCCCGCTACACGGCTGGAGGAAAGGTCATCTGGGCCGAACAGGAGATCCCGTAAACGTAACCAAGGCCGGCAGGTGCCGCCGGCCCAAGGCGCCGTGCTTCGGCACCGGGACCTCCTTCGTCGGCGGGGTGACAGGGACCTGCTCGTCCGGCTGCGGGCGCGCGTCCGTACAGGCCGAGACCGGACCTCCGTCCCCCTCGGGTCACCCCTATGCGCAGATCAGTGCGAGGACGGTTCGGTCTCCGAGCGGTGCAGAACCCGTCGGTGCGGATGATCCTTCCGTGGCGCGGGGCTCGGGTGCGCGGCCGATGTGCGGCGGACCGCGATCAGGGCGGCGTCGTCGCCGAGGCGTCCGCCGCCGTGGGCGAGGAGATCGCGCCGGATGTGGTGCAGGAGGGTCTCTGGGCTGTGGCCGGTCCACTGGGCGGCCCGTTCCGTGAGCGGGTAGAAGCGGCCGTCCGGACCGCGGGCTTCGATGACGCCGTCGGTGTACAGCAGGAGAGTGTCTCCGGCCTCGAAGGAGAACACATCCACGGTGTAGTCCGCCTGCCCTGTCCGGCCGACCCCCAGCGGGGGCGTGGGGTGCAGGGGAACGGTGACGGCGTCCCCACTGCTGAGCAGCAACGGCGGAGGATGGCCACAACTGGTCATACGGGTGATGGGGTCCTCGTCAGGGATCTCCATCAGCAAGGCGGTCACGAAGCGTTCCCCGGCTTCCTCCTCCGGCTCGAAGTCCTCCAGATAGCGGGCGACGCTCTGTTCCAGGGAGGCGGCCAGTTCGGGAAGGGTGGTGTGCTTGTGGGCGGCCTCGCGGAAGGCGCCGAGCAGGAGGGCGGCTTCTCCAATGGCGTCCAGGCCTTTGCCCCGCACGTCGCCGATCATCAGGCGGGCCCCGCCGTCGACGCGGGTGGCCGCGTACAGGTCGCCGCCGATCTGAGCCTCGTCCTCCGCGGCCAGATACAAGCAGGCAATCCTCAGCGGGCCGATCTCCTCCGGCAGCGGCCACAGCAGGACATGCTGGGCGGCCTCGGCGACCGAGCGCACCTGGGCCAGCTCCTTACGGCGCCGCTCGCGCACCACGCAGAAGAACACGGTCAGCGACGACAGCACCGTCAGGGCGAGGATCTGCACCAGCACATTCCGGGTGAACAGCGCACCGAAGTGCCAACCGATGAATGCCTGCGCCACCACCGCCAGGGCCCCGATGAGCCCGGTCAGGCGAGGGCCGGCAAACGACGCAGTGATGGCGGGCGCGATGACCAGCAGCGGCCCGAGATGGACATCGGCCGGAACCAGCAGGTCCACCCCCGTGATCACCACGATGAGCGCGAGAGGGATCGCCAGCAGCGCGTGGCTCGACTGCCATGGCTGCCGCAGTGCGGCAAAACGCTGCCGGGGGCCCACGTCTCCAGCCTGCACCGTTCGTGCATCGCTGACCAACGCGCTCCAGGCCGCCGACCGGGCCTTGGCCGACCCGGCCGACCCCGCGGGCACCAGCGCCGATGCGGACGACGCCCGGGATCATGCCGCACCCCGGCGTGATCCGTGCGCCTCGTCGCGAGCCGACCATCGCGAAACGCGCGCATCCGCGCTGGGGAGGCCCACCGCCACGGTCCAGGTCTGATGGTCGAGGTCGGGCGCCGGGGCATATCTGCCCCAGATGGTGTGAAACTTGAACAAAGCGGCATGGCGTGGAGAGGGGCACCAGTGGACCTGGACGCTGTCGCCGACGAGCTGTACGGGCTGCCGCCGGAGGCCTTCACCGCCGTCCGTGACGCCCGTGCGGCTGCGGCCCGCAGCGCCGGCGACCGCGCCCTCGCGGAGAAGATCCGCAAACTGCGTCGCCCCAGCTCTTCGGCCTGGGCGGCCAACCTCCTCGTACGCGAACGGCCCGACGAGATCAAGCCGTTGCTCCAGCTCGGCCAGGCCCTGCGCCAGGCACACCGCGACCTGGACGGCGCGCAGTTGCGCGAGCTCAGCCGCCGGCAGCACCTGCTGATCAACGCGCTGTCGCGGCAGGCCGGTCAACTGGCGAAGGAGGCCGGTCACCCGATCAGCGACGACGTCCAGCATGAGGTCGAAGGCACCCTCCATGCCGTCCTCGCCGACCCCTCGGCCGCGCAGACGTGGGCCGCGGGTCGGCTGGTGAAGCCCTTGAGCCCGACGCTCGGCTTTCCCTCGGCCGACGACACGGCCCTGCGCCGCGCACCTGCCGCACGCACTCCATCAACCGCGTCACGCCCCGCACCCCGGGCGCGCGGGGACCGCGCAGCCGACGAGGAGCGCCGCCGGCGTATCGAAGGGGCCCGTCGGGAAGCGGCCGACAGCGAAGGGGAACTCCGTGCCCTCGAGGACGAGGCGGCCACAGCGGGCCGGGAAGCCGACGAAGCCGCAGAACACGAGAGCGGCCTCCAGCAGCGCGTTGGCGAACTCGCCGATGAACTGAAGCGCCTGGAGAACGAGCAACGGCAGGCCCGGACAGCCACGCAGAAGGCTCGCGAGCGCGTACGGGCGGTCGACCGGCAGGTTCGTGAGGCACGGCGCCGCGCTGAGTCCACTGCCGCACAGGTTGAGCGCCTCGGCGGACAGGATCCTGGCCATGGCCGCACCAAAGAAACAAAGAAAGGAGATGTGTAGCGCCGACCGGGCCCCACCGAGCCGCGAGGCCGGCATTGCGCGCACCGGCGTTGTGAGCCTCTGGGATCGACTTCCTCCTGGTTGGTCTGCCGGCGGCTCGTCGCGCGCGTCTGCGGGACGCGTGGGCGCACCGCGTAGGGCCGCGCCGCCGACGATCGGCCGCGCGCCAGGTGATAGAAGCGTGGAGTCCGTCGCGCTGAGTGGAGGGCGATCATCCACACGCGGACCGTACGACCTCTGGGCAGATGGATCAGATCAGCGTTGGCCGGCCGGCCAGTTGTGGGTACAGCGCCTCCGGGCCCCTGGCCAGCGCGGTTTGGACGTGTTTGCTGACGTCGTCGGCGAGCACCTGGTACACCCCGGCCTCGACACCGTCGAGGGTCGCGCGGGCGACCACGGCGGGATCGGACTTCGGAGCTGTCACCGTCGCGGCCATGTCCGTCGAGAGGTAGCTGACGTGCAGGGCGGTGACCTGCGTGCCCTGTTCCGCGAGGGCCACCCGCAAGGCGTTGGTCACCGACCATTCGGCAGACTTGGCCGCGGCGTATCCGGCGCTGGCCGGGATCGATATCCAGGACAGCACGGACAGAACATTGACTATCGCGCCGCCGGCGTTGCGCCCGAGAACGGGGGCGAAGGCCCTGCTCATGGCGAGGGTGCCAAGGACATGCGTCTCGAATTCCGTCCGGAACGAGTCCAAGTCGGCCGCGAGCACGTCGGCCCGGGTCGTCGAACCGGCGTTGTTGACAAGAAGTGTCACGTCCTGTGCTTGGTCGGCTGCCGCGCGCACGGTTTCCTCGTCGGTGATGTCCACCGCGACCGGGATCGCCCCGGGCACGGTGACCTTTGTGGGGTCGCGTGATCCCGCGTAGACCTTGGCCGCGCCGGCATCGAAGAGCGCTCGCACGAATTGCTCACCGAGCCCGCGGTTTGCTCCGGTGACGAAAGCGACAGACCCCTGGACCTTCATGGGAGTACCTCCCGGCGACGGGTTGTAGGGCCGAAGAGCGGCGGTCGTGCATACCGCGCGTCAGCGCGGCGCCATCCGCTTCGAACGTATATGGCCCGCTTCGAACGTATATCGCCTGGGTTTCCGTCTCCACCTGACCTCTGCCCGGCCCGGCGGTCCGCGCGGTGTCCCCCAGTGATCTTGAGGCCGGCGGGTGGTGGGGGAGCGGCAGGTGCGGCTCTGGGTGCCGTCGCGGTCGCGGACGTCTTGTGACTTCTCCCACCTGCTCTTGCCGCAGCGAGGACGGCTTACCTACGTTCGGTCGCATGTCCTCCCACGGCCCCACCCTTCCCGGCGAACCGGACGAACCCGCCGCAGTGAGCAGGCGCGCGGCGGACCGACCCGGCACCCCCGCACCGGTCGACCTGGCCGTGGACCTGAGCTCACACGAAATGCTCCGGCGGGCTCATGTCCTGGCCGCTCTCGGCCCCGACTGGGACCCCATCGCGGCCCTGCGCGGCGAGGAAGAGGCCCATGAGCTGCTGTACTCCGGCCTCAGCGCGGAGCAGCAGCGCCTCTACGACGAACTGGTCTCGGCCGGTGTGCTCCCGCGGAGAGGGGGCGGCCATGCTGCCGCTTGACCCGCAGGCCGACATCGGGCGCCGCGCCTGGGTGGCCTGCCCGAACTGCGACGACCGTCGCGGGTGCGCCACCTGCGAGCAGGGGCGTACGTGCTCCGAGCACTGGCGCTACCTGCTCTCCAACACCGGCAGCCTGCTCCACCTGCAGTGCTCGTCGTGCACCCACATCTGGACACACGAGACCCATTTCGGCGCCACCCGCTCCCGCTGGGAGCGCATGACCAGCCGCCTGTGGTGACGCTGATCGTTTTCAACGACTGACACAGTGAGCTGAGCTGTCGGTGGGCGGCGTGGCAGCGGGCGCCGGGTCGGCACTGGCGCCGGCGGCTGTTGTCCCTCGGTGAGATCGGCGGCGGGTCCGGCGACCCAAGTGCACTCGTTGGCGCGGTGGCCGAAGAAAGCGTGCCGACGGGCTTGTGGAGCGAACGGATCGTGCCCTTGTGGAAGAGGGCTTGTCCGTAAGCCGTGCTCGATGAACTCTGGGCGGATGGTGCTGACACGGCTGTCCCGCGTGAGGAGACCCTCCTCCCACGACAGTCGTGTCCGTGGCGAGGCCGGACGGCGGATCGACGCCCGCTTTCGGATGACCTCACCGTCTGTCGCCGGTGCCGGCCGGCCGCCGTACTCGAGGATCGCAGTCGGTGGGTCATCCCTGCCTGCCGTTCGTCCGCCTGGAGTCAGCTGTGCACATCCTGCTCGTAGCCAGCGCGTTCAACAGCCTCACCCAGCGTGTCCACGCCGAGCTGCGCGACTGCGGCCACTCCGTGGCGGTGGAACTCGCCCTGGCAGGCAGCTCGTTACTGGAAGCCGTGCGGCGGCATGCTCCGCAGCTCATCGTGGCGCCGATGCTGAAGACGGCGATTCCCGAGGAGGTGTGGGCAGCGCACACGTGCCTCATCGTCCATCCGGGGCCCGTGGGCGACCGCGGACCGTCATCTCTCGACTGGGCGATCCACGAGGGCGTCGACCAGTGGGGCGTTACCGTCCTGCAGGCCGATGGGGAGATGGACGCAGGTGACGTGTGGGCCACCGTAGCGTGCCGGGTTCCTGCGGTGTCCAAGAGCGACCTGTACCGGGGCGAGGTCGCCGACGCCGCGCTCACCGCCGTCATGCTCGCCGTGGAGCGCTTCGCCGGCGGAACCTACGTTCCGCGCAAACAGGGCGTGGGACGCTCACAGGACGCCCACCTGCGCGCCCGTCCATACCTCGACCAGAGCGTCCGGCGGATCGACTGGGCCGAGGACTCCACGCAGACTGTCATGCGCAAGTTGCGGGCGGCGGACTCGCAGCCCGGTGTGCTGGATGTGCTCCTCGGCGCTGAGTGGTACCTGCACGGCGGCCACCCAGAGAGCGTGTTGCGCGGCCGCCCGGGCGAGCTCCTGGCCTCCCGGGCCGGGGCCATCTGCCGGGCGACCAGGGACGGCGCCGTGTGGATCCCCGAGTTGAGGCCCCGGCGCAGGCCCGGGCAGCCGCCCACGTTCAAACTGCCGGCGGTGCAGGCCCTGGGCGACCGGCTGCCGCCGCTGCGCGAGTACGCCCTGCCTCTGCTGCCCGATGCGCGGCACCGTACCTGGACGGACATCCGCTACCGCGAGGACGGGAGCGTGGGCTTCCTCTCGTTCTCCTTCCCCGGCGGCGCCATGAGCACCGAACAGTGCCGGCGCCTGCTGGACGCCTACCGGGAAGCGTGCGCGCGACCCACGTCGGTGCTGGTGCTGGGCGGCGAACGGGACTTCTTCTCCAACGGGATCCACCTCAATGTCATCGAGGCCGCCGACGACCCCGGTGCCGAGTCCTGGGCGAACATCAACGCCATCGACGATCTGGTCGAGGCGGTCCTGACGACAACGGACCGGCTGGTGGTCTCGGCCGTGGCGGGCAACGCCGCGGCCGGCGGGGTGATGCTCGCCCTGGCGGCCGACGAGGTGTGGTGCCGCTCGGGAGCCGTGCTGAACCCTCACTACCGTCTGATGGGCCTGTACGGCTCGGAGTACTGGACGTCCACCCTGCCGAGCAGGGTGGGTCCCGTCGTGGCGGAACGGCTCATGCGCGAGGCTCTGCCGGTGAGCTCGGCGAGTGCCCTGCGCCTCGGACTCGTCGACCGGGTGATCGCCTGCGGCCCGCAGGAGTTCGCGCGGGAGGTCGGCGGCTTGGCGGCGCGTCTGGCGTCACTGCCGGCGACAGCGTCACGGATCACCGCGAAGAAGACGGCGCTGGACCGGCAGGAGAGCGTGACCCCGCTGGCCGGCTTCCGGGAGCGGGAGCTGGCCCGGATGCGCCGGACCTTCGACGACCCGGACACCCCGTATCACGCTCTGCGTCGAGCGTTCGTCGGCAAGGAGCGGCCCGTGTGCACCCCGCCGCACCTCGATCCGGCCGCGATGGCGCAAACCGGTCCGCCCCCCTCTGCCGCGCACGTCACCGGAACGGCTCTCGATGGCGTGTCACCACGGCCGACCTGCTGATACGAAGAAGTCTGACGGTCGAAAACGCAGGCCCTCATCCCTTACCTCCCCAGGAGGCGGTCCCATGACTGAGGCGACGCCGGACACGGTCGGCGCTGCGGACGCCACAGGCGCGCCCGCCGACGAGACACCCACGATCCACATTCTCTGGATCAACGCGGGGCTGAGCTGCGACGGCGACTCGGTCGCCTTGACGGCGGCCATGCAGCCGAGCATCGAGGAAATCGTGCTCGGCGCTCTGCCGGGACTGCCGAAGATCGCCGTCCACTGGCCGCTCATCGACTTCGAATGCGGTCCGGTCGGCGGTTCGGACACGTTCATCGAGTGGTTCTTCAAGGGGGAGCGGGGCGAGATCGACCCGTTCGTGCTGGTCGTCGAGGGATCCGTCCCCAACGAGGCGATCAAGCCGGAGGGTTATTGGTGCGGCTTCGGGGACAACCCGGAGACGGGCCAGCCGATCACGACCAGCGAGTGGATCGACCGGCTCGCGCCGAAGGCACTGGCGGTCGTCGCCATCGGCACCTGCGCCACGTACGGCGGTATCCACGCCATGGCGGGCAACCCGACCGGCGCGATGGGCGTGCCGGACTACCTCGGCTGGGACTGGAAGTCCAAGGCCGGCATCCCCATCGTGTGTGTCCCCGGCTGTCCGATCCAGCCCGACAACTTCTCCGAGACGCTCACGTATCTGCTCTACCAGGCGGCCGGCGCCGCACCGATGATTCCGCTGGACGACAAGCTGCGTCCGACCTGGCTGTTCGGGGCCACCGTGCACGAGGGCTGTGACCGGGCGGGCTACTACGAGCAGGGTGAGTTCGCCCTGTCGTACGACTCGCCGAAGTGCCTGGTCAAGATCGGCTGCTGGGGCCCCGTGGTCAAGTGCAACGTGCCCAAGCGTGGCTGGATGAACGGGATCGGCGGCTGCCCCAACGTCGGCGGCATCTGCATTGCCTGCACCATGCCCGGGTTCCCCGACAAGTTCATGCCGTTCATGGACGAACCGCCCGGCGCCCGGGTGTCGAGCACGGCCAGCGGTGCCTACGGCGCCGTGGTCCGCAGGCTGCGTTCGATCACCGCCAAAACCGTGGACAAGGAGCCCAAGTGGCGCCGTACCGGAGACAAGATCACCACCGGATACCGCCCCCCGTGGTGAAGTCCCGCCGCAAGTGATCCGCCCCCTGCTTCGTGCACCCCCCCCACGAACCTCCCGCGCAACGAAGGGCACGGCACAAACGATGGCACCGACGACGAAGGCGGCCGGCGACGGCAGTGGCCTGGTGGAGATGGCCTGGGACCCGATCACACGGATCGTGGGCAGCCTGGGCATCCACACCAAGATCGACTTCAAGCAGAAGCGGGTGGCGGAGTGCTACAGCACCTCGTCGGTCTTCCGCGGCTACAGCGTCTTCATGCGCGGCAAGGACCCCCGCGACGCGCACTTCATCACCAGCCGCATCTGCGGGATCTGCGGCGACAACCACGCCACGTGCTCGGTGTACACGCAGAACATGGCGTACGGCGTGAAGCCCCCGCATCTCGGCGAGTGGATCATCAACCTCGGTGAGTCCGCGGAGTACATGTTCGACCACAACATCTTCCAGGAGAACCTGGTAGGGGTCGACTACTGCGAGAAGATGGTCAAGGAGACCAACCCCGGCGTCCTCGAACTCGCCGAGCGTACCGAGGCGCCGCACGCGGCGGAACACGGCTATCGCACGATCGCCGACATCATGCGGTCCCTGAACCCCCTCGAGGGCGAGTTCTACCGCGAGGCCCTCCAGGTGAGCCGATACACCCGCGAGATGTTCTGCCTGATGGAGGGCCGCCATGTGCACCCCTCCACGCTCTATCCGGGCGGCGTCGGAACCATCGCCTCCGTACAGCTCTTCACGGACTACCTCAGCCGCCTGATGCGGTACGTGGAGTTCATGAAGCGCGTCGTGCCCCTGCACGACGACCTGTTCGACTTCTTCTACGAGGCGCTGCCCGGCTACGAGGAAGTGGGGCGCCGACGGGTCCTGCTCGGCTGCTGGGGAGCGCTCAACGACCCCGAGTACTGCGACTTCACCTACGCCAATATGACGGACTGGGGCCGGCGCATGTTCGTCACCCCGGGCATCATCGTGGACGGCAAACTCGTCACCAACGACCTCACCGAGATCAACCTCGGTATCCGCATCCTGCTGGGCAGTTCCTACTACGAGGACTGGCAGGGCCAGGAGCAGTTCGTCACCCACGACCCGCTCGGCAACCCGGTCGACCCGCGCCACCCCTGGAACCAGCACACCATCCCCGCCCCGCAGAAGCGGAACTTCGACGACAAGTACAGCTGGGTGATGTCGCCCCGCTGGTTCGACGGCAAGGACCACCTCGCCCTGGACACCGGCGGCGGCCCCATCGCCCGCCTGTGGTCGACCGCCCTGTCCGGACTCGTCGACACCGGATACGTGAAGGCCACCGGCCACAGCGTCGTCATCAACCTGCCCCGCACGATGACCAGGCCCGAGACCACCTTCGAGTGGAAGATCCCGAAGTGGAGCAACGCGCTCGAACGCAACCGCGCGCGCACCTACTTCCAGGCCTACACCGCCGCCGTCGCGCTGCACTTCGCCGAGAAGGGGCTGGAGGAGGTCCGGGCCGGACGCACCCAGACCTGGGAGAAGTTCGAGGTGCCGGACGAGAGCATCGGCGTCGGTTTCACCGAGGCGGTACGAGGCGTCCTCTCCCACCACATGGTGATCCGCGACGGCAAGATCGCCAACTATCACCCCTACCCGCCGACCCCCTGGAACGCGAGCACCAGGGACTCCTTCGGCACGCCCGGCCCGTACGAGGACGCCGTGCAGAACACCCCGATCTTCGAGGAGAACACTCCGGAGAACTTCAAGGGCATCGACATCATGCGTGCCGTGCGCAGCTTCGACCCCTGTCTGCCCTGTGGCGTCCACATGTACGTCGGGGGCGGCCGGACGGTGAAGACGATGCACGTTCCCACCGGCCTGAGCGGACTGGGCGGATGAGCGCGGTGACGGCGGTGCGGCCGGTGAACGCGGAGCAGACCGGACGCCGCATCGAGGAGGTACTGGACCGCCTGGCCGCCACCGGCGACCCGGCGGCCGCCGCGGCGGCCGAGGAACTCGTCCGGTCCCTCATGGAGTTCTACGGCTCCGGCCTGGCCCGGATCCTCCAACTGCTGTCCGCCTCCGGCGAACCGACGGCGGGACTGCTCGGCGACGAACTGGTCGCGAGCCTGCTCGTCCTGCACGACCTGCACCCCGAGGACCGCGACGCCCGCATCGCCCGGGCCCTCGACAGCATCCGGGACCATGCGCTGGAAGTGGTGGACTTCGACGAGGACACCGGCACCCTGACGCTGCGGGCCCCGGCGAGCGGCGGTTGTGGCTGCGATTCCGGCGCGGGAACCCGGCAGGCCGCCGAGCAGGCGCTCGCCTGCTTCGCCCCGGAGGTCACAGCCGTCGACGTCCAGGCCGCCCCCGCAGAGCCCGCTCTGCTTCAGATCGGCGCCGCCCCGGCACAGGCGAAGGCCTGATGAGCCCGTCGCCGGTGCACCTCAGGCCACCCGGCCCCAGACCGCGTGCCTCGGGCCTGCGGAGGTTCCTCACGGAGCGTCAGCCGCAGCCGGAGCGGTGCGAGCTGTGCGCGGTGGCGGTGGCCGAGGCGGACCACCGTCACCTGGTCGACACCGAGAAACGCGCCCTCGTCTGCGCCTGTGCCGCCTGCGCGCTGCTGATGGAACAGCCGGGTGCCGCCGCGGGCCGCTTCCGCGCGGTCCCGGCCCGCTACCTCACCGACCCCGGCCATCGCCTCGACGAGCGCGCGTGGGAGGCGTTGCAGATCCCGGTCGGCGTCGCCTTCTTCTTCCGCAACGCGGCGCTCGACCGGCTGGTCGCCCTCTACCCGAGCCCGGCCGGAGCCACCGAGAGCGAACTCGAACCGTCCACATGGACGGAGGTCCTCGGCGGCAGCCGCCTCGCCGACCTCCTCGAACCCGACACGGAGGCGCTGCTGCTGCGCCGCACCGACGGCCGGTGCGAGTGCCATCTCGTACCGATCGACATCTGCTACGAACTCGTCGGCCGCATGCGTCTGTTGTGGCAGGGCTTCGACGGCGGAGCCGAGGCCCGTGCCGCCCTGGACGCGTTCTTCGAGGACGTCGCGCGACGCGCCCGGCCCGTGGACGAGGTGGGGCGGCCGTGACTGAGTTGTCCTTCGCCTGCACCGGCGTCCGCGCCGACCGGTACGCCGCCGGACCGACCCTCGTCTTCCGGCTGCGCGTCACCGCCGCCGACAACGCGCGCGTACACGCCCTCGCACTGCGCTGCCAGATCCGCATCGAACCCGCCCGCCGCGGCTACGGCTCCGCCGAAGCCGACGGGCTGAGGGACCTCTTCGGCGAGCGCTCACGCTGGAGCAGCACGCTCCAGCCGGTGCAATTCGCCCAGGTCTCGCTCATGGTCCCCGGCTTCACCGGAGAGACCGAAGCCGATCTCGTCGTGCCTTGCACCTACGACATGGACGTCGCCGCGGCCCGCTACCTCGCCGCGCTCACCGGTGGCGAGGTTCCGCTGCTGATGCTCTTCTCCGGCACGGCGTTCACCGGAGCCGGCGGTTTCCGGATCGAGCCGGTCCCCTGGGACCGGGAAGCGGCCTTCCGGATGCCGGTCGCCACCTGGCGGGAGATGGTCGAGCAGCACTTCCCCGGGTGCGGCTGGATCCGGCTGCCGCGCGACACCATGGACGCCCTCCTCGCCTACCGCTCACGACGCGCGCTGCCCTCCTGGGAGGCGACCCTTCGGGCCCTGCTCGACGAGAGCGGCGCCGCGGACCCGCCCGGGAGCGACCCGTTCCGCGCGCTCACGAGCACCACCGGAAGGACGGATCCGTGACCGTGACCGCGTTCGCCCCTCAGACGGAGGAGCGGTTCGCCCTCGCCCGGCAGGTGGCCGACGCCGTTCTCTTCGAGGGCTACGTGCTCTACCCGTACCGCGCTTCGGCGGCCAAGAACCGGCTGCGCTGGCAGTTCGGGGTGCTCGTGCCGCCCGCCTGGGGCGCCGAGTGCGAGGAGCACGACTTCCAGCACACCGAATGCCTGATGGAGCCGAAGGCGGGCGCGACCCTGTCCGTCGAGCTGCGCTTCCTGCACGCCAGGCGGCGTACCGTGCAGCAGGCCCGTCCGGACGGCGGCTTCGACACGGTTGCCGAACTCCGCCTCGCCGACCGGGTGTTGGTGCCCTGGGACGAGGGCGGCGAGGAGCGCGTCGAGGTGGTCGCGTCGATGGTCGAGCTGCTCGGGGACGGCGTCACGTTTCCCTTCCGGCGCCCCGCCCGGGAGGACACCGAGCCGGTCCTGGACGCGGCCGGACGGGCCGTCGGCCGACTGGTCCGGCGGTGCGAGGAGATCAGCGGGACGCTACGGCTGTCCGCTCGCGAACTCGACGGTCCCTACCGGGCCATGCGGCTGACCGCCGTCGTCGAGAACACCACCCCCTGGACACCCTCCGAGGGCCACAGCGCCGACCGGGACGCGGCGCTGCCGCACTCCCTGGTGGCCACCCACCTCCTCATGGCCCTCGACGCCGGATCGTTCCTGTCGATGACCGATCCGCCCGAGTGGGCCAAGTCCGCGGTCACCACCTGCCGCAACCTGCACACCTGGCCCGTACTCGCGGGCGAACCCGGCCGCGCCGACCTCGTGCTGTCCTCGCCGATCATCCTGGAGGACCACCCGGCCATCGCGCCGGAAAGCCCGGGCGCCCTCTATGACGCCACCGAGATCGACGAGATCCTCGCGCTGCGCACCGCGGCCCTCACCGACGAGGAGAAGCGCGAGGCCCGGGGCACGGATGAGCGGGCGGCCGCCGTGATCGACCTCGCGGACTCGATGCCGGCCGAGGTTCTGGAACGCCTGCACGGGGCGGTGCGCGGCCTGCGTGAGATCACCGGTCCCGCATCCGTCGCAGCCGACGGGTTTCCCGACGCGTACGGAGTGCGACGCCCGGACACCCCTTGGTGGGACCCGGCGAGTGAAGCCGGCTTCGACCCGGCGCAGGATCGCGTCGTGGTGGACGGCCGGTCGCTCGGGGCGGGCAGCCGCGTCGTACTGCGTCCGGGCCTGCGGCGCACGGACGCGCAGGACCTGTTCCTGCAGGGCCGCACCGCGAAGGTCGAGGCGGTGCTGCACGACGTCGACGGTGGGGTGCACCTGGCGGTGACGGTCGAGGGCGATCCGGGTGCCGACATCCGCAGGGAGCAGGGCCGGTTCCTGTACTTCCAGCCCGACGAGGTGACACCGCTGGAGGACGACGCATGAGCCTTCCCCGACAGGCAGGCCCGAGGACCCTCGTCGCCGGCATCGGCAACATCTTCCTCGGGGACGACGGCTTCGGCGTGGAGACCGCGCGCAGGCTCGCCGAGCGGCAACTGCCCAGTCACATCGAGGTCGTGGACGTCGGTGTGCGCGGGGTGCACCTCGCCTACCAGCTCCTGGACGGCTACGACACCCTCGTCCTCGTGGACGCCACGGCACGCGGCGAAGCCCCCGGCACGCTGTACGTGATCGAGCACGAAACCCGCCGCGGAGGCGAGACCCCGGGCGTCCCCGCGCTCGACGGGCATCGGATGACCCCCGACACCGTCCTGGCGTTGCTGGACACGCTCTGCGCCGGGACCGGCGGCGAGCCGCTGCGGCGCACCCTGATCGTCGGGTGTGAACCGGCCTCGGTCGAGGAGGGCATCGGTCTCAGCAAGCCGGTGTCCGACGCCGTACCGGAGGCCGTTCGGCTGATCGAAGAGCTGCTGCGGGGCGACGAGCCGGAAGAATCCGCGCCGCGCGCCGCGGCCGGCGAGGCTTCGAAATGAGGAGAGACGGGATGAAGAAGACCCTCATCAGCGGCGCGGCCATGGTCGCCGTGGCTGTCTTTGTCGCCGAGTTCCTTCCGGACATCAGGCGCTACCTCCGGATCCGAAGGATGTGAACCGGCGCTCCGGTCGAGCACGCCGTGAGGTTGCGTCGAACGGCGTATGCGGCGGCCGGTAACGGCGTGCCTGGGCGTCGTGCCGGGGAGCCTCGCCTCTAATGGAGGCTGGCCCTGGGAGGACGGAGACCGATGCACGAGATGTCCGTCGCGCTGGCCGTGATCGACCAGGTGGAGAAGGCCGCTGCGCGGGCCGGCGACGTCACGGCGGTGCGATCGGTACGGCTCCGGGTGGGCGAACTGGCCGGTGTCGTACCCGACTCGCTCTCCTTCTGCTTCGAACTGGCCTGCGCCGGAACGGTGCTGGAAGGCGCCGATCTGGTCACCGAAACGGTGACGGGGCGGGCCCGCTGTGGGCCCTGTGCGCACGAATGGGCAGTCGGCATGCCGCCCCGGCTGAGCTGCCCCGAGTGCGGCGGGGCGGACACCGACCTGCTCTCGGGCCGGGAACTCCAGATCGTCAGCGTGCACTGGGACGACGGCCGGGCGCGCGCACACACCCGCGAACCGATCTCCGAGGAGCGCTGAACCATGTGCCGTGTGGTCGACCTGCAGCAGGCCGTACTCGCCAAGAACGACGCGAGCGCGCACACTCTGCGCGCCCGCCTCGCGGCACGCGGCATCGCGGCCGTCAATCTGCTGTCCAGTCCCGGCAGCGGAAAGACCGCGCTGCTGGAACGCGAACTGCTGCTGGCACGGGAGCGGTCCATCCCCGTCGCCGCGCTGACCGCCGACCTCGCCACCGAGAACGACGCGGCGCGCCTCGCGCGTTCGGGCGTGCCCGTCAAGCAGGTCCTCACCGACGGGCTGTGCCATCTGGAGGCAGGGATGCTCGCCGGGCATCTGGAGGGATGGCTGCCCGACGACACCCGGTTGCTGTTCGTGGAGAACGTCGGCAACCTGGTCTGCCCGGCCTCCTACGACCTGGGGGAGACGCTGAGAGTCGTCCTCGCCTCCGTGACCGAGGGCGAGGACAAGCCGCTGAAGTACCCCACGGCCTTCGGTCTGGCCCATCTGGTCGTGGTCACCAAGACGGACATCGCCGAGGCCGTCGAATTCGACGAGGCCGCGTTCCGCGACCACGTCGAGCAGGTCAACCCGGGCGTCGAGGTACTCCTGACCTCGGCACGCCGGGGACAGGGCATCGGCGAGCTGCTCGACAGGGCGCTGGCCGCCGCGGACGGCGCGCCCCTCCACACGCCGGTCATGGCCCGGCGGCCGGACACCTCCAATCCCGCACATCAGCACGGTCATACGCACACGCACGGTGCCGACGCCATGGCCCCCGCCACACGCTCGTGAGCGGTCCGCCGCCGTCGGCCGTCGTCGCCGGCGAGATGCCCCGGCGCCGTCGGGTCGTCGTCCGGGGCGTTGTGCAGGGCGTGGGTTTCCGGCCGTATCTGTACGGGCTCGCCACCGAACTCGCCCTGGCCGGACACGTGACCAACACGTCGGAGGGCGTCGTCGCCGAAGTCGAGGGCAGCGCCTCGGCCGTGGCCCAGTTCTGCGACCGGATCGCCGTCCAGGCACCCCCGCTGGCCCGGGTGGAGTCCGTCCGCCACGAGGAGGTGCCCGCCATGGGCGGCGACGCGTTCACCATCCTCGCCTCCCGCACCGACGGGCCGGCCCGCACCCTGGTCTCCCCGGACACCGCCACCTGCGCCGACTGCCTCGACGAACTGGCCGACCCCGCCGATCGGCGATACCGCCACCCCTTCGTCAACTGCACCCACTGCGGCCCGCGCTTCACGATCGTCACCGGCGTTCCCTACGACCGGGCCAACACCACCATGGCCGGCTTCGCGATGTGCGCCGACTGCGCCCGCGAGTACGCGGATCCGGCCGACCGCCGCTTCCATGCGCAACCGGTCGCCTGCCCGGCCTGCGGCCCGAGTCTGCGACTGCTCGTCCCCCAACCGTCCCTCGACGGGGGGCTGAAGAGCGTCGAGGGGTCGGAGGCGGTCACCGAGTCCCGGGTACTTCTGGCACGCGGTGCGATCTTCGCCGTGAAGGGCCTGGGCGGCTACCACCTGGCCTGCGACGCCTCGCACCCCGCGGCCGTCGCCCTCCTGCGGCACCGCAAGGGCCGGGGGGACAAGCCGTTCGCCGTCATGGCCAGAAGCGCGGACGACGTCGAGCACCTCGTCCGGCTGAGCCCCGAGGAGCGCAGCCTGCTCGAAGGCGGCGTCAGGCCCATCGTGCTGTTGCGACGGCGCCCGGACCCGTCGTACGCGGCGAGAGCACCGAGGCCTGCCGAGGCCGTCGCGCCCGGCAGCCCGGACTTCGGCGTGATGCTGCCGTACACGCCCCTGCACCATCTGCTGCTCGGTCTGCCCGGTGACGCGGACGGTCCCCGGCTGCTCGTCATGACCAGCGGAAATCTGGCCGGTGAGCCGATCGTGACCGACGACGCCGAGGCGCTGGAGCGGCTGGGGCGCCTGGCCGATGCCTGGCTCACGCACGACCGGCCGATCCATGTGCCCTGCGACGACTCCGTGGTCCGCGTCATCGACGGGAAGCCCCTGGTCATCCGCCGCTCCCGCGGCTACGCCCCGCTCCCGGTCCCGCTCCCCGTACCCGTCCGTCCGGCCCTCGCCGTCGGTGGAGACCTCAAGAACGCCTTCTGCCTCGGTCAGGGCCGTCGGGCCTGGCTGTCCGCGCACATCGGTGACATGGATGACCTTGGCACGCAGCGCGTCTTCGAGCGTGCGACCACGCAACTGGAGTCCATCACCGGAGTGCGGCCCGACATGCTGGCGGCCGACCGGCATCCCGGCTACCGATCCGTCCGGTGGGCCGACCGGAACGCGGTCGGCCGGCCCGTCGTGCGCGTCCAGCACCATCACGCCCACGTCGCCGCCGCGATGGCCGAACACGGGCGGGACGGCACCCGGCCGGTGATCGGCGTCGCCTTCGACGGCACCGGCCACGGCGACGACGGAGCCGTGTGGGGCGGGGAGTTCCTGCTCGCGGACTACGACGGCTTCACCCGGTTCGGGCACCTCGCATACGTCCCGCTCCCCGGCGGCGACGCCGCGGTGCGCAGACCGTACCGCATGGCACTGGCCCACCTGCGCGCGGCCGGGATCGGCTGGTCGGACGACCTTGCCTGTGCAGCCGTCTGCCCTGCCGACGAACTCCGCGTCCTGGAACGTCAGTTGGAGCGCAACCTGAACTGTGTCCCCACCTCCAGCATGGGCCGGCTCTTCGACGCCGTGTCCTCCCTCGCCGGCGTGTGCCACCGGGCCGGATACGAGGCGCAGGCGGCCGTCGAGCTGGAGAACGCCGCACTGCGGGCACCGGCCGACGACACCACCACGTACACGTTCGCCCTTCACCCGCCAGGGGCGGGCGGGAGCGGGGTACGGGCCGACCCCGCGCCCGTCCTCAGGGCGATCGTCGGCGACCTGCGGGCGGGCATCGAGCCGGCCCTGGTCGCGGCCCGCTTCCACCGGAGCGTGACCGAGCTGGTGCACCGGATCTGCGTGCGGGCGCGAGAGAGTCACGGGCTGGACACGGTCGCCCTGACGGGAGGTGTGTTCGCCAACACGCTGCTCTCCTCGGCCTGTGCCGCGGCCTTGCGCGGGGAGGGCTTCACGGTCCTGCGGCACCACTTGGTCCCGCCCAACGACGGCGGCCTGGCGCTGGGCCAGCTCATGGTGGCCGCCCGTGCCACCACCACCGATTGAGCAATGCGCGACCCGCAGCAAGGAACAGCGAGGAGAGGCCCATGTGCCTGGCGGTACCCGGCAGAGTGCTGGACATCGAGGAACGCGACGGCACCCGCATGGCCACCGTCGACTTCGGCGGCGTGGTCAAGGAGGTGTGCCTGGAGTACCTGCCCGACCTCCAGGTCGGCGAGTACGCCATCGTCCACGTCGGGTTCGCCCTGCAACGCCTGGACGAGGAGTCGGCGAAGCGGACGCTCGAACTCTTCGCCGAACTCGGCCTGTTGCAGGAAGAGTTCGGCGACCCCTGGGAACCGGCGGCGGAAGCCGACGGGACCACCCCGTTCGCGGGCGAGGACTTCATCCCGGAGGTGCGGAAGTGAAGTACATCGACGAGTTCCAGGACCCGGAACTGGCACGCCGGCTCCTCGACGACATCCACGCCACGGTGACCAGGCCATGGGCACTGATGGAGGTCTGCGGAGGACAGACGCACAGCATCATCCGCCACGGCATCGACCAACTCCTGCCGGAGGAGGTCGAACTGATCCACGGGCCGGGCTGCCCCGTGTGCGTGACGCCGCTGGAGGTCATCGACAAGGCTCTGGAGATCGCCTCCCGACCGGAGGTGATCTTCTGCTCCTTCGGTGACATGCTGCGCGTGCCGGGTACGGGCCGCGATCTGTTCCAGGTCCGAGGTGAAGGCGGTGACGTGCGTGTCGTCTACTCGCCGCTCGACGCTCTGCGGATCGCGCAGCAGAACCCGGACCGCGACGTGGTGTTCTTCGGTATCGGCTTCGAGACGACGGCACCCCCGAACGCCATGACGGTCCATCAGGCCCGCAGGCTCGGCATCCCGAACTTCAGCATGCTGGTGTCCCACGTCCGCGTGCCGCCCGCCATCGAGGCGATCATGGCGTCGCCGAGCTGCCGTGTGCAGGGCTTCCTCGCGGCCGGGCACGTGTGCAGCGTGATGGGCGTGGGGGAGTACCCGGACCTGGCCGAGCGCTTCCGCGTCCCGATCGTCGTGACGGGCTTCGAGCCGCTGGACATCCTCGAAGGCGTGCGCCGGACCGTTCGCCAGCTGGAACGCGGTGAGCACACGGTCGACAACGCCTACGCCCGTGCCGTCCGCCCGGAGGGCAACCCTGCGGCGAAGGCCATGCTGGAGGACGTCTTCGAGATCACCGACCGCGCCTGGCGTGGCATCGGAGTGATCCCCGACAGCGGCTGGCGGCTGTCGGCGAAGTACCGCGACTACGACGCCGAGCGCCGCTTCTCGGTCGACGGGATCCAGACGCGTGAACCGGCCGAGTGCCGCAGCGGCGAGGTCCTGCAGGGGCTTCTGAAGCCGCACGAGTGCGAGGCCTTCGGCACCCTGTGCACGCCCCGCACGCCTCTGGGAGCCACCATGGTCTCCAGCGAGGGCGCCTGCGCCGCGTACTACCTCTACCGGCGCCTGGACCTGACCACGCCTGCCGGCCGGGAGGTGAGCCCCGTTGTCTGACATCACCGATCTGCCCGTCCCGGCACTGGACCCCGAGGCGTGGACGTGCCCGGCACCGCTGCGCGACCGGCCGCGTGTCGTCATGGGCCACGGCGGCGGGGGAGCCCTCTCCGCCGAACTGGTCCAGCAGGTCTTCGCCCCCGCCTTCGGGGGAGAGGTGCTCGCCCAGATGGGTGATGCGGCCGCTCTCTCCCTGGGCGGTGTCCGGCTGGCGTTCTCCACCGACTCCTTCGTGGTGCGGCCACTGTTCTTCCCCGGCGGCAGCATCGGCGACCTCGCTGTCAACGGAACCGTCAACGACCTCGCCATGAGCGGCGCTCGCGCCGCCTACCTCTCCTGCGGGTTCATCCTGGAGGAGGGTGTCGAACTGGAGGTGGTCGGCCGGGTGTCCGAGGCTCTGGGCGCGGCCGCGCGCACCGCGGGCGTCGAGGTGGCCACCGGCGACACCAAGGTGGTGGAGACCGGCCACGGTGACGGGATCTTCATCAACACGGCGGGCATCGGCCTCATCCCGGCGGGCGTCGATCTTCGGCCGCAGCGGGTCGTCCCGGGGGACGTGGTGATCGTCAGCGGCGCCATCGGCGTCCACGGGGTGGCGATCATGAGCGTGCGCGAGGGCCTGGAATTCGGAGTGGAGATCGAGAGCGACTGCGCGGCGCTCGGCGACCTGGTCGACGCCATGCTCGCCGTCACACCGGATCTGCACGTGCTGCGCGATCCCACCCGAGGCGGTCTGGCGGCCGCGCTCAACGAGATCGCGGCGGCCTCCGGCACGGGGGTGGTCATCCGGGAACGCGACGTCCCGGTCCCGCCGACCGTGGCCAATGCCTGCGCCATTCTCGGCCTGGACCCCATGTACGTCGCCAACGAGGGCAAGCTGGTGGCCTTCGTCCCGCGCGAGCACGCCGACGCCGTCCTCGAGGCGATGCGGGCCCATCCTCTGGGCGCGGACTCCGTGATCATCGGCGAGGCCGTCGAGGCGCATCCCGGCATGGTGGTGGCCCGGACAGGGCTGGGGGGAACGCGGGTGGTCGATCTGCCGATCGGGGAGCAACTGCCGCGGATCTGCTGATGCGGGACTCGCCCGTTGAGGAGCCGGCCGAGGAGGCGCCGAGCGGACCGCCGAGCCGGTCGGTGCCTGGTGGCAACACGCTGAAGAACAGGGCACGCAGGCGCCCGGTCGCAGACCTGGTGCGGTGGACCAAGATGCGCCGGCGCATCGAGCACGACCACTGTGAACTCGAACACGGCCTGCGCCTGGACCATTGCGAAGGCCGCACGTGGCGCGGTCGGCACCACCGTGTGACCCCTCGTCACCCCCCAAACCTTAGAGAACCTGGAGCTGGTGGTGGGGCGCTTGGGGCGCCCCGCCCTCAACTGCCGTGCCGCGTCACGCCTTCAGTCGGTCGCACGCGCAGCATGCGTCGCGGCGGCGTGCAGGACGCCCCCACACGAGGACGAAACCGCAGGCGGTAGCGGCTGCTCACGCCCACCCGGGCAGCCCTCCGGCAGGTGTGCCGGTCTTGCCGCCCAATGGGACCATCACCGGGCAGGCTGCGAGGCCCCCGTGCCCAGCCCCGCCGGAGCCGTGCGCACGCCTCAGCCTTGGTCCGTCCCGAGCCTGGCCACGTCCCGCAGGGACACAGCCCGAAATCCGCCGATCAGGCACAGGCGCCCCGGGGCACCCCCTGCCGTGGCGAGACGATGCCCGACCCGGCCGGCGACCCTACGGTGATGGCATGACGGTGCTCAACAGTTGGAGGCGGCAGGGGCGAGCCCGGAACCGCGCGGTCGACGCCTTGGGCGTGGCTGTGCTGTGCGTACTGTCGGTCGTGGCTGCCTCGGTCGACCCGCACCAGCACCAGTTCGTGTTGCGCTGGCCCGCCGTGGTGCTGGCTGCCGTCGGCTGCTCCGCGTTGCTCTGGCGACATCGCCACCCGTTCGGCGTACTGGCCGTCGCCGTTGGCTGCGGTGTGATCTTCCCGGTGCTCGGGTTTCGGGAGAGTCCACTGGTGACAAGCCCGGTTCTGGTGTCCGTCTACAACGTCGCCGTGCGGACCGACCGGCGCACCGCCTGGACCGCGGCGGCTGTCTCGGCTGCCGTCATGGTGGGCGCTGTCGCGGTGTGGTCCTCGAACTCCTGGCTGGACCCGGACAATGTCGCGACGCTGGCCTGGACGGCTCTGCCGGCCGCCGTCGGGGACGGGCTGCGCTCACGGCGCGCCTATGTGGCGGCCGTCGAGGAACGGGCGGAGCACGCCGAGCGCACCCGCGAGCAGGAAGCACAGCAGCGAGTGGCGGCCGAACGCGTCCGGATCGCACGCGAGCTGCACGACATCGTCGCCCACCACATCGCTTTGATCAACGCTCAGGCAGGCGTCGCCGTCCATCTGGTGGACCAGCGCCCGGAACAAATCCTGACGGCACTGGAGAACATCCGGGACACCAGCCGCTCCGCGCTGGACGAACTACGGGTGACCGTAGGCTTGCTGCGGCAGTCCGACGATCCGGTGGCGCCCCGCGACCCGATGCCGGGCCTTGCGCAAGTACCAGCACTTCTGGCGTCGTTCGAACGCGCCGGGCTGGCCGTGAGCCACACGCGGCGGGGCACCACCGAAGCGCTGGAGCCGGCGGTCGACCTGGCCGCGTACCGCATCGTGCAGGAGTCCTTGACCAATGTGCGCAAGCACGCCGGGGCCGACCATGCCCGGCTGTTCCTGCACTACGAGCATGAACGGCTGACGATCACTGTCGAGGACGACGGGTGCGCCCGACCGCACCATCCTCACCCGGGGGCCGGTCACGGGCTGATCGGGATGCGTGAGCGGGCCACCACGATCGGGGGCACGCTGTATGCGGGACCGCGCCCCGAGGGCGGGTTCACCGTGACCGCCGAACTGCCGCTGCGCCCCGGCTGCCCCAGCCCGGCACTGGATCGGAGAAATGAGCATGACGATTCGCGTACTGCTTGCCGATGACCAGGCGCTGCTGCGGGGCACCTTCAGAATGTTGTTCGACGCCACGGACGACATGGAGACCGTGGCCGAGGCGTCCCACGGCCGCGAGGCAGTCGAGCTGGCGGCCACACAGCGCCCGGATGTGGTTCTGATGGACATCCGCATGCCGGAGATGGACGGCCTCGAGGCGACGCGGCTCATCACCGAGTCCGAGGACCTCGCAGATGTGAAAGTGCTCATCCTGACCACCTTCGAAGATGACGAGCACGTCGCCGAGGCACTGCGTGCGGGTGCGAGCGGCTTTCTCGGCAAGGGTGCGCGACCCGAGGAACTCCTCGATGCCGTCCGCACGGTCGCAGACGGCGAGGCGCTGCTGTCCCCGTCAGCGACGCGAGCGCTGATCACTCGATTCCTGGCCCAGCCGGATCCGTGCCCGGTGGCCGTACATGAGCGGCTGGAGAGCTTGACGCCACGGGAACGCGACGTCACGAGCCTCGTCGCACTGGGCCTGTCGAACGACGAGATCGCCGAGCGCCTGTTCGTCAGCCCGCTGACAGCCAAGACCCACATCAACCGGGCCATGACCAAGCTGGCAGCCCGTGACCGCGCCCAGCTCGTGGTCATCGCCTACCAGTGCGGGCTGGTCAGTCCGGCCACGGAACCGGATCGCTCCCAGCACCCCGCATAATCGTCGGCACAGTGCGTCCATCTTCTGTCCCAGCCGTAGGCCGACGCACCTCATACCGCAGCCGTGGTAGCCGGAAGTCGCTGCGTGGGGACGACGCGCTGAGGGGCGTTCCTGGGCGAAGGTGAAACCCTGAACGGAGGTTTCGCCATGATCGAAGCCCTTTGCCTGACCAAGAAGTCCGACGAGAAGACGGCCGTCGAGGAATGCCGCACGGTCCGTGAACTACTGGCCGGACACGGACTCAAGACCCTCGCATCCGATGAAGCAAGCGGGGTGCGGGCTCACCTGGCAAGCTGCGACGCATGCCGGGACGAGTACGAGTGCCTCGCAGCCGTCCCTGCGCATCTATCTCTTCTGCGCGACGCCCTGGCCTGCGGCAAAGGCCGAAACACGCGGACGCACACGGCCACCCGTGCCGACTGCAGCCACGCATCCCGCCGCCACCGCAGGCCACACCGCGCGACCCTGACCACGCAGCTCACGCTGTCTCAATGGGTCAACAAGACCACGTCGTGCCTCGGGTGAGCAGACCTCCCGCCCACCGGAGCCGTACCGGTCACCCGCGCTCGCCACCACGGTGCGGGAGGGTGAACCCGAGGGGCTCACCGTGCGGTTCGCGGACGGCTGTGGGGAGGAGCGCACTTCGGACGCGCTCGGTGACTGCGTCACGCAGGCCGCCGACCCGGCAACAGGCTGGAGCCCCTGCGGGGCATGCTGGTATCCGCAAGAGCGGGCCGGGAGGTGCTGGGATGCGGTGGTGGGCCGGTGGGTGGATGGTCGCCGGGATGGTCGTCCTGGCAGCGTGCGGCGCGTCTGCGGGCGGAGGTTCGGCGGGAGGTCCGTCCGGGAGCAGTTCGGCGGGGCCGTCGACCGGTGCGCCGACGCACACATCCGCAGCCCCGTCCGCGAGCGCGCCCGCGAGCCCGACCGGGGGAAGCTCGTCGGTGCCGGGCACCACGCCCTCCGCTTCGGCGGGGAGCTGTGCCGCCGGGCACACGCAGGTCACCGTCAGCCCCGGTGACGCGGTCGAACAGCGGCTGTGCGTGCGGCCCGGGACCGTGGTGTCCCTCGTCCTGCGGCCGCGAACGGACGACAAGCGGTGGACGGCCGTGCAGAGCTCCGCGCCGGTTTTCGTCCTGGCGTCCGGATGGCAGGTGGCCGCGGACGGCACGGCCCGCGCCTCGCTGCGGTGCGCGGGCACCCGGGGTGGTACGGCCGTGATCACCGCGCTGGCGAAGGCGCCGGACGTGGCGGGCGCGGCACGCGCCGCCTTCACCCTTCACGTGAGTGTGGTCCCGTACCCGACGAATGGGTGACCGCGTAAGCCGAACCCGATGAAGGGGGTGACCCCGAGAACCGGGATCATCCCTCCGCATCACTTTCAGCCGCGCATGTACGTCAGCCGCAGTCACGCACCTTGATCGTGTAGAGACAACGGCCGTGCGTGGCCGCGTACAGCGTGCTGCCGTCCGGGCTCGGCTTCAGCTCGAGCACGGTGACAGCCGGGAGCCGGCCCAGCGCTGCCACGTCGTACGGCCTGGCGCCCAGTAGACGACACCGAGGCCGGTGGCGACGGCGAGGCCGCCGTTCGCCGTGACGACCCCGGAGTTGGCCGGCACGTCGGGGAGGTTCGCCGAGATGTCGGTCCAGGTGGTGCCGCCGTCCTCGGACTCGAAGACATGGCCGACGCCGGCGCCGCGGCCCTCGGTTCCGTGCCGGCAGAAGCCCTTGACGGCCCGGTACACGTGGTCGGCGTCCTCGCCCCGCCCTCGGTCCCGAAGCTGTACTCCTTGTCGACCGGAACCCAGGGCAGCTCGCGCCGCTGCCGGGCGAGCTCATCACCCATCCGGGTGAGCTCCTTCGCGCGCTAACAGCTCGTTGCGAGCGGCGAGCGCTTCCTCGCGGGTGCCGATCTTGCGCTCCGTCATTGGTTCCTACGTCGTGTGATCCAGCGTCTGGGCTCATACGCGGTTCGCGGACCCCCAGCGGCCACCGCGCTCAGCTCGCAGGGGTATGTGACGATGCCGCGCAGTGGCGCCCTTTGCGTTTCATGAAGGCCGCACCACACAACCACGCCCGGGATTCCCTCCCCGTGGCCGCCTGGCCAGGTGAGTATCCACGTGGCCGTCGAGCTGCACGCCGACCGGTTGCGGCGCAGGGTGGTGCCATGGACGATGATCGCCCCCCTGTGGTCGTGTACCCGCCCTCACCGGACGGCGGGCGACACGTGACGATCCACGGCGAGCCCGTGGGCACCGCCAACAGCCTCTTCGACGTGCTCGAGTTCCTGCGCCGCGCGGGCCTGCCCGCCGAGGACACGGCCATCGACGACCCCGAGCTGATCGAGTGGCGCGGCGGCGGACCGTACGACTGGAACAACACCCCATAACCGCGCGCCGGCCGTTGCCACGGCTAGGTGTGGGGCCTTCCATCTCACCCCTCGCCGGAGAGCCGGCCCACGGGGAAGGAGGCAGCCGCAACGGCGGTGGCTGTGCGAACGAAGGCCGCGACGGCCGGTGACCGAGAGTTCTGTGGCCAGGCCAGGGCGGTTCACGTGAGACTCCTTTGGGGGGAAGCCGTCCCGGCATGTTCACGCACTTCGAGCCAAACCAGCCGCCCGCTTTCACCAACGCGTTCTTCGACGAGCAGACCGCCCTGGTCGACACCGAACTCGCCACCCTGAAGCGAGTGCTGGAAGCCGACGTATGAGCATGTCCCATGGGGCAGAGCCCGTCTGTCGCCGGCATCCAACGGGCGCACGCCGAGTATCGATGCCGACTTCGTGGCCGCGGTGACCGCTGTCAGCGCCGGTGGGCGCCGGAGACCGGGACCTTGCGAGTGCGTGCCGGCCGTTCCGAGACTCTCGTGAGGGAGCGAGTCTTCTCCGCGGCGGTGTGGCCGTTCCCATTGACTGCGCCGTGCACCCGGTAGGCGAGCCCGCTTCGCCCGCGCCCGGATGTCCACGCGGACACCGCCGCCGTCCTGGTCGCCGATAGGGTGGGGAGTGATCAAGCGGGCGGTGGGGGGATGAGGGCAGCGGACGGCATGGGCAGCACCGAGGACAGGCGCATGACGGGTACCGGGCGTCCCACGTCCCGGGACGTCGCCCGGCTCGCCGGTGTGTCGCACACCGCGGTCTCCTTCGTGTTCAACGGCCGCGCCGAGGGCAACCTCTCGCTCGCCACCCAGGAACGCATCCGCCAGGCCGCGGCCCAGCTCGGCTACCGCCCCGACCCCGTTGCCCGCGGCCTGCGCCGCCGTCGTACCGCCGTGATCGGCCTGATCACCGACGAGATCGCCTCTTCGCCCTTCGCGGGCCGGCTGCTGCGCGGCGCCATGGAGACCGCGTGGGACAGCGAGCACCTGATCCTGACCGTCGACTCCGGCGGCGACCCGGCCAAGGAGGACGCGGCGGTCGCCGAACTCCTCGACCGCCGCGTGGACGGCATCATCTACGCGGCCATGTCCCTGCGGCGCGTCCGCGTCCCCGAGGGACTCCACCGCACCCACTCCGTCCTCGCCAACTGCCTGCCCGAGGACAACTCCCTGCCCGCCGTCATCCCCGCCGAACGCGCCGGAGGCCGTACGGCTGCCCGCCTGCTCCTCGACCAGGGACACCAAAGGATCGCTCTGGTCGGCGGTCTGGACGACATCGCGTCGGTCGAGCGCCTGCGCGGCTTCCGGGACGCGCTGCGGGCGGAAGGGATCACCGTCCCCAAGGAATGGGTCGTACGGACCGGAGGCGAGATCTCCAGCGGCTACGAGGGCGCGGCGCGGCTGCTCGAGGGGGCCGCCGTCGACCGGCGCCCCACCGGAATCTTCTGCTACAACGACCGGGTCGCGGCGGGTGTCCTGCACGCCGCGACCCGGCTCGGGATCGCCGTTCCCGACGACCTCTCGGTGGTGGGCTACGACGATCAGGAGCACATGGCAGCCTTTCTCGCGCCGCCCCTCACCACGGTCGCGCTGCCGCACCGCGCGATGGGCGAGGCCGCCGCACGGCTGCTCCTCGACGCCATCGACACCGGCCGGACGCCCCCCACCGCCACGCGGCGCATCGCATGCCCCGTGATCAGCCGCGCGTCGGTGGGACCTGCTCCCACCCCATGACGGCCGCCGATCCCGTCACGACGAGCTCCAGTACGTCGTCGGGGCGCCGGTAGACCCGCTCGGTGATCGTGGCCCGGTCGTCGACGAACAACTCGTACAGGGAGCCGTCGACGAGGACCCGCAACCGGAGCTCGTCCCCGGGTGGCACCCGTACCTCGATCGACGGGGCCGCCTCGGCCCCCGTCCGGGGCCAGCCGCCACGGTCCAGCGTCACGGTGCCCGCCTCCGGGTCCAGGAGGACAGTCAGCTCCTGGCCGGCGGCGGACCGCAGCAGACTTACGGTGGTCCGGGCGCGAGCGGTGACATTCAGGTCGTACGCCTCCGGGAGCGCGGCCCGGCCCGGTGCGGTGACGAACGGCTCGGCGGCGCGCAGCAGTTCGAGCTCCTGGGCCGGGGCGACCCGCAGCGCCCCGTCCGGGTGTACGTCCACCACCCGGGGCGCTGTCAGGACGCCGGCCCATCCGGCGCGCACGGCCTCGCTCTGTTCCCGTGCCTCCCAGGACCAGCCCCACAGCAGGGCCCGGTCCGCCTCCTGGAGCACGGCGGGCGCGTAGAAGTCCCGGCCGTGGTCGAGGAGGCCGCCGGCCCGCGCGTCGAAACGCAACTCTCCCTCGCCGTATGGCTGCAGACGTCCCGTCAGGTAGCCCGTGGCGCACGGATCTCCGTCCCACAGTGACACCACCAGCGCCCATTCCCCGCTCGCCGTCGCGTACATCTGCGGGCACTCCCAGCCGACCGGCTTGTCGCCGAACGCCGCGGCCGCGACAGGGTCGTTGCCGTCGGCCAGGACCCGCGCGAATCGCCAGTCGGCCAAGTCGTCGCAGTCGTACAGCAGCACCGACGGCGTACCGTCGGCGTGTCCTGCCCCCACGAGCGCCCAGCGCCGGCCGCCGCTCAAGAAGACGAACGGGTCGCGGAACATCACCACGTCCGTACCGGGCGGCGGGCCGGTCACCACCGGCGTGGGCAGCGGCTTCCACTCGGTGAGCGTGGCGTCGTCGGGGTCCGCCGCCCGCGCCAGGCAGATCGTGCCGAGGCCGGTGTGGTGGCGGTCGACGCCCGTGTACACGGCGGTCGGCACACCCCCGTCGTCGACCACGCACCCGGACCAGCAGCCCGCCTCGTCCGGGCCGCCGGGCGTCGGGGTGAGTGCGACCCGGTGGTGGTCCCAGTGGGCGAGGTCGGGGCTGGAGACGTGGCCCCAGTGGATGTTCGCGTGCAACGGTGCGTCCGGGTTGTGCTGGTAGAAGAGGTGGTGGCGGCCGCGCCAACGGAAGGGCCCGTTCGGGTCGTTGATCCAGTTGGCGGGCGGACGGACCCGGAAGCGAGGCGCATGGGGGTCGTGGTTCAACGGTTGACTCCTGCGGAGGTGATGCCCTCGCGGAGAGGGCGCTGGCCGACGACGAACACCGCGACGGCGGGGATCATGGAGAGGACGACACCAGCGAGGACCACCGAGATGGAACCGGTGCCGAGGTTGCCCTGGAGGGAGACCAGGCCCAGCGGCAGTGTGTAGTTCTGGCTGGACGTCTCGAGGATCAGTGGCCGGAAGAACTCGTTCCAGTGGTAGTTGAAGGCCAGCACACCGACGATGGCGAGGCCGGGTGCGGCAAGCGGCGCGTATACGGACCGGAAGATCCGCCAGGGCCCGGCGCCGTCGAGCATGGCCGCTTCGCCCAGGTCCTTCGGCATGCCGAGGAAGTACTGGCGCATCAGGAAGGTGCCGAACGCGGTCGGGAAGGCCGGGACGATCAGGCCGAGCAGGGTGTCCGTGAGACCCATCGACTTCAGGACCAGGAACACCGGCACGATGGTGACCTGCAGCGGCACCATCATGGTCGCCAGCACGAGCCCGAACAGCGGCTTCTTGAAACGGAATTCGAGGCGTGCGAAGGCGTATCCGGCCAGCCCCGCCGTGATCATCTGGCCCACGGCGATCAGCGCGGTCACGAGGGTGGAGTTGAGGGCGAGCAGCCATACGTCGATCTGGTCGAAGACCCCGTGGTACGCCTCGGTGGTGGGATGCGTCGGGATGATCCTCGGCGGCAGGTCGAAGGATTCGGCCGGGGTGCGCAGCGAGGTGGAAACGGTCCAGATGACCGGCCCGAGCGTCAGCAGGGCGCACACGGTCAGCCCGGCGATCCGTGCCCAGGGCGCGAGTGAGTGCCGCGTACGGCTCAAGGACAGCGTTGCTTGGCTCATGGGACTCACCCGGCTCACTGGTAGTGGACGAAACGCCGGCTGAGCCGGAACTGGAGGGCGGTGACCGCCATGATCAGCACGAACAGCAGCACGCCCACCGCGGACGCCTCGCCGAACCGAAGCTGCTCGAAGGCGTTCTCGTAGATGACCATCACGACGGTCCTGGTGGAGTCGCCGGGCCCGCCGTTCGTGAGGACGTACGGCTGCTCGAAGACCTGGAGCGCGTTGATGATGCCGACGACCGACGCGACCAGCAGCGTGGGCGACAGCAGGGGCAGTGTGACGGTGAGGTGTTTGCGCAGGCCGGTCGCGCCGTCCAGGGCGGCGGCCTCGTGGATTTCCTTGGGGATGTTGTTCAGGCCTCCGACGAACAGCAGGAAGGAGAAGCCGAACTGCTGCCAGACGTAGACGAGGATGACGGCGGCCATCGCCGAGTTCTCCGACGTCAACCACGGCACCGGGGCGATCCCGATGAGACCGAGCAGCCAGTTCACGACCCCGAAGTCCTGGTTGAACAGGTACTTCATCACCACTGAGATGGACGCCGCGGACAGCACCAGCGGGAAGAAGAACGCCGAGCGGAACACCGACCGCAGCCACACCGGCATTCGCCCGTTGACGGCCAGGGCCAGCACCAGGGCGATCAGCAACTGCAGTGCCACCGCGAACACCATGAACACCAGGGTGTTGCGGAAGGAGACCAGCACGGTCGAATCGCCCAGCACCTCACGGTAGTTGGCGGCCCCGGCGAAGCTCGGTGAGTCGATCACGTTCCAGTGGAAGAGGCTGAGGACGACCGAACCGGCGATCGGGACGACCGTGAAGACGACGATGCCGACGATCGTCGGCGCCAGGAACAGCGCGGCCAGCAGCCGGGTGCCGCGGTCGCGCGCGGAGGGCCGTGGCGCGACGGCGGCAGGTGCCGCGGGGCGTGGCCGTACGGCCGGGATCCGGGTGTTCGTCATACGTCACGCTCCATGGCCTTCTCCAGGTCGTCCTGCATCCGGCGCAGCGCGGGACGCACCGTCCGCGGGGAGGCCAGGGCGGTACCGGTGTGCTTGAGAAGCACCTGCTCGACCTCGGCGACCTGTGGCGGCGCGGGGATGGGCCCGGTGTCGGGGAACTTGTCGAGGGTGTCGTAGAAGACCTGCCAGTGCGCCGGGCCGGTCTCCTGGTAGCGGGCACCGGTCAGCATCGAACGGCGCGCCGGGGTGGTCTGGTTGCCCTGGAAGAGCTGGGTCAGGGTGTCCTTGCGGGCGGCGTACTTGATGAACTGCCAGGCCTCGTCCTGCTTCTTGGACGTGCGCAGCAACGCGTAGCCGGCCGCGCCGAACTGGTGGCGCTGGGTGCGCCAACGCGGGAAGTACTGCACGTCGTAGCCGGTGGGCTTCATGCCCGCCAGATGCAGACCGCCGGCCCAGAATCCGCCCGCGGGCGTGACGCCGACCCGGCCGGTGGAGAACACGCCGACGAGGTTGCTGCCGTTGCCGCCCTCGGGGCGGGTGCACAGGTCCTCCTGGATGAGGGAGGCGAGGTAGTCGTACGCCTCCTCCACGCGAATGCCGGTGGCCTGCGGGGTGGTCCATCGGAAGCCGCCTCCGCGCCCGCGTCGCTCGGCGGCCGGGTAGAAGGTGTCCCAGAGCCAGGAGCCGCCGGGCGCCTTGGACTCGGCGAGCAGGTTGGTGCCGTTCGCGAACAGCCAGGGCACCACGCCGCCCCACAGCCGGTTGGTCCAGAAGTACGGCGTGAAGTGGGAGCCGCTGGAGCGCTTCATGTCCCGCAGCAGCGCGGTGAAGTCGTCGTGCGTCCAGTCGGCGGGCGGGAGGTCCGCGCCCGCCCGCTTCAGCACCTGCTTGTTGAGATACATGTCGGCCGCGTTGAACTCGACCGGCAGCTGGTACAGGCTCCCCTCGTACATCATCGACTCCACCAGCGAGGGGTGGACATCGGCGAAGTACTCGCGCAGCTCGGCCGCGTCCCGCTTCACCCAGCGGTCCAGCGGCACGCCGAGGCGCTGGGCGAACAACTGGACGCCCTCGGTGGCGACGTAGACCAGGTCGGGGGCGCTGCCCGCCGCGATCTGGGTGAGGATCTTCGCGAAGAAGTCCGACCAGTCGACGGCCTGCACCGCGTTGATCCGGAGCCTGATGTCGGGATGCAGCTTCCGGAAGCCCTCGCTGAGGGTGCGGACGGCGGCCTGGTCGAAGGCGGAGCCCAGCGTGGCGACGACGAGGGAGCCGTCGTCACGGCCGGGGATGTCGGCTCCGGTGAGCCGGTCCCAGCTCGCGGCGGTGCCGGCCAGGGCGGCGGCACCCGCGCCGTAGGCGCCGTACCGCAACAGAGTGCGGCGGGGGAGGTGCGAGTCGGTCATCGGACAGGCCTAACTCGTGTTAGTTCAGGGATGATGCCCCAGATGATGTGAAGCGGGTCAGGGCCCTGTCAAGGGTCGCGAACGCTTGACCTTTAACGAGTTAGGTCTACAGTCCTGGTTCCACATGAGCCGCCGTTTCCATGACTCGCACGAGAGGAACGATGCGTGATGCGTGGGTTGTCCAGGAGAGCCTTGTTCGCCGGGTCGGCCGCGGGAGCGGCAGCCGTGGCGCTGCCCGCGGCGCCGGCCGCAGCCCGGCCCAAGGGCGCGAGATCCGGCGTGAGTTACCGCGCCGAGTACCACTTCACGGTCCCCGACGCGTGGAAGAACGATCCGCAGCGACCGGTCTGGATCGAAGGCGAGTATCACTACTACTACCTGTACAACGCGGACTACTTCACCGGAGCCGTCGGCACCGCCTGGCGTCTGGCCACCAGCACCGACCTGGTTGCCTTCCGGGACCGCGGGGTCGCTGTCCCCAAGGACACGACCCCCAACGGGGACGTCTGGTCGGGCTCCGCGGTTCTCGACGCGGACAACACCGCGGGCTTCGGCGCGGGCGCAGTCGTCGTCATCGCGACGATGTCCCACGACGACGGTCCCACCTCACAGGCGCAGTACCTGTACTACTCCACCGACGGCGGCCGCACCTTCACCAACCACGGCACCGATCCGGTCCTGCCCAACCCAGGCGTGCGCGACTTCCGTGATCCCAAGGTGATCCGGGACGAGGAGCGCGACCGGTGGTTGATGGCGCTCGCCGAGGGCACGAAGATCGGCTTCTACCACTCCGAGGACCTCAAGAAGTGGACGTACGCGGGCGGCTTCGTCAAGGAGGGGATCGGGACGCTGGAGTGCCCCGACCTGTTCCGCATCACGGCGGCGGACGGTACGGCGACGTGGGTCCTGGGCGTGAGCGCGAACGGCAAGGGCTCGGGGCTGCCGAACACATACGCGTACTGGACGGGCTCCTTCGACGGAAACGCCTTCACCGCCGACGCCGCCGACCCGCAGTGGCTCGACCACGGCTTCGACTGGTACGGAGCCGTCACCTTCGAGAAGCGGCACGCCGACGGCTCCGTCGACCCGCGCATCCGGTACGCCATGGGCTGGCTGAACAACTGGGACTACCCGAACATCACGCCCACGATCGACTGCGACGGCTTCAACGGCACCGACTCCATCGTCCGCGAGATCACGCTCGAGCGTGCCGGTTCCGGCACGTACTACCTGGCCTCGCGGCCGATCGCCGCCCTGGACGACCACGTCTCGCGCACGGTGCGCCTCGGCGACCTGAAGGTCGACGGGAGCCGAGTGCTGGACTACGCCGGCGTCGCCTACGAGCTCACCTGCGAGATCAGCTGGGACCAACTCGCTGGAGCGGGGGTGCAGTTGCGCCGCTCTGCCGACGGCAGCCGGCACATCGACGCGGGCGTCTACGGCGACTACGCGTTCGTCAATCGGCGCGGCGCCGTCAACCCCGACACCTCCGGCAAGTGGCAGGAGAGCCACACCCCGTTCGACCCGTCCGCGCGCAAGGTAAAGCTACGGATCTTCGTGGACCGCACGTCCGTCGAGGTGTTCGTCGACGACGGCCGGTACGTGCACTCGATGGAGGCGTTCCCCTACCTCGTCGACACCGGCCTCGCGCTGTTCACGATCGGTGGTGCGGCAGTGTTCCGGAACACGGTGATACGGGAGTTCACGGTGTGAGGCCTCCTCCGCCTACGACGTGTGCACGCGGCGAATGCGCTGCGGGTGGCGGCACCAGGTCAACGATCTCCCGGTAGGTGCTCACGACATAGCTCCTGGGCTCCTCGCGCACCACGGCCGGGTGGCGAGGAGCGCCGGGCCACATGGACCCGGCGAAGTCGAAGTCGAGGTCCGGCGTCGGTGAGGTCGCCTTGATCGCGGGGACGTTTCGCTTGCAGCCTCCGCTGGTCGGGCGGGGGCCGTCTCGTTCCCAGTCGGCGCCCGCCATCGCCGCCTGCCTCATCGCCGCCGTCGCCTCCTGGCTGCGCGGCGGCAAATACGTGCACACCGACCAGCCGATAGCCGTCGGCGGCACCGATTGCGCACCCGTAGCGCCGATCCTGGGGACGATACGCGGCGGCGTGGCACCGGAGCGAGCGGTCGTCCCTGTCAGAGCCGACGGCGTCCCTGGCGTCCCACGATCTGCCCCGCCGTTTGTCGGCCCCGGCACTGCTCGGGCCAGGCCGCGCGACGACAAACGCCGGCCTGCCGGGGGTGCATCCCTCGATGTGTACACGCTGATCGTCACTGCCCATGGTTACCGCCCGGCCACGTACGCGATGACGACCAGCGGCAAGGGCAGAACCGCCGGTGCGGACGCCACCCCCCGGGGCGAACGGGCAGATCACCGGCGTGGTCTGCGGACCGGGCCCGGACAGCCCACTGCCCGGGGCGGTGCTACGAGCCGTCGATCCGAGGGGCACGGTGGTGGCGTACGCGACCACCGGCCACGACGGCCGGTTCCAGCTGGCCGGCCTGCCCCACCACCTCTCCACGGCAACCAGGGCCGAAGCCTCGCCGGACCCGCCGGACCCGCACGTCCGGCCAGGCGCCACATTGCACCTCGAGCTGGACGGCACATGGTCATGAGCGAGTCACAGCGAGCAGTGTCCGGACCGTCAGCGCCGCCCTCGGGCCGTGACGAGATCGTGGCCCCACTGCGGACGGCAGTCCTGCGTCTGGCCCATGGGCAACGCGCACCGGCAGAACGGCACGACCTGACCCCAAGTCGTCTGACCGCCCTGGGTGTTCTGTCCGCACACGGCCCCCTACGGGTCGGCGACCTGGCCCGCGGCATGAGCATCAGCATGCCCAGTGCCTCCCGACTGGTCGACATCCTGGTGGCCGCCGACCTGGTGGGCCGCCGTCCCGACCCGCACGACCAGCGCGCTTCTCTCCTCGCCCTCACCCCGACCGGCACAGCCGTCCTGGACAGCATCCGCCGCGAGAGTCTCCAGGCCCTGGCCACGACCATCGCCACGCTTCCCGACGACCAGCTCGACACGCTCGCCGCTGCCGTGCCCCTACTGGACACGCTGGCTCAGCGATTGGCCCCCGGCGACCTCCCGACCCACGAACTCGCCACGCCCGCCGCGCACCGACGGCATCACCGCGCAGGGAGTGACGAGCCTTACTGACCCCAACTGTGCCGAAGGCGTCTTTTTCTGCCTGAGCACGACTTCGCCCACCCCACCTATGAGTCGCAGTCGCACCCGGGCCGGCCGACCAGATCCCAGAGGTCGTCCACGCCTCCCTCGACCGTGAAGGGTGCACCTGGCCATACGGTTGAGGTGTTGGGAGGTGGGCGCCGTGTTCGAATACGGAACGGACGGCCCGAAGGTGATCGTCGTCGGCGTGGACGGGTCCGAGTCGTCGTGGCGCGCCGCTTCTTATGCCGGGGGCCTTGCCCGACGGCAGGGGTCGCTGTTGGCCGTCGTGTACGTCCAGCCCCTGCCCACGATGGCGTTCGCGCCCGGCCTGTCCGCGGCGATGGCGGAGACCACCTCTCAGATAGCCGAGGACATCGTCTCGCAGGTACGGGAAAGGGCCGAGCTCCTGGGCGACGTCTTCCGGGTGCGGTGGGAGTTCCACACCGTCGCCGGCGACGCGTTCGGCGGCCTTGTGCGGGCGGCCGACGAGTTGAAGGCCGACGCTGTGGTCGTCGGCGCTTCCGAGCACGCGGGTCATCGCTTCATCGGCTCGCTCGCCGTGCGCTTGGTCAAGGCGGCTCGGTGGCCGGTCACCGTAGTTCCGTAACCGTTTCGAGGGACCGGTGTTCCGTTCGCTAAATGTCACCCGCTGCCCGCCCACATCGCCACTGGCGAGCCGGGATACCTGTAGTGATGTTGGCCTCCGCCGAGAAACCGGCACTGACGTTCCGGTGGCTGGTTCCGCGCCGCGCCTTACGCAGCGACGCATCGCCTGTGGGGGCGGCACCGATGGTGCCGCTGCACACGTTGCCCGCTCGGCACGGGCCGAGCAGCGCCGAACGATCCGAAGCCGGGAGGTGACGGTGAGCAGCGAGAACCGGCACACGGAACGAGGCGCTCCACACATCGCCTGCGGAAGCGAGGCGGGAGAGAAGAAGGCTCTGACTGGACGAGCAGCCGCCCCGCTCCGACACTGGCTGGTGGATCTTAGTACCAGGCGCAGAATGACCTGCTCGGCATCAGCAGGCTCTGCCATCACTCACACCCGCGACCGGACACACAGGCGACAGCCGCTGCCGGTTCTTGACTTCCCGCAAGTCCAGGAGATGACGCCATGAGCTCCTTCTCACCCGGTTTCCGCGGGCGTGCCCGTTCGCTGGCGGACCGTCTGCCTCCCGGCCAGTACCCCACGGAGCAGTTTCCCGTGCTGTCGGCGGGCCCTACTCCACGCGTCCCCACCGAGACGTGGGCCTTCACAGTGACCACGGAAGAGGGACGCGCGCACCAATGGACGTGGGAGGAGATGATGGCCCTTCCGCAGCAGGACACGGTGACAGACATCCATTGCGTGACCCGCTGGTCCAAATTCGACACCGAGTGGCGCGGTGTCTCGCTGGACGCCTTCTTCGAGGATGTCGAGACGGCCGCGGAGTACGCAGTGGTCCACAGTCACGGCGGTTACACCACGAACGTGCCGCTGGAGGACCTCCTCGATGGCAAGGCCTGGATCGCCCACACCTACGACGGCTACCCCCTCTCTCCGGAGCACGGCGGCCCGGCCAGGCTGCTCGTGCCGCACCTGTACTTCTGGAAATCGGCCAAGTGGGTGAGCGGACTGCAGCTCACACTGGAGGATGAGCCGGGCTTCTGGGAGTCGGTCGGGTATCACAATTACGGCGACCCGTGGCGCGAGCAGCGCAACTGGGGAGACTGACCATGACCCTCGCCTGGCGCAGGGCCCGGCTCGTCGAGCGCCATCCGCAGTCCGCCACCGCCCGCTCCCTGGTCTTCACCGTGCCGGGGTGGCCCGGCCACCTGCCCGGCCAGCACGTCGATGTGCGGCTCACCGCCGACGACGGCTACCAGGCGGTGCGCAGCTACTCCCTCGCCGCGCCCGCCGACGGCGACCGCATCGAACTGGGCGTCCAAGCCGTGCCCGACGGCGAGGTCTCGCCCTACCTGGCCGACGAGCTACCGCCGGGCGCCGAGGTGGAAGTGCGCGGTCCGCTGGGCAACTGGTTCGTCTGGCGCAGCGAGCAGACGGAACCGGTGCTGCTGGTGGCGGGCGGCTCCGGACTCGTACCTCTGGCGGCCATGATCCGTGCCCACCGCCAGGCGGAGTCAGGCAGCCCTTTTCATCTGCTGTATTCGGTGCGCACCCCCGACGACGTCTGGTACCACGACCACCTGGCCGACGGGGATCCCACCCTCGACGTCCGCATCGTGTACACGCGGCAGGCTCCGCCCGGCAGCACCCGCCCGCCCGGCCGTCTCACGCCGAAGGACCTGGACGCTTGGTCGAACCGACTGGAGCCGGTCAGCCCCGTCTACGTCTGCGGACCCACCGGCTTCGTCGAGACCGCAAGCGACCTGCTCGTCGACCTGGGGCGCGACCCCGCCACCATCCGCACCGAACGCTTCGGCTGACCCGCCGACCAGAACCGCACGGGAGGTCCTCATGACAGACGCTTCCACCCACCTGGACGGCAACTGTCTCGCCGGCCCGCTTTCGGAGATCCTCTCCGTGGAACCCACCACGGCCTGGTGGCGCTGCCCGGAGTGCGCCCGGACGGGCCCACTTGCCCAACTGCACGTCTACGGCCCCGAGCCGGGTCTGACCGCTCGGTGCCCAGGATGCGCGTATGTCGCCCTCAGGCTGGTCAGGGAGGGGGAGCACATCTGGCTGACGATGGGGAGCGGCACCGGCGCGTTCCGCTTCTCCATCACCTAGGTGACGTTCGCGGCGGACACGAACTGGCGTCGTCGTGTCCGCCGCGACATCTTCTCGTGCGTCAGCAGGTCCCCTCGTCCTGCCATGGCCCCCACTCCGAGGCGCTCGGCACCTCGTTCTGGGTCCACCACTTGGCCTTCCAGTTGTGCTTGTTGTACGAGACCTCGTTGCCGGCGGTATAGACCGCCGTCGAGCTCCAGGCGGTCTTGCACGCGGTGCTCGGAGGGGTCGGGGTAGGGGTGGGGGTGCTGGTGGGCGGGGTGGCTCCGGCGAACTTCACCGAGTACTTCGCGAAGTCCCAGGAGTTCTGCGCCACGCTGGAGCACGTGCCCGACGTGCGGCCGCCGTTGTCGGCGGGAGTGCACTGGCGGTCGCGGTTGAGGGACCAGAAGGTGAAGCGGTCCATGTTGTGGCTGGTGGCGTAGTCCAGCACCGTCTGGAAGTCGGCCTGTGAGAAGAACTCGCCGGTGTCGCTGCGTCCGTTCATCCCTGAGAAGCCCTCGTGGGCGTAGGCGGTCGCCTGGTCCCAGCCGAAGGTGGACTGGAGGATCGTGTTGAAGTTGGTGAGCGCGCTGGTCTGTGAGGCCGCGCCGTTGAAGCCGCCGTCGAACGGCATGATGGAGAAGTTGTTGGGCGTGAACCCCTGTGACTTCGCCTCCAGGAGCATCTGCTTGCCGAACCAGCCGGTGCCGTCCGCCGTGCCGGCCGTGGTGACGGAGACGTAGAGGCCGGGGTTGTTCTGCTGGAGGATCTTGGCAGCGCCGATCTCGTTCTTGATGGCCGCCGTGTTCTCGTACTCCGGCTCCTCCAGATCGAAGTCGATCGCGTGCAGGCCGTACTTGGTGATGACCTGCTGGTACGCCGCGGCGGTGGCGGCCGCGTCCGAGCAGGCCTGCCCGAGCTTGGTGCCGCCGTACCCGCCGATCGAGACGGAGACATCGCCGCCCTTGGAGCGGATGGTGTTGATGACCGACTGCACGGCGGTGTCCGAGGAGACGGCGGCCGTGCCGCCCCAAGTGGGGGAGCAGCCACCGCCGTTGGGGGCGAGGATGAACGCCAGCTGGAATGCCTTGAGGCCGGTTGCGTCCATGATGGCCGCCGGGTCCGGCGGGTCGTTGTCCAGTGGCATCAGGTAGGGAGCGGCGGCGTACCAGCGATTGCTGAGCGCGGTGGTCGCGCCCGAGGCATGGCCCGCGACCAGGGCGGTCGTGCCGACTGCGGCCAGGCTTACGGCGGCGGCCGCGCTCAGACATGCGCGAAGACGTCTCACTGTGCCTCCAGGGGAGTGGGGGAGTGGCCCCAGCTTCTGGGGGCTGTCGCGATCACGTCAATAAGTTGGACTAGACCAGACAGGTCTTTGGACTAGACCAGACGTTTCCTTTACCTTGACTGCGCGAGCTTGCCCAGGGTGGCCGGTTGCGCCGCCAGAGAGGTCGGCGCGATCCGGCAGAACGGCCGCCGGCTCAGCGAGTCAGGGACACTCTGACCAGCTCCACCGTCCCCGACCACACGTCGTCATCTGGATCGCGGATCCCGACAGCTCCTCGGAACAGGGACTTCGCCGCCTGGCAGCAGACACGGCCGCACAGGAAACCGACCAGTCTCCCACTCACCGATACGTCTCTCCTGAAAGCCTCGCATCGGACGCCACCGGCAGACGCACTACCAGCCGCGTAGCGGCGGGCCACGTGCGTGAAGGCGACGACCTCGATGTCGGCGTCGTACTTGTCGATGGTGACGGCCAGGCCGGGCCATGACCAAGAGCCAGGACCAGCCGGCAGCGGTTCGGGCCGAGTTCCTCGACTACTCCGTCGCGGGTGTAGCGGTACAGGGCGCCGGCGGGCAGAGCCAGTCGCCGGAGCCGTCGGAGCCCCGGAACCTGCCGGTCATGCAGGCGGCCAGATGATCAGTGCGTCGCGTACTCGTCGTGGCGGCGCAGCCAGAAGATCTCCTCGCCGTCCTCGTGGCGGCCCAGCGGCGTCCGGTCGAGGAGACCGTAGTAGGCCATGGCAGGCTCAAGCCCGCGAGCGGTGGTGACGTATGTCCGGTAGACGGTGCCGTCGGAGAGCGCGTAGGCGCTCAGCCCGGGCCCCTCGGTGACGTACCCGAGCACGTCCGTGCCGCACGCCTCCGCGTTCTGACTCACGGCCGGCGGCATCTCGCCCTCGAGGAACGGCCTCAGCTCCTCCTCGGTGTGCAGAAAGCCGAGGTCGCGGTGGAAGTCGCTGCCGGCGGTGGAGACCCAGTCGAAGCTCCAGCCCATCCGCTCCCTGTAGGCGAGAAGCTTGTCGAGCGGCGCCCGCGAGGAGCAGATCAGTGTCACGTCGCGGGCCTTGAGATGGACCGCGTTGGGGCTGAGGGTGTCCGCGATCGAGGAGCAGACCGGGCATCCGGCTTCGTACGGCGGGCCGAACATGAAGTGGTAGATGAGCAGCTGCGAGCGCCCGTCGAAGAGGTCCGCGAGCGACTGGGTCCCGTCCGAGGTCTCGAAGCCGTAGTCCTTCTCGACCGGCACCCAGGGAAGCTCCTGCCGCTTCCGCGCGAGCTCGTCGCCGCGTCGGGTGAGTGCCTTCTCCTCCGCGAGCAGCTCCAGGCGGGCCGCCTCGAATTCCTCCTGTGTGCCGATCCTGTGCTCGGGCATGGCCTTTCCCTCCTGTGTGGGAGCAGAGCACCGCATCGCGGCGGGCGGTCGCCCGCAGCATCTGCCTGCAGTGCCTGCACAGGCGTACCCGTCCGGCTATACGTCCACCGTACGCGCGCGGCGGCGGGCCTTCGAGACGAGCCAAGGGCCCTCAGCCCTACAAGATCATTCCCCTGGCGCCAATGGTTTCCGTTGTCCCCGAGGCCGGATGCCGGCAGAGGATCCCCCATCCGCATTCAGCGGTGGCTGTCGCCGGGCGCTAGCAGGCTGGTGACCTCAATGATCGCCTCGGTGGAGTGCAGATCCTCGCAGTCGCCAGTGACATCGCTCGGCCGCGCCTTACACGGCCTCTCACAACGGACAACGCCGGTTGCGGCACACAGGGGCGCCACGGCAGGGTTCGGGGTGTGCCCACTTTGCTGATCGTGCATCACACACCCTCGCCCAACTGTCAGGCGATGTTCGAAGCCGCCGTCTCCGGCGCGACGGCACCGGAGATCGAGAACGTCCAGGTCGTGCGGCGGGCGGCGCTGTCAGCCACCGCGTCGGATGTACTCGCCGCCGATGGATATCTGCTCGGCACTCCGGCGAACCTCGGCTATATGTCAGGAGCCCTCAAGCACTTCTTCGACCAGATCTACTACCCCTGCTTGGACGAGACGCGCGGCCGGCCCTTCGGCTACTACGTGCACGGCGGGAACGACGTCACGGGCGCGGTGCGCGGCATTGAGTCGATCACGACGGGCCTCGGCTGGCGGCGCGCGGCCGAGGCTGTGAAGGTGACGGGTGAGCCCGGCAAGGCCGACGTCGAGGCGTGCTGGGAATTGGGAGCGACGCTCGCCGCCCAAATGATGGGCTGATCCGACCGCAGCGGCGCACGAGCCCGGTCAGCCCATGACCTTACGCGGTACGAGCTCCCTCAGAAGTTGTAAGGCTTCGCCATGGTGGGCGTTCGCGCTGTCGGTGAAGAGGTTCACGGCGGAATGGACCTTGACCAACGCGGTTGCCTCGCACGCCGGTTGCCGGCCCGGGCGGTGAGTACGGCGGCGGCCCCCAGGTGGGCGAGTACTTCCGTGGTGCGGCCCTCTTCGGCCGGGACCCACCCGACCAGGGCAGGACCTGTGACTCGCCGCGAGTGCCCGCCTCGGCTCGCGCTGCCTCAAGTGCCGTCTCCAGTGGCGGAGTCCGGCCGTCACCGCCGTACCATCTGCGCCCTGCCATGCCTGTATGCCCCAGTCCTCCACGTCCAGCAGGCTCAGGCGACGTGACTCGTCGGACAGATTTTTGCTCAGCGCGCTGAGGGGCAACCGGGTCAGCGTCGCCGGTGGACGGGGGAGTCCCTGTCCCTGAGCGGTCGTGGCGAAGATGAGCGCCAGGCGCGGCGCGGTCGGCGGGGAGAAGCGGGCGCTCTCATACACGTCGGGACTTGACGAAGAGGGGCACCGAGGCAGGCCCTCCTCGGGCTCGTCCGGTTCCAAGCCGACCCACAAGTCGGGGTGGAGAAGGCGCGTCGACGGATGTGCCGTCAGCGGGCGGTCGCCGAGGTGACAGCCGCACGGGCCTCACGTTCCACCAGTGCGATGCCGTCCTTCATCGACGTGTTGCCGTCCGAGAGGACGGCGACGAGGTAGTGACGCCCGCTCGCCGTGACCTGTCCGACGCTGTTGACGTCCCACAGTCCGGTTGTATTGCGCTGCAGCCAGCCGTTCTTCAATGCCCATCCGGAACCGGCGGCAGCGGAGACGCCCCACGCCTGCTCGCCGACGATGCGCGTCATCAGCGTGCGGATGTACGTTCGGGACGCTTCGTTGAGCGCCGTGGAACCCGCGTGTGAGACCGGTCCGGTGTCGAACACCGCCCGTAGCAGCCGTATCTGGTCGCTCGCCGTCGTCCGCGTCAGCCCCCACTTGGCGCCGGGGCCGCCCTTGGTCGAGGTCAGCCCCAGCCGCTTGTTCGCCGCTTCCAGGCCCGGCGCCAAGCCGATTCGCCGCCACAGCGCGTTCGCCGCCGTGTTGTCGCTGCGCTCGATCATCGCCTCCGCCTGGGCCCGCTCCAGCGTGGTCAGGTCGTGTCCGGCGTCCTGCGCCTGGAGCAGTGCCGCGGCAAGGATGTCGACCTTGACGATGCTCGCGGTGTCATAGGGAGTGTCGTCGCCGTACACGGCGGGCTCGCGGCCCGTGCCGTCCAGGTCGAACACCGCAGCCGTCACCCGCGCCTTCCGCTGGGGCTGCACGAGTGGGGCGAAGTCAGTCGTGGCGGCGTCGGGCCGCACCGACGCCGGTGCCGCGGCCGCCGGGTCGAGCGATGCGGCCGAGAAGAGCGTTGCCAGCGAGGCCGCGAGAACGCCGGCGCGGACCGCGGCGCGCCTGCCTTGCGGCCTGCGCCTCCCCGCGCTCTGCGGGTGCGGCAAGGGGGACAGTCGGTGCGGCATGGTGAGGAGCCTCGGCAGTTCATGGGGGAGGCGTACAGAACTGCGAACGTACACAAAACGCCCGCCCCGCGACGTGACCGCTGCCACGGCAAGGCCCATTGGGTATGAAATGTGGCGAGAACCACAGGTCCGGGCGGGGGCGACTCCACAGTGGCCCGCCGCCGCGATCTTTGACCCGGAACCCGACGGCTGAGGCGTCACCAGTAGCAGTCGCGCACGTCTCAGGTGCCGGACGTACTTCACCGGCGTCAGCCACGTCAGGCTTTTCGTGTGCATCTGGCACGTCCCCGCTCGGCGCATCAGATGCGATGGCCTGTGGCGGAAGTCACGATGGAACGTGGAGGGGGGCAGCGTGTCCATCAGCCCAGGCACGACGGGAGGTGCCCAGTGGCAGGCACCGGATCGGCCAAGCGAACGGGCAACCTCTTCTTCGCGTTCGCCCCCTGGATCATCTTCGACGTCGTGGCGAGCCCCAGTACGTGGGAGTACGCGGCCCTGGCGGCCCTGCTGGCCTCCATCGTGCTGAGTCTGGGCGACATGCGACGGGGCAGCTTCAAGATCCTCGAGGTGACCGGGATCGTCTTCTTCGCGGTCCTCAGTCTGCTCGCGCTCGCCCTCGACCGGCACGACCTCATGTGGCTCGAGACCTACGCGCAGACGCTCGCGAACGGTGTCATCGCCCTCGTCTCGCTCGTCTCCCTCGCGTTCGTGCCGTTCACGACTCAGTACGCCCGCGAGTCGACGCCGCGTGAGTACTGGGATTCGCCAACGTTCCGGCACATCAACTTCGTTCTCACCGCGGTCTGGTCCGCCGTGTTCGCGGCCACTGCTGTGCTCGGCCTGATCGCCGTACACACCACAGGCATGTCGGACTGGCTGAACTGGATCGTTCCCGTGGCTCTTCTGGTCCTGGCCGTCCGGTTCACGGAACGCTATCCCGATCAGTACACCGCGAAGCAGGGCATCAAACACGCCGTTGTGTGAGCGCGGGGAGATCGTCGTGACCACACGTACCACCGCTTTCTTTCGACCCGGCACGGTTCGGTCATGTGATGACGATCTGCCCGATGGGGCGCCTGACGCCTCGCCCGTCGGACAGCCCCGAGAGCTCGGCTACGGCAAGGCGCCCCGCACCGTCTGGTGCGGGGCGCCGAGACGGTCGGTCAGACCGGCGTGACGTTCTCCGCCTGCGGGCCCTTCGGGCCCTGCGTGATGTCGAAGTTGACCTGCTGGTTCTCCTCGAGGGATCGGAACCCGGCGGCGTTGATGGCGGAGTAGTGGACGAAGACGTCCGGGCCGCCGCCGTCCTGGGAGAGGAATCCGAATCCCTTTTCGGCGTTGAACCACTTCACGGTGCCGGTGGCCATGTTTGTCCCCTTGTCCAGGGTCGGGGGGTACTGGCTTGTCAGTACCCCTGGGTTGAGGTGATCGCCCTGGTCCTCGGGTACTGCTGCACAGCACGACGCCCGCGGGGCGTCCGCGGGCGCTGAGACTTCGGAACCACGACTGCTAGCAAGGAAGTTATCCGATCCGCGGTCGCCTGGCTACGCGGCGCAGCGAAACCGGATGCGTCTTGGGACCTGCTCTCCTCGTCGGCGACGAGCTCGGCACGGGTCTGGACATCGCTGCCGGCATCCTCAAGGAGCTGCACCGCGGGGTTGCCCGTCACGGGCTGATGATCGCCTCTACCAACAGTGAGCGGGAGAAGCCCGAACTGTGAGGCTTCGTGGATCACCACTGGTTGTGGATCTGCGGACGGATCAGTTCGTCGTAGACGTCTTGGACGGCCTTGTGCGTGTCCTGATCCAGCGGCGCCAGCGCGGCCGCGGCGGCGTTCGCGTGCGCCTGATGGGCGTTGCGCGCGCCCGGTATCACGACGCTCACCGCCTCCTGGTCGACGATCCAGCGCAGCGCAAACTGAGCCAGCGTCACACCCTCGGGCACCAGCGGACGCAGCCGCTCCACCGCCTCGAGCCCGGTCGCGTAATCCACGCCCGAGAAGGTCTCGCCGACGTCGAAGACCTCGCCGCGCCGGTTGTAGTTGCGGTGGTCGTCCGCGCCGAAGACTGTCGCGGCCGTGTACCGCCCCGAGAGCAGCCCGCTGGCCAACGGCACGCGCGCGATGACGCCGACCCCTGCCCCCGCCGCGGCCGGCAGCACCTTCTCCAGCGGCTTGGCGCGGAAGGCGTTCAGGACGATCTGGATCGTGGCAAGGTTCGGGCGGCGGATGGCGGCCAGCGCCTGCTCGCAGGTGCGGACGCTGGCTCCGTACGCCGCGATGGTCCCGTCCTCGACCAGCGCGTCGAGGGCGTCGAACACCTCGTCGCTCGCGTACACCGGGCCCGGCGGGCAGTGCAGTTGCACCAGGTCGAGCCGCTCGACCCCGAGGTTGCGCCGCGAGCGGTCGGTCCACGCGCGGAAGTTGGCGGCGTTGTAGTTCTCCGGCTCCTGCGCCATCCGCCGGCCCATCTTCGTCGCCACGGTCGGTTTCCTCGTGCCCGTCCGCGCGTGCGACCGCAGGAGTTTGCCGATGATCTGTTCGCTTCGTCCGTCCCCGTACTCGTCGGCGGTGTCGATGAAGTCCACGCCCGACTCGAGCGCCGCGTGCAGCGTGCCGAGGGCGTCGGCCTCGTCCACCTGCCCCCAGCCCGCGCCGAGCTGCCAGGCCCCGAGCCCGATGATCCCCACCTGCCTACCCGTACGCCCCAGCATCCTGATCTCCATGATCACGACTCTAGAGGGAGGGCGAGTCCGGGCGCCGGGACTTTGGGGCCGGGGCCTTGCACACATGCTGTGATGGGCCGCCGATGGTGCCATGGTCGTCCAGTCTGTACCGGACCGACGACCTGCCTGACCGGCCCTCGGCGGCTCGCTGACCCGCGCGATCCGCTGGGACGTGATCGCTCAGCAGTACGACCAGATGGTCGAGTACGCCACCGCGCTGCGCCTGGGCACCGCGGAGGCCGAACAGGTCCTGCACCGCTTCCCCCGCGGCGGCCCCAGGCACTCCAACTGCCGGGCGCTCGAGGAACTCGGCCGCGCCGTCCGCACCGTCTTCGCGTGCGACCGCCTGGCCAGCCCGGACCTGTGCCGGGAGACCCACGGCGGCCTTCGGGTCGTACGGCTACTCCTGGTTAACCGAGCCGGCCGACCTGGTAGTCGCCGGCGGGCTGCTGGATGATGACGTTCAGGCGGTTGAAGGCGTTGATGAGGGCGATGGCGCACACGAGGGTGGCGAGCTGATCTTCGTCATAGTGCTTGGCAGCATTCGCCCAGGCCTCGTCGCTGACGCCACCGGCCGCATCCGCGATGCGGGTGCCCTGCTCCGCCAGCTCCAGGGCGGCGCGCTCGGCGTCGGTGAACATCGTGGTCTCCCGCCAGGCCGCGACGAGGTTGATGCGCGTCGAGGTCTCCCCGGCGTGCGCGAGCTCCTTGGTGTGCATGTCGACGCAGCCACCGCAGCCATTGATCTGACTGGCGCGGAGTTTCACCAGTTCCTGCGTCGCGAACGGCAGTGTCGAGTCCGCGAGCACCTTGCTGGCCGAGATGATGTGCTTCAGGGACTTGGCTGCGGCCGGGATGCCGAGGGGGTTCAAGCGTGCTTCCATGGTGCACTCCTGTGTCGTCGTTGTTGGTTGCACCCCCTGTGACGAGACAGCTCCGCGAGCTGTGACATGGACGAATGTGACGCGCCTCTCCCGTGGCGCACCGTGGCGCGGACCCACGACGACGTTCCGTCGACCTCGCTCCGCCGCCTCCGTGCGCCCGGCCCTCGCGCCCCGGCGGCCGCCGCCCGTCCCCGTCCGACGGACACACAACATAGGGAACACCGGCCATGGCACGAGCCGAGCCCGGCACGCCGCGCCGTGAGTTGCCGACGTACGAGACCTGCGAGCCCGATACTCCGCCGACTGGCCGACTGGCTGGCGCAGCCACGTCGACAGCGAGCTGACCCCGTGATTTCTCCTGAGCCCCGCTGAGCGCTCCCCCAGTGGCCAGGATTTGGGTCGGCGGGTGGCGAGCTCATCCTCGTCTCAGGCTTTGCCCAGGCGGCACCAACGACTTTCTCCCCACCTTTCTTGCCCTCCGATGTCACAGACGGCGGGGCTGTCTCGTCTCGGAGGTGAGTTGATGGGGGAATCAGGACGGGTGATGATCATGCGGGTGTTCGTGGCAGGTGGGACTGGGGTCCTGGGGCAGCGGCTCGTGCCGCAGCTCGTGGCCAGGGGGCATCAGGTGACGGCCACGACGACGAGCGCGGCCAAGCTGGGCCTGCTGGAACAGCTGGGCGCGGAGGGGGTGGTGATGGATGGGCTGGACGGGGTGTCGGTCGGTGAGGCGGTGGCTCAGGCGCGGCCGGATGCGATCGTGCACCAGATGACCGCGATTTCCATGGCGCACGCGGGCAAGCCCGACATCAAGCACATGGACCGCTGGTTCGCCGCCACCAACCGGCTGCGTACCGAGGGAACGGACCACCTGCTGGCCGCCGCCGAGGCGACCGGCGTATCCAACTTCGTCGCGCAGAGCTACGCCAGCTGGAACGGCATCCGTGAGGGCGGCTGGGTAAAGACCGAGGAGGACGAGCTGGACCCGATGACGGGGACGGTGGCACAGCCGGGGATCGAGGCGATGCGGCACGTCGATGAGGTGGTCGTCAAGGCCGGTGGCGCGGCCCTGCGCTATGGCGGGTTCTACGGGCCGGGCGCTACCGACGATTACGTGGCGCTGCTGCGCAAGCGGCAGTTCCCGCTCGTCGGGAGCGGTGCAGGCCACAGCTCGTGGGTGCACCTCGACGACGCGGCGAGCGCCACCGTGCTGGCCGTGGAGCAGAAGGCGAAGGGCGTGTTCAACATCGTCGACGACGAACCGGCCCCGGCCAGTGAGTGGCTGCCCTGTCTGGCCGAGTGCGCGGGAGCGAAGCCGCCGATGCGCATCCCCAAGTGGCTGGCCCGGCTGTTGGCCGGGGAGGTGGTGGTGGCGATGATGACGGAGGGGCGGGGCTTCTCCAACGCCAAGGCCAAGCGGGAGCTCGGCTGGGAGCTGCGCTACCCGTCGTGGCGGCAGGGCTTCAAGGAGGAGCTGGCGTGACCCGGGCCGAAGAGTTCGAACAGCTGCGGCCGCTGCTGTTCTCGATCGCCTACCGGATACTGGGCAGTGTGAGCGAGGCCGAGGACGCGGTCCAGGAGAGCTGGCTGCGCTACGAGGCCTCCCCGACACAGCCCGCGTCGACCAAGGCCTTCCTGTCGGCGGTGGTCACCCGGATCTCGATAGACGTCCTGCGTTCGGCGCGCGTGCGGCGGGAGGAATACGTCGGGCCGTGGTTCCCCGAGCCGGTGCTGACCGACCCCTACCAGGACCCGGCGCGGTCGGCAGAGCTGGCCGACTCGCTGTCGATGGCGGCGCTGCTGCTGGAGCGGCTCTCGCCGCTGGAGCGGGCGGTGTTCGTGCTGCGGGAGGTGTTCGCCTTCGACTTCCCGGAGATCGCCTCGGCGGTGGGGCGCTCGGAGGCGGCCTGCAGGCAGCTCGCCGTGCGGGCGCGCCGCCACATGGACGCGGGCCGGCCCCGATTCGAGGCCGACCGCAAGGAACGCGAGGAACTCGCCGAGCGATTCTTCGGCGCTTTCAGGGAAGGGGACGTCGACGGGCTGCGAGAGCTCCTCGCCGTCGATGTGCACATGGTCGGCGACGGCGGCGGCAAGGCACCTCAGTTGGCCAAGCCCATCTTCGGCCACGAGAAGGTGGCCCGGGTGCTCGCCGCGACGTTCCCGCTGCTCGCCCGGATCGGCGTAGTCGTGGAGCTGCACGAGGTCAACGGCCAGCCGGGCGCGGTCTTCCGCGACCGGGACGGCAAGGTCATCAACACCTGGACGCTCGACATCCTCGACGGGCAGATCCAGACGATCCGCACGGTGAGCAACCCCGACAAGCTCGGCCACATGGGGCCGGTGGCGGACGCCTGGGCGCTCAAACGCGAAGCGAACCAGGCTCGCCGGTCCACGGACTGACCGGAAGGTGCGCCTGCGCTCCAGACCTGTGGTGCCGGGAGCGCAGGCGGGCGGGGGAAGCCCACCGCAGCGGCAGGGTCTCGGGCACCGGCGATAGGGATCTCGACATCGCGGACCTGCACGCCGCGGTCGAGACAGCAGGCTACGAGCTCCCACCGGCGTCTTCGCCCCCCGCTCACCCGACCGCCCCAACCCGATCGGCCTGCACACCGTCCGCCACGATGCCGAGGATGTTGAACAGCAGTCCTCCGACCGCGTCGGTGGGTGTTACGCGCATGCGCATGTCCCGCGTCGTCGACTGTCAGCTGCTGCCCGCTGGATGCACGGTGAGGGACCGGCTCGCGGGCGGTGGGGGACGGTGAGCGGAGATGCGTGAGAGCGTCTCCGCGCCGATGGGCGACCTGCGGCAAGATTGAGCCGTGCCAACCGAGTCGGACAAGATTGAGCTGAGCGAACACGAACTTCGTGAGATCGCGGGCTACGCGGCTGATTGTGCGCGCAGGGCGCTGTCGATCTTCGAACAGAATCTTCCTGCTGACACGCGCCCTCGCGACGCCATCGACGCAGCACACGCTTTCGCTGGGGGCGGCCGGCGCACGGGCGCTCTGCGGCAGAGCGCGTGGGCGGCATACAGAGCGGCACGAGAAGCCGCCTCACCCGCTGCGGTCGACGCGGCACAAGCGGCGAGCCATGCGGCCGCCGCTGCGTACCTTCATCCCAAGGCAAGCGCTCATCAGGTGAAACACATTCTCGGTGCGGCAGCTCATGCGGCACGAGCAGAAGAGTTGGCATCCGGAGAAGACCAGCGTGTCACTGCGGGGACCCTTGAATGGGCGCGTCATCACGCACCAACTGCGGTCACCGCGGTGCTCGGCCGTCTGCCCGCCGCGCCTCCCGGAGGCGGGCGCGTGGGAGAGCTCATCCGCGATCTCGACGCCGCTCTCCGCGCCTGAGGGCGATCAGATACCAGAGGCCCGCAGATGGATTCCCTTCCGTGACCGTCCCGGGCCGGACGTTGAGCCAGTAGAGCTCGGCTGCGGTGGCGCCGTTGAGGATGCGGCGGGGGCGGGTGCGCGGTCGAAGCGGTCAGTGGAGAGGGGCGGTTCGACCGGATGACTCTTGGAGAACAACCTCTCCGGCCCCGCCGCTCACGCGGCGGGGCCGGAGTTCACGTCATGTCTGGGCCGGTCTCCCCGTGGGATGAGCGTGATCGCTGCGGGCATGGGGATCGTGCAGGGAGGAGAGCCAAAAGGTGCTCACCTGTTCAGCGGCGCTCAAGGCTTCCGGGGCTACGCGATCGCCGGACCGGGGCCGCCGGGGCACGGCGCGGGTCACTCGGCCACGGAAAGATGGCGCTGCAACGGGCGCGCGAGGGCGGGACTCAGGCGAGCCAATCGGCGTAGTGGGTCGGGGCGATGCGGGCGTCGCCGTGGGCAATCAGGACGTCACCCTGGACGGCCGCGAACATGCCGGCGGTGTCATCGATGACGACCGAGCGCCCGTCGCCCTTGGCGGTGAGGGTGATCCGGCCGAGTTGGTCGAGGGTGTAGACGTCAGGGCCTGCGATGTTGAGGATGCCGTTCAGTGGGGTGCCTGCGGCGACCCCGGCCACGGTGGCGGCGACGTCGGCGGCGGCGATCGGCTGGATGGGCGTGCGCGGCAGGCGGACCGTCTCGCCGTCGGCCGTCCATGACAGGACCGCGTCCATGAACTCCATGAACTGCGTGGCGCGGACGATGGAGTACGGGATCGGGCCGCCGGCGAGGATGTCCTCCTGGAGCGCCTTGGCTTGGTAGTAGTCCAGTTGGGGCACCTGGTCCACGCCGACGATGGAGAGCACGACGAAGTGGCCGACGCCGCCCTTCTCGCTCGCGGCCAGAAGGTTGGTCATGGACGTGCGGAAGAAATCGGGCGAGGCGTCGTCGAACGTCGGGGAGTTGGTCAAGTTGACGACGACGTCGGCACCGGCCACGGCATCCTCCAGGCCCTGGCCTGTGATGATGTCGACGCCCGTGGACAGGGAGTGCGGTACGGCCTCGTGTCCGGCTGCTTTCAGGTTCTCCACGACCTGTGACCCGATCAGTCCGGTTCCCCCGACAACTGCGATCTTCATGGCTTGCCCTTACCCTCGACTCTTAGTGTCCGATATGCACCTTATGAATCCAGGTGGCACCCCGGACTCAAACTCGGACATCTTTCATCCGAGACAATACTCGGACATCATGTGTCCGAGTCAAGAGGCGTTGTTACGATGACGACGTGAAGATGTCTGGCGGTGTGGAGTGGGCACTGCACTGCTGTGTCGTGCTGACATCTGTGCAAGAACCTGTGCCCGCCGCGCGGCTGGCGGAGTTGCACGACGTTTCGCCCACATACCTCGCGAAGCAGCTCCAGGCCCTCTCGCGGGCCGGACTAGTGCGATCAGTACAGGGAAAGTCGGGCGGCTACGTCCTCACCCGATCCCCCTCGCAGATCACGGTGCTTGACGTCGTCGAGGCGGTGGACGGGCCCGGCGAGGCGTTCGTGTGCACGGAGATCCGCCAGCGCGGCCCGCTGGCGGCCCCGCCCGAGTCGTGCACCGCGCCCTGCGCCATCACCCGGGCCATGGCCGCGGCAGAGTCTGCGCGGAGGGAAGCCCTGCGGGCTGTCACCATCGCCGACCTGGCCGCCGACGTCGAATCCGACTACGGGAACGGGGCGCTGGCCGGCATCGGCGCCTGGCTGAGCGCAGCCGACGCGTAACGCGAGCCCGGACACGCGACACCCGCCCCCCGCCGTGCGGACGGCCGCGACACACGACATGCCTCGGGTAATGCGTGCGGTTCCCTTGCGCGCAGTCCGCTGAGAGTTGCGGCCAGGCTGCGGCGGGCCGGCGGCAGGCACGGCAGTAGGCGGTGGGAGCGGTGCCCACGACGTCACGGAACCGGGCGCGGAGCTTGGTGCTGCTGCCGAGGCCGCTTTGGGCGGCGATCTGCTCGCGGCACGTGACGGAGCCCAGCATATGTGGTTCAATATTCAATTATGTAGGTTGGTGCACAAGGAGGTCGCACCATGGCGGAGCTCGGCCTGACGGACACGGGTGGCATCCTGCGGCAGCCGGGAGTGAGGCCGCGCAGAAGCAGTTCCGGCCTCGGCTGGGAGCAGCTGTACCTCTCGGCGCAGGAGGAGCAGCCTTACCGCGCGGAGTTCGGCCCGGCCCCCACGCATCTGTTGATCCTGCACCTCAGCGGGCCCGTCACCGTACGCCGAGGAAAGGGCAGCGGCGTACGGTCGCGGGCGGTGCCCGCCGGTGGGATCTTCCTGCAGCCGGCCGGCCGCACCCTGGACGTCGAGCTCGGCGATCGGCTCGACACGATCCACGCGTACCTCACGGACGAGGCGCTGCGCGAGGCCAACGACGGCCGGTCCGTCGAGCTCTCCGAGGAACTCGGCGCCACGGATCCGCTCGTCGAGCAGCTCGTACTGGCGCTGGAGGGCGCGGTGCGGCAGTGGGAGCCGTCCGCGCGCACGTACACCGACCACCTGACCGGGATGCTCGCCGCGCAGCTCGCCCGGCGGCACCGCGCCGGGGCACTCGAGCCGGAGCCGACGGGAGGCGGGCTGTGCACCCGGCAGCTGAACGCCGTACGCGACCTCATGGCACAGCGTCTGGCCGAACCGCTGCCGATCGCGGACCTTGCCGCGGCGGCCGCGCTGAGCGTCAGCCAGTTCACACGGCAGTTCCGGGCGAGTACCGGTCAGTCGCCGCACCAGTTCCTGCTCGGGCTGCGCCTGGAGCAGGCCTGCCGGCTGCTGCGCACCCAGACCTCTCCCATCGCCGAGATCGCGGCCGAGTGCGGTTTCTCTCATCAGGAACATCTCACGCGCGTGATGCGCAACCGCCTGGGCACGACCCCGGCGGCCCTGCGGCGCGCGGGCTGACGCGCCCGCCGCTGGGCGGCTGCTCGTGCGGTGACTCCTGTGCCGCGGTGAGGCATGGGCGCTCGCGCTCTCCGCTCGCGCGTTTTGTGCAGCAAAGCGAGCCGAACGTGCAGGCGTTCACGCGTACGTAACTTCCATACTCGGTGGCCAAGCAGCCCGGACAACACGGCTGACATGCATCACCGACATGCGAAGGCGGAACGCGATGCGGACTTTCGTCCACACCTCCCGGCCGTCCCGGGTGGTCTTCGGGGCCGGCACCGTCGGACGGCTGCGCGACGAGGTCGAGCGGCTCGGCCGCTCCCGGGTGCTGCTCCTGTCCAGCCCGCTCCTGGCACAGGCCTCCGCTCGTGTCCGCGAGGCGCTCGGCGACCTGGTGGCCGCCGAGTTCGACGGCGCGGTGATGCACACGCCGGTGGAGGTGACCGAGCGGGCGCTCGACGTCCTGCGGGACGCGGACGCCGACTGTCTCGTGGCGGTCGGTGGCGGCTCGACGACGGGTCTGTCGAAGGCCCTCGCGCTGCGCACCGACCTCCCCCAGGTGGTCCTGCCGACCACGTACGCCGGCTCCGAGGTGACTCCCGTGCTCGGCGAGACCCGCGACGGGCAGAAGGTCACCCAGTCCTCCCCGGCGATCCTGCCGGAGACCGTCGTCTACGACGTCGACTTCACCCGAACCCTTCCCCTGGCCATGTCGGTCACGAGCGGTATCAACGCACTCGCGCACGCCGTCGAGGCGCTGTACTCCGCCGACGCCAACCCGGTCACCGACCAGCAGGCCCTCGACGCGATCTCCCGTATCGCCCGCGCGCTGCCCCGACTCGCCGCCGATCCGGGCGACGTGGACGCGCGCGCCGATCTGCTGCACGCGGCCTGGCTCGCCGGCACGTGTCTGGCCACGGTCGGCATGGGCCTGCACCACAAGCTGTGCCACACGCTCGGCGGCAGCTTCGACCTGCCGCACGCCGAGACGCACACCGTCGTCCTGCCGCACGCCATGGCCTACAACGCGCCCGCGGCTCCGGACGCCATGCGCCGTATCGCCGAGACCCTCGGCGCGCCCGACGCCCCCGGCGGCGTGTACGACCTGGTCGCCTCCCTGGGCGGGCCCACCTCGCTGCGCGATCTCGGCATGCCGGAATCCGGCCTCGCGCACGCGACCCAGCTGGCGGTGGCGACGCCGTACCCCAACCCGCGCGAGCTGACCTCCGAGGGCATCGCGGGCCTGCTGGCCGACGCCTGGCACGGACGCCGACCGGCCCCCACGGCACATCAACTTCCCTCCGCCGACCCCAAGTTGGCGCGCCTGACCGAACAGGTCGTTGCCGGCTTCGCCCAGACCCCCGATCCCCGCGTACGGGAGCTCCTGTCCGACCTCGTCCGCCATCTGCACACCTTCGTCGCCGCCAACGACGTCACCGAGTCCGAATGGCAGTACGCGATCGACTTCCTGACCCGCACCGGGCAGCTGTGCAGCCCGACCCGGCAGGAGTTCGTCCTGCTCTCGGACACCCTCGGCGTCTCCAGCGCCGTGGACCTGCTGACCAACTCGCGTACGCCCACCACCACTCCGTCCGCCGTCCTTGGCCCCTTCTACGTCGACGGACCGCCCGAGACCGCGCACGGCAGCGACATCGCCGCGGGGCTGCCCGGCACCCCGCTCTGGGTGGACGTGCGCATCACGGACACGGACGACGCGCCCGTCAAGGACGCCGTCGTCGACGTGTGGCAGTCCAACGAGGACGGCTTCTACGACGTCCAACTCCCCGATCTGGACGGGCCGGTGCTCCGCGCCCGGCTGCGCACCGACACCGAGGGACGGCTCACCTTCTGGTCGATCCTGCCCTCCGAGTACCCCATCCCCGACGACGGGACGGTCGGCGGGATGCTCGCCGCGGTCGGCCGCCACCCCTACCGGGCACCCCACCTCCACTTCATGATCGACGCGCCCGGGCACCGCAGGCTCGTCACCCAGCTGTTCGTCGCAGGCGGCGCCTACCTGGACAGCGACACCGTCTTCGGGGTCAAGGACGAACTCGTCGTCGACTTCGCGCCCCACAGCGGCCCCACCCCGGACGGCCGCCGCGTCGACGGCGACTGGCGCCGCCTCGACTACACCTTCCGCATCGCCCCCCAGGCCGACTGACCGAGGAGCGCCTCATGACACGTACAGACACCTACGACACCGACGTCCTCGTTGTCGGCAGCGGCCCCGCCGGCGGCTCCGCGGCCCTGCTGCTCGCCACGTACGGGATACGCACCCTGCTGGTGACGAAGTACGGCTGGCTCGCCAACACGCCGCGTGCGCACATCACCAACCAGCGCACCATGGAGGTCCTGCGCGACCTCGGCGTCGAGGCAGAGGCCCTCGCCGCCGGCAGCCCGTCGCACCTCATGGGCGACACGGTCCTGTGCACCTCGCTCACCGGCGAGGAGATCGGCCGGATCCGCAGCTGGGGCACGGGGCCCGGCTCGGCCACCGAGTACGCCTCGAAGAGCCCGTGCCAGATGATCGACCTGCCGCAGACATATCTGGAACCGATCCTCGTCAACAACGCTGCGGCCCGCGGCGCCAAGGTCCGCTTCGACACCGAGTTCCTGAGCCTCACGCAGGACGAAGACGGCGTCACCGCGTTGCTGCGCGACCGGGTCCGCGGGGACGAATTCACCGTACGAGCACGCTACTTGATCGGTGCGGACGGCGGGCGCAGCACGGTCGCCGAGCAGATCGGGCTCCCCATCGACGGGCGCATGGGCAAGGCCGGCTCCATGAACGTCGTCTTCAAGGCCGACCTGTCCCGCTACTGCGCCCACCGGCCGAGCGTCCTGTACTGGGTACTGCAGCCCGGCGCCGAGACCGGCGGCATCGGCATGGGCCTCGTCCGGATGGTGCGGCCGTGGAACGAGTGGCTCCTGGTGTGGGGATACGACATCGAGCAGCCGCCGCCCGACGTGGACGAGGAATCCGCGCGGCAGATCGTGCGCGACCTCATCGGCGACCCCGAGCTGCCCGTCGAGATCACGTCGACCTCACTGTGGACCGTCAACCACAGCTACGCCACGGCGTATTCGTCGGGCCGGGTCTTCTGCGCGGGCGACGCCGTGCACCGTCATCCGCCGTCCAACGGACTCGGCTCCAACACCTCCGTCCAGGACGCGTACAACCTCGCCTGGAAGCTGGCCATGGTGATCCGGGGCGAGGCGGGTGCCGCGCTGCTCGACAGCTACACGGCCGAACGGGCCCCGGTCGGGCGGCAGATCGTGGAGCGGGCCAACCTCAGCCGCGACCAGTTCGGCCCCATCTTCGCGGCGCTCGGTGTCGGCGACGGCCTCGACGAGGAAGCCATCGCCGAGGGGCTCGCGGCCACGCGCGCGAAGACCACCGAAGGCGCCAAGCGGCGCAGCCTGCTCCAAGAGGCCATCCAGCTCAAGAACTACGAGTTCAACGCGCACGGCGTCGAGATGAACCAGCGTTACGCGTCGGGCGCGGTCCTCGCCGACGACGCCCCGGCCGAGACCTGGGAGAACGATCCCGAGCTGATCCACCAGCCGACGACACGGCCCGGCGCCAAAGTTCCGCACGCCTGGCTCGTCGACGCACAGGGACAGCGGATCTCCACACTCGACGTCGTCGGCAAGGGCAGCTTCACCCTGGTGACCGGTCTGTCGGGCGTCCTGTGGGACAAGGCCGCGAAGGTCTGCCGGGACGAACTCGGCGTCCCGCTGCGGCTGGTGCGCATCGGAGCCGACGACACCCGTGACGCGTACGGCGAATGGAGCCGCGTCTGCGACATCGCCGAGGACGGTGTGCTCCTTGTCCGCCCGGACGGTCATGTCGCCTGGCGCCGGACCGTGGCCCCCGAGACCGCGGCGTCGGCGCAGGACGAACTGCTGGCCGCCCTGCGGCACGTGCTGCAGCGATAGGGGAAGCGATGGACAAGCAGGTGGCCACGGCCGAGGAGGCCCTGGCGGGCGTGACGGACGGACAGTCGTTCGCCGTCGGCGGATTCGGGCTCAGCGGCGTCCCGGACACCCTGATCAACGCCCTGTACGCCACCGGGGTCTGCGGGCTGAGCGTTGTCTCCAACAACTGTGGCGTGGACGGCCGCGGCCTCGGCATCCTGCTGGCCGCGGGCCGCATCGCCCGGGTCACCGGCTCGTACGTGGGCAACAACAAGGAGTTCGCCCGCCAGTACCTCGCCGGCGAACTCGAGGTCGAGCTGACCCCGCAGGGCACCCTCGCCGAGCGGCTGCGCGCAGGCGGCAGCGGCATCCCCGCCTTCTTCACCCCGGCCGGTGTGGGGACGCAGGTCGCGGAGGGCGGGCTGCCCTGGCGGTACGCCGCCGACGGCAGCGTGGCGGTGGCGTCGCCGCCCAAGGAGGTGCGGGACTTCGACGGCACGCCGTATGTGCTGGAGCGTGGCATCACCACCGATTACGCCCTGGTCCGGGCCGCGCGCGGGGACCGGCACGGCAACCTCGTCTTCAACCGCGCGGCACAGAACTTCAATCCGCTCGCCGCGATGGCCGGACGGATCACGGTGGCCGAGGTGGAGGAGCTGGTCGAACCGGGAGTGCTGGATCCCGACGAGGTCCACCTGCCGGGCGTATTCGTGCAACGCGTCGTGGCGCTCACGTCCGAGCAGGCGGCGGACAAGCCCGTCGAGCGCAGGACGGTGCGACAGCGATGAACCCGAACAGGGCCACAGAGCAGAAGGCGGCGTGTACGTCATGAGCTGGAGCAGGGACGAGATGGCGGCGCGGGCCGCGCGTGAGCTGCGCGACGGCGACTACGTGAACCTCGGCATCGGACTGCCCACGCTGGTCGCCGACTTCCTGCCGCCGGGCGTGGATGTCGTACTGCACTCGGAGAACGGGCTGCTCGGCGTCGGCCCCTACCCGGCGCCGGACGAGGTCGACGCCGATCTGATCAACGCCGGCAAGGAAACCGTGACGGTCAGGCCGGGCGCGTCGTTCTTCGACTCCTCGCTCTCCTTCGGCATGATCCGCGGCGGCCACATAGACACCGCGGTCCTCGGCGCGATGCAGGTCTCGGTCCGCGGCGACCTGGCCAACTGGGCGATCCCCGGCAAGATGATCAAGGGTATGGGCGGCGCGATGGACCTCGTCCACGGAGCGCGCCGGGTCGTGGTCGTGATGGACCACACGGCCAAGGACGGCAGCCCGAAGATCGTCGAGGAGTGCACTCTGCCGCTCACGGGCCGCGCGTGCGTGGACCGGATCATCACGGATCTGTGCGTCCTCGATGTCACCGCCGACGGACTCACGCTGGTCGAGACGGCACCCGGCGTGAGTGCGGCCGAGGTCCTCGCGCTCACCCCCGTCGCCGCCGTCGACCTCCCCTCCCAGACGAGTACGCGAAGGAGCCCTTGATGATCGAGCGACCCCGTGACGTCTACATCGTCGACGCCGTCCGCACCCCCTTCGGCCGTTACGGCGGCGCCCTGTCCGGCGTACGTCCCGACGACCTCGCGGCCGGAGTCCTGCGCAGCCTCCTTGACCGCAGCCCGGATCTGGACCCGGCGCGCATCGACGACGTACTGCTCGGCAACACCAACGGCGCCGGCGAGGAGAACCGCGACGTGGCCAGAATGGCCGTGCTACTGGCGGGACTTCCCGTCAGCGTGCCCGGCGCCACGGTCAACCGGCTCTGCGGCTCCGGTATGGAGGCCGTCATCCAGGCGGCCCGCGCCATCGCGCTCGGCGACGCGTCCATCGCGATCGCGGGCGGCGTCGAGTCCATGAGCCGCGCGCCCTGGGTACTGCCGAAGCCGGACCGTGCCTACCCCGCCAAGGACCAGCAGCTGTACTCGACGACACTCGGCTGGCGGATGGTCAACCCGCGGATGCCCCAGGAGTGGACGATCCCGCTGGGCGAGAGCGCCGAACTGGTCGGAGCCAAGCACGGCATCACCCGCGAGGCCCAGGACGCATTCGCGCTCGCGAGTCACCGCAACGCCGCCCGCGCCTGGCGGGATGGCCTGTACGACGCCGAGACCGTCCCCGTCGAGGGCGTCGAGCTGCCGCGCGACGAAGGCATCCGCGACAACACCTCTCTGGACGCTCTTGCGAGGCTCAAGCCGGCCTTCGTCCAGGACGGCACCGTGACCGCGGGCAACGCGTCACCGCTCAACGACGGCGCTGCCGCGCTGTTGCTCGCCGACGAGGCGGGCCTCGCGGCGATCGGCCGCGAGCCGCTGGCGCGGGTGCGGGCGGCGGCGGTGACCGGCATCGAGCCGCAGTACTTCGGTCTCGGCCCGGTGGACGCGATCCGCAAGGTACTGGCGAAGGCGGGGGTGGACGCGGCCGACCTGCACACGGTGGAGCTGAACGAGGCATACGCGGCGCAGGCGCTGAGCTGCCTCGCCGCCCTGCCCGAACTCGACCCCGCCGTCGTCAACCCGCGCGGCGGCGCGATCGCGATCGGCCATCCGCTGGGCGCGTCGGGCGCGCGGATCACCGCGGCTGTGGCCCACCAGCTTGCCTCGGCGGGCTCGGGGACGGGCCTGGCGGCCCTGTGCATCGGTGTGGGCCAGGCCCTGGCACTGGTCCTCGAACGCTGACGAAGCCCAGGGCGGTGTGGAACACCGCCCTGGAGCAAGGTGGGGGACGCGTCACCCAGGACCAGCGGTCGGGGCGGGGCCTCGAACAGTCCCTCTGTCCGGCAATGTGCAACTGATGGTTGCGCAACAGCGGACTGCGCGCTAGCGTGATGTGCAACCAAACGTTGCGCATGGAGGAAGAGTGAAGACTATGGAGTACGGCAGCATCGAACGCGAGATCCACGTCGACGCCTCGCCCGAGGTGGTCTTCGAGGTGGTCAGCCGCCCTGAGCACATCTCCGAATGGTGGACCGACGACGCCGACATCGAAGCGACTCCTGGCGCTGTCGGTGAGCTTGTCTGGGGCGACAGGGCAGAAGTCGTCCCGATCACCGTGGTGAACGCCGAGCCGCCTCGATTGTTCTCGTTCCGCTGGTGCTATCCCGATGGCAAGGTCGACGAATCCGCCAATTCTCTGCTGGTCACCTTCGAGCTCACCCCGTCGGGCACGGGCACCACGATTCGGCTCACCGAGACCGGATTCCGGGAGATGGGCTGGGAGGCCGCCAAGGTGGCGGAGCAGTACCGCGAACACGGCGTCGGTTGGGACACCTTTGTCCCCCGACTCGGGGCGTACCTCGCGCGACTGGTGTCAACCCCATGACAGCCGCCGTCGACGACGACCTGTGGTCCGCGGTCGGGGACCCGACCCGTCGGCGGATGCTCGACCTGCTCCTGGCGGACGGCGATGGCACCGCCACCAGCCTCAGTGAGCAGCTGCCCGTGACACGGCAGGCCGTCGCGAAACATCTCGGCGTGCTCGACCGCGTCGGCTTGGTGCACGCCACGCCTGCCGGGCGAGAGCGGAGATACCGCGTGGACGAGGCGCAACTAGCGCGCGCGGTCGCTCAGTTGTCCTCGGTGGGGGCGGCGTGGGACGCCAGGCTCCGGCGCATCAAGCGGATCGCCGAGGCGATTCAGCGCAGCAAAGACGAGCGCGGCCCACAGCAGTGAATTCATGAAGGTCATAGGAGAACCAACACGGGAAGGAAGACTCGAAAATGGTGGACATCCTGCACAGGGTCGGAATCAAATCGTCGCTGGCCGAGGTCTACGCGGCCTTGACCACCGCCGAGGGGCTTGCCGGCTGGTGGACGACCAACACGCAAGGCGAAGGCAACGACCTCGGCGGCGTGCTCCAATTCCGGTTCGGGGCCGGCGGGTTCGACATGAAGGTCCTCGAGCTTCACCCGGGCAAGCGCGTGCTGTGGGAGGTGGTCGACGGACCCGAAGAATGGATCGGCACCCACGTGGACTGGGACCTCGATCAGGTCGACGACTACACCATCGTTCTCTTCAAGCACGAAGGCTGGAAGGAGCCGGTGGAATTCATGCACCACTGCAGCACCAAGTGGGCGGTCTTTCTGATGAGCCTGAAGTCGCTGATCGAAACCGGGAAAGGCGCTCCGGATCCCCACGACGTCAAGATCGACAACTGGAACTGACGCTCCGCTCCATTCGGAAGCGAATCGCCCCGTCGAGGCACCCAGGGGCCGTCTGAAGCGCCGTTCGGGGGAACGGCGGGTTGTCGCGGAGAGGGGGCGGGAGGCGCGGCTCGTACGTTCGGCCGACGTGACCTACGAATCGAGTGACCGTGCATCCGGCCCCACCCGCCGCGCCGCGCTTGCCGGACTCGTCGGTGGGGCCGGGGCCGCGCTGGCCGCTGGCTGCACCCCGTCGGGCGCGTCGACCGCGGCGGCGCCCACTCCCAGCCGCACGGCCTCGCCCTCCGCCCCGGCGGGCGATCCCACGCCCGGGGTGATGACCCTCTTCAAGGACCCCGCCTTCAACTTCAGCGGGCTCCTAGCACTCGGCGCGTCCGGCTACGGCGCCGGTGAGGTGGGTGAGGTGCTCACCACCGTGAACGCGATCAACAAGGCCGGCCTGTCCGCGCAGACGTATACCGAGACCTTCAAGAAGCTCGGCGATCAGTTGATGGAGGCGCCCCAGGGCAGCAAGCCCGAGGCGCAGACCACACGCTTCCGTGTGCTGCGCGCCGCCCAGTACTACGGCCAGGCGCTGTTCTTCGTCCTCGGCTCCGACGACCCCGGCAGCGAGGAACAGCTGTACAAGGCCGGGCGCGGCGCCTGGGACAAGTTCTGTGAGCTGTGCGACCCGGCACCGGTGACGGTGAAGGTCCCGTACGGGAAGACCCCGCTGCCTGTGTGGTTCTTCCGGCCGAACGACTCCGACGAGCGGCGCCCCACCGTGATCCTCACCAACGGCAGCGATGGACAGAACGTCGACATGTGGACCTATGGCGTCTCGGCCGCTCTGGAGCGCGGCTGGAACGCGCTCGTGTACGACGGGCCCGGCCAGGGGCAGTTGCTCTTCGTGGACCAGGTCGTCTTCACGCCGCGATGGGAGACCGTGGTCACGCCGCTCCTCGACTGGTTGGCCGCCCGCCCGGACGTGGACATGGGCAAGATCGCCCTGACCGGGCTGAGCATGGGCGGGAACCTGGCCCCCCGGGCCGCGGCCTTCGAGAACAGGATCGCCGCTCTGGTGGCGATGCCCGGCACGCTGTCGTCGTGGCTGGGCTTTCCTCCGGAGATCCGGGAGATCCTCACCCCGGACAAGGAGGAGACCAACAACATCTGGAACAAGAAGGTCGTGCCCGAGCTGCCTCCGTCCGCGGCCGCGACGATGAAGAAGCGCATCGAGCCCTTCTCCGTGCCGGCGATGCTCGACGCCCGCGAGGGCAAGATGTTCACCGACTTCTACACCCCCGCCAAACTCATCGAGTCTCTGGACATCACGAACGTCGTGAGCCGCATCAAGATGCCGACGCTGGTCCTCGACTACGACGACGAGCAGTTCTATCCCGGTCAGCCGCGCCAGATGTTCGACAAGCTCACGGCTCCCAAGGACTACGTGAAGCTCACCAAGGCCACCGGCGCGCAGCTGCACTGCTCCCCGATGGCCCCGCAGCAGCACTGCGCGGTCGTCTTCGACTGGCTGCAGGGAAAGCTGTCAGGCAGCTGACTTCTGCGGCGACCGCCCGAGCGCCTCGCACGTCCGCTACTACCGGCTGAGCCCGCGGCCATCCGAACTCATCAACAAACGAGACGTGTTGAGGGATCAGGCACACATTCGTGAGGACGATCACCGTGTGCCCTCGCTGATTACACACTGCCAGGACCTGTCCGGGCGATCACGTGCGGATTCGGATGACCAGGGCTGCCGCGGTGGCATCCGTCTCACCCCACCGTGCCGCAACGAAATCCGCAAGGACCCCTAAAGTCGGTGGCGGCCATCAGTACTTGGAGAGGCACCTGCATGCATGACACAGCCGACTTCATAGCGGACATCTACGCCCTCGGCACCGGGCCGTGGAGGATGACGCCCGTCACCCGCGGCGCACTGGGCCAGATCTGGCAGTTAACCGGAAACGGCTCCTCATGGGCGGTGAAGGAACTTCTCTTCGGCTGCGACAAGCAGCAGGTCCGCCGGGAAGCCGCACTCCGCAACGCCACGGAGAAGCTGGGGATCGTGTCGCCGCGATTCATCCCGAATCGCGAGGGCGAACACGTCTCACAACTCCCTCCCTCGTTGGGCGGCTCCTATGTAAAGCTGTACGACTGGGTCAGCGGCAGTGAGGCAGACGCCTCCGATCCGGAAATCCTGAGCTGGTTCGGCCGGACCCTGGCACTCCTCCACATGGCCGGAGCCGGCGCGACCGCGACACCGAACTCCTGGTACGAGGAGTGCCACCAGGATGCCGACTGGACAGAGCTGCACCAGCAGATCCGCCGGGCCGGCCTGCCGTGGTCGGACGCTCTGGGCCGATTCGTCTCCACCTCGGCGGCAGAGCTGAGGCACCATGTGACCGCGTCGGACTCCGGTGATTTGGTGACGTCACATCTCGATCTGCAGCCCCAGAATGTTCTGGTCGGTCCGGCCGGTCCTGTTCTCCTCGACTGGGACAACGCGGGATCCACCTCGGCGGAACGCGAGCTCGCAAGAGCCGTTTATGTATGGTCGGGCGGAAACCAGTTCAACGCGGATTCCGCTCGGCGATTGACGCGCGCGTATGTGGATGCAGGAGGTCGTGCGGCCATCAAAAGTCTGGATTCGTTCTCAATGCTTTTCGCCACGGCCCTGAACTATCTTTACGTGCAAGCCGAGTGCGCGATCGATCCGACGGTGACCGCCGCGCAGCGGGAGTTCGCGAGCGGCCAAGTCGTCGCCTCCTTGCGGAACGCGCCGGACCTGGCCGCGGCCTCCCGATTGATCAAGGCCCTTGAGACCGAGTGGTGACCGGTCGGTCATCGAGGTCGTCGCAGATCACTCCGAAGACCTCAACCACCCACGGCTGAGATCCACTTGGCGAGGACCCACCACAGAGCGACCGACTTTGCGGACACGACCCAGGGCGTGCCGACGCAGCCGGTGCCCCTGATCTGCCTGTACGTGGCGTAGCGGTCCGATGCGTGATCACGCTGCAGGCGGAGAACTGCGGGCTGGGGAGAGTGCCGCGCGTGCGGCGGTGAGGATCTCGTCCGACAGCGGCGAGTCTTGGACGGCGCGGGCCAGTACGACGGCACCGAGCATGGTGCACAGCCGCGTGATGCCGTCCTGGTCGTCGGTGGCGAGCCAGGCGGCGAAGTCCCGTACGCCTTCGGAGTAGGCGCGGTGGGCGTCGTGATCACCTCTGTCGCGGGCCATGTCAGCGGCGAGCGCCGCGGCGGGGCAGCCTGTGGACGCGTTGTCGCGGTGGCGGGGGGACAAGTACGCGTCGATCATGGTCTGCTGTGCCTCTTCGCGCCGCCCCTCGTTCTCCTCCAGGGTGGCCGTGCGCCACTGGGCCAGTTCGTCGAATGCATGCCTGACCGCCTCGTCGATCAGGGCTTCCTTGGAGTCGAACTGCTTGTAGAAGCCGCCGTGGGTCAGGCCTGCCGCCTTCATCAGATCCGCGACGCTCACGCTCGTGCCCTGCTCGCGAAAGAGGCGAGAGGCCGCCTCCACGACCCGCTTGCGGTTCTCCCGCGCCTGCGCCTGCGACACGCGGCCCATGGCACCTCCTTGATGGATGAGGGCTGGCATCTATCATAGCTCTGGAATAAATTACTTTAATAATCTATTGAGCGGGCGTCGCAACCGCGACTCGGCCACCTCGCCGACCATCGCCCGTCCCCTTCCCGCGCCGCACGTCCCTTCCACCAGAAAGCCCCCGTCATGGAAACCCCCGTCGGATCCGCTCCCGAGCGTGAACAGGCACCCTCAGCAGCGGTCGAGCTCTCCCTCCAGCCGAACCAGGCCGCCCGCCGTCGGCCGCCGGTGAGGGCCTGGCTCCAACCGACAGTGATCGCCCTGATCGTCGCGGCGGCCTTCATCGGCTGCTACGTGGGCCTGCAGCGCGACCCTCAGCCCCATCAGATCCCCATCGCTGTCACCGCACCGGACCTGTCGGGCCGGATAGGCCAGGCCCTCGGCGACAGTGTCGATGTCCACCGGGCCGCCGGCGCCGAGGACGCGCACCACGCACTGGAGCGCCACGACGTCGTCGCCGCGCTCAGCACCGACGGCCCGGGCCGGCTGCGCCTGGAGATCGCCGGGGCAGTCGGCGCGTCCACCACATCGGCCGTGAAGAACCTCGTCGGCGCCTACGCAACCGGTGCGGGCGAGCACGTCACCATCGAGGACGTCGTGCCCCTGACCCACTACGACGCCCGGGGACTGGCCGGCTTCTACATGGCCTTCGGCGTGACCCTGGCCGGTTTCGTCCTCGGCTCGAACGCTCTCGGCCTGGCCGGTCTCCTGCGCCTGCGCCACCGGTTCTGGCTGCTGGCCGGCGCCTCCATGGCCATCGGCACGGTCGCCGCGATCATCGCAGGCCCGGTTCTGGGAGCGGTCCCGGCCCCGGTCGTTCCGCTGGTCTTGACGCTCACCCTGCTGGCAGCTGCGGCCGCCTTCACCACCAAACTGCTCGGCACCTATCTCGGCCCGGTCGGGCTCCCAGTTGCCACCCTGGTGCTCCTCACCGCCGGCAACGCCACCAGCGGTGCCACCATCGGCGCCGATCTGCTGCCCGCCGCGGCCCGAGCCGTCTCCGCACTGCTGCCGCCCGGCGCGGCCGTCCGCGCCATCACCGGCCTGAGCTACTTCGACGGCGCTCACACGGCAGGCCCTGTGATCACGCTCGCGCTGTGGGCCGTCATCGCCGGGGTCCTGGTCGGTCTGCGCCCCCGCCTGATGCGGCGGCGCACCACAGCCGTCGCCTGACCCGTGTCACACGCCGAAGGCACATGTGATCACACCACCACTCAACTGCTCAGCTATCCCGTCAGAAGGAGATCGACCGATGGTTGCCCGCAACCTTGTTCTCATTACCGGCGCCGGTGGCGTGGGCCGCACGGTCCTCGACCAACTGCGCGCGCAGGACGTGCCGGTGCGCGTGATGGTCCGTCGCGACGACGAGCGCGCGGCCGAGTTTCGTGCGCTCGGTGCGGAGGTCGTCGTCGGCGACCTGACCCGACCCGAGACGGTAGCGGCCGCGCTGCAGGGCGTGGCGCGGATGTACTTCGCGATGCCCGTGTCGCCGGACCACCTGCTGGCGGCGACCGTGGTGGCCACTGTGGCGCGCGAGTACGGGCAGTTGGACGGCCTGGTCGACATGTCACAGATGACGGTGTCGCAAATGACCGCCACCAGCACCGCGGAGTCCCACCAGCAGCGCTTGCACTGGCTGGCCGAGCAGGTACTGAACTGGTCGGGCCTGCCCGTAGTCCACATCCGGCCGACGTCGTTCCTGGACAATCCGCTGTTCACCACGGTGGCGGCGCAATCGATCCGGGAGAGCGGCACGATCGCGCTGCCGTTCGGCACCGGACGCACCTCGCCGGTCGCCGTGGGCGACGTCGCCCGGGTGGTCGCCACCGTGCTCCGCGACCCTGCCCCGCACATCGGGCACGTCTACGAGCTGACCGGGCCACGCACGGTCGACATGACGGAGATGGCCGAGGAGTTCTCACGGGCGCTGGGGCGTCCGGTGACCTATGTCGACGTGCCGCTGGACGAGTGGCGGACCGAGGTGCTCGCCAAGGTGGGCCTTCCGCCTCACACCGAACAGCACATCGCCACCATGGCCCGACTGCACCACGAGAACCGCTACGACCGCGCATCCGACGACGTCGAACGTGTTACGGGTGTACCTGCCCAAACCATCGAGGCGTTCGTGGCCGCTCGCAAGGACCTCTACCTGGGCTGAGCCGCTCCGGCCGGGGCCGGACCCGCCGCAGAGGCATCGCCCCTTGTGCCGCGGCGGGAATGATCCCGGCCTTGTCCTGGTTGTGGAGGACGTGGTTGTGGAGGGGACAGTGTCCCCGGGCCTCACCTATTGCCCACGAGGACGATCGTTCGGCTGAAGCCTCGTGGAGCCTTTCGCCGCGTAGGCGACCGCCCTTCACGACCATGTGGACGTGCAGCTCCGACCGGATCCCGGTCGGAGCTGCGTGCGTTTGAGTCTTCGGCGGGTCTGCCGGGCAAGCCCGGGGGTGAACGCAGCGATACGTGCCTACCGGGGGCAGCTGGTGCCCATCGAACTAGGGCGCGTATCGAGTCGTGATCAATTTGCGGGATGTGCCTTCGTGGCACGGTCCGGTCCGATAGACGGTCTTACGTGACGCGAGTGCAACTGACCGATCCGGATTGGGAGTTCATCGAGCCGTACCTGCCGATCGGCGAGTACGGCCCGTACCCCGAGCGACTGCGGCAGCAGTTCGAGGGCGTGATCTGGCGGTTCAAGACGGGCGGGCAGTGGCGGGAGATGCCGACGGAGTTCGGCGCCTGGTCGACCGTCCACAACCGCTTCCGGCAGTGGCGTGACGCCGGCGTCTTCGAGGCCCTGCTGGAGGGCCTGATCACGGAAGCCGCGAAGCGGGGTGAGGTGGACCTGTCCCTGGTCACCATCGACTCCACCACCGCCCGAGCCCACCACGACGCGGCCGGGATGCACCTCGACGAGGACGTCGTCACCGCCCTGGAGAAAGCCGCGGCCGAGGAGGAGAAGGCCAGGTCAAAGGGGGCGGCCTCGAAGAGCAAAACGGGCAAGAGACCGAAAGCGATCCCGCGCTGGAAGAACGACGACGCATCCGGCGTCGGCGGAAACTCCGGCTGAAGGCCGCCCTCCTCGGACGTTCCAGAGGCGGGCAGACCAGCAAGGTCCACCTCGCCGCCGACCGCAAGTGCCGCCCGCTGGCGTTCATCCTGACCACGGGCCAGGCAGCGGACAGCCCGCAGTTCATCCCCGTCCTGAAGAAGGTACGGGTACGCGGGCCCGTCGGCCGACCCCGCATCCGGCCGGACGCGGTCGCCGGGGACAAGGCGTACTCGTCCCGCGGAAACCGCGCCCACCTGCGCAAACGCCGTATCAAGGCGGTCATCCCGGAGAAGAAGGACCAGGCCGCCAACCGGAAGAAGAAGGGCTCCAGAGGTGGCCGACCCGTCAGCCACGACGCCGATCTCTACAAGGAGCGGAACACCGTCGAACGCCTGATCAACAAGCTCAAAGCATGGCGAGGCATCACCACCCGATGCGACAAGACTCCCGACAGCTACCTCGCCGGTCTCCACCTGCGCGCCTCGATGATCTGGATCAAGGACCTCACCAGGACCACCCGATGATCACGACTCGATATGCCCCTAGGTGACGCGCTGAGGTGCCGGACGCCAAGGGCGGGCAGGAGTTGAGTCAACGGTCAACCAGCCGTGGACGCGGGGCCTCACCCGTGGATTCCGCGTCGGTGTCGTCGGTGCCGACCGGGCCGCGGGGAAGCATCCAGTCTAGCCACTTCGGCAGCCACCAGTTGGTCCGGCCGAGGAGTGTCATGGTCGCCGGTACCAGCACCATGCGTACGACCGTGGCGTCGATGAAGATCGCGGTGGCCAGGCCGAGCCCGAACATTTTGGTGGAGGGGTCCTCGGCGACGGCGAAGGACAGGAAGACCGCCACCATGATGAGGGCGGCCGAGGTGATGATCCGGGCGGTGCGCGAGACGCCCTCAACGATCGCCGTGCCGTTGTCGCCGGTGCGCAGGTACTCCTCGCGTACGCGGGAGAGGAGGAACACCTCGTAGTCCATCGACAGGCCGAACAGGATGGCGAAGAGGAACATCGGGATGAACGACACGATCGGAACCGTCGCTTCCAGCCCGATGAGTGCGCCTCCCCAGCCCCACTGGAAGACCGCGACCATGATGCCGTAGGCCGCGCCGATGCTCAGCAGATTCAGCAGTACCGCCTTGAGCGGTACGAGTATCGAGCGGAAGACGAGCATCAGCAGCAGGAACGACATCGCCAGCACGGCGGCGACGAACACCGGCAGGCGTTGGCTGGTGCGTTGGCCCACATCGGACAGGCTCGCGGCGGCGCCGCCGACGTGGGCCCTGGCCGGGCCGTGCCCGATCGCCGTGGGCAGCACGTCGGTGCGCAGCCGGGCGATGGTGTCGGCCGTGGCCTTGTCCTGAGGGCTGGTGGTCGGGAACACCACGAGGGTCGCGATGCCGGTGGCCCGATCGATGTGCGTCGGCGCGACGGATGCGATGCCCGGATCCGCCGCGACCGTTGCGACGAGTCGGTCCAGCACTCCCGGATCACCGGTGGGGTCCGCGGCGATGACGAGGGGACCGTTGGTGCCCGGGCCGAACCCCTCGGCGACGAGGTCGTAGGCCCGGCGCTCGGTACGGCTGTGGGGCAGTGAGCCGTCGTCGGGCAGGCCGACGCGCAGGCCGAGCACGGGCAGCGTCGCGGTCAGCAGCAGCCCCGCCGCGCCGACCGCGTACGGCACCGGGTGCTGGCTGACGTGCCCGATCCAGCGACGCCACCCGGCGCCGTGGGCGGCGCCTGCCGCCGGGTCCCGCCGCCGTGCGAGTCGGCCCAGCTTCCTGGTCTGCAGAGCCCGGCCGATCCGGCCGGCCCGGGCCAGGCGTGGGCCGGCGGCGCCGAGGAAGGCCGGCAGCAGCGTCACCGACGCGACCACCATGGTCAGAACGACGATCGAGACGGCGAGCCCGCCCACCGTCATGAACGGTACGTTCGCGACCGCCAGGCCGAGGATCGATACGACGACGGTGCCGCCGGCGAAGACCACGGGCCTCCCCGCCGTGGCCACCGCTCGCCCCGCCGCCTCGCGGGGATCGAGCCCGCGCGCGAGGTACTCCCGGTGCCTGGCGAGCACGAACAGCGCGTAGTCGATGCCCACTCCGAGCCCGACCATGCTGCCCAGGACCGGTGCGAAGGTGGGGACCTCTGTCACCCCCGCCAGTACCGTCATCGTGGCGACCCCGACGGTCAGCCCGAAGACCGCCATGCCGATCGGCAGCGCGGCGGCGACGAGCGAACCGAACGCCAGGAACAGGATCGCGGCCGCGGCGAGGAGGCCGATCAGCTCGCTCGCGCCGCCGTCGGGGTCGGAGAAGACGTAGAAGAGGTTCCCGCCCATCTCGATGCGCAGCGGCAGCTCGGCGCGCAGCCGGTCGCCGAGATCGACGAGGGCGTCGAGGTCTTCGGCCGACAGCAGGCTCTGGTCGGGGTACTGCACCCGGACGACCGCGATCCGCCCGTCGGCCGAAACGAGGCCGCCGCGCACGGCGGTGTCCCCGCCCGCGTCGAGCGCCCCCGCCGGGTCGCTCGTGCCGAGCACGTGCGGCAGCCGCTTCACCTCGGCCCGCAGCCGCGTGAGAGCGGTGCGCGCGCCGTCGTCGTCGAAGAACGTCGCACCGTCGTCGAGGGGGGTGACGACCACTTGGGCGGTCATCCCCTCCTGGCCGGTGCCTGCCCGCTCGATCAATTCCGCGGCCCGTCGGGAGTCCAGTCCCGGAGCGGTCATCGAGTCCGCGGTCCGCCCGCCGAAGGCGACGGCGGCGAGGACGGCGAGCGTGGCGGCGATCAGCCATGCCGCGATCACCCGCCAGGGATGGCGGGCGGCGCTTGCGCCCAGGCGCAACAGGGCTTTCGAGAGCATCGGGTCCTCCAACCACCTCGTCGGCCGTCCTTGTACGGCCGCCGATGCCGAGGCTCGTCGCCACGGCGCTCCGCGGCATCGGCCCGCGGGCCGCGGATCCGTCGGCCCCGGGGCGGAGTGACGACCCGTCCTTTCGGCTGATGCGCGGCACGCCGCGGTCCCTAGGCTGAGAACCGTGCTCCGAGACGACCTGCGAACCCTGTGGACCGAACCCCGGCCGCCCGACGCGCCCGCCCGGGTGCGCCGGGACTGGGCGCTGCTCGCCGCGGGCCTTGCCGGTGTGGCGCTGGAGGCCACCCTGCGCGAGAACGTCGTGTGGCGGCCGGTGGCGGTGGTGTTCGCCGTATGGCTGTGCCTGCTGCCCCTGTGGCGCCGGACCCGCCCGCTGGCGATGGTGACGCTGGCGTTCGGCTCGGTGATCCTGCTTCAGGTGGCCTCGCTCGTCGCCGCACCGCGCGAGCCCGTCGGCCTGTACACCGGCGCGGTCGTGCTCGTGCTGGTGTACGCGCTGCCCCGGTGGGGATCGGGACGCGAGATCGTGCTGGGCGGCGCGGTGATCCTCGCGGCCAGCGCGCTGTGTTCCGTCACGGACGAGACCCCGGTCGTCGAAAATGTCGTGGGCTTCGTCTTCCTGCTGCTGCCCGGCGTGGTCGGGGCTGCCGTGCGGTTCCGGGTGACCGCTCGCGAGCGGCAGTTGGAGCAGGTGCGCTCCCGCGAGCGCGAGCAGCTCGCCCGGGAACTGCACGACACGGTGGCCCACCACGTGTCGGCCATGGTGATCATCGCCCAGGCGGGCCGGGTGCTCGCGGGCACCGACCCGTCCGCCGCCGTCGAGGCGCTGGAGGGGGTCGAGGAGGAAGGGGCGCGCACGCTGGAGGAAATGCGCGCCATGGTCGCCGCGCTGCGCGACCGCGGGGTCGGCGCCGAGCTGGCGCCCCCTGCCGGAGTCGCGGATCTGGAGCGCCTGGTGCGCACCCCGGGTGGTCGCCTCAGGGTCGACCTGGGGCTCGACGGCGAACTGGACGCGCTGCCCCCGGCCGTGGACGCGGCCGTCTACCGGATCGTGCAGGAGTCGGTGACCAACGCGCTGCGCCATGCGGTCGACGCGACCGAGCTCGTCGTTCGGGTCGCCGCGCAACGGCACACGGTACGGGTGAGCGTGCGCGACAACGGCCGGCGCACCGGCCGGGGTCGCGACGGATACGGACTTACCGGACTGCGCGAGCGCGCGACCCTGCTCGGCGGCACACTACGAGCCGGCCCGGGTACCGACCGGGGCTGGCATGTCGAAGCCGAACTGCCGAGAGCGAGGAGCGAGAGCGGTGTCCATTCGCGTCCTCGTCGCTGACGACCAGACGATCATCCGCACCGGGCTGCGGATCATGCTGAACGCCCAGCCCGGCATCGAGGTGGTCGGCGAGGCCGCCGACGGGCGGGAAGCGGTACGTCTGGCTCGCGAACTACGCCCCGACGTCTGCCTGTTCGACATCCGCATGCCCGTACTCGACGGGCTCGAGGCCACCCGGCTGGTCGCCGGCCCGGGCGTCGCCGACCCGCTGGCCGTGGTCGTCATCACCACGTTCGACCTCGACGAGTACGTCTACGGCTCACTGCGTGCCGGCGCCCGCGGATTCCTCCTCAAGGACACGGGACCAGACCTTCTGGCGCAGGCCGTACGGTCGGCGTCCGACGGTGAGGCGCTCATCGCGCCCAGCGTCACCGTCCGCCTGCTCCAGGCATTCGCGGACCTGCCCGCCGGCCGGCCCGCGGCCCAGCCGGTCTCACCCGTCACCGCCCGCGAGGAGCAGGTGCTCCTCGCCGTCGCCCGCGGGCTGACCAACACCGAGATCGCCGACGCGCTGCACATCAGCCTCAGCACGGTGAAGACGCATCTGGCCAGCCTGATGGCCAAACTCGGCGCCCGCAACCGGGTCGAGATCGCGATGTGGGCCTACGAAACGCGCCGTATCCTCCCCGGAACCTGAGCCGGGTGCCGGGCCATGTCCCATGAGTCCCCGCCCGGACATCAGTGCACCGGTCGGCTCACGTCGGCTCCACGTGCCTCACCCGCCCCAGAGCGTGGCGTACCAGGAGGCCGGAACTGGGACGGTGAGACACCCGATACGACAAGACTCCCGACAGCTACCTCGCCAGTCTCCACCTGCACGCCTCGATGATCTGGATCAAAGACCTCGCCAGGACCACCCGATGATCACGACTCGATACGCGCCCTAGTAGCCGGCCTGAAGACGAACGCGGTCTCCGAGCCGCGCGGCGGATCTCGGTACCTGGATCGCCTTCGCCGACGAGACCGGGCAGTCGAGGCGCCGCGCGCCAGGCCGTGGGGACGGGTCGGCCGCACGCCGGTCGTGCGGGCTGGTGGCCGGGGCTCCCGGCGCGTATCGATGGCCGGGATGGTCTGTTACAGGCCAGGCGAGCGGTCCCGGCCACGGAGTGGCTGGTGAGCTGGTTGTAGCTGCTTGTCTTGATGCGCGTGGTGGGGGGCAACGCTTGCCGCTGCCACCCCGCACTCGCAGGCCGGCCACCGGTCAACCGTGTGAACTAACGTGTCAGGTCAATGCACCCGGCCGTGCGCCGCAGCTCACCGCACCGACTCGGCCGGCGGACGCTCGCGCACGGCGCCGTAGCCGATGAAGTACGCGGGCACGCGCTTGAGCCACGGAGAAGTGGTGAGCAGGTTGCTCATCCGCTCCGCCCGCCTGGCATTGCCGAAAGGCGGGCGTCCCGCGAGTGCGGGCGCGATGACCCTCGCGTGAGCGAACCGCTGCAGTGCCTGCGTCGCCGCCGTGGTCGGCCACCGGCGCCGCTGGACGCCGCGTACGTCCCGCAGGCCGACCACACCCCTGCGCAGCGGTTCGACGAGATACCGCGCGGCGGCCACTGCGTCTTCGACGGCGAGGTTGATGCCGATGCCGAAGACCGGTGACATCGCGTGCGCCGCGTCGCCGATGCACAGCAGTCCCGGGCGGTGCCAGCGCCGGAGGCGGTCGAGCCGTACGTCGAGCATCTTCACCTCGTCCCATGACCGCAGCGCATGCGCCCGGTCCGCGAGCCAGGGCACGGCGGCGGAGAAGTCGGCCATGAACCGCTCGAGACCGGCCGCGCGGCGCTCGGCGTCGGACCCCTTGGGAATCAGCGCCGCGCACTGCCAGTACTCCCCACGGTCGATCAACGCGGTGAGGAGCCGGTCGCCGGCGCCTCCCACAAGCCCGTGCGGGTCGCCTTCCCGCCGTGGCACCCGGAACCACCAGGCGTCCATGGGGCAGGTGAACTGCCGCAGCCGCAGTTCGGGCCGCGACCGGGCCAGCGAGCCCCGACCGTCGCACGCCACCGTGAGGGTGGCCCGCAGTTCGCCGGTACGGCCGTCGGACGTTCGGTACCGCACCCCGGCGACCCGTCCGTGCTCCACGAGGAACGACGTCGCCTCAGTGCTCATCCGCACGGAGAAGGACGGCTCCTTTCGGGCCTCGTCGGCGAGGAGGTCCAGCAGGTCCCATTGCGGCACCATCGCCACGTAGTTGTACGGGCCCGGTAGTGCGCTGATGTCCGAGACGGTGATCAGCGAACCGTCCGCGCCGAGCGGCAGCTGGACCGTGGTCACCCGACGTTGCTGCAGACGGGCGAAGCGCTCGGCCAGACCGAGATCGTCCAGCAGTGCCAGGGTCGAGGGATGCACTGTGTCGCCGCGGAAGTCACGCAGAAAGTCGCCGTGTTTCTCCAGGACCGTGACGGCCACGCCGGCCCGGGCCAGCAGCAGGCCGAGGACCATTCCCGCGGGGCCGCCGCCCACCACGCAGCACGTTGTCCGCTCCATCGCAGCCCATCCCTTCGGTGACATCCGCGATCGGGTTAATTGGGACATATACCATCAGAAATGAACAACTCCGCCGTGTGGGTTCGTGACGCCCCCTGGAGGCCTGATGAGCCAGCAGCCGGTCCTACTGCCGTACGCCGATCCGGCCTTCATGGCAGATCCCTTCCCGCTCTACCGGCAGCTGCGCGAGGACGGCCCGGTACGGCGCGCCGTCATCGCCGGCGGCCTCGAGGCATGGTTGGTCACGCGCTACGAAGACGGCCTCGCGGCCCTGTCCGACTCACGGCTGAGCAGCGACGTCCGCGATGCCTCGGACCCCCGCCTCCTCGAGCGGCTGCCCGCCACGGAGCGCGAGTCGATGCTGCGCACCATGCTCCGCACCGACCCGCCCGACCACACCCGCCTGCGCCGCCTGGTCTCCAAGGCGTTCACCGCCCGCAGGGTGGCCGAGCTGCGGCCGCGCGTCCAGGAGATCACCGACCGGTTGCTCGACGCGATCGAGCCCGCGGGCAAGGCCGACCTCGTCGAGGACTTCGCGCTGCCGCTTCCCGTCACTGTGATCCGCGAACTGCTCGGAGTGCCCGTCGCCGACCGGGACGACTTCCAGCGGTGGACCGACGACATGATCCTTCAAGGAGACGAGCCGCCGGACCCGGCCCGGATGGACCGAGCGTGGCGGCAGATGCGCTCGTACCTGACCCGACTCCTCGAGGACAAGCGAGCCCGGCCCGCTGACGACCTGCTCAGCGCGCTCATCGCCACCCGGGACGAGGAACACCGGCTGGACGAGGATGAGCTGATCGCCATGGCTTTCCTGCTGCTGGTGGCCGGGTACATCACCACGGTCAACCTGATCGGCAGCGGCATCGCCGCACTGCTCGCCCACCCCGACCAACTGCGGATGCTGCGGGACGATCCGGAACTGCTGCCCGGTGCGATCGAGGAGTTCCTGCGCTACGACGGACCGGTCAACCCGGGCATCGCCCGGTTCGCGCGCGAGGACGTCACCATCGCGGGAGTGACCATCCCGCGCGGAGCGACCGTGCTGGTCGCCTCCGCCATCGCCGACCGCGACCCGGCGCAGTTCCCGGACCCCGACCGCCTGGACATCACCCGGCAGGACAACGCGCACCTCGCCTTCGGGCACGGCATCCACTACTGCCTGGGCGCGCCACTGGCCCGGCTCGAGGGGCAGATCGCCATGGGAACCGTCCTGCGCCGCCTGCCCCACCTCAGCCTGGCCGTGCCGCCCAGCGAACTGCGATGGCGTTCGGGCGGTCTGCGCGGCCCCGAACAGCTGCCCGTCACGTTCACCTCGGGCGACTCCGGCTGACTGCACCACACGGAGGCGTTCGTGTCCCACCGTTCACGGCGGACGGCTGCTCGTTGCACGTGTGCTCTCCGGCCGCCCAGTCGCTCATGAGACGGGCATCTCGCGTGCCACCGCACACAAGTGGGTGCGCCGGTGGCGGCGGAACGCTGCCCCTACCGGTCGCAGACTGCAATTGCTGCCACACCGCACTCGGCGGCAAGCCACCCGTCAGCCGTGTGAACAACCCTTCGGGTCAATACACCTAGGACACCCATGGCCCTTAGCGAGCAGCACAACGTCGGCACAGGCAGGCAGATCATCTTCCTGCTGGGGCGTGCCTTCAGGCGAGAAACGCATTTTTCGCACAGATTTGTCCACCGCGCCGCGCAAGCGGCGTCGCCCAGCGTTGATGGTCCAAAGCGTGAATGGTGAGGCCCTGTCACTGCCCAGGCGTCCACTTCACGCCCGCCGACGTGACCAACAGCCCGGCCGCCCCACCACTCCCAGGACCAGGCGCTAAAGTCCGGCGATCAGCAGCAGAACGAGGACCGCAGCCGAAATCACCGCGACAGGCGACGCCTTCGGGACGGCCGTCCGGGGCCGAGCGGCAGTGAGCCGGGCCCAGTAACTGCCAGTCCGGCTCACCGCGGTCATGTGGTCTTGATGTCGTCCACCCGCTCGCCCTCCGCCTGGGACGGCTCGGTCCTGGGGACGTCCGGGTGCTGGGCTGCACGCTCAGCCGGGTCGTCGCGCTCGCCCTCAGCTTGGGAGGGTGTGTGAGAGTACAGCCAGGTGTCGTAATCCGAGGCTTCGGATGTCATGGCGGGCCTCCCTCGGTCGCTCATCTCCCATGCTCCTCCCTCGACCCGTGCAGGGCGAGACCAGCCGGGGCCGCACCTCGCGGCCCATGCCACCGAAGCTGCAGGATGCGCAGCCCAGCCGATCTTCGGTGGCACTGAAACTCGCCCACATCTCTGCAGTCGACCACGTACGTCGCCGACGACGCGCTCCCCGACCGCGGAGGCCCCACGGCGACCTGATGCGTGCCGCCCTGTTCGAGGCCGCGCGCCGGCATGGTGCTCTCCCGGCGGCCTTCCGATCAAGATCAGGTTCAGGCGAAGATCACCAAAGGCTGCCGTCGAAGGGTTCAGAATTCAGGCGTCGCCGAGAGAGGCCGCCATTCGGACCACCGGCTGGACCCTTCCAGTGATTGCCACACGACTCGCGAGCGGAGCACACGGCGTAGGGGTAGGGCGTCTGCGCAGCAGATGCACCGGATTCGTGAGGAGATCAGCCGTGTACGCAGCCGTCAGACGATACGAAGGGGTGACCGATCCGGCTGAGGCAGGGCGTCGGGTGAACGAGGGATTCGTGCCGCTCATCCGTCAGATCCCCGGCCTCCTGGCCTACTACTGGGTCGACGCCGGGAACGGAGTCATGCTCTCGACCAGCGTCTTCGAAAGCGAGGCCGGGGCCGAGGAATCAATCAAGCAGGCGGCGGTCTTCGTGCGGGACAACCTTGCTTCGCTGCTCCCCAACCCTCCCCAGGTCATGTCCGGCCAGGTCGTGGCTTCCGCATAGCGAGGATGCTCAGGCCACCGAGCCGATGCTGCGCACCCTCGGCGGCCTGCCGGCGGCGCGCCTACTCCAGGTACCCGAGCTCTCTGCCCGGCCGGCAGTGCGTGCACGCGTCCAAGCTGGGCCCGCCGACTGGCCGGCAGGCGGGCGGAGTCGGGAGGTTCGGACCTTTCGGAGGCCGTATCGCCCGTACCCTTCGTGGTGTCTACGGCGTCACATACTGGGCGCCAAACACTGGAGGCAACACCTCGTGCTCATTGCTCAGCGTCCGTCCCTGACCGAAGAGGTCGTCGACGAGTTCCGCTCCCGGTTCGTGATCGAGCCGCTGGAGCCGGGCTTCGGTTACACCCTCGGCAACTCCCTGCGTCGTACGCTCCTCTCCTCGATCCCGGGTGCGGCGGTCACGTCCATCCGCATCGACGGCGTTCTGCACGAGTTCACCACCGTGCCGGGCGTCAAGGAGGACGTCACCGACCTGATCCTCAACATCAAGCAGCTGGTCGTCTCCTCGGAGCACGACGAGCCTGTCGTGATGTACCTGCGCAAGCAGGGCCCGGGCCTGGTCACCGCCGCCGACATCGCGCCCCCGGCCGGTGTCGAGGTGCACAACCCCGACCTCGTCCTCGCCACGCTCAACGGCAAGGGCAAGCTGGAGATGGAGCTGACCGTCGAGCGCGGTCGCGGCTATGTCTCCGCCGTTCAGAACAAGCAGGTCGGTCAGGAGATCGGGCGCATCCCGGTCGACTCGATCTACTCGCCGGTGCTGAAGGTCACGTACAAGGTCGAGGCGACCCGTGTCGAGCAGCGCACCGACTTCGACAAGCTGATCGTCGACGTCGAGACCAAGCAGGCCATGCGTCCGCGGGATGCCATGGCGTCGGCCGGTAAGACTCTGGTCGAGCTGTTCGGTCTGGCCCGCGAGCTCAACATCGACGCCGAGGGCATCGACATGGGCCCGTCCCCCACGGACGCCGCCCTTGCCGCCGACATGGCGCTGCCGATCGAGGAGCTGGAGCTCACGGTCCGCTCCTACAACTGCCTCAAGCGTGAGGGCGTCCACTCGGTGGGGGAGCTCTTGGCGCGCTCCGAGGCCGACCTCCTGGACATCCGCAACTTCGGTGCGAAGTCCATCGACGAGGTCAAGGCGAAGCTGGCCGGCCTGGGCCTGGCCCTCAAGGACAGCCCGCCCGGATTCGACCCGACCGCCGCGGCTTTCGGCGCGGACGATAACGCGGACGCAGGTTTCGTCGAGACCGAGCAATACTGAACGCCGCGCGAGTCGCGCGGGAGCCACTCCTGGAGCGGCCAGGCATATGACGAGCCCTTCCGGCTCGCCCCGTCGAACTATCGCGTCCTCGCCGAGGCCGCTGCGGCCGACGGCACGGCCTGAGCCGGGACGCACGAAAGCCGTCCCGGTGGCACGGGGGAAGCCACCGGGACGGCTCCGCTCGGCGTAGAGCCTCAAGAGCCCTACAGGCCAACCGACTTGAGTAGGTTCAGCAGCACGTCGGTGTTGCCCATCGCATTCTGTAGCGCCACGCCTGCCACACCGCCGGGAGGTCGCCGGCCAGGGCCCGGATCTGCTCGCGCTCGTCGGCGGTGAGGAGGCGGGGTCGGGCCGCGGCGACGCGGTCATACTCCTCGCTCAGCTACAGGGCAGGCGCCGGTCGCCCACGTTCCAATCGGCGATGTTTCCTCCGTGGATCCGAATGGGGCAGGCGCGGATGCGGGCCCGCGACGACCTGACCACGATGTTCTGCAAGCGGGTCGCGTTGCAGGTCAAGCGGGCCAAGGCGGAGCTGGAGAGCATCCGGGAGCAACAGCAGGCCATCGTTGAGGCGTTGATCGGGAACTACCGCACCGTGCTCCAGCACATCGACGCCGACAGTCCCGTCCAGGCCGCCCGGGAGAAGGCGGCTGTCATGACGGCCGAGATCCTGGAGGCGGTCGGGGAACTCGACCAGGACGCGGAGGCCGACGCCGTCGCCGCGCGGCTCGGCGAAGGGTTCGGGCCCGCCGTGCACACTATGGCGAAGGCCCTGTACGTGCAGTCCGGCGCCTTGGGAGTGCCCGCGGCGGCGGTGGACGACTTTGGCGGGTTCGAAGGCCAGTACGAGCAGGTCGAGAAGGTCGCCGCGCACCACGGCAACTACTGGGAGGTGCTGCCGTACGGGCACCTGCTCAAGGACCGCTCCACGATGTACGACCTGACCAGCCGCCTGGAGCTGCGGGCCACCTCCGAGGACAACCGCGGGCTGGACGCGCTCGCGCACGCCCGCCGGTACAAGACCTCCCGCGACTACATCCCGGAGCGGCACGAGGACGGCCGCCCGGTCGACATCTCCTTCGCCACGCTGAACTGGCAGAAGGCCGTACGCGACAAGAACCGGCCTGGTGTCTTCGTGCGCAAGCACTTCGAGGCGATGGTCTTCGCGGCGCTCGCTGAGGAACTGCGTACAGGCGACGTCGCGGTGGCCGGGTCGGAGGAGTACGCCGACTGGAGCGAGCAGCTGCTCCCCTGGGAGGACGTCGAGGCGAAGCTGGGCGACTACCTGGCGGAGGTCGGGCTTGCCGAGCCCGGCGACGCGGTGCCGTACGATGCCGTGTCGTTCAGCCGGCAGCTGGAGGACAAACTCACCGCGGCCGCCGCGACGGCGGACGCCGGGTACTTGGACAACGAGGGCCTGGTCATCGACCCGGAGACCGGTATTCCCTCGCTCAAGGCGCGCCGCTCCGAGGGGCAGCGGGCCTCGGCCAGGGTGCTGGAGCAGGAGATCAAGGCGAGGATGCCGGAGCGCTCGCTAATCGGGATCATCTCCCGCACCGCGTACTGGGTGGAGTGGTGGCGCCGCTTCGGCCCGTCGTCCGGCAACGAGCCGAAGCTGAGGGACCCTTTCGGCCGGTACGTGATCATCATGTTCGTGAAGGGCACCAACATGGGCCCCTACGAGGCCGCCCGCCACATCCCCGGCGTCACCGGACACGAGCTGTCGCTGGCCGCGAACCGGCACTTCTCCATCCCGACGCTGAACGAGGCGATCGCCGACCTGGTCAACGCGCACGCCCGCCTGGACATCTCCCAGGCGTGGGGCGACGGCTCCGCGGTCGCCGCGGACGGCACCCACATGGACACCTACCTCAACAACCTGCCGTCCGAGACCTCGGTGCGGTACGGCAAGCCGGGCGGCATCGCCTACCACCACATCTCGGACGCGTACATCGCGTTGTTCACGCACTTCATCCCGTGCGGGGTGTGGGAGGCCGTCTACATCATCGAGGGTCTGCTGAAGAACACCTCCGAGGTGAAGCCGACCACGGTGCACGCGGATACGCAGGGCCAGAGCTTCCCTGTCTTTGCGCTCGCCCACCTGCTGGGCTTCGACCTGATGCCCAGGATCCGGAACTGGAAGGAACTGACCTTCTACCGGCCCACGCAGCAGACGGAGTACGTGCACATCGATGCCCTGTTCGGCGAGCCGGGCCGCAACGTCATAGACTTCGACCTGATCGAGTCCCAGTTCCGGCACCTGATGCGGGTGGCGATCTCCGGACGCGAGGGCGCCATCTCCTCGACGATGCTGCTGCGTCGCCTGCGCGCGGGCTCACGCGAGAACGCCACCTACAACGCCTTCCGTGAGGTCGGCCGTGTGATCCGTACCGTCCAGCTGCTGCGCTACCTCTCGGATGCCCCGCTGCGCCGGCGGGTCACCGCGGCCACGAACAAGGTCGAGGCGTTCAACGGCTTCTCCCAGTGGATCGGCTTCGGCAACGGTGGCGTCATCACCGACAACGACCCCGTCGAGCAGGAGAAGACCGCGAAATTCAACGCTCTGCTCACGAACGCGGTGATCTTCCACAACGCCCTGGACATCGCCGAGATCGTGCGCCAGCTCCAGGAGGAGGGCCACGTCGTCGACCCCGAGGACCTGGCCCACATCTCGCCCTACCTGACCGAGCACATTCGCCGCTTCGGCGAGTACTCCACCCACGAACTCGGCCTTGAGCCCGAGGCGTACGACCCGCGCCTGGACGTCGACTTCGGCCCGCTGCGCGGCGACGGCCCCGGCGCGGACGGCTACGGCCAGGCAGCCTGACCATCGATGCCAGGTCACGACTTCAGCGGCAGCGTGATGCCGTCCGGCGCCAGCGCCATGCACACGCACCCGCACTTGGATCGGCGAGTGTGAGGCCGGTGCCGGCGGCCGCCGCGGGTATCGGCGGGCAGATTCGCCACCAGCTCCGCAAGCGCGTCCGCCGTGAGATGGGCCGATTCCTCGGTGCGAGGCCGACGGCCCCGGGAAGGGTGGCCACAGGTCGCCGTCCGGCGCTGAATCGCTGGCCCTGGCTGCGTTGTCGTATCCGTTCTGGATGTGGGCCCGCCGGGGGCGGTGCACTGTGTGCGGATCAGCGGGCGATCGAGATCGCGAAGGGTGTGAATCCGGTGGACCGGATGACGTGCGGGACGAAGAGGATCGCGGCCTCTGTGGCGCGGGCGGTCTGGATCCCGCCGAGATCAGTGATCCACTCCTTGCGCCAGCCGAGGTTGATGAGCAGTTCACGGACGGTCTGCTTGGCCTGCGGGTCCTCGCCGGAGAGGAAGGCGTCGGGCGCCTGGGTGAGCGTGGCTGGCGCGGTCATCACCGGGAAGAGCATGGTGTTGAGTGTCTTGACGACGCGCGTTTCGGGGAGCGCTTCCTGGAGTTGCTCGGCGAGGCTTGAGCCGGGGTAGATCAGGTCGGCGGGCAGTCCGTCCGGTCCGTCGGTGGTGGCGTTGGAGACGTCGACGAGGATCTTGTCGCGCAGTTCCTCGCGCAGGGCGACGAGCCGGTCCAGCGAGCCGGTGCCCGGGGTGGCGTTGATGACGACCTGGGCTGTCCGGGCCGCGTCGGCGGCGGCGCCCGGGGCGCGGTCCGCCACGGTCACCTCATGCCCTGCCCGGGTGAGGGCTGTGGCCAGGTTGCCGCCGACGCGGCCGTTTCCGAGAACTGCGATCGTGGTCATGATGATCTGGTCCTTCCGTGCTGCAGGTATTGGTGCGCGGTCAGCGTGAGAGCGTGGCGACGGCCTCGGCGTGGACGCCGGGCGCGGCGGCCAGGAAGCTCTCGCTCTGCGGGGTCCAGGGGCGGCCCTCGGCGTCGGAGATCTGTCCGCCGGCCTCGGTGACGAGCAGCGCCCCGGGCAGCAGGTCCGCGCGGGCGCCGGCGAACTGCCAGAAGGCGTCGATCCGGCCGGCGGCCACGTTCAGCAGGTGCAGGGTCGCGGGCACGGCGGTGCGGACGACGAGCGCGTCGAAGAGCATCGCGGTGATCGAGGAGCCGACGCGCCGTACGACCTTCTCGTCCTCGTCCGGCCGGGCCTGGCTGGTGGCCACGATGCTCAGGCCGAGGTCCGCGGTCTGGGAGACGCGCAGCGGCCGGCCGTCGAGGTGGGCGCCCGCGCCGGTGAGCGCGGTGTAGGTCTCGCCGGTCAACGGCAGGTGGACCGCGGTGAGCACCGGCTGGTTCTCACGCACGAGGGTGGCGGTCACCGCCCACTCCGGCAGGGCGTGCAGGTGGTTGACGTTGCCTTCGGCCGGATCCACGACCCACCATTCGCCGGGCGGCAGCGCCCCGCCGTCCAGTTCGTCCTCCACCCAGCCGGCGTCCGGGCGCAGGCGCGTGAGGCGGGGGCGCAGGATGTCGAGGGCCATCTCGTCGTTGGCGGCGAGCGCGCGCATCAGCTCTTCGCGGGTCTGGTAGCGGACCACCTCGCCGAAGCGCTCGCGCAGCGCCGAACCCGCCTCACGCACGGCGTTCGCGGTCTGGGCGAGCACGTCGGCGTCGGAGGCGGCGACTGCGGTGGTCTGAAGCGTTTCGGACATGGTGGTATTCCCGTCTGAGGAGGGGTGCTGTGGCCGGTCGAGGGCCGAACTGCGCGTTACTTCTTGCGCTTTCGCCTCAACGGTATGCAGCCCCGCAATTAACTTCAAATGCATGTCAGGCACGCCTAGGATTACTCGCATGCAATTGGATTTGAACCTGCTCGCCGCGCTCGACGCGCTGCTGGAGGAGGGAAGTGTGGCCGGGGCGGCCGCGCGCCTGCACGTCACCGCCCCCGCGATGAGCCGGAGTCTGGGCCGAATCCGGCGCACGACCGGGGATCAGATCCTGGTGCGCACCGGCCGCACGATGACCCCGACGCCGTATGCGATCGCCGTCCGGGAACAGGTGCACGAGCTGCTGCACCAGGTCCAGGGGGTGCTGGCACCGAGCCGTGAACTCGATCTGGCAACGTTGGAGCGCACTTTCACACTCCGCTGGCACGATTCCCTGGTCGCCTTGAGCGGCCCCGCACTGCTCGCGGCCGTGCGCGGACAGGCGCCGGGCGTGCGATTGCGCTTCGTCGCGGAATCGAGCATCGACACCCCCGAGTTGCGGCGCGGCGAGGTCGACCTGGAGGCGAACGCCAACCGCCCGAGCGCACCGGACATCCGTGCCGAGAACGTGGGCGAGACCCGCCTCGTCATCGTCGTGAGGCAGGGGCACCCCCTCACCCGCGTCAGGACCGTCACCGCAAAGCGGTACGCCGCGGCTGAGCACGTCACCGTCTCGCGACGTGGAAACCTCAGCAATGCCCTCGACGACGCCCTCGCGCGGCTCGGCCTCACCCGCCGCGTGGTGGCGACCACGCCCACGGAAGCGGCCGCGCTGGAGTTCGCGCGCGGCTCCGATCTCCTGATCAGTGTCCCCGAAGCCACCACGCGGTCAGCGGTCGCCGACCTCGGCCTGGTGGTGCTCCCGCTCCCGCTCGAACTGCCGTCGGCACCGATATACCTGTCGTGGCATCAGCGCTACGACACCGACCACGCCCACGCCTGGCTGCGCGGGCTGGCGCGAACCGCGCTGGCCATGTGCGGAGCGTCGTAGTCGGCGCCGTCCGGCCGCTTCACCCATACGTCCACGCGACCACCTTGATGCCGCACGGCCGGCCGCTGTGCGGACCCGCATCAGATCACCAGCCCCCGAGGGGGGCGTACACGACCAACCTGAACGCGGTCGCGAAGCCTGCTGCGCGCTCTGAGCGGCGTCCTCATCGGGGAGGCCGGCGTCCACGGGCGCCCCGGCGGCAAGCCCACCTGGGGTCCACCCGCCACCGCCGCGTTGCGACGACTCGTCGCAACGGTCCGCCGGCCTGGTGAGCACGGCCCGGCGGCCTACGTCACCGACGCGCGTCGCCCGGCGTAAGCAGACTACTGACTTCGGCTCGTTAACTCCCTCTCCCCTCCGGCGACCTCGCTCACGCGGTCGACTCCTGGCCGATGAGCAGGTCGAGCAGGCTGGCGGGGGCGTTGTCGCCGAAGATCAGCTGGTGATTCTTGTCGGATTCGGCGGCGAACTGGGCACTGCGGGGAAAAAGGGCCTGCTCGTACTTCGCAAGGGCGGCTTCGACATCGTCGGGATGTGCGGCGATGGCTTTGCCGAGTTCAGCGCCGTCGAACATGGCGAGGTTGGCGCCCTCCCCGGCGAACGGTGACATGAGGTGGGCGGCGTCGCCCAGCAGCGTCACGCCGGGAACGCGGTCCCAGCGGTGGCCGATCGGCAGGGCGCTGATCGGGCGCGGGGCGAGGGCGGTTTCCCCGTCAGTGATGAGTGCGGTGAGTTCAGGCGCCCATCCGGTGAATTCTGCCGCGACCTGGGCCGCCGCCGTTTCGGGACTGGCGACAATGGCGGCGATCCAGTCCTGCGGCTTGTTGAGCGCGACGTAGGTGTGAAGAACGGCGTCGGCCTCTCGATGGCCAAGGATCCCCTTGCCGGCTGTGACGGCGAACAGGGAACCGTCGCCGGCGGCCTTGGCCGCTGCGGGGTGGCGCTGGTCGGCGTCGTACAGGTAGGTCTCGATGAACGACGTGCCGACGTACTCGGGCTTGGCGTCGGAGAGCAGCGGCCGGATCCTCGACCAGGCGCCGTCCGCGCCGACGAGGAGGCCGGTCGTCACGGTTGGCCCGTCGGCGAAGGTCAGCTCGTGCCTACCGTCTCCGAGGGGGCGGACACTGGTGACCTTGTGTCCCCACTGGATCATCTCGTCGGGCAGCGAGTTGATCAGAATCCGACGCAGGTCTCCGCGGAGCACCTCAGGGCGACCGCCCGTGCCGTCGTCGGGCTGGTCGAGCAGTACCGCGCCGTGCTGGTCGAGCACGCGCAGGGCCTCGCCGCCTTCGTGGATGATCGCGCGGAACTCGTCGGTGAGGCCGGCCGCTTCGAGGGCGAGCTGCCCGTTGTACTCGTGGATGTCGAGCTGACCGCCCTGCGTGCGGGCGTCCGCCGATATCTCGGCTTCGTAGATGGTCGCGGGGATGCCGTGCAGGTGCAGGACCCGTGCGAGGGTCAGGCCGCCGAGCCCGGCACCGACGATCGTGACGGGAGTGGTCATGGTGGTTTCCCTTTCGCTTGGACACCGCTCTACTGCGATACAGTGTTCGCAGTACCGGCGCCACGATAGCACTACTGCGAACAGTGAGCGCAGTAGTGAGGAGGAAAAACCGATGGACGACGCCCACACGGTGATCTGGAACCGGCCGGAGCGGGCCGCGAAAGGCCCCGCGCCGTCACGCACGCGGGCGGAGATCACCAGCGCTGCTATCGCGATCGCCGACGCCGAGGGCATCGAGGCACTGTCCATGCGGCGCGTCGCCAAGGAACTGGGAACGGGCACAGCCTCGCTCTACCGCTACCTGGCGTCCAAAGACGACCTGCTCGACCTCATGCTCGACGCCGTAGCGGCCGAAGACGGCGGCCCGCCTGCCCCCACCGGCGACTGGCGCAGCGACCTGCGAGGCCTGGCCCATCGTTCCCGGGCCGCCTTCCACCGGCATCCCTGGATGACCTCCCTCGCAGCAGGGCGCCCATCACTTGGACCGAACTCCCTCGACGCCATCGAACGCGCACTCGCCGCCCTCGATCCCCTCGGCTTCGATATCGACGTGATGATCACCGTCGTCGACACGCTGCAGGCCTTCGTCCGCGGCTACGCCATCGGCGAGCTCGCCCAACAGGAAGCCGTCCGACGCTCCGGAGTCGGCATCCAGCAATGGATGGACGCCCATGCGCCCTACCTCGACAAAGTCGTCAAGAGCGGGCGCCATCCACTCCTCGCCCGGGTCATTCGTGATGCCGAGCTTCCCCACGCGGCCGACAGCGCCGAGCGCGGGTTCGAACTGGGACTCGAACGACTCCTCGACGGATGGGAGGCCAACCTCCCGGTCCGGCCCTGACTATCCGGCAGCGTCATCTGGCGGTTCATCGGGGAACCTCCACACCCCGACGCCGGCCTCCGCGCGCCGAACCCCCGACGCAACGCGATTCCCCGAAACGACCCGCCAGGGCTTGCACGGATCGGCGGACGCCTCGTCGTATCTGCTTTTGGGCCAGCTCGGCGACCAGCCCCGGGGAAGTCGATCCGCTACTTCAAGCCCTCTCCCGAGGCCCTCGACCTCGCCGTGCCAGCCCTCGCGTTCGGCTTCCGCTATGCGGTCGAGCAGGCTGTCGCGGGTCTGCACGATACGGTCGCGCTGGGCGGGATCGGGCCGTAGGAGACTGCATCTGAGGCAGCTGTGCTCATGGACGCAACCGGTCCCGTAGGCTCGGCCGCAGTCGCCCAAGGCGACCCGGCGGCGTTCGAAGTGGCCGAGGAACTCCTCCCACTCCTCGTCGGTCGGGTTCGGTATTCCTCGCTGGGGCGGGTGGTGCGGCGGCGGGCGATGAAGGCCCGGTGGCCGTTGATGACCTCCTCGGGATAGACCGCCTTGTATCCCATGGTGGTGTTGATGTCGCCGTGGCCTACCACGAGTTGGGCGATGTGGAGTGGCATCCCGTTCATGATCGCGTCCGTGATGAACAGCCCAGCCTCCGGAAGTCATGGGGGCTGAAGGTCAGCGGTCGGCTGGTGGCGTCGGTGAGACCGGTGCGGGCAAGCGCGTCGTTGAGCATGTCCCTGATCCCGGCAGCCGGGATCGGCCGCTTCTCCACGCCGATGTGGCGCTGGAACAGAAGCGGCATCGGCGGGTTCCAGACGCGTTCGTGGTTGTCGTAGGAGACAACAAGTGGGACGGCGCCGTTCGCGTCGCTGCCGTACGGCGGTTCGCTGTCGTTCCGCCGTACGGTTCACCGCCCTCGGCACCGTGCCTTCCGGCCGCTCGACCGCGCGGCGGACGCAGTCGACGACCGTATCGGGGATCTCGTCCAGCTTCGGGAAACACCCCATGCGCTGATACGACTTCATCGCGAGCAGCTGGGCCAGCAGATGCGCGTCGCAAATCGACACGGGCAGCAGCCCACTCGACCTCGTCACGGCTCGGCGCGAAGAACAGATGCAGCTCATGCGCGGTGATCAGCCGCTTGAACCACGGATACGCGGTTCTCTCGATCGAGGTCACAACCCACCCCGCCCCGGACGACATCCAACGTCACCACCAAGGATGCCGAGCCGAACGGGTGACGGGCGGACCTGCCCAGGGGCCAAGATCATTCCGTGGCGGGCTTCTGGCGTATCTGGGTCATGCCCCCGAATGTCTGCCTGAATGCCCCCTCGTCCACTCTCCTGTCAGTCTCGTCGGACACGGAAGGTACTACTCGGGATCATGGCGGGCGCACGCCAGCGCCGCCCCAGCCGCGATCTGAGCCTGCCGCCGCACGTTCCGGGGCAGACGCTCACCGCGCTGCAGGCGCTGCGGGGGATGACTGTCAATGCCGCGTACACGGCGGCCGACGAGCACGAGGCGGGCCGCCTGGCGCCCGGCTTTCGTGCGGACCTCAGGGTCTTCGCCGACGATCCGCTCACCACCGGCCGCGACCGAACTGCCGGATCTGCCGGTGCGGTTGACCGTCCTCGACGGCAAGGTCACGTACCGGGCCGAGGACTTGTAGGACAGGCCCTGCGGCGCGCTCGCGTCCGAGGTACTCCTCGTCGGTCATGGGACCCACGATCCACATCCGGCCAGTTGCGTTGGCCGGGCGGCTGACGGGGGCGCGCGAGCAACGGCCCCAGCCTCTGGACCGCACGGCACACCGTGGACGACGAGACGCCGAAGAGCGGGCCGAGCTGCCGCAGCATCGTCAGGTGGAGGGCACGGAAGAAGCCCGGCTGATCGTCCTGCGCGGCAACTCGGCTTCAGGCAAGTCGAGCGTCGCGGCCGGTCTCCGTGACCGCTCCGGCCGCTGCGTGGCCCTGGTCGGCCAGGACAACCTCCGCCGTATTGTGCGGCATCAGAGGGATCGGACCGGCGCTGTGAGCAGCGGCCTGTTTCACTGCGGTGAGCGTCGCGTACACGACGACGTTGGCCTGGTATCCGGTGCCACTGACGTAGCCGCCGCAGGTGATGACCCGTAGTTCGGGCTGGTCGGAGTTGCCGTAGACCTTTTTGCTGGGGAATTTCTTCTTGTCGTAGACCTCCACGGCGTCGACGGTGAATACGGCTGTGCGCCCGTCAGTCCGGCTGATCTCGATCGTGTCGCCCTTGGTCAGATCGCCGAGTTGGTAGAAAACGCCGGGGCTGCCGCCGGGCATGTCCACATGCCCGGCGGTGACGGCTGTGCCTGCCGAGCCTGGTGCGGTGCCCTGGCCGTACCAGCCGGCGAGGTTGGAGTTGTCGGCGGGCGGGGGCCGCAGCGCTCCCGCCCTGTCGAGGTCCAGCTCCGTCATGGGGGCGTTCACGTCGATGGCGGGGATACGAAGGCGAACGGGCTGTGCGGCGGGCAGTGGCCGGACGGCGGGGGGCGTTGCTGAGGCGGCGCGGCCGGGCGTGGGACCTGCCGAGGGAGTGGAGAAGGCCTGGCCGGCCGAAGGCTGCGGCGGCTGCCTGTCGTGCATCGCGCCGGTCATCAGCACGGAACCTGTCACCAGTGCCAGGGCCAGGTGCGTGACCGGGGGGACGAACGTGTGTGGGGGCGCGTTGGTTTTGTGTGCGGGTTCCATCGCGGTGGGGCCTCTTGCCTGCAGCCGGGTGGGGTTCATTCCCGCGGCCCCGGGGACCGGTGCGGCGGGAGTGGGGCGGTCAGGTTCGGTTGCCGTGTGAGCGGCGGCGCATCCTGACCAGGCACCCGGCGGCGGCCGCGGCGAGCAGTGCGCCGCCGACAGCGAAGGGTGTATCGGTGTCCTTGGTGTCTCCGAAACCGGCTTCGACGGCGCCGTTCGGCTCGCGGCCGGCGATCTGGTACGTGTCGGTGATCTTGGTCAGTGGCGGGCACTTGACGGTGACGGTGTCGGTGTCGGGACTTCTGTCTTCCGGGAGCTGGAACTCGCCGGTGAGCTCGCCCTCGTGGTCGCCTTCGAAGAGGTGGAACGTTCCTCCTGCCTCCGACTCGCCCTTGCCGTACGTGACGTCCGGGCCGCAGGCCGTGGTGCTGACGGTGACGGTAGAGCCCGGGGAGGCATCCCCCGGGCGGATGTGGAGCTCTGAGTCATCGGCGGCGGCTGGACTCTGCAGAACTAGCACGCCGATGACCAGGCCGATACCAACGCCAACGTGTGTGTTTCGCAAGGGAATCCTCCAATGGAGCAGTGACCGGCCGGTCTGCGCGGTGCCCCTGTTGTGCTCCACCGACGAGGCAACCGACACTCCGTCAGCTCCGCAACAGGAGGCATCGGCACAGGTGTCACCCGGGCAGGCGTAGCGACTGCTCTCGGATGAACATTTACGCAGGTCGCTGCGGCAGAGGTCGACGCAGTGGAGGAATCGCCGGCGGGGCAGCGGATGGGCTAACGGCCCACGTCCCCAAGTGGGCCCCGGCGCACGGTCCTATGCGCAGCCGCCCTGCGGGACCCGCTCACCGGCGCTTCACCAGACGTCCAGCAGCTCATTGCCCAGGAGGCGAAGACGCCTCCACAGCCTGCCATCCTGCGTGCCAAGGGCCTCAAACAGGTGATCGGGGCAGGATTAGCTGATGCGGCGGATGGCCTTCCACGCCATGCGAGGTGGGCGTGAGATGTCCCTGAGTCGTCATCGTGCACTCCCCGTTGTGATGCGAAATGGGTTGTGAGGAAAATGGCGACCGCCTCATTCCGGCCAGCCCGAGTTCTTGATGACTTCGACGAAGTCGCCGCGCACGAAGCCGGGTACGAAGTGAGCCAGCACGTCCGCCTTGACGTTGCCGAACGTGGTGCCGGGGCGATCCTTGATGCCCTCGGTGAACGCGGCGAGGATCCGGTTCTTGAAATCCGGGCGGGGGTGTGCCGCCACGACGGCGGTGCGCTGCTCGTCGGAGACCGCGTCGTAGCCGATGCCCAGGACGTCCAGCTCCACACCTCGGGTGACCAGGGCGATCTCGGCTGCCATGTGCAGCGGGATCTCAGGCGTGGTGTGCAGGGCGATGCTCGTCCAGACCCGCTGGGCGGGCTCGCCGGTGATGCCGTGGGCGTGCAGGAACCGGCGGGCCTCATCGGCGCCGTCGATCTCGAAACGCTGGTCGGTACGGCGGAACCGCTCGGTGAGCCCGAGGTCGTGGAACATCGCGCCCACGTACAGCAGCTCGGGGTCGAAGTCGAGCTGCTGCTCCCGGCCGCGCAGGGATCCCCACAGGAACACCCGTCGGGAGTGGGCGAACAGCAACGGCGGTGCGGCCTCGCGCACCAGCTCGGTTGCCTCCCGCACAAGGGCGGTGTCCGGGATCTCCACGCCTGCGATCACTTCACTCATGGCTTCTCCGTCTCCTTGGTCTCCTTGCTGGACCGTTGGTCTGCCTCCAGGGTCATCTGCGGCGTACGCTGGAGCCATGTCCTCACGGCCAGGAAAACCACGGATTCGGACATGACGCACAGGGTCGGATTCGTCGTCTTCGACGGCGTGACCATGCTCGACGTCAGCGGCCCTTCCGAGGTGCTGCACCAGTCGGGCAGGTTCGGTCACCCCTACGAGCTGGTGCTGGTCTCCCCGCGCGGTGGCACAGTCACCACCTCTACCGGGCTGGCGCTGACCGGCACGGTGACCGCGGTTGACGCCGGGCCGGTCAACACGGTCGTGGTCGCCGGGGGAGACCGGTTGGCCCAGCAGCCCGCCGAGAAGGAGCTGTTGGCCGTGGCCCGCGATCTTGCCGACCAGGCGGCACGGGTCACCTCGGTCTGTACCGGGGCCTTCGTCCTCGCCGAACTCGGCCTGCTCGACGGCCGCAGGGCGACGACCCACTGGCGGCACGCCGAGACACTCGCCCGCCGCTACCCCCGGGTGCGCGTCGAGCCGGACGCCATCCACATCCGCGACGGGCACTACGTCACCTCTGCGGGCATCAGCGCGGGGATCGATCTGACCCTCGCCCTCGTTGAGGACGACCACGGAGCAGAGGTGGCCAGGGACATCGCGCGCGAGTTGGTCGTGTTCATGCAACGTCCCGGCGGGCAGTCGCAGTTCTCCGCGGCCAACACCACTCCACCACCGCGCAATGACCCACTGCGCTCGCTGATCGCCTCGGTGCTCGCCGACCCGGCCGCCGACCACAGCCTGCCCGCCATGGCGGCAGCCGCGGCCGTCAGTCCCCGGCACCTGACGCGGCTCTTCCGAACCGAACTCGGCACCACACCCGCCCGCTGGGTCGAACGGGTCCGCCTCGACCGCGCCCAGCAACTCCTCCTCGAAGGCCACAGCGTCACCTCCGCAGCGCACCACAGCGGGCTGGGCACCGACGAAACCCTCCGCCGCGCGTTCGCTCGCCACCTGGGCACCACACCGACCCACTACCGCAGCCGTTTCACCAGCACGCGTCGGCAAACACCCATGCATTGAGCCGTGACCTCTTGGCTTCGACCTCTTGGCTTCTTTCGGGGAGCGTCGCGGACCGGGCCGAACAGCCTGATGCCCCACTTCTGGGCCGCGCGTGCATGCTGTCCGGGGTGCTGCAGTCGCCGTCCACCGCATGTTCCAGCGACCGAAATCCTTGTTCTGTCAGGCCCTGGTGGACGTGGTCCAGGGCGTCGATGTCCTGCTCCGGGGCCGGCCGACTCGCCACTTGGACGATCACGTTTCGGGCCGGTGTCGGCGCAGGTTTCGGTCTGGTGGTCGCGGTAGCCGATCCAGTCGCGCTGCCCAGAAGCAGTGATCTTCTGGTTGTACCGGGCCTCGGGATCGTGTGGGGGGACGATCTCCATGCTCGACCAGGGCACCCGCGCGCTGGCCGCATCCGGCCTGCCGTCCGCCGAGGACTTCCCGGTGTTCCGCTGCTCGGGCGCCCGCCGACTCGGGCCCGCTGCTCGGCGCGAGTCATGCCGGGGACGAGGGCCCGTTCGGCGTCTGGGAGGACGAGCCGGAGGAGGCAGACCGGGGTGGGACCGTCGCGGACCTGTCCTCCCGCCCCCGGGAGTGGGCCGCCCGCGCCTCAAGCGGCTGGCAGAAGCGGGGTCTTGGGGCCGCCTCGGCTGGGCAGCCTTGAGGAGCGTGCCGCTCGCCGTCTACATCCCCGTGGCGGCGAGGGGCCGTTTCAGCCCTTCCTGACGTCCTTGAGGTAGGCCCGGACCAGCTCCTGGCCGTCGGGGCACCGGCCTGATCCCCTCGCGCACTCCCGGCATAGCCGTATGTGTTCCAGGTATGCGTCGTAGCTGCCCTGGGCAGCGGGCCTGATGAAAGTGTCCTGCATCCGGTGCCTCCCCGCGCCCGTCGGCGCACTCCTTGTTGACCGATTGTCAGCGCAACACCCTCTTCACCAAGAACGCGTGCCTTCCTCTGCGGCGGTCGGGTCACGTGCGAGGCAGGTCGGCAGCATGGCCCAGACGGTCTTGCCCGCGGGAACGGTCCTGCCCGCTCGGTAGCGCCAGGTCCAGCCCCAGTGTTCGGACAGAGCGTCGACGATGCGCAGGCCCCGGCCGTGCTCGTCCAAGAGGTCGCTCGTGCGCGGGTATACGGGTGGGCTGTCGCTTGAGTCCGTGACGGCGCACACCAGGTGGGACGGTCGCTGGGTGAGCTTCAGCCACACCTCGGCCTCGCCGTCCGGGGCGTGCTCCATGGCGTGCACCACGGCGTTGGCGGCCAGTTCGGCGACGACGGCGAGGGCGTCGGCGCTGCAGTGGTCCAACGCCCAGTTGCCCAGGGTGCGATGGGTGAAGTCACGCGCCTGGGGGCACGCCTGTGTGGTGCCGATGAGGCGCAGTACGGCGGTCCTGGATGAGCCGGGCGAAGGCCCCTGGCGCGTGAACTCTCGAGGATTCGAGGCGCTGGAGAGGGCTCCGCGATCGAGGGCGTCGGGCGGCGCGGACCGCTCTGGCAGTGGCGCAGCCGCGCTGGGAAGCCGGGGCGCTTGGTGCACAGGTAACGACACAGCGTCTCCCTGATGGGACGTCAGCATGCGCCAACACACGGGTTGGCGTCACGGGCTATTATCCACAACCGAAGGCGCCGTCGTGCAATTTCACGGGAAATTGTGCGTATGGGTGCCGAAGGCACGCGGCACGCGGTGTGATCCGACCCAGTAGGTGGCGAGGTTGCAGGCGTGGCGGAACGTGAGCAAGGAGAGTGCGGTGCCATCAGTTCCGAACGGAGTGCGGGCGAGTTCACTGGGCGTCCGCTGGATCAAGAGCCGGCACAGCAATGCCGAAGGCAACTGCGTCGAGGTGGCCGCCCTGGGCGAGGAGGGTATCGCGATGCGCAACTCCCGGGACCCCGACGGCCCGGCCCTCATCTACACGCCGGCCGAAGTTGCCGCCTTCCTGGCCGGTGCGAAGGACGGAGAGTTCGACCACCTGCTGTGAAGCGGAGCCGGTCGTCCCCACTTCTGTGGAGGCCTGCAGAAGGAGAGAGCGGGATGCGACAATGCGGTCTGTCGTCTGCCGGTCTATGGGGAGTCAGGATGTCCGCCGAGTCACCTCTTATCTCCCGTCTCGAACCGTATCTGAACCGGACCGAGCCCGCTCCGACCTTGCTGAAGATGCTGGTCGGTGTCCAGCTGACGGGCATCCGCGAGGACCTTGGTCTCTCCCAGGACCAGGCAGCGCGAGCCGTGGGATTCAGTCCGGCGAAGCTGTCGCGCATCGAGGCGGGCAAGGGTCGCCGACCCCCCACGGAAGCCGACGTCCGCGCGCTGCTGGAGCTGTACAAGGCCGACGACTACGAGGCGCAGGTGCTGCTGCAACTGCTGCGGCGCGCCGGCGAGCCGGGATGGTGGCAGCGCTACGACAAGCGCCTGATGCCCGAGTGGTTCGATCGGCTGGTCGGCCTGCAGGAGGCGGCCGTCGCCATCCGTACCTTCGAAATCCAGTACGTTCCGGGCCTGTTGCAGGCTCCGGCCTACACCCGGGCGGTCGTGGAACGGGGTCTGCCGACGGCACCGGCCCGCGAAGTGCAGCGCCGCGTCGAGCTGCGCATGCGCCGCCGGGAGCTGCTGCAGCGCGCGGATGCCCCGAAACTGTGGGCGATCATCGACGAGTCCGTCCTGCTACGCGTCCTGGGCAGTCGGGAGGTGATGCGCGAGCAGCTCCAGTACCTCGTCGATATGGCTCAGCGCCCCCATGTGACCGTGCAGATCGTGCCCCTGGACGTGACGAACGCCTCCGCACCCGCCATCCCCGTCACATACCTGCGCTTCGGCGGCGTCGATCTGCCCGACATCGTGTACCTGGAGCACATCAAGAGTGCCGCGTTCCTGGAAGACCGCGACGAGACCGAGGAGTACCGGCTGGTCCTGGACCGGCTGGGTGACGAGGCGCTCAACCCGCGCGAGTCCCTGGTGCGGCTGCGCGACACCATGGAACAGCGTTACGCCGCTCCGTAACCCGTCACCCGGCGAGCGCCTCGGACCCGGGGTACGGCCCCGCTCTAGTGGATGCGGCCCACGCCGCCGAACTCGATCCACTCCTGGGTGAGCTGACGGGGAGCCACCTCACTGTCCGGCCGCCAGGTGGACACCTCCACCAGCCCCGGTTCGATGATGTCCAGGCCCTCGAACCACTTCGCGACGTCCTGCTCCTGGCGTACGCGGCCCCAGTGCCCCTGCGTCGCTTGATCCATGAAATTGGTCACGAAGTCGCGGACCTCGGGATCCTCACTGACCAGCTGACACATCACCATGCAACTGCCGGGGACCAGATGTTCGGCTACACGGCGCACCACAGCCGACGGGCCGTCGGTGTCGCTGTCCGGGATGCAGTGGAAGACCGAGTTGAACAGCACGGCCACTGGCTGCGAGAAGTCGATCAGGCGCTCGGTGTCGGGGTGGGAGAAGATCCCGTCGGTGTCCCGCAGGTCGGCCTGGATGACGGCAGTGCGCTCGTTCTGCTCCAGCAGGGCCCGGCCGTGCACCAGGACCATCGGGTCGCTGTCGACGTACACGACGCGGCTGGCCGGGTCGATCCGCTGCGCGACCTGGTGCACGTTGTCCTGGGTAGGCAGACCTGAGCCGTGGTCGACGAACTGCCTGATGCCGTAGTCGGTGGCCAGTGTCCCGACCACCCGCTGCAGGAAGCGCCGGTTGTTCACCGCCAGGGCGCGTGTGCTGGGTACGACCTTGTCCAGCTCCTCACAGGCCGCCCGGTCGGACGCGTAGTTGTCCTTGCCGCCCAGGTAGTAGTCGTACATGCGTGCGGCCGTCGGAACCGCGGCATCGATCTTCGTGGACACCTGCTTGCCAGGCTGCATCATTCCCCCAGCTCCGAGACGCGCCATGTGGACTGGCCCGACAGACAATACATCCTAGGGATGCGGCAGTTGGCGACACCAGCCCCCGAGTGAACCCGGACCGAACGAGATCGTCCACATGTCAGAACTGCGTCGGTGCTTCGGCCTCCTCGCAGTTCTCGCCGCCGTCGCCTGCCTACTCCGCCACCGCAGCTTCGAAACCCTCTGGCCACATGCCGCAACCGTCCGTGTCCGGACCGGAACTGTCCGGTAGGGATGTCCTGTTGGCGGCAACCGGCCGCTCTGCGTCGTGATATTGGTGCGCCGTTGGCGCTGAGATCGATCAGGGCTGTCAGCCACGTCACCCTCACGCTGACCGAGTCCACGGCCCAGTCCTCCAGCGGGACGTCCACCGACAGCGGGTAGACCTTGCTCACTTGAACAGCCTGGAGAACGCGGCAGCCTCTCGGTCCCACTTCGTTCCGCCGATCCGGGGCTTGAGACTGGTGAGCTCGCATGTTGAGGTGTCGCGTATTCCCGCTTGGACGGCCGTGGTTGGTCACTCCGGGTGGTATCGGAGTTCGGGGTCCGTCCTTGGGCCGGTGAATTCACCGTGGTGCGTTCGAAGCACTTCTGGAAGGGGAGACCGCCGGTGGACGTCGTCGCAATTATGGAAGCGTTGGCCGAACAGGGCATAACAGTGCTGTTCAAGGCTGACGCCGAGCGGATGGCAGAGAGACGCATGCCTTGGACCTTTGTAGCCAGCGGTGCCCCGTTGCGTGAGGACGTCCTTGTGCGAACCGATGCCGCGTCGGTGGAGCAATGCCTCGCAGTGTGCTTGCCCCGCCTGCGCGAGCTGGGCTTTTCGTTTCCCGAGTGACGGAGCAGTCAGGGGAGCACATCGCGGCAGCTCACCGTGTGTGGTCGCCAGGGGCGTACCGGCTCCAGGTCCCGTCGGCCGCGGTCAACAGGCGGGTGGCGGTCTTGTCGTGGTAGCCGAGGGCCTTCGCGATGACGGGTGCTGGGGCCTGGAGGACGAGCTGTCGGATCGCGGAAGTCCTGCCGCGTCGCGGAGGGACGCCGATCTCGCGTAGCTGGGCCTGGAGACTGCCAGAGTTCATGGGTATCGGTCTTCCCTGCGCCGGGTTGACCGGCGACGACGACCATCACCGGCCGACACTGCGGGACCGCACCCCGCGCCCCCGCCGGGAGGACCACCGCTGCAGGACGTCGAAACTCTTCTGCCCGGGGCGCACGACTGGGGCGAGTTCTCCTTCTGCCACCGCTCCTTCGAGAGGACTCTTGCGAGCGATGACCTGCGGAAACGTGAGCGCGTCCGGGCCTCTCGCAGATGACCATTTGTGAGAATCAAAGGAAGTTGCTCGACACCACAGCCTGGCCCAGCCGGGCCGCCACCCGCACCGCGATCTTCGACTTCATCGAGGGCTGGTACACCTTGCACCGACTGCACAGCAGCCTCGGCTTCCGCAGCCCCGTCGACTACGAGACCGCCCTCGCGGCCTGACCACCACACCGATGGTGTCCGTCAAAGCGGAACAAGCTCATGGCGGGACCGGGGGCCGACAGCGCGGCCGAGGTCCCCGCCCAGAAACGACGAGCGGCAGGCAGAGCTGATGGCCTGAGCCACACTCCAGCTGAACGAGGCACAGACAGGTTTGGCTGGGCGGCCGGCGATCGCCCTCTATGCCCCGATGGCCTGCTCTCCGTCCCCTTCTGGTGGGATGAGCGGGTACCGCGTGGATATTGGGCGGCGCTGGCGGACGCCACTCGCTGGGACACCGGCGCGCGGACGGCGCGCGAGGCACCAGGGCGAAACACTGTCGGTGCGCAGTGTCAGACGCCGCGGCCATCGGGCTGCGAAACCGGCGCGGCGCCCTATGGCGGCGCAAAGGTCCGGCCTTCGGATTTATTGATCTCAGCAGCCGGCCGCCGGGTCTGCGCGATGTGCGGGCCGCTTCCGTGTGCGGCGTCAGGCTGCCTGGGACGCGGTGGTCAGCGGCTGGGAGCCGAGAACGTCCTCGCCGTACAGGTCCTGCACCCAGTTGGTCTGGTAGACGGTCTCCAGATACCGCTCACCCAGGTCCGGGGCGATGGCCACCGAGGTCAGCTGCCGTCCCTCCTGCCCCGCCAGCCAGTCCATCGCGCCGCTGACCACTGTGCCGGTGGAGCCCCCGAACAGAAACCCACGCCTGGCCAGCCGGTGACAGGCCCGAATGGTGTCGGCCTCCGCCACGCGCACCACATCGTCGACGTAGGACTCGTCCAGCAGCGGCGGGCGCCTGCTGGTGCCCAGGCCGGGAATCATCCGCCGGCCAGGGGCGCCTCCGAAGGTCACCGAGCCCACGCTGTCGACGGCCACGATGCGCACCGGCCGGTGCCACTCGCGGAAATAGCGCGCGCAGCCCATCAGGGTCCCGGTGGTGCCGGCCCCGACGAACAGCACATCCAGGTCTGGGAACTGCCGGGCGATGGCCGGGGCGGTCGTTCGGTAGTGGGCCATGCCGTTGCTGGGGTTGGCGTACTGGTTGAGCCACACATAGCGGTCGTCGGAGGCGCACAGCGCGCGGACGTGGTCGATGCGCGCGCCGAGGAAGCCGCCGACGGCGTCGGGCTCGGTGATGACGTGCACCTGGCTGCCCAGGGCCTCCATCATCATCCTGGTCGCCAGGTTGCAGCGGGAGTCGGTCACGCACAGGAACTGGTATCCCTTGCTGGCCGCGATCACGCTCAGGGCCACGCCCAGGTTGCCCGAGGACGATTCGACCAGCACCGAGCCCGGCGTCAGCAGGCCGTCGCGTTCGGCGGCCTCGACCATTTCCGTGGCGGCCTTGAGTTTGATCGAGCCGGCGAAATTGAAGCCCTCGCACTTGAGGAACAGGGGGTGCCCGAAGATTCCCTCAAGGTCGACGTAGAGGTCGTCCTCGTTGAAGGCCTGGGGGGCGGATATGACGGGCATGGTCGTCTCCTCGACTGGAAGGCTCCCGGCTGCTGAACCGTCTCGGTGCGGCCCGGGGAGGAATTCGGTGGCGAGCTGCGGCTCGCCCGAATGCCTCCAGTACGCCCAATTCGCGGCAGTCGTGTCATGCCACCGAAATTCGGGGCTTGACGCGCACCCTGTTCGCGCATATGCGTCCGTGGCCGTGCCCGGGAGTGGGGCTGAACCTCCCACCGGCATCAGGGTCATCCGCCGCTTCCCGGCACGGCAGCGACCTTGGCCTGCCCCCCCGTGATCCTGCCGCACCGTGGTACCTGTCCCCGCCCGGAAAACGCCGGGTCGGACGGGCAACGCAATTCCCGGCCGATTTCCCGGCGGATTGAGACGGGTTCCTGTGATACGCGGTCGTAAGTCGGGCGATGCGCACAGAAAGCAAGGGGACACAGGGAGATGACCGGCGAAGCGGTCGGGCTATCAAGACCGGCGTGTTGCGTCAAGCCCCGAAATTCAGGGGCAGGACGGGAAGTCCCCGGCCGGGCCTACTGGAGAGGCGGGCATCACGAATCCGTCCGCACCGACCGGTGCCGAACTGGCGCCGACCGAAACGCAAACGTCTTCAAGGAGCTCACGTGCCAGGGAAATCTGTCGAAGTCTTGACGGCCGATCCGGCTGATATATCGGCCCTCCAGGACGGCGGGGACAGCGGCCCGGCGACCGGCACCGAAAGGCTTCTGGCCGAGGTTCTGGCCGGCGTCGTGCGCGTCCAGCAGGTGCCGGTCGACAGCCACTTCTTCAACGACCTGGGCGCCGATTCCCTGGTGATGGCCCAGTTCTGCGCGCGGGTCAGAAAGCGGGCGGACCTGCCGACGGCGTCGATGAAGGACATCTACCGGCACCCCACCATCCGGAGCCTGGCCACCGCGCTCGCCGACGCCGCGCCCACCCCCGTCCCGTCCCCGGCTGCGGAGGTGCCGCCACCGGCGCACACACCGACCGCCGTGGGGGCATCGACCGAGGTGGCCGCAGCCGCCGGTACACGGCGCTTCGTCATCTGCGGAATGCTGCAGTTCCTGATCTTCCTCGGCTATTCCTGCCTCGCCGCCCTCGCCGCCGCGGAAGGCCACGAGTGGATCTCCGCAGGCTCGGGCCTGTTCGACGTCTACCTGCGGTCGGTCCTGTTCGCCGGCGCCGGCTTCCTGGGCCTGTGCACCTTCCCGATCGTGGCGAAGTGGACACTCATCGGCCGCTGGCGATCGGGCGAGTTCCCCCTGTGGGGCATGGCCTATCTGCGTTTCTGGGTCGTCAAGACCCTGATCCGCACCAGCCCCCTACGCCTGTTCACCGGTTCACCGCTCTACGTGCTCTACCTCAGGGCGCTCGGCGCACGGATCGGCAAAGGTGTCACGATCCTCTCCCACACGATCCCGGTCTGCACCGACCTGCTCACCATCGGTGAGGGCACGATCATCCGCAAAGACGTGCTTCTGTCCTGCTACCGCGCCCACGCCGGCGTGATCCAGACCGGCCCGGTCACCCTCGGCAGCAACGTGCTCGTCAGCGAGCACACGGTCCTCGACATCGAGACCTCGATGGGCGACTGCGCCCAGCTGGGCCACGCCTCTTCTCTGCACACCGGACAGCGGGTGCCCGACGGCGAACGCCGGCACGGCTCGCCGGCGCAGCCGACCGAGGTGGACTACCGGACGGTCGGACCCGCCGACTGCCCCACCTCCAAAAGGACCGCCTACTGCGCTCTGCAGCTGCTCAATCTGCTCGTGGTGTATCTGCCGCTGGCGATGGGCGGCGTGAGCGTCCTGCTCACCGGCGTTCCGCAGCTTCAGGGGCTCCTGAACCCCAAGCCGGTGACCAGCCCGGCGTTCTATGCCGATGCCCTGGCCACCTCCCTGGTCTTGTTCTTCGGCTCCCTGCTCGCCGGCCTCCTCGTCGTGGGCATCGTGCCGCGTGTCCTCAACCGGGCCATCACGCCCGGCAAGGTCTATCCGCTCTACGGCGTCCACTACGGCATCCAGCGGGCGATCGCGCTGATGACCAACAGGAAGTCCTTCAACACGCTCTTCGGCGACAGCTCCGGCATCGTCCACTACCTGCGCTACCTCGGATACGACCTGTCACGCGTCGAGCAGACCGGGTCGAACTTCGGCACCGAAGTGCAGCACGAGAACCCCTACCTGAGCGCTGTCGGCACCGGCACCATGATCGCCGACGGACTGTCCCTCATGAACGCCGACTTCTCGAGCACGTCCTTCCGTGTGTCCCGCACGTCGATCGGGCCCCGTAACTTCCTCGGAAACCGCATCGCCTACCCCTCACGGGGCAAGACCGGCGACAACTGCCTGCTCGCGACGAAGGTCATGGTTCCGATCGACGGACCGGTGCGCGAAGGCGTGGGCCTGCTGGGCTCACCCAGCTTCGAGATCCCGCGCACGGTGATGCGTGACAGCCGGTTCAACCACCTTCAGACCGGCGACGAGCTGCGCCGCCGCCTGGCCGCGAAGAACAGGCACAATGCCGCGACCGCCGGCCTGTACCTGCTGGCGCGGTTGATCCACTTCTTCGTGATCACCCTCATCACCATGGGCGCGGTCGATCTCTACCCCTCGCTCGGCGCACTGGCGATCGCACTGGCCAGCGTCCTCGCCCTTGCCTTCACCGTCGTCTACTTCGCGCTGATCGAAAGGGCCTCCACTGGATTCAAGCCTCAAAAGCCGCTGTACTGCTCGATCTACGAGCCTGCCTTCTGGCGCCATGAACGCTTCTGGAAGTTGGCCTCGATCGACTACATCCAGGTCTTCGACGGCACCCCCTTCAAGAACGTGATCTGGCGGCTGCTGGGAGCCCGGATCGGCAAGCGGGTCTTCGACGACGGCTGCTTCTTCCCGGAGCGCACCCTCGTCACCATCGGCGACGACAGCACGCTGAACGCGGGGACCGTGGTCCAGTGCCACTCGCAGGAGGACGGCGCCTTCAAGTCCGACTGCAGCGCCGTCGGCAGCGGCTGCACCCTCGGGGTCGGCGCCTTCGTCCACTACGGCGTGACGATCGGCCACGGCGCCGTGCTCGCCCCCGACTCCTTCCTCATGAAGGGCGAGGAAATCCCCTCACGCGCCCAGTGGGGCGGCAACCCGGCCCGGGAAATGCCGGACCACATACCCCACCTCGAGGGCCGTCCAGAACACAACGCCGCTCACGCCTCCCCGGCACGCGGCAACTGACACCGCGACACCAGCAACAAGCAAAGGAACGACCCGATGGCAACGCATGTGAGTCGCACCCAGACCGGCCGGGAGTACTGGCGCGGCGTACTGGCAGCCGGCGGATTCACCCCCGCCCCACGCTGGACCCTCCACCCGGTGACCGGCGTGGGGGAGTACGAGACACAGGCCCCCCACGACACCGTGACCGGGCTGCGCCGGCTGGCGGACGAGCTGGCGGTGCCGCTCAGTTCACTTCTGCTGGCCGCGCACGCCAAGGTGCTCGCGGCGCTGTCCGGGGAGCAGGAGATCACCACCGGCTACGTCGGCGAGGGCGGCAGCGCGCTGCCGTGCCGGCTCACCACCGCACTCGCCTCATGGCGGGAACTGCTGCACCACACCCACCAGGTCGCCGCTGAATTGCTGGCACACCAGGACGTCCCGGCCGAGGACATTGACGCTCTGCGGCGCGAACTGGGCCTGACCGGACCGTCGTTCGAGACCGTCCTCGATCCCACCACCATCGATGGAGACCTCACCGGGGACACCGCGCTGCGGATGGGCATCGGCCACCGCGACGGCCGGCTCGTACTGCGGCTGAACTACCGCACCGACAGGCTCGACACCGACAGCGCCGCCCGCATCGCCGGCTATCACCTGACCGCGCTCGCGCTGATGACCGCCGGCCCCGATGCCGAACACGCACGCCAGAGCCTGCTGTCCGCCGAAGAGCTGCGCTTCCAGCTCGAACAACTGGCTGGACCGGACCGGGAGTTGCCGAGTGCGCGGGTGCATGAGCTGTTCGAGGACCGGGTGCGGACGCATCCCGATGCCGTTGCAGCCGAGCAGGCCGGCCGGCAGTGGACCTATAGGGAGCTCAACGCCCGGGCAAACCGGCTGGCACGCGCCCTTGCAGCCCGGGGGCTTGCCCGCGAAGGCGTCGTCGCGGTGGTGACCGAACGCAACCTCAACTGGCTGGCCGCCGTCATCGCGGTCTTCAAAGCCGGAGGGGTCTACCTCCCCATCGAGCCGCACTTCCCGGCCGCCCGCATCGCCGCCACCCTCTCCCGCGCCGAATGCTCCCTGGTGCTGACCGAACCCGGCAGCACCACCACCCTCGACCAGGCACTCGATTCCCTGCCCGGCGTCGAGAGGCTCTTCGTCGACACGGCCTACGAAGAAGACCACGCCGACGACGACCCCGGCATCCACGTCACGCCCGACCAGCTCGCCTACATCTACTTCACCTCCGGTTCCACCGGTGAGCCGAAGGGAGCCATGTGCGAACACGCAGGCATGCTCAACCACCTGTACGCCAAGATCGACGACCTCCAGATCGGCGAGGGACAGGTGGTCGCCCAGACCGCGCCGCAGTGTTTCGACATCTCCCTGTGGCAACTGCTCTCCGCGCTACTGGTCGGCGGGCAGATCCTGCTGGTCGAACAGGACGTCATCCTCGACGTCCCCCGCTTCCTCGACACCATCACCGACGGCAGGGTCACCGTCCTGCAGGTCGTGCCCTCCTACCTCGAAGCCGTCCTGACCGAGCTCGAACAGCGCCCCCGTACGCTGCCCGACCTGCGGTACGTGTCGGTCACCGGGGAGGCGCTGAAGAAGGAACTCGCCGAGCGCTGGTTCACCGCTCAGCCCCGGACCCGGCTGGTCAACGCCTACGGGCTCACCGAAACGTCGGACGACACCAACCACGACGTGATGGACCGGGCGCCGGAACGCATCCTGCTCGGCCACGCGGTCAACAACGTGCACGTCTACGTCGTCGACGAACACCTCACACCGGTGCCACTGGGTGCCCCGGGCGTGATCGCGTTCTCCGGGGTCTGCGTCGGCCGCGGCTACATCAACGACCCCGAACGCACCCACGCGGCCTACCTGGCCGATCCGCACCGCGCCGGCACGCGGCTCTACGTCGGCGGCGACTACGGCCGCTGGCACCCTTCGGGGAAGCTGGAGTTCCTCGGCCGCCGTGACGCCCAGGTCAAGATCCGCGGGTTCCGCATCGAGATCGGCGAGATCGAGAACACTCTGCTCCGCCTCCCCGGTGTCCGCGACGGCGCGGTGGTGGTCGCCGAACGCGCCGACCAGAGCAAGCACCTGGTCGCCTTCTACTCCGGCCCCAAGCCCCTCGACACCGGGACCCTCGCCGACCGGATGGGGGCCTCGCTGCCCGACTACATGGTCCCGGCGGCCTTCCACTGGCGCGAAAACCTGCCGCTGACCGTCAACGGCAAGATCGACAAGAAGGCACTGACGGCGCTCGCCGCGGACCTCGCCACCACCGAGGACGACCACGAGCCGCCGGCCACACCGACCGAGCGGCGGCTGGCGGCCGCCTGGGGACACGTCCTCAGCGTCCCGCAGGACCGGATCGGACGCCGAGACCACTTCTTCGACCGCGGCGGCACCTCCCTCTCGGCGGTGAAGCTCGCCGTCGCCCTGGACCGCGCCGTGTCCCTCAAGGACGTCACCGCACACCCGGTCCTCACCGACCTCGCCGCCCTGGTCGACAACCGACCCGAGCGTCGCGCAACCGAACCGATGACCTCCTCCTGAACCGCATCGAAAGGAAAAGCACCATGTCCTACCCGACCACGGCGTCGCTCCTCAAGCTGGACCTGAACCCCGGCAAGCCCGCGATCCTGTACACCGAGACCCCTGACGACGTGTCGACCTGGGCGGCCGAACACCATCGCGCACTGCGCACTCTCGTCACCGAACATGGCTCGGTCCTCATCCGCGGCCTGCGACTGCGCGACGCGGACCGGGCGTGCGCCCTTCTCCAGCGCCTGGCCCCGGCCCTGATGACAGACAAGGAAGCCTTCGCCCCCCGCCAGACCTACGCCTCGGGCGTGTACTCCTCCTCGGCATGGCCACCGAACCAGCCGATGTGCATGCACCACGAACTCAGCTACACCCTCCAGCCCCCCGGTCTCATGCTGTTCGCCTGCCTGACCGCACCCACCACCGGCGGAGCCACCGCCCTCGCCGACGCCCCCACCGTCCTCGAGGCACTGCCCACCGAGCTGGTCCACCGCTTCGAACAGGAAGGCTGGCTGCTCACCCGCACCTACAACGACGAGATCGGCGCCCCTTACGCCGAGGCCTTCGGCACCGACGACCGGAGGGCCATCGAGGACTACTGCCGCACAAACGCCATCGAATTCGCCTGGCAACCCGACGGCGGCCTGCGCACCCGCCAGCACCGCCCCGCCGTGACGGTCCACCCGCTCACCGGCCGCCGCTGCTGGTTCAACCAGATCGCCTTCCTCAACGAATGGACGATCGAACCCGAAATCCGCGAATACCTCATCGACGTCTACGGCGCCGAGCAACTGCCCTTCAACACCCGCTTCGGAGGCGGCGACCCCATCGGCCCCGACATCATCCAACTCCTCAACGACACCTACACCGCCCACACCGCCCGCGAGCCGTGGCAGGCCGGCGACCTCATGCTCGTCGACAATGTGCTCACCGCCCACAGCAGGGAGGCCTTCCAAGGACCACGCGAGGTACTCGTCGCCATGGCCGAGCCGCTGCGCCCGGCCGAGTGTCCGCCGACCGCCGAGGTGAGCGCCGGATGACCACCGTCCGTTCCAACGCAATCGAGCCTGCCATGTCCCAGCCGCACACCGTGCCACCGTTCGCAGTGATCTCCGGCGCCCAGGTCCAGCACGCCCTGCGGGACCGGGAAAAACAGATCGTGGAGCTCATCGAGGCCACCTACCAACTGCACGCCGCCGGAGAGTCGGTCAACCCGCCCTCGTACTTCCTGCGGTTCCCCGACCGCCCCTCCTCCCGGATCATCGCGCTGCCCGCCTCGATCGGCGGGCAGGTGCGGGTGGACGGCCTCAAATGGATCTCCAGCTTCCCCGACAACGTCCAGGCCGGCATCCCCAGGGCCTCCGCAGTCCTGATCCTCAACGACCACGACACCGGCTACCCCTTCGCCTGCCTGGAAAGCTCCATCATCAGCGCCACCAGAACGGCCGCATCCGCGGCACTGGCCGCCGACCGCCTCACCCGCACCCGACAACGCCCCACGCGCATCGGGTTCTTCGGCACGGGCCTGATCGCCCGCTACATCCACACCTTCCTGACCGCCGTGGGCTGGTCCTTCGACGAGACCGCCGTCCACGACCTGTCACCCGACAGCGCCGCCGGCTTCCGCGACTACCTCCAACAGACCTCCGCCGCCGGACAGATCACCGTGCACGACAGCCCCGAGGAACTCATCCGCTCCAGCGATCTCGTCGTCTTCGCCACCATCGCCGGCGAGCCACACATCAGCGACCCGGCCTGGTTCGACCACAACCCCCTGGTCCTGCACGTGTCCCTGCGCGACCTCGCGCCCGAGATCATCCTCGCCTCGACCAACATCGTCGACGACGTCGAACACTGCCTCAAAGCCAACACCTCCCCCCACCTGGCCGAACAGCTCACCGGCAACCGCGACTTCCTGCACGGCACACTCGCCGACGTCATGACCGGACGGGTGACACCCCCCACCGACCGGCCACTGGTGTTCTCGCCCTTCGGCCTCGGAGTACTCGACCTCGCCGTCGGCAAATACGTCTACGACGAGATCGCCCGCTCCGGGCAGCTCCACGTCATCGAGGACTTCTTCCACGACCTGCGCCGGCACGGATGACCGGCCAGGACTGTTGGAGCCGGCAGCGCTGAAGTGCCGCTCGTGCCAGACGCGCAAGGTCATCGGAGTCAGTGACGTGGTCGTGGACGGTGTGCCAGAGGGAAGGCCGGAGAGCAACCCGAGGCCACGTTCGGGACGGCTGTCGGGAGACGTCCGGCCGCGGTAGGGAAGCGGCCAAAACCGCCCGACGGTTCGCCGGGGCCGATGGTGCGCCCCGGCCGATCGAGGCCCCCGCTTCGCCGGTCACCAGCGTCACCCGGCTTACGGGGGTGCTTCTCAGGGTCGCAGTACTGCGGCGCCGGCGCGCAAGAGCGCGGATACCGGTGGTCCCACCCATCGGGTCAGGTCGCGCGGAAAGGCAGGGTCGAACTCGATGGTCACTCGGACGTATCGGGTGTGCAGCTGAGTGATCTTGGTGTGACGGGGTGCGGCGACGTCCGGCACGCGCTGCAATGCGGCCCGGTAGGTGTCCTTGCGCTGATTCACACCATCTCCTGACGCTTGATGAGCTCGTCCGCGAGGTCCATGTACGCCGTGCCCTTGACCTGCACCGGGCTACCGAAGGACTGGGCGTACAGGTCGAGCCGCGGAATATGGGTGGACAACACGTCGAAGCCCCGCTCGGTGAGAGCTTCGCGGGCGTCGGCATCGGGACCGGTGCGCGTGGCGTCGGGACGGTTTGTGCGGTTCAGCAGGACAGTGGCGCGGGCCGGCTGGGCGCGCAGGGACTGTACGTCGCCCATCTCGCCGCCGATGGGTGCCATGCGATCCAGCTCGATGGGGGCCGGGGTCACCGGCACGATCCACTCGCTCGCGTACCGCATGATGCTCCGGGCGATGTGGGCGTGGTCCTCCATCTGCGGGGCGTCGAACACGACGGCCTGCCGGTTTCCGAGGAAGTCGTTCACGCGCCGGTGCACGTCGCCCACGGGAAGGGCGATCACAGGGAACGGGAAGCCACCTGCCAATTCGCTCCACCGCAGCGCGGAGGATGCGGGGTCACTGTCCACCAGCAGCGGTGAGATACCCGACTCGTGAAATGCGTGCGCCAGCCAGACTGCGCTGGTCGTCTTTCCCACTCCGGGCTTCAGGTTCACAAAGGCATGGCTCATCGACACAAGCGTCAACGCTAATGATCGCGAGCGGCTGGCTGCCGTCGGCGCGGGGCACACGGCCTCATCGTTCACCCTGGGGCGCCGGTGAATCATTCGTATGGGTCAATGCGGAAGTCGCCAGGCCACGAAGGGACCTTGCGCGGCGGCGGGCACGGCACGAGCACCCAAGCGCCGGTCTGCCACCCCGGCTGCCTCTGCCCACGGTCAGGTTGTCGGGACCTTGCGGCCCACCGTCGGCTGAAGCGGGCCTCACCCTGCACCTCTGGTGAGGCCCGCCCCGCACGGCGAGCCGAAGTGGGCTCTCGCCGGCCGTCATCGACGCAGGGGGCTACGCGTCTCGGACGGGCTGGTAGGTGAGGAAGGCGAGGCCGTCACCAACGGTGCGAGTGTCGATGAGGCGCATGGGTTTCCTGTCGCTGATCTCGCCGAAGAGGCGCTCGCCGGCCCCGAGCACGACCGGCAAGATGGTGAGCCGCAGTTCGTCGACGAGGTCGTGCTCCATCAGCGTGTGCACGAGCTGGGTGCTGGCGTAGACGACGATGTCGCCGTCCAGCTCCTGCTTCAGGTTCGAGACCTCGTCCACCACGTCGCCCTTGAGAACCCTGCCCTTGAATGCCGTCGAGTTGCTCCACTTGGGCTCTTGGAGGGTGGCGGACACGACGTACTTGGGCAGGCTGTTCAACCTGTCCGCCCACTCGCCACTGCGCGACAGCCATCGCGCGGCGAACCATTCGTCGCTCCGCCTGCCAAGCAGCAGGGCCTCGGCGCCCAGGGCCTCGTCGAGCTCGAGCTTGGCCCATGCATCGCGGTCCGCGTCCCCCATCTGGAGGAACCAGCCGCCGCGGCTGAAGCCCTCCTCACCGGTCGGGTCCTGGACGACTCCGTCGAGCGAGACGTTCTCGCTGATGATGATCTTTCCCATCGTGGTGCTCCTTGGTCGGCGTTGTCAGCTACCACTGGGGTAGACACGGCGGCGTCGGGAAAGGGGGCGCGCGCCGACCGCCCCCTTCGCCCTTCGGCCGGTGTCCATACACGATGGAAGTGCCAAAGGGTGTGGGAAGAAGGTGAGGCGAGGGTGGTAACCGGCGACCTGATGTCCCAGGCGCGGGCCGGGGATGGCGAGGCGTTCCGGGAGCTGACCGAGCCGTACCGCCGGGAGCTGCAGGTGCACTGCTACCGGATGCTCGGCTCGTTGCAGGACGCCGAGGACGCCCTGCAAGACACGCTGCTTGCCGCCTGGCAAGGCTTCGCAAGGTTCGAGGGGCGCGCCTCGCTGCGCACCTGGCTGTATCGGATCGCCACCAACCGGTGCCTCAACGCGCGCCGGTCGGCCGGCCGACGGAAGGCCAAGGAATGGGATGTGCCCAATGTTGAACCGCCGGAGCCGACCCGGCTCGGCGAAGTCGTCTGGCTCGAGCCCTACCCCGACGCGCTCCTCGAGGGTGCCATCGACGCTCCGCTCGGCCCGGAGGCCCGCTACGAGCAGACCGAATCCATCTCCCTGGCCTTCGTGACCGCCCTACAGGTCCTGCCGCCACGCCAGCTCGCCGTGCTCATCCTGCGTGACGTCCTCGGATTCCACGCCGGCGAGGTGGCCGAGATGCTGGACTCGAGCGTCGAGTCGGTCAAAAGCGCCCTCAAACGGGCGCGCGCCGGCCTGCAGCAGCGACGGCCCACGACCGACGACCGCGAACCGCCGCCCGCCTGCGAGTCACCCTCGGAGGATGCGATCGCCGCGAAATTCGTCCGCGCATGGGAGTCCGCCGATCTCGATGCGCTGGTGGCCCTGCTGACCGACGACGTCTTCATGTCGATGCCACCGATGCCCTTCGAATACCAGGGCCGAGACGTCGTGGCCCGCTTCTGCGCCAGCATCTTCCGCGCAGGTCGCAGGTTCGACCTCATCCCCACGCGAGCCAACGGCCAACCGGCGTTTGGAGCCTACCTGCGCGCCCCCACCGGCATCCGCCATGGGACCGGCCTCTACGTCCTCACCCTCACCGGCGACCGGATCTGCGCCATGACCCGCTTCGACAACAGCGTGCTCCCATGGTTCGGGCTACCGCGATCACTCCCCAGCCGATAACCAGCTTCCCCGCGGCTGCGGATGTGCGCGGCAGCGAAACATACTCCGGCGGATGTACTGGTGCAGCTGCCAGCATCCAACGTGCATTCCTTCAGGTGTCGTGGGAAGAGGCCCGCCCCGGCGAGCGGCTGGGCATCGGCCTCGTCGGCGTGACGCGAGCGTGCCGGCACCTGGATCCGCTCACCGACCCGGCGTCGTACGGCCTGCGAAGTCGGCGAACCAGGAGAGCATCTGTGGGTGGGTGACGGCTCCTTCGCTGCTGACATCGGCGACCCGGGCACCCTGCAGGATGCGCTTGACCGGTACCTCGAGCTTCTTGCCGGTCAGCGTGCGCGGGACGGCGGAGATCGGGACGATGACATCGGGCACGTGCCGCGGCGACAAGTGGTGCCTGATGGCGGTGACGATGCGTTGGCGCAGACCCTCGTCGAGCGTGGCGTCCTCCGTCGTCACGACGAACAGCGGCATGAAGTAGCCACCGTCGGGTTGCTCCACGCCCAGGACGAGACTGTCGGTGACTTCGGGGAGCTGTTCGACGACGGCGTAGATGTCGGCGGAGCCCATGCGCACGCCCATGCGGTTGAGCGTGGAGTCCGAGCGGCCGGCGACGACGACCGACAGGTCGGCGTCGATGGTGACCCAGTCGCCGTGTCGCCAGACACCGGAGTAGGTGTCGAAGTAGCCCGCCCGGTAGCGGGTGCCGTCGGGGTCGCCGACGAAGTGGAGCGGCATGGACGGCAGGGGCGCGGTGACCACCATCTCGCCCTGCGCCCCGGTCAGGGGCTGCCCGGACGCATCCCAGGCGGCGAGTGCGACGCCGAGCGCCGGGCCTGGGATGCGGCCCACCCGTACCGGCAGCAGTGCGGAACCGCCCGCGAGGACGGAACAGACATCGGTGCCACCGCAGATCGACTGCAGCCAGACGCCGGGGGCGAGTCGGTCGTGGACCCAGCGCCAGGTGCTGGGGGGCAGGGCCGAGCCGGTCTGCAGGATGGAGCGCAGCCGACTGAGGTCGAAGGCGGCCGCGGGGTGGGTGCCGGACTTCTCGACGGCGGCGAGGTAGGCCGCGCCCAGGCCGACCATGGTGGCGCCGGTCCGTTCGGCGATCCGCCAGGCCCCGTTCACGTCGGGGAAGGTCGGGCTGCCGTCGTACAGAACGATCGTGCTGCCGTGCAGCAGACCGCCGACCATGAAGTTCCAGACCATCCAGCTCGTGGACGTGATGAACAGATAGCGGTCGTCGGGGCGCAGATCGGCACCAAGTCCGAGGGCCTTGAGCAGTTCGACCACGATGCCGCCGTGACCTTGGACGATCCCCTTGGGCAGTCCGGTGGTGCCCGATGACCAGAGGATCCACAACGGGTGGTCGAAGGGCACGTCGGCGAACTCCAGCGGCTCTTCGGCGGCCGGCAGCGCTGACCAGACATGGTGGTCCACCCCGGGCGGCGCCGGCCAGGCTTCGGCCGACGCCGGGAAGAGATGGTCGACAGCGAGGACGTGGCCGAGTGTGGGCAGCCCCTCGGCGAGCTCCGCGACCGCGGGGCGCCGGTCGTACTCCTTGCCGCCGTGGCGGTAGCCGTCCGCTGCCACGAGCACGACCGGCCGTGCCTGCCGGAGCCGGGCGAGGACGCTCGGAGTGCCGAAGTCCGGGGAGCACGCCGTCCACACGGCGCCGACGGCGGCGGTGGCCAGCAGCGCGACGACGGCCTGCGGGAGGTTGGGGAGGTATCCGGCCACGCAGTCGCCGGGCTCGACGCCCATGCGGCGCAGGGCCGCCGCGACGTCGGCGACCTGTCGGCGCAGCTCCTCCCACGAGGTCTCGACGGGCGTGGCGTCGCCCTCGGCCAGGCTGACCAGCGCCGGGCGGGCGTCGGTGGCCTGGGCCAGGCACCGCTCGGCGAAGTTCAGCCGGGCGCCGGGGAACCAGCTGGCGCCGGGCATCGACGCCTCGGCCAGCACCTCGTCGTAGCCGGTGACCGCGTCCAGCCCGTAGTACTCCCACACCGCCGACCAGAAGCCGGGCAGGTCGGTGGAGCTCCACTGCCACAGCGCGGCGTAGTCGGCGAAGTGCAGCCCCCGCGCCTCGTCCAGCCACTTCATGAAGCACGCGACGTTGGAGTCCTCCAGCTCGCGGCGACCGGGAGACCACAGCAGGTCGGTGTCGGTGTTCATCGTTGCCTTCCGGGGGTTGCACTAGGGAGCTCAGCCGAGCTCGAGTTCGCGGAGGAGTTCCTCCGCACGAGGCCACGGGCCGTGGCCGGAGGCGGGGTTGAGGTGACCGACTGCGCCCAGTTCCACGAGGCGGCCGCACCAGGCGCGGGCCAGATGGGCGACCCGTTCGACGGTGCCGAGAGGATCGTTGGAACTGGCCGCGACGATGCTCGGGAAGGGCAGCGGCGACCGGGGGACCGGGAGCCAGCCGTTGGCGTCGAGCACCTCGCGGGCGGGGTAACCCTCCGGCAGCGGCGTCTCGAAGTCCGGCGGGGTGACCAGGAGAGCGCCCCTGACATCGGCCTCGTGCCACTGCGACCAGTGCACGGTGGTGATCACGCCGGCGCTGTGGGCGACCAGCACGACCGGCCCGTCCACCTCCGAGATCACCTTGGCGAGGGCGGCGACGCGGGCCTCCCGGCTGAGCTGGTCCTGTGTCAGCGGGGGAACGGTACAGACCGTGCGCCCCGCTTCTGTGAGCCGGTTCGCCAGCAGGGTCTGCCAGTGCTCCTCGACGTGGTCGCGCAGACCGGGGACGATCACGACCACTGGCTCGGTCGTACGGCTCATGAGGACGCCTTCGCTTCCGCCGGCTCCGCCACCGGGGCGAGCCCGGTCAGACGGCGCAGATCACGGTCGTAGTAGTGGCGGCCGATCAGGAAGGCCGCGGTGGCGGCGAGCGCGGTGAGCGGGACGACCCGCATCGCGCCGAGCAGGCCCCACCGGTCAGCGAGCGCGCCGGTGAGCGCGGGCCCGGGGGCGAGCCCGAGCAGGCTGTTGGCCAGGGTGAGGGTGGCGAAGGCCGTCGCGGAGATGGAGGCCGGGGTCAGATTCGCCACCATGGCGGCGGCGGGACCGGCCGTCCCGGCCGAGAGCAGGGCCCCGGCTGCCAGGACCAGCAGCTGCGTCGGACCGGTCGGCAGGTGGAACGCCGCCATCAGCAGGACGAGCGAGCCGATGCTGCAGGTGATGGCCACGGCCCACTTCCGGATGGGCAACGCCCGGCTGATCCGGTCCGAGGCGATCCCGCCGACGATCATGCCCATGCCGATGATCAGTACGAAGACACCTGCGGTCGCGCCCGCCTTCGCGGTGGGCATGTCGTAGTAGCGGTTGAAGTAGCTGGGCAGCCAGGCCATGAGCGCGGCGGCGATGAACAGCTGGAGTCCACTGCCCACGTAAGCGCTGATCACCGAGACGGAGGAGAACAGCCGCGGCAGGAGTGCGCGCAGCCGGTCGCGAGCGTCGGCGTCGGCCTTGGCGACGGTGGAACTCGCCTGTGGTGCCAGCCTCTTCTCCGTGACCACGACGCCGTAGACCGCGGCCAGCACGAGGCCGAAGATGCCCATGACGCCGAACGCCCAACGCCAGCCGAACTGTTGGGCCACGGCGCCGCCGATCGACACGCCCAGGACCGAGCCGAAGGCCCCGCCCGCGATGAAGGCGCCGGAGAGGGTGGCTCGCAGGGCGACCGGGAAGATGCTCAGGACGACGGCGATGCCGACGCTCCCGTACGCGGCCTCACCGATGCCGACGAAGAGGCGGCCGACAAACATCTGGCCGTAGCTCGCCGACACGGCGCACCCCAGGGTCGCCACGCTCCACAACACCGCGGCGAGCAGGAGGCTCCTGACCCGGCCCCAGCGGTCCGCCATCAGCGACATGGGGAAGGTGAGCAGGCCGACCGCCAGCGCGACGACACCGCTGAGCGAGCCCAATCTCGCGTCGGAGAGCAGCCATTCGGCCTTCAGCATCGGGAAGACGGCGTTGAGCACCTGCCGGGACATGTAGTCGGACAGCAGCAGGCCGAAACTCAGGGCGAAGACCACCCAGGCATAGCGCCGGGACACCGGCCATCCGGACGAGGACGTCGTCTCCGTCTCCGGAAGGGGCTTCGCAGTGGTGTGCAACTCCATTGTCATCACCTCACGCGCTGTTGAAGGAAGGTCAGAAAGGTCTGTCGCCGACGATTCCGGCGCGTTCCATCCGGCGGACGGCGGGCCAGTAGTCCTGCACGGCGTAGTGCTGAGTGGAGCGGTTGTCCCAGATGGCGACGCTGTTCGGCGTCCAGCGCCAGCGCACCTGGTACTCGGGGACCGCGGCCTGGCCGGCCAGGTAGTTCAGCAGGAGGCTCGCGCCCGGGGCGAAGTCCTGCCCGAAGCGCACCCGCTCGGGCGTGTGGTAGTTGACGAAGTGCGTCGCGAAGCTGTTGACGAAGAGGATCTTCTCGCCGGTCTCGGGGTGGGTGCGCACCACCGGGTGCTCCGCGTCGGGGAACCGGGCCTTGAGCGCGTGGCGCCGCTCCTGCGGCATGACGGCACCGAAGGTGGCCTCGATGCTGTGCCGGGCCCGCAGGCCCTCGATCTGCGTCCTGATGTGCTCGGGCAGCCGGCGGTAGGCCTCGGCCATGTTGACCCAGATCGTGTCGCCGCCCACCGGGGGCGATTCCACGCACCGCAGTACGGCGCCCATGGACGGGTTCTCGCGCCATGTGCCGTCGGTGTGCAGGGCGTTCTCGTAGTGCTCGGCGGGGCTGTCCAGGTCCTTGTAGATGCGGACCAGGCCCGGGTGGTCGGGGTCGCTGCCCGCCACGGGGTGGTCCTCCAGCGGGCCGAAGCGCTCCGCGAAGGCGACGTGCTCGGCACGCGTGATGTCCTGGTCCCGCAGGAAGAGGACCTTGTACTGCAGCAGCAGGGCCTTGATCTCGGCGAACAGATCGTCGTCGCGTGAGGCGTCGGCGAGGTTCACGCCGAACAGCTCGGCGCCGATGGCGCAGGTCAGTGGTTCGGCCTTGAGGGAGTTGCGGGAGTTCGGGCGCACCAGCGCGGGCGCGCCCTCGACTGGGCTGAGAATCTGTTCCATGGTGCTTCCTCCTGGAGAGGGTGGTGATGCGCGTGGTGCTCAGGGGAGGAGGACGGACGATCCCGTGGTCCGCCCGGCCTCCAGCGCGCCGTGCGCCTCGGCGGCCTCCTCGAGCGCGAAACGCTGATTGATCTCGATGCGGATACGTCCGTCGGCGACGTGGCCGAACAGCTCGCCCGCCAACTCGGCGCGCTCCGCAGGGTCCGCGATGTAGTCGGCAAGCGCGGGGCGGGTCACGAAGAGGGAGCCGCCGATGGCCAGTTGCATCGCGTCGATCGGCGGCACCGGCCCGGAGGCCGTACCGAAGCAGACCAGCAGGCCGCGGCGGCGCAGCGAGGCGAGGGAGGCGGCGAACGTCGTCTTGCCGACGCTGTCGAAGGCGACCGGCACCCCGGCGCCGTCGGTGAGCTCGCGCACCCGCTGGGCGACGTCCTCGCGCCGGTACTGGACGACGTGGTCGCAGCCGTGGGCGCGGGCCAGCTCTGCCTTCTCCTCGCTGGAGACCGTTCCGATGACCGTGAGGCCGAGGAGCTTCGCCCATTGGCACACGATCAGGCCGACACCGCCCGCCGCGGCGGTCAGCAAAATCGTGTCACCGGCCGTGAGCGGGTGGATCCTGCGCAGCAGGTAGGCGGAGGTGAGGCCGCGCATGGTCATCGCGGCGGCGGTCTCGCAGCTGATCCCGTCCGGCAGTCTGATCAAGGAGTCGGCGGGCATGACGCGTTCGGTGCTGTACGCGCCGAGCGGGCTGCCGGTGTAGGTGACGCGGTCGCCCTCGGCGACGTGCGTCACGCCCTCGCCGACCGCCTCGACGACCCCCGCGGCCTCGACGCCGAGTCCGGCGGGCAGCGGCGCCGGGTAAAGGCCGGTGCGGAAGTAGGTATCGGCGAAGTTGAGTCCGACGGCCTCGTGCCGGATCCGCACCTCGCCCGGGCCCGGGTCGCCGACGACGACCTCCTCCCAGTGCAGGACCTCGGGACCGCCGGTCTCCTTGAAGCGAATGGCGTGCGCCACGGTTGTGCTCCGTTGTTCGTGGGGCGAGAGGAAGAACGGGGCCGCCGGTGCCGGGGGAGGGCCCCGGCGGCCGTGTGGTTGTCGCGCGGACGCGGGTACGGCGAGATCAGACGTCGCGCAGCATGAAGCCACGCCGACCGGGCCGGCGGTTGGGCACCATGCCGAGCTGGGCCAGGGTCTCGTCGGCGTCCGCGTAGTACTCGCCGAGCTTGTAGATCTTCTTGGCCTCGGCGCCGGTCGCGATGTCGCGGCCGAGCGCTTCGGAGATCTGGACCATCTGCTCGACCTGCTCGACGGTGGTCATGCGCTCGCCCTTGCGGCGCCAGAGGTTGTCCTCGTTGCCGACACGCACGTGCGCGCCGAGCGCGATGCCGATCGCGTTCATCGGTGCGACGGCACGCATCGAGCTCTCGATGGTGAGGACGGCGCCGTCGGGCGTGCGGCGGACGAATTCGATCAGGTCGGCGGGGTGCCGGCCCGCGAAACCGCCGCCGATGGCGACGTAGTTGAGGATCAGCGGGCCGGTGTAAATGCCGGCCCGGATGAGCCGCTCGACGGTCTCGAGCTGGGCCAGCGTGGCGAGTTGGAAATGGGGCTGGATGCCGCTCGCGCGCAGGCGCTCGAGGTGCTCGAGGTAGAAGTCCGGTCCCGCCTCGACGACCATGTCGCGGTAGGCCTTGTAGTACTCCGGTTTTGCGATCGAGGTGCCATCGAGGTCGTCGTCGGTCATGATCTCGACGATGTTCATCTGGCTGGTGTTGATCGCGATGGTCACCTGGTCAGGCGCCGGCGTGAGGTCGGCCAGCAGGTGGCGGGTGTCGTAGCTGAGCCACTTTGCCTCGCTGCCCTCGTCCTCGGGGGCGAAGGAGATCGACCCGCCGATCTGCAGCACCATGTCCGGCACCGCCTCGCGCAGCCGGCCCAGCAACTCGTTGAACATGGACATCCGCTTGGAGCCCTTGCCGTCGAGCTCGCGGACATGGATGTGCAGGACGGTGGCGCCCGCGTTGTGGCAGTCGACGGCTGCCTGCACGTGCTCATCCATGGTGAGGGGCAGGTCGTCGGCGTCACCGGGCAGCCACTCGGGCCCGTAAGGAGCGGCCTGGATCACCAGCTTTTCCTGGTTCTCAGGGAAGAGTGAGTCGTCATGGAAGTGCACGGTCCGTCTCCTTCGTGGGATCGGCGATCACTCGCTGGGGCATCGCGGAGTGCGACGCGAGGGGCTGGGACGCCCGGCGAGGATCGGAGCGGGGCAGCGGAGGGACACCGGGCCCACTCGGCCCCCGTACGATCGGCTGGTCCGGAGGGAGCGTGCTCCAGGGGGAGTTGCACGGCCCTCCGGAGGCCGACCGCCTCCGCGGTGCTGCCAAGGTAGGGCCGAGCGTGGGCGGACGTTTGACCCCTCGTGACGGTTGACTTGTCATTTGGGGACATGGGTGTGAGCCCGCCATGCCGGTCGGCATATGCCGACCGGCGGATCTCGTGCCCGGCGGCGTCAGCCCTGTCGGGAGCTCCTCCGGTTGCGCCACTCCCGCGCGCTGCATCCGAAGTGCCCGCGGAACCAGCGTGAGAACGCGCTGAGTGAGGAGAAGCCGAGCAGATCGGAGATCTCCGTCAGGGAGCGGCGCGGATTGGCCACGAACTGCTCGGCGAGTCGTGCACGTGTGGTGTCGAGCAGCGAGGAGAACGTCTCGCCCGACGAGGCCAGATGCCGGTGCACGGTGCGGCGGTCGACACCCAGACTGCGCGCGACCTGGTCGACGGAGCAGCGCCCGGTGGGCAGCAGGGCTTCGATCAGTTCGCGCACCCGGTCCGGCTCGGACGTGTCGCGGGGGACCGCGATGGCTTCGAAGTACTGTCGGGCGTAGGTCCGCAGCTGCGGGTCCGCCATCGCGTTGGGAGCGTCGAGATCGCCGGCGTAGAAGACGATGCCGTCGAACTCGCGGTCGAACTCCACTCCGAGGCCGAACAGGCGTCGGTGGGTACCGGAGTCCGCCGGGGCGGCGTGGGTGAACCACACGGACAGGGGCTGCCACCGGGGCTCGAGGAATCCGCGGAGTACCCGGAGGTAGGCGCCCACCGCCAGTTCGGTGGCCTGCCGGGCCCGCATCGCCTCACCGAGTCGCACGTCCACCTTGAGCGTGGCCAGGCCGTTTCCTTCGGACAGCCGGGTGTGCAGGGCCTCGTTGTACATGTGCTCGTGCCGCAACAGCACCCCGAGCGCGCTGCGCACGTCGGGCTCCTCGCGGACGACCAGGCTGATCGGGCCCAGATTGGAGAAGCGGCGGCGCTCCGCCAGGAGCAGGCCGAAGTCCTCGTGATGCGAGGCGGCTGCCGAGAGCTCCAGAAGATGTGCCGTGGCCGCGCCGGAGATCCACCGGTCCTGGACCGCGAGATCCGCGGTGTCCAGCCCCACCCGCTTCATCAGGGCCTGCGGGTCGATGCCGAGCGAACGGCTCAGCTCGACATAGCCGCTCAACGCCGCGGTGCGGACAAGAGGCTTCATGGGCGTTGCTCCCGCCGTGCGTGTGTCCCGAAAAGCTAAATCCGGAGTCACCTGAGGTCAAGCATGGGGGCGCGGCGCGACCTAGCATGACACCCGCTGAACAGCCCCGGACCCCCGCGGCGGCGGGTCCGGGACCGGCGCGGCTGGGCGATACGGAGGTGGACATGACCGGCAGGACGGGAGCGGGTGACGTGTCGCGCGAGTCCCGGGAGGGCCCGGCGGGATGGCGGGGCGCGGACCTGAGAGGAACCGAGGAGTGGCTCCTGCGTCTGTCCCCCCGGCAGCAAGCCGAACTCGCCGAGGCGCTGTCCACGGCACGCCGGCGCGGTGCCACCCTGCTGAAGCTGACCGCCGCAGATTTTCCGCTGCCGACCCTCGCCGGCCGGCTGCAGCGGATCGGCGACGTACTGGAGCACGGACACGGGTTCGTGCTCATCAGGGGCATCCAGGTCGACCGGCTGAGCGAGGCGGCCGCGAGCGCGGTCTTCTGGGGCCTGGGCCAGTACCTGGGACGGCCCGTCTCGCAGAACGCGGACGGGCACCTGCTCGGCCACGTCAGGGACACCGGCCGCACCATGGCCGATCCGGCAACGCGCGGGTACCAGACGCGGGCAGCGCTGCCCTTCCACACCGACGCCGCGGATCTGCTCGCGCTGCTGTGCCTCAGGACGGCCCGCTCCGGCGGCCGCACCTCGCTGGTCAGCTCGGCGGCGGTGCACCATGCGGTACTGGAGATCCGCCCGGATCTGGCGGAACGCCTTTGCCGTACGCACTACTTCGACCGGCGCGAGGAGCATGCCCTCGGCGAGCCTCCGTACCTCACCGCCCCGCTCGCCACTCGATCCGCAGGGTGGCCGAGCCTCCGCTACCACCGCTCCTACCTGGAGTCCGCGCAGCGCTTCCCCGAGGTGCCCCGGCTGGAACCAGCGGACCTGGAGCTGTTCGACCTCATCGACGAGCTGGCGGGCTCCGCGGAGTTCCGTCTCGACGTCGACCTCGAGCCCGGCGACATGCTGCTGCTCAACAACCACGCGATCATGCACGCCCGCTCGGAGTTCGAGGACTTCGAACCGCCCGGGCTCAAGCGCCACCTGCTGCGCCTGTGGCTGGACGCCAGGGACGGCCGCGGCTCCGACGCAGGCCGCCACGGAGTCGCGCCGCGCGACGTCGTCCGTCCCCGCAGTCCGCTCACGACGCGGCACTCCCAGGCGGCGGTCACGGCTGTGCCCGGCACTGCGCGGGGCGCCCGAACAAAACCAAGGAGACTGCCTACATGACCAACCTCGCCACGTTCCTGGTGGACTCCGCCGCCTCCAGGGGCGACCACATCGCCGTGCGCCACGACGGCACCACGCTGACGTACGCTCAGCTGAACGAGGCCAGCGCCCGTGTCGCCGCACTCCTGAGCGCCCGGGGGCTCAGGCCCGGCGACCGCGTCGCGCTGACCATGCCGAACGTCCCGCTCTTCCCGGTGCTCTACTACGCCGTCCTGCGGGCCGGCGGCGTGGTGGTGCCGATGAACCCGCTCTTGAAGGCACGCGAGGTGGCCTTCACCCTGCGCGACTGCGGGGCGCGGATCGCACTGGCGTCCCCGCTGTTCGCGGACGAGGTCGCGAAGGCCTGCGCCGAGACCGGGACCGTATGCCTCTTGACCGAGCCCGGGACCTTTGAGGACATGCTGCCGGCCTGTGAACCCATGCCGGGCATCGTCGACCGGTCAGGCGACGACCCCGCCCTGATCCTCTACACCTCGGGCACCACCGGGACGCCGAAGGGCGCCGAACTGTCGCACTTCAACCTGACGACCAACACGGCCACCACAGCAGGGACACTCCTTCAAGTCGGCCCCGACGACGTGCTCTTCGGTGGCCTCCCGCTCTTCCACGCGTTCGGCCAGACCTGCGCGCTCAACACCGCCGTCGCCGCGGGCGCCACGCTGACCCTGCTGCCGAGGTTCGAGCCGCGGCGGGCCCTGGAGATCATGGCCCGGGACGGCGTCACCGTCTTCCTCGGCGTGCCGACGATGTACGCCGCGCTCCTGCACGCCGAGTTCCCCGAAGGCTTCGACGCCGCCCGGCTGCGCCTGGCGGTCTCGGGGGGCTCCGCGCTCCCCGTCGAGGTGCTGCACGGCTTCGAGCGGCGCTTCGGCGCCACGGTGCTGGAGGGTTACGGACTCTCCGAGACGTCCCCAGTCGCCGCCTTCAATCACCCGGGCCGCCCGCGCAAGGCGGGCTCGATCGGAGTGCCCATCCGTGGGGCGGAGATGAAGCTCGTCGCCGAGGACGGCGGCCCAGTGCCGCCGGGCGAAGTCGGCGAGATCGCGATTCGCGGCGAGAACGTGATGACGGGCTACTGGAACCGTCCGGAGGCGACGGCCGAGGCGATCCGCGACGGGTGGTTCCACAGCGGCGATCTGGCCCGTGTCGACGAGGACGGCTTCTACTTCATCGTCGACCGCAAGAAGGACCTGATCATCCGCGGCGGCTACAACGTCTACCCGCGTGAGATCGAGGAGGTGTTGTACGAGCACCCGGCCGTCGCCGAAGCCGCGGTTGTCGGCGTGCCGGACGCAGTTCACGGTGAGGAGGTCGCCGCGGTGATCACGCTGCGGCCCGGCGCCGACGCCACGGCCGAGGAGATCCGCGACCACGTCAGGGAGCGGGTGGCGGCCTACAAGTACCCGCGGATCGTCACGTTCACCGACGAGCTTCCCAAAGGCCCCACCGGAAAGATCCTCAAGCGCGAGATCGTCGTCACCGGCCCGTGAAGCACCTCAACATACGTATCGTCACCGACGAGCCGCCGGTGACGATACGCGCCACGATGGGCCGATGAGGACGTTCCTCATGCGTACGGGAAGCGCCCGCTCGGCCCCCCGCTGGACCAGATGTGCGCGTGACGAGGACCGCCTGGCGGTCGAGCACCGTGACGTGCCGGGTGTGGTGCAGCAGGGGCAGCCGCTTGCCCGCGCACGGGCGCTTCAGCGGTACGGTGCAGGCTCCCTCTCGCGTTCGCTGTGTGGCGTTGACCGCTGAGGCGGTGCTTGGGTGAGGTAGGCCGCGCAGGAGTGCCGGGCGAACGCTTTGCCGGAGTGCTCGGGCGCGGGCAGAAGGTGATCAGGCCTTGCGTCCCACGCCACCGAACATGGCCACCTCATCAGGCAGATCGGAGTCGCCTGCGCCGTCCGGACGCCACCGGTTGCAGGAGACCACGCCGGGTTCGAGGAGTTCCAGCCCGCCGAAGAACTCGGCGACGGCGGCGGGGGTGCGCTGCGTCAACTTCGGCGTGCCGTGCTCGTTCCAGAACGCCACCGCGGCGTCGACATCGGGCATGTCCGGCCGCGTGATGGTGTGCGAGAGGACGAGGTGGCTTCCCTGGGGCAGCGCGTCCATGAGGCGCCGCACGATGCCGTACGACTCCTCGTCGTCCTCGATGAAGATGACGACGCCGAGCAGCACCAGCGCCACGGGTTCAGTGAAGTCCAACGTCCGGGCCGCCTGCTCCAGGATCGCGTCCACGTTGCGCAGATCCTCGTCGAGGTAGTCCGTACGCCCTTCCGGCGCGCTGGTCAGCAGGGCGCGGGCGTGCGCGAGCACCAGCGGGTCGTTGTCGACGTAGACGATGCGCGACTCCGGTGCCACGCGCTGAGCGACCTCGTGTGTGTTGTCGGCGGTGGGCAGGCCGGTGCCGATGTCGAGGAACTGCCGTATCCCGCGCTCGCCCGCGAGGTGCCGTACGGCGCGCCCGAGGAACAGCCGGTCGGCGCGGGCGTAGTCGCCGATGCCGGGGTGCAGCTTGCGTATCTGGTCCCCGGCTTCCCGGTCCACCTCGTAGTTGTCCTTGCCACCCAGCCAGTAGTTCCAGATCCGGGCCGTGTGCGGCTGGTCGGTCTTGATTCTCCTGCGCACCTCGCTCGACGCGGCGGGGGTCTCGGTCACGGGATGTCCTCCAGATCAGCCGATAATCGCTCAAGAGGCAACCTAGCGGCAGGAGTTGATAACCGCGACTCCGCCCACCAGCGGACAGAGGACGGCGACCGGACACGGGACTCGCTGTCGGCCAAGGGGCGGTCGCGCCAGGCCACCGTGTCCGGGAGTGCGCCGAACTGGACGCCGTCATCGACCGGGCCCTCGACCGGGACGGGCAGGATTTGAGTACGCGGCTGCGCGAGGAGATCACCTGGCACGTCGACACCTGCGCCGCCTGCCGGAACTGCGCGACCTGCGGACCGCTCAGAGAACGTCTGGTGTGGCGCTACACCCTGGTTCTCATCCTGGTGCCGGCTGCGGGTGAGCTGCGTGAGCGGTCAAGGACGCCGTTGAGCAGGCCTGTTCACCAAGCCCGCCGCGGTCCGCGACCGGGACGTCCGGCGAAGTGAGCGATGAGGACGGAAGCGACGAGGAGATGGTCAACCTGCGGTCGGTCGGTTTGACCGGCACCAAAGGTGGGGGCGGTTGGCCGACCTGGCGAGTTGCTGTTCCGGCCGGCTTTCCGTGCAGGGCTGACCGACTGTGATGTCAGCGGTGCGTGGTGGGATGGCGGGATGAAGCACGGCGGAGGTCACGCCGCATCCAGGTGGCTCCAGCTATCAGTAAAGCGCTCCTGAGTAGGCCGCGGCGGCGCCCCCCGGTGTCAGTGGCCGCTGGCAGGATGCGCTGCATGACGTCAGCCGCCGCAGCCGATTACGGCTGGATACGTTCCTCGTCCTCGCCGTTCAGGTACGCGCTGGAGGTCGGGTACACCCTGACGCTGGTGCGGGGAGTCTCGCCTGCGGAGCTGCTCAGCTTGGCGGGGGTCGAGCCGCGGGGTGTGTGTGATGGGCTCGACAACCTGATCGAGCAGCACCAGGAGCTCATCCACGGATCCGATGACTGGGCCGAGTCCATCCTTGCGGGAGCATGCACCGTTCGGGGCGAGGGAGGGGAGTGGACCCTCGCTCTGGTGTTCGGCGGCGATCTGGGGTCGCCTCACTTCATGGAAGCCCTCTCCGCGGGGACCTGTGCTGTCTCTCATTCGAGTAACGGGGGGAAGCCCATGCACTTCTTCCACTGGCACGAGAACGGGGAATTGCGTACCTCCTTCGAGTGGCCCTCGGTCAGAACCGGCAGCACGCCGGACGAGCTGAGCGCCGTGATGAGGGAGGTCGGTCTCAATCCCACAGGTGACCAAGCTCCCGACGTCGACAGCAAAGCGGCGGTCTTCGCACTGGCCGAGCGCCTGACGGGCGTACAGGTGACCCAGGAACTGCTGACGACGGCCGGATACCTGACGGGCGAGGTGCCGGAGGAGCCCGCGGAGGACTGGGACAGCATCACCATCGACATGACGGATGCGCACGGCGAGCGGACTTACGTACACCTTCGACGCGATCAGTTCTGACGCGGGATGGGTGGTAAGGATGCGCGCCCATCCCGGCTCCCCGGAACGTCTTCGCCCGTGGGATCGTCGTGCCCGATGTACTGCCGCGATGCGCCGACCCCAGCTCCTGCCCTGCCCCGTGATTGTCGGCGCGGACGCTACATGTCGGCACGGACGCTACCCGTCGGCTTCGGCAGCATGGCCAACCTTCGGAGTCCGCTCGGCAACACCGAATGCAGCCACGCACACGCGTGGTGCAGGACGTCAGCGGAGCCTGCGGGAGCGGACGATCCGGAACGTGGGATGGTCGGCGGGGTCGGGGAGTTGGCGGAAGGTCTCGGCCACGGTGGGGAAGCGGCCGAACCGTTCGAGGTAGACGCCGATCAGTGGCGAGCGCTCGTCCGCCGGGACCTCGAACGCGTCGAACTCCTCCAGCCGGCCCTTGCGTTCCAGCCGTCCGCTCCCCGCGGCACGCAGGTTGCGGGACCACTCGGTGTGGCCGCGGGGCGCGATGAGGTAGCGCTCCCCGTCGTGGTCGAGGACAGCCACCGGCACGCTGCGCCAGCGGCCGGTGGTACGGCCGCGGACGCTCAGGGTGCTCAGCACCGACCGGGCGAAGAGCTTGGCCATCCGGTTGCCGATCACCCGTGCTCCCCACGGAGGGCGCAGGTAGGGGGCGCTCATGCGGACGTCCGGGTGGCTGCGGGGTATTGGAGGGGGCCGATGTGGACGCCTGCGAGCAGCCAGCGGTCCGCGCGGCGCACGGCGACGAGCGAAACCCGGAAGCGTCCCGAGCTGTCCTTGCCCCGCACGCTCGTCTCCTGGGCCTGGACACCCACCACGACCGCAGCGCCGCCGTACGTGCGTACTTGGGGGTCCTCCACCGCGAACGCGCGGTTGTCCAGGCCCTTGCTGAAGCGGTCGAGCCACTGCTCGCGCGAGATGACGAAGCCCACGGGGCCGATGCCGGTGAAGTCGTCGGTGAGGAGCTCGTCGAGCAGCCTCGCGTTGTTCTGCTGTTCCGCCACGGCCCACCGCTCCACCAGGTCGAGGATGTCGGCCGACGCTGTCATGGGACCCCCTTGGGGCAGGTTGCTGGGACGTTATTTATGGTGACTCCATATATAGGGTCACCGTAGACTCTTTGTCTCCCCCGAATCCGGACAGAGGTGACGATGGGGCTTCGCGAGCTGAAGAAGGAGCAGACGCGGACACTGATCGCGGACACCGCCTGGCGGCTGTTCGCCGATCGGGGATTCGACGCCGTGAGGGTCGCCGAGATCGCCCGCGAGGCGCGGGTCTCCGAGGCCACCGTCTTCAACTACTTTCCGCGGAAAGAGGACTTGCTCTACTCCCGGCTCGAAGACTTCGGGGAACGGCTCGTCGCGGCCGTCGACTCCCGGCCGGCGGGCGAGTCGGTCCTGGACGCCGTACGGAACTTCCTGACCAGGTCGTCCGGAATCCTCGCCCAGCTCGAGGCCGGCGACCACGAGGCGCTCGTACGACTGCGGACGGTCAGCCGCATGATCGCCGACAGTCCCGCGCTGCGAGCCCGCGAACAGCAGGCGATCGCCGGCACTACGGCCGCACTGGCCGCACGACTCACGGCGGAGACCGGAGACGGCGGCGAGAGCGCCGACTCGGGTGCTCCCGCCGTCGACATCACCGCGTACGTGGCCGCGAACGCGCTGATGGGTGTCCATCGCGCGCTCATCGACCACGTACGCCGACGTGTCCTGGCGGACGAGGCCCCCGACCGGCTCGCTGCCGACGTCCGCGCGTACGGCGCCCAGGCCTTCGCCCTCCTCGCGCAGGGCTTGGCCGAGTACGGCATACGGTGATCCGGCGACCGCGACGAGGCCTGAACCGTAGGCGTGGGCAGGGCCATTGGGACGCGCGCGCACAAGGTGTCGGCGTCGCGCCCGAGCAACTACCGTGGCGTGCATGGACATCAGCGTGGTCGCCGCGGCGCGCGAGGACGACAGCCCCGTCGACGAGCCGTTGCGGGTGGCCGAGCTGGCAGACCGGCTCGGGTATCGCGAGGTGTGGGCCGGGGAGGGGCCGACGTGGGACGCGTTCGTGCTCGCCACGGCGATCGGGCTCCGCACCGAGCGTGTCGCGCTGACGGCCGGACCGGTGCCCGTCTCCGTACGCGACCCGTTGACGATCGCCCGAGGTGCCGCGTCGGCCGCCGCCGTCATCGGCCGCCCGGTAGGGGTGGCGCTGGGCACCTCCAGCAAGCGGGTGGTCGAAGGGGTGCACGGGCGGCCCCGCACCCGGCCCGCGGCCGTACTGGCCGAGAGCGCCGAGGCGGTGCGCAGCCTCCTGCACGGCGCACCAGGCGAGGAGATCGTGCCCGGGAGCGTCTTCCGGCGCCGTCATCGGCCGCCCGGGGGCGCGCTCACCGTGGCGGCGTTCGGTGACCGCGCGATCGCCGCGGCCGCCGGGTACGCCGACCGGATGCTGCTCGATGTCGTCTCTCCGGAGCAAGTCCGGGTACTGTGCGCCAAGTTGACCGCGGCCGCGGAGCGGGCGGGCCGTACGCGGCCGCGGCTCGCCGCCTGGCTGCCCGCCGCCGTCGACCCCGAGCCGGAGTCCCTCACCCAGGTGCTGCGGAGCATCGTCGGCTATCTGACGGTACCGGGCTACAGCGACGTGTTCACCGCCGCCGGCTTCGGCGAGGCGGTGGAACTGGCCCGCTCCGGCGCCGCCCCGGACACCCTGCTCGCCGCACTCCCGCCCGAGGCCGCGCGCACGGTCGCCCTCGTGGGCGACGCTGCCACCGTCCGCGGTCGCATCGACGCCTACGCGGCGTCCGGCCTGGACCAGATCGCCGTGGTCCCGGCCACCGCCGCCGACCCGGCCGGGGAACGGACGCTGACCGCACTGGCCGGCTGACCGCGCCCGGCTCGTGGGCACACCCCAACCCATCTGCTGAGGTGGGGACATGAGCGACTTTTGTGCGCGCTCGGTTCGACGTTCGTGAAAGACGGCAGGCGGAGTTCGAGGACGTCGCCCTCGCGCTGGTGAAGGCGGACGGGCGAGGAGGCCGGTACGCGGACCTACGGGTGGTTCACGGTCTGGGGCGGCAGCTAGTTCGTATGGGGGAGCACGACGACGAGGACGCGGCCATGGTGCACCCGGAGCATGCGGCGGAGCTGCTGGCGCGGGTCCGGCAAGAGGAACGCGCGTTCTGAGCCTGGCCACCATCGAAGTCCTCCGTCACACCGGCAGGCGCATCGAGGAGTCCCTTGAACTCGCCCACCACAGCTTCGTCGCCTACCGGTTGCCCACCACCGGCGAGATCGTGCCCATGCTGCAAGTCGTCGCCCCGTGCAAGCTCGACCAGGACCGGCTACTGCTGGTCTCACCGGAACTCGGCGAGGTGCTGACGGCGATCAACGACCGCGTCCGACGCGGGCACGCAGCCATGCCCCTGGTTTCCTGCTAGGGCCTGAACGGAAAATCTCCCCGCGCCGAGGCAGGCTGCGCCCATCGTTGGCCAGGGGTTGGACGGAGTTGCTGGTCAGGCTGCCGGTGCGAGGGTGACGTCGTGGCCGAGGGCCTTGAGCTGGCGGACCAGGTCCCGGTCCGGCGGGTGGGATCGACGAGGTGCTGGTGGTAGTCGGAGCCAAGGTCGGTGTACGGGGTCCCGGGTTCGTTGAGCAGGTGCCAGATGACGACCAGGAGTGAATGGCCGACGGCGACCAGGGCTCTCTTGCGGCCGCGGCGTTTGACGATGCGTTTGTAGCGGGCGCCGAGGAAGGTGTTGGACCGGGAGGCGGACAGCGCGGCCTCGCCGATGGCGCCCTTGATCCAGGGGTTGCCCTTGCCGGTGGGGCCGGACGTGTTCTTGCCTCCGGACCGCACGGTCCGTGGTGCGAACTTCGCCCACGAGACGAGATGGTCGGCGGTGGGGAAGACGGTCATGTCCGGGCCGAGTTCGGCCGGCAGCATCTGGGCGGTCCGTACTCCGACGCCCGGGATGGTGACCAGCTTCGCCACCAGGTCCGCGCCGGCACCGGGCTGGCTGGCACCGTTCGGATCAGGGCACGGCAGCTCCTCGACGGCCTTGGTTGTCCGCAGGGTCAGTGCGTCGATCTGGTCGCCGAGGAAGTCGATGTTGTCCAGCAAAGTCCGGCCGACCACAAGTGCATTGGTCATCGGGATCCAGGAGTGGCATTGGCAGCCCGCGGTGCTTCGCCGTACGACCATCGTCGCTCATCGGCTACGACTGAGACGCGGCCGGTCGCCATACGGGATTCGCTGCGCGCACGCGAGCGATCAGTGGCGGGAGGAACAGTGAGCTCACCGTCGCCCCCGCCGCGGCGGACAGGGCGATGCTCCAGGCGATGGGGCCGAGGGGCGTGCAGCCGAAGAACTGGCTGAGGACCGGGGTTTGGACGACGGCCGCCAGTGCGGCCAGGGAGCCGAGGGAGGATACGACGACTGCTGTGCTGCGGCCCCCGACCAGAAGGGTCTGGCCGAGCTGGGCGCCCACGAGCGCAACCAGGGCAACGGTGCGGGCGCGGACGGCACGGCCGGTGAACCGCGCGGCGAGCCAGCCGGCCGTGGCGCCCAGTGCGGTGGCCACCGCGCGGCACACCATCTCCTCGGTCAGCGCCGTGCCGAGCGAGATCTCGGGTCCCTCGTGGATCACGCGCTGTGCGGTCTCGGGCAGCGGCGGGCGCAGGGCGACGGCCATGGCTGGGGCGAGGTCGGTGAAGAGGTTGACGAGCAGGAGCTGGCGGGCCGTCAGGGGCGAGGTCCCGGTGGCGGCCGCGCCGAGGAGGGTGAAGGCGATCTCGCCGAGATTGCCGCCGACGAGGATCGCCAGGGCCTGACGTACGGAGGCCCACATCGCGCGGCCTTCCACGAGCGCGTCGAGCACTGTCTCCAGCCGGTCGTCCGTGACGACGAGGTCGGCCGCCGCGCGCGCGGCCGGGGTGGCCCGGGTACCGAACGCGATTCCGATGTCGGCGAGCCGGATGGCGGGGGCGTCATTGGCGCCGTCGCCGGTCATCGCGACCGTGCGGCCCAGGCGTTGGAACGCCTGTACCACGCGGACCTTGTGCACGGGGGTGCCGCGGGCGACGACGCCTACGTCGGGCAGCAGTTTGTCGAGGGCGCGGTCGTCCAGGTCGTCCAGTTCGGCTCCGGTCACCGCCTGTCTGCCGTCCAGGACGCCCAGCTCGCGGGCCATCGACTCGGCGGTGCCCGGGTGGTCTCCTGTGATCATCACGATGTGCACCCCGGCGTCTGCGAGTCGGCGTACCGCGTCGCGGGCGGTGCCGCGCACCCGGTCGGCCAATGCAAGGAAGCCAAGGAAGTCGAGGCCGTCCACCGCCTCGTCAGTGAGCTTGCCGCCGGGCGCGTCCTGGAGTTCGGCGACCGCGAGGATCCGTTGGCCCCTGGCCGCCAGCCTCTCGCCCGCTGCGAGGATGGCCTTCCGCTCCTGCCGGTCCAGGCGTCGGCCCTCGCGGGTGGCGCAGCGCTCCACGACCTCCTCCGGTGCCCCCTTTACCGACAGGATCCGACGCTCGCCGCAGCGGCCCCGGGTCGCGTGGAAGCCACGGCTCGGTTCGAACGGGAGGCTGGAGGTGCGCCGCCAACCCGGTGCGGCCGTGGTCCGGCTCACTTCCGCCTCCTTTGCGCCTTCGGTGACCGCGCCGTCGGTGGCGTGTTCCAGTTCCCCCCCGTTGTGCGGGCGTGGTGTCGCCCGCAGTGCCGCTGCGAGGACGGCGCACTGCTCGTCCTCGAGCGATTCGAGGGGACGGCTGTGGCTGTCAGCGGTGACGGCGACGAGGGAGATCCGCCCTTGGGTGAGGGTTCCCGTCTTGTCGAAGCACAGGACATCGGTTCGGCCGGCCGCCTCGATGGTGCGGGGGTGCCTGAGAAGGGCTCCGCGTGCAGAAAGTCTTCGGGCGGAGGCGAGTTGGGCGGCCGAGACCAAAAACGGCAGTCCTTCGGGCACGCTGGCCACGGCCAGCCCCACGCCCGCCCCGACCGTGTCCCGGGTGGAGCGTCCGCGCAGCATGCCCGCCGCGACCACGGCAGCGGCCGAACCGAGGGCAACCGGCAGCGTGGTTCGGGTGATTCGGGCCAGTCGGCGCTCGACCCCGGCGGAGGGCGCCCCGCCGCGCCCTTCCGCGGCGGCGCGGCCTGCCTCGGTGGCCGTTCCGGTCGCGACGATGACCGCGCGGCCGCGGCCGGCTGCCACGGTGGTGCCCTCGTAGACCATGGACGTACGGTCCCCCAGGTCCGATGCCAGAACTGGCGCCACGCCTTTGGCCACTGGCAGCGACTCGCCGGTCAGCGCGGATTCATCGACTTCCAGGTGATGGGCCTCCAGCAGGCGGCCGTCCGCCGGCACCACGTCTCCCGGGTTCAGGTTCACCACGTCGCCCACGGCCAGCTCCTCGGCGGGGGCCGTGCTCTCCTCCCCGTTCCGCACTACGGTGGCCATGACGGCCGACTCCCGCCGCAGCTGGGCGACCGCGCGGTCGGTCCGGTACCGCTGGAAACCGCCCATGAGCCCGGACAGGGCGGTGACCGCCACGATAACGACGGCGTCGAGGATGGCGCCCACCGAGGCCGACATGGCCGCCCCGGCGCCGAGGACGGGCGTGAGCGGGTTCGCCATCTCTGACAGGTAGGCCCGGCCGAGCGACGTCGTCGGCGCCCGCTCGTCGGTGGTCGTAGCCCGCGCCCGCGCCTCCTCGGCCGTCAGTCCGCCCTCGCTGCCACCGGTCCGGGCGAGCACGGTGGACGGGTCCATGGCATGCCACGGGTGCCGCGACGGGGTCAGCGGCGGAGGGCGCCGCAGCAGCCGTACCGCCGCCCAGACACCGACCCCGATCCCCAGTGCGGCCGCCACGTTAAACGCCGTCACGCCCCGGGCAGCCGGCCGCCGCGCCCGCCCCGCCAGCACCGCCGTCCCACCGACCACGGCCGCGGCCTGGGCAAGCCGCACACCCCGACGCGCGGTCTCCCGGGCGGTACGGCAGGCCTCCACGATCACCACGGCCGCCGCGGGATCGCCGTCCAGGTACAAATCCGCGCCCCAGGGCGGCGTCCCCTCAGGGGCAGCGATGCCCACGCCGACATCGGCCGCCAGAAGTGCGTGCCGGTCGTGCGAGACCAGCAGCACGCCGGCGCCGTCTTGCTGCAGGGCCCGAACGGACTCGCGCAGCCGATCGCCTCCCTCACCGACCGCGTCGGCCTCCCGCACCCACGCGTCGGCGGTATGCGTCCCCGCAGCCACCACCTTGAGCCCGGCCGCCTGGGCGGCCGGAACGAAGGCGCTCGCGGCGTCATGCATCTCAGGCAGCACGCTGATCACGGCGAGCAAGCGCTGTCCGTCAGCCAGTCCCAGCACGAGCCGCGCACCCTCCCCTTGCAGCCGCTCCCGGGCCCGCTTCCCCGTACGTCCCTGCAACGTCAGATGCTCGACCGGCCCCAGCACCCACGCCCCCTCCCGCCGCACACGATCCGGGGCCGAGCCGTCAAATAGGCGGTGGGCCGTCGCAGCGAGTTCACCCGCGGGCGCGCCTTCGTCGAGGGCCACCAGATCGGCCAGCAGATGGGAACCGGTGGCCAGGGCGTCCGTGTCGAGCAGCACGGTGCCGATCCGGTCCAGCCTCCGCAGCGCCTCAGGGTCGGCCACAACGATTCCCCGGCGGGCCAGGCCCCGGCCGAAGGCGCAGGCGAAGCCCTCGCGCGCAACGAACGGCGCCTTCGGGATCGCCGCCAGCGCCGCACCGGCGGCCTGCCCGGGGCGCCGGGTGACCAGCAGCGAACCGGCGAACGACGCCGCCGCGACGGCGAGTGCCTGATCGGCGTAGCGCTCGATCGGTCCCGGCTTCAGCCGCGCCTCGCGGAGGGGCGGCTCCGGCGCCGTACGATGGGCCGCTGCCGCCGCGCTGCCTGCGAGACGTGGCTCGGCCGCGGCCCAGGCGTTGGCCTCCGCGTCGGCCTCCATCGCGCGCAGGGTATGCCGGAGGGTGTCCACTCCGACCCCGGCGAGTCCACCGGAGCCCGCCTGCCCCAGCGCGGTGAGCGAGGCCAGGAGCATCCCGGCGTTGTCGGCGCCGACCGCCTGCTCCACCAGACTCCGCAGCCGCGGGTGGGCGTCGACGAGCGGGGCGAGGGCCGCGATGCCTGCGGGGATGGGTGTGCGGCGCGTCAGACCGGCCATCGCTGCCAGGGGTGCGGCCGCCACGTGCAGGACCGTGGCCGAGGTGGCCCGCCGGACTGGCTCACCCGAGAGAGGATGCTCGGGCAGCGGGTGCGCGACACCGTGGGCTTCCTCCACCGCCTCGACGGCCTCGATCAGGACGTCCGCCATTGTTTCCCTCTCGAACGGGCCCTCGGTGCCGATGACGGCGTGACCAAGCACGGTGTTCACCACGGCCCAATCCACCGAGGGCAGGGCGGCGAGGCGCCGCTCGACGTCCTTGGCCAACCGCGTCGCCGCGGCCTCGGGCAGGTCGCCGGGGCGCAGACCCCGTACAGCGACATGCGCGCGGCTTCCGAAAAAACGCACACGCGCCCGGGCCTCACCCTGCAGCACACCGGCCGCAGACGAAACCACAGCCCGCAGCAGTCCCCGTCCCGACAGTGCCACAGCGCATCACCAGCTCTCAGCCGGCCCGGCACTCCCTCCGCGTGCACGGGTACCCGCATCCCCGTTTCCATCGCAACGCCTTCACTGCGCCCGCGCTACCGGAAGCGCGCAAGAATTGAAGAGGCACAGCACACCGACTCCGATGAATGGAGGAGAGGGAATGGGCAAGACAGCGGAGAGCCCGCGCCAGGAGACCCATACGAGCGACGGCACGGGTCTGCACCTGCACATGCGTACCCTGCATCCACCTGTGCCGATTCCGTACCTCACCAAGGAAGAAGTGACGAGCACGGCCCAAGCGGCGACGGCACGACTGCCCGGTACGCCACCCGCCAAGGATCTCGCCTTCTACGGAGGCCTCGGGGCAATGGCCGTAGCCGGGGCTCTGGAATGGCCGGTCGCCCTGGCCATCGGCGGAGCCACCTGGCTGGTACGCAGCGGGCGTAAGGAGAAAAGGCAGGACGCAGGCGTCCAGACGTAAGCGTCCAGAAGAGCGACCGGCCCGGGCCGGTCGCTCGACAGGGAAGGGCCGGGTCGCCACCGGACGGACGAAGCAGCCACACAGTAACTACGCCACGCCGCTACGGCTTCTCTCCGTCGGGCTTCGCGACGGACGTGCCCGCCCGTAGAACGTTCAGCGTCCAATGCGGTGTGGGAGGCGTGGAGGGGGAGCATCCGCTGCAGGACGGTCGCCGTGATCGTGTGGTCCCTTGTGTAGCGGCGGGCGTTGTCGATGCACAACGCGGTCTGTCGAGCGACGTCGTGGGGAGCGCGATGTCGTCTTCGTCGTACGCACTGGGCGACCGGCTGCGGTACAGGCTCACCAGCCCGAACACGGCGCCGCGCAGGGCCAGGGGAACGACCAGGAGGGTGTGCGAGCCGGAGTCGTGGATGGCCCGGGCGCGGGCTGGGTCGGTGGCCGGCCACGGAAGGCCGGAGTCCAGGGCGACGGCCCGGGGCAGCAGGTCGGCCAGGGCCTGGCTGAAGGGGGTCGGGGCGGGCAGGCTCCGTACGTCTCCCACCGGATGGCTTCGGGCTGATGCTCACCGGCACCGCTGCGAAAGGCCGCGCGCCGGAGCGGCACACCGCCGGGGAGGGGTGAGGGCGGAGGATCGTCGCCCCGTATGACGGAATCCACCACTTCCACGACCGCGACGTCGGCGAATGCCGGCACGGGTACCTCGGCCAGCTCGCGGCAGGTCACCACCACGTCCAGGGTGCGCCCCACGCGTTCCCGCACCGCATCGCGAATGCCGAGACGATTGCGGGCCCTTTCCCGGTCGGTGACATCCACGACGGTGATGGCCGCCCCGAGTACCCCGCCATGGGAGTTGTTCAGACGAAACACCGAGAGTTCGTACTGGCGCTCCTGGCCGTGATGGGCGGGCGGCCGCGCTCGCAGGATGTGTCCGTGTGCCGGAACATCGCTGTCGAGTACTTCGCGTACGAGAGTCTTGGCTGCTTCCTCTTCGACCACGTGGTGCGAACCCGGAAGACTGCGCCCTACGACGCCTTGTTCTCGCATGCCCTGCATGGCGGGCGTGGCGGTGTTGACCCTCACCACTCGTAGCTCGTTGTCCAGCACGGCCAGGCCGGCCGGAGACTGGGTGAACAGGGCATCCAGCATCACCGCCTCCCACTCAGCAGGCGCGTCGAGCAACCGGGCGGGAAAATGGATCTGTCCCGGCCACTGCATGGCGGGAGGAGCGGGCATGGAAATCAAGCCGCAGGCGGTCGTCCTCCCTAAGGAGACGGATCATCTCGAACAGGGGAAGTACGGGCCCATATTCCCCAGGACTCCGGCGTGTTACGGGTTCACCATCGTCGCGCGGGTCAAGTCCGGCCACGCCGACGCAATGCGTGAGTACGGCCAGGCACTGGCCAAAGCGCTGGAACAGGATCCGTACCTTCTCGCACCGTTGAAGCTGCACTACCTGCGCTGGGTTCTCTTCGACGACGACACACGCTTCATGTATCAGGGGATCTTCGACACCGACTTCGACAAGTACACCGAGGACGCCGTCGCGCTTTTCTCGAAAGCCGGCGTGAGCACGGCGTTCGAGCATCTGGAGGGATTCCCCGAGGACTGGCGGACCAACCCGGACGCGTTCGTCAGATTCGTTCGCGAACACCACTGTCCGAGCTTTATCGAGTACGGAGAGTATCCGTACGTGACGGCGGACGAGATCAAGAAGGCTCTGCGGATCAAGGGCGCTCTGTCGGAAATGCTGGACCAGATGCAGTGAGGGCTGGGCGATGAGCGAGGCTGAAACTGCGCGGACCTACAACCAGAGGCACATTCCCCGGAAGCACACCCCTGCCGGGCGACGCGCGAGCATCTACGTGTCGTGGAGCTATCCCGCCGAGGCAGGACGGAACGCGGCCGAACTGGACAACCGCTTCTCTACGCTGACCGAAGTCAGGCGGGTGGCGTGGCCTGCATACGAGGACCCGAAGTGGGCGGACCCGTATCAGTTCCAGCAAGGCATCGCAGGATCCCTTGAGCTGTTCTTCTGGGCCTGGGTGCCGTTCCAGGAGTTCGTCGAGGAGGTGACCGGGCATCCCGTCCCGGTGTACCAGCGCATCGACCAGGCGGGCTTCCACACGCCCCTCGACGAGCGAGTGCTGGCCGACACGGACGTCCTGTTCGTGTTCGGACTGGACCACATGGTCACAGGCCAGGAGGCACAGCCCGGGGAGATCGAGGCCCTGCGGGCCTTCCTCGCCCGGGATGACGCCCGCCTCGTCCTAGGGCCCCACCACGACGTCGGCGCTTCGGACGATCTGTCCGTGCGGGAGATGGAGTACCGCCACCACGGCGATCCCCTGGTGCCTCGCCAGCAACGGTTCGCCACCTACGTCAGGGACTTGATGAAGAGCCTGGGCGTGCCGGTCGTCAACCGGTACGGACTGCGTCCTGCGACGGATGCGGACAACCGGATCGCACCGCTGACCACGTTCAGGGATCTGGACGAGAGGGGGTGGCTGCGAGAGGTCACGAACTTCAACTTCCACATGCACCTGCCGCACTACGACGTGACGACCGATGAGCCGAAGGACATCCATGTGCTGGCCCGGCAGCCGATCGACACGTCCCGGCCCCATCCGTTCACCGAGGCCGGGAACACCGAGTTCAACATGTTCTTGTGGATGCCCCCCGCCGGTGACCGCGCGGCGGACGTGCTGCTCGCCGATTCAACGATCTTCAGCACGCTCTTCGGCGCCGACGACAGCCTGCGGAACTTCTGGCGCAATCTCGTCTCGTAGCGATGCCGCAGGGAGGCCGACGTGAGCGCACCCACGGACGTCACACTGGAACTCGACGACATTCAGCGCGGGGTCCTCAGCCCGCGGCCGACCCCCTACGCGGCGACGTACCTGGTCTTCCGCATCGACGACCGGGCCCACGGCCGTGAGTTGATGCGGCGGGCGAGCCTGGCGGCGACCTCCGCCGCCGACTTGTCCAGCCCCCTCGGGGACACCTGGGTCAGCGTCGCCGTCACGTGCTGGGGCCTGGAAGCACTGGGGGTGCCGCGCGCATCGCTGGACACCTTCGCGTGGGAGTTCCGGCAGGGAATGGCCGCCCGCGCCAGAGCGCTGGGCGATGTGGCTGCGAGCAGCCCGAAGAACTGGGAAGCACCGCTCGGCACACACGACGTCCATGTGGTGATCACGGCGATCGCACCCGACTCCCCGCGCCTGGAAGCGGCCATAGACCGCGCCCGGCCCGCCTACGACCGCCTGCCCGGTGTGACGGCGATCTGGCGGCAGGACTGCTATGCACTGCCCACCGAGAAGGAGCACTTCGGCTATCGCGACGGTGTCAGCCATCCGGCCATCGAGGGCAGCGGCATCCCGGGGTCCAATCCGTTGGAAGTGCCCTTGAAGAGTGGGGAGTTCGTCCTCGGTCATTCTGATGAGATCGGTGGCGTCCAGACGCCGGAGCCGACCGGGCTGGGGCGCAACGGCAGTTACGCGGTCTTCCGCAAACTCCATCAGGACGTCGCCGCGTTCAGGCGCTACCTGAGGGACAATTCCACCGGGACCCAGGACGAGGAACTGATCGCGGCGAAGATCATGGGCCGCTGGCGCAGTGGTGCTCCACTGGCGCTCGCCCCGGAGCACGACGACCCGGCGCTCGGTGCCGACCCGCACCGCCGTAACTCCTTCCTGTACGCGCGGGACGATCCCATGGGATTCACCACTCCCGGCGGCTGCCACATCCGCCGGGGCAACCCCCGCGACGCCTCGGTGGCCGGAGAGGCGCGGCTGCACCGCATGATCCGGCGCGGCGCCGTCTACGGTCCGCCATTGCCCGAGGGGGTGTTGGAGGACGACGGAGTGGATCGCGGTCTGATGTTCGCGTTCATCGGGGCGCGGCTGGGGCGGCAGTTCGAGTTCGTCCAGTCGGAGTGGATGAACGACGGGGTCTTCTTCGGGGCAGGCCATACGAAGGACCCCATCGTCGGATCCCCGGACGAAGAGGCCGGCTTCACCATTCCACGGCGGCCAGTGAGACGACGCCTTGCCCCACTGCCCCGGTTCGTCGTCACCCGAGGGGGCGAGTACTGCTTCCTGCCGAGCCTGAGCGCCCTCCGCTGGCTCGGGGACATGCACGACTGAGGTGATCCGCCGTCCGAGGGGAAGCACCATGGACACCCTGCATCTCGTCCTCAACGCAATCACCGTCATCTTCATCGCGGCCAGCATGTTCGCCGCCGGCTTGAGAGCCACCGTCCCAGCACTTCGCGGCGTCTTCGCCAACATTCCGCTGCTGTTGCTGGCGCTGATCGCCAACATGGTGGTCATTCCGTTGCTCGGCTGGGGCATCGGTGCGCTGTTCAGCCTCCCCTCGGCCGCTTTCATCGCCCTGGTCCTGATCGCCTCCTCCCCGGGCGGTCCCTTCGGGGCGAAGCTGGCGACGGTGCAGCAGGGTGACCTCATTGCGGGCGCGGCGACGCAAGTGCTGCTCGCCTCCATCGGCAGCCTCACCTTCGCGCCCACGGTCAACGCCATCCTCACCGCCGCCGACATCGGCATCAAGGTCTCCCTCGACGTCGGTGCGCTGGTGCGGACGGTGGCGCTCCTGCAACTCGTCCCATTCGCCATCGGGCTGCTCATGCGCCGCTATGCCGAGCCCACCGCACAGTCGTGGCAGCCCACGGCAGCCGCAGTCTCCAACGTCACGTTCCTGATCGTGCTGGCGGGCATGCTGCTGGGCAGTTGGCAGGACGTCGTCGACCTCTTCGGCTCACTCGCCCTGCTGGCGGGTTTCCTGCTCGCGGTGTTCGCCTTCGCCATCGGAACGCTACTGGCCACCGGCCCGATGACGCTCCGCACCACCATGGGAGGCGTCGCCGCCGTACGCAACGCCGGCCCCGCCCTGGCCGCCATCGGCCTCGCCTTCGCCGACCAGCCCACCATCCTGGGCGCGCTCGCCGCCATCCTCCTGAGCGGCCTGGCGGCAGCCCTCCCGATCGCCACGCTTCTCAGCAGGCGCCGGAGTGCCCCGAAGAAGCCTCAGGAGCACACCAGCCAGGTGGCTATGTAGCGACTCGCCCGCATCGCGCGCGTAGGGTCGGTCGCGGGGTCTCCTCAAAGAGCGGAACCTCGGCTGTATCCAGGCCCTCACGTACCCCGCGGGAAGCGGTATCGCCGCCCGCTACAACGATCACCCTGGCTTTGTTCGCGAGAACCGACAGCACCTGTACACGAGTTTGGGAGGCGTCGGCGGTGCGTCGTGTTCGATGTTCGTGAGAATCGACAGCGCCAGTGCACCCCGCCGTCGCAGAGCCGCCACTCGGGAAGCCGCGACGACACCCCCAGCAACTCTTGGCAGTGTCTCCGTGGCGCCCGGCCACGGAGAGTCCGCAAAACCGTTTGGCGGACGAGGGCCGACCACTGCTACATTTTCGGAGGCCGTGCGAGAGAACGAGGAGGTGGTACCCGTGAACACAGTTTTGACATGGGTGCTCCCCTCCGGGGTCGCGGTCGGGCGTTAGACAGGTCGTCCGGGAGCGCCGTTCCAGTGCACTCCCGAAAGGCATGACCATGCATTTCACTTCCGAGCAACGCCTTGACGACGGCGTCCTCGAACGCGAATTCACCCTCGGTGACATCCCCGGCATCCTGTGGACGCCCGAAGTCGCATCCGCTTCCGCACCAGTGCCACTGATCCTGCTCGGCCACCCCACGCTCGGGCTGCGCAAGATGTACCCCCGACTGGTGGCCCGGGCCCGGCACTCCGCGGCGGAGGGCTTCGCCACGGCCACCATCGAGCTCCCCGGAAGCGGCGACCGGCCCAGTTGGCCCGCCCTCGACCAGGCCCGCGCCGACCTGCGCCGGGCGATGCAGGCCGACGAGCCGGTCAGCGACGAGATTGTCGACGCCCTCATCCTCCCGCTGGTCGACAAGGCGGTCCCGGAATGGCGGGCCGCGCTGGACGCCTTCCTGTCGCTGCCCGAGATCGGCGGTCCGGTCGGGTACTCGGGGGGAGTGATCTCTATCGGGATCCGGCTCGCGGTGGTCGAGCCGCGCATCATGGCCGCCGGTCTCTTCGCCGGGAGTCTTGTGCCTCGCGTCATGTTCGAGGAAGCCCGGCAGGTCACTATTCCGCTGCATGTCCTGCTGCAGTGGGACGACGAAGGAAACGACCGGCAGGCGGCCCTGGACCTGTTTGACGCCTTCGGTTCCAAGGAGAAGTCCCTGCACGCCAATATGGGCGGTCACACCGGCGTCCCGCAGTTCGCGGGGGACGCCGCGGCCCAGTTCTTCACACGGCACCTGAAGTGAGCCGGGCCGTCAGACCGGCAGCTGACGGTAGCTGATGTCGGCGGCATACCGCTCATCGAGGACAGGTCCCGGCCCTCCGTGACCGTCTACACCGTGGGCCCCTGCTGAACTCTCGGCAGGGGCCCGTACTGCCTGAAGTCATGAACTGTTCGATTTCTGCAGAGCCTTCGAGTGCTGCCCAAACTCGTGTACAGGTGCTGTCGGATCTCGTGAACAAAGCCAATCACCCTCGCTATCCGTCTTCCGCTGCAACGTTGGAATCGCATTCACCCCTTGAAATCCTGTAGGATCGGCCTGCGTTGCTAAAATCTTGAGGTTTCGTCAGTTATCGCCAGGAGAGAGGGCAGGGTGCCGGAGAGGAATATCGAGTTCGGGAAATTCGGTGCTCGCGGCATTAAAGGCCACGAGGCCGTAGCTCGGCAGCTTGATGCGCTCGCCGGCTTCGTCGCCACCCCGATCACCGCTCGACGTCGATGTCGATCGCGTCCGTGTCCACGCCGGGCAGGTCGAGGACGATCACGTACTCCTCGTCCTGACGGTAGACGTCCATCGGCATCGGCGACGGATGCGACCAGGTCCCGATCGTGCCGAAGAGCTGCTGGGTGAGCCGGTCAAGTTCGAAGACCTCGGCGCCTGGACCACCGCGCAACGGACCGGATGGGAAACCCTAACGCCGGCGCAGCAGTGGCTCCTGAACAACGTCCTCGGACTCGAACCCGCCAGTGAGACAGAACAGCAGCCCGCACGGCGGACACAGGCCGACCGATGGGCCACCCACCTCGCCGCAGCCCGCCAATTCCACACCCGCGAAGGCCACCTGCGAGTCCCACGCATACACGTCGAAGAAATGGCAGACGAAGGCGGAGAAGTCACGGCGGTCCGGCTCGGGGGATGGCTGGACAACACCCGACGCCGGGCACACCGGCTCCCCACCGCCCGCCGCGCGGAACTCGACGCCCTCGACATGCGCTGGTGAGCATTCCGGCTGGCGGTGTGCAGTAGGGACCGCGGCAGGTCCGAACCGAACGCAGTCGGTACGGACCTGCCGCCTTCTTGCTTTCCACAGTGCCGGACGGTCAGGTGCCATGCTCCATGTTCGTGGCTGGACCGTCGGCCAGCTCGATCGCCGCCGTGATGTGCCCACCAAGGGGACCCAGCCGCCCGTATCCGACAGTCCGACCCCCGGCTCAGCACGCTACGTCATCAGCTCGCAGTGCCGGGCGTGCAGTACGCCAACGCGGTCACGACTTCATCGCTCGCGGACGCGTTGCGGACGCCGACTACCCACCCATTGCGGGCGACACCAGCTTGGCCGGAGAGCACCACTTCGGCCGGGGCGAGGTTGCCTGATGTATCGGTGATGAGCCAGCCTCCGGAGACGGCGATCTGGCCCTCTGGGCATTGACCAACGGCCAATTGAAAGCCGCCGGGTGTGATCGTGAGGGGCTCGCCAGCGCTTTCCACGGTGGCGACGTTCGCGGTTCCCGCTGGACCAGTGGCACCGGTGGCACCCATGGCGCTGGGTGTGCCGGAACCCGTCGCTCCGGTGGCACCCGTGGCGCCGCCGGAACCGGTGGCCCCGGTGGGCCCGGTCGGGCCGGTCGCTCCCGTGGCGCCCTTCGCGCCGGTCGCGCCCGTAGCGCCCTTGCAGTTGTCCTTGTCGCCGCCGTGCGGGGTCGCGAGGGCTTTCGACTTGTGCTTGCTCGAGTCGTGCTTGCACTCGTCGCCGCCGTAGCGGTTCATCACGGTCGCGTGATCGGTCACGCTCCGGGCGGCTGCGATCGTCGGGTTGGCCACACCGGCCGCAAGGACCAGCGCGAGCGAGGCCACCATTCCGGCCCGCTTGAATCTGTCTCGCGCCAGCGGCCCCAGCCGGGACGCCGTCCTGCACTCAGGACTCGTTACGTGCTCCTCGCTTCAAATGGTCGGGGACTTCACGTCCGAACCCGAGGAGGAGCTTGACCCACGCACGCTGGATCGATCGGCAGGCCCGGTCGGGACGCGCTGATTCATCATCGAATCGGCTCAGTCCACAAATGCGGATGGATCAAAAACACTTTTATGTGATCTCGGCACTGCCCCGCTCATACCGGGGTTGGCGAATCCAGTGCGTACCGCCGCCGCCCACATCGAGCGCAACTACATCCGAAGAAGCCCCTGGAGGGCCAGGCCGGCAAGAACGCGGGCAAGAACCCCTCGGTCGCCTCGCTGTACCGGGCTACGGCAGCCGGGCGGCGAATAGGGTGTGGCTGCCTGTGGGCCGGACGAGGGTCAGACGGGCTGGGGGTGGCCGAACAGCAGGTCGTAGCCCGCCGGGAGCTGGAGCAGGATGCGGCCGGTGAGCTCCTCACCCGCCGCGTCGGCGGCCACGCTGAGCACGGCGCTCACGTCCCAAGTAGCGGTCTGTTCGGTGGCTCCCTCGATCCATGCCGCGGTGGCCCTCACGAACCGCTCGGGGGAGAGCGGCTCGTGCGCCTGGAGCGGATTGAGCAGGACGAGTGCCAGGTTCTCCGGCAGCCGGGCGGCCAGTTCCGCCCGTACCTCGCCCACCAGATGCGCGCCCAGGAGCGCCAGCACCGTGCGGGCCGCCCGCTCGGCTTCCTCGGTGCTCTCGTACTCGCCGCGTTCCTTGACCTGGTCCAGGAACGCCTCCCATCGCATGGTCATCGCTGCTCCCTTGCGTGTGCGGCGGCGAGCGGAGGACTGGGGACGGCCGCAGGAAAGTCCGTCCCCTGTCCTCCGGCGCGGACGGGGAGGGGACTCAGCCGCTGATCTCCTTGTGCGCGGAGCCGCCACCGATGGCGATCTTGCGGGGCTTGGCGCGCTCGGTGATCGGGATATGCAGGGTCAGCACACCCGCGTCGTAGTCCGCCTTGATGTGCTCGGTGTCCAGGGTGTCGGCCAGCACAAGCTGGCGGGAGAAGACGCCCAGGGGCCGCTCGGAGAGCTCCATCTGCGTGTCGTCCGCCTTGGTGACGGGCCGCCGCTCGGCCTTGACGGTCAGCATGTTCCGCTCGACGTCGATGTCGATCGCGTCCGTGTCCACGCCGGGCAGGTCGAGGACGATCACGTACTCCTCGCCCTCACGGTAGGCGTCCATCGGCATCGGCGACGGATGCGACCAGGTCCCGGTCGTGCCGAAGAGCTGCTGGGTGAGCCGGTCGAGCTCACGGAAAGGGTCGGTGCGCATCAACATCGTCAAACACCTCCAGCGTTCAGGTCAGGCACTGCCAATGCGTTCACCTGCCATCGTTGTAACATGTCATCCAAGCGATGACAAGTCGATAGTCAACGAGATGACGACAATAGGTGGAGGCCCGATGACCAGGGACGATCAGCCCGCCCCCCGCGCCCGCGGTCTCACGCCTGCGTCTTTCCTCGCCGCCGCGGCGGCGCTGAACACAATCCACGAGGCCCTGCACACCGCCCAGACCATGCCGGACGGCGCCCTCCCCGGGCCGGACCAGAACAGCTCCGAGCAGGCGCTCGCCGCGCTGCTGCTGCTGCGCGAAGCGCGCGAGCAACTCGCCGAGTGGGAGCCGGGCCTGATCGAAGAGGCCCGAGCAGCGGGCGCCAGCTGGGCCGACCTCGCCCACCCCCTCGGCGTCTCCAGCCGCCAGGCCGCCGAACGCCGCTACCTGCGCGTCCGCCCCGGCCATGCGGGATCCACGGGTGAGCAGCGGGTACAGGCCACCCGCGACCGCCGCGCCGCCGCCCGTACCGTCACCGCCTGGGCCCGCGCCAACGCCGCCACCCTGCGCCAGCTCGCCGGCCAGATCACCGCACTCACCGACCTGCCCGCCGCCGCCCGCATCCCCCTTGCCGCACTCACCGCCGCCCTCGCCGACAACGACCCGGCCGCCCTCGTCACCCCACTGACGGACACGCACCCGTACCTGGCATCCGGCCACCCCGACCTCGCCGCACGCGTCGACGACCTCACCCGTCATACCGACCGACTCCGCCGACACAGCGGAATCCAGCGCCGAAACCGAGCCTGACCCCCGGCTCGGACCAGCACGGCATACGCACAGCGAAGATGCGGCGCGGGTTCTGACGGGCCCTGGCGCGTCCTGACGAGCCGTTCGCGATGGGGCGAACCCCCGCAGGCCGCCCTCGCCCGGTTCCGATCATCCCGATCGCTCCTTACCCTCAGGCACATGGCAGTCGGGCCGAGCCCCGCCCGCAGGATTCAGCCCCGGGTCGCGACAAGCTCATACCGAGGGCCAGCTGGAGCCGCATCGTCGACAAACACGGCTCCAGCCACCGCCCTCTGACGACGGGCGACTCCCGCGACGCCGGCGCCGTGGGGGACCCTGCGCCAGGACTCCAGCGAGGGGGAGCGCAGTCCTCGCGCCCGGCCGCCGCCGCGCAAGCGGCGGCGGCCGACTACTGGCAGCCTCCCAGCGCAATCGTTCCGCGTCCTGCACGACCACGACCCCGTTACAGAACCGGGGAGCCGGAAATCCCGCAGACACCCTCACGCCGACATCCGGGGTGGCGGTCACGCCTCATCGATGAGAATCGATGTCACCGTGGTGGTCCGGGCCCTCAACAGGTCCCGAGAGCCGAGCAGTGCGACGGCGGTCAAGGCGCCCGCCGTTACAGGCAGAGAGCCCCACCAAAACCGGGTGCCGCTGAACGCCGCGCCGGTGAAGCCGACCGTGCCGCCGCTGAACGTCGCGCGGCCGAAGTGGAACGACAAGGACGAGCACTGATGGCCACCCCGATCCGCACCATCTCCGGCGCCCACGGCGATCCGCTGACCGAGGCGATCGAGCTGACCAAGCGGCTCAAACTCCCGCACCTGCGGCGGGCGTTGAGCGATCTGATCCCCACCGCCAAGGCCCAACGCTGGGATCCCGCCGAGGTCGTGAGGGTCCTGCTGGCCGAGGAGGCCGCCGGACGGGACGCCGCGAACCTGCGAACCCGCCGCAAGCGGGCCGGGTTCCCCGCGGGCAAGACGTTCGGCGACTGGGACGAGACCAAGTCGTCCATAACCCGCCAGGTCCAGGACTCGTTGAAGACGCTGGAGTGGGTCGGACGCCGGGAAAATCTCTGCATCTGCGGCCCAAGCGGCACGGGAAAGTCGCACTTCACGGAGGCGCTGGGACAGACCGCGGTCGAAGCCGGCCTGACCGTCGCCTGGTTCACCATCGAAGACCTCGGCGCCCTCGTCCGCCGCCATCGCGCCGACAACTCCCTGGCCCGGGCGATGATGCGACTGAATCCGCACCGACCTGATCATCGTCGACGACATCGGGCTCCTGCCCGTCTCACCGGACGCCGCCGAAGGCTTCTACCGCCTGGTCGACGCCGCCTACGAACGGCGGGCACTGGCCGTGAGTTCCAACCTCCACCCGTCAGGCTTCGACGAGATCATGCCGAAGACCCTGGCCACCGCGACCGTCGACCGCCTCCTTCACCATGCCCACGTCGTGGTCACGCAGGGTGATTCGTTCCGGCTCACCGAAGCCACCACCGGGAAGGGCGTGATGCCTCTGAGGTGAACGACCCCTCAGAACGGCGGGGAAGTATCTGGCCGCCACCGGGGACGTCGAGTCGGCCATGAGCGCAAGGGACATCTGGCCGCCACCGGGGATTACAAATGGCCGTTGACACAGGAGGCATGACCACTCCTTCACCACGATCCAGAGTTGTGGAAGTTTGAGTGCTCACTGCCCGCCTCACATGCTCTGGGTCGCTGAACCCGTTCTTGTTGAGTACGCGTACTCATGTGCAGCGGGAGGCTTGACCGGAGGCTGTGCGCATGACACGACTTCCTGCCCTGACCAGCACGTTTGCCCGCTCCCCGCGCCGCCCGCGGCTCGCCGTCGCGGTAACAGCTCTCGTCGCTCTGTCGCTCACCGGCTGCGGCACCGAGAAGACAAGTGCCGCCGGACCGCAGGGCAAGCCTGCCGAAGCCGTCGGCGCCCAGCGCACCGAGGCGTCGGACAGCTCGGATCAACAGGCGGCTTTCGCCGCGATGTTGAACCAGGTTGCGCGGTCGTGCCCCTCGGACGCCCTGCCGGCGAAAGCACTGCCGACCGACGATCCTGCGACTGAGGCCCTCGAAGCACCCCGCGCCCCCACGGGCCCGGAAGCGGAGTTGGACGCTCGCGACTGGTGCGCGAGCACCCTCCATGAAGAGCGCATCGCCCAGGCGCTCTGGTATCTGGAAGACCCCACCCCCGCCACGGTCAGGAAGGTCCTGAACGGCCTCGGCTACATCGACGAACGCATCCACGATCTCAAGCAGTCCGGTGTGACCACGCGGTTCTTTCTCGACCTGCGCATCAAGGGTGGCCAACTCTGCTTGGAGGGTTCAGCCGCCGGCGCGGAAACCATCGTCGAGGCATGCGTGGCCCCCGAGACCGGACCGTTCACGCCGAACAAGCGGAAGTAGTGACCGCCCTGATACGCAGGCAACCTCTGCCACTCAAGCCGTCAGACACGAGGCCCCGCGCTTTGGAACTACCATCCGCGGCGTGGGCGCTCGTACTCGCGCCTGCCACGAAGCCGCGGGCCACTCTGGTGGTGCGGAGCGCGTGCCTGCGGGTGAGTCTGTGTGCATGACCGAGCGTTCCGTGACCATTTCCCCGCCCACGAGGGACGAAGGCCGCCGGGTGTGGGTGGACGGGAACCTCTTGGGCGCGGTGCACAGTCTGAGCGGACTGACACACCTGCTGCAGCGTGCGGGCTGGGAAGGCCTTGACGAGGTCGATGTGGCCAACTTGCCGATCATCGAGTGGTACGGCGGCGGGCCTGAGGTGTGGTCACGGCGCGACTGAGCCCCGGGCGATTCCTGCTCTGCCGACCGTGTTGTGTCGGATGCCGATTCGGTACGCTCGGGCGCCGGTGTGCTGGGTGGGGTGTACTACGCGACCTGCCGCTCCAGCTCTGAGCGGATGTCGGTGCACAGGGCTCCCGTCCGCGCCCATTCGATGACCAATTCTGGAACGTGCCGCAGCTTGATGTTCGTCTGCTGGGAGACATCTTTGAGGACCGCCCAGCCTTGCTCCGGCGTCAGTTGTCCTATCGCGAGGACGACGCCCATCGCCTGGTCCACCACGGCGTGCGAGCGGATCGCTTCGTAGAGCTGAGCATTCGCATCCTGCAACTCCTCCACACGCTCCTCTCCCGCAGGGCGGACGGCCCCCGAAGCACGGCACGGAGTTCGGCCAAGGAGCAACCCCGGACCGCCGCCGGGGCCCAAGCGCGATCAGTGTGGTTCCAGCGGGAGAAGCTTGAGCCGTCCTGGCCTGATGCAGCGGGAGAGGAGGGCGTCGATGTGCTCGGCCTGGTTGGGGTCGGCGAGGACGTGCCTGGCCAGCAGCATCAGGCAGCGCAGGCGATGGAGTCCGCGGGCGGCGTGTCGGGTGCGTGCGCGACGTGGGTGACCTTCTTCTTTCGCGCGGCGAGACGCTGCTACCCGCACGCGCGGGGATGGTCCTTTAGCGCACAGTGCGCACAGTTGGTACCCCTCCTGCTCCCCGTACGCGCGGGGATGGTCCCAGCGTCCTGCACATCACGTCGACGCACTTCGACTGCTCCCCGTACGCGCGGGGATGGTCCCGGCAGGTTGGCGGTGACGATGCCGATGATGCCCTGGTCCCCGCATGGGCGGGGCCCGCCCCCGAGCCGCGGCCGCCCATGACGCCTGCCTGGCCTCCTTCGGCCCGGACCACCGCCGCACCGCCGAGGCCCAGGCGCGCCGCGCCGGCTCAGACAGAGCTGGTGCCGCGCCGTGGGGGGAAGTCGCCTGGCGCAGCTGGTAGGTCGTGCCAGTGCGAGCTGGCGTGTGTGGCCGGAGGATGACGGTCGAGATCGGCATTGTGGCCTTGTGCGGCAGTACTCTGCGGCACGTCGGCTGAGTGCTTCCTTCAACCCGGCTACTGGGGCGCGGAGTTGGCAGCGGGGACGGGTGTCGTTCTCCTCGCGGACGAGGGGTTTTGCCGGTGAGGTGGGCGCGGAAGTCGGCTGTTGTCCAGGAGTGTTCGGGTGTCTGATGTGGTCGGTGGGAGCGTCCGACGACATCCTGCGGATCACTCGAGAGCGCAACCCTCCACACGATGTGCTGGATGTGATGCCATTGGGCATGCAGGGGATCGTTACTGGCGCTATCGCTGTCGTGGCCACGTTGCTCGGGTCACTCACCACCTACTTGTTTCAGCGTCGCTTCGCCGACCGTACCGAGCAGTTCGCGCGCCAGGAGTGGCTACGTAGGGAACGGCTGGCTGTCTACAGCAACTTCGCTGAGACCCTCATGTCCTTTCGGCGCGCCCAATATGATCGCTGGAATCGGCGTCAGGAAAGCCCTGATGGCATGGACCCCGTCCCCATACGCGAGGAGTCCTACCGACTGCGCGCTGAGGCTTGGAACGCTTACTTCAAGGTCAAGCTCGTCGCCGAAGACCCCGTCCTCGTCGCCCTGGCGGACACCGCTGTTCGGACAACAGCCGAGGTCTCAGATGCCGAAGACGTCTCTGATCTGCACCATCGCGGTCAAGCATCGCGAAGCATCGTGAATCAGTTCATCGATGCAGCAGGGAATCATATCCGGGCGTGACTTGGGAGGGGGCTGAGCACCGATCGGCGCGGGGCTGTCCGCCCGTACAGCACAAGTATCTGCCCGACGTCACCCTCGCCGTCCTGCGCTGGGCAACGCCTCAACGACCCGGACTTCCCCTGCGTGGTCGGCAAGCGCGGCGCCGAACTCCTCTACGGCGTCGCGGATTTGAAGTGCCGGGGCCCGCAATCGGCCCAGCGCGGCTCCGCCATGGATGGCGTGCGTCCTAGGCAGGTGGGCGGGTATCGGGCCAGATCGTTGCGCGGTCGCTGAGAGCGAGGCGGTTACAACCTTGCGTTCCGCCCGCCGCAGTGTGACCGTCACGCCCGGCAGTTTTTCCCCCTGACCTTCTGGTCAGAGCACTGCGATTACTTCAGGAGGACCTCCTGGAAAGACTCCTGCCCGCCAGACGCCCCCGCAGCCAGCCCCGAGTCGTGAAACGCAAGATGTCCAACTACCGGCTCAAGCGGACTGAACACCACGCCTGGCCCCAGCCCACCCGCACGGGCGCCCAAGCCGTCCTCATCAAACGACCCCAACCCACAGACCCGTAACGCAACAGCGTGGGCTCTAGTCGTCCACCAGCTCGTCACCGCCTGCGTGAAGACGCGGTCAGGCGGACTGCCACAGCTCGATCCGATTGCCCTCAGGATCGGTGACCCAGCCGAATCGACCGACACCCTCCATGTCCTGCGTTTCTTTGGCCACGTCCGCTCCCTTGGCGCGCAATTGCGCGAGCATCGCATCCAGGTCGCGGACCCGGAAGTTGAGCATGGTTTGCTGGGCGCGGGACCCGAAGTAGTCGGTCTCGGACTCGAACGTCGCGAACACCGTCAGCCCGGCTTCCTGACGCCACAGGCCGTTCTCATCGGCGTCCAGGCCCAGGCAATCGCGATACCAGGCGCTCAGGGCCGCCGGGTCGGCGGCCCGCATGAAGTAACCACCGATTCCAAGCACACGTTCCATGTCGCCATCCTGCCAGGACGGCGATCGGGCGGGGTGGCACCACACCATCGCCCGCTTCACACCTCCTCTCCGTAAGCAGTACCGGGTGAAGTTCCCCAAGGCGGTGAAGAAGGTGACCGACGACGAGGACGAGCGCCTCGCGTTCTACGACTTCCCGGCCGAGCTCTGGGTCCACCTGCGGACCACGAACCCCATCGAGTCGACGTTCGCGACCGTCCGCCTGCGCACGAAGGTCACCAAAGGCGCAGGCGGACGGGCCATCGGGCTGGCCCTGGTCCGGGCCGGGACTCGTTTCGAGTGTGGTGTCCTGGTCGAGCGGGCCGAGGTCTCCGTTGCTTGACGAAGCGTCAGTTGACGTGGTCGAGCAGGTCGGTGACTTCCGCGAAGACTCGGTCTCCCGCCGCTGCGGCGGCGGGAGAGAGGGTATCGAGGGTGAGGAATCCGTGGACCATTCCGGCCTCGCGGCGGTGTCTGACCGGAACGTCCGCGGCGGCCAGCCGGGCGGCGTAGGCGTCGCCCTCATCCCGAAGTGGATCGTGCTCCGCGGTGATGACAACGGTGGGCGGCAGCCCGCCGAGGTCTGCGGCATACAGCGGGCTGACCTCGGGGTCGGCGCGCCGGGACGGGTCTTGGACCCATTGCTCGGCCCCCCATGCGACGTCGTCGGCCGCCAGGCCCCAACCTGTGGCCTTCGACCGCGCGCTGGGACAGGAGAGTGTGAGATCGGTGTTGGGGTACACCAGGATCTGCGCGGCCGGCAGCGGACCGCCTTCATCGCGCAGGCGCAGGCAGGCGAGCGCAGCGAGGTTCCCGCCGGAACTGTCACCCATGACGACGGTCGGGCCGCCGGTCTTGGTGCCGGAACCTCCGCCGGCCGCTGCCCACCGAATGGCGGCCACGCAGTCATCGACGGCAGCCGGCCACGGGTGCTCCGGAGCCCGGCGGAAGTCGACGCTCAGCACAGCCGTATCGGTCCTGAGCGCCAATCGGCGGCATACCCGATCGTGCGACTCCAGATCGCCGATCGTCCACATCCCTCCATGAAGGAACACCACCAGCGGCCGTAACGCCACCGAAGGCCGGTAGAGGCGGGCCCCCACGGCAGTCGAGCCGACCGTTAGATCCTCGACGTGGGCGATCTCGGGGCCCGGGGGCCGGGCGTCAGCGCGGAGTCGTTGTGCACGCCGCAACTCCGCCGCGCCCACGGCACGGGCGGGAAGACCAGGGTCCTGCCGAACGGCCCTGATGAAGGCGGCCAGTTCGGCATCGGCGAGCGAGGGATCGATCCGTTCAGCCATGCAGGCCAGGATGCCACCTTGATCCGAACGACCCCGGCCCCTCCTGGTGTTCACCGAGCTCAACGCCGCGGCACGGCTGGACTGGTCCCGCTGCGTGGTCGACTCCTCGCACGTCAGGGCCTTAAAAGGGGGAAGCACACCGGCTACTCGCCGGTCGACCGGGGCCGGGCAGGCTCGAAACACCACTTGATCACAGACGAGCACGGTACCCCGCTCGCGCTCCTGCTGACCGGCGGCATCCGCAACGACGTCACCCAGCTGATGCCCCTGCTCGACGCGATTCCGGCCGTCCGCGGCCGAGTTGGCCACCCACGCCGCAGGCCCGACTCACTCTTTCGCCGACCGCGGCTACGACCACGAGATCTACCGCGACCAGGTACGCGCCTCGGCATCGTGCCGGCGATCGCACGCCGCGGCACGCAGCACGGCAGCGAACTGGGAACCTGCGCATGGGTAGTTGAACGGACCTTCGCCTGGCTGCACGGCTTCAAACGCCTCCGAATCCGTCGGGAACGCAGAGCCGACATCCACGAGGCGTTCTTCGAGCCGGCCTGCTGCCTGATCACCCACCGGCAACTCCAGTCACTGTGCTAGCTGCTGTTGCTCTCCCAGTAGAGGCAGAAGGGGTGACCGGCCGGGTCGAGCATCACCTTGACGTTGTCCTGCGGCTGGTGGTCGGCTTCCCGCGCGCCCAGTTCGAGTGCGTGCGCCTCGGCTGCCGCCAGGTCTGCAACTTCGAAGTCGAGATGCATCGTGATCCGCTGAGCGCCCTCCTGAGCGGGCCAGGCCGGAGGGACGTATCCCTCCGAGAGCTGGAAGGCGATGTAGGCCACGCCTTCCGGCGGCGTGATTGCCGCCCCGTCAGAGTCTTCCTTGGCGATCTCCCAGCCCAGCAGCTCTGAGTAAAAGCGTGCAAGCGCCTGCGGATTGGGGGCCTCAAGCACGATGCCCCACCAGTCGTGTCTCGACATGCGAGGAGTGCCGGGTTCGTGGCTGGGTCGTCCGCGCATGTCGGCGAGTACTCCAGGATGCTTTGCTGCCACTGCTGTTCAGAGGCGGGCCTCTGGAGCCTACTGGCTGACATGGCATGAGCAGAGCACCTGCGTAAGGCTTCCGCACCTACTCAGCCGCTGCACCCTCCAGCACCGATCGACTCCATCGAGTCAGCCGTTCTTACTGTGCGCCATCCGGATGAATTTGACATCCAGTTGGAGACGCTCTGAGCGCGGCAAGGAAAGCTCGGTTCCGTGATCTTTCTGCCCGCCTCTACCATGCCCCTCGCCGACCGACCACGGGATTTGTGCCCGAACTGCCGGTTTCGCTCACCTCGGGGAATGCCGAGTTCGCCCCGATCGACTGCGCGCCCGCATCTGGCATGGCACCTCCGTACGCTGCCGGCCACCGCCGTCGCTGTCTTGTCCCTGGTGGCCGCGCTACTCCTCGGCAGCGCCACACCCGCCGCTGCACTGGCCAAGCCGGTCGTCAACGGGCCCGTATTCAATGACCCGCTGGGCACGGCGGCGCAGCAGAAGGCAATCTTCACTCAGCTCGTCCAGCTGATCGACGCGACGCCCGCCGGGGCGCAGATCCGCGGCTCGGTGTACGAGTTCAACGACCAAGAGGTCGCCAATGCGCTGCTAGCCGCCCACCAGCGCGGCGTCAACGTCAAGCTCATCGTCGACGACTCGACCCTCGTTGGCGCCAACGGCGCCGAGTACGCCAACGCTCCCTACCAGACCCTCAAGGCCGGGCTCGGAACCAATGACGCCGCCCGCTCCTGGATCGTCGTCTGCGACGACAGGTTCGAGGACGCCGACGGCGTCGACGACGTCCAGCGCGGCTGCCTGAGCGTTGCCCCTCCCCAACCGGCCTACAACCACAACAAGTTCTTCGTCTTCTCCAGGGTCGGGCCCTTCGACGACGGCACCAGCTACTCGAAGGTCGTCTTCCAGACCTCCTCCAACCTCTCCGACTGGTACAAGGTCGAGTCCTTCAACGACGCCGTCACCTTCACCGACAGCGCCGTGTACGACGCATACGCCTCGTATCACGAGCAGCTCCGCTATGGGCGGACTCTCGCCGGAGGCAACAACAAGGTGTACTTCTCCACACCGACCGGCTCGACCTACCGAGGTTTCTTCTTCCCACGCGGTGACACCTCCTACTACAACCCGGCTACCGACACCGTCGTCAACGCGCTGAACGAGATCAGCTGCGCCTACACCGGCACGGACGGCCGTCAGCACCAGACCGGCATCCGAATCGTGATGCACAGCTTCTACGGCTCGCGTCGCCAGGTCGCGGACAAGCTGGGCCAGTTGCGCGGCAGGGGCTGCTGGGTCGACATCATCTACGCCGAGAGCGACAGCACCATTACCGACAAGCTGAACGCCGCCGGCATCCAGTACCGCAGGTGCCGCATTCCGAACGGTCCGGGAATCGACGTCCGCCCGCACAACAAACAGATCCTGATTGACGGCGGCTACAACGGCGACACCACACCGCGTGTCTACACGGGCAGTGCCAATCTGACCGGGTCGTCGCTACGCTCAGCCGATGAGGCGCTCGTACGGATTGCCAGCGCGTCCTACCACTCGAAGTACCTGAGCACGTTTTACAAGATCCGCTCTGCCTGCGGCGGTTAAGGACCGACGGCGCCCCGTCATCATCAGTACGGTGTACACGTATCGGTGCCGTAGCAGGCGAGTTGATGGTGCGGGTCGCCTCACTCCGGGCCCGGCCCGTACGGGTGGACCTGCGCGGTGACGGTCGCGTCCGCCTCGCCCCGGGCCAGTTCGCCGCTGCCACCAGGTCATTTCGGTCTGTGATGCATGCGCACCGGGTGATGGTCTACCGGTGCTGTCGCCACCGGTTCGGGTCCACTTCCAGCGCCGCCCGGTCCCAGCCGCCGTGTTCCGCGGCAGCCTCATAGGTCGTGTGCAGGAAATCAGCTAGTGCCCGGTCCGGGTCGGCCGCAGTACGCACCGCTTCGTACGGCAGAAGGAACTGGCCGAGGTCAGGGTTGTAGAACGCGTCGGCCGGGGTGACCGGCTGGTCGGCGAAGCCGTCCGGCTCGGGATAGGCGTACGAGTAAAAGGCCCCCTCCTCACCTCCGCCGGGCCAGAAACCACAGCTGCTCAACTCGCGGGAGTAGCCCTCCACCATCACCCAGTCACCGCAGTTCGGGGCGCCGCCGGGATGGGGCGGAGCCGCCCGTCCTGAGAACCTCGTGCAGGCCAGGTCCATGGCGCCCCAGAAGAAGTGCACTGGGCTCACCTTGCCGGCGAAGTGCGAGCGGAACTCCCCCAGCACCCGGTTGGCCTGCAGCAACTGCCGCCAGAAGAGCTGCGCGGCTCTCGGGTCGTAGGAAGTGTGCTGGTGGTCTTCGTCGAAGGGGATCGCCGGGTCTACCTCGTTTGGAGACGCCTGGATCTTCGTCTCGATCCCCAGCTCACTCAGGGCTTGCATCGTGTCGCGGTAGAAGTCGGCCACCGGCCTCGGCGCCAGGGCAACGCTGCGGTTGGCGCCGTCGCTGCTGCGGATACGCAGCTGATGGTCGAGGAAGTCGAACTCGATGTCGAAGGCCCCTGAGCGGTAGGGGATCGCCGACGTGCTCAGGCCGCGCGGGCTGACATACAAGGTGACCTGCCACCAGTGATTGACCAGGGGCGCGTGGGCCAGCCGAATCTTGCCGACGATCTGGGTCCACATGTGCAGTGTGTCCCGGGTCTCGGTCCAGTCGGCGACTCGCAGCCGCGGCCACATCATCCGCGACGCCCCATCGGAGACCACGGCCACAGCACACTCCTCCCAGGACGAACTGGCCGATATCCGACCACGCTGCCCTCAGTCGAAGAATCAGGCAACCGGGCAGGCAACCCGGCGCGCCTCACCGGCCACCGGACCGGGACGCTTGCATGCTCCACGAGCAGCCGTGCGCCCGGATCGCAAGGAGTGATCCAGCGGCCTGGTCTCGCCAGAGGCGGCGAGGCCCTTTGGGGCCGATCGGAAGGAGTTCATCATGAATGTTGACCAACCGGTACTGGTGCTGGGGGCGACCGGGGGACAGGGCGGCGCCGTCGTCAGCGCGTTGCTGTCCCGCGGTACCGCCGTCCGCGGCCTGGTCCGCAACCCTCAATCGGCTTCGGCCCGGCGCCTGGCCGCCCGTAACGTTGAGGTTGTGGGCGGAGATCTCATGGACCGCGAATCCCTGGCCTTGGCCATGCGGGGAGTAGCCGGTGTGTTTGCGATGACCACGCCCTTCGAGTCAGGACCGGCCGCCGAGATCGCGCAGGGCCGGAGCATTCTCACCGCCGCCCATGATGCCCGTGTGCCACATCTGGTCTTCAGTTCCGTCGCAGGTGCCGACCAGGACACTGGCGTGCCGCATTTCGAGACCAAGGCTGTCATTGAACGGGAACTGGCCGCAGGCGAGCTGCCCTACACGATCCTGGGGCCCACCTACTTCTTCGACAACGCCCTCGGCGGCGAGGACCGAATCCGCCAGGGGGTGCTCGATCTGCCTCTGCCACCGGACCGTCCGCTGCAGCAATTGGCACGCCCCGATCTGGGCGAGTTCACCGCCGCCGTTTTTGCCGCACCGGACGCGTTTGTCGGACAGCGTATCGAGCTCGCCAGTGACGCCCCCACGCCCGGTGACATGGCAGCCGCGTTGGGCACGGCACTCGGTGGGTCCGTTCGCCACAACGAAGTGCAGCTCAACGAGATCGGCAACGAGGACATGCGGGCGATGTGGACGTTCCTGCGTGGCCCCGGCTACCGCGTCGACCTGTCGGCGCTGCACGCCGCCCATCCCGATGTGCGCTGGACGTCGTTCGCCGACTGGGCCGAAGACACCTTTTCCATGGCGCCGTGACGGGCTGTCTTGTCTGCGGGCCGTTGGGATGGTCGACGTCGGCTGTCGCGTGGTGACGGTGCGGTTTTGCTTGCTCGTGCTGAGGCACGGCTCGAGGGGAGTGCGGTGGTGGTATTGGAGGTTGTCGAGGGCTGGTGGGCGTCCCGGCCGGCAGCGGGTGTTTCTTGGTGGTGAGTCGGCTGCGTGGGTGTTTCAGTGTTTTCCGTCTGTCGGTCGTTATGTGCTGCCGGGCATGGTCCGAGAGCGCTCGGGGCGTCCTGGGGGCGTGTCGTGCGGTGTGTGTGGACAGTTGCTCGGGGCGGGGCACAGTGGCGGCGAGATGGTGAAGGGGCCGGTCGGGTGCGGGAATGGGGGCGGCCCCCATTCCCGCGCGTGGTGGCGGAGAAGGGCACTGGATGAGCGCACGTTTTGAGGAGATTGATTGGCGGCGGACGCCGATGGGTGAGATCAGTCTGCGTCGTCGGTTGGAGCCGGTGTCGGGGGAGGAGGTGTATGAGGTCAAGCTCGGCGACGAGTATCTGATGTCGAGCCTGTTCACGGCGGGGGAGGTTGCGCTGGCCCGTTTGGGGCTGGCGGAGTTGCGTGGGGGCCCGCTTGATGTTGCGGTGGGCGGGCTGGGTCTCGGGTATACGGCCCGGGCGGCGCTGGATGATCCGCGGGTGCGCTCGCTGATCGTCGTCGACGTCCTGGCAGAGGTGATCGACTGGCATCGGCGCGGGCTCGTACCGCTGGGTGCGGGACTGGTGTCGGACCCCCGGTGCCGGCTGGTGCACGGGGACTTCTTCGCGATGGCTGCGCAGAGCGCGGCGGCGGGCGGACCGGTGCCTGCGGGGGGTACGGCCGGCGGCGCCGTCGGTGCGGCCCCGCCCGGTGTGGACCCCGAGACTCCTGGTCGCCGTTTCCACGCGATCCTGCTGGACGTGGACCATTCACCGCGCCATGTGCTGCATCCCGGCCATGCCGCGTTCTACCGGCCGGCCGGTCTGACCGCGCTGGCCGGGCTATTGCGTCCCGGGGGTGTGTTCGCGCTGTGGTCGAACGATCCGCCGGACGAAGAGTTCGGCTCGGTGCTGGCGGAGGTCTTCGTGGAGAGTGCTGCGCACGTGGTCGATTTCGACAATCCGCTCCAAGGCGGGAGTGCGGCCAACACGGTCTACGTCGCCCGCAGGCGCGCGGCTGGCTGATGACCAGCAGCGGGATCAGCGGAGCGTGAACGACGCCCGCTGCTGCCACCGTGTTCCGTCGTGGACCAGGAGATCGACCGACGACACGCTGGCGGTGACGGGAAGCCTGTCGCGAAGGTCGGTCTCGGCTTCCGCCGGCACGGCATCGTCTTGCCCCTGAGCGATGGTCAGATGCGGGACTGTGTCGTCGAACTGACCGCCGAACGGCGGGGTCTGGGGCCATCGATCCGTGATCGCCTCGGTGAGCCTGGGTTCCTTTGTCGGGGGCGACGGCTTGATCCGCGCCCGGCGTTGTCCGGCACGGTCCACGGCGTAGTTGCCGCGGCGCGGTCAATGCCCAACTTGCGGGTCAGGCACGGCTATCGGGCCGAGTGGTGTCGTGTTGGGGCTCTCGTTGCGTGTGTGTGTTTGTGGGC